>CAVYBY010000012.1:0-134499 GCA_963766935.1 uncultured Actinomycetes bacterium | reverse complement strand
ATGATCCGCGACGGCGCGACGATGATTCGCGGGGCCGACGATCTGCTCGAGGATCTGGACATCGCGGCCGGCGTCGTCGCTGCGCCCCCGCCGGACTTGGAGGGCGACGAGCGACGCGTGCTTCTCGCGGTCGGCCGGGTCTCGCTCCCGGATGCGATCGCCAGGCAGGCCGGGCTCTCGATCCCGGAGGTGCTCGCCGCCTTGATCCGGTTGGAGGTGCGAGACCTCGTTCGCGGCCGGGGCGGCAGGTACGAGGCGACGTATGCCGCCAGAGATGCGGCCGACGAAGATCCGCCGTCGTCGGAGGAGGCCCCGACTCCGGCCTGACCTGCGCGTTCTTGCTACGGGTGGTTCCCCCTGGTACACAGGTTGGGCCCGGATCCTTCCGCCGGGAAACCTTGTCGAGTCCGAAGGGCGACGGCGTGACCCTGGACCTTCCCCAGTCCGAGCACGAGCTGATCGACGGCTTCGCCGCGCACATCGCCCAGGAGCGGCGGCTGTCGCCGAACACGGTGACCGCCTATCGCCGGGATCTGGAACACCTGGCGTCGTTTCTGAACCGGAACCGGTCGTCCCTGCGGACGACGTCGTATCGCGAGCTCCGCCGGTTCCTGGCGCACGAGCACACGCTCGGTTACGCGCGCGCCTCGATCGCCAGACGCGTCGGGGCGATCCACACCTTCTATCGGTGGGCGGCCGGTGAGGGCCACGTCGACCCCGACCCGTCGATCCTGCTCGGACGGCCCAAGGTCGTGAACCGCCTTCCCTCGGTCCTTCGTCCGCGGGAGGCCGCCGATCTGGTCGAGGCGCCGCCGGACGAGGACGGCGAAGCTCCGGCGGACGAGGAGACGCGCCTGCCCAGGGCGATCGCGCTTCGAGACCGAGCCGTCCTCGAGCTGCTCTACGGATCCGGGCTGCGGGTCGGCGAGGTCGCCGGGCTCACGCTCGACCGGATCGATCTGAAGCGGCGCCGGGTCCTCGTCCTGGGCAAGGGCTCGAAGGAACGGGAGGTCCCGATGTCGCGGCTGGCCGCCGCCGCGGTGGGGGACTGGGTCCGCCGGGGCCGGGCCGAGCTCGCCCCCGAGGGGGCTTCGGACACCTTGTTCTTCAACCGGCGCCGCCACCCCCTGGGGGTCCGGGATATCCGGGCCATGGTTGGGCGCTACGCTGGAGTGCTGCTGCCGGGACGCCGCGTCACGCCCCATACCCTGCGGCACACCTTCGCGACGCACTTGCTGGAAGGAGGAGCCGACATCCGCGCAGTCCAAGAGCTCCTCGGCCACGCGAGCGTGGCGACGACCCAGCGATACACCCACGTGACCCGGCGCCGGCTCTTCGAGGCGTACGAGCAGAGCCACCCGAGGGCCTGAGTGGCAAAAGCGAAGGCAACCAAGGTTCCCGCCAAGAGCCGCGGCCGGGCGGCGTCCAACGTCATCACCGTTCCCCCGCATGTCGACGACGAGCTCGGGCGCATCTGGCACGAGTTCAAGGGCGGCGGGGACGCCGGTGCGCGCGAGAAGCTGATCCTTCACTACGCGCCGCTCGTGAAGTACGTGGCGAGCAGGGTGGCGACCGGTCTCCCCTCGAGCGTCGAGCAAGCCGACCTCGTCTCCTACGGCATGTTCGGTCTGATGGACGCGCTCGGGAAGTTCGAGCCGGGCCGCGGCAACAAGTTCGAGACGTACGCCATCCCGCGAATCCGCGGCGCGATCATCGACGAGCTCCGCGCGATGGACTGGGTGCCGCGGTCGGTCCGGTTCAAGCAGCGCGAGATCGAGAAGGCGCTGGCCGACCTCGAGGCGATGCTCAAGCGCCAGCCCACGGAGCGCGAGCTTGCCGAGCGGCTCGGGATGACGCTATCGGAGCTGCACGAGGTGGCTTCGCAGATCTCGTTCGTCTCGGTGCTCGCGCTCGACGAGACCGTGTCCAGCGGCTCGGATCGGAGCGGGCAGGTCTCGCTCGTCGAGACCCTTGCCGACAAGGGGCTCGACCCGACGCTCGGCCTCGAGAGTCAGGAGACCCGCGGCCTGCTGGCCGCCGCCATCAACTCGCTGTCCGAGCGCGAGAAGATCGTCGTCACCCTCTACTACTTCGAGGGGCTCACGCTGGCGGAGATCGGCGAGATCCTCGGCGTCACCGAGTCGCGGATCTGCCAGATCCACACGAAGGCCGTCTCCGGCCTCCGGGGTCAGCTCTCCGAGTTCGACTGACCCGGCTCCCGTTCCTTGGTTGTTTCTCCCTCCGGGAGTGACGCGCGTCACGGCGCCGCGCTCGATGGCCGCGTAGCGTCGAGTCGTGCTTCGCGCCGGAAGGGTCGTCGTCCTCGGCATCGTTGCCGTGGCGCTCTGGTCGGGGACCGCGACCGCCGCCGGCCGCTGGGCGTGGCCGGTCGCGGGACCCGTGATCCGTCCCTTCGTCGCGCCGGCGTCTCCGTTCGGACCGGGTCACCGGGGCATCGACATCGGCGCCCCGAGCGGGACCCCGGTTCGCGCTCCGGCGCCCGGCGTCGTCACCTTTGCCGGGACCGTGGCGGGATCGCTGTTCCTCACGATCGACCACGGCGGGGGGTTGCGCTCCTCCTACTCCTGGTTGTCCGGACTCGTCGCACACGCGGGGGATCGGGTGTCGGCGGGGACGGTCGTGGCGTGGTCGGGCGGATGCCATCCCGGGGATGCGCGGGCGTGTCTGCACTTCGGGGTCCGGGCCGGGGACGCGTACGTGGATCCGATGATCTACCTCGGGCCGGTCGACGTGAGCGACCTGATCCGGCTCGCGCCGCTGCACCTCGCGGGATGAGGGGGCGGGGCCCGCCGGCCGACCACCTGCCGGGTAGGATGCGCGGCGTTGGACGCGCCCCACCACTACGACGAGGCTGGCGGTGCTCGCCGCGGTCGTCGGGCGTGCATGGTCTTCGTGCTGGGCGCGATCCTCTCGGCGTGGGCCGGCCCCGCGGTCGCCCAGACCGCCGCCGGCTGGACCCAGTTCCAGGGTGGCGAGGGCCATCCCGGGGCGGCCACCGATGCGCCGGCTCCGCCGTTCCGGCTGGCGTGGTCCGCGCCGTTCGAGCTCGGGGGCCCCGAGAAGCAAAACGGGCTCTCGCCCCCCGTCGCCACCTCGGACACGGCGGTTGCCGTCGGCCCGACCGACGTCGTTTCGGTGGGACTGGCCGGCGGCGAGAAGGGATGGGAGACGACGCGGGACCTCGGTCCGTCGGTCCCGCCGGCGATCGCGACCGTCAAGGGCAAGCCCGTCGTCGTGTTCACCGAGGGCGCGCGAGTCGCCGCCGCCACCGCGACATCTACCTCCGCCTCCGTCACGCCCGTTTGCGCGCCGTCGGACGCGGGTGAGGACGTCAGCTCGCACGTCGTCGCGATTCCGCTCGGTGGGGACACGCGGTCCTGGACGGTGGACCTCAAAGACGTCAGCTGCACCGGCGTCACGGTCGCCGGCGGAACCGCGTACGTGGGCGATTCGAGCGGCGAGATCGTCGCGGTCGACGTGGCAACCGGCGAGGAGACGTGGAGAAAAGAGCTCGATGGGATCGTTGCGCGTCCGCTCGCGGCCGGCGGCGGCCTCCTCGTGGTCGCCGTTCAGGGCGACACATCGACGCTCGCGCACATCATCGCGCTCGGCCTCGACGACGGAGAGCAGCGCTGGAGCTTCGCCCCGAAGCTGAACGCGACCGTCGCGACGGCGCCGGCCATCGTCGGGGACCTCGTCGTCGCACCGTTCAACGACGATGAGGTGCACGCGCTCGATCTCGCCGACGGCTCGGAGCTGTGGTCGACGCGGTTGACCGCCCCGGTCAGCCCGCTCGGCATCGCGGCGGGTTCGGACGAGGCCATCGTCGTCGTGGACTACCAGGGCGAGGTCTACCGGCTCGCACCGGACACCGGCAACCGAGTCTGGGATTTCGCGCTCAACGAGGTCGTGCTGCGGGGCACACCGGTCGTCGGACCCGACGACGTGATGCTGACGACCGATCGTGGCCGGGTCGTGGCGATCGACCTGGCATCGGGGGATCTCGTATGGAAGAGCGGGACCGGCCCGCTCCTTCGTTCGCTCGCCGTCGCCGGCGACCGGATGCTCGCCGTCCGTGGTGGGGGCCGGCCCGGTCTGGTTGCGTACTCGACGGATCCCGCCGGTGTCCTCGTCCGCGAGGTGTCTCCGACGGTCGTCGATCCCGCTCGGCTCTTCGGCTGGCTGGCGGCGGCCGCCATCCCGCTCGGGTTCGCGGTCGTCTTCCTCAGCAGGCCGCTCCTTCGCCGCCTCGGACCGCTCGGGGCCGGCGTGAGTGACGGGGAGACCGGCGACGAGGCCGGCGCCGCGGATGCGGACGAGGAGCCGGAACCGTGAGCCGCCGCCGGGATGAGCCCCGTGGCTACAAGGGCGGGGCTTTGGGGAGCAAGTCGTCGGGCGGCCCGCCGGCCCGGCGTGGAATCCTGGACTCGTTCTTTCGCCAGCCGGGGCCACGCTCGAGCACCATGCCGTCGGTCCGCTCGGCGTTCACCCGCGGGCTGCTCTCGGTCACCTCGTCACCCGTCCTCGTCGGTTCGGTGCTCGGCGTCGTTGCGGGGGTTTGGCTGCTCGTGGTCTCGCTGGGGTTCGAGGGTCCGTTCGCTCAGCTCTTCTCGGTCGCGCTCGCGCTTCCTCCGATCGGCACGACGTTCGACGGGGGGCTCGCGAGCCGGCTGTGGGTCCGGCGCGCGGCCTCTACGCGATCTTCTTCTTCATGGCGATCAGGGCGCTCGTCACCACCGCGCTGTTCGCGATGATCGTCGACGTGCTCCATCTCGGCCGGGCGAACGCATGGTCGTTGGTCAGGGGACTCCGCGCGGCCCCGACGGCGCTCGCAACCAACATCGCCTGCTTCGGGATCCTGCTCGTCGGCCAGATCGGAGCGCAGGTGCTGGGGGGCGGGTTCGCCATCTTCCTTTTGCCCGGCACGCTCGTCGTCGGGGTGTGGTTGTTCGCGTTCGCGCCGATCATCGCCCTGGTCGAGCGTCGCAGGATGTCCGACGCGATGTCGCGATCCGTGCGCGCGGCCCGGATGCCGGGGACCGGAAACCTGACCTTCGCCGCGCTCTACGCCATCCCGTCGTTCGCGATCCCGCTCGTGCCGGGGCTCCCGGGCCAGCTGATCGGCGTGAACCCGAGCGTCGGAGCGTGGCTCCTCGTGTTCGCGCTCAACCTGGTGCACGTGGGCGTGATGGCGACGTTCGCGGTTCGGTACCTGGCGATCGCCGGCGAGGTTCCCGAGGCGCCGCCGCGTCCGGTGCGGGGCGCCGCCCGCAACCGCCCGGGCCGCCCGGCCGGCAAGCGCCGCTCCCGCTGACTCCGCCTGACTCCGGCCGCACCGGCCGCCCCTGCTAGACTCGCCGCGCCGGCACGTCCGCGTGCCGAGCACACACCTCCGGGGACCGTATTCGGGGTCCCGCGCCGCAAGGCCGGGCCGGAACGGAACGAACCGGAGGGAGGAGACAACCGAGCAAAGGAGGCACCCATGCCCGTCGTCACCCGGCGGGAGCTCCTCGAGGCCGGCGTGCACTTCGGCCACCAGACACGCCGGTGGAACCCGAAGATGCAGCGGTTCCTTTTCGGGGAGCGTTCCGGGATCTACATCATCGACCTCGAGGCGTCCCTGGCCGGCCTGGAGGAGACCCACGCGTTCGTGCGCGACCTCGGACGCCGCCGCGGAACCGTGCTGTTCATCGGCACGAAGAAGCAGGCGCAGGAGGTCGTCGAGCAGCATGCCACCCGCATCGGAATGCCGTTCGTGAACGTCCGTTGGCTGGGCGGCATGCTGACCAACTTCGCCACCATCTCGCGGCGCCTCGTGCGTCTTCGCGAGCTCGGCGAGATGGAGACGACCGGGGCGCTCGACTACCTGCCGAAGAAGGAGGCCATCCGCCTTCGACACGAGCGCGAGAAGCTCCAGCGAAACCTCGGCGGCATCAAGACGCTCGAGCGGCTGCCCGACGCGGTCTTCGTGATCGATACGAAGAAGGAACACATCGCCGTGACCGAGGCCCGCAAGCTGGGCATTCCCATCATCGCGATCGTCGACACGAACTGCGATCCGGACGAGGTCGACTACGCCATCCCCGGCAACGACGATGCGATCCGAGCGGTCAGTCTCGTGACCCGCGTCGTCGCGGATGCGCTCGCCGAGGGCTACGGGATGGTCAAGGACGAGGTCGCGGCCGAGGCGGCCCGGCGCACGGTTCCCGGCCCACGCGGCCCCAAGCCGACCGCGGCTCCCGCGGTCGTCGACGAGGTGCCCTCGGCCGAGGACGCGGCGGCCATCGCGGCCTCCACCGTCTTCGAGCCGGACGATCCTTCGCCTGCGCCGGCCGAGGAGCCCGCCGCCGAGACTCCGGCGATCGTCGAGGAGACACCCGACGAGACGCCCGCCATCGTCGAGGAACCGCCCGCCGCCGAAGCCACTGCGGAGGAACCGCCCGCCGCCGGAGCCACTGCGGAGGAACCCGCCGCCGTGGAGCCGGCGTGAGCATCTCGGCAAGCGAGGTCAAGCGTCTTCGCGACGCCACCGGCGCGGGGATGATGGACTGCAAGCGCGCGCTGGAGGCATCCGGAGGCGATTTCGACGCGGCCGTCCGGCTCTTGCGCGAGCAGGGGCTCGCCCAGGCGCAGAAGCGCGCGTCGCGCGCGGCCGACCAGGGCGTCATCGACGCGTACATCCATTTCAACAACACGGTCGGCGTCCTCGTCGAGGTCAACTGCGAGACGGACTTCGTCGCGAAGCTCGACGACTTCCGCCAGGTGGCGAAGGACGTCGCCCTGCACATCGCGAGCCCGGCGAGTCCCAGCTATCTGCGCCGCGAGGACGTACCCGCCGAACTCGTGGAGGCGGAGCGCTCGATCTTCGAGGAACAGGCGAAGGCGTCGGGCAAGCCGGAGCATGTCGCGGAGAAGATGGTGGAGGGAAAGCTCAACGCCTTCTACCAGGACAACGTGCTATTGGAGCAGCCGTATGTGAAGGACGACTCGAAGACCATCCAGCAGCTTCTCGACGAGGTGGGTGCCCGCGTCGGAGAGAAAGTTGCGGTGCGCCGGTTCGTCCGGTACAAGCTTGGCGAGCAGCTCGACGACGAGCGCGCTCCGGGCGAGGCCGACGCCGATCCGGGCGGCGGCACACCCGGCGAGGCCTGAGGCCGGCGAGGGCGAGACATGGCGGAGGGCACGGCGGCACGGAACTACGGCCGGGTGTTGTTGAAGCTCTCCGGTGAGGCCTTCGCGCGCGCCGAGAGCGGTATCGACACCGATGCGACCGCCCTGATCGCCACCCAGCTGGCGGAGATCCTCGACCTCGGCGTCCAGGTCGCCGTCGTGGTCGGCGGCGGCAACATCTGGCGCGGCCGTCAGGCGCCGGGGATCGACCGCGGCCGCGCGGACTACATGGGCATGCTCGCCACCGTGATGAACGCGCTGGCGTTGCAGGATGCCCTCGAGAAGATCCACGTCGCCACGCGCGTGCAGACCGCGATCCAGATGGCGCAGATCGCCGAGCCGTACGTGCCGCTTCGCGCCCAGCGTCACCTCGAGAAGGGGCGCGTCGTGATCTTCGCGGCCGGGCTCGGCGTCCCGTACTTCTCGACCGACACGACGGCGGCGCAGCGCGCGCTCGAGATGCGCGCCGACGCGTTGTTGAAGGGCACGAAGGTGGACGGGGTCTACACGGCGGATCCGCACATCGACCCGACGGCGAGCCGTTTCGAATCGATCGAGTACGTGGAGATGCTGCGCGCCGGCTACCAGGTCATGGATGCGACCGCGGTGTCCCTGTGCATGGAGAACGAGCTTCCGATCATCGTGTTCGACCTCCGCGAGGAGGGCAACATCCGCCGGGTGGTCACCGGCGAACGCATCGGGACGCTCGTGCACGGGGGGGTATCGTGACGGTCGACACCAGCCTCAGCGACGGCACGCACAAGATGGAGCAGGCCGTGGGTCACCTCAGAGAGGATTTGGCCACGATCCGGACGGGCCGGGCGGCGCCGGCCGTGTTGAATCGGATCATGGTCGAGTACTACGGAACGCCGGTGCCGCTGAATCAGCTGGCGGGCATCTCGATCCCCGAGCCCCGGCTCCTGCAGATCCAGCCGTTCGACCGCAACTCGATCGGCGCGATCGAGCGGGCGATCCAGCAGAGCGACCTCGGGATCACCCCGTCGAACGACGGCGCCCTGATCCGCCTCTCGTTCCCGCCGCTGACCGAAGAGCGGCGCCGCGAGCTGGTCAAACAGGTCCATCACCGGTCCGAAGAGGGCCGCGTTGCCGTCAGGAACGTTCGCCGCCACGCCAAGGACGAGCTGGAGAAGCTTGAGCGAGAGGGCTCCATCTCCGAAGATGAGCTCAATAGAGCCGAGAAGGAGCTCCAGAAGCTCACCGATCGGTTCGTGGCCGAGATCGATGAGATCCAGGGTCACAAAGAGCAAGAGCTCATGGAGGTCTAGTGGCCGACAAGCATGACGGCGAGGATCTGTTCGAAGACCTCGATAAGTTCTTCGCTCCGATCCGGGACATCGACTTCGACGAGCCCGACGAGGCGGCCGGCCCGGTCGAGCCGCGCGAAGAGCACGTCGACATCGTCGGGCATGAGCCATCGGCACCCACTCCGGAGCCATCCGGCGACGCCGCGATCCCAGGCGACGACGACGCCTGGTACGAGACCACCGTGCTCGATGTCGAAGGCGGCCTCGGCGACGAGCCACTGGAAGAAGGCGAAACCGTGGACGAGGTCGAAGTGGAGGTCAGCGCGCGACCCTCGGACATCGAGCCCGTCGACGACTCGATCGTCGACGTTGCCGGTGACGAGGACTCGCCGATCTGGGCGAGCACGGACGAGGAAGCGTGGTCGGAGGACGACGTCGACGCTCCGGCGGGCGACGCACACGCCGAACCGACGGTGACGGCTCCGCTTCCGACGCTCGGTCTGGATGAGATCGATGATGCCGGCGACGACATGCCCACGGAATCGGAGCTCGAGGCGGCCGCCGAGCACTTCGCCGGCTCGATGCGCGGCGAGACCTCGACGGACGACTTCGACGACGACGAGATCGGGGACGTCGTCCTTGAAGACGATGCCCAGCGGGGTGGAATCGAGCACGGCTCGGTTCTCGAGGACGACGAGGGCATCCTCGGCGATCTCGAAGCGCCGCGGACCGTCGTCGTGGGGACCGAGGGGTACGGCGGTCCGTCCTGGCAGGAGCCCACCTCGGTCGAGGTCGGCGCCGACTTCGATCAGCGCGGGGGCGGCGTCGAGCGCGACGTGCCGGCCGCGTTCATGACCGGCATCGTGCTTGCGGCCGTGGCACTGGGCGCGCTCGCCATCGACAAGGCGGTGTTCGCCGTGGTCGCCACGGGGGTCGCACTCTTCGCGCAGGGCGAGTTCTTCGGCGTCATGGTCAAGCGCAGCCGCCAGCCGGCGACCGCGGTCGGGCTGGTTGCGGGCGCGCTGATGATGGGCGGCGCGTACTTGCGGGGCGAGAGCGCATTGCTCGCGATGTTCTCGCTCGGGCTCGTGGCGACGTTCCTGTGGTTCATGACCGTTCCGGCTGCGCATCGCAGCGGCGTCGCCGGCGACCTCGGACTCACCGTGCTGAACATGGCGTGGATCCCCCTGCTCGCCGGCTACCTCGTCGCGCTGTTGTCGTGGAACGACGGAACATCGCTCGTGATCACGGTGATCGGGCTGACGCTCCTGTACGACTCCACGGCGTTCCTCACGGGATCGATCATGGGTGGGGCGTTCATCCGGGTGGGGTTCGCTCCCTCGATCAGCCCGAAGAAGTCGTGGGAAGGGGCCATCGCGGGACTCGTCGTCACGGTCATCGTGTCCGCGTCGGTCGTGAGCGCCTGGGTGGACGTGTTCAAGCACGACCAGCTCGGCGCGGCGATCTTCGGGATCGTGGTGGCGGTGGCGGCGACGTTCGGCGATCTCGCCGAGTCGCTCCTCAAGCGCGACCTCGGGATCAAGGACATGGGGAGCGTGCTGCCCGGCCACGGTGGCGTCCTCGACCGGATCGACTCGCTGCTGTTCGTGGCGCCGGCGGCGTACCTGTTCCTGCGCGTCATCACCGGCTGATCCCGGCGCCGCGGGCCCTTCCACGGTTCATCGTGGCGACGGGGTACCCTTGAAGACGATGAGATCGCTCACGATCCTGGGTTCGACGGGGTCGATCGGGACACAGGCCCTCGACGTCGTGCGCCGCAATCCCGAACGCTTCCGGGTGGTCGGCCTGTCCGCGGCCGGGGCCAATCAGGAGTTGCTCGTCGGCCAGATCCGCGAGTTCCTGCCTCCGGTCGTCGCGATCGCGGACCAGGTGGCGGCCGACGACATCCGCCAGAAGCTGGGCGCGATCCGCGGCTTCGACCTGCTGGTCGGACCGGATGCGGCCGAGCGTCTGGCCGGCTACACGGAGGCGGACTTGGTGCTGAACGCGTTGGTCGGGTCCGCGGGACTCGGGCCGACGCTCGCGGCGCTGCAGAGCGGCAAGACGCTGGCGCTGGCCAACAAGGAATCCCTCGTCGTCGGCGGCGAGCTGGTCATGGACCTCATCAAGGGAGAGCCCGAGCGGCTCCTGCCCGTCGACTCCGAGCACGCCGCGCTGGCGATGGCGCTGCGGGGCGAGCGTCGCGAGGACCTCAAGCGGGTCGTGCTGACCGGTTCGGGCGGTCCGTTTCGCGGATGGGGCCGCGAGGAGCTCGCGCGGGCGTCGGTGAAGGAGGCCCTGCAGCACCCCGTGTGGACGATGGGCCCCAAGATCACGATCGACTCGGCGACCCTCATGAACAAGGGTCTCGAGGTGATCGAGGCGCATCACCTCTTCGACCTCGACTACTCGCAGATCCACGTGCTCATCCATCGCGAGGGCATCGTCCACGCGATGGTGGAGTTCCGCGACGGTTCGATCCGCGCCGAGATGGCCTCGGCCGACATGCGGTTGCCGATCCAGCAGGCGCTGGCATGGCCGGAACGCCTTCCGCAGGGGATCGAGCCGGTGCCGCTCACCGATCGAACGCTGTCGTTCGAGCCGGTCGATCGGGAGGCGTTCCCGGCGGTCGATCTCGCGTACCGCGTCGGTGAGCTCGGGCTCACGTTCCCGGCCGCGATGAACGCGGCCAACGAGGTTGCCGTGATGGCCTTCCTCGAGGGGAAGATCCCGCTCACGCGCATCGTCGAGATCGCTCAGCGCGTGGTGGACGAGCACGAGCCGGCGTCGGTGGTCTCCGTCGTGAACATCGAGCGCGCCGATGCATGGGCCCGCTCGGTCGCTCATGCGATCGTCGACGGAGACGGCTAGCCGGCCGGAGGTCCCCCAAGCGTGTCCGGAGCCTTGGCCGTCGTCCTCTTCTTCGGTCTCCTGCTGGTTGTCATCCTCGTTCACGAGCTCGGCCACTACGTCGTCGCCCGCGCGTTCGGCTTCAAGGTAAAGGAGTACTTCGTCGGCTTCGGCCCTCGGATCTGGTCGACGTGGCGCGGCGGGATCGAGTACGGCGTCAAGGCGCTCCCGCTCGGGGGCTACGTGAAGATCGCCGGGATGAACCCGTACGAGCCGGTCGCACCCGGGGACGAGGCCGGCGCCTACGGATCGAAGCCGATCTGGCAGCGCGCGCTGGTGATCTTTGCGGGCCCGGCCTCGCACGCGCTCGTCGCGGCCGTCTTGTTCACGATCGTCTTCACCGTCTGGGGCGACGTGGCCGAGTCTCCCGCGGCGCAGCTGCGCGAGCCCCCGGTCGTGGGCGAGGTCACCCAGCAGGTGGGCGACGTTCGATCCCCGGCGTCCCTCGCCGGGGTGCGGGCCGGCGACCGGATCGTGAGCGTCGACGGCCACCCGATCGCCACGTGGGGGGACCTCGTCGAGTATGTGCAGGGCCGGCCCGGCACCCCGATCGACTTCGGCCTCGAGCGCGACGGCCGGCAGCTGGACATCTCGGTGACGCCGGCTGCGCTCGACGTCGAAGGCCATCGCATCGGACGGATCGGCGTCCTGCGCGAGGTGCGCAGGCTCCCGCTGTTCGAGGCGGTCCTTACCGGCTCCGGCCGGGTCGGCACATCCGTGTGGGATTCGTTCCGCCAGCTTGGCCAGGTTTTCGGTCCGCGGGGTGTCGGGCGAACCTTCGGGCGGTTGTTCTCCGGATCTCCACGGCAGGCGACCGACCCGACGAGTGTCGTCGGCATCGGCCAGGTGGCCGCCTCGACCGGCGATGTGGGCGCCTGGGGGCTCCTGCTGTATCTGCTGGCCGTCGTCACCGTGTTCGTCGGTCTCGTCAACCTCGTGCCGCTCCCGCCGTTCGACGGTGGACACCTGATCGTTCTCCTCGTCGAGCGCGTCCGCGGAAAGCCCGTCGACATGCGCCGGCTGATCCCCGTCTCGGCCGTCGTGATGGCCTTCCTGATCGCCTTCGTGCTGGCGACCGTGGTGAACGACATCACCGACCCCATCGCGCGATTCCGCTGAATCGGCCTGCGCCGCACCGGTTCCAGCACGAATTCTCAACATTTTCGACCCGGGCGCACACGACCCCGGGCGTACGATGACCCGCGTGCCCGAACGCAACATTCTGGTCGTGGACGACGAAGAGGCCATCGCAGAAGCCGTCCGCGCGCGGCTCGAGAGCGAGGGATTCGGCGTGATCGTCGCCCACGACGGACCCCAGGCCATCGTCCTGCACACCGAGCACCATCCCGATCTCGTCGTGCTCGATCTGATGCTGCCGGGCATGGACGGGCTCGAGGTGTGCAAGGAGATCCAGCGGTCGACATGGACCCCCGTGCTGATGCTCACGGCCCGCACCGAAGAGGCCGACAAGGTGGCCGGGCTCGCCGTCGGCGCGGACGACTACCTGACCAAACCGTTCAGCCTGCGCGAGCTGACGGCCCGCGTGAAGGCGATCCTGCGTCGCACGGATCGGATCCGTCTCGCGCAGGCCGGCCCCGAGGAGGAGCTCCGGCGCGACGGGCTCATGATCGATGCGGGACGCCGCCGGGTCACGGTCGACGAAGGCGAGATCCAGCTGACGCCGCTCGAGTTCGAGATCCTGCTCGCCCTGGCCCGCGATCCGGGGGTCGTGCTCAGCCGCGATCAGTTGATGGACCGCGTCTGGGGATACCGCGACTACGCCGGCGGCCGGGTGGTCGACTCCCACGTCGCTCGCATCCGCCGCAAGCTCGGCGAGGACGGCGTCGAGCCACGGTTCATCCGCACGGTTCACGGCGTCGGCTACGCCTTTCGGGAGCACGGCGGGTGAGCATGCGTCCGCTCGAGAAGCTCCCCACGATCCGCGCGAAGCTCGGTTCGACGATCGTGTTCGCCGTGGGCGTGACCGTCGTCCTCGTCTTCTTGATGCTCGGGTACGTCTTGCGGGAGTCGAACCTGGACTCGGAACGGCTCCGTCTGGTCTGGGCGGCCCGAACCGAGGCCGACGGCAACCTCGCCGTGCCCCCGGCCGGCGTGATCCTCGTCACCACGACGCCGTCCGGTGACGTCGTCGAGGGGACCCCGCCGGCCGCGCTGCCGGCGTTCGACGACGGCCAGGTCCACGTTGGCGCGGCGGGGGGCCTCGAGTTCGCCGTCGTCCCCGTCGTCAAGGACGGCCGCGTCGTCAGCCTCGTCTATGCCGTGCGGTCGTCGCTCGACCGGAGCTTCTTCGGCCGCCTCGGATCGACGTTCGCGTTCCTGGGCGCCTTCTGGTGGCAGTTCATCCTCGCCGGGGGGCTCGCGGCCGGGATCGCCCTCGTGCTGGCGCGGTTCCTCGCCCGTGGGATGACGCAGCCGCTTCGCGACATGGCAGCGGCCGCCAAGCGCATGGAGACCGGCGAGTACGGGGTCCGCGTGCAGACGGCAAGCCGCGACGAGGTCGGCCGGCTGGCCACGGCGTTCAACCGGATGAGCGGCGAGCTCGAGAACCTGGAGACGAGCCGGCGGGACCTCGTGGCCAACGTGTCCCATGAGTTGAAGACCCCGATCACGGCGATCCGGGCGCACCTGGAAAACCTGCTCGACGGCGTGGAACGGCCGGACCCCCAGCTCCTCCAGGTGATGCTGACCCAGACCGAGCGTCTCGGCCGGCTCGTGGAACAGCTCCTGGATCTTTCGAAGCTCGAGTCGGGGGAGGTCCCGCTTCGCCGTTCCGACGTGGCGCTGCCGCCGCTCGTCGACCGCGTGATCTCAGAGATCGAAGTCGCGCGGCCCGCGTGCGGCGTTCAGATCCGGCCCAGCCTTCCTCCCGGCCTGCCGCACGTCGACGCCGATCCCGAGCGGGTCCACCAGGTGCTGTTCAATCTCGTGGACAATGCCGTCCGGTTCACCGGGCGCGGGGGAGACGTGATCGTGTCGGCGGGGCGTCGGAACGGGTTCGTCGAGGTGCGGGTGAGCGACACGGGATCGGGCATCGCGCCCGAGCACCTGCCCCGGCTGTTCGAGCGGTTCTACCGCGCGGACACGGCTCGATCCCGGGATGACGGTGGCACGGGGATCGGCCTGGCCATCGCCCGCTCGGTCGTCGAGGCGCACGGCGGGCAGATTCGCGCCGAGAGCCGGGTCGGGGAGGGAAGCGTGTTCACCTTCGAGCTTCCGGCGCGCGGGGGGAAGCACTCATGAAGTCGAGCACCGCGACCGTCGAGGTGACCGCGCCGGAGCGGTATGCGTTCCTCGACATCACCGACGACTTGCTCCGCGCGATCAAGGACACCGGCGTGACGGACGGCTGCGTGGTGGCGTTCTGCGCCCATACCACCTGCGCGCTGTTCATCAACGAGTGGGAGACGGGTGCGCTGGCGGATCTTCGTCGCCGGCTCGTGGATCTCGTCCCCGAGGACGGCGTGTACTACGAGCACGACGACATGAGCGTCCGTACGCAGAACCTCAATCCGGACGAGCGGAGGAACGGGCACGCGCATGTGAAGGCCATGCTGCTCTCGGCCACGTCGCATGCGATCCCGGTGGTCGGCGGTGAGCCCGCCTTCGGTCGCTGGCAGCGGCTGATCCTGTTCGAGATGGACGAGCCGAAGGAACGCACGATCGCCTTCCACGTGTTCGGCTCGTAGGACCCGGCCGCCCAAGCCCCCCTCGTAGACTGGCGATGATGACCCCGACCCGCAGGAAGACACGCCAGATCAGCGTCGGGGACGTCACGATCGGCGGCGACGCGCCGATCAGGCTGCAGTCGATGACGACCACGAGAACGTCCGACATCGACGCGACCCTTCAGCAGATCGCGTCGCTCGTTGCCGCCGGCGTCGACATCGTCCGCGTCGCCGTCCCGCACTGGAAGGACGCGGAGGCGCTGGTCGCCATCGCGGCGAAGTCCACCGTCCCGGTCGTTGCGGACATCCACTTCCAGTGGAAGTACGCGATGGCGGCGCTCGAGGCGGGGATCCAGGGACTTCGGATCAACCCGGGCAACATCAAGTACCAGGACAAGGTGCGGCTGATCGCGCGCGAGGCGAAGGCGCGCGGTGTCCCGATCCGGATCGGGGTGAACGCCGGATCGCTCGAGCCCGAGTTGCTGGCCAAGCACGGCGCGCCGACACCGGAGGCGCTCGTCGAGTCGGCGCTCTCGGAGGCGCGCATCCTCGAGGACGAGGACTTCTTCGACATCAAGATCTCGGTCAAGCACTCGAATCCGCGCGTGATGATCGAGGCGTACCGGCAGCTTTCCGAAGCGTGCGACTACCCGCTTCACCTGGGCGTGACCGAGGCGGGCCCGATGCCGATGGGCGGGATCAAGAGCGCCGTCGGCATCGGGGCGCTGCTCGCCGAGGGGATCGGGGACACGATCCGCGTCTCGCTTACCGACGATCCCGTCGAGGAGGTCAAAGTCGGCACCTGGATCCTGCGGTCGCTCGGACTCCGCAAGCGGGGCCTGGACCTCGTCGCGTGTCCGTCGTGCGGGCGCGCCGAGGTGGACGTGCTCGGGCTCACGAAGCAGGTGCACGAGGCGCTCGAGCGCGAGGGCATCACCCAGCCGGTCCGGGTGGCCGTCATGGGCTGCGTCGTCAACGGCCCCGGCGAGGCCCGCGAGGCCGATATCGGGATTGCCGCGGGCAAGGGCCAGGGCTTCCTGATCGTCAAGGGCGAGGTCGTCGACAAGATCCCCGAGGAGCAATTCGTCGAGCGCCTGGTCGCCGAGGCCAAGCGCCTTGCCGCGGCCACACCTGTTGAGGCGTGAGCGGCGGCGCGCTCATTGCCGCCGTGACCAGCGCATTCAATCGTTGTGCCCCGGGGTGCCGATGACCCGGTCATGAGGTGGGTTCGCGTCGCGGTGGCTCTCGGTCTGGCGTTGCCGCTGCTTGTCGCCGCCGGCGCGTCGGCCCGCCCGCGGGTCCCGGACCCCGTGCCCTGCCGGGTCTTCCCCGCCGACAACGTGTGGAACATGAACATCTCGCGTCTGCCGGTGAACTCGCGAAGCGCGGTGTGGAAACGATCGGCCCATGCCGGCACCACCAACGTGCATCCCGACTTCGGACCGCCCGCCTACGGCATGCCGTACGACGTCGTCGCCCACAGCAAGGCACGGGTCCGCGTCAGGTTCCGGTACGCGAGCGAGAGCGATCGCCGCCCCTACCCGTTCGGCCGCTCGACGCCGGTCGAAGGCGGCAGCGACCGTCACGTGCTGATGATCGACCACGCGACATGCGCGCTGTTCGAGCTGTACGCGGCCAGCTGGAACGGCGGCCACCCGACGGCCGGCAGCGGCGCCATCTACGCGCTCCGCGGCCCGCACGCGAACGATCTCCGGCCGGCGGGCTGGACGAGCGCCGACGCCGCGGGGCTGCCGATCTTCCCCGGGCTCATTCGCTACGACGAGGTCCGTGCCGGCGCGATCCGCCATGCGCTGCGGTTCACGGTCGGCTGCACGTCCACGCGCTATCTCTGGCCGGCACGGCACGAGGCCGGCAGCTCCGATCCCCGCTGCCCGCCGATGGGAGCGCGGTTCCGCCTCGCCGCGGGGTTCGACATCTCGAAGTTCGGGCACGATGCCCGCGTGATCCTCACCGCCATGAAGCGGTACGGGATGATCGTCGCCGACAACGGCTCGGACTGGTTCGTCCAGGGGACGGTCGATCCGCGGTGGAGGAACACGCTGCTCGACCAGCTGAAGCGGATCCCCGCGTCGGCGTTCGTCGCGGTGGACGAGTCGGCCTGCCGCGTGAGGCCGAGCTCGGCGGCGTTCGCCTACGGACCCGGCTGTCCCGCGCCGCGCTAGGCGCGGCGGCCGGTCAGGGCAAGCAGCTTCGTCTGCAGATCCGCGTTCTCGGGGACGTCGAGGGCGGCCGAGAAGGCGCCCGCCGACCGCCAGGACTCGGCGACCGGGGCAAGGTGATCCCACGCGGCCTGGACGAGATCCGGGTCCAGCCGCTCGTTTGCTCCGACGGCCCTCGCCAGGTCCCAGGTGTGCACAACGAGGTCGGCAACGATCTCCCGCGCGTACTGATCGCCCGGGACGTCGCCGTAGGACAGGTGCACCGTGCTCTGCATCGCGCCCGGTGCCCGGACGGCGGCGACGGACGCCGCCGCGGCGCCTTCCCAGGCGGCGCCGGGGTCGTTCCCAAGCAGGTCGCCGTCGAGCGAGGAGCCGACGTCGGCGATCGTGCGGCCCTCGAACAGCGGCGGCATCCATCGGCACTCCGACACGACATGGTTGACCAGGTCGCGAACGCTCCATTCGGTGCACGGCGTCGCCCCGCCCCATCCGTTTCCCGGGACGGCGCGCACGGTCTCACCCATGGCTGCGACCACGGCTCCGAAGCGCTCCGGGGTCGAGCTCATGCGACGGTCCGAAGGAAGTTCTCGACGATCTGCGAGCCCGCGGGGGTCAGGATGCTTTCGGGGTGGAACTGCAGGCCGTAGCGAGGCAGCTCCTTGTGCTCGGCCGCCATCACCAGGCCCTCCTCGGTCCACGCCGTGAGCGTCAGCTCGGCGGGCAGGTCGTTGCGCCGCACCACGAGCGAGTGGTAACGGCCGGCCTCGAACGGGAGGTCCACTCCTTCGAAGATCCCGCGTCCGTCGTGGTAGACGAGCGAGGCCTTGCCGTGGACCGGCGCCGCACGATCGACCGTGCCCCCGCACACGACACCCAGCGCCTGATGGCCGAGACACACGCCGAGCACGGGCGTTTCCTCCGGCAGGATCCGAAGCAGCTCCGTGAAGCAGCCCGCGTCCTCGGGCCGGCCCGGGCCGGGGGACAGGACGACCGCGTCCGGATGCAGGGCCAGGAGGTCGGACGCCGGCCCGGCGTCGGAGAACACCACTTCGGTGCGGCGTCCCAGCGTCTCGATCAGCTGGACGAGGTTGTACGTGAACGAGTCGTGGTGGTCGACGACGAGGATCATGGCCGCCCCGCAGCATCCGTCGCCGGCGCGATCGCCGGCAACAACGCGGCCGCCTTGGCCTTCGTCTCCTGGAGCTCGGCCTCGGGGTCGGAGTCGGCGACGACGCCGGCCCCGGTCTGGACGGTGACGGTCCCGTCGGCGACCACGGCCGTGCGGATCGTGATGCAGAAATCGAGGTCGCCCTGGAACGTGACATAGCCCACCGCGCCCGCATACGGGCCGCGCGCGGTCGGCTCGTGCTCGGCGATCAGCTCCATGGCTCTGCGCTTCGGCGCGCCGGTCACCGTGCCGGCCGGGAAGGTGACCGCGAGGGCGTCGATGGGGTGGACGTCTTCCCGGAGCTCGCCCTCGATGGTCGACACGATGTGCATCACCTTGGAGAACCGCTCGACGACCATCAGCTCGGTCGGACGGATCGTTCCCGCCACGCACACACGGCCGAGATCGTTGCGGGCAAGATCGACCAGCATCGCGTGCTCGGCCTGCTCCTTCGGGTCCGCCAGCAGCTCGTGCTCGAGCAGCCGGTCGCGGATCTCCGTCTGTCCGCGCGGGCGCGTGCCGGCGATGGGCCGGGATACGACGCGGCGGCCCTGCACGCGAACGAGCGGCTCCGGCGAGGAGCCGGCGAGCTCCATGCCCAGCTGGCGGACGAAGAACATGTACGGCGCCGGGTTGGTGACGCGAAGCCGCCGGTAGATGGGGAGGCCGCCCTCCGGCGCGGGAAAGGAGACCCGGCGTGACGGAACACCCTGGTAGATGTCGCCGGCCAAGATGTGCTCCTTGAACGCGGCGACGATCCCGCGGTAGGACTCGTCGGACATGTTCGGCTCACCGGGCGGCGCGCCGTCCGCCTCGGCCACCGGAGCGAGTTCGGGCGACGGCGTTCGCTCGATCCGCCCGGCGAGATCCTCGATCGCTGCCGCCGCTTCGTCGTAGCCGCCGGCCGGCGCGTGCACGACCAGCAGCAGCCGCTGCCGCCAGTGGTCGAACACGACGGCCCGGTCGATCACGAGCAGCGCGATCGGAGGACACTCCGCCTCGTCGGCGTGGGGGGCCGGGTGGCCGTCGAGCAGCGCCGCGGCCTCATAGCCGAGGACTCCCACGAGCCCGCCGACGAGCGGAGGAAGTCCGGGAACCCGGGGGGCGAGCAGCGATGTCGCCACCGCGACGAGGGCGTCGCGAGGCAGCCAGGTCCTGAAGACCGTCCACGGGCGGCAGCGGGCGGACGGGATCCTGGACGTGCACGCCCGCGGCATCGACCACGAGGACGGCCGCGGGATCCCCCGCGACGAACGAATAGCGACCCCAGCGCTCGGACCGCTCGACCGATTCCAGGAGAATGCCGGGCCCCTGGCCCGCGACCGCCGGGAAGATGCCGACCGGCGTCGAGACGTCGGCGAGGAGCTCCGTCCAGACGGGCACGCGCGGCCACTCCTTGGCCAGTGCCTCGAACGTGGAGCGATCCGGATGCATCTTCATCGGCTGGCTGATCCCTTGGCTCATCGTTTGGCTCATCGTTTGCGCCTCGTTCCAACATGCACACGCACGTGGGCCGCCGTCAAACGAATCAGATCATGGCCAAAGGTCCCTGGACTCCGTCCCCCGATGGGGTGATACCCTTCGGCGAACCCGCCAGGTCAAAGGCGGAAACCCCCCCCGTACGCACGGCAGCAACGAAGCACAAGGAGGCCCCCCGGGTGCACCGTCCACGTTCGCGCTTCGTCCTGCCCGCACTTGCCGCCGTGTTCGCCGCCGGACTGATCTCGATCGGCTCCGGAGCCGGCTCGCTGGCGGCGACCGGATCGGGCCAGCTCTGGAACTGGGGCGACAACTCGATGGGGCAGCTGGGCAGCGGCAACCTCACCTCCCGCTACACGCCCGGCCCGGGGCCCGCGCTCACCAACATCAAGGCCGTCGAGGGCGGCCGCGAGCACGTGCTGGCGCAGGCCGACGACGGCACCGTGTGGGCGTGGGGCCGGAACAACTACGGCCAGGTCGGGTGCGGCACCGGTGCCGCGTGTCCGAAGACGGTCACGAGCCCCGTCTCGGTCCTTACCGGCACGATCGACGTGGCGGCGGGTCACTACCACTCCCTTGCCGTGACGGCCGACGGCACCGTCAAGGCATGGGGCTGGAACAAGTTCGGACAGCTCGGCGACGGGACGATCACGAACCGCAAGTCGCCCACCACGGTGGTTGGGCTCTCGAACATCGTGGCGGTCGCCGGCGCTCGGGACCACTCGATGGCCGTCGACGGCAACGGGACCGTGTGGACATGGGGCCAGAACACCTACGGGCAGCTCGGCGACGGGACCTTCACCGACCGTCACACGCCGGTGCAGGTGGCCGGGCTCACGAACGCCGTCGACGTCTTCGCCGGCCGGGACTTCTCGTTGGCGCTTCTCGGCGACGGAACGCTCCGTTCCTGGGGCTACAACGTCCACGGCGAGCTGGGCGACGGGACGACGACCGCTCGAAATCACCCGGTCACGGTGTCCGGGCTCACCGGCGTCGTGCAGATCGCCGCCGGCGCCAACCACGGGCTGGCGCTCAAGGGTGACGGCACGCTGTGGGCGTGGGGGCTCAACAACTACGGTCAGCTCGGCAACGGAACCCGCAAGAAGGCGCTCGTGCCCGTGCGGGTCCCGGCACTGTCCAACGTTCAAGCGGTCGCCGGCGGTCGTCAGCACTCGATCGCGCTCCTGGCCGACGGCCACGTCTGGGACTGGGGCTCGAACCAGTTCGGGCAGCTCGGCACCGGGGGAGTCACCCCAACCAAGAATCCGACCCCCATGCTCGTCAGCGGGGTCTCCGACGTCAGCGCGGTCGCGGCGGGCCGCTCGTACAGCATCGTGGTCGTCGTCCCGTAGAGAGCCGCGCGATGGTTCATTTCCCCGGACCCCCCGCCGGCGTGGCCATCAGAAGATCGCTCGTGGCCGTGTGTCTCACGGCGCTGACGGCGCTGTCCATCACCGCCGGATCCCCGCCCGTGTCCGCGTCCGGGACCTTCGGACGGCCCTGGATCTGGGGCGACAATTCGCAGGGTCAGCTCGGTGACGGGACGAGGGATGCGAGGTACCACCCGAGCGTGGTCTTGAACATTCGGCGGGCGGTCGAGGTCGAAGGAGGCCGTGAGCACGTCCTGGCGCTTCGACCCGACGGGGCCGTGGTCGCGTGGGGCTGGAACAAGCAGGGCCAGGTCGGAAACGGCAGCTCGTCGAGCTGGGTCGCGATCCCGGTCAAGGTGCTGGGCGGCGTGGCGGACGTCGGCGCCGGGCACTACCACTCGCTGGCCGCCTTGCGCAGCGGCAGGGTCTGGGCCTGGGGCTGGAACGCGTCCGGCCAACTCGGCGACGGGACGACCATCAGCCGGTCGAAGCCGGTGCGCGTGCCGGGTCTGACCCATGTCGTGGCCGTGGCCGGCGGGCGCAACCACAGCCTCGCCGTCCGTTCCGACGGAACGGTGTGGGCGTGGGGATCCAACGCGCAGGGCCAGCTCGGCGACGGGACGTTTCGCAGCAGCCGCACGCCGGTCCAGGTGCCGGGTCTGACTCGCGTCGTCGACGTGTTTGCCGGCCGCGACCACAGCCTCGCGCTTCGCGCCAACGGCACGGTCTGGGCCTGGGGGGACAACTCCCACGGCGAGCTCGGCGACGGGACGACCACGAACCGGGCCTCCCCGGTGGACGTGGACGGGCTCGGGCGGGTCGCGCAGATCGGCGCCGGCGCGTACCACTCGCTCGCCCTGCTCCGGAACGGGACGGTCTGGGCGTGGGGCTGGAACCGATGGGGACAGCTCGGCAACGGGACCTTCGCCGATCGCTCGCGGCCGGTCCGAGTCGACGGGCTCCATCGGGTGATCTCGATGGCCGGGGGGCGCCAGGACAGTGTTGCCGCGACGTCGGCGGGCGACGTCTACACCTGGGGATCGAACGAGTTCGGTCAGCTCGGGTCCGGATCGGTCAGCTCCACGGGCCGGCCCCGCCCCGCGCTCGTCGCCGGGGTCGACGACGTGATCGCCGTCGGCGCCGGCCGCTCGTACACCATCGTGATCGTCAAGCCGTAGCGCACCGCAATCATCGGCACCGCCGATATCCTTGGCCCCCATGCGGCTGTCACAGCTGTTCGCGCCCACCCTGCGTGAGGATCCCGCCGAGGCCGAGGTGCCTTCGCACCGGCTGCTCCTGCGGGCGGCGTTCATCCATCCGGTGATGTCGGGCGTGTTCACGACGCTTCCGCTTGGTCTTCGCGTGATGCGAAAGATCGAGGCGATCGTTCGCGACGAGATGGACGCCACCGGGGCCCAGGAGCTGCGGATGCCGATCGTGCTTCCGGCGGAGCCCTGGAAGGTGACCGGCCGGTGGGACGCGTACGGAGAGACCATGTTCAAGCTGACGGATCGCCACGACCGCGAGCTGGGTCTCGGCCCGACGCAGGAAGAGGTGGTGACGCCACTCGTCGCGGCGACGTACGGGTCGTATCGGGACCTGCCCGTGAACCTGTACCAGATCGAATGGAAATACCGGGACGAGTTCCGTCCCCGCTACGGTCTGCTTCGCGTGCGCGAGTTCCTGATGAAGGACGCGTACTCGTTCGATCGCGACGCCGACGGGATGCGCGCCTCATACGAGACGATGCGGCGCGCGTACCGGCGCATCTTCGACCGCTGCGCCCTCGACTACGTGGTGGTCGAGGCCGACCCGGGGACGATCGGCGGGGACACGAACCACGAGTTCATGGCCGTGTCCGACGTCGGCGAGGATCTCTTCGTGACGTGCCCGAGCGGCGACTACCTGGCCGACGTCGAGGCCGCCAGGCCCGGCGTGACGTCGGTGCCGGGCGAGGTGACCCTCGAGCCGATGGTGGAGGTCGAGACGCCGGACTCGGCGACCATCGCCGGCGTCTCGGAGCGGTTGGGCCGCCCCGCCTCGGACATGCTCAAGAACATCCTGTTCGACGTCGGCGGCCGAGCGGTGGCGGTGCTCGTTCCCGGCGACCGCGAGGTCAGCGTGCCGAAGCTCGAACGCCGGTTCTTCCCCACGCCGGTCCGCACGTTCACCGATGCGGACTTCGAGCGGCGTGGATTGGTGAAGGGATACGTGGGACCGCAGGGACTGGGCGAGGACGTGACGATCCTGGCGGATCGTTCGGTCAAGGCCGGCGCCAACTGGGTCACTGGCGCGAACGTCGTCGAGCGGCACGTGACCGGGGCCAACGCCGAACGCGACTTTCGAATCGACGACGAGGGCGATCTGGTCGAGATCCGCGAGGGCGATGCGTGTCCCGTCTGCGGCTCGCCGCTGCGGATCGCCCGGTCGATCGTGGTGGGGCACATCTACGAGCTGGGCGACAGGTACTCGAAACCGCTCGACGCCACGTTCGTGGACGAAGACGGCTCGTCGCGCCCCTATCTGATGGGCTGCTACGGGATCGGCATCTCGCGGATCATGGCGACCGTGGTGGAGCAGAACCACGACGACGACGGCATCGTATGGCCGAAGGCCGTGGCGCCGTTCGAGGTCGTGGTGGTCGCGGCCGGCGGCGCCGAGCACGAGGGAGTCCGGGACGAGTCGGAGCGGATCTACGAGGAGCTGATCACCGCCGGGGTGGACGCGGCGATCGATGACCGCGGCGCCAGAGCGGGCGTCAAATTCGCCGATGCCGACCTGATCGGCTACCCCGTGCAGGTGGTCGTGGGCCGGCGGGGCGTCGAGGCGGGAACGGCCGAGATCAAGGTCCGCTCGACCGGCGACCGGCTGGTGGTGGCGCTCCCCGACGTCGCGGTCGCCGCCATGGACACCCTCGCAAACGCCCGGTAGCGGCGGCTCGCGGGCGCGGCCGCAGCAAGCCGTGAGAGGGCCGTCGGCTATACTCGTGCCCGGAAGACGAAGAATCGACGTGTGGCCGGACGTGGGCTCGCGCCCACGTTCTTGCGTGAAGGGGGGGTCGGCGTGAAGGCCGAGGCGCTGATCCAGCCGGTGGTCGAGGCGGCCGGACTGGAGCTCGCGGAGCTCCGGTTCGTTCGGGAGAACGGGGTGAAGGTGCTCCGTGCCGTCGTCGATGGCGACGAAGGCCTCGACTTGGACACGCTGTCGGAGCTCTCCGAGCGCATCTCCCGGCGCCTCGACGTGGAGGGATTCGACGCCGGCGAGCCGTATGTGTTGGAGGTCGGATCGCCCGGTCTGGAGCGGCGCCTTGATCGGCCGCAGCACTTTCGCCGCGTCACCGGCAGGAGCGTTCGGCTGACGACGTACGAGCCGGTGGCCGGGAGCACCGTGGTTCGCGGCGAGGTCGTCGAGGCAGACGACGTTGGCGTCACGATTCGTTTGTCCGGCCGCGAGGAGCGTCGGCTCCGATACGAGGAGATCGCCTCCGCGCGGACGGAGGTCGACTGGAAACACGAGCTGGCAAGGGGAACGGGATGAACGCCGAGATGATCGCGGCTCTGCGAGAGCTGGAACGCGAGAAGGGCATCGCGTTCGAGACGATCCTTTCGGGGCTCGAAGAGGCGATGGCCTCCGCGTACAAGGCGCACTGGAAGCTCGAGAATCCCGATGCGGACGACGAGTTCGTCGGCTTCCGCGCGCTCATCGACTCCGAGACCGGCGATCTGCGGATGTGGCGGCAAGAGCTCGACGAGGTCGAGGCCGAGGACGGCGAGACGCTCGTGATGGAAGTCCGGTCGGAAAAGGAAGTCGAGGTCGCAGACGACTTCATCAACCGGATCGGCGCGCAGACGGCCAAGCAGGTCATCTTCCAGCGGCTTCGCGACGCCGAGCGCGAGATGACCTATGAGGAGTTCGCCGGGCGCGAGGGCGACATCGTCACCGGGATCGTCCAGCAGTCGGAGCGCCGCTACACGCTGCTCGACCTGGGCAAGGTGGAAGCGCTCTTGCCCCAGGCGGAGCAGGTGCCGAGCGAGCCCTACCGCAACGGCGAGCGTCTGAAGGCCTACATCACCGAGGTCCGCAAGGGCATGAAGGGTCCGCAAATCGTCGTCTCGCGATCGCACCCGGGTCTGCTTCGCGCGCTGTTCGCGCTCGAGGTTCCCGAGATCGAAGAGGGGATCGTGGAGATCAAGGCGGTCGCGCGCGAGCCGGGGCACCGCTCGAAGATCGCCGTGTGGTCCAACGAGCCGGGCGTCGACCCGGTTGGTGCGTGCGTCGGGCCGAAAGGGGCGCGGGTCCGCAACGTCGTGACGGAGCTGCGCGGCGAGAAGATCGACGTCGTCCCGTGGTCCGAGAACGCCCCCGAGTTCGTCGCGAACGCTTTGCAGCCCGCGAAGGTCCGGGAGGTGCGGGTCGATCCCGACACCCAGACGGCGCTCGTGATCGTGCCCGACTACCAGCTCTCGCTCTCGATCGGCAAAGAGGGTCAGAATGCCCGTCTTGCGGCGCGGCTGACCGGATGGCGGATCGACATCAAGAGCGAGTCGCAGGCGGCCGAGCCTGCCGCCGCGGCCCCGGCGCCACCGGCGCCATCGCCGCCATCGCCGAAGGAAGTCCCGGCGGCCGAGGCCCCACCCGCAGCCGAGGCCCCACCGGCAGAGGCACCCCCGGCCGAGGAGCCGACCGCGCTGGACGATGCCGTCGTGGAGACGCCCGAGCCGGCGGCGGCAGTCGCCGCCGAGGAGGCCCCCGCGGAGGGATGACGGTGGCGGGGGAGCCGCAGCGGCAGTGCGTGGCCTGCCGCGAACGGGCCCCCAAGCGGGATTTGCTGCGGATCGCTCGTTCCGCGGGTGGACTCTTTCTCGACCACCGACAGGTCGCGCCGGGCCGGGGCGCCTACGTGCATCGCCGTGACGCGTGCGCGGACGCGTCACTGCACAAGGGTTTGCTGGTCAGGGCGTTGGGAGCGCGTGGCGACGACGGGGAAGCCGGTAGGCTACAGGCGGAAATCGAGGAGGCGTTGACGAAGAAGTGAGAGTTCACGAGCTTGCGAAAGAGCTGGGTGTCGCCAGCAAGGACCTGTTGCTGGCGCTGGACCAGATGGGCGTATCGGGGAAGTCGGCGTCGTCCAGCGTCCCCGAAGAGCTCGTGCCGCGCTTGCGGGCGTCCGGCGGCAAGGCCTCGGCGGTGGCAAAGCCGCGCGAGATCCTCGAGCCGCCCCCGCAGCCACGGAAGCGCGCCAAGAAGGTGGCCGCCCCGGTGGCGGCCCCCGTCGCCGTTCCCGCGCCCGCACTCGCGGCCGTGCCCGCCGAGCCGAAGCCCGCAGCGGCACCCTCGCCCCGAGCCCGGACCGGCGCGGCCGCGCCCGTGCGCGAGCGCCGGGCCGCCGAGCCGGCCGCCCCGGTCGGGCCTGTGCTGCGAGTTGTGCGCGGAGCCACCCCCCAAACGATCGCCGAGAAGGTCGACCGCTCGCCCGCCGACATCGTGAAGATCCTCTTCCTGGCGGGGGAGCGGGTGACCGCGACGACCTCGCTCTCCGACGAGTCGATCGAGCTGATCGGCGCCGACATCGGATACGAGACCGAGATCGTCGGTCTCGCCGAGGAGGCGGGCGACAGCTTCGCCGACGAGGTGGTCGACGAGACGAAGCTCGAGGCCCGTGCCCCGGTCGTGACGATCATGGGTCACGTCGACCACGGCAAGACGAAGCTCTTGGACGCGATCCGAAACACGGACGTCGTAGCGGGGGAGTTCGGCGGGATCACCCAGCACATCGGCGCCTACCAGGTGCACGTCGGCGAGCGCGAGATCACGTTCATCGACACGCCGGGTCACGAGGCGTTCACGGCCATGCGGGCCCGGGGGGCAAAGGTCACCGACATCGTCGTGCTTGTCGTCGCGGCCGACGACGGGGTCATGCCCCAGACCGTCGAAGCGCTCGACCACGCCAAGGCCGCCGGGGTCCCGATCGTCGTCGCGGTGAACAAGATCGACAAGGAGGAAGCCGACCCGAACCGCACCCGTACCCAGCTGGTGGAGCGTGGTCTCGTCCCGGCCGAATGGGGCGGCGACACGGAGTTCGTCGACGTCTCGGCCAAGGAGGGCACGAACCTGCCCGCGCTGCTCGAGACGATCCTCGTCGTCGCCGATCTCGAAGAGCTGCGTGCCGATCCCACCGGGTTCGCGCGCGGCACCGTGATCGAGGCGCACCTGGACAAGGGCCGCGGGCCGGTCGCCACCGTCCTCGTCCAGAAGGGGAGCCTCGAGGTGGGAGACGCGCTCGTCTCGGCCTCGGCCTTCGCCCGGGTCCGCGCCATGCTCGACGAGAACGGCGGGCAGGTCGTCTCGGCCGGTCCCTCGCGCCCGGTGCAGCTGCTCGGATGGAGCCAGGTCCCCGAGTCCGGCGGCGAGTTCCAAGAGGTCGAGGACGAGCGCGAAGCGCGCCACATGGCCGAGAGCCGCGAGGCGCGGGAGCGGGCGGCGGAGCTCGTCACGCAGCGCCGCCCGTCGCTGCAAGACCTCATGCGGCGCGCGGAGCGTGCGGAGTCGCCGGAGCTCAACCTCGTCCTCAAGGCCGATGTCCAGGGATCGCTCGGCGCGCTGACGGACTCGTTGCTGAAGCTTCCGCAGGACGAGGTGCGGATCAACATCATCCACAGCGGCGCCGGGGGGATCACCGAGTACGACGTCTCGCTGGCGATCGCATCCGACGCCGTCGTGATCGGGTTCAACGTGAGGCCGGACACGAACGCGCGCGAGCTGGCCGCCAAGGAAGGCGTCGACGTCCGGTTGTACCGAGTGATCTACGACGCGATCGACGAGATCAAGGCGGCGCTCTCGGGGATGCTCAAGCCGGAGGAACGCGAGCGGATCCTGGGCGAGGCCGAGGTTCGCCAGACCTTCCGGGTCCCCAAGCTCGGCCTGGTGGCGGGCTCCTACATGAAGAGCGGAACGATCCGCCGAAACGCGCAGGCGCGCCTCGTCCGCGACGGCGTGGTCGTCTACGAGGGCCGCGTCGCGTCCCTGCGACGGTTCAAGGACGACGTCGCCGAGGTGCGCGAGGGGTTCGAGTGCGGCATCGGCCTCGAGAACTTCCAGGACGTCAAGGAGGGCGACGTCATCGAAGCGTTCGAGGTCGAGGAGGTCGCCCGAACGATCTGAGATGTCGATCTGACATGCTGGTCGCCCTCGAGCGCTTCGACCTGCGCATCCCCGGATGCAGATCGCTGAAGGAGAAGCGGCACGTGGTCAAGGCTCTGGCCGGCGCGATCCGCTCGAAGTTCGACGTGGCGTTTGCGGAGGTCGACCATCTCGACCTGTGGCAGCGCAGCACGATCGCGGTGGCCGCGGTCGGAAACGAGGCGTATCACCTGCGCCGGGTCATGCACGAGATCGAGACCCTCGTGGAGGGGTGGGGCGGGGTCGAGACCATCGAGACCGAGCTCACGCTGCACGCACCGGAGGACTGACATGCCGCACGGCGCACGCACCGACCGTGTCCAGGAGGAGTTCCGTGAGGTCCTTGCCGAGGAGATCCAGCGGCTCAAAGACCCCAGAATCGGATTCGTCACGGTGACCGCGGTGCGCGTCACGCCCGATCTGCGCCATGCCCGGGTCTTCTTCACGTCGTTCGGCGACGAGCGCCAGCGCAACGCTTCGGCGGCGGGGCTTCGGTCGGCCCGGGCGCATCTTCGGTCCGCCCTCGGGGCGCAGGTGCGTTTGAAGTTCCTGCCCGATCTGGAGTTCGAGGAGGACACGTCGCTCGCCGCCGGCCGGCGGATCGACCAGATCATCGACCAGCTCCACCGGGACGGGTCGACGGAGCTGCCAAGGGATCCGCCAACGAATCTGCCAACGGATCGGGAGGACTCATGACGTTCGACGACCGGCTTGCGCGCGCTGCCGAGGTGCTTCGAGGGGCGCCCGACGTGGTGCTCGTGTGTCATGTGAACCCCGATCCGGACGCGCTGGGTTCGATGCTGGCGCTCGCGGATCATCTCGAACGCTCCGGCTCGCGAACCGTCTGCTCGGTGCCGAACGAGCCGGTCGACCTTCCACGGTGGGCGGCCATGCTGCCGGGTTCCGACCGGATCGTCGAGCCTCGCGAGGTGCCGTCGTCGCCGGCCGTGATGGTGACATGCGACTGCGCTTCGCTCGACCGGCTCGCCGTGCTGACGCCGGTGGCCGGCCGCGCGACCGAGCTGATCTGGATCGACCACCATCGCTCCAACGACGGGCTCGGGACCATCCCGCTGATCGACCCCGACGCATCGTCGACCTGCGAGGTGGTGTTCCGGTTGATCGCTGTGATGGGCGGCGAGCTGTCGGCCGAGGCCGCGGCGTGCCTGTACGCGGGGCTCGTCACGGATACCGGCCGGTTCCAGTACGAGGCCACGACGCCGGCGACCCTTCGGATGGCGGCGTCGCTTCGCGAACGTGACTTCGACCACGCGCGGCTCGTCCAGGCGCTGTACGAGGACCATCACCGCGCCTACCTCGAGCTCGCCGCGCTGGCGCTTCACCGCCTGACGGCCGTTCCCGAGGCCGACCTCGTCTGGACCTATCTGACCCAGGCCGACCTCCAGGCCGTCGGCGCCTCCGCGACCGAGACCGACGATCTGATCGACGTCGTCCGCACGGACCGGGACGCGGACGTCACGGCACTCGTCAAGCAGCAGAAGGACGGCCGCTTCAAGGTGAGCCTGCGTTCGCGGGGCGGGCACGATCTGGCGGCCGTCGCCGCGACGTTCGGCGGCGGCGGGCACCGGCTCGCGTCGGGGTACACGTCCGCCCATGGTCCGGCCGGCGCGGTCGACCGGCTCGTCCAAGCGCTGGTGGATCAGTCGGCCGGATCGTGAGCCCGAACGCTCCGCCGGGGCCCGAGGGGCTCCTGCTCGTCGACAAGCCGGCCGGGATCACCTCGCACGACGCGATCGACCGGGTTCGCCGCCGGCTCGGCATCCGCAAGGTGGGTCACGCGGGGACGCTCGATCCGATGGCGACCGGGCTCCTGCTGGTCGGCGTCGGCCGCGCCACCCGGCTGCTCCGGTTCCTCGGTGACCTCTCGAAGACCTACGAGGGAACGCTCCGGCTCGGCGAGGAGACCGACACCCTCGACGCCGACGGGACGATCGTTCGGACGTCCGGCGTCCACGCCGCCGAGCGGGACGTCCGCGCCGCGATGGAGGCGCTGGTCGGTGAGTCCCTGCAGCGTCCCCCGGCCTACTCGGCGGTCAAGGTCGCCGGGCGCAGGCTCTACGAGGCGGCGAGGGCGGGGACTCCGCTCGAGGCGGCGCCCAGGCCCGTGACCGTTGCCGCGTTCGATCTGCTGGGCATCGACGGCCGTGACGCGGACTTCCGGGTGGTGTGCTCCGGTGGAACCTACGTCCGCGTCCTCGCCGCCGACGTCGGTGCGGCGCTCGGGTGCGGCGCGCACCTGACGCGCCTGCGGCGAACGGCGATCGGGCCGTTCTCGGTGGACGCGGCGGCCCCGCCGGACGGCGTGGAGGCGCCGCAGCCGATCGAGCGAGCGGTGGGTCATCTGCCGCGCGTCGACGTGAGCCGGGACGAGGCCGAAGCCGCTTCGCACGGCCGCCCGCTGGGTCCGGCCGGGATCGCGGGACCCTACGGCGTGTTCGGCGACGACGGCAGGTTCGTCGGTGTCTACTGCGACGACGGAGCGAAGGCGAAGCCGCTCGTCGTGCTCGCCTGACCCGGGCCTTCCCACCCCACGTTCCGCGGAGCGTCCATCCGGAGCGGAGGCTATGCTCCGCTGATGGTGGGGGAGGCACCGGCCAAGAAACGTGTCGTGCGTCTGGTCGGTTTCGGCATCTCTCTCGTCCTCGTCGTCGGCATCTTCGTGTTCGCGGTGCCGAAGTTCGCCGACTACTCGAGCGTGTGGGCGGCCGTCAAGACGCTCACCCCGATCGAGCTCTGGTCCCTGCTCGCCGTGACCGTGTTCAACCTCGTCACGTACTGGATCGCCAACATGGCGGCGCTCCCGGGGCTTCGGTTCGGCCAGGCCGCCGTTCTCACCCAGACGACGACGTCGGTGGCGAACACGCTGCCCGGCGGCGGCGCCATCGCGGTCGGGCTCACCTACACCATCCTGCGATCGTGGGGGTTCTCCGGAACCGACACCGCGCTGTACGTCGGGGTGACGGGGATCTGGAACATCTTCACAAAGCTGGCTCTGCCGCTCCTGTCGATCGTCGCCCTCGTCGCGGCGGGCAAGAGCAGTTCCGCGTACATCGTGGCCGCGGTCGCGGGGGTCGTCGTGCTCGGGGTCTCCGTCGGCCTGCTTGCGGCCGTGTTCATGAGCGATCGGCTCGCCCGGGCCGTCGGGAATCGGATCGGGAGGATCCTCGGCTCGCTCCAGCGGCTCCTGCGCCGCAACCCGGCGACGGGGCTCGGCGATCGGTTCGTCCGGTTCCGCAACGACACGATCGGTCTGGTCCGGGGCCGGTGGGTCCAGCTCTCGGTGACCACGGTCCTTTCCCATCTCGTCCTCTTCCTCGTGCTGCTGCTGGCCCTTCGGCACATGAGCGTCTCCGAGCACGACGTGAGCACGTCGGAGGTCTTCGCCGTGTTCGCGTTCAGCCGCCTGTTGGGCGCGCTGCCGCTGACGCCGGGCGGGGTCGGGGTGATCGATCTCGGGTACATCGGCGGGCCTGGTGGCCGTGGCCGGTGACGCGGACAAGGCAGCGATCGTCGCGGCCGTGCTGTTGTTCCGCGTCCTCACCTACGGAATCCAGATCCCGGTAGGCGCCTTCACGTACCTGATCTGGCAGCGCAAGCGCGGCTGGCGTCAGGAGCCGCGTGAGCCGGCGGGTGGGGCCGTCGAGCCCGTGGGCGGCTCGCCGGTGGCCGACTGAAGCGGATCCGGGCGGACCAAGCTCACCACCTCGCCGACGAGCCCGGCAGAGGCCACGGCGACCCCGAACCCCAAGAGCACGCCGGCGACCACGTCGGAGAGCCAGTGAGCATGCAGGTACACACGGGAGAAGGCCATCGCGAACGTGAAGCCGATCGCGAGCCATTCCCATTTGCGGCGCCTCGGCCCGGCGCCCATGAACGCGAGGACGAGCGCCACACCGATCGCCGACGCGGCGATGGCGTGACCCGACGGGAACGAGTACCCGTGCACCGACACCAACGAACCCATCGGGCGGCCGCGATGGAACCAGGCCTTGAACGTCGTCAGCAGGATCTCGGAGGCGGCCCACGTGAGGATGAACGCCGAGGCCGCCCGCCACCGGCGCCGGAAGAGCAGGAACAGCGCCGCGACCGCGCGTAGCGGGATCGTCACCACTCCCGACCCGATCTTGTCCAGGACGCGGAACGTGCCGGTGAGCGGCGTGTCCCTGATGTCCCGCATCCACCCGGTCACGTTGCCGTCGAGCGTCCCGATGGGGCGAAAGGCCGTGCGTGGAGCCTCGGCCGGCGGGTGCCGGCCCACGGCCGCAAGGAGGACGACGAGCAGGGCAAGCAGGCCGAACGCATACAGGAGGGCGCGGCGATGGTTCCGAAGCGCCGCCGCCTCGGGCGAAGGGGGGCGGGCGCGGAGCGCGTCCATGCTCATGACGGGCACGGCGGAGCGTCGGCGCCACACAGGGTCAGGCCGAAATCGTCGCGCACGCGATCGACGACGCTGCGGCGTTCCAGAAGACCGAGCGCCGTGTCCGCCTCGAACGCCAGGGTGCTCGGAGACCCGGGCGCGAAGCGGTACCGCGTCGTCAGGCATCCGCCGACGAAGACGATGAATCGCTCGCCGGCGAACGGCCGCAGGCTGGTCGGCTTCTGGAAGACCGTCGTCCCGGCCTCTCCGGGCGCCGGCGGCACGTCGACCGCGCCTCGCGTGTCGCAGGCAGCCGAGAGGCGCACCTCGACCGCGTGCACACCGGCGACGTCGGAGTCGAGCCACAGACGCACGAGGTCGGATTGGACGGCGGAGCCTCCGAAGCGCCAGCCGGCCGGGACGGCCGCGATGCACGGAAGCTTGGTCGCCGAGGGCACCGCCTGCGCGACCAGGATGAAGACCTGCGCGTCCGTGCGGCTGCAAAGGGGCGGGGACGCCTGCGCCGTCGTGCAGGAGGCCCCGGCGAGAGCGAGCAGGACGAGCCCCGTCCACCGCTTCACGCGAACACCGCCCAGTTGTTGACGACCATCAGCACGGCGAACGCGCCGGCCATCGCCACGCCGGCGGTCAGCGCGATGCGCCGGACGCTCCACCGCTGGATGACGACGGGCCGCCGCGGCGGAGCCAGCGCCCGGAACTCCGTCAGCAGGTCGCGCCCGTCGGCCTTCATCATCGACCGCAGCTGGGTCGGGCTGGCCACGCCGCGGGCCGCGGCGAAGGCCTCGGCCAGCTCGTCGGGGGTGAACAGGCGGAGCGCGTGCTCGTACACGAGCCGGGCGTCGGTGCGAAGCGCCAGGACCATCATCATGTTCGCGAGGTCGACGGCCTGACGCCACGGGGACGGGCGCACCTGGACGAAGAAGACGTCGATCAGCCGCAGCTCGCCCCGCTGGACCATGAGGTTGGCGGGCTTGATGTCCCGGTGGGCGAGGCCCAGGTCCCACATCCGGCGGATCAGCTCGAGGCCCTGGTCGACGATGTGGTCGGTCACCTCGGCCTCGGAGATCTCGACGCTGTCGTCGAAGAACTCCATCATGATCATGTACTCGCGTTCCGGGGTGATCTCGACCACCCCGAGGGGATGGGGGACCGGCAGCTGCGCGTCGGCCATCAGCCGCAGCGTGTAGTCCTCGTACTCCACGAATCGCCGCACCGACTGGAACGGCTTCTCGTCCTCGAGGGCGCCGTAGAGGATGGTCCGGCCGAGCTTGTACCAGCGGTCGGCGCGCACGTGACTCTTGGCATAGAGCTTGGCGAACAGATGCTGCTCCGGCCGGTCTCCGCTTGCCGCAACCCGCAGTCGAAGGGGCGTCGACCCGCCTGATCCCGCAAGCCCGACGGGCTTCACGTCGAGCACGCGCAGGGCGAGCTGATCGCTCACGGCCGTCACGATGGCCTGCCCCCGCCGTCCTCCGACGTCGAGATGGGCAGCCTTGCCTCGCCGGTACGTGACGGGGAAGACGTCGTTCGGCGTGAACCACCGGAACGCGCACAGACCGACGGCAACGCCGAAGACGGCGCCGAAGCCCGCACTCGTCATCTGGTCCACCCCGAGGTAGATGCGTGCGAACACCACCGCGAGGAGCGTTCCTGCGATGAACCACTTCGCGAGATAGCGGGCCCGGCCGTGGGTGAGGATGGAGTAGGTGATGCCCGTGAGGGTGACGGCGAGGCCGGCAAGCGGCCCCGACGGCATCGAGTAGCCGTTCCACGGAGCAAGGCTCTCGACGCCCAGGGGGCGGGGTCGCGCCATGAACAGCGAGGTCTGGTAGGCGATGACCTCGGTGGTCAAGATGGCCCCGACGAACACGGCCAGATGCCGCCATCGCCGGAACGCGATGAGGGTCAGGATCGTGCTCCACCGAAGGATCCGGATCGTCCATCGCGAGGCGAGGATGTTGACCGCGAGCGCCACGTTGGTCAGCCAGCCGGTGCGGATGTCCACGAAGAGCTTGGTCCGCTGCGCGTCGAACCGCTCGAACAGGCGCTCGAGCGGGGAGAAGGCCAGGGTCCCGATCAACACGGCCGCGAAGTAGACGACCATGAACAGGAGGAACCGCCCCGATCGACCGATGTCGCGGGGTAGCGGCGGCGGTTCGCCCGACGGACGCCGCCGCCGCGCTTCCGCCGCCGGCTCGCCGAGCGAGCCGTCCACCGGCGCCGGTTCCCCTTCGATCGTGCTCATCGCTCGATCCTCAGCCTCCCAGCAGCGATCGCGTCTCGAGCCAAGACCGCGCCACGTCGGCAGGCGCGGTCCCGGAGTCCACCGCGGCGTTCATCGTGCGGAGCGCCTGCGTCGTGAAGCTGGCCGACACCGCGTTCGCGATCCGCTCGACGCCGGGGCCGAACCGCTCGAGGGCATCCTTGCGGATCACCGGGGTGACGTTTTCCGCCGGCTGAAGCCCTCGGTCGTCGCGAAGCAGCACGAGCTTGCGCCGATCGAGCCGGCCGTCGGTCGTAAACAGCAGGGCGACATCGACGGTTCCCCGAACGAGGGCCTCGAGCGCCAGTGGCCCACCCGCGTCGACCGGGACGAACTCGCCGAACTTCAGTCCGTACACGTGCTCGAGCCCGGCCTCGCAGAGCGGCCGGTCCGGACATTCGATCGGACCCCCCAGCGTGAGCGTGGTCGCGACCGGCGCCAGATCCGAGAGCTCGCGCAGGTCGTATCGATCGGCCGTCCGGCGGGTCACGGCAAAGCCGTTCTGGTCCTCGGCGGGAGAGCCGACCATCGCGACGAGCCTGCGGGCGGCAAGGATGGCGCGCAACCGCTCATGGGTCACGGCGGGGTCGGCCGCCGGCACGCCGCCGAGGAACCCGAGGGCGCTCCCGGCGTACTCGGGCACCAGCTCGACGAGACCCCGCTGCAATGCGGGCATGACCAGCTCGCGGGGTCCGAGCGCCAGTTGCCGGTCGACTCGGAACCCGCCGGCCTCCAGAGCCTGCGCATAGAGCTCGGCCAGCAGCTCGCTCTCGGCGAAGTTGAAGGAGCCGATCGTGATGCGATCGTCGGTGAGGACGTCGTTGTTGGCCGACCCGGTGCCGGGGGACGAGCCGCACGCCGTCGCGAGCAGGCACGATGCAACCGTCGCCGCCGCGATCCACCATCGACGCCCGCTCCCCATCTGGTCCGGGCTACCCTACGCGGGATCGGTCGCGTCCGGGAAGTGCCCGGCCCGGTCGGACGGTCACGGAGGCGACGGTGGAGATCGTCAACGGTCTGGACGCCCTGCCGCTCGGGCCGGGCGCGTCGGTCGTCACGGTCGGGTTCTTCGACGGCGTCCACCGGGGCCACCAGGAGGTGCTGGCGCGCACCGTCGCGGAAGCCGCGGCCCGCGGCGTCCGCTCGGTTGCCGTGACCTTCGACCGGCATCCGCGCGAGATCCTGACGCCCGGCAGCGAGCCCCGGCTGCTCACGACGGTCGAGCGCAAGGCGCGGCTGATCGAGCTGGCCGGGATCGACGTGCTTGTCGTGCTGGCCTTCACGCCGGAGTTCTCCCGCATCGAGGCCGCCGAGTTCGTGCGGACGGTTCTCGTCGAAGGGGTGCACGCCGTGCACGCGGCGATGGGCGTGAACTTCACGTTCGGCCACCGCGCCGCGGGAACGATCGAGACCCTGCCGGTCCTGGGCGCCCCGTTCGGGCTCACGGCCGAGGGCCTGGGCCTCGTCGAGCTGAACGGTCGCGTCGTCTCGTCGTCGTCGATCCGCGAGGCCCTTGCGGCCGGCGATCTCGCCTGGCCGGCCGAAGCCTGCGGTCGCCGGTTCGTGCTGGACGGGGAGGTCGAGACCGGCCACGGCCGCGGACGCGGGCTGGGCTTTCCGACCGCGAACCTGCGGACGTGGCCCCGCCTCCTCCTTCCGGGCCAAGGGATCTACGCGGGAGTCGGGGAGCTGGACGGTCACCGGTACCTGGCGGCGATCGACGTGGGGACCAACCCCACCTTCGGGGTCGAGCCGCTGCACGTCGAGGCCTTCCTGATGGATTACGCCGGAGGGGACCTCGTGGGCCGGCCCCTTTCGATCGAGTTCTGGGCCCGTCTGCGCGACGAAGAGCGGTATCCGTCGCCCGAGGCGCTGTCCGCGGCGATCGAGCTGGACGTGGAGCGCACGCGGGCCGTGGTACCGGAGTCGGAGCGTTCGTGACCGGGCCGAGGCGTCGTCCCTGCTGGTAGCCTTGCTCTTCGACTATGACGCTGACGAAAGACGACAAGACAAAGATCATCCAGGAGCACGCGCGGAGCGAGGGCGACACGGGTTCCGCCGACGTCCAGATCGCGGTTCTGACCAGCCGGATCGCGGAGCTGACCGAGCATCTGCGGATGCACAAGGCCGATCATCACTCCCGCCGCGGGCTCTTGAAGATGGTGGGCCGGCGTCGCCGGCTGCTCGAGTACGTCAAGCGTGACGACATCGAGCGGTACCGCGCGCTGATCGCGAAGCTTGGGCTCCGTCGATGAACCGGTCGAGGTGATGCCGCCGACCCATTGACCCACGCGGAGCGGAGAGCCTGTGGTCGGTTCTCAGTGGTGAGCTCCCTGGCCCCCGCCCCGCCGGGCGGTCCGGAGGCTCACCACTGACAACCGGCCGGGTCGGGCCTCCGCCGGACCGCGGCCGGCCGCGCCGGCCGCATCGGATCCTAGGAGGAACCATGACCATCGCCATGTCCCGCCGCTTCGGCGGCCTGGACCTCACGCTTGAAACCGGCCGGATGGCGAAGCTGGCCGACGGCGCCGTCGTTGCCACACTCGGCGAGACCCAAGTGCTCGCGACGTGCGTGAGCGGCCCGCCGCGCGAGGGGATCGATTTCTTCCCGCTCACGATCGACGTCGAGGAGCGGATGTACGCGGCCGGGAAGATTCCCGGCTCGTTCTTTCGCCGGGAGGGGCGACCGTCGGAGACGGCGATCCTCACGTGCCGGCTGATCGACCGTCCGCTGCGGCCGACGTTCCGCGACGGCTTCCGCGACGAGGTACAGGTGATCATCACCGTGCTGGGTGTCGACGGTGAGAACCCGTACGACATCCCGGCCATGAACGCGGCCTCGGTCGCGACCTCGCTCGCGGGGCTGCCGTTCGAAGGCCCGGTGGGAGCCGTTCGTCTCGGCCTCATCGACGGCCAGTGGGTGCTCAACCCGACGTTCCAGCAGATCGAGGACGCCACGTTCGACGTGGTCGTGGCGGGGCGTCTGAACGACGAAGGCGCGATCGACATCTTGATGATCGAGGGCGAGGCGCCCGACAACGCGTGGACCCTGATCGCCGGCGGCGCCGAGGCTCCGACCGAGGGCGTCGTCGCCGAGGGGCTCGAGGTCGCCAAGAAGGCGATCGCCGACGTCTGCGAGTTCCAGGCGGGGTTTCTTGCCGAGGCGGATGTCCAGCCGAAGCCGTACGAGCCCAGGCCGTTGTTCGGTGACGACATCTACGAGGCGCTCGCGGCCTTCGCGAAGACGGACCTCGAAGCCGCGATCGTCCCGGACCGCGTGCAGCGCGAAGAGAACCTGGCGGCGCTGAAGGAGTCCGCCAAGGCCCACATCGCCGCGACGCTCGGCGAGGACGACGCGAAAGCGCGTGCGTCCGAGTTCGGTCCGGCGTGGAAGCAGCTCCAGAAGAAGGTCATGCGTGCGCGCGTGATCCGCGACGGGGTCCGGCTCGACGGCCGGTCGGCCACCGACATCCGGCCGCTCTCGGCCGAGGTCGGCGTCTTGAAGCGCGCCCACGGGTCGGCGCTGTTCAGCCGTGGCGACACGCAGGTGCTGAACATCACGACGCTCGGGATGCTGCGGATGACCCAGATGATCGACACGCTCGATCTCGAAGACTCCAAGCGGTACATGCACCACTACAACTTCCCTCCGTTCTCGACGGGAGAGACCGGGCGCGTCGGCTCACCACGCCGGCGCGAGATCGGCCACGGCGCGCTCGCGGAGCGGGCGCTCATCCCGGTGGTGCCGAACGAAGAGGAGTTCCCGTACGCGCTGCGGCTCGTCTCCGACGTGCTGTCGTCGAACGGGTCGACGTCGATGGCGTCGGTCTGCGGCTCGACGCTGTCGCTGATGGACGCGGGCGTCCCGATCAAAGCCCCGGTGGCGGGGATCGCCATGGGGATGATCGCGGACGAGGGGAAGTACGTGACGCTCACGGACATCCTCGGCGCGGAGGACGCGCTCGGCGACATGGACTTCAAGGTGGCCGGGACGCGTGAGTTCGTGACGGCGATCCAGCTGGACATGAAGGTCACCGGTCTGCCGGGCGAGGTCCTGGCCGGCGCGCTCCAGCAGGCGCTCACCGCGCGTCTGACGATCCTCGGTGTGATGGAGGCTGCGCTCGCGGCACCGCGCGACGAGGTCAGCCCGAAGGCGCCGCGCGTCATCTCGATCCAGATCCCGGTCGACAAGATCGGCGAGGTGATCGGGCCCAAGGGCAAGCGGATCAACGAGATCATCGCGATGACCGGCGCCGACATCGACATCCAGGACGACGGCACGGTGTTCATCGGCTCGACGGAAGGACCGGGCGCCGACGAGGCGGCCCGGATGATCGACGAGATCGCGAACCCGCGGCCGGTGCTCGTGGGCGAGACCTACGAGGGAGTCGTCGTGAAGACGACGACGTTCGGTGCGTTCGTCAACCTCGTGCCCGGACGCGACGGGCTCGTCCACATCTCCAAGCTCGGCAAGGGCAAGCGCCTCAGCTCCGTCGAGGAGGCCGTGCGCGAAGGCGACAAGCTGAGCGTGATCGTCGAGGACATCGACGCCCAGGGAAAGATCAGCCTGAAGCCGGTCGGCCCCGAATGGGAGGTCCCCGAAGGCGAGGAGCGCGGCGGCAGCGATGGTCCCCGCCGGCCGCGTGAGGGCGGAGGTGGCCGAGACGGTGGCCGTGGGGGTCGCGAAGGCGGCGGCGGACGCGAAGGCGGCGGACGCGATCGCAGCGATCGCCGTGGCAAGCGTTTCCGCGATCGGGAGCCCAGCGGATCCCCTCAGGCGTCCACGCAGGCGTCCAATCAGACACCGGGTCAGGGCGACCAGAGCGGAGCGTGATCCGCCGGACCGAGTTCAGTTCGGGCCTGCGCGTCGTCACGGAGCGGATGCCGGATGTCCGCTCCGTGGCGCTCGGCATCTGGGTCGAGGCGGGGTCGCGAGACGAGCCGCCGGCGATCAGCGGCTCGAGCCACTTTCTCGAGCATCTGCTGTTCAAGGGCACCGAGAGACGGTCTGCGCGTGACATCGCCGAGGCCTTCGACGCGGTCGGCGGCGACCTCAACGCGTTCACGTCGAAGGAGTCCACGTGCTTTCATGCACGGGTCCTCGACGTCGACCTGGAGATGGCCGTCGACCACCTGGTCGACATGCTGCAGTCGAGCCTCCTCGTGCCCGAGGACATGGAGTCCGAGCGGCGGGTGATCCTCGAGGAGATCAACATGCACGAGGACTCGCCCGAGGACGTCGTGCACGACCTGTTCACCGAGACGCTCTGGCCGTCGCACCCGCTCGGACGGCCGGTCCTCGGGACGAAGGCGACGATCCGGGCCGCGACGAGGACGGCGGTGAACCGCTTCTACCGCCGTCACTACGTGCCCGGGAACTTCGTCGTGACCGCGGCGGGCAACCTGCGGCACGAGAAGCTGGTCGGGATGATCACGAGCCGGATGGACGCCGGTCGCCCGCTCTCGGATCGCGCGAGGCGAACGAAGCCTCCCCGCAGCGGGCGTCGCCGGCCGCGTCCATCCGGGAAGACGCTCGTTCGGCGCCGCAAGACCGAGCAGGCGCACATCTGCCTTGGGACGAACGGAATGAACCGGACCGACGAAGATCGGTTTGCGTTCTCGATCGTCAACGCCGCCCTCGGTGGCGGCATGTCGTCCCGGCTGTTCCAGGAGGTCCGCGAAGAGCGCGGTCTCGCGTACTCGGTCTACAGCTACAACTCCCAATACGAGGACGCCGGCCTGTTCACCTGCTACGCGGGAACCACGCCGAAGCAGGCCGCGGAGGTGGTCCGGCTTCTTCGCTCGGTCGTCGCCGACGTGGCGAGCGGCGGGCTCACCAAGGCCGAGTTCCAGCGCGCGAAGGGCCACGTGCGCGGCTCGCTCGTCCTGTCCCTCGAGGACCCGGGCGGCCGGATGTCACGTCTCGGGAAATCGGAGCTCGCGCACGGGGAGATCCTCACGGTGGCCGAGATGCTCCGGCGGGTAAGCCGGGTGAGCTTCGACGACGCGCAGCGGGTCGCCGAGCTGGTGCTCTCTCGCCCGATGACCTTGACCGTCCTCGGGCCGTTCGGGCCGGGGGCGTTCCAGAGCACCGCATGACGGGCGTCTCGTGATCCGGGTCGGTGTCGTCGGGGCCACGGGCAAGATGGGCCGCGCCGTCTGCGCGGCGCTGGTCGGGGCGCCGGACCTCGAGCTGGTGGCCGCCGTGTCTCGTTCGGCCGCCGGCTCGACGCTCGCCGAGGCCGCCGGTGTCGAAGGTTCGGATCTCGAACTCGTCGAGACGCTGGACGACGTGCTCGCGGCGGGGGCGGAGCTGACCGTGGACTTCACGTCCGGGGCATTCGCCCCCGAACACGTGGCCTGGGGGATCGAGCACGGGGTGCACGTGGTGGTGGGCACGACCGGCTTCGAGATCGACCCCGCGTGGGGGGAGCAGCGCGCGATCGGCGTGTTCGTGGCGCCGAACTTTGCGATCGGCGCGGCCCTGATGATCCGGTTCGCCTCCGATGCGGCGCGGCTCATGCCGGACGCGGAGATCATCGAGCTGCATCACGACGGCAAGGTCGACGCCCCCTCCGGCACGGCGATCGCCACGGCCCGGGCCATTTCATCCGCGCGCGATGACCGCGCGACTTCATCCGCGCGCGATGACCGCGCGACTTCATCCGCGCGCGATGACCGCGCGACCCCCCGACCGATGTCCCGGCACGCGGAGCCGACATCGACGGCGTGCGGGTCCACTCCGTGCGGCTGCCGGGTCTGCTCGCGAACCAGGAGGTCGTCTTTGGCGGCCCCGGCGAGAGCCTCACGATCCGGCACGACACGACCGACCGGTCCGCGTTCGTCCCGGGGGTGCTGATGGCGATCCGGGCCACGCCGGGTCGGCCGGGCCTCACCGTGGGACTCGGGTCGTTGCTCGACCGCTAGGCTCGCCGCTGTGATCGAGATCCGCACGGTGACCGAGGACGAGTACGAGGCGTACTGCGCCGCGCTCGAGACGTCGTTCGGAGGGCGCCTCGATGAGGAAGAGCTGCGCCGGTCGCGGATGGTTGCCGAGCCCGGACGTGGGCACGCTGCCTTCGACGACGGCCGGATCGTCGGCGCGGCGGAGGCCGCGACGTTCTCCGTCACCGTTCCCGGCGGTGTCGGCGTGCCGGCGGCGGCCGTGACCGCCGTGGGAGTCATGCCGACGCACCGGCGAGAAGGTGTGGCGCGGGAGCTCATGCGGGCCCAGCTCGACGACATCCACGGCCGGGGAGAATCGCTCGCGCTCCTGTACGCATCCGAGGGCGGGATCTACGGCCGCTACGGCTACGGCGTCGCCACCTTCGACGCGGGGATCGAGGCGGACACCGATCACGCCGCCTTCGTCTCGGGCTACGCCCGCTCCGGACGGGTCCGTCTGGCCGAACGGTCGGAGGCGCTTCCGCTCATGCGCGCGGTCTACGACCGCTTCCGTGCGAGCCGGCCCGGCGCCGTGGGTATTAGCGAGCCCTGGTGGGACCTCGCGTTCTCGGACCGGCCGAAGGACGACCCGACGTTCTTTGCGCTTCACGACACCGATGGGACGGTGGACGGGTTCACCACGTATCGCATCAAGAACGACTGGGCCGGGGGTGTGCCGCAGAACGAGCTGGCCGTCCGGCACCTGGTCGCCGACGGGCCGGGGGCATGGGCGGACCTGTGGCGGTATGTGCTCGACGTCGACCTCGTCAAGCGCGTCGTCGCTCACGCCATGCCGGCCGACGACCCGCTGCTTCATCTGGTCCAGGAACCGCGGCGGCTGCGCTTTCGGATCGCAGACGCCATGTACGCGCGGCTCGTCGACGTCGCCTCGGCCCTGGGAGTCCGGGGATACGCCGGCGACGGCCGCCTCGTTCTGGAGGTGCGCGACCAGTTCTGCCCGTGGAACGGCGGGCGGCTCGCGCTCGAGTGCTCGGGCGGACGCGCCGAATGCTCGACCACCGACGAGCCGGCCGAATTGACGTGCTCGGCGACGGACCTCGGCGCGATCTACTTCGGTGGGAGCACGTTCCGACAGCTGCGCCGGGCCGGTCGGATCGAAGAGCACGCGGCAGGGGCGCCGGCCCGCGCGGATGCGCTGTTCGCGTCGGATCCGGCCCCGTGGTCGGTGTTCCAGTTCTAGTCTTCTAGTCCTCGGCGTCGGTCCTGCTGGCGGGCTCCGGCATCCCGGCTGCCCCCCGCGCCAGGACGAACAGCAGGTCCGAGAGCCGGTTGAGGAACCGGGCGACTTCCGGATTGGTGGTCGGCACGGCCGCGAGCCCGACGACCCTGCGTTCGGCCCGGCGCACGACACTTCGCGCGAGGTCGAGCGCAGCCGAGGCCGGCGTGCTGCCGGGGGCGATGAACGTGTTGGGGAGCGGCCTATGCTCGACGGCGGCGTCGATGCGCCGCTCCAGGTCCTCGGTCATCGCGGCGGTGACGAGCGAGACCCCGGCCGTCAGCCGCCCGCGGTCGCTCGGGTTGGCCGCAAGGTCGGCGCCGACCACGAAGAGCTCCCGTTGAATGTCGAGCAGCGCCGCCGCCAGCTCGGGGTCCGGGGTCAGGGACCGCGCCAGACCGATGGCCGCGACGGCCTCGTCGGTGGTGCCGTACGCCTCTGTGACCAGGTCGTTCTTGGAGACCCGGCCCCCGTAGAGCAGGCCCGTGGTCCCGTCGTCCCCGGTTTTGGTGTAGATGCGCGGCATCGGGGCTAGCATAGGCGGGCCGTCCGCCCGAGCGTGGTCAAAGGAGGCGAAAGCGATGGCCGGAAGGTTCGGATCCGTCGTGACCGCGATGGTGACTCCCTTCGGGGAGGGACACGCCATCGACCTGGACGGGGCTCAGGAGCTCGCCTCCTGGCTCGTCGACAACGGTTCGGATGCCCTGGTCATCGCGGGGTCCACGGGCGAGTCGCCCACGCTCACGTACCGCGAGAAGGCCGAGCTGTTCCGCGCCGTGCGCGACGCGATCGGCGCGCGGGCAAAGCTCATCTGCGGGACCGGCACATACTCGACCGCGGAGACCCTCGAGCTGACCCAGGCCGCGGAGGACGCCGACGCGGATGGACTCCTCGTCGTCACGCCCTACTACAACAAGCCTCCGCAGCGAGGGCTGATCGAGCACTTCCGGCGTGTGGCCGAGGCCACGGATCTCCCGGTCATCGCGTACAACATCCCGGGTCGCACCGCGACCCGGATCGAGCACGACACACTGCTGCGGCTGGCGGAGACGAAGAACATCGTCGCGGTGAAGGACTCGACCGGCGACTTCCAGGGGATCTCCCGGCTCGTGGCCGAGGCGCCCGACGGCTTCGAGGTCTACTCCGGCGACGACTGGGCGGCCTTCGGCTACGTCTGTCTCGGTGCGGTCGGCGTCATCAGCGTCGCCTCGCATCTCGTCGGTCCGCAGATCAAGCAGATGATCGACCTGATCGAGACGGGGGACATCTCCGCCGCGCGGAAGATCCACGAGTCGCTGTCGCCGCTGTTCAACGCGCTGTTCATCACGTCGAACCCGATCCCGGTCAAGGCGGCTCTGCAGATGCTCGGCCGGCCCGCCGGCGATCCACGGCTCCCGCTCGTGCCCGCGACGTCCGACGAGCGTGCGCGCGTGCGCACCGCCTTGGAGGATGCCGGTCTCCTCTAGGTCGAAGGCTCGGTCTCCGCATCCGGTGCGGGTCGTCTTCCTCGGCGGCGTCGGGGAAGTCGGTCGCAACATGGCGTGCGTCGAGATCGACGACCGGCTGCTCCTGCTCGACGTGGGCCTGTCGTTTCCCTCCGCCGACATGTACGGGATCGACCTCGTCCTGCCGGACTTCGAGTACGTCCGGGAGCGGGCGGATCGGATCGAAGGCGTCGTGCTCACGCACGGGCACGAGGACCACATCGGGGCGCTGCCGTACCTGCTCGCGGAGCTCGAGGGACGCTGCCGGTGCTCGGCACCGCGTTTACCCTCGAGGTCCTGAAGGGCAAGCTCGCGGAGCACGGCGTCGAGGACAAGTGCGAGCTGCGGCTCGTGACGCCGGGCGAGCGGGCAACGCTCGGTCCGTTCTCCCTTCGATTCCATCGGGTCACGCACTCGATCCCCGACGGCACGGCGGTCGCCATCGACACCGAGTTCGGCACGATCCTGCACACCGGCGACTTCAAGATCGACCAGACCCCGCTGGACGGCCATCCGACCGACCTGCACGGTCTCGCGGAGGAGGCGACGACCGACCGCGGGGTGCACCTGTTGCTCTCGGATTCCACGAACGCGGAGGAGCCCGGCTACTCCTCGAGCGAGCGGTCGGTGGGGCCGGTGCTCCGCCGGATCGTCGAGACGTCCCCGCAGATCGTCGTGGTCGCCTGCTTCTCGAGCCACATCCACCGGATTCAGCAGGTCGTCGATGCGGCGCGGGCCAACGAACGGGTCGTCGCCTTCCTGGGGCGCTCGATGCTCAACAGCGTCGACGCCGCCCGCCGGCTGGGCATCCTGCAGGTGGCCGATTCCGACGTGGTGCCGATCGAGGACGTCGAGAAGGTGGACCCAGGCCGGGTCGTCGTCATCTGCACGGGCTCGCAGGGAGAGCCGTACAGCGCGCTCAGCTTGATCGCCGCCCGCGAGCACAAGTGGGTGAAGCTGGCCAAGGGCGACGCGGTCGTCCTGTCGTCGAGCCTGATCCCGGGGAACGAACCCGCGATCCACCGGGTGGTCGACGCCCTCTACCGGACCGGGGCCGACGTGTACCACATGCCGTCGGACCCGGTGCACGCGAGCGGCCACGGCGCCCAGGAGGAGCTTCGACTCATGCTCTCGCTCGTTCGCCCGCGCTGGTTCATCCCCGTCCACGGCGAGCGACGGCACCTCCAGCACCACGCCCGGCTGGCCGAGGAGGTCGGGATCGCGAGGGACCGGGTGCTCGTCTGCGAGGACGGCGATGTCGTGACGGTGGCGGAGACGTGCGAGGTGACCGACCGGGTGCCGGCCGGGATGACCTTCGTCGACGGCCTCGGGATCGGCGACGTCGGCGGCGAGGTGCTCCGGGACCGCCGGAAGCTGGCCGGCGACGGCGTGGTGGTCGTCGTGGTCACGATCGACGCGCGATCGGGCGAGGTCGTCGGGGGTCCGGACGTCGTCAACCGGGGATTCGTCCACGACGGAACCTCCGGGGACATCCTTGAAGAGGCCCGTAAACGCGTCATGCTGGTCTTGGAGGAGAGCGCGAAGGCCCAGGTCACGGACCCGACCGCTCTCCAGCAGAGCGTCAGGCGTGTGCTCCGGCGGTACTTCTACGAGACGACACAGCGAAAGCCGGTGATTCTCCCGGTCATCATGGAGGTCTAGGTGGCAACGAAAACTTCCCCCTCGCGGCGCCGGACGTCGCGGGCCAAGCCTGCTTCGCGCAGCAAGACCACATCGCGGCCGCGAAAGCGGTCGCGCAAGACCGTCCGCTCGGCGTTGTCGCCGTGGGCGCGCGACGCCATCGGGATCGGCCTCGTCGCACTGGCGCTCCTGTCCATTCTCGCCGTGTGGTTCGGCGGGGGCGGAATCGCCGGGCGGGGCATCTCGAACTTCCTGCACTGGGGCTTCGGGATCGGCGCCGTCGCCGTCCCGCTCCTCGGCGCGTGGTGGGGCGTCGTGCTCGTCCGCGACATGGCGCGCGAAGAACGTGTGCGGATCCTGATCGGGATCGTTGCGCTCGTCGTCGGGACGCTTGGGGTCGTGTCGCTTCTGCGCGGCAACCCGAGGCCGCTCGCCGGTTCCGCGGGTGCTCCGGGGCTGCCCGGCGTTGCGCGGGCGGGTGGATTCGTCGGCGCGATGGCGGCGCATCCGCTTTCGGGGCTCGTCTCCCAGTTCGGTGCGGGGATCGTGTGCGCCGCGGTCGCCTTCCTCGGCGGGCTGGTGGCCACCGGCACGCCCGTCGCGCGCGTCTGGAGCGCCGTCCGCGGTTTCTTCGACGCGCTCGACGTGCCGGAAGACGGGGAGTATGCCGGGGAGTTTGCGGACGAGATGGGGGACGAGGAGCTCCTTTCGGGCGACGACGAGGGCGAGGTGCTCGGACGGCCGGCGCGGCGCGAACCGCGGCGCTGGCGCCGGCGCGTGAAGTCCTGGCTCCGGGTACTGGGTTTCATCGACGTCCAGGGCGAGTGGGACGAAGCCGAGCCGGTCGTGGTGCTCCCCGATGCCGACGCGTTCGAACCGGAGGATGAGGAGGCGGACGGGGCCGGCGACGAGCTCGCCGAGGACGAGTTCGCGGACGGCGATCGCGCGACCAGCCGGGGCCGCCGCCGCCGGGGGCGGACGGTCGACACCCCGGAAGGGCCGTACCGGTTGCCGCCGATCGACCTGCTCCGGGCCGGCCCGCCGTCGAACGCCGACGCCCGCGACCGGCGCGCCGTGACCGCCGCGCTCGCCCGGACCCTTCGCGACTTCGGGGTGGACGCCAACGTCGTCGCGGCCCACCGGGGTCCCACCGTCACGATGTACGAGATCGAGGTCGCCGCCGGGACGAAGGTCAACAAGGTCCTGAACCTCTCGAGCGACATCTCCTACGCGCTCGCGACCCCGGACGTCCGTATCCAGGCGCCGATCCCGGGCCGCTCGGCCATCGGGATCGAGGTGCCGAATCGCCATCGCGACTTCGTGATGCTCGGCGACGTCCTGCGGTCGGAGGAAGCGCGGAGCATGAGTCAGCCGTTGTCGGTCGCGCTCGGCAAGGACGTGCACGGCCGCAGCCGCATCATCGATCTCGCGGCGATGCCGCACATCCTCATCGCGGGAGCGACCGGGGCGGGCAAGTCATCGCTCGTGAACTCGTTCGTCACCTCGATCCTCATGCGAACGACTCCCGACGACGTCCGGCTCGTGCTGATCGATCCGAAACGGGTCGAGCTGAGCCACTTCGCGGAGGTCCCGCACCTGCTCTCGCCCGTCATCGTCCACCCGAAGCGGGCGGCCGAGGCGCTGCAGTGGCTCGTGCGCGAGATGGAGCTCCGGTACGAGCTGCTTGCCACGGTCGGGGTGCGGGACATCGACGGCTACGAACGGGGCCTGTGGGACCAGACCCTCAAGATCCCGCCGGGGATGGAGGACCGGTTCGAGCACATGCCCTACGTCCTCGTCGTCATCGACGAGCTGGCCGACCTGATGATGGTCGCGCCGCGCGAGGTCGAAGACGCGATCTGCCGGATCGCCCAGATGGCCAGGGCCGTGGGCATCCACCTGGTGGTCGCCACCCAGCGTCCGTCGGTCGACGTGGTCACCGGGCTCATCAAGGCCAACATCCCGAGCCGCATCGCGCTGATGACCTCGAGTCAGGCCGACAGCCGAGTGGTGCTCGACATGAACGGAGCCGAGAAGCTGGTCGGCCACGGCGACATGTTGTTCGCGCCGGCGGACGCCTCGAAGCCGACGCGATTGCAGGCCGCGTGGGTGACCGAACAGGAGATCCGCGACGTCGCCGAGTTCGTCCGGGCCGAACGCGAAGTGGTCTACGAGCAGAGCGCCGAGGGGCTCGGGCTCCCGCCGATCGACGGGGGGTTCGCCGGCGCCGGCGACGACGAGGATCTGCTCCAGCAGGCCGCGGAGCTCGTGATCCGGTCGCAGCTGGGGTCGACCTCGATGCTCCAGCGCAAGCTCAAGGTGGGTTTTGCCCGCGCGGGGCGGCTCATGGATCTGCTCGAGGAGCAGGGCATCGTGGGTCCGTCGCTGGGTTCCAAGGCCAGGGACGTGCTGGTGACGCCCGAAGAGTGGTCGGACCGCCGGCCCGCCTGAGGGCCCGGCCTACAGGGCGCCGATGCGCCGGGCGACCTGGAACAGCGTGTCCGCGTGCTGCTGTGGGTCGACCATGACCCGTCCGTTGACGCCCATCCGCTCCTGCCAGAACGTGTAGATGGCCTCGTGGCTCCAACCACGGTGTCGAGCGCTGCTGTAGCCGCGCGCGATCTCGGAGCCGGTCCAGGCCGCGCCGGGCGAGAGGATGAAGCCTCCGCGCTCGCCGTCGATCGACATCCAGTAGGAGCCGACCAGTCCCCACTGCGTGTCGTCGAGCGCCCCGGAGACGAGGAGAAAGCGAACCGGACCCTCGGCGAGGGTGACCGCCTCGGTCACCTCGTGCGTCGCGGCGACGAGCGGTGAAGCCTCGGGCGCGCTCGCGGTTTCGTCCTGGTCCATGCCGGGGATGGTAGTCACCCGGTCGGGGGCGGCCCAGCGGGCGAAGGGTTATATCTCACGGCCCCTTCTGCCTTAGGTCCTGCGCTCGTTTCGGCGGATCGTCGGCGAGCGCCACCCAGTGCTCGTGGTCCCGCCAGCGGCCGCCGATCTTCAGGTACCGGCGGCCGTACCCCTCGTTGGCGAACCCCGCGCCGCGGACGAGGGCGATCGACCGGGTGTTCGCCGGCTGGATGCTCGCCTGGACCCGGTGCAGGTGGAGCTCCCCGAACGCGTGACGCAGGACCAGGGCGAGTCCCTCTCGCATGTATCCCTGCCCCGCATAGGGCTCGAAGGCGTAGTAGCCCAGGAAGGCGTTCCGAAACGCGCCGTGGAAGATCTGGGAGAGACCGAACCACCCGACGATGGCGCCGTCCTCCCGGCGGCAGACGGCGAAGCCTTTCGTGGTCGGGGCCCGGTAGCGCTGGAGAAAGGCGCGAAAGCGCTCGGGTGTGTCCGGGGGATACGACCACGGACGATGGAGCCGCCGCGAGACCCGGACGCGTTCGAGGAACTCTCGTTCGTCCGCGACGGTCAGCGGACGCAAGAGCACGCGGGAACCACGGACGACCGGTCGGGACACGGCGGAAGGCTAGCCGGTCCCGGCACCCCGGGCGCTATCATCCCCGGGTTGGCCGGAGGAACCGCACGTGACCGAGCGAACGGGGTCGGGCCGGCGCTCAGGAAGGCCCGCCTCGTCCGGGGGGTCACGATCCAGGAGGCGGCACGCGATACTCGCCTCCGGGCAGAGCAGCTGGAGGCCCTGGAACGCGAAGACTTCGCCGGGCTTCCGGGCGAGGTCTATGTCCGGGGGCTCCTTCGTACCTACGCGGCATACCTCGGCGTGAACCCCGACCGCGTGCTCGCCGCCTACGGCCGGCGCGCCGACGCGCCGACCCCGCCGCCACCACCCGCGAAGGTCGGGGCGATCGAGCGCGCGATCGCCGCCACCAGGATCCGCGACAACCAACGGTTCCTGCTCATCGCCGCCGCCGCGCTCCTCGTCGTCTTCGTCGCGATCGGTGCGGTGGGCCGGCGGAGCTCGGCCCCTCGTCCGGCGGACGTGCCGGCATCGACGCCGCGTACCTCGGCCGCGTCGACGGAACCGGTCGACGTGGTCCTCAAGGGGATCCGCGAGGTCCAGGCGCGGATCGTCGTCGACGGCACCACGACCACGTTCGCGCTGCAACCGGGGGAGAGCCGGTCGCTCGAGGGCGCGAGGGAGGTCTCCGTCTTCCTGGAGGAGGGATCGGCCGCGGAGGTGGAGGTCAACGGCGTCGCCGTCGACACCGCGGGCATCCGAGGTTCGTTCTGTATGCGCTACGCGCCGGGCGAGGACCCGGTGGCGTGCACCGATGGGGCGTGACCGTGATGCCTGCGGGACGTGACCGGGCGTGAAGAGCGAGATCGTCGCGGTCGGCACGGAGCTGCTGCTCGGGCAGATCGCGAACACGAACGCGCAGTGGATGTCGCAGCGGCTGGCGGACGTCGGGGTCGACGTCGTCTACCAGACGGTCGTCGGCGACAACCAGCCGCGCATCGAAGAGATCCTCCGCCGCGCCATCGAGCGCGCGGATGTCGTCCTCGTGACGGGCGGGCTCGGCCCGACCGGCGACGATCTGACGCGGGATGCGATCGCCGGCGTGCTCGCGGCGCCGATGGAGCGGCAGCCGGAGCTCGAAGCCATGCTCCGCGAGCGCTTCTCCGGGATGGGCCGCGCGATGCCCGAGAACAATCTCCGCCAGGCGGACGTCCCGCGGGGCGCTCGGTACATCCGACCGGTGATCGGCACGGCGCCCGGGCTCGCCGTCGAGATCGGCCGCGTGCGGCTCTACGCGATGGCCGGGGTCCCGGCGGAGATGCGCGAGATCATGGAGGGAACGGTGCTGCCCGAGCTGGCGGCGCTCGCCGGTCCGGCGGTGGTTCGTTCCCGCGTGCTGCGATGTACCGGGGTGGGGGAGTCGGCCGTGGCGCGCGTGCTCGAGGACCTGTTCGAGGCGGGGCGCAACCCGACGATCGCCTACCTGGCGGGCGCCGGCGAGGTCAAGATCCGGCTGACCGCGAAGGCCCCGTCGGCCGAGGAGGCGGACGCGCTGATCGCACCGCTCGTGGAGGTCATCGCGGACCGGCTCGGCGACATCGGTCTTCAGCACCACCGACGAACGGCTGGAGGAAGTGGTGGGCCGGCTGCTGCGCGAGCAGTCGAAGACGGTCGCCGCGGCGGAATCGCTCACCGGCGGGCGGATCGCGGCACGGCTGACGTCGGTGCCCGGGGCGTCCGCCTACTTCCGCGGATCGGCGGTCGTGTACTCGGCTCAGGCCAAGCAGGAGGTGCTCGGTGTGGCCGCGTCGACGATCGAGGAGCACGGGGTCGTGAGCGAGGCCTGCGCCCTCGAGATGGCGGCCGGAGCGCGCCGCGCTCTTCGCGGCGGATGTGGCGGTCGCCGTGACCGGGGCCGCCGGGCCCGAGCCGCACGGGGGAGCGGAGCCGGGCACGGTCTGGCTCGCACTCGACGGCGGCGAGCAGACCTTCACGCGGTCCCTGTCGGCGCCGGCGAACCGGGAGCTGGTCACGTCCTGGTCCGAGCAGGCCGCGCTCGATCTCGTCCGCCGGCATCTCACCGGCGGGCTCGTTCGTCCGCAGCGGGGCCCGACCTGGTGGTTCGACCAGGATGCGAAGCAGCCCTGATGGCCCGCGACCGGTCCGCGCGGCCGGAGGCGCCTCCGCTCCGTCTGTTCGTGGCGGTCGAGATTCCCGAGGACGCAAAGCGAGCCGTCGCCTCGGCGACCGAACCGTGGCGCGAGCGGTTCCCCAAGGCTCGGTGGCCGCCCGAGGAGAACTGGCACGTGACCCTGGTGTTCCTCGGGCGGACGTGGCCGCGGTTGCGTCCGTGGGTCGAGGAGCGGGTGGCGGCCGTTGCCCGCCGGACGGCGCCGTTCGAGGCGAGGATCGATGGCCTCGGCGCGTTTCCGTCGGCGCGCCGGCGCTCGCGTCCTTTGGGCGGGCATCGCCGGACGGCGGGGCGCTGGCGTCGCTAGCCGGAGCCGTCTCGGACGGCCCTCGCGGCCGAGTTCCCACCGGAGTCCCGGCCGTTCCATGCGCACCTCGACGGTCGCGAGGAGCGATCCGCCGATCGCCCTTCCCGAGCGAGTTCGCCCTGACGCCGCTCGCCTCGGAGCCGTTTCGCGTGGATCGCGTGGTCCTGTTCCAAAGCCACCTCCGCCGCCCGGCGCCCGTCTACGAGCCACTGCTGGTGGCCCCGTTCGAGGGCGGGTGACGGGGTGCTTGCGGCCGAACACGTGTTCGACTAGCCTGCGGGCTGGCCCTCGGGCCGGCCGGGACGCCGGGTCGAACAGCGGGCCGGATCACACGGGTGTAACTTTGTCGGACCCGGCCGGTACCGTGCGTCGATCGGTGGGGAGAGGATCGGTAGGGTGAAGGAGGATCACGTGGACCGCGACAAGATGCTCGACGTAACGCTCCAGCAGATCGAGAAGCAGTTCGGCCGGGGCGCCGTCATGAAGCTCGGCGAGCACCCGATGAACGAGGGGATCGGCATCATCCCGACGGGATCGCTCGCGCTCGACCTTGCGCTCGGGGTGGGCGGCATCCCGCGCGGGCGGATCATGGAGGTCTTCGGGCCCGAGGGTTCGGGCAAGACCACCGTGTGCCTGCACATCATCGCCGAGGCGCAGCGGCACGGCGGCATCACGGCGTTCATCGACGCCGAGCACGCGCTCGACCCGACCTACGCCCGCGCGCTCGGGGTCAACATCGAGGAGCTGCTCGTCTCGCAGCCGGACTCCGGCGAGCAGGCGCTCGAGATCGCCGACATGCTCGTGCGGTCCGGCGCGCTCGCGCTCGTGGTGATCGACTCGGTGGCGGCGCTCGTCCCGCGGGCCGAGATCGAGGGCGAGATGGGCGACTCCCACGTCGGGCTCCAGGCCCGTCTGATGTCCCAGGCGATGCGGAAGCTGAACGGCTCGCTCTCGCGGTTCGACACGACGGCGATCTTCATCAACCAGCTCCGCGAAAAAATCGGCGTGATGTTCGGGTGTTTTTCTATGCGACACCCAGTGACGCTCGCCGACGGCTCGCACGAGAAGATCGGCAAGATCGTCAACCAGCGCGATGCCCGTTGAGGTCCTGTCCTACGACCCCGAGCAGTGGCGAGGTCGTCCCCCGGCAGGATCGTGAACTGGTTCGACAACGGGAACGACGGAGAGCTTCATGCAGTTCAGAGTGCGCGAGCCGACGCCAGCGGGACGGTCCAGTTCGGCTGTACCCCGAACCACAAGATCCTGACCCCAGGCGGCTGGCGCGAAGCGCAAGAGCTGAGGTCGGGGATCGAGTGATGACGGCCGTCCCCCATCCGCCTGTCGGACTTCCAGTGGGAGGTCATCCTTGGCGGCCTCATGGGCGACGGCGCTCTGTCACCGACCCGGAAGCGGCCTCGCCGGCCGCTACCGCTTCGGCCACGGCGCGCGACAGGCCGAGTATGCCGACTGGAAGGCGTCCCTGTTCGCGAACATCGGAACGTCGCTCGGTCGACCGACGCGCGGGGTGCAGTCTCTCATGACCTCCCGCCGCTCGCCGAGCTCGCCGATCTTCGAGAAGCCGTCTACATCGGCGGGAAGAAGGTCCTGAGCGAGGACTATCTAAAGCGGCTGACCCCGCTGGCGCTGGCAATCTGGTACATGGACGACGGGACCTTCTCCGTGCGCGCCAAGGGGGTCCAGGCGCCGAACCCGCGACGGCAGCGGCCGGTCCGAGATCTGCATCGAGGCGATCGAGCCGACCAGCCGGATCCGCCTGGTCCAGTGTCTGGCCGACACCTGGGGGCTACGGGCCGAAGCTGATCGACCGAGCCGGGAAGGCCGTCCTCCAGTTTCCCGAAGGACGAGACCGCGAAGCTGCATGCCATCGTCGCTCCGCTTCATGCATCCCTCGATGGCAGTACAAGCTGTTGCCAGGTTCCGGGACCGGTTCGCGGTCGAACCTGGTTCGTTCCGGCCCATGCGGAACGAGCTCTCGCCGATGCCCATCATCGAAATTCGGCCGCAAGCCCCCCAACTCGCGTCGATGCACCGGTACGACATCGAGGTCGAGGGATCGCACACCTACCTCGTCGACGGCGTCGTCGTGCACAACTCACCTGAGACGACCACCGGGGGGCGGGCGCTCAAGTTCTACTCGTCGGTCCGTCTCGACGTCCGCAAGATCGAGAACCTCAAGGACGGCACCGAGGTCGTCGGTTCGCGGACGCGGGTGAAGGTCGTCAAGAACAAGGTGGCGCCGCCGTTCCGCCAGTGCGAGTTCGACATCATGTACGGCAAGGGAATCTCGAAAGAGGGCTCGCTCATCGATGTGGGCGTCGACCTCGAGATCATCAAGAAGGCCGGCGCCTGGTTCACCTACGAGGGCGAGCAGCTCGGCCAGGGCCGCGAGAACGCCCGCGCGTTCCTTGCCGAGCACACCGAGCTCCGCGACGAGATCGAGCGGCGGATTCGGGAAGCCGTCGGCCTGTCGAACTTCGGTGAGGACGACGACAAGCCGATCGAAGTGCCTCAGGACGTGGTCGTCGATCCGGAGGGCGAGCCCGCGGCTTCGGCGGGAGCCGCGAAGGACAAAGCCAAGGCCGAACGGTCGTGACGGGCCAATTCGGCGGGAAGACGACGGCGAAACGGCCCGGCGCTCGCAGCTGTCACGATCGCGCACTCGGGCTGCTCGCCGTCCGGCCGCGCAGCCGCCGGGAGCTCGAGACGCGCCTCCTGCGGGCGGGCTTCGACGCGGAGGAAGTCGAGGGCGAGCTCGAGCGGCTCGAGGGGGTGGGCCTCGTGGACGACGAGGCGTTCGCCCGGCGGGTGATCGAACACGAGGTCGGTTCCCGCGGGTCGGGACGGCGCCTGGTGGGCTCGGTGCTGGCCCGAAGCGGGGTCACGCCGGCGGTTGCGGCGGGGGCGCTCGCGTCGCTCGGGGACGACGAGGAGGAACGGGCGCGGGACCTCGCCGCCCGGCGGGCCAAACGGATGGGCTCCCTGGAGCCGGCCGTAGCCTTCCGCCGGCTGACCTCCTTCCTGCTGCGGCGTGGGTACGGACCCGAGATGGCCCGGCGGGCCGCCAGGTCGGCCCTGGAGATCGATCGCGGGGTCGATTCGGAGGCCTGATCGGCCATCCGGCGCTTGTCTCTCGTCTCGGGGCCGCTTACCATGGCCCGAAACGGAGAGGAAACGCCTACGCACACCCCGAGTTCGAGCAGAAGGCTTGTGACGGAGATCATTCCCGACCAGACGACAACGACTGAGGACGGAGGCGGTACGGCCCCAGGTGGGTTGACCGTTCCCGCACCTTCCGTTCGTCGCGCCGCAACGTCGCGCCTGAACACGGGGCCCGCAGGGGTCCTCTCCCACGGAATCGTGGGAGGAACGGATGCAAGAGGCACTGGTGGGCGTTGGCGGCGTCATCCTGGGTGCCGTCGTCGGGTTCTTCGTCTGGAAGACGATCGCCGCCTCCAATACCCAAAGCCTGGAGGTCCGCGCCGAAGAGCTGCTGGTCGAGGCGGAGCAGGAGGCGGCCGATACGCGCCGCCAGGCCCTGGTCGACGCCAGAGCCGATGCCGCCGCCGCACGCAAGGAGACCGATGAGGACCTGAAGCTCCGCCGGGACGAGGTTGCCCGGCTGGAGCGAAGGATCACCCAGTCCGAGGAAGAGCTACGTCGCCAGGGCGCAGAAGCTGGAGGAGCGAGCCGCGCGACCTGGACGAGCGTGACCGCACGCTCGTCGGGCGCGCAGGAGCAGGTTGATGCCTCGGCCGCGACGCACGCGGCCGAGCTGGAGCGCATCGCGCAGATGACCTCGACCGAGGCCCGCGACCAGCTGATGGCGCAGACCGTCGACGAGGCCAAGCGCCACGCGATGGTCCAGGTCCGCGAGATCGAGCAGCGGGCACGCGAGGAGAGCGAGGAGCGGGCGCGAAAGATCGTCACGATCGCGATCCAGCGGGTGTCGTCGGAGCAGACGGCGGAGTCGACGGTCAGCGTCTTCACGCTCCCGAGCGAGGACATGAAGGGCCGGATCATCGGGCGTGAGGGCCGCAACATCCGCGCGTTCGAGGCGGCCACAGGCGTCAACCTGATCATCGACGACACGCCCGGAGGCCGTGGTCCTGTCGTGCTTCGACCCGGTTCGGCGCGAGGCGGCCCGGATGACGCTGGAGAAGCTGGTCGCGGACGGACGGATCCACCCGGCGCGCATCGAAGAGATCCACCAGCGGTCGCTCAAAGACCTGGACGAGCAGGTTCGTCGTGCCGGCGAGAACGCCGTTGCCGAGGTGGGCCTGACCGACCTGCACCCCGAGCTCGTCAAGCTGCTCGGGCGCCTCCAATACCGGACGTCGTACGGCCAGAACGTTCTGAAGCACCTGGTGGAGTCGGCGCACATCGCGTCGGCGCTGGCCTCGGAGCTGGGTCTTGACCCCTCCGTCGCCAAACGCGGGGCGTTCCTGCATGACATCGGCAAAGCGGTCACACACGAGATCGAGGGGTCGCACGCCATCATCGGCGCCGAGATCGCCAGGCGGCTGAAGGAGTCGCCGGAGGTGGTGCACTGCATCGAGTCTCACCACGGCGAAGTGGAGCAGCGTTCCGTCGACGCCGTGCTCGCGCAGATCGCCGACCACATCTCCGGTGGCCGGCCGGGCGCCCGGCGCGAGTCGCTCGAGACCTACGTGCGGCGTCTGGAACGCCTCGAAGAGATCTGCAGCGCGCAGCCCGGCGTCGAGAAGGTGTTCGCGATGCAGGCCGGCCGCGAGGTCCGGGTCATGGTGAAGCCCGACGACGTGGACGATCTCCAGGCGCAGGTGATCGCGCGCGATATCGCCAAGACCGTGGAGGAGGAGCTCCAATACCCGGGGCAGATCAAGATCACGGTGGTTCGCGAGACGCGCTCGACCGAGTACGCGAGGTGAGCGTGACGGGGGGATTCCTCATCCGCACCTTCGGGTGCCAGATGAACGAGCATGATTCGGAGCGCATCGCCGGTTTGCTGATCGGGGACGGCATGACGCCGGCCGAGGACCTGCGAGAACGCGCGGGTGGTGGTGCTCAACACCTGCGCGATCCGCGAGAACGCCGACAACAAGCTGTACGGCAACCTGGGACATCTCAAGCCGCTGAAGGACCGGCGGCCCGACCTGCGGATCGTGGTGGCCGGGTGTCTGGCTCAGAAGGATCAGGGCCTGATCCAGCAGCGGGCGCCGTGGGTCGACGTCGTCGTGGGAACCCACGCACTCCCGCAGCTTCTCGACCTCCTCCGCATGGCCGAGGAAGACGGTCCGCAGATGGACGTGCGCGAGTACACCGAGACGTTCCCGAGCGCGCTCCCGGCCGCCCGCGGCGATTCCAATCGTGCCTGGGTCTCCGTCGCCGTCGGGTGCGACAACGCCTGCACGTTCTGCATCGTGCCGCTCGTGCGGGGACCGCAGCGCTCGCGCGGCATCGGCGACATCCTCGCCGAGGTCCAGGGTCTCGCCGCCCAGGGAGTGCTCGAGGTGACGCTGCTCGGGCAGAACGTCAACACCTACGGGCGGGACGTGAGCGTCGACGGCGCGTCCCAGCCGCCCGCTCTTCGCCGAACTGCTCCGGCGTGTAGACGAGGTCGACGGCATCCGTCGGATCCGGTTCACGTCGCCGCATCCCCACGACTTCACGCCCGACGTGATCGACGCGATGGCCGAGTGCGAGAAGGTGTGCGAGCACATCCATTTCCCGCTGCAGTCGGGATCGGACCGGATCCTTCGCTCGATGCAGCGCTCGTATCGCCGCGAGCGATACCTGTCGTGGCTCGAACGGATCCGGGCGGCGATCCCGGAGGTCGCCGTCTCGACCGACGTCATCGTCGGGTTCCCGGGCGAGACCGAGGAAGACTTCGCCGACACGCTCGACGTCGTCGAGCGAGCGAGGTTCGACAGCGCCTATCTCTTCCAGTACTCGCCCCGGCCCGGCACGCGCGCGGCCTCGTTCGACGAGCAGATCCCCAAACCGGTCGTGCAGGAGCGGTTCGATCGCCTGGTGGCGGCGCAGGAGCGGATCTCGCTGGAGCGGAACCTCGAGCAGGTGGGCTCGGTCGTCGAGGTCCTGGTCGAGGGCGCCGGGAAGAAGGCGGGTTCGACACAGGGCCGGACGCGGACCAACCGGATCGTGCATCTGGAGGAGTCGCTCGCGCCGGGCACCTTTGTCGAGGCGCGGATCGTGAGCGCGGCCCCGCACCATCTGCTCGGCGCCGTCCCGGCGGCCGTCGCGACCTGACTCGGCCGTGACCGGACCGCTCCTGGCGCTCGTCGGACCGACCGCGTCGGGCAAGACCTCCGCGGCCGTCGTCCTCGCGCAGGCGCTCGGGGCCGAGATCGCGAGCGTCGACTCGATGCTCGTCTACCGCGGGATGGACGTGGGAACGGCCAAGCCGACGCCGGCCGAGCGCGCTCGGATTCCGCATCACCTGCTCGACCTCGCGGAGCCGACCGAGCGGTTCACCGTTTCGAGGTTCCAGGCGATCGGGCGCGACGTGCTCGCCGATGTGCAGGCCAGGAGCCGCCGGGTGCTTCTCGTGGGCGGGTCGGGTCTGTACTTCCGCGCGCTCGTCGACGACCTGGTCTTTCCCGCCCGAGGATGCCGGGATCCGAGCCGGCCTGGAGCGGGACGCCGAGGCCCACGGCGTCGAGGCGATGTACCTCCGGCTGGAGGCGATCGACCCGGTGGCCGCCGCCAAGATCGAGCCCGCCAACCTGCGCCGGATCGTGCGGGCGCTCGAGGTCGTCCAGGTGACCGGCGCGCCGTTCAGCTCGTTCGCCACGGCGTGGGAGCGATTCCCCGCCGCAGCGGGTGCGGGTCGCGGGGATCCGGATGCCGCCCGAGGTCCTGCGCGGCGCGAATCGAGGACCGGGTCCGGTCGATGTTCGCGGCCGGCTGGCTCGACGAAGTCCGGCGGCTCGTGGCTCGCGGGTTCGGCGGGTGGCTGACCTCGACACAGGCGATCGGGTACGCAGAGCTCGCGGAACATCTCGCGGGCCGGCTCCCGCTCGAGGAGGCGGTGACGAGGACGCAGGCTCGGACGCGAAACCTGGCGCGGCGCCAGATGTCCTGGTTCCGGCGGGATCCGCGCATCCGCTGGTTCGACGTCGGGCCCGCCGGTGCGCCGGAGGCCGTCGGTGCGATGCTCGAGTACCTGGAGACCGCGTGAGCATCGAGCCGTTCTGGAAGTACGAGGCGTGCGGGAACGACTTCGTGCTCCTGCTCGATCTGGACGGTCATCTCGAGGTGAGTCCCGAAAGAGCGGCGGCGCTGTGCGATCGCCGGACCGGCATCGGCGCGGACGGGGTCATCCGGGTCGCCCCCGCCGCGGAGGGATTCCTCATGGACTACCGCAACGCCGATGGCTCGCCGGCCGGCACCTGCGGCAACGGCATCAGGTGCCTCGCCCGGCTGGCGCACGACCGGGGGCTCGCCGGCACCGACGGCTTCGCGGTGGTGACGCCGGCGGGGATCTCGCGCGTCACCGTCTCGCCGTCGGTCGATGGCGAGGTCGTCGTCACGGCCGGCATGGGTTCCCCCGCGTTCGCGCGCGCCGCGGTCCCGATGAGCGGCCCACCGGGGGAGACGTTCCTCGCGCAGCCGTTCGAGCTGGATGGACGGACGGTGGTGGCGAGCGCCCTGTCGATGGGCAATCCACATCTCGTGCTCTTCGTCGAGGAGGATCCGGCCGAGATCGACGTCGAACGCCTGGGACCGGCGCTGGAGCATCTGCCGCTCTTCCCGCAGGGTGCGAATGTCGAGTTCGCGCGCGCCGCGGGCGGTGGGCTCGAGGCCCGCGTGTGGGAGCGCGGGTCCGGCGAGACGCTCTCGTGCGGTTCGGGGGCGTGCGCGGTCTCCGTGGCCGCCCAGGAGATGGGCGTGGCACCCGCGCGGACGTGGGTCCGGTTCCCGGGCGGCCGGCTGGACGTGGAGCGGGGAGCCGACGGCTCGGTCTCGCTGAGCGGCCCGGTCGACGCCGTGTTCGAGGGGACCATCGATCTCGACCTCGGGACCGGACGCCGTGCCTAGGGGGGCGTCTGCGGATCAAGCCGCCTCGCTCGCCGAGCGGCTGCAACGGCGGACGCTCGAGCTGATCGACATTCCCTCCGAGAGCGGAGACGAGTCCGGCATCCTGTCGCACCTCGGCGGGCTTCTCGAGACGGCGTGGCTCCGTCCGGTCGAGCGCGGCGACGGCGTGCTCTCGACCCTGCCCCACCGTCGCACGGGCGTGCCGTTGGTGCTCCTGGCCGGACACGTCGACACGGTTCCGATCGCCGGCGCCGCCGCGGGCCGGATCGAGGACGGCCATGTGACGGGACGCGGAGCGGCGGACATGAAGGGCGCGGTGGCCGTGATCGTCGAGCTGGTGCGGGATCTCGCGGAACCTCCGACCGGGCTCGACCTGGGCGTCGTCCTGTTCGGCCGCGAGGAGCTGCCGGCGCCACATGGGGTTCTCGCGCCGATGCTCGAACGGTCCGCGGCGCTTCGGGCGGCCGATCTCGCGATCGTCATGGAGCCGACGGACAACGCCGCCGAGGTCGGTTGTCTCGGCAACCTCAACGCGCGGGTCCGGGTGCGGGGGACCGCCGGTCACACGGCGCGACCGTGGCTGGCCGAGAACGCGATCCACGCCGCGATCCAGATCCTGTCGCCGCTGGCGGAGCTCGCACCGGTGGACGTCGAGATCGACGGGCTCGTCTACCGCGAGGTAGCCAGCGTGACGTCCATCCGGGGCGGCGCCTCGACAAACGTCGTCCCCGACGTCGTCGAGGCGGACGTCAACCTGCGGTATGCACCGAACGTCGCGCCCGGGGACGCCGAGGCGAGGCTCGGGAGCCTGCTCGGCGACCCCCGGGCGGAGATCGAGATCCTGGGGAACTCACCGCCCGCCCCCGTCGTCGCGAGCCACCCGCTCGTCAGGCGGCTTCGGGCCGCCGGGGACCTGCCCGTCGGCCCGAAGCAGGCCTGGACGCCCGTCGCCGACTTCGCAGCCGCCGGCGTGGCCGCGATCAATTTCGGCCCCGGGGACCCGCGGTACGCTCATCGCGACGACGAGCGCGTCGGCGCGGAAGCCTTGGTGCGCTCCTACGACGTGTTGCATGCGTTCCTGACCGGGACGCGGGCGATGGGAGCCTGATCGTGGTCCATCTTTCACCCGGCATCCGAGCAAGCGAGCCGTACCCGTTCGAGGAGCTCGATCGCCGGAAGCAAGCCGCGCTCGAGGCGGGCCGCGAAGTCGTCGATCTCGGGATCGGCGATCCCCGCGACGAGACGCCCGCGTTCATCCGCGAGGCCCTCGCCGCCGCGATCGAGCCGGTCTCGTCGTACCCCCGCGCGGCCGGGCTTCCGGAGCTGCGGAACGCCGTGGCCGCCTGGGTGGGGCGGCGGTTCGACGTCGAGCTGGACCCGGATCGTCACGTGCTGCCGACCCTCGGCAGCAAGGAGCCGATCTTCTCCCTCGCCGGCGCGCTCCTGGATCCCGCCGCCGGCAAGGACCGCGTCATCGTGACGGCCCCCGGCTACGCGATCCCCGAGCGCGGGGCCCGGTACTTGGGCGGCGAGGTCGTCCGGATTCCGCTCGCGGCGGAGCGGGGCTTCCTTCCCGATCTGGACGCCGTGGACGAGGAGAACTGGCGGCGGAGCGCCGTGCTGTGGCTCAACTACCCGAACAACCCGACCGGCGCCGTGGCTCCGCTCGATCTGTTCGCCGCGGCGGCCGAGCGATGCCGCGCGCACGACGTCGTCCTTGCGTCCGACGAGGCGTACAGCGAGCTGTGGTTCGACGAGCCGCCCGCGTCGGCGCTTCAGGTCGGCGATCTCTCCGGCGTGCTCGTTCTCAACACGCTCAGCAAGCGCTCGCACATGACCGGCTACCGGTCGGGCTTCCTCGCGGGCGATCCGGATCTGATCGGGGCGCTTCGTCGTCTTCGGCCGAGCGTCGGCGTCACGCCGCAGGAGTTCGTCCAGCGCGCGTCGATCGCCGCGTGGAACGACGAGGAGCACGTCGAACGGCATCGCGCCGCGTACGCGGCCAAGCGGCGTCTGTTCCTCGACGTCTTCGAGCGGCACGGGGTCGAGGTGGCCGGGGGCGCCGCCACGTTCTACCTGTGGGTGCGCGTCCCCGATGACCGGAGCTCACTGGCGTGGGCGATCGACCTGCTCGAGCGGGCCGGCGTCGTCGTCGCGCCCGGCTCGTTCTTCGGTCCGGAGGGGGAGGGGTACGTGCGGCTTGCGGCGGTGCCCTCGCTCGATGCCTGCCGGCGGGCTGCGGCCCTGCTGGACGGCGTTCTGGCCGGGGTGCGCGCATGACGTCTCACGCCGAGCTGGCGGGGCGGATCGAGGCCGCGTGGGCCGGCGCGGAGAGCTCCGGCGGGGCATCGTCGATCGATGCCGAAGCGGTGGAGGAAACGATCGGTCTGCTCGACCGGGGACAGGTTCGCGTCGCCGAGCCGGACGGGGACGGCTGGGTCGTGCACGCGTGGCTCAAGGAAGCGGTGCTCCTGTACTTCCGCGTTCGGGCTCTGGAGACGACGCAGGCCGGCCCGCTCGAGTTCCACGACCGGCTGCCGCTCAAGCACGGGTACGCGGGGCTCGGCGTGCGCGTGGTGCCGCCGGCGGCCGCGCGCTTCGGGTCCTTCCTCTCACGGGGCGTCGTGTTGATGCCCAGCTACGTGAACGTCGGGGCCTGGATCGGCCCGGGCACGCTCGTCGACACATGGGCCACGGTCGGCTCGTGCGCGCAGGTCGGTGCGGACGTGCATCTGTCCGGCGGCGTGGGGATCGGCGGCGTGCTCGAGCCGGTGCAGGCCGCGCCCGTGATCGTGGAGGACGGCTGCTTCCTGGGTTCGCGCTGCGTCGTCGTCGAGGGCGTCCGCGTCGGGGCCCGGGCCGTGCTGGGGGCGGGAACGGTCCTGACCGCCAGCACGCCGGTGATCGACGTGACGGGGACGACTCCCGTCGAGGTCCGCGGCGAGGTACCCGCCGGAGCCGTCGTGGTGCCGGGCACCCGGCCACGCGAGTTCCCGGCCGGCAGCTACGGCCTCCCATGCGGCCTGATCATCGCCTACCGGAGCGAGGGGACCGACGAGAAGCTCCGGCTGAACGAGCTGCTGCGTGAGCACGGCTCGGCCATGGCCTGATCACGTGGCGGAGCACCGAGCGCCTGCTCCGCGGACCCTCGAGTCGCCGCTCGCGGCCACGTGGCGGCCGATGGTGCGTGAGCGCGCCGTTCTCGTCGGGATCGGCCCGGGGATTCGCGAGGAGGACCTCGACGAGCTCGCGGCGTTGGCCGACTCCGCCGGCGCCGAGCCGGTCGCCCGGGTCGTGCAGAGCCGATCGGAGCCCGACGCCCAGTACTGGGTCGGCCGCGGCAAGGTGGACGAGCTGCACCGCGAGATCCACCGGACCGGCGCGCAGGCCGTGATTCTCGACGAGGAGCTGACGCCCGGACAGCTTCGGTCGCTGGAAGAGCGGCTCAACGTGAAGGTGGTCGACCGGACAGCTCTGATCCTGGACATCTTCGCGCTGCACGCACGCAGCCGGGAGGGCAAGGCGCAGGTGGAGCTGGCGCAGCTCAACTACTTGCTTCCGCGGCTTCGTGGGTGGGGCGAGGCCATGAGCCGGCTGGGCGGCGGCATCGGAACCCGTGGGCCGGGCGAGACCAAGATGGAAGTCGACCGCCAGCACATCCGCAGGCGGATCTCGCGCCTTCGCCGCGACATCGACTCGCTCTCGAAGTCCCGCGATCTGAAGAACGCTCGGCGCCAGAGCTCCGGCGTGCCCCAGGTCGCGATCGCCGGCTACACGAACGCCGGGAAGTCGACGTTGATGAACCAGCTCACGAGCTCGGAGGTGGTCGTCGCCGACCAGCTCTTCGCCACCCTCGATCCCACCGCCCGACGGCTGACCCTTCCGGGCGGCCGGCGCGTGGTCATCTCGGACACGGTCGGTTTCGTCGGCAAGCTCCCGCACGATCTGGTGGAGGCGTTTCGGTCCACCCTCGACGAGGTGACGCGCTCGGACCTCGTGCTCCACGTCGCGGATGCCTCGTCGCCACAGCTGGAGGAGCAGGTCGAGGCGGTCCGTCGGGTCCTCGGCGAGATCGGCGCCGGCGACGTGCCCGAGGTGCTCGCGCTCAACAAGGTGGATCAGGTCGGGGGTCCCGAGCGCGCGCGCCTCGCCCGGAGACACCCGGGGTCCATCTCCGTCTCGGGACTCTCCGGGGAGGGAACCGAGGGTCTGCTCCGGGCCGTCCTTGGGGCGATCCCGAACCCGCCCGTCGCGATCGAAGCGCTGATCCCGTGGGCGCGCGGGGATCTCGTCGCGATGCTCTACGACCGGGCGGAGGTCGAATCGGCCGAGGCCGAGCCAGCGGGCACGCGAGTCCGGGCTCGGGTGGGCCTGAGGGAGCTGGCCGCCATCCGGCCGTTCGCGACCCGGGTCTCACCGGACCACGCCGCCGCCGACGGCTGAGCCGTCTCTCGGGCGGCTATGCCGTCGGCATGCCGATCGACCAGAGCCCCTTGTCCGCCCAGTGACCCGTGATGACCGTGTCCGGATCCTGTCCGCCGGCAACGGCGAGTCGGAGCGCAAGGAGCTGCAGCCGGGCGACGAGCGGAATCTGCGCCAGGTGAAGCGGCAGCGGCGCCGGCTCGCGTACCCGGGAGACGGGGATGCCCTCGGCCTCCGCCGCCGTGACCAGTCCTTCCACGAGACCGTCCTTGTCCGGCGGGCTCAGGGCCACGAGCCGGTCCTTCGAGGTGAGCGGTACCGCCGAGCCGTGCAGCAGGTACTCGGCGTCGAACCCCTCCGCCAGCTGTCTCGCGCCCTCTCGGACCTTGAGGGCCCCCTCTCGTGCGGTGATCGCCGAGGGTCCCTCGCCGACGAACGTCAGCATCCGTTCGGGGGCCTGGATCGTCTCGACGCCGGAGCCTTCGATGGCATTCCTGACCGCGCCGGGCACGAGCGCCAGGGCCTCGTCGGTGATGCTCTCCGCACCCAGCTCCCGAGCGAGCATCGCAAGCGCGAGCACGGCGGTCGTATAGCTCACCGTGTAGGTCTCCGACGTCTCCTTCGGCACGGTCTCGATGGAGGACGGGAACCCGGCACCTTCGCGGGTCACCATGATCACCTCGAGACCGGCCTCGAACGCAAGCGCCCGGGCGGCGAGCGCGTATGGCGTCTCGGCGGTGTGGGAGATGACGATGACCGCGTCCTGCGGCCCCACGATCGGAGCCCAGCCGACGAACTGCATCGACGAGACCGAGTGCGCGGCTCGTCCCGCCTCCTGGATCATCGAGGCGCCGAGCGCGGCCGCGTGCTGGCTCGTGCCGGTGCCGGTCAGCCAGATCCTGCGGGCTCGGTGAAGGCCCTGGGCGGCCTCGTAGACCTGCTGGCGAACCGTGGACGAGTCGAGCATCTTGGCGAGCTCGTCGGGCTGGGACCGAATCTGCCGTTCGAGGTTCGTGGTCTTGGCTGGTGTCATCTGACGGCTCCTCGCATGGGGATGGCGGAAGCCTAGACGGTTGCCGGGGTATGGCGAAGGAAGCCGGGCTCAGACCTTACGAAGGACCGCCACGACTTTGCCCACGATCCTGCCGTCCACCATCTCGAAGGGCTTCATCGAGGGGTTCTCGGGGATGAGCATGACCCGGTCCCCGTCGTGGCCGAGGCGCTTCACCGTGGCCTCGTCCTCGGCCGGGCCTCCAAGCAGGGCCGCCACGATCGCGCCGTCGTCGGCGTCGTCCTGGGACCGCAGGACCACGACGTCTCCATCCATGATCCCGGCGCCCACCATGGAGTCACCGGCAACCGTCAGAGCGAAGTGGTCGCCCGACCCGACGTAGCCGGCGGGCAGGGCGAGGTACTCGTCGACCTCCTGGTCGGCCATGGTGGGAGCGCCGGCAGCGATACGGCCCACGAGCGGTACCGGCACCGACGCGGCGCGCGGCTCGCCCGAAAGCGCGACCGTCCGGGGCTTCGTTGGGTCCTTGTGCAGCAGCCCCATGCGCTCGAGGTTCGCGAGCTGGGCATGGACGCTGGACGAGGACGTGAGACCCACGGCCTCGCCGATCTCGCGGACGGTCGGTGGGTAGCCCCGATCCCGCACCGTCTCACGGATGAACTCGAGGATTCGCTGCTGTCGTGCCGTGGGATCCGCCATGGCCGGGACGCTACCACGATGCCGTCCGGCGTTCAAACACACGTTCGATTCCCTCTTGACGTCGAACGCGCGTTCGGGCATGATGCTGCCATGAGCCGAACACGTGTTCGCATCGACCGGATCATCGCCCTGTGGCTGGTGGTCGGCGCCATGGTCTGGGTCGCGGGCATGGGACTTCGCGCCCGGGCGGCGCAGGACCGGGGGCACCTGCGGCCGGTCGCGGCCCGGCGGGTCGTCGTCGCCTCGGGGGACACGCTGTGGTCGATCGCATCGCGGTCGGCGCCCGGCGAGGATCCGCGAGACGTGGTGGCCAGGATCGTCGAGGCCAACGGCGTGGATCCCGGCCGGATCCACCAGGGCGAGGTCATCCTGGTACCCGCGCCGCTCGGCGATTGACGCCGCAAGATGATGCGGCTACGGTGCCCCGCGTCCCCAGCATCTTGTGGGAAGGTCCATTCATGCGGTGTCCCTGGTGCGGTGCCGACGAGGACCGGGTCGTCGATTCGCGAGCCGCCGACGGCGGATCGGCGATCAGGCGTCGGCGCGAGTGTGCCCGCTGCCGGCGCCGGTTCACCACCTTCGAGCGGGCGGAGCGGATCGCCCTTACGGTGACCAAGCGGGACGGCTCGAAGGAGCCGTTCGACCCCGAGAAGCTCTCCGCGGGGGTGTCCAGGGCGGGCAAGAACCGGCCGGTTTCGGTCTCCGACGTCGCCGGTCTGGTGGACCGGGTCGAGGTGCGTCTGCGTCGAAAGGGGCCGGAGGTCAGCTCCCAGCAGGTGGGCATCGAAGTGCTCTCCCAGCTCCGCAAGCTCGACGAGGTCGCGTATCTGCGGTTCGCCAGTGTCTACAAGGACTTCCAGGGCGCGACGGACTTCCAGCGAGAGCTCGGCCTGCTGCAGAAACGCGAGCCGGCCAAGCGCCGCGGCCGCTGAGGACCTCTCAGCAGGAATTGTCGCTAACCACTACATATTGTGTTTGTCGATGTGTCATGTCGCCATATGTTGGGAAAATGGTGTTGACAGCCCGGCACCCTGGAGTGAGAATCACCACCCTGTGATTCACCGGCTGTGACCTTCCCCGGCCACGCGCGGACGGCAACAAGCGAGAGGGGGACCATCAGGTGGCGAAGCAAGACGCGGACGTCGAGGTCAAAGGCCTCACCTTCAATCGGTACTTCACGACGGAGGGCACGCATCCCTTCGACGAGATCGAGTGGGAGGTGCGCGACGCAGTCATCCCCAACTACAAGGAGGGTGGCAACGCGTTCGAGCAGCGCGACGTCGAGTTCCCCAAGGGTTGGTCGCAGAACGCCACCAACATCGTCGCCCAGAAGTACTTCCGCGGAACGCTCGGGACGCCCCAGCGGGAGTCGTCCGTGCGCCAGCTCGTGTCGCGGGTCGTCGACACGGTTCGCGTCTGGGGCGAGCGAAACGGCTACTTCGCGAGCGACAGGGACGCGCAGGTCTTCGCCGACGAGCTGAGCCACGTCCTCGCAAGTCAGAAGGCCGCGTTCAACTCGCCGGTGTGGTTCAACCTCGGGGTGCCGGACACGCCGCAGCAGTGCAGCGCGTGCTTCATCCTGGCGGTCGACGACACGATGTCCTCGATCCTCAACTGGTACGTCGAGGAAGGAACGATCTTCAAGGGCGGATCCGGGTCCGGGATCAACCTGTCGAAGATCCGCTCGTCGAAGGAGGCCCTCGCCGGCGGCGGGACGGCCTCGGGCCCGGTCAGCTTCATGCGGGGCGCCGACGCCTCGGCCGGCACCATCAAGTCCGGGGGCAAGACGCGCCGCGCGGCCAAGATGGTCATCCTCGACGTGGACCACCCCGACGTCGGGGACTTCATCTGGTGCAAGGCCAACGAGGAGCGAAAGGCGCGGGCCCTGCGCGACGCCGGGTTCGACATGGATCTCGACGGCCGCGACAGCCACTCGATCCAGTACCAGAACGCGAACAACTCCGTCCGCGTCAACGACGAGTTCATGCGCGCCTACGAGCAGGACCAGGACTGGCGGCTGAAGGCGGTCAAGACGGGGGAGACCATCGAGACGACCCGGGCGCGGGACCTGATGCGCCAGATCGCGCAGGCGGCGTGGGAGTGCGCGGACCCGGGCATGCAGTACGACACGACCATCAACGAATGGCACACGTGCCCGGCGACCGGCCGCATCAACGGCTCGAACCCCTGCAGTGAGTACATGCACCTCGACAACAGCGCGTGCAACCTCGCGTCGCTCAACCTGATGAAGTTCCTCGGCGACGACGGGACGTTCGACGTCGCCTCGTTCAAGCACGCGGTCGAGATCGTCTTCACGGCCCAGGAGATCATCGTGGGCGAGGCCGACTACCCGACGCCGGCCATCGGCGAGAACGCTCGGGCATTCCGGCAGCTGGGTCTCGGATACGCGAACCTCGGCGCGCTGCTGATGGCGCGCGGCCTGCCGTATGACTCCGACGGCGGGCGTGCGTGGGCGGGGGCCATCACCGCGATCATGACGGGCTGGGCCTACCGCACCAGCGCGGGGATCGCGGCGGTCAAGGGACCCTTCGAGGGTTACGCCCCCAACGCCGACGCCATGCTCCGGGTGATGCGCAAGCACCGCGCGGCGACCGAGCAGATCGACGGCGAGCTCGTCCCCGAGGCGGTCCTGTCGGCCGCGAAGCAGTCCTGGGACGAGGCCGTGGCGGCCGGCGAGCTCGAGGGATACCGCAACGCGCAGGCATCGGTGCTCGCGCCGACCGGCACGATCGGGCTGATGATGGACTGCGACACCACCGGGATCGAACCCGAGCTCGCCCTCGTCAAGACGAAGAAGCTCGTCGGCGGCGGGACGATGCAGTTCGTCAACCAGACGGTGCCGCGGGCGCTCTCCCGGCTCGGGTACACGCGCGAGCAGGTCGACGACGTCGTCGCCTACATCGCCGAGCACAACTCGGTGAACGAGGCGCCGCACATGGCCGACGAGCACAAGGCGGTCTTCGACACGGCGATGGGCGACAGTCCGATCCACTACATGGGACACGTCCGGATGATGGCGGCGGCCCAGCCGTTCATCTCCGGGGCCATCTCCAAGACGGTCAACATGCCCGAGGAGGCGACGGTCGAAGAGGTCGAGCAGCTCTTCGTCGAGTCCTGGCGGCTGGGTCTGAAGGCGGTCGCCATCTATCGCGACAACTGCAAGGTCGCGCAGCCGCTTTCGGCGGACAAGAAGAAGCCACAGGAGGCGCCGGCCCCGGCCGGGCGCTCGCAACCGGTTCGGATGCGGCTGCCCCGGAGCCGCCCGTCCGTCACCACGAAGTTCGAGGTCGGGGGCGCCGAGGGATACATCACGGCCAGCTCGTATCCGAACGACGGCCTCGGGGAGATCTTCCTGAAGACGTCGAAGCAGGGCTCGACGCTCGCCGGTGTCATGGACGCGTTCTCGATCGCGATCTCGATCGGGCTCCAGTACGGCGTGCCGCTCGACGCCTACGTGTCGAAGTTCGTCAACACGAAGTTCGAGCCGTCGGGGATGACGAACGACCCGGACATCCGCTTCGCGTCCTCGCTCGTCGACTACGTCTTCCGCCGCCTGGCGCTCGACTTCTTGTCGCTCGAGGAGCGGGAGGCAATCGGGATCCGGTCGATCGAGGAGCGCAAGGCCGATGCTGCCGACGAGATCGCCGGCCCGCCGGCGGTCTGGGGCGGGCCCGACGATCCGGATCCGATCGTGATCGAGCTGACGAATCGGCCGGCCGACCGGTCGGCCGAGCGGCCCACCGCGAGGGTGCTCGACGCGCCGCTCTGCTACTCGTGCGGGTCGAAGATGCAGCCGGCGGGTTCGTGCTACGTCTGCTCGAGTTGTGGCAGCACCAGCGGCTGCTCATAGACTGCGGCGTGGACGAAGACGCAGCACGGCTCCTCGGGCTGCATCACGTGCAGCTCGCGATGCCGCCCGACGAAGAGGACTCGGCGGTCAAGTTCTACGGCGACGTGCTCGGGCTGACGCGCGTCGAGAAGCCGTCGGAGCTCTCCCCGCGTGGTGGTGTCTGGTTCCGTGACGGCACGCTCGAGGTGCATCTCGGGGTGGAGGAGACGTTCACCCCGGCCGTGAAGGCGCACCCGGCGTTCCTCGTCTCCGATCTCGACACGCTCCGCGCCCGGGTGGAAGAGGCGGGCTATCGCGTCATGGACAGCGTGCCGCTCGAGGGGTACGAGCGGATCTATGTGCGTGACCCGTTCGGCAACCGGATCGAGCTGATCGAAGAGACGCAATGAGCCCCGAGCTTCCCGTCCGCCGGCTGCGCGCCGAGGGGGAGCTGCCGGCGGCCGCGTATCCGGGCGATGCCGGGCTCGACCTGCGGTCGGCGGTCGACATCGAGGTGCTGCCGGGGGAGCGGGCGATGGTCCCGACCGGCGTCGCCGTGGCGATCCCGGATGGGTACGCGGGGCTCGTCCTTCCCCGGTCGGGGCTGGCCTCGAAGCACGGTCTCACCCTGGCGAACGCGCCCGGCCTGATCGACTCGGGGTATCGAGGCGAGCTCGTCTGCGCGGTGGTGAACCTCGACCGTGACGAGGCGGTCAAGCTCGCGGTCGGCGATCGCATCGCCCAGCTGGTGATCGTCGCGGTGCCGGCCGTGAGCGCGGTCTGGGTCGAGGAGCTGCCGGTTTCCGAGCGGGGCGAGCGAGGGTTCGGGTCGACGGGCACCACCTGACCGGTTGAAGGCCCCGGAAGCCGACTCTAGGATGGATCGGCGCGCGGACGTGGCTCAGTGGTAGAGCACCACCTTGCCAAGGTGGGGGTCGCGGGTTCGAATCCCGTCGTCCGCTCGGTGAGACGGCCGCCTGCGGGCGGCCGTCTGTTTGTCTTCTTCGTAGACTGACCCAGATCCGGCGGGGTGGCCGAGTGGTTTAGGCAGGGGCCTGCAAAGCCCCGCACACCGGTTCGATTCCGGTCCCCGCCTCGAGTTCGGTCGTCGCACTCACCCCATCGGCTACGATCGGTCACAAGGGCGCTTAGCTCAGGGGGAGAGCGCTTCCCTGACACGGAAGAGGTCAGAGGTTCAAATCCTCTAGCGCCCACCACGCGACGCCGGGTCGAGGCCGCCCCGGCCGCCCTTCGGTTCCTCGTGCGGATGGCGAATGCGGTCTTGTGGGGTCGATCGGGAGCCGTCTCAACCTGGCCCACCGCGGGGCCCCTCGTTGCGCTTCGAGTCAGCCCCAGCGAGGGACCGTCGGCGTATTGCGTGGCCTCGCCTTTCCGTGCCAGACTCTGTCGCTTTCGTCCGGGCCCACTCGGCTCGGCGGCGACGGCGGCACGACGCGGGCACGTGCCGCCGTCATTCTTTTTCCCTTGCGCTTTCCTCCGGCTCCTTCCCCGTCCGATCTGCCTCGGGCGTTCGCTAGACTCCGGAATCTCGGGCGCGTAGCTCAGCGGGAGAGCGCTTGCTTCACACGCAAGAGGTCGCAGGTTCGAAACCTGCCGCGCCCACGACAATCGGTGTTTGCCCTGGTCATCGACACTCTGCGCGCTCGGTCATCAGAGCGCCTATATCCCCCTCGGCAGTCTCGGCCTCATCCGGCCGAGCGAGGAACGAGGTGGTCGCCATCGATCGTGTCGGCAACCTGACAGGCGCGCGGGGTTGCGCCGACCCTTGATCTCGTGAAGTGTGGGGCCACACCCCCGACGAAGGGAGGCCAGAGATGGCCGAGGAGAAGGACCCGCAGGACTCTGAGGACACGGAGGGCCAAAGTGTCAGGCACGTCATCGAAGAGGGCGACGCGGAAGGCACGTCTGCCAACGACACCGAAGGCGAATCCTTCAAGATCAAGCTCGGTGAGACCGAGGACGACACCGAAGGCGAAGGCTTCAGGCTGAAGGTCGGTGAGACCGAGGACGACACCGAGGGCGAAGGCTTCAGGATGAGGTAGCGGAAACCCCGCTCTCTCTGAGTACCGCTGGGACCGGACGCGCCACACGCCGCAAGGCGTTCGGTGAGCGATGCCCCGGGCAAACCGCCGCTTCGAACGATTCTGCTGTCCTGGTCCCCCGCAACTGGGGGCCGCTCCGAGTCGCTGTACGCAGCGGACATGCGAGGCCGGGCCACGGCTCGTATCGTGTCCGCCCATGGCCGACATCCAGCACGAGATGCCAGACCGTCCCGACGCCGGTTCCTCCGTGGCGGCACGGGCGGAGGACCTGCGCAAGACCTTCGGAAAAGGCGACGCCGCCGTCCAGGCGCTTCGAGGCGTGTCCGTCGACTTCGTGGCCGGGGAGTTCACGGCGATCATGGGCCCGTCCGGCTCGGGGAAGTCGACGCTCCTTCACTGCATGGCCGGGCTGGACAAACCGACCAGCGGCCGGGTGTTCATCGGCGACGTCGACATCACGAAGCTCAAAGAGAAAGAGCTGACGAGACTCCGCCGAGATCACGTGGGATTCGTCTTCCAGGCGTACAACCTCGTGCCCACGCTGACGGCAAAAGAGAACATCACGCTCCCGCTCGACATCGCCGGCCGGAACGTGGACCGGTCATGGTTCGACACGGTGGTCGAAGCCGTGCACCTGGGCGATCGGTTGTCGCACAAGCCGAGCGAGATGTCGGGCGGGCAGCAACAGCGGGTCGCCGGGGCCCGCGCGCTCGTCGCTCGCCCCGACATCGTGTTCGCGGACGAGCCGACCGGCAATCTCGATTCGCGATCCGGCGCGGAGCTGCTGGCATTCCTTCAGTCGGCGGTCCGTGACCATGGACAGACGATGGTCATGGTGACGCACGACGCCAGCGCCGCTGCCTACGCGAACCGGGTCGTGTTCCTCGAGGACGGCAACGTGGCCGACGAAATGCGCGATCCGACGGCGGAGCGCGTGTTCGACAGGATCAAGTTGCTCGAGACCTGATCGTGCTGCGAGCAACCCTCACGAGCCTGTTCGCGCGGAAGCTCCGTCTCATGCTGACGGCGCTCTCGATCGTCCTCGGCATCGGGTTCGTCGCCGGCACGTACGTGCTCACGGACACCATGAACGCCGCCTTCGACCAGCTGTTCAGTCAGGCCGCGTCCGGGAGCGACGTGGTCGTTCGCGCATCGTCCGCCTTCGACCCGATCGCCGGCGGGAGCGGATGCGGCGGTGACGAGCGCAACTCGATCCCGGAAACGCTGGTGACGACGGTTCAGGCGGTGCCGGGGGTGGCGACGGCCGAGGGTGGACTCTCGGGCTGCGCGACGATGATCGATCCGGACACAGGGGACACGATCGGCGGGTTGGGGCCGCCGACGATCGGCACGAACTGGAACCTCGTGGCGAACGCGGCGTTGAAGCTCCGTGAGGGTTCCCCGCCCGAGGGTCCCGGGCAAGTCGTCGTCGATGCCGGGACCGCCAAGAAGCACAACCTGACGGTCGGAGAGAAGATCCCGATCATCTTCGAAGGCGGCCGGCAGGAGTTCACGATCTCGGGCATCGTCGGCTTCGGCGACGCCGACAACCTCGGCGGCGCCACCCTTGCGATGTTCCAGACCCCGACGGCCCAGCAGGTGCTCGGCAAGCAGGGGGAGTTCGACGAGATCGATGTCGTCGGCGACGGGAGTGTCACGGCCCGCGAGCTTCAGCAGCGTATCCAGGCCGGGCTCCCGCCGAAGACCGAAGCCGTCACCAGCAAGACGGTTGCCGACGAACAGTCGAACCAGGTCAAGGAGGGGCTCGGGTTCTTCCGGACCGCGCTGCTCGTGTTCGCCGCCATCGCCCTGTTCGTCGGGGCCTTCATCATCTTCAACACCTTCTCGATCATCGTGGCGCAGCGCACCCGCGAGCTCGGGCTTCTGCGCGCCCTCGGGGCAAGCCGGCGGCAGGTGATGACATCGGTCGTCTCCGAGGCGGTGGTCGTCGGCCTGTTCGCGTCGGGCATCGGGATCGTGGCCGGGATCGGCATCGCGATCGGCCTGCAGGGGCTGCTCTCCGCGTTCGGAATCGACCTGCCCAGCACGTCGACCCAGCTCCACATGCGGACCATCGTCGTGTCGCTGATCGTCGGAACCCTCGTGACGGTGATCGCGTCGGTCATGCCGGCCCGCAGGGCGTCGCGGATCACGCCGGTTCAGGCACTCGGTGAGACGCAGGAGGCCGCGGTGGCCGGATCGTCCGGCCGCCGGATGGTAGGCGGAGCCCTGGTCACCGGTCTGGGGGTCGCCGCCCTCCTGTACGGCCTGTTCGCAACCCCATCGAACGCGGTCTCGCTGATCGGTCTCGGGGCAGCCGTCACGTTCGTCGGGGTCGCGATCCTCGCACCGCTCGCCGCCCGGCCGTTGGCCGGTGCCATCGGGTTCCCGATCCGCGGGCTCGGCGTCCAGGGCCGGCTGGGACGCGAGAACGCGATGCGAAGCCCGCGGCGCACCGCATCGACCGCATCCGCCCTGATGATCGGCCTCGGCCTGGTGTCGATGGTCGCGATCCTGTCGGCGTCGCTGAAGGCGTCGTTCGAGCTGTCACTCAAGAGGACCCTCAAAGCCGACCTCATCCTTTCCACGAACTCGTTCGGCTCGTTCAGTCCGAGCGTGGCGTCGGCGGCTGCGTCGGTCCCCGGGGTGCAGACCGTGGCCGAGTTTCGCCAGGGCGGGTTCCACGTCAACGGATCGTCGTCGTTCTTGAGCGCGGTCGATCCGGCGACCCTCGATCCCGTCACCTCGATCGGACTGGAGGCCGGATCGGTCGACGCCCTCAACCAGGGCGCCGTCCTGGTGCACGACGACGTGGCCGACGACCACGGTTGGAAGGTGGGCGACACCGTCCCGGCCTCCTTCTCCGCCTCGGGACCGCACCCGCTCACGATCGGCGGGATCTACTCCGAGAACGGGCTCGTCGGGGACTACCTCATTTCGCTCGACACGTATACGCAGTTCTTCCCCGAGCAGCTCGACACGACGGTGTTGCTGACGCTGGAGCCGGGTGCGGACGCGGCGACCGTCAAGCAGGCGCTGGTCGCGGCTACGGAGCCGTTCGGCAACATCGAGGTCCAGGACCAGGCTGCCTACCGCGACGAGGCGGCCGGGTTCATCGATCAGCTCCTCGGCTTGATCACCGCGCTGCTGGCGATGGCGATCCTGATCGCGCTCTTTGGCATCGTGAACACGCTCGGCCTGTCCATCTTCGAACGAACACGAGAGCTCGGACTTCTTCGCGCGGTCGGCATGAGCCGCCGGCAGGTCAAGTCGATGATCCGGTGGGAGTCGGTGATCATCGCGATTCTCGGCGCGGTGCTCGGCCTCGGCATCGGCGCGTTCTTCGGGTGGGCGCTTCAGCAGGCGCTCGCGCCTCAGGGCGTCACCGAGCTCGCGATCCCCGGGCGCCAGCTCGTGCTCTATGTCGTGTTCGCCGGTCTTGCCGGGGTCCTGGCCGCCATCTGGCCGGCCCGGCGAGCCGCGAAGCTCAACGTGCTCGAGTCGATCGCGTACGAGTAGCCCGACGGCGCGTCGATATCATTCCGGCGTGCCCCGGTTGAGCCTGCCCGACGGATCCAGCACGGAGCTCCCCGACGGGGAGCCGGTTGGAGCCGTGCTCGAGCCGGGCGCCATCGCCGCCAGGCTCGACGGGACGCTTCGCGACCTGTCGTTCGTTCCCACCGGCGACGGGGCTCTCGAGCCCGTCGAGCCCGCGAGCCAGGACGGGCTCCACGTGCTCCGGCACTCCACCGCCCACGTCCTGGCGCAGGCCGTCTGCGACCTGTACCCGGGTGCGAGCTATGCGATCGGGCCGGCGATCGAGGACGGGTTCTACTACGACTTCGCGCTCCCGTCGGCGCCGTCGGCCGACGACCTGCCGCGGATCGAAGCACGGATGCGAGAGCTGATCGCCGCGGATCAGCCGTTCGTCCGTGAGGAGGTGACCCGGACCGAGGCCCTCGACCGGCTCGCCGGGCAGCCGTTCAAGGTGGAGATCCTGGAGGGGCTCGCCGACGAGGCCGAGGCCGGCGCGGGCGAGACGGTGACGCTGTACGGAAACGGGGACTGGGTGGACCTGTGCCTCGGCCCGCACGTCCCGTCCACCGGGGCCCTCGGCGCGTTCAAGCTGACCTCGCTGGCGGGCGCCTACTGGCGCGGCGACGAGCAGCGTCCGATGCTCACCCGCATCTACGGGACGGCGTGGGCCTCCGAGGCGGACCTCGAGTCGCACTTGGTGCGGCTGGAGGAGGCCGAGCGGCGCGACCATCGCAAGCTCGGCCGCCAGCTGGACCTGTTCTCGTCGCCCGACGAGCTGGGCCCCGGGCTCTGGCTCTGGCACCCGCGCGGCGGCATCTTCCGCAAGCAGCTGGAGGACTACGTGCGAGAGCTGCATCTCGAGCGCGGGTACGACCTGGTGGTGACCCCGCACGTCGCGAGGCGGGGTCTGTGGGATACCAGCGGCCACACCGCCAAGTACATCGACAACATGTATCCCGTCATGGACGACGGCGAGGGCAACGAGTACTTCGTCAAGCCGATGAACTGTCCGTTCCACGTGCTGATCTACAAGTCGGCGGTGCGCTCCTACCGGGAGCTCCCGATGCGTCTTGCCGAGCTGGGAACCATCTACCGCTACGAGCGGCTCGGCGCGCTGCACGGCCTGTTGCGGATCCGCGGTGGCACTCAGGACGACTCGCACATCATCTGCACGCCCGACCAGCTGATCGACGAGATCCTCGCTGCGTTCGACCTGACGCTCGAGATCCATCGCACGTTCGGGTTCGACGATCCGGTCGTCAACCTCTCGACGAAGCCGGGTCTCGCGATCGGCGACGAGGGGATGTGGGCGCGCGCCACCGAGGCGCTGCGTCAGGCGCTCGACAAGAGCGGGCTCGACTACGAGGTGGCCGAGGGGGAGGGCGCGTTCTACGGCCCGAAGGTCGACTTCCACTTCCGCGACGCGATCGGCCGGCTGTGGCAGCTCACCACGGTGCAGTGCGACTTCGCGCTGCCCGAGCGATTCGACATGAAGTACTCGGGGGAGGACAACGAGCTGCACCGTCCCGTGATGATCCACCGGGCGATCCTGGGAACCCTCGAGCGATTCAGCGCGGTGCTGATCGAACACTACGCGGGCGCGTTCCCGCTGTGGCTCTCGCCGGAGCAGATTCGGTTCGTGCCGGTCGCCGACCGCCACGTCGAGCACTGCCTCGAGCTCGCGGATCGTGCGCGCGCGGCCGGCCTCCGACCGTTCGTGGACGAGGCGCACGAGAGCGTAGGGAAGAAGATCCGTGCGGCGCAGCTGATGCGGGCGCCCTACACGCTCGTGGTCGGGGACCGCGACCTCGAGGCCGGGACCTACACGGTTCGCGACCGCCAGGGGAATGAGACGCGCGGCCTCGCCTACGACGACGTCGTGGCCGCCCTCGTCGAGGAAGCTCGCACCCGGGCGATCGCGCAAACACACTTCGGCGGCTGACGTCGTGGACCAACTGTGGAGCCCCTGGCGGATGGCGTACATCCAGGAGGCCAAGGAGACGCCGGGCGGTGGCTGCGTCTTCTGCGAGCTGCAAGCGCGGCCCGACGACGACCCGGATGCCCTGATCCTGGCCCGGACCGCCCTCGCGTTCGCCACGCTCGCGAAGTACCCGTACAACCCGGGTCACGTCCTGATCCTGCCGGTGCGCCACACGGGCGAGCTGGAGGACCTGTCCGCCGAGGAGAACGCGGAGCTTCAGGCGCTGTTGCAGCGCTCGGTTCGCGCCATTCGTGAGGAGGCGGCGCCGCACGGGTTCAACGTGGGTCTGAACCTGGGCCGGACCGCGGGTGCCGGCATCCCCGACCACCTGCACTGGCACGTGGTCCCCCGATGGGGCGGCGACACGAACTTCATGCCGGTCGTAGGCCAGACGCGGGTGCTGCCGCAGCTGCTCGAGGAGACCTACGCGCGGCTGGCGCCGAGGTTCGCGTGAGCGAGGGGTTCGTCGACGTCGCCGGCGGGCGGATCCACTACGAGGTCTCCGGCGACGGCCCCGTGGTCACGCTGATCCATCCGGGCCTGTGGGACATGCGGACATGGGACCGGCAGATGACGACGTTTCCCGCCTCCGGCTTTCGAACGGTGCGATACGACATCCGTGGCTACGGGCAGTCGAGCCGCCCGAGCGGCGAGCCGTACTCGGACCTGGCCGATCTCGTCGCCGTGCTCGATGCGCTCCAGGTCGAGCGGACGGCGCTCGTCGGCTGCTCGGTCGGCGGCCGTCTCGCGATCGAGACGACGCTCGAGCACCCCGGACGCGTATGGGCGCTCGTACCGATCGCCCCCGGCGTCGGCGGGTTCGAGCGGACGCCCGAGGAGGAGGCGTGGTGGACCGAGGCGTGGCGCCCCGTGGAGGAGGCCTACGACGCGGAGGACTGGGATCGCACGCAGGACCTGCGGCTCGCCATCTGGGCGTCGCTCGGGACGGACGACGACGCCGGCCGCCGGATCCGCGACATCGCCTTCGACAACATCCACGAGATGCACATGGACGAGAGCGGCGCCGCCGAGCTCGACCCGCCCGCAGCCGGCCGTCTCGGGGAGATCGCCGTCCCCACGCTCGTCGTCTGCCCCGACCACGACCCGCCGCCCGAGATGCGCGCCTACGACGCCATCGCGAGCCGGATTCGGGGTGCGCGCCGGGTCGTCATCCCGGGCTCGGACCACGTGGTCAACGTTCGGCAGCCCGAGGCGTTCGATAGGACCGTGCTGGGATTCCTCACCGAGTTCCGCCCTCGTTGACCCGGTCCGGCCCGGCGGCCCGGCTATTTCTTCGTCGCGTCTTCACGGGCTTTCTGGTGCTCGTCGATGACCTTCTGCGCGAGCTGCTGCGGCAGCTCCTCGTAGTGGGAGAAGGCCATCGTGAAGGCGCCGCGTCCGCCGGTGATCGAGCGGAGGTCGATGACGTAGCGCGCGACCTCCGCCTGGGGAACCAGGGCGTTGATCTGCTGCTTGCCGGCGCCCAGCTGCTCCATGCCCTGGATCTTCCCGCGCTTTGAGTTGAGGTCCCCCATGACGTCGCCGGTGAAGGCGTCGGGCACCACCACGGAGAGTTGGACGACCGGTTCGAGCAGGGCGATACCCGCGCGCTCCACCGCGTCCTTCAGCGCGAGCGACCCCGCGATCTGAAAGGCCATGTCGGAGGAGTCCACCGTGTGGAACTTTCCGTCGAGGAGCGTCACCTTCACGTCGACCATCGGGTTGCCGCTGATGACGCCCTCGGACATCGTCCGGACGACCCCCTTCTCGACGCTCGGGATGAAGCTCTGCGGGATCGCGCCGCCGAAGATCTTGTCCTCGAAGACGAACCCGTCTCCACGCGGCACCGGCTCGATCTCGATGTTGCAGACCGCGTACTGACCGTGTCCGCCGGTCTGCTTCACATGCCGTCCGATGCCGGGACCCTTTCCCCGGATGGTCTCGCGGTAGGCGATCTTGGCGGCCTTGGCGTCGACATCGACGCCGAACTTCCGCTTCAGGCGTTCGATGTTCACTTCGAGGTGGGCCTCGCCCATCCCGGAGATGACGGTCTCGTGCGTCTCCTCGTTCCGGCTGACGTGGAAGGTGGGGTCCTCCTCCCGGAGCCGGGCGAGCCCAGTGGCCAGCTTGTCCTCGTCCCCCTTGGCCTTCGGCGTGATGGCGTACGCGAGGAGCGGCGGGGGCAGCTCCACGGTGGTCAGCTGCACGGGGGCGTCCTTTGTGGAGAACGTGTCGCCGGTGTGCGCGTGCTGGAGCTTGGCGACCGCGCCGATGTCGCCGGCGGCGACCTCGGGGACGCTCTCGTGCTCCTTGCCGACCAGGACGAACAGCTGGCCGATCCGCTCGTCGGTTCCCTGGGTCGCGTCGTGGATGCTCGAGTCGGGGCGAACCCGCCCGCTGAACACGCGGAACATCGTGATGTGTCCGACGAACGGGTCGGACACGGTCTTGAAGACGAACGCGGTGAGCGGTCCGTCGGCCTCGCTCGCCCGCTCCGACTCGGTTCCGTCCGCTGTCGCGACCCGGACCGGGGCCCGGTCGAGCGGGGACGGGAACTCCTCGACGACGAAGTCGAGCAAGCGGTCGACCGCGACGGCGCGGGAGGCGGAACCGACGATGACGGGGGCGAGCCTCGCGTTGGCAAAGCCTTCCTTGGCGCCGCGGACGATGTCGGCCTCCGGAAGGGTTCCCTCCTCCAGATAGATCTCGATCAGCGCGTCGTCGGATTCGGCGACCGCCTCCATGAGCTTCTCGCGGAACGGGTCGGCGATGGCATGCAGATCCTGCGGCCACTCCGACTCCTCCGCGTGCGGGCCGTCCGGATAGCGGTCGGCTTTCTCGTGCAACAGGTCGGCGACGCCTTCGAACTCGCTCTCCTGACCGATCGGCAGCTCGAACGGGGCGACTTGGTTCCCGAACGCCGCGACCAGCTGGTCGAGCGTCGACTGGAAGTCGGCGCGCTCCCGGTCGAGCTTGTTCACGAAGATCGCCCGCGGCAGGCCCTCTTCGACCGCGAGCTCCCAGGCGTACTCCGTCTGCACCTCGACGCCGTCGACGGCCGAGACCACGAGGATGACGGCGTCGACGGCCCGGATGGCGGATCGAACGTCGCCGACGAAGTCCGCGGTCCCCGGCGCGTCGAGGACGTTGATCTTGACGCCTTTCCAGATCACCGGCGCGCCGGCAAGCGAGACCGAGATGCCCTTGCGCTGCTCGTCGGGGTCGTGGTCCGAGACCGTGGTGCCGTCCTCGACCGTGCCCATTCGGGTCGTCTGGCCGCTCGTGAACAACATGGCTTCGAGCAACGTCGTCTTGCCCGAGCCGCCATGTCCCATGAGCAAGACGTTGCGGATGTCCTTCGCCTCGTAGACGTCCAACTCGCTCTCCTTCTGCAGGATGACGGCTGCGACGGGCGCCGCGATGGGCGCGATTCTACGGAACCTCGCCGAAGGAGGCGCGCGGGGGACGGGTGCTAGGCTCGCCCCCGTCTCGATGGTCCGCTTTCAGCGACAGCCGCCCGGTACGGCGATCACGCGCGGCTGCCTGCTCGCCGGGGGCACATTGGCCGCCGGATCCACCTGGCTGGTGGTGGCGCGGGCGCCGCACTGGGCGGCGCTGGCGGCCGGCGCGTCCGCGGCCCTGCTGCTCACGGGGGGGCACCGCTCCAACCACGGTTCGGGCGGACCCGTCGACCGGATGCTCGACGACCTGCTCGACCGTGCCTGGGACGCCGGGGTTCTCGGCGCCGTCGCGTGGGTTGCGCGCGAGGGACGTCCCGAGGTGGCCGCGGGCGCGATCGTGGCGCTCTGCGCCAGCTTTCTCTCGGCGTATGTGCGCGCTCGCGGCGCGGCACTGGACTACTCGGTGGAGGAGAGCCATGTGACCCGCGGGATTCGCTACGGTCTGGTCACGGCCGGCCTCGCCTTCGACCGCATCGGTCCCGCCGTGTGGGCGACCGCCGTGCTGGTCGCGCTTACCGCATTGGTGCGAACCGGCCAGGTGGCCGGCGAGGAGCGGGCGGCGTGACCGCGGCGGGCCTGCGGACCACGGACCGGGGCGAGCCTCGGGAGACGCTTCACGAACGCGCCGCCTATCACGGGTACCGAACGCTGGCCCGCATTGCGGAGGGGCTTCCGGAGGCCGCCGGTCGCGGGATCTTCGAGCGGATCGGCCTGATCGCGTTTCGCGCGCTCCCGGGTCTGCGCGCGACCGTCCTGGCAAACCAGGCCCAGGTTCTCGGCCGGCCGGTCACCGATCCGCTGGTGCGAGCGTCGGCCCGGACGGCGTTCCGGCTCTATGCGCGGTACTGGTTCGACACCTTCCGCGTCGTTTCGTGGTCGGACGAACGCATCCTGGAGGCGTTCGAGGTCGGTGGCTTCGAGAACATGGAGCTCGCCGCGGCTGGGGGCAAGGGTGTGGTGGCGGTCCTGCCACACATGGGGAACTGGGACGTCGCCGGGCGGTTCATGGCGGCCAAGGGCTATCCCATCCTCTCGGTCGCCGAGCGTCTCAAGCCGGACCGGCTGTTCCGGCTCTTCCTCGAGCACCGGCGGGCGCTGCGGATGGACATCGTCGCGCTGGGCGACGCCGGACTCGGCGGGTTGCTGCGCGCCGAGCTCGGGCGTGGCCGGGTCGTTGCGCTCGTCGCCGATCGCGATCTGACGGGCCAGGGGATCGAGGTCGAGATGTTCGGCCGCATGCGCAGGCTCCCGGCCGGGCCGGCCATGTTGTCGATCGCGACGGGAGCTCCGGTCATGGTCACGCCCATCTACCACCGTCGCGGCGGCTGGCACTGCGAGATGTACCGGCCGCTCGAGCCGCCCCACACCGGGGACCGGCGGGCCGATGTCACGTCGCTGACCCGCTCGATCGCGGCGGCCCTCGAACAGGCGATCTCGGCCGCGCCGGCCGACTGGCACCTGTTCCAGCCGGGTTGGGATCCTGCGGACCCGTGAGGATCGCCATGGCGTGTCCCTACGCGTGGGACCAGCCCGGCGGCGTCCAGGTCCACGTCCGCGAGCTGAGCGAACGTCTTCGCGAGCGAGGGCACGTCGTCGTCGTTCTCGCCCCATCCGCAAGCCGCGTCGTCGAGGCGGGGGTCATCCGGGTGGGCCGGCCGCTCGGCATCCCGTACAACCGCTCGACGGCGCCGATCGACCCGTGGCCCTGGTCCACGCGCGCCGCGGGCCGCGCGCTGGGCGCGTTTCGTCCCGACGTGGTTCACGCGCACGAGCCGCTTACCCCCAGCACGGGGATGTGGGCCCTGCTGGCGGCCCGCGCCCCGGTGGTCGGGACCTTTCACGCCGGCCCGGACCGGGCGCTCCTGTACGACCTCGCGGCCCCGATCCTGCGGCGGGTCGCGCGGCGCCTGTCGGTTCGCATCGCGGTCTCCGAGCGGGCCGCGGAGGTGGCCCGATCTCGCCTCGGGGGGACCTACGAGCTGATCCCGAACGGGCTCGACGTCGCTCCCTTCCAGAGCGTGGCCCCGGCCGACCTCGGACCGGGCCGCAAGCTGTTGTTCGTCGGGCGGCTGCATCCGAGAAAGGGGTTCCCGACCGCGGTGGCCGCGTTCGAGATCCTGGCGCGCGACCGGCCGGACCTGGGTCTCGTGGTCGCCGGCGACGGCGCCGAGCGCGACGCAGCCCGGTTGCTCGGGCCGGAGCTCCGCTCGCGGGTGCGGATGCTGGGGTCGGTCCCGCACGACCGGCTCCCGTCCATCTACGCCGCGTGCGACCTCTACATCGGGCCGGCTGCCGGCGGAGAGAGCTTCGGCTACGTCCTGCTCGAGGCGATGGCGGCGGGGCTTCCGGTCGTCGCGAGCGACATCCCCGGGTATCGAGAAGTCGTCCACGACGGCGAAGAAGGCCTGCTCGTCCCGCCGGGGGACGCGACTGCGATGGCCGATGCGGCCGGGCGCGTCCTCGAGGACCCCGAGCTCTCCGAGCGGCTGGGCGCGGCGGGCCGCCGGCGCGCGCGGACCTACGACTGGTCGGTGCTTACCCCAAGGATTGAGGGCGTCTACGAGCGAGCGGCAGGCGGATCGACCGGGAAATCGAGAGCGCCCGGGCTACCATAGGGACGTGATCGCCGTGTGGGTCCTGCTCGCCGTCCTGGTCCTCGCCCTGCTCTTCGTCGCCTGGGCGTTCAATCGGCTGGTCTCGATCCGCAACCGCGTCGACAACGGCTGGTCGCAGATCGATGTCCAGCTCAAGCGGCGCTACGACCTGATCCCGAACCTGGTGGAGACCGTCAAGGGCTACGCGGAGCACGAGCGCGAGCTCTTCGAGCATGTCGCCCAGATGCGTTCGCAGGCCATGCAGGCGTCCGACGTCCCGCAGCAGGCCCAGGCGGAGAACGCGGTCACCGCGGGGCTCCGCCAGCTGCTCGCCGTTGCCGAGAACTACCCGGATCTGAAGGCGAACCAGAATTTTCTCGCGCTGCAGGAGGAGCTGACTTCGACGGAGTCGAAGATCGCCTACGCGCGGCAGTTCTACAACGATCAGGTCATGCGGCTGAACACGATGATCCAGCGGTTCCCCGCCAATCTGGTGGCGCGCCGGTTCGGCTTTCGCCCGCGGTCGTTCTTCGAGATCGACGAGCCGGCTCGCGGTCCGGTCCAGGTCGACCTCTAGGCATGTACGAGCAAATCGCCTCGAACCGCCGCAAGACGGTCCTGTTGCTCGTCGTGGCCATCGTGCTGCTGGCAGCGGTCGGATATGGGATCGGCTACATCTACGGCGTCGGATGGATCGGGCTCGGAATCGCCGTCGTCGTGGCGGTCTTCCTTCAGCTCAGCGCGTACTTCGCCGGCGACCGCCTCGTGCTCGCCTCGGCCAGGGCCAAGGAGGTCACGCCGGACGAGCAGCCACGGTTGCACAACATCGTGGAAGGTCTTGCGATCGCTGCCGGCGTGCCGAAGCCGCGCGTCTACGTCGTCCCCGAGACCGCGCCCAACGCGTTCGCCACCGGACGCGATCCCGCGCACGCCTCGATCGCGGTCACGCAGGGCCTTCTCGACATCATGGAACGCGTCGAGCTCGAGGGGGTGATCGGCCACGAGATGTCCCACGTGGTCGATCGCGACATCCTCTACGGCACGATCATCGCGACCGTGATCGGCGCCGTGGTCCTGCTCTCCGAGTTCTTCCTGCGGTCGTGGTGGTGGGGCGGCTTCGGCGGCCGGCGCGGGAATCGCAACAACGGCGGTGCGGCCGAAGCCATCGTGTTCGCCGTCGGGTTCGTGCTGCTGATCCTCGCGCCGCTCTTCGGCCAGCTGATCCAACTGGCCGTCTCGCGGAACCGCGAGTACCTCGCGGACGCGCAGGGGGCCTTGCTGACCCGGTATCCCCCCGGGCTCATCAGCGCGCTCAGGAAGATCGGGGCGGCGCCCCATGCCATGCGCTCGGCGAACAACGCCACGGCCCATCTCTGGCTCGACCAGCCCTCGAGGTTGCCGGGGGACAAGACCTCCTTCATGGAGCGGGTGTTCTCGACCCATCCGCCCATCGAGGAGCGGATCAAGCGTCTGGAGGAGATGTGACGCTCGAATGGAGATCACCCCGGGTGTTTGAGCCGCCCCCTGGACGCAGCTAGCATCGGCCTGTTCGGTTTCCGGGGCCGGGGTCCCGTCCCGCGTCGGCCGCCCGGATTCGTCCGCATCCGTCCACAAGCTGGGGAGGTCGCCGCGTGGCCCTGACGCGTCGTGGAAAACGAGTGATCGCTGCGGGCGCCGTCGTTGCCATGGTGGTCGCGGTCGCAGTGGGCGCGGCCGTGCTCACGAATGCCAACCCGATCCACGTGCTCGGCGGTAACTTCCACAACGACCCACCTGCCACGTGCCCGCTCACCGGGCGAACGCTCCCGGCCGGGCGGAAGACTCCGGCGAGACCGCTGCTGGCGGTGAAGGTGGAGAACACGCCGGACGCGTACCCGCTCGCCGGCCTCGACCGCGCCGACATCGTCTACGAAGAGGTCGTCGAGGGTGGCATCACCCGGTTCGTCGCGCTCTTCCATTGCCAGGAGACCGATCGTGTCGGGCCGGTCCGATCGGCGCGGACGACCGATCCGAAGATCCTGCTCCAGTTCCAGGCGCACCCGCTTCTCGGGTACTCCGGCGGCGCACCGCTCGTCGTGCACAATGTCGACCGCTCGGGCATCGTCGGGCTGACGGAATCGAGCGCCTCGGCCGCGTTCACCCGCGACAGCGCCCGCGTCATCCCGCACAACCTGTTCGCGAGCACCCTCGAGCTCGTCAAGGAGGGAACGAAGTCCGTTCGCGACGAGGGCCCGCCCCGGGGGGTCTTCACCTATGACGAGGCGGTGCCCGCGGCCGGCAAGCGCATCAAGTCGGTCCTCGTCGACTTCCCGCTCGTCGCTGCCGACTGGCGGTGGCAGGGCGGGCGCTGGGTGCGATACCTCGAGGACTCGCCGATGCTCCTCGAGAACGGCCGCCCCGTGACCGCGACGAATGTCGTGATCCAGCGCGTCAAGACGACGGAAGGGACCGTGATCGACGCCGCCGGTTTTCACTCGCCCGAGGTCGAGATGACCGGCGGCGGCCGGGCCTGGATCCTGCGGAACGGCCGTGTGGTTGCGGGTCGCTGGGTCCGCGACGCGGACGGCGACGTGACCACGTTCGTCACGAAGGACGGCTCGGCGATCCCGCTCGCACCCGGCACCACCTGGGTGGAGCTCGCCCCCACCGGCATGTTCGACGCGGCCGTCACCTTCACCAAGTAGCTCGCGCGCCGTCTCGACTGTCGGCGATTCTGGCCGGGAGCGCCGGCGGTACACTTCGATCGTCCGTTCGACCGCCCCGCAGCCGGGCCGGCGCGGACGCGATACGACGCCGAGGAGGAGAGATCCGTGCAGCGCGAAACCGGGACGTTCACCGTGAAATCCGGCCTGGCGGAGATGCTCAAGGGCGGCGTGATCATGGACGTCACGACCGCCGAGCAGGCCAAGATCGCCGAGGACGCCGGGGCCTGCGCCGTCATGGCGCTCGAGCGGGTTCCCGCCGACATCCGCGCAGAAGGCGGCGTGGCCCGCATGGCCGACGCGACGAAGGTCGAGGAGATCAAGCAGGCCGTGACCATCCCCGTAATGGCCAAGGCCCGGATCGGCCATTTCGTCGAAGCCCAGATCCTGCAGGCGCTCGGGGTGGACTACATCGACGAATCCGAGGTGCTGACGCCGGCCGACGAAGAGTTCCACATCGACAAATGGACGTTCACGGTCCCGTTCGTCTGCGGGGCGCGGAACCTGGGGGAGGCGCTGCGGCGGATCGCCGAGGGCGCCGCGATGATCCGGACGAAGGGCGAGCCCGGAACGGGCAATGTCGTCGAGGCCGTCCGCCACCAGCGGACGATGCTTCGCCAGATCTCCGAGTGCACGCAGCTTCGTCCCGAGCAGCACGTCGCGATGGCCAAGGAGCTGGGCGCTCCGGTCGACCTGGTCCGCACGGTCGCGGAGCTGGGCCGGCTGCCGGTCGTCAACTTCGCCGCGGGCGGGATCGCGACCCCGGCCGACGCCGCGCTGATGATGCAGCTCGGGGTCGACGGCGTCTTCGTCGGATCCGGCATCTACAAGTCGGAGGACCCGGCGATCCGCGCGCGCGCCATCGTCGAGGCCACGACGCATTTCCAGGACCCGGACGTCCTGGCCAAGGTCTCGCACGGCCTGGGGCAAGCGATGCCCGGCATCGACATCAAGGAGCTGGGCGAGGAGGGTCTGCTCCAGACCCGCGGGTGGTGAGCCCGTGAAGGCCGGAGTTCTCGCACTGCAGGGGGATTTCCGCGAACACGCGCGGGCTCTTGCCGACGCCGGCGCAGTCCCCATCGAGGTTCGGACGCCGGCGGACCTGTCCGACGTCGCATGTCTCGTGATCCCCGGAGGGGAGTCGACGACGATCGCGAAGCTGGCCCGCTGGGCCGGACTCGTCGAGCCCGTTCGCGACCGGGCACGCGAGGGCATGCCGATCCTGGGAACCTGCGCGGGGATGATCGTCCTCGCCGAGCGCGTCGCCGACGGCGAGCCGCTGTTCTCGCTGCTGGACATCGGGGTCCGCCGCAACGCCTACGGGCGCCAGGTCGACTCGTTCGAGGCCGACCTGGCGGTCGATGGCATGGGCGAGGTCCGCGGGGTGTTCATCCGCGCTCCCTGGGTCGAGGAAGTGGGGCCGGACGTCCGGGTACTGTCGTCGCACGACGGGCGGCCGGTCGTCGTCGAGCAGGGCGCAATCCTGGCGACGACCTTTCACCCCGAGCTCGTCGGCGAATCGGCGCTGCACGCGCGCCTGCTCGGGAAGGTGTGAGGCCGTGTCCGGGCACTCGAAATGGGCAACGATCAAACGGCGGAAGGCCGCCACCGACGCGAAGCGGTCGAACGCGTTCGCAAAGCTGCTGCGTGCGATCGAGGTGGCCGCGCGCGAGGGCGGGGGCGATCCGGCCGCGAACATGACGCTCGCCTCGGCGATCGACCGCGCACGAAGCTCCAGCGTTCCCGGCGAGAACATCGAACGCGCGGTGAAACGCGGCAGCGGGATGGACGCCGATGCGGCTCGGTTCGAGGAAGTCGCATACGAGGGCTACGCGCCCGGTGGAATCGCCCTGTACGTCGAGGCGCTGACGGACAACCGGAATCGAACGGCGCAGGACGTCCGGCACGCGTTCACGCAGTGGGGTGGAAACCTCGCCGCGACGGGGTCGACGGCGTGGATGTTCAAGCGCTCCGGTCTGATCGTGGTCGACAAGGTGGACGCGCCGCTCGAGGAGCGGGTGCTCGAGGTGGCCCTTGAGGCCGGAGCGTCGGACCTGAGCGATGCCGACACCTCGTGGGAGATCCTCACCGAGCCTGCCGCGCTTCACCGGGTCCGGGTGGCGCTCGAGGGCGCGGACATTCCGGTCGCCTCGGCGGAGCTCTCGATGATCCCCCAGACGACCGTCGCGGCGGACGGGGCCGCGGCTCGCCAGGCGCTCCAGCTCGTCGAGACGCTGGAAGACCTCGACGACGTGCAGAACGTCTTCGGCAACTTCGACATCCCTGAGGAGATCATGGCGTCGCTCGACGCGCCTGCTTGAGCCGACGCCGCCCGGGCCCTAGACTGCCGAACGGATGTTCGAACGCTGTGTGCTCGGTATCGACCCCGGGCTTGCGCGCGTCGGCCTTGCGGTGGTCTCGCAGCGCGGACGGACGCCGGCCCTCGTGTGGGCCATGACGATCCGCACGTCCAAGGACGACCCGGAGTCGGAGCGGATCGGTCTGATCGGCCGGGCCGTCCGTGAGGCGATCGCCGGGCACCGGCCGACGGCGGTCGCGGTCGAGCGGATCGCCTGGAACCGCAACGAGGTCAGCGCGCTCGCCGTCGCCCGGGCGACGGGCGCGGTCATGATGGTGGCGGCCGATGCGGGGCTGCCGGTCGACGAGTACGGGCCGAACGAGGTGAAGATGGCCGTGGCGGGTTCGGGCAACGCCGACAAGGACCAGGTCCGCCGGGCGCTCGAGCGCGTCCACGGATTCCGGGGCCTGCCCGCGGGACCCGATGCGGCCGATGCCGCCGCCGTTGCCCTCACGCATGTCCTGGCCGCGGGGTGGAAGGACATCTCGGAGGCGGCGCGCCGGTGATCGCCTTTCTCGACGGCCTGGTGGCCGGTATCTCGGCGGGCCGGGTGACGCTCGATGTCGGCGGGGTCGGCTACGAGGTCCTCGTCCCGGCGTCCGTGCTGGCGGCGCTTCCCCCGACGGGCCAGCGGGCCCGGATCCACACGCGGATGACGGTCCGCGACGACGCCATCGTGCTCTACGGGTTCGCCTCGCCGGACGAACGAACCCTCTTCGACTTGCTGACGGGCGTCACCGGCGTCGGGCCCAAGGTCGCGCTGGCGTTCCTGTCCACGCTCGTTCCGGACGTGCTGCGGCGCGCGGTGGCCGCGGGCGACGCCGCGGCGCTCACCGTCGTCCCGGGCGTCGGGAAGAAGGTCGCGATGCGCGTCATCGTCGAGCTTCGCGACACGCTCGGCGGCGGTGGCGAGCTTCCGGCCGAGGGCCCGCTCGCCGACGTGCGGGACGCGCTGCTGTCGCTGGGCCTGTCCGCCCAGGAAGCGAGCGAGGCCATGGCCGGCATCCTGACGGACGGGCGTCCGGTGCAGGACCTGCTGCGCGACGCCTTGCAACGGGCGGGACGATGACCGACGACCCGACGCCCCGGCCACCGGACGCCGCGGCGATGAGTGGCGAGCCGGACGAGGAGGACCACGCGCTCGATGTCGTGCTGCGTCCGCGGGTGCTCGAGGAATTCGTCGGCCAGGACCGGGTGAAGGAGCAGCTCGCGCTCTTGGTCGACGGGGCCAAGCGCCGGGGCGAGCCGGTGGACCACCTCTTGTTCAGCGGCCCGCCGGGGCTCGGGAAGACGACCCTTGCGCAGATCGTCGCGACCGAGATGGAGGCCGGCCTGCAACCGACATCGGGCCCGGCGCTGGAGCGCCCGAGCGACCTCGCCGCGATCCTGACGAACCTCGAGGACGGCGACGTCTTGTTCGTCGACGAGATCCACCGGATGCCGCGCGCGGTGGAGGAGGTCCTGTATCCGGCGCTCGAGGACTTTCGCCTCGACGTCGTCCTGGGCAAGGGCCCGACGGCGCGCAGCATCCGGATCGAGCTGCCGGCGTTCACGCTGATCGGGGCGACCACGCGGCCGGGCCGGGTGACCCTCCCGCTGCGGGAGCGGTTCGGGTTCTCTCCGCGTCTGGACTACTACCCGGTCGACGACCTCTCCCGGATCGTGGCGCGCTCCGCGGGCATCCTCGAGGTCGGGATCGACGAGGCGGGGGCGGAGGAGATCGCGCGGCGTGCGCGGGGCACGCCGCGGGTGGCCAACCGGCTGCTGCGCCGCGTCCGGGACTTCACCCAGGTCCGCGGTGACGGCCGGATCTCGGCCGACGTCGCCCGGCGCGGACTCGAGGTCTTCGAGGTGGACGAGGAAGGGCTCGACCGCCTCGACCATGCCGTGCTCCGAACGCTGGTCGAGAAGTTCGGGGGCGGCCCCGTGGGTCTGTCGACCCTGGCCGCGGCCGTCGGCGAGGAGCCCGACACCATCGAGGACGTGGTGGAGCCGTACCTGCTGCAGCTCGGGTTCCTTCAGCGCACCCCGAGGGGCCGCGTGGCCTCCGAGGCCGCCCATCGGCATCTCGGGATCCGCCCGCCGGGAGCCCTTCCCTTGTAGCGAAACGGCCATCGCCGCCGCTCTTGACGGGTAGACTCGCAAGTCGTTTCCCGACCGATGAAGGATTAGGCATGCTCTCGCTCATCGCCGCCACACAGAATCAGAGCAACCCGGCCAGCATTCTCTTCGTCCTGCTCCCGCTGTTCGCGATCATGTACTTCCTGATGATCCGGCCGCAGCAACGCCGCGCCAAGGCTCAGCAGGCTCTTCTGGGCAGCCTCGAGGTCGGCGACGAGGTGCTGACCACGTCCGGCATGCTCGGAAGCATCGTGGACATCGACGAGGACGAAGGATTGATCACGGTCGAGATCGCTCCCGGGACCCGTGTCCGCATGGTGAAGGGCGGGGTCTCGCGCCGTCTCGTCGACGAGGACGACGAGGCCCCTGCCGACGGCGCGGGGTAGATCCGTGGCGTCTCGTCGCGCAAAGGAGCAGCCGCAGCCGCCCGAGCGGGCCGAGGTCGGTCCGGTCGTCTCCGGTGGGACGGTTGCGGCCGAGAATCCGGCATCGATGGATCCGCCGCCGCTGCCGCGTGAGGACGGCGGAGACGGCGAGAAGCCCGCAGTCTCGCTGGAGCAGGTGCAGGCGAACGAGGAGCTGTCGCTGTTCATCGCGTCGGCGGACCGGGTCATGGATGCCATGGGTTTCACCGAGCACGGCTTCCGTCACGCCAACCTGGTGGCGCGCATCGCGTACCAGGTCCTGCACCGGCTCGGCTTCGACGAGCGCCAGGCGACGCTCGCCTGCGTCGCCGGCTATCTGCACGACGTCGGCAACGCCCTCGCGCGTGACGCCCACGGCCAGACCGGCGCGCTCCTCGTCTACCAGGCACTCCGGGATTCGGTTCCCGAACAGGATCTCCTGCCGATCATGGCCGCCATCGCGAACCACGAGGAAACCGAGGGCACGGCGATCTCACCGATCTCGGCGGCGGTCATCCTGGCCGACAAGTCCGACGTGCACCGAAGCCGCGTGCGCCGCTCGGGCCAGATCGAGCAGGACATCCACGACCGGGTGAACTTCGCCGTCGAGCAGTCGTTCCTGCGCGTGGACTCCGAGGCGCGGACCATCGCCCTCGAGCTGTCGATCGACACCTCGATCAGCCAGGTCATGGAGTACTTCGAGATCTTCATGGGCCGGATGCAGATGTGCCGTGTGGCGGCCGGCCACCTCGACGCCCGGTTCAAGCTGCTGATCAACGGGGCCGCGGTCGCGTGAAGCGGACTCGTGGTCTTTGGGTCTCGGTGATCGTCGTCGCGATCCTCGTCGCCGGCTCGCTCGCGGGGCTTCTGACGGGCGTGCTCTCGCCGATCCTCGGCCTCGACCTGGAGGGCGGGGTCTCGGTCATCCTCTCGGCGCCGCCGGGAACGCCCAAGGACGTCATGGAGACCGCCCTCGAGAACATCCGCAACCGCGTGGACGCCTTCGGTGTCGGCGAGCCGGACATCTTCCTGTCGGGCACCACGATCGAGGTGCAGATCCCCGGTGCCGGCCGCGGGACGATCGATCAGCGGCAGAAGGAGCAGTTCTGTCTTGTCGGCACGGACGGCACGAACTACGGATGTGGCACCGATCGAGCGACCGCCGCGGCCGCGCTCGACGAGCTGAACGTTCAGTCCCAGCCGAGCCAGGTGTGCATCGTCGACGCCGGCGGCACTCAGCTCACGAACGCGTGCTTCACGAGCGAGCAAGAGGCGCAAGCCACGATCTCGACGATCACGATCCAACCCGAGACGTCGGCGAGCCCGACTCCGACCCCGTCGGCATCGGCGTCGGCGTCGCCGACCGAGGGTCCCGCCCCCGCGCCCGGTGGATTCTGCCTCGACGACAGCGCGGGCTCGCAGCTGGCGTGCTACGACTCGCGGGCCAAAGCCCAGGCGGCGCAGGGCACGTTGAAGACCAAGGTGACCAAGTCGCTGTATTGCGTGGTCGCCGCGCCATCCGATTCCTCCTCACCCACGCCCTCATCCAGTGCCAGCGCATCGGCCAGCGCCAGCGCATCGGCCAGCGCCAGCGCATCGGCCAGCGCCAGCGCATCGGCCAGCGCGACGGGCTATGCGGCCCTCGACGTCTCGGGAGCCGAGGCGCTGCCGTGCAACCTTGCGACGAAGGACGATGCCACGGCCGCGATCGCCGGGGTCTCGGTGACGCCCGAGACCGTGGAGTACTGCGTCACGAGCTCCGGAGGGCAGAACCAGGGCTGCTTCATCGACCGGGCCGCCGCCGTTCGCCGGCAGCAGGAGACGGGTCAGGATCGCCTGCTCAAGATCATCGGCGAAACGGCCCGGCTCGAGGAGCGGCCGGTGCTCTCCGTCGATTCGCCGGGCAGCGCGACGTACGCCGGCACGCAGGTTACCTGTGCGACGCCGGCCGAGCGAGACACGGACGCATGTTCGTTCGACGCGCTTCGCGACAAGCCGGTCGTCTATCTCGACGACTCCGGCAACAAGTTCAGCCTGGCCCCGGTCGCCATCAGCGGGGACCAGATCTCGAAGGCGACGGCCATCAACCAACCCGCCAGCCAGCAGAACCTCACCAGCCAATGGACCATCTCGTTCGATCTCACCGGATCGGGATCCAAGGCGTTCGCCGACGCGACGACGAAGGCCGTGGCCCTGCCGCAGCCGCAGAACGAGATCGCGATCGTGGTCGACCGCAAGATCATCTCGTCGCCTCGCGTGGTCAACCCGATCACGAACGGCAGCGGCGAGATCACGGGCAACTTCAGCCAACAGGAATCGAAGGACCTCGCGACCGTGTTGAACGCCGGTGCGCTGCCCGTCGAGTTGACGCGGCAGTCGGTCCAGACCGTCAGCCCGACCCTGGGCAAGGAGTCGCTCCATCAGGGCATCGTCGCGGCGGTCGCCGGCCTGATCCTGCTCTTTGCCTACATGCTCTTCTACTACCGGCTTCTCGGCGTCGTCGCCTGGCTCGGGATGTCGATCTGGGCCGCGCTCGCGATCGCGCTCGTCGCGATCGCGGGGAAGGAGTTCGGCTATGCCCTGAGCCTGGCGGGCGTGGCCGGGCTGGTGATCTCGCTCGGCGTCACGGCCGACTCCTACATCGTCTTCTTCGAGCGGTTGAAGGACGAGGCACGCCGGGGACGCTCGGTGCGGAGCGTCGTCCAGCCCGCCTTCAAGCGGGCGTTTCGCACCATCCGCGCCGCGGACGCCGTGACCGGCATCGCCGCCGCGGTGCTCTACCTGACCGCGGTCAGCTCGGTCCGTGGGTTCGCGCTCACGCTCGGGGTCGCCACCCTGCTCGACCTGTTCGTCGTCTACTTCTTCAAGCGCCCGACGGTGTTCCTGATCGCGCGGAATGAACGGCTGGTCGGCCTGCGCGGATTCGGGCTCGCGAGCGCCGTCGGAGCCGGTCTGCCCCACGAGGACCCGGAGGCATCGTGAACCTCGGTCATCTGGTCGCCGTGTACCGCGGGGAGCACGTCCCGGACATCGACGTCGTCGGGCGCCGGAACAAGTGGTTCGCGTTCTCCGGCGCGCTGCTTGCGATCTCCATCGGCGCGCTGGTGATTCGCGGCCTCAACTACTCGATCGACTTCGAAGGAGGCGCTCAGGTCAGCTTTCCCATCAGGAAAGCGCTGACGGTGGACCAGATCAAGGGCGTGCTGACCGACGGGGGCGTCGCCAACGCGGAGGTTCAGATCGTCAACGGGAACACCGTGTCGATCCGCGCGGAGTCGCTCGGAAGCGTCACCGGGTCCGACCAGCTCCGAAGCGATCTGGCGAAGCTGGCCGGTACGACCGTCGAGGAGGTCTCGGTCGAGGACATCGGCCCGACCTGGGGCAAGGAGATCTCGAACAAAGCGATCCGTGGGCTCGTCATCGTGCTCGTCGCGATCGCGCTCTACGTCGGGCTCCGCTTCTCCACGGAGATGGCGATCGGCGCGTTCGTAGCGCTGATTCACGACGTAACGATCACGGCGGGGTTCTATGCCCTGACCGGTCGCGAAGTGACGCCCGAGACGGTCATCGCGATCCTCACGATCCTCGGGTTCTCGCTCTACGACACCGTCGTGATCTACGACAAGGTGCAGGAGAACACGGAGTCGACCGTGCTCGTGTCCCGGCACGGGTACTCCGCCGTCGTGAACATGTCCCTGAACCAGGTGCTGATGCGCTCGGTCAACACGTCCCTCGTCGTGTTGATCCCGATCCTGTCCCTGCTGCTGTTCGGTGGCGACACGCTCAAGGACTTCGCCTTCGCGATGTTCGTTGGGGTCGCCGTCGGCGCCTACTCGTCCATCTTCGTCGCGGCGCCGATCCTCACCGTCGTCCGCGAGCGGCAGCGGGCGAAGACCCGGACGGACGGGCGGCGGCCGCGGGAGGCGCAGGCCGGCAAGGCGGCGCGCAAGGAGCAGGCCGCGCCCGCCGCCGCCGCCTCGGACGCGGCGGCGACCGCCGTCACTGCGCGGACCGGCGCGAGCGCCCGACCCAGACCGAAGAGCCGGAAACGGCCCCCGGCGAAGAAGCGCAGGAGGTAGGCCGGTGGAGCTCGAGCAGATCCGGGCGCTGGTCCGCGATGTGCCGGACTTCCCCGAGCCGGGCATCGTGTTCAAGGACATCACCCCGCTCCTGGCCGACCCCATCGCCTTTTCGACGATCACCGATCTGATCGTCGTCCGCTTCGGCCGTGGCAACGTCGACAAGGTGGTCGGCATCGAGGCGCGCGGGTTCATCCTCGCCTCGCCGGTCGCCTACCACTTCGGCGCCGGGTTCGTGCCCATCCGCAAGAAGGGGAAGCTGCCCTGGGAGACGGTCGACGCGGACTATCAGCTGGAATACGGGACCGCCACGCTCGAATTGCACCGCGACGCCATCCGCCCGGGGGAGCGCGTGCTCGTCGTCGACGACGTGCTCGCGACCGGTGGCACCGCCGAGGCCGCCGCCTCGCTCGTCGAAGCGATCGGTGGAAAGGTCTGCGGCATCGCCTGTCTGATCGAGCTCGGGTTCCTGAACGGCCGCGACCGGCTCACCGATTACGAGCTGTTCACCCTGATCAAGTACTGAGGGCCACCGAGGACCGCCGGTACACTGGACCGGAGGTGGTCGTGTGGAGAACCCGGAGCCGGAGCACGTCGGCGTCGAGCAGCGAGACGCGCCGGCCGGAAGGCGCGGCGCCCGACTCCCGCTGCCGCGGCGCCGCCGGCTCGACGCGTCGGCCCCCGCCGGTCTGAGCCCGCTGCTCAAGAAGATTCGCTCGTACAACCCGAAGGCCGACCTCAAAGGGATCGAGCACGCCTACCGGTTCGCCGAGGCCCACCACGAGGGCCAGAAGCGGCTCTCGGGCGGCGATTTCATCGAGCACCCCCTCGCCGTGGCCGGGATCCTCGCGGAGCTGCGGCTCGACACCACCACCCTGCAGGCCGCGCTCCTGCACGACACCGTCGAGGACACCGACGTGTCGCTCGACGACATCGAGGAGCAGTTCGGCCCCGAGATCGGCCGGATCGTGGACGGTCTTACCAAGCTCGATCACTTCGAGTTCCGCAGCCGGGAGCAGGAGCAGGCGGAAAACGTCCGCAAGATGATCGTCGCGATGGCGGGCGACATCCGCGTGCTGCTGATCAAGCTTGCGGACCGACTGCACAACATGCGGACGCTCGACGTGCTCGCCGAGCCGAAGCAGCGGCGGATCGCGATCGAGACGCTCGAGATCTACGCCCCGCTCGCCAACCGCCTCGGCGTCCAGGAGTTGAAGTGGGAGCTCGAGGACCTCGCGTTCAAAACCCTGCACCCGGGGCCGTACCACGAGATCGCCCGGCTCGTCGAAAGTCGCCGGGGACAGCGGCAGGCCCTGATCCAGCGCGTGACGTCGGAGGCTCGGGACAAGCTCAAAGAGCTGGGGATCAAGGGCGAGGTCGAGGGCCGCCCGAAGCACCTGTATTCCATCTACGAAAAGATGGTGATCCGGGGCAAGGAGTTCAACGAGATCTACGACCTGGTCGGGATCCGCATCCAGGTCGGCTCGCTCCGCGACTGCTACGGAGCGCTCGGCGCCGTGCACGTCCTGTGGAAGCCCGTCCCCGGACGGTTCAAGGACTACGTGGCGATGCCCAAGCCCAACATGTACCAGTCTCTGCACACGACGGTGGTCGGACCAGAGGGGACGCCGCTCGAGATCCAGATCCGTACGCGCGAAATGAACACCACCGCCCAATTCGGGATTGCCGCGCACTGGCGGTACAAGGAGGGGGCGAAGACGTCGAAGGACGACCTCGCCTGGCTCGGCCAGATGATGGAGTGGCTGAAGGACATGGCCGACCCGCGGGAGTTCATGGAGGGCCTTCGGATCGACCTCTCGGGCGGCCGCGTGTTCGTCTTCACGCCCAAGGGCGACGTGATCAACCTGCCGCATGGGGCGACACCGGTCGACTTCGCCTACGCGATCCACACCGAGGTGGGTCACCGGACGATCGGCGCGAAGGTCAACGGGAAGCTCGTCCCGCTCGACTACGAGGTGCGCACCGGCGAGTCGATCGAGGTGCTCACCTCGAAGGCCGAGGGCGAGGGACCGTCGCAGGACTGGCTGAAGTTCGTCAACACACCCCGCGCGCGCAACAAGATCCGCCAATGGTTCTCCCGTGGGCGGCGCGAGGACGCCATGGAGATGGGCCGCGACGCCGTCCAGCGGGCGATGCGCAAGCAGAACCTGCCGATCAAGCGGCTCGCGTCGGAGGAGACGCTCGAGCAGGTCGCGCGCGACCTCAACCACCCCGACCTCGAGTCGCTGTTCGTCGCGGTGGGGGAGGGACGCGTCTCGCCGCAATCGGTCGTGGCCCGGCTCTCCAGGCTCTTGTCGGGGACGATCGAGGAGGACGTGATCGAGGTGCCGCTGGCGCGGCCGGTCGTGATCGCGCCCTCGGAGGTCTCACACGGGGTGGTGGTGGAGGGGACCTCGGATCTGTGGGTGCGATTGGGCCGCTGCTGCACGCCGGCGCCCGGCGACGACATCGTCGGTTTCGTGACGCGCGGTCAGGGTGTGAGCGTGCACCGGGTCGACTGTCCGAACGTCGGGTCGCTCCGGCGCGAACCCGAACGGCTCATCCAGGTGACGTGGGCCGAGGGCAAGCCGACCTCGTTCGTGGTCGCCATCCAGGTGGAGGCGCTCGACCGCGTGCGGCTTCTGTCCGATGTCGCGACCACACTCTCGGACAATCACGTCAACATCCTCTCGGCCACCTCGACCACCGGGAAGGACCGGATCACCCGGCTCCGCTTTGCGTTCGAGCTGGGCGACATCGCGCATCTATCCAGCGTCCTCGCGGCCGTCAAGCGGGTGGAGAGCGTCTTCGACGCCTACCGGATGGTCCCGCAATAGGTGCGGGTCGTCCTGCAGCGGGTGACCCGGGCGAGCGTCGGCGTCGACGGCGGCCAGATCGCGGCGATCGGACGCGGGCTGCTGTTGCTCGTCGGTGTCGGCCGGGGTGACGTGCCCGAGGACGCGGAACGCCTGGCGGCCAAGATCGCCACGCTCCGGGTGTTCGCCGACGAACAGGGCAAGACGAACCTCGACATCACCGACGTGGGAGGCGAAGCGCTGGTCGTCTCCCAGTTCACGCTCTACGGCGACCTGTCGAAGGGCCGGCGGCCTTCGTGGACCGCCGCGGAGGATCCACCGCTGGCCGCGGAGCGGGTCGAGGCGTTCGCGGCCGCGCTCGAGTCGCGCGGCATCGCGGTGTCCCGCGGTCGTTTCGGGGCGGACATGGCGGTCGAGCTCGTGAACGACGGTCCGCTCACCTTGGTGCTGGAGACCGGGACGAGCTAGCCGTTCCTCGGCTGGACCGAACAGGCCCGCTGGCCGACTGCGCGACCCAGTCCGTCGCGGTGCCGAGTCACCCACCGATAGGCCGCCGAGGTCGCCGCCGGGAAGGTCCGCGCGAGCGCCGCGATCGGAGCTCCCGCGGGCAGGAGCCGGGCGAGGGGAGCCACCGCATCCCCTCCGGAGTGGACGCGCCCGTCGGCGGTGACCAGGTGCCAGGAGGCCATCCTGGTCTGCGGATCCATCGGACCGAGCAGGCTGGTGGCCTCCTCGGTCTGCAACGCAAGTGGGCGGAGCCGGTGGCCGCGATCCCAGCGCTGCAGCTTCACCACCGACCAGCGGCAGAAGCCGCAGTCGTCGTCGAACAGGATCACCGCGCGCTCCACGATGACAGCCTAGTCCCGGCTCCGGCCGGGGCCCGCAGAGGCACCGGCTAAGATGACGCCGCCCATGGTCCCGCTCACGTATCTGGACGTCTTCGATGCCAATCCCTACGGGACCAATTGCTGGTTGCTTGCCTCCCGGACCTCGGACGGCGCGGTGGTCGTCGACCCCGGGTTCGAGCCCGAGACGATCCACTCGATGCTCGACCGCGCCGGGATCAATCCCGTCGCGGTGCTGCTCACCCACGCCCATCTCGATCATGCCTGGCAGGCCGGCATCTTCGCCGGGGACCTTCCCGTCTACATCCACGAGGCGGACGCGCTCGCGTTTCACGACCCCAAGGCGTGGGGCGAGTTCGCGGAGACGCTCGAGCCCGCGCGCGACCTGCGGCCCGTCCGGGACAAAGAGGTGCTCTCCCTCGGCGGCATGTCGATCGAGGTGCTCCACACGCCGGGGCACACCCCCGGCCACTGTTGCTTCCGTGTCGACGAAGACCTGATGGTCCTTTCCGGGGACCTCGTCTTCGCGGGCTCGATCGGGCGCTCCGACTTCTCGAATTCCGACCCGGTGCTGATGCGGGAAAGCCTGTCGCGATTCCTGCTGCTGCCGGACGCACTGGAGGTCTTTCCCGGCCACGGATCGCGAACGACGGTGGGGCGGGAGCGCGCCTCCAACCCGTTCCTGCGGGAGCTTGTGTGATGGAGATCGCTCCGCCGCGTGGCACCGACGACCTCCTGCCGCCGCGCTCGGAGGCGATGCTGGCGCTCGAGGACGAAGCCCATCGCGTGGCGGCGCTGTTCGGATACCGCTACGTCGAGACCCCGGCATTCGAGCACACGGAGCTGTTCTCACGGACCTCCGGCGAGACGTCGGACGTCGTGACGAAGGAGATGTACACGTTCGAGGACAAGGCCGGGCGATCGCTGACCCTTCGCCCCGAGAGCACCGCGCCGGTGGTGCGCGCCTATCTGGCGCACACGCAGGAGCTGCCGGCGCCGTTCAAGAGCTACTACGTCAACGCGAACTACCGGCACAACCGCCCGGGCGCCGGACGTCTGCGCGAGTTCCGCGTCTTCGGGGTGGAGACGATCGGAGCCGAATCGCCCGCGGCCGACGTGGAGGTCGTCGCGACGGCAGACCGGTATCTGCGCGGGCGCGGGCTCGATGCGGTGCTGCATCTCAACTCCATCGGCGACGAGGTCTGCCGGCCGGCGTATCGGGGGCTGCTCGTGGCGTATCTGGAGCCGCACCTGGACGATCTCGACGACGACTGCCGGCGCCGGCTCCGCACCAACCCGCTCCGGGTGCTCGACTGCAAGGTGGACGGACAGAAGGACTTCGTCCTGGCCGCCCCGGCCGTCTCCGATCATCTGTGCGCGCCGTGCGCGGAGCACTTCGGGGCCGTTCGCGCCGGGCTTGCGGCCGAGGGCGTCGCCTTCGAGCTTGCGCCGAGCCTGGTTCGCGGCCTCGACTACTACACGCGAACCGCGTTCGAGTTCGTGGCGCCCTCGCTCGCCGGCACGCAGGCGGAGACGGTGTGCGGCGGCGGACGATACGACGGCCTCGCCGAGCTGCTCGGAGGACCGCCGACGCCGGGGGTCGGCTTCGGCATGGGACTCGACCGAGTCCTGCTGGCGATGGAGCGCGAGTCGCTGCCCGCCCCCGAGCGAGCCGGAGGGCTCTGCTTCGTCGTCGGTATCGGCCCTGGCTCGGCCGATGCGGCCTCGGCGTTCGTGCGCGAGCTGCGGGACGCCGGCGTGCCGTCGGGGGCCTCGTTCGAGGAGCGGCCGCTCAAGGCCCAGCTGCGGATGGCGGATCGCGCCGGCGCCGCGTTCGTCGCGATCCTGGGTGAGCGTGAGCGGGAGGCGGGGTCGGTCACGCTTCGACGGCTCGCCGACGGGATGCAGGAGACGGTGCCCGCGGCCGAAGCGGTCGGCCGGCTCTCCGCGGCGGGAGGAACCTCGTGAGCGACATGAGCACGGCCATGCGCACGCACGCCTGCGGACAGCTGGGTGCCGAGCACGCCGGGACCGAGGTTGCCCTCTGCGGGTGGGTCGCCCGGCGTCGCGACCACGGGGGCGTGACCTTCATCGACCTCCGCGACCGCGAGGGCGCCGTCCAGGTTGTCTTTCACCCGGAGCAGGCCGCCGCCGCCCACGCCGCCGCCCAGAATCTGGGCGCCGAGGACGTCGTGCGCGTCACCGGCTCCGTGCGGTTGCGGCCCCCGGGAATGGCCAACCCGAACCTCGCGACCGGCGACGTCGAGGTCGTCGCCGCAGGGCTCGAGGTGCTCTCGGCCGCCGAGCCGCCGCCCTTTCCCATCGAAGACCGGATCGAGGCGGGGGAAGAGCTGCGCCTCAAGTACCGGTACCTGGATCTTCGCCGTCCGGAGATGACGCGGATCCTTCGTCTGCGTCACGACACGGTCAAGACGATCCGCGACTACATGGACGAGCACGGGTTCGTCGAAGTCGAGACCCCGCTGCTCACGAGGAGCACGCCCGAGGGGGCCCGCGACTTCCTCGTGCCGTCACGGCTGTGGCCCGGCACGTTCTACGCGCTGCCGCAGTCGCCGCAGCAGCTCAAGCAGCTGCTGATGGTGGCGGGCCAGGATCGCTACTACCAGATCGTCCGCTGCCTCCGCGACGAGGCGCCGCGCGCCGACCGGAGCTTCGAGTTCACGCAGCTGGACGTGGAGATGTCGTTCGTCGACGAGGCGGACATTCAGTCGCTGATCGAGCCGCTGTACGCGGAGATCGTCCGGCGTCTGGTGGGTGCCGAGGTGCCGCAGCCGTTTCCCCGCATGACGTACGCGGAGATGCTGTCGCGCTACGGCTCGGACAAGCCGGACCTGCGCTACGGGATGGAGCTGGCGGACCTGTCGGCGGCGTTCGAAGGAACCTCGTTCGGCGTGTTCGCCTCGGCGCTCGCTTCGGGTGGCGCGATCAAGGGCCTCGCCGCGCCGGGCGCGGGCTCGTTCAGCCGGTCCGAGCTCGACCAGCTAGTGCAGGACGCCAAAGGACGGGGCGCCGCCGGTCTCGTGTGGCTGGTCGTCGGCGACGGCGGCACCGTTCGCTCGCCGGTCGAAAAGCATCTGTCGCCCGACGAGATCGCATCCGTGCTCGGCGCCACGGGCGCCGGCGCGGGTGACCTCGTCTGCATCGTCGCCGACCGCCTCGACCGCGTGAACGTCGCGCTCGACGGGCTGCGACGCGCGCTTGCCGACCGGCTGGGTCTGATCGGCGAGGGAACGTGGGCCTACTGCTGGATGACGGAGCCGCCGCTGTTCGAATGGAGCGACGAGGAGGGAAAGTGGGTCTCCGTGCACCACCCCTTCACGGCCCCCGCGACCGACGACCTCGATCCGGCCACCGCAACGGCTCGCGCGTACGACCTCGTGCTCAACGGGTACGAGCTGGGCGGCGGCAGCATCCGGATCCACGACCCGGCCGTGCAGGCGCGCGTCTTCGGCGTGCTCGGCCTTGGACCCGACGAGACCGAAGCCCAGTTCGGACACCTGCTGCAGGCATTCCGGTTCGGGGCGCCCCCGCACGGCGGGATCGCGCTCGGCATCGACCGGCTGGTCATGCTGCTCGCCGGCAAGGACGCGATCCGCGAGGTCACGGCGTTTCCAAAAGCGCAGTCGGGTGCGGATCCGCTCACGGGCGCTCCGGCGCCGGTCGACCCCGAGCAGCTGCGGTCGCTCGGGATCCGGCTCGCCGAGCCGCCCTCGGCGCCTCGGGGGGAGGGTGGATGAGCACACTGAGTGAGGATGACCTGAAGCTCTTGCGGGGCAAGAACTTCGCCCATTTCGTCACGATCGACCCCGACGGCGCGCCGCACGTGGCGCCGGTCTGGGTCGACGCCGACGACGAGGGACGGATCCTCGTCAACTCCGCCGTCGGGCGCCGCAAGGATCGGAACATCCGCCGCGACCCGCGGGTCGCCGTCTCGATTCACGAACAGTCCGATCCGTACCGGTATCTCTCGGTGCAGGGCACCGTCGTTGCGATCGAGACCGGGCCGGAGGCCGAGGCGCACATCGACGCTCTCAACCGTCGCTACCACGACGGCGAGCCGTGGACGCCGCGCGTCGGGCAGGTTCGTGTCGTGTACCGGATTCGGCCCGACCATGTGATCTCCAAAACGGATGCATGAGGCGCCCCTGCCGGCCCGGATGCGTCCGAGCTCGCTCGAGGAGTTCGTCGGTCAGCGGCATCTCATCGGGCCGGGGCTGGCGCTCACGCAGATGCTCGAGGCGGGCCATCTCCCGTCGCTGATCCTTTGGGGTCCGTCCGGCAGCGGGAAGACGACCCTTGCCCACCTGCTCGCCGCCGAGGTCGGGGCCCATCTCGCCCAGCTGTCGGCGGTTTCCTCCGGGGTGGCGGATGCGCGCAAGATCGTCGAGGGGGCGCGGGGCGGCCTGTTCCAAACCGTGCTCTTCGTCGACGAGGTCCATCGCTGGTCCAAGTCCCAACAGGATGTCCTGCTGCCGGCGGTCGAGGACGGCACCGTCACCCTGATCGGGGCCACGACCGAGAACCCGTTCTTCTCGCTCAACACGCCGCTGCTCTCACGGTGTCTGCTGCTTCGGCTCGAGCCGCTCGGTGAGGACGACCTGCGCGAGCTGGTCGCACGGGCGCTCACCGACCGCGAACGAGGGCTGGGTGCGGACGGGCTGACGATCGACGACGAAGGGCTCGGGCACCTGGTGGAGGCATCCGGCGGCGATGCCCGAACCGCGCTCGCAGGGCTCGAGGCGGCCGCCATCGCCGCGCGGGCCGCCGGGATCGCCGAGCTGACCCGCGACCGGGTCGCCGACGCGATGCAGAAGAAGCCGATCGTGTACGACCGCCAGGGAGACCAGCACTACAACGTCGTGAGCGCATTCATCAAGTCGATCCGTGGATCCGATCCCGACGCCGCGCTCTTCTGGCTGGCTCGGATGCTCGAGGCGGGGGAGGACCCGCGCTACGTCGCCCGCCGCCTGATCGTCCACGCGAGCGAGGACGTGGGCCTCGCTGACCCGATGGCGCTCGTCGTGGCGGTGGCCGCGGCCCAGGCGGTCGAGCACGTCGGCCTGCCGGAGGCCAGGATCAACCTCGCCGAAGCCACGCTGTATCTCGCGCGGGCGCCAAAGTCGAACAGCGTCATCGTCTCGCTCGGCCGCGCGCAGGAGGACGCTGCCGGCGCCGAGTCCGTCCCGCCCCACCTGCGCGACGCCTCGGGCCCCGGCGCCAGGAAGCTGGGCCACGGGGAAGGCTACCGATACCCCCACGACGAGCCCGGCCACCATGTCGAGCAGGCGTACCGGCCCGAGCGATTCGAAGGACGCCGCTACTACGAGCCGTCCGGGATGGGCGCCGATGTCGAGGTGGAGCCGGGCAGCGGCAGTCCCGCGGAGCCGGGGGGCTCGTAGGACGCCGACCGGCTCGGGGCGGGTGGGCCGCCCGCCCGCCGCCGGTATGCTACGGAGCCGGAGACAATCGGGCCCGAAACGCGGGCCCGCAACGGCCGAGACGGACGAACGGAGGACGGGGATGACGCTCCTGGCGCTCACGGGTGGTGATGTGGCCTTGATCGTCCTCGCCGTCGGCTGGGTCGTGCTCGTCGGTTTCCTGTGCGTCGTGCTGCTCAACACCTTTCGCGTGCTCGAGAGCACCAAGCTGACCATCGACGCCATGCGCGAGGAGACCGTCCCGCTTCTTCGCGAGGTCAAGACGTCGGTGGAGAAGACGAACCGCGAGATCGACCGCGTCGACACGATGCTCGTCTCGGCCACCCAAATCGTCGGGCGGGTGGAGAAGCTCTCCGGGCTCGTCGAGCAGGCGGCCGCGAGTCCGATCATCAAGGTGATCAGCATCGGCGCCGGTCTTCGCAAGGGCTTCTCGAAGGCGAAGTCCAAGTCCAAGAAGAAGTCCTAGATGCGCCGCTTCTTCTGGGTCGCCGCGGGTCTCGGCCTGGGCGCCACCGGCGCCGTTCTCGCATCCCGCTGGGCCAAGCGACAGGCGGATCGCTTCGCGCCGACCTCCATCGCCCGCGAGGCGAGAGGCGGCATGCTCGACCTGTCGAAGCTCGTGGCCGAGTCCCTGCAAGAGGGTCGGCGAGCCATGGAGATGCGCGAACGCGAGCTCCGCGAGGAGTTCATCGACGTGGACGACGCCGGCCGACGTCCGCCCGCCGCCTGAGCGGCCGCCCGGCGAGCCGACGCCTCGAGGGCCGGGGCTAGACTCTCCGCCGTGGACGGCCGCCAAATCCGCGAGCGCTTTCTCTCGTTCTTCGAGGAACGGGCGCACCGACGCGTCCCCTCGAGCCCGCTGATCCCGCCGCCCGAGTCGGGTCTGCTCCTCACGAATGCCGGGATGAACCAGTTCATCCCGTACTTCCTGGGTCAGGCCGAGCCGCCGTACCGCCGCGCCGTCACGGCCCAGAAGGTCATGCGCACCAACGACATCGAAAACGTCGGTCACGATGCACGACACCTCACGTTCTTCGAGATGCTCGGCAACTTCTCGTTCGCGGACTACTTCAAGGCGGAGGCGATCGCCTGGGCGCACGAGCTGATCACGCAGGGATATGGGATCGATCACGACCGGTTGTGGGTGACGGTCTTCGAGCAGGACGAGGACTCGGCCGCGGCCTGGGTCGATCTCGCGGGGCTCCGGCCCGAACGGATCGTGCGGCGGGGGAAGTTCGATGCCGAGGGGGAGCCGGCCAACTACTGGTCGACCCATGGTGCGGGTCCGGGCGGGCCGTGCAGCGAGATCTTCGTCGACCGGGGCGCCAAGTACGGAATCGACGGCGGTCCCGACGCCGACGAGGAACGGTTCGTGGAGATCTGGAACCTCGTGTTCATGCAGGATCAGGTGGACGCGTCCGGTGAGGTCGTCGGGCCGCTGCCCGGCATGAACGTCGACACGGGGTCCTCGCTCGAGCGTGTCGCCATGGTGATGCAGGACGCGGCCAGCTATTTCGACACGGATCTGTTCACGCCGATCATCGAGGCAGTCGAGTCGCTGTCGGGCAAGCACTACGGCGCGGACGAGCGTGACGACGTCTCGATCCGCATCGTCGCGGAGCACGCGCGGGCAGCTGCCTTCCTGGTCGCCGACGGCGTGCAGCCGGCCAACGAGGGTCGCGGCTACATCCTGCGCCGGCTGCTTCGACGCGTGCTGCTGCACGCGCGCCGCCTCGGCGCCGGCACCGCCGTGATGGATCCGCTGGTCGAGATCGTGGTCGCCGAGTTCGGGGACGCCTACCCGGAGCTCCGGGAGCAACGAGCGTTCGTGGAGCAGGTGGTCGACTCGGAAGAAGAGCGCTTTTCGAGGACCCTGCGTCAGGGTATGCAGCTGCTCGAGGGCGAGATCGACGGCGTGCGGGCATCCGGCGGCGGGTCGAAGCATCGTCCGCGGCTCTCGGGCGACGTGGCCTTCAAGCTCTCCGACACGTTCGGCTTCCCGCTCCAGCTGACGCAGGAGGTGGCGGAGGAGGCCGGCCTCGACGTCGACGGAGAACGGTTCGCGGAGCTGCTGGAGGAGCAGCGACGGCGCGCGAGAAAGGCGGCGAAACGCATCACCGTCGGGAGCGAGGCCGGCGCCGTGCCGCCGACCGAGTTCCTGGGGTATGCCCAGCCGGAGGCGGAAGGGCCGATCGTCGCGTTGCTCGACCCGGACAACGTGCAGCTCGAGTCCGCAGAAGAAGGGGCCGAGGTCCGGCTGTTCCTCGGGCGAACGCCGTTCTATGCCGAGAGTGGTGGCCAAGTCGGGGACCACGGCGTCGTGAGGACCCAGACGGGACTGGTCCGGATCAACGACGCGCAGTGGGCCGGACCCGACGCGATCGCGCACATCGGGGTCGTGGAGTCCGGCGAGGTTCGGGCGGGGCAGGACGCGATCGCCGAGATCGACCGTCTGCGGCGAGAGGCGACCGCACGTTCCCACACGTCGACCCATGTCGTGCACTGGACGCTCAAACACGTCCTGGGCGATCACGCGCGCCAGGCCGGTTCGCTGGTCGCACCCGGCCGCCTGCGCTTCGACTTCCCGCATCCGAGCCCCGTCCCGCAGGAGGTCCTCGAAGAGGCGGAGCTGGAGGCGAACCGCCGGCTCGCTCGCGACGACCAGGTCGCGATCTTCGAGACCACGATGGACGAGGCGAAGTCGCTGGGAGCGATCGCCCTGTTCGGCGAGAAGTACGGAGACCTCGTTCGCGTCGTCGAGATCGGCGACTACTCGCGCGAGCTCTGTGGCGGCACGCACGTCGCCCGAACGGGCAGCGTCGCGGTCATCCGGATCCTGGGCGAGAGCTCGATCGGGGCCGGCATGCGGCGCGTGGAGGCCCTCGTCGGACCCGACGCGCTCCGCGAGATCAATGCCGAGCGCGCCTTGTTGCGCGGGCTCGTGCAGGCCCTCGGCTCTTCGGATCCCTCGGCGGCGATCGAACAGGCGCGGCGGGTCGTCGAGGAGAACAAACGGCTTCGAAACGAGCTGGGCGGTCTCCGCGCCGGCGACCGGGGGGCCCTCGTCGCGTCGCTCGCCGACGGGGCGACGGCCGTGGACGGCGTTGCGCTCGTCGTGTCCGAGGTTCCCGGCGAGGATCCCGGCGGTCTGCGTGAGCTGGCACAGAAGGTTCGGGACCGGATGGCCTCACGTCCGGCCGTCGTCGTCATCGGCAACGCCGAGGCCGGCAAGGCCATGCTGGTCGCGGCGGCGACGAAGCCGGCGGTCGACCTGGGGCTCACGGCGCCCAAGGTGCTCGAGACCGCGGCCCGGGTGATCGGCGGCGGAGCCGGCGGCAAGGACGTGCTGGCCAACGCCGGCGGCCCCGACGGCGGCTCGGTCCCGGAGGCGCTTGGGGGGATCCCCGCCCGTCTGCGGGAGATCCTCGACGCCGGATGAGCTCCGGGACGGGCTCCCCCGGCCCCGTGCTCGGGTTGGACCTGGGGGATGCCCGGATCGGGACCGCGATCTCGGATTCCGAGCGCAGAACGGCAGTCCCGCTCGGCACGATCCTCGTCGGCCAGCCGCCCGGCGAGTTGCTCGCCATCGCCGGGATCGTGAAGGAACGGGGCATCACGCTGGTCGTCGTCGGGCTGCCGCGCTCCATGTCCGGCGCGACCGGCCCCCGCGCGCAGCAAGCCGAGGGGTTCGCCGGTGCGCTTCGCTCGGGACTCTCGATCCCCGTGGAGCTGCACGACGAACGGCTCTCCACGGTCGAGGCGGAGCGCCTGCTGAGAGCCACCGGGGCCTCCGCGGGACGGCGGCGAGCCGCGGTCGACCAGACGGCGGCGACGGTGATCCTGCAGGCCTGGCTGGACGCGCAGCCTCCGGCAAGGTGACAGGTCCGCGTATCCTCGGTCCGCATGGAGGCCGACCGGGACCAGCGCCGCCGCGAGCGAGAGCGTCCGCGGCGCGGCGTCCTCGCAGCGCTCCTCGTTGTCCTGCTGGTTCTCGTCGCCGGCGCGGTGGGAGCGGCCCGCTACTACACGGGCTGTCAGCGTCCTCCCGGCGGTCCGGCTTCGGCCGTCGAGTTCAAGGTCGAGGACGGGTCCACGGGCAAGGACGTGGTGCGTTCGCTGCACGACGCCGGCCTCGTCTCATGCCAGGGGTTCGTCATGGATCTGTTCCTGCGCGGATCCGGGAAGGCCGACGGCATTCTGGCCGGGACCTACCGGCTGACGCGCGGGATGACCCTCGACGAGATCCTCGACGTGCTCACGACACCGCCCGCCAAGGTGCCGACGGTGCGGGTCACGATCCCGGAGGGCTACCGGCTCACCCAGATCGCCGACCGGGTTCACGAGGACGTCGGCATCCCGGTGAAGGCGTTCTCCGCCGCGCTCGAGGAGCCGGGCGTGGCGCTCCCGCCATATCTCCCGGCGTCGGCCACGTCGGCCGAAGGCTTCCTGTTCCCCGCGACGTACGACGTTCCCAAGAGGGAAACCGACCCGCTCGTGGTGATCCAGATGATGCTTCGGGCGTTTCGCAAGGAGGCGAAGACCCTGCATCTGAATACGGGCGCTCGGCGACTTGGCCTGACGCCGTACGAGGTCGTGACGGTGGCGTCCATGATCGAGAAGGAGGCCAGGGTCGAGCGCGACCGCGCGCTGATCGCCTCCGTCATCTACAACCGGCTGCGCAAGGGGATGGCGCTGGGCATCGACGCCACGCTGTTGTACGACGACCCCACGCCGGACGGGTCGCTGAGCGATTCCGACCTCGCGTCCGACAGCCCGTACAACACGCGGCTTCGAACGGGGCTGCCTCCGACCCCGATCGCGAGCCCGGGGGAGGAATCGCTCAAGGCGGCGCTGCACCCGGCTTCGACGAACTACTTCTACTACGTGCTCTGCGGCGCCGACGGTTCCCACCGGTTCGCCACCACCTACGCGGACCATCTTCGCAACGTCAATGACTGCCTCGGCTGAGAGCTCGTCCGCACCCTTTGGGTCCGCGTCCTGGGCCTCCGCGCGTTGGATCCGCGGGACCACCCGTCTCGTCGGGATCATCGGCTGGCCGGTCGAGCACAGCTTGTCCCCGGCGATCCACAACGCGGCATTCCGAGACATGGGAATGGATTGGGCGTACGTGCCGCTGCCGGTCGAGCCCGGCCGCCTGGGCGCGGCGCTCGAGGGGCTCCGGCGCCTTGGCTTTGCCGGCGCGAACGTGACCATGCCGCACAAGACCGAGGCTGCCGGGCTCGCGGACTCCCGCTCCGAGGACGCGGAGCGGCTTCGTGCGGCCAACACGATCGTCGTCGCCGGCGGCATGCTGGCCGGTCACAACACCGATGTGACCGGGTTCGAGCGTTTTCTCGCGGACGACGCGGGGTTCGACCCGCGAGGCCGGGTCGCTCTGGTGTTCGGCGCGGGCGGCGCCGCCCGGGCGTGCGCGCTCGCACTGGCGCGGGGCGGCCTCGCCCGCCTCGTCGTTGCGGCGCGCGACGCGGCCCGGGCCGAGGCGCTCGCCGGCGCGATCGAGGGGTTGCCGCTGGAGGTCTCGGTGGTGCCGTTCGACTCGGCCGCCCGCGAGCCCGCCGACCTCGTCGTGAATGCGACCCCGCTCGGTGCTTCGGGCGAGATGCTGCCGACGCCGCCCCTGGGCGCCGGTACGGTCGTCGTCGATCTGCTGTACGAGCCGGTGGTGACGCCACTCCTCGTCGCGGCTCGTTCCGTGGGCGCGCCGTGGTTCGGCGGGCTCGGACTCCTGTTGCATCAGGCGGCGCTCTCGTTCGAGCTGTGGACGGGGCGACGGCCCCCACTGGAGTCCATGTCGGCCGCGGCCCTGGCCGAGCTCGGCGAACCTCGCTGATTCGGGCCTGACGGATTCAACCTCGGCAGGTTGGCCGACGATGTTGTCCGTAGGTGGACGCCTACGCCTCGTTTGCTCAGCGCATCGCGGACTCCGTCACGGAGGTTCGTGGATGCCTCATCCTGTCGCGCGACGGCTTCGTTCTCGGCAGCTATCCCGACGAGGATGAGGGCCTGGCCAAATCTGCCTGGCTCCGTTTCGCGGGGCTCGGAGAGTCCGAACGGGGCGTCGTCGAGTTCCCCACGGCCATCTGGGCCTTTGTCCACCGGGGCCCCTACTCGGCCTTCGCGGTGGCGGTCCCCGGCGTGCGGCCCGGTGTCCTGATCGACCGGATCGAAGACGTCCTGGTCGAGGCCGAGCGGTCGCGCGGCCAGGTGAGCCTGGGGCCCGGGGATCCCGATCACGCTGCCGCCGCGGCCCCGCCGCCCCCGCCGGCCCCGATCGAGCCGATCGAGCCGAATCGGCCCCCGGCGGAGCCGGATGAGGCGTTCCCGCTGGTCACGCCTGGCCAGACGGCCCTCGATCTCGAGGCTCCGCAGGCCCCAAAGATCCTGCCAGAGATCCGGCCGGAGGTCCGGCCAGAGCCAGAGATCCGGCCGCAGATCCAGACCGAGAGGGAGCCGGAGATGGAGATTCTCCTGGCATCCGCCGAGCAGATGGACTCACCCTCCCAGCTCCCCCAGGGGGGGGACGGGGACGAGTCGGAGATCGACCGGTTCCTGCTCGCGAAAGAGTTCACGGGGCTGCTTCAGGTGGACCGTCCCGATGACGAAGTTCCTGGGTGAGGACCCCCCGACCTAGACCGAAAGGGACCAAGTCCCCAGGATGACGACGACCAAGCGCAAGACGAAGCAACTGGGCCAGATCCTCATCGAGCTCGGCCATATCACCCAGGAGCAGCTGGACAGCGCCCTGGAGGAGCACCGCCGCACGCCGAAGGCGCTCGGGCGGGTCCTCATCGACATGGGGTTCATCGGTGAGCCCGACCTCGTTCGCGCGCTGTCCGAGCAGGTCGGTCTCGAGTTCGTGGACCTGACCGAGTACCCGATCGACGCGACGGTGACCGTCCTGCTTCCCGAGGGACTCTCGCGCCGGTACCGGGCGCTCCCGATCGGAGAGCGCGACGGGAAGTTGCTCGTCGCGATGTCCGATCCGACCAACGTCTACGCACTCGACGACATCCGCACGATCACCGGCCGGGAGGTTCAGCCCCTGGTCGCCACCGCGAGCGACGTGGAACAGGCGATCCAGCGGTTCTCCGGCATGGACTCCCAGGTCGAGGCGCTGGCGAGCGTCGTCGCGGAGTCCCTCGAAGGCGACACGGAAGAGCTCGAGGCGGCGCTCGAGGACGCCCCGATCGTCAAGCTGGTCAACGCGATCATGACGCAGGCGGTCGGCGACCGTGCCTCGGACGTCCACATCGAGCCCGGTGAGACGAACGTCAGGATCCGTTTCCGGGTCGACGGCGTGCTGCACGAGCCGATGCCGCCGGCCCCCAAGAACATCCAGGGTGGGCTGATCAGCCGTCTCAAGGTCATGGCCGACCTCAACATCGCCGAGAAGCGCGTCCCGCAGGACGGCCGGATCTCGATGAAAGTCGGAGGCCGGCAGCTGGACCTTCGCGTCGCCACGCTTCCGACCGTCTACGGCGAGAAGGTCGTGATCCGCGTGCTCGACAAGAGCAGCGGCCTGCTCAAGCTTGAGGAGCTCGGCTTCCTGCAGTCTTCCTACAAGCGGTTCTCGGAGTCCTTCAGCAAGCCCTACGGCGCCATCCTCGTGGTGGGTCCGACGGGCTCCGGGAAGTCCACGACGATGTACTCGACGCTCAAGATCCTCAACCAGGAAGACAAGAACATCATCACGGTCGAGGACCCCGTCGAGTACCGCCTCGCGGGGACCAACCAGATGCAGGTCAACCCGAAGGCCGGGCTGACGTTCGCGTCGGCCCTGCGATCGATCCTGCGAGCGGACCCCGACATCGTGCTCATCGGGGAGATCCGCGACACCGAGACCGCGACGATCGCCATCGAGGCGGCGCTTACCGGTCACCTCGTGCTCAGCTCGCTCCACACGAACGACTCCGCGTCGGCGCTCACGCGCCTCACGGAGATGGGCGTGGAGACGTTCCTGGTCGCGTCGGCGATCGACTGCATCGTCGCCCAGCGCCTTGCGCGGAAGCTCTGCGAGCGCTGCAAGGAGGAATACAAGCCTGAGGGCCCCGAGCTCGAGGAGGCCGGCTTCCTGGACGCGGACCGGGCCGAGATCAAGAGCCTGTTCCGTGCGGCCGGGTGCCAGGCGTGCTCCAACACGGGCTATCGCGGCCGGATCGGCCTCTACGAGGTCATGCAGGTGAACGAGGAGATCGAACGGCTCACCGTCGAACGCGCGTCGTCGGAGACGATCAAGACCGCCGCGATCGCGCAGGGCATGGTGACGCTTCGCGAGGACGGCCTCGTCAAGGTTCGTTCGGGACTTACATCGATCGAGGAAGTGGCGAGGGTGGTGAAGTGACGATGAGCACGGTCGCACAAGAAGACCAGGACATTCAGATTCCGATTCCCGAACTGCTCGGCGCACTGCTCGAACTGGATGGATCGGACTTGCATCTGACGGCCGGAGCGGCTCCGACGGTCCGGATCAACGGTGACCTCCGCCGCGTCGAGGAGTACCCGCTGCTCACTCCGAAGGCGCTGCAAACGATGATCTACGCGATCCTGCCCCAGAAGCTGCGCGAGCGTTTCGAGCAGCAACTCGAGCTGGACATGTCCTACTCGCTCCCCGGGCGTGCCCGATTCCGGGTAAATGTGTTCATGCAGCGAGACGCGCTCGGCGCGGTCTTTCGCGTGATCCCCTACGGTATCAAGAGCGTCGACGAGCTCGGGTTGCCTTCCGTCGTGAAGGACTTGGCTCGGTACCAGCGCGGATTCGTCTGCGTAACCGGTCCGACGGGCTCGGGGAAGTCGACAACGCTCGCGGCCATGGTGGACATCGTCAACGAGGAACGTCACGGCCACATCATGACGATCGAGGATCCCATCGAGTTCCTGCACAAGCACAAGTCGTGCATCGTCAACCAGCGCGAGGTCGGCACCGACACGCACGGGTTCGCGCCGGCACTGAAGCACGTGCTGCGCCAGGACCCCGACGTCATCCTCGTCGGCGAGCTCCGCGACCTCGAGACGATCACGACGGCGATCACCGCCGCCGAGACCGGTCACCTCGTCTTTGCGACGCTGCACACGCAGGACGCGCCCCAGACGATCGACCGGATCATCGACGTGTTCCCGCCGCACCAGCAGCAACAGGTGCGCGTCCAGCTCTCGACCACGCTGCAGGGCGTCGTCACCCAGCAGCTGATCCCGACCGCGGACGGCACCTCGCGTGCCGCCGCCTGCGAGGTCATGATCGCCACGCCCGCCGTGCGAAACCTGATCCGCGAGGGCAAGGTCCACCAGATCTACTCGACGATGCAGTCGGGCGGCCGCTACGGGATGCAGACGATGGACATGGCGCTGTCGGCGCTCGTGAAGTCCGGGCGGATCACATCGGCGCTCGCCTACGAGCGGTGCCACGATCCTGAGGAGCTGCAGCGTCTGGTCGGCGGCTTCGGCGGCGGAATGATGTCGGAGTTCTGAGATGGCCGAGACCTATCGCTACAAGGGCCGTGACAACCAGGGAAAGCTCGTTACCGGCACGCTCGTCGCCGACAGCGAGGCCTTGGTTCTTCGACGGCTGCGGGAGCAGGGCTTCACGCCGATCGAGGTCGGCCGCCAGAACAAGGGCATCAACCTCCAGATCAACATCACGTCGAAGAAGGTCAAGCTCAAGGAGTTGGCGGTGGCGTCGCGCCAGTTCGCGACGATGGTCAACTCGGGGCTGCCGATCCTGCGCGCCCTCACGATCCTGTCGGAGCAGACGCAGAACTCCGAATTCGCCAGGGTCCTGACCAGGGTCCGGCTCGACGTCGAGCAGGGCAAGTCGCTGTCCGGCGCCCTGGCACAGCATCCGAAGGTCTTCAACGATCTCTACGTCTCGATGGTCCGTGCCGGCGAGACGGGTGGGTCGCTCGAGATGGTGCTGTTGCGACTGGCGTCCATGCTCGAGGGCGAGGTTCGGCTTCGCGGCAAGATCAAGTCGGCGATGGCCTACCCGGTCGCGGTGGTCGGCCTCGTGACGTTGATCATGATCGGGATGCTCGTATTCGTCGTCCCGCAGTTCAAGACCATCTACGGCCAGCTCGGCGGCGAGCTCCCGCTGCCGACCCGGAGCCTTCTTGCCCTGTCCAATGGCCTGATGTCGTACTGGTGGGGCGTGCTCATCGGTGTCTTCGGATTCCGGTTCGCGTTCAAGCGGTACAAGAAGACCGATAAGGGCCGCGCAGTCATCGATGGAATGAAGCTTCGCATCCCGATCTTCGGGCAGCTCTTCCAGAAGGTGGCGCTCTCGCGGTTTTCGAGCACGTTGTCGATGCTGCTCCGCGCCGGCGTCCCCATCCTTCACGCCCTCGAGATCGTGGCCGACACGGTCAACAACCGAACCATCTCCAAGGCGGTCAACGACGTCCAGTCGAGCGTCCGCGAAGGAGAGTCCATCGCCCGGCCGCTGGGCAAATACAACGTGTTCCCGTCGATGGTCGTCCAGATGATCGCGATCGGGGAGGAGACCGGACAGATCGACTCGATGCTCGAGAAGGTCGCGACCTTCTACGACCAGGAGGTCGAGGCGACGGTGGACGCCCTGACGTCACTGATCGAGCCCATCTTGATCGCGATCATTGGATCGTGCGTGGGAGCGGCCGTCATCTCGCTCTACATGCCGATGTTCAACATCATCAAGCTGATCCAGTAGCCCGTCCGCGAAGCGGGTCCCCCCGCTACCCGATCGTTGGTAGGCCGTCTGACCGAAGCGCTTTTCCCCCTGGAGCCCCCTTCATCAGCTGCGTTCGGGTGCCGAAGGATAAGCGAACCGCGCGTCCGGAAGTGGACGCGCACAAACAAAGGGAAGGAGGCGAAGGCAGATGCTCTCGAGGCTCTTGAAGCGCGCTCGCGAAGAGCAAGGCTTCACCCTCATCGAGTTGATGGTGGTCGTATTGATCATCGGCATCCTGGTCGCCATCGCTCTGCCAACGTTCCTCGGCGCCCGTACGCGGGCGCAGAACCGCGCGGCGCAGTCCGATCTGCGGAACTCGCTCGTGGCGGCAAAGACGATCTACACCGACAACAGCACGTACGCGACGGCCACGGTTGCGGGGATGCAGGGGGCCGAAGGCAACCTGACCTTCCAGACCGCTGCGTCGACGACCGCCGCCCCGAACGTGAGCGTGATGACGACCCCGACGGCGACCCTCTGGGCCGCTGCACGGATGTCCGTCTCGGGCACGTGCTTCGGGATCAGGGACTCCGCGGGAGTGACCACGTACTGGACCTCCCCGACCGCCTGCACCGGTGACTCGGCCAGCACCACCGGAACCTCCGGCTGGTAACCGTCAAGGCTGCAACGATCGAAGGGCGGTCCCAACACGGGACCGCCCTTCGTCGTCTCCACGGGCGTACTCGAACCTTGGTATCTCGGTCCATCGGGCTTCAGGGAGCCCCCCGATCGACCGACATATCGGGCGACAGGGAGGACCTGAGCCCATGACGCGCGCGATCGACCGGCTCCGGCGGCGGCCGGCACTTGGAAACCACAGCGAGAGCGGCTTCACGATCGTGGAGCTGGTCATCGCCATGATGATCTTCGCCATCGCGATCGGTGGCGTCGTCGCGGGCATGAGCACGTCGCTCAACCTCACTCGGCAGAACCGGCAGCGGTCGGTCGCGGCGAACCTCGCCTCCCAGGAGATGGACACGATCCGCAGCACCAACTTCGAGGATCTTCCGCTCGGCACGACCGTGACGACCCAAACCGTCGGAACCGTGGCCTACACGGTGACCCGGACGACGCAATACGTGACCCAGTCCGGTTCGAGCGGCAACTGCGGGATCGCGTCGGGATCCAAGCTGCAGTACCTGGCGATCGGCCTCGCCATCACGTGGGTGAACATGCAGGGGGTCGCGCCGGTGACGTCGGCCACCGTCCTTGCGCCTCCGGCGGGCACCGGCAACATCGAGGTGCAGATTTACGACGCCGGCGGCTCGACCGGCGTGTCGAACGTCTCGGTCACCGTCACGGATTCCAGCAACACGGTGAAGACCTCGACTACGTCGTCCAGCGGGTGTGCCTTCTTCTCGAACCTGAGTCCCGACGCCTACACGGTGGCGATCAGTCGAAGCGGATACGTCGACATGCAGGGCAGCGTCAATCCCTCGCAGAACATCACGGTGTACGCGGACGGGATCTACAGCGCGGCCTTCAGCTACGACCAGGCCGCGTCGGTGACCGTGACCACCGCGGCCTCGAGCGGCGCGACCTTGCCGGCGGGCGTGGCCAATGCCCCGATCACGCTCGGCAACACCTCCCTCTTGCCCACCGGCACGCTCGTGGTGACCGGGTCGGCCAACCCGCTCGCGATCTCGAACCTGTTTCCGTACGTGTCCGGATACTCGGCTTGGGTCGGGAGCTGCGCGGACGCCCAACCCACGTCCGGCATCACGACGGTCTCGGTGAGCCCCGGGGGCGCGAGCTCGGGGACCGTCACGCTGCCGAAGGTCACGGTCAAGACGCAGACGACCACCGGCGGCAACCGCTCGAACGTGGCGATCACCGCGACGCACGCATCGGACGCCGGCTGCGCGGGCGGCGAGTCGTACAGCCTCGGAAATACAAACTCCAGCGGCCAGCTGGTGGTCTCCCTCCCCTACGGCCTGTGGACGCTGACGGCGACGCTCAGTGGCACGTCGCACACGAGCTGCACGGGCGGAACCAACGGCAGTCCGTGCAGGGCGACCCTCGGCTCGACGATGCAGACGGTGACGTTCAAGTGGTGAGGCGGCGACACACCCTCGGCATCCTCGGTTGGCCGGCCCGGCTTCGCTCGCGGTTCGACCGCGAAGAGGGGGTGAGCCTCGTCGAGCTCGTCATCACGGTCTCCATCCTCAGCCTCGTGCTCGCGTTCACGACGAAGAGCTTCGTCTCGCTTCAGCAGGCGGCAACGGGGGACCGGCTCCGGCTTCAGAACCTCGAAGGCGCCCGGCTGCTGATGGACATCGCGAGCAAGGACATCCGGACGGCGACGCGGCTCTCCTCGACGACGGCGCCCTTCGACGTCGGCTCGACTTCGCAGGGTCTGCCCACCGCGCCCGCACCCGGAACCGGCAATGGAACCGCGCCGCCCTACGCCGGCGCGACCGAGGTCTGGTTCTACGCGAACCTCAACCTCAACACCACGAGTCCGGATCCGTGCCCGAGCATCGTGCATCTGTTCCTCGACACCTCGAGCAATCCGACGCAGGTGAAGGAGCAAGTCCTCGCGGCGCAGGCCGGCGGGACGCCGCCCGCCTGTGTGTACTCGGGGAGCTACACGACCCGGGTCGTGGCGAAGTCGATCTCGAGCGCGACGACCATCTTCACCTACTACTACGACGACGGCTCCGGCACGCCCGCGGCCTTCGCCTCGGGATCGGTACCCCTGACCGCGACGGATCGCCTGCTGGTCAACGCCATCGGCATCTCGCTCTCGGTGAACGAGAGCACGAGCCCGAACATCCCTGCCACGACCATCGTCAACCGAACCAGGCTGCCCAACGTCTACTACAACCCCGCCGACTCTTCTTGAGGTGAACGATCGATGAAGCTGCGACTGCGACTGCGAAACGAAGACGGCGTGGCCATGGTGACCGTGCTGTTGATCACGTTCGTTCTCCTCCTGGTGGTTGCCGGCACGATGTCGTATGCCGTCGGCTCATTGCCGCTGTCGCGACACGACCAAGACTGGAACGCGGCGCTCGCCGCGGCCGAAGCAGGGCTCGACGATTACGTGTTCCGGCTGAACCAGAACGTCCAGTACTACACCTACTCGGCCACGAGCCTGCCGCCCGGTGATACGACCGCCACGTCGCCGTTCACCTCGTGGAAGTCCGTACCCGGCCCCAATGTCCCGCCCGGAACGTCGTTTCGCTACTCGGTCGACTTGGGCAACATCACGAGTCAGGGCGCGATCATCCTCACGTCGACGGGCCGTGCATGCACACGGGTGAGCGGATCGGCGTGCGTCGGGAGCGGAGCGACTCGTTCGATCCAGGCGACGCTTCGCCGCGCCTCGTTTCTCGATTACCAGTACTTCACCGACTACGAGACGAAGGATCCCGCGACCTACGACTCTGGCGACTACTACTCGCCGGCCGACGCCCAGACGTATTGCGCCAAGCACTACTACGAGGGGCGCGACATCAACGGCCGGACGGACTTCCCGGGCGACAGCGACAGCAACGGACGCTACTGCACGGACATCTACTTCGCCTCGGCCGACACGCTGAACGGGCCCGTCCACACGAACGACGCGATCGCGATCTGCGGCAGCCCGACCTTCGCGAGCACGGCCTCGGACAGCTGGAACACCACGGGCAACCGGTACTTCACGGGGTGCAGCAACTCCAACCCGTCGTTCTCGCCGGGCGACCCCAGCTACCACGCGCCGCTCACGATGCCGCCGAGCAACATCGCCCTCAGGGCCGATGCCGATGCCACGCTCGGGGGGGTCGGGTGTTTGTTCACCGGCCCGACGTCGATCACCTTGAACTCGAGCGGAACGATGACGGTGGTGAGTCCGTTCACGAAGTGGCCGGCCAGTCCCAACAACTGCCAGCCCGGCTCGAACAGACCCCTGCCCACCAACGGCGTGATCTACGTGCAGAGCGTGCCGTCGAGCAGCAGCGACCCGAACTACACGAGCGGGTGCATCACGTCGACGCAGATCGGCGGGTTCTCGACGGTCCAGCACCCCCTCGGCTACCCGCAGCGCTACGACGTCACGTCGTATGGGTGCACCGACGGCGACGTCTTCCTGAAGGGGACGCTGAAGGGGCGCGTGACGATCGCGGCGGAGAACAACATCGAGGTGATCGGGAACGTCACGTATCAGGGCGGGACCGGGGGGACCGACCTGCTGGGGCTGGTCGCGAACAACAATGTCGAGATCTACCACCCGGTCGCGCCTAACGGGACGACGACGGGTGTGTGCGACGGGAGCTTCGTCCAGAACTACTGCAACCTGAGGAACTACGCGGCATCCTCGAGCGCCACGACGGCCTTCCGGGATCCGACCATCTACGGTGCCATCCTGTCCGTCCAGCACTCGTTCACAGTGCAGAACTACACGCTGGGCCAAGACAACCCCCTCGGGGACATCCACCTGGTCGGGGCCCTCGCGCAGAAGTACCGAGGTGCGGTCGGGACCGTGAGTACCACGGGCTACGGCAAGGACTACAACTACGACCAGCGCCTGAAGTACCAGTCGCCGCCTCGGTTCCTGAACCCGATCGCGGCGGCATGGCAGATCGTGACCTGGATCGAGAAGACTCCTGTCGCGTTCGCCTGGAACGCAGCCTAGTTCGGGCTAGGATCGGCGCGCCGTGGACGCGACGCTCCGATCGATCGTGGCGGCCGTCGTCGGTCTGGCGGTCGGAAGCTTCCTGACCGTGGTCGTCGACCGCGTTCCTCAGAAGCAGTCCGTGATCGCTCCCAGGTCCCGGTGCCCGAGCTGCGGCGCGGCGATCGCCGATCGAGACAACGTGCCGGTGATCTCGTATCTGCTGCTGCGAGGGCGCTGCCGTTCGTGCGGCGATCCGATCCCGGCCTTCTATCCGTTGCTCGAGACGCTGACGGCGGTTCTGTTCGTCGCGGTCGCCCGGGTCTACTCCTCGCTCCCGCTCGCCGCGGGGATGTCGGCCTTCGTGGCCGTCATGCTCGCCCTGGCGGCGATCGACCTCCGCCTGCACCTCATTCCGAACCGGATCACCTATCCGGCCCTCGCCGTGTTCGCCGTGGCGGTCCCTCTCGGTCTCCTGCTCGACCCGCCGCTCGACCCGCTTCGGGGGCTCGCGGGCGCGGCGATCTACGGCGGCGGGTTCTTGATCGTGGCGCTCATCGCACCACGCGGTCTCGGTATGGGCGACGTCAAGCTGGCCGCGTTGATCGGGATCGTCTGCGGCTCGCTCGGCCTTCGCTTCGTCGGGGTCGCCGCGGGCGTGGCGATCGTGGCCGGGGGCCTCGGAGGGATCGTGGCGCTCCTGTCCGGGCGGGGCCGCAAGAGCGCCATCCCTTTCGGGCCCTACCTCGCCGGCGGTGCCGTGGCTGCGGTTCTGTGGGGCGAGCGGATCGCCGACTGGTATCTGCGATCTCTTCACTGACCTGCTCCCTTGGAACCTGTACGCCCGATAAGGAATGTGGCGCAGGTGTTTGACTCGGGGTAGGGGCGGGTGTTTCGTAACTCTGCTCGGCGGGACCGGAACGGTCCCGCACACACCGTGTCTACGTGCTTCCCCGGGGTGACGGCGTGTGACACGACAGAGTCGAAGATGGTGAGGGTAGAGCCGCGGGCTTCCGTGACCGGGCAGCACCGGATCACGAAGGGTCGCGGCTCCCGTTCGTTCGCGGCCGGGCGAGCGATGTCCGGCCGACCGGGACCGGGCTCGCATCCGGAGCGGGGGTAACGGTCGATGGCGAAGACGAGGATCGGCCTCGACATCGGTTCCTCCGCCGTTCGCGCGGTGGAGCTCTCCGGCGGAGCCACGCCCACCGTGATCAAGGCGGCCGAGGCTCCGCTGCCGGCCGGCGCGGTCGAAAACGGAGAGGTCCGCGACGGGCCGGCGGTCGCCGAGGGCATCAAGGCCTTGTGGCACCGGGGCAAGTTCCGGGGCCGCCAGGTGTATTGCGGTGTCGGCAACCAGCGCGTGGTCGTCCGCGAGATCGCCCTGCCGTGGCTCCCCGAGAAGGAGCTCCGCGCCTCGCTCGGGTTCCAGGTCCAAGAGCTCATCCCCATGCCCGTGGATGAGGCCGTTCTCGACTACGACCTCATCGAGGAGTTCCAGCAGGAGGACCGCCGGATGCTCCGGTTGCTCCTTGTGGCGGCGCAGCGGCAGATGATCGACACGATGGTGTCGGCGGTGCTCGGTGCCAAGCTCGAGCCGCTCGGACTCGACCTGCTTCCGTTCGCGCTCGTCCGTTCGGTCGGGACGACCGGACAAGGGATGGATCTCGAGGAGACGGGTGACGAGGCGGTCGTCGACATCGGCAGCCACGTCACCAACATCGTCGTCCATCACACCGGCACGACGAGGTTCGTCCGGGTGCTGCCGTCGGGCGGCCGCGACATCACGCTCGCGATCGCCCGGAGCCTGGGCGTCGACGACGATGTGGCCGAGCGGCTGAAGCGCGGCGAGGCGGTCGCGGGTGTCGAGAACCTCCCGACGCACGAAGAGGTGCTCGCCGTCGCGATCGATCGTGCCGGAGCGTTCGTGGACGAGGTCCGTTCGTCGCTCGAGTTCTACACGGCGCAGGTTCGCGGGGGGCAGATCGCGCGGCTCGTGGTGACGGGCGGTGGGTCGCGGCTGCACGGCCTGCTGGACCTGATGAACGAGCGGATCCCCGCCGCGGTCGAGTCCGCGCAGGTGTTCCAGCGCGCCCGTTCCCAGCTGCCGCCCGCAGGCGACGCCGACGCCGTCGCCGAGCAGGAGCTGGCGGCGGCCATCGGGCTCGCGATCCCCGGAGGGCGTACGTGAGCCAAGTCAACCTGCTCCCCCCGGACATCCGCCAGCGGCAGCAGAGCCGGCGAATGGCACTGCTGGTTGTGGCCGGCGGCGGGGTGATCCTCGCAGTGATCCTCGCGTTCTACGCGCTCCAGTTCGGGACGGTGAGCGGCGTGAACGACGACATCGCGCAGCAGGAAAGCACCAATGCACAGCTGCAAACACAGATCGCCGATCTCCAGAAGTTCAAGGACCTTCAGGGCCGCGCCCAGGCGAAGCAGGCACTGCTCGACCAGGCGTATGCGAACGAGGTGTCGTTCTCGGGCCTGCTCATGGACCTGTCGCGCGAGATCCCGACCAATGAATACCTCACCGATCTGAGCGTGCAGCTGAACGTGGCGCCCACCGACGCGACCGGGGCCGCGACGCCGACGACCCCGACCGTGTTCGTCGGCTCCATCACTGCCAGTGGCGGCGCCGACACGGTCCCGACCATCACCTCGTGGCTCACAAATCTCGAAATGGTCAAGGGCTGGGTCAACTCCTGGGTGACCACGGTGGACCGCACCGATCAGGACGGCGTCGTCACCGAGAACTTCACGAGCAGCGCCGACCTGACGAACGCCGTCGTCACGGAACGGGGATTACGGGCCTCCCAGAGCGGCGTGACCGGGGCAGTGGGAACATCCGGAACGCCGGGGACGGCGTCATGACGGGTCGCCGGGCACCGATCATTGCGGGCGTCGGGGTTCTTGCGGTGTGCATCCTCGTCACCCTGGTGGTGCTCTTGCCGAAGATGCACAGCGTCAGCGCGGCTCGCGCCCAGCTCGCGGATGTGGAAGCTCAGCAGCAGGTCTTGCAGGGCGAGGTGGCTGCGCTGAACCAAGCTCGGGACGATCGCGACGCGTCGCGCTCGACGATCAACGATGTCGACCAGAAGATCCCGCAGACCGCCGACCCGCAGGGCGTTCTGCTTCTGCTGACGAACGCAGCCACCGACACGGCCGTCGTGCTGACGCAGATTGCCCCCGGCCAGCCGCTGTTCGATCCGGTCACTGGCCTCAGCTCGATCGACATCGCGCTCTCCGTCGACGGGACCTACTTCGAATTGGTCAACTTCCTTTCGAAGGTCGAGACCCTGCCGCGTGCCGCCAAGGTGACGAGCCTGACCCTTGGGCTCGCCTCGGATTCGGACGTCACTTCGTCCAGCCCGGTCCTGACGTTGCAGATCACCGTGACCGTGTACACGCAGGACGCGAGCTCCGGCCCCGGGTCGAGTCCCGGGCCGACGACCAACACCGGCGTCGGCGCCACAGGGGGCTGATCATGCCGATTTCGGAGCGGGATCGCCGGACTCTCAAGATCGGCGGCGGCATCGCCGGGGGTCTGCTCGTCATCGTCCTGCTCCTGAAGGTCGTGGGCGGCGGTGGGGGCGGCGAGGCCCTGGGTCCGCTGCCTCCGGTGACCACGAGCTCCGGTTCGCCGAGCCTCTCTCCGAGCCCGACCCCGCCGCCCCCGGTCCCAGCGAGCGGCCGGGATCCCTTCTCGAAGCCACCGATCTTTGGGTCGACCACGACGAGCACCAGCACGGGCAGCACGTCGACCAGCACGTCGACCAGCACGTCGACGACGACCGCCGACGTCGACCCAGAGCTCGAACGGAGCGAACCCCTCGCGAGCCGTGCTCGGCGGCCACACGGTGGTCCTTCTCGATACGTTCATCCGCAACGGCACCGAGATGGCGCAGGTGGAGGTTGACGGCACCGCCTACACGGTGATCGAGGGCCACACGTTCGCGGCCGGCGACTTCACCTTGCAATCCGTGTCGGGCGACTACGCGACGATCCTGTTCGGCGGCGAGTCCGCGACACTGCGGTCGCAGTCGCCGAAATAAGCAAGGCTCCGGCGGTCCGCCCACGGGGGGAGCGGTCGCCGGTACGGCGGGGGCGGCGAAAGCCGCCCCCGCCCCACTCCCGCCTCAGGCCCGGTGGAACCGGCCCATATGATGGGGTCCATGCTTCGGATGCTGACTGCCGGCGAATCGCATGGGCGGGGGCTCGCGGCGATCCTCGAGGGCTTGCCCGCGGGCGTTCCCGTCACGCGCAAACGGGTGATGGACGAGCTCCAACGGCGCCGTCACGGCTACGGCCGCGGCGGCCGGCAGAAGCTCGAGTCCGACCCGGTCGAGATCCTCGCGGGGATCCGGCACGGCCGGACGCTCGGGTCCCCGATCGCGCTCACGATCCCCAACGTGGAGTTCGAGTCGAAGTACGCGGACCTCATGGGCGCGGAGGGCGAGATGGACCCGTCGGACCGGTTGACGCGCCCGCGTCCCGGGCATGCCGATTTGGCGGGCGCGCTGAAGTACGGATTCGATGATGTGCGCAACGTGCTCGAGCGGGCAAGCGCACGTGAGACCGCCGCACGGGTCGCGCTTGGTGCCTGCTGCAAAGCGTTCCTCGGCGAGCTCGGGATCGAAGTGCTGTCCCACGTGGTACGGATCGGCCGGGCGAAGACCTCCTCTCGCCGCCTTCCCGAGCCTCTTGACCTCGAGGCGATCGACGCCTCGCCCGTGCGTTGTCTCGACGGCGCGTCGGCACTCGCGATGGTGGGGGAGATCGACGCCGCGATGGCTTCTCAGGACACGGTGGGCGGCGTCTTCGAGGTGCTCGCCTACGGATGCCCGCCCGGGCTCGGATCGCACGTTCACTGGGACCGAAAGCTGGATGCGCGGCTTGCTGCGGCGCTCATGAGCATCCAGTCCGTGAAAGGCGTCGAGGTCGGCGACGGGTTCGCCACCGCGGGACGCCGGGGCTCCAAGGCCCACGACGAGATCGTGATCCGGAGCGGACGCGTTGCCCGGGCGACCGCTCGGGCGGGTGGCATCGAGGGCGGCATGACCACGGGCCAGCCGATCCGAGTGCGGGCGGCGATGAAGCCGTTCTCGACGATCCCGAAGCCGCTCGCGACGGTCGACCTCGTGACCGGTGAGCCCAACGTGGCGATCAAACAGCGCACGGACGTGTGTGCGGTTCCCGCCGGCGGGGTGGTTGGCGAGGCGGTTGTCGCGTTCGTGCTGGCCGACGCGGTGCTCGAGAAGTTCGGCGGGGACTCGCTCGCGGAGACGAGGCGCAACCTGGAGCACTTCGTGGAGACCGTGCCGTGATCGTGTACCTCGTGGGGATGCCGGGAGCCGGGAAGTCGGTCGTCGGCAAGGAGCTTGCGGCCAGGCTGGGTGTCCCGTTCCTCGACCTCGACCTCGAGATCGAACGGACGACCGGCAAGAGCGTGCCCGAGATCTTCGCGGCCGAGGGGGAAGCCGGGTTCCGCGCGCTGGAAGCTCAGGCGCTCATGAAAGCGGGCATGCAGGACCCAGGGGTCGTGGCCTGTGGCGGGGGCGTCGTTCTCGAGCCGGCGAACCGAATCACCCTGCGAAACACGGGCGCCGTCGTGTTCCTCGATGTCCCGATCGGGTTGCTCCGCGAGCGGGTTCGGCCGGCGGCCGACCGCCCGCTGATCCGCGAGGAGGGCGATCTCGAGCAGCTGCTGGCGGCCCGCGAGCCGCTCTACCGGGAGTTTGCGGCGCACGTCGTGGACGGCAGCGGCAGCCCCGGACGGGTCGCGGATGCGATCGTCGAGGAGCTCCGTTGGTCCGGGTGAGGGTCCGGATTCCCGGGCGCTCATACGACGTCGTGATCGGCCGGGGGCTCCTGGGCGTCGCGGGCGAGCAGCTGCCGGAGCTTCGGTCCGGCGCGCGCGCGTTCGTCGTGGCCGACCGGGAGGTCTCGGAGCGGTGGTACTCGCCGCTCGCCGAGAGCCTCGACCGCCGCTCGCTTCATCCGATCCTGCTCGGCGTGCCGGTGGGGGAGGAGGCGAAGTCGATGCAGGTCTACGAGCTGGTGCTCCGCCAGCTCGCCGCCCGGGAGGCGCACCGCGACGATCTGGTGGTCGCGCTCGGCGGAGGGGCCGTGGGAGACCTGGCGGGCTTCGCGGCCTCGACGTACATGCGCGGCGTGCCGTGTCTTCAGATCCCGACCTCGCTGACGGCCCAGGTGGACGCGGCCATCGGCGGCAAGACGGCCGTCAACCTCCCAGAGGGCAAGAACCTGGTCGGCACGTTCAGCCAGCCGATCGCCGTCATCGCGGATGTGGACACGCTGGCCACCCTTCCGGATCGTGACTTCAACTCGGGACTGGCCGAGGTCGCGAAGGTCGGCCTCACGCTCGACACCGAGCTGCTCGACCAGCTCGAGCGCGATCCCCGTCCGGTTCTGGCCCGGGATCCGGCCGCGCTCGAGGACGTGGTGGCGCGGTGCGTCGGCGCGAAGGCCCGGATCGTTGCGGAAGACGAGCGCGACGCCGGCGCCCGGCTGGTCCTCAACTACGGCCACACCTTGGGCCACGCGCTCGAACGGCTCGACGCGTTTGCCGGACGGAGCCACGGCGAGGCGGTCGCGGTGGGCATGGTGTTCGCCGCGAAGCTCGCCGAGGCGCGAGCCCTGACGCCCGCCGGCCTCGGAGCTCGGACCGAACGTCTTGTGCGCTCGCTCGGGCTGGATCCGGGAGGAACGCTGCCCTCGGTCGACGAAGTGCTCGAAGCGTTCCGGATGGACAAGAAGTTCGCGGGCCGAGTGCGATTCGTCCTCCTCCAGGACGTGGGACGGCCGGTGGTGGTGGACGACGTGGACGAGGCGGAGGTTCGGTCGATCCTCGAGCAGATGGGAGCGAGGCCATGAACGTGCTGTTCCTGTTTGGTCCGAGCCTGGGAGCCCTCGGTCGGCGAGACCCCGCGGTCTACGGGACCGAGACGCTCGAGACGATCATGACGGCGGTGGCCGCCCGTGGTCGCGAGCTCGGTCATGACGTGCAGTGGCGGCAGTCCGACTTCGAGGGCGAGCTCATCGGATGGCTGCTCGGAGCCCAGAGCGAAGGCAGCGAGGCCGTCGTCATCAACCCCGGCGCGCTCTCGCACTATTCGTATGCGCTGCGCGACGGCGTCGAGGCGTGCGGTCTGCCGGTCCTGGAGGTCCACATGTCGCAGATCCACGCTCGGGAGCAATTTCGAAGGCGGTCGGTGGTCTCGGAGGTGTGCCGGGGCACGATCACGGGCCTCGGGGCCGGTGGCTATCATCTCGCGTTGGAGGCGATGCCGTGGATCACCAGGTGAGGAGACGGGCCCTGAGCGCCCGTCTCGGCGAGCACAACCTCGACGCGATGCTCGTCACTTCGCTCCCGAACCTCCGGTACCTGACCGGGTTCACCGGATCCAACGGCCAGCTGATCGCCGGCGCCGACGGCGCGGCGTTTCTCACCGACGGGCGGTACACGACGCAGGCCCGGCGCGAACTGACGGGACTGGAGCCGGTCACGTACGCGCGGGGATACGGCGAAGCGATCCTGGAGCAATGCGCGGCCCTCGGCGTGACGCGGCTCGGCCTCGAGGCCGACGACGTCACGCTGGCCCTGCACAAGCGGCTCGCATCGAAGCTGCCGGGGATCGAGCTGGTGCCGACGGAGGGAGTCGTCGAAGACTTGCGAACGGCAAAAGATGAGGACGAGCTGGTGTCGCTTCGCCGAGCGCAGGCCGTGACCGACGAGGCGTTCGACGCCGTGCTGGAGCACGTGCTGGTGGGGGTCTCCGAGCGTCAGCTCGCGACCGACCTCGAGCGGGTGTTGCGCCAATCGGGCGCAGATGGCCTCGCGTTCCCATCGATCGTCGCGTTCGGCGACGCCGCGGCCGAGCCGCATCACGAGCCGGGCGACCGGCGACTCGAAGAGGGGGACGTGATCAAGCTCGACTTCGGTGCCAAGTGGGATGGGTACCACTCCGACATGACGAGGACCGTCGCGTTCGGCGACCCGCCCAACGAGCTGCGGAAGATCCACGACCTGGTGCGGGAGGCGCAGCGATCCGGGATCGCGGCCATCCACGCCGGTGTCACCGGCGGGGAGGTCGACCGCGCGGCGCGCTCGGTGATCGAGGCGGCCGGGTACGGGGACCAATTCACCCACGGAACCGGGCACGGCGTCGGGCTCCAGATCCACGAGGCGCCCCGCGTGGCACGCGAGATGGATGACGTGCTCCCGGTGGGCGCGGTCGTCACGGTCGAGCCCGGCGTCTACCTCCCCGGCCTCGGCGGCGTGCGGATCGAAGACATGGTCGAGGTTACGGCGGACGGCGGAACGGTGCTCGGTTCCTCCCCTCGTGAGCTGATCGAGCTGTGAGCGTCTCGACCAATGACCTGAAGAATGGCCGTTCCACATGAGCGTCTCGACCAATGACCTCAAGAATGGAATGACGCTGGAGCTCGACGGGACGTTGTTCCAGATCATCGAGTTCCAGCATGTGAAACCGGGCAAGGGCGGGGCCTTCGTCCGCACGAAGCTTCGGAACGTCAAGACCGGCGCCGTCGTCGAGAAGACCTTCAACGCCGGCGTCAAAGTCGGCCTTGCCATCGTCGAGCGCACGGAGATGCAGTACCTGTATGCGGACGGCGACGAAGCGGTCTTCATGGACCTCGAGACCTACGACCAGGTCCGCGTGCCCGCCGAGATCATGGGCGAGGCGACAAGCTATCTGACCGAGGGCGGAGCGGCGCAGGTGTCGCTGCACAGCGGGACCCCGATCTCGGTGGATCTGCCGGCCTCGATGACCCTGGCCGTCAAGGAGACGAGCCCGGCGGTCAAGGGCGATACCCGGACGAACGCCTTGAAGCCGGCCACGCTCGAGACGGGTGTGACGGTTCAGGTGCCGCTGTTCGTGGAGGAGGGCGACCGCGTGAAGGTCGACACACGAAGCGGCGAGTACCTCGAACGCGTGAAGGCGTGACCTCTCGCCGTTCCGCCCGCCGCGGCGCCGTCGAGATCCTGTACCAGGCCGACCTGACCGGGCAGGCGGCGGACCGCGTGCTCACCGGCTGGCGCGAGGCGGGCCGTTCCGTCGCCGCGTTCTCCGCGGAGCTGGTCGAAGGCGTTTTCGAGCACGCGCCGGAGATCGATCTGCTGCTCGCGGAACACGCCGACCGGTGGAGCGTGTCCAGGATGACCGCGCTGGATCGGACGATTCTGCGGGTGGCCGTATTCGAGCTGCTGTATCGGCCGGACGTGCCGGCATCGGTGGCGATCAGTGAGGCGATGGAGGCGGTGTCGGAACTCTCCTCCGACGAGGCGCGCAAGTTCGTGAACGGCGTTCTTGCCGGTGTCGCTCGAGAGGTCGGGCGGGACGCCGGTTCGAAGACCTAGCGCCCTCAGCTCTCGCTGGGAGGCGGCGTGTCGCTCGGCTTGGAGGCTTTGTCGTCGAGGTCCGTGCCCTCACGGAGGCCCTTCTTGAACTCACCCGACGACCGGCCGAGATTGCGCGCGATGTCCGGGAGCTTGGAGGCCCCGAAGATCACGACGACGGCGATAATGAGGACGACGATCCATTCCGGTCCCATCTCGTTCCCTTCCTTTGTCTGTTGGCCGTGTTCGGTGGCCTTGTCGTTGCCCGTCGCCGGGCGGCCCGTCCGCGTTCTTCGATCCGTCTCTTCAGTCTACGTTGAGCGGCCCCAACGGGTGTGAGGGACTTCCCCGCCTCCTGCCGCTCCGGTGCGCTATCCTGAGCCGACCACTTCTCCTTTAAGTCCGGTCCCGAGAGGCCGGGAAGGGAGCCCGATGATCGGCCAATCGAGCGCCTCCTCGCACGCCCGAGGAGGCGTTGTCGCGTGAGCCCCCAGCTCCTTGACGCCGATGCCATCCGGCGCGCCGTGACCCGGATGGCCCACGAGATCCTCGAACGCGACGACGGGGGCCTCGACGTCGTGTTGGTGGGGATCGCCGACCGGGGCGACGAGCTCGCCGAGCGCCTGGCCGCCGAGATCGGCAGGATCGAGAGCACGACGGTTCCCGTCGGCGTCCTCGACATCACCTTCTACCGCGACGACATCGGGCTGGTGGCGCCCGCCCCCGAGGTGCACGAGACACGCATCCCGTTCGACGTATCCGGCAAGACGGTCGTGCTCGTCGACGACGTGTTGTTCACCGGGCGCACCATCCGCGCCGCGATGGACGCGCTGATGGATCTGGGCCGGCCCCGGAAGATCCAGCTCGCCGTGCTGGTGGACCGGGGGCATCGCGAGCTGCCGATCCGCGCCGACTACGTGGGCAAGAACGTCCCGACGCGCCGGGAGGCCGACGTCCGGGTGTTGGTGGCAGGCTTCGACGGAACCGACGCCGTGATCGTGGAGGACGGGGGATGAACAAGCATCTGTTGTCGATGCGAGACCTGACGACCGAGGACGTCGTGCACATCCTGGACACGGCCGAGTCGTTCCGAGAGGTCGGAACCCGGGTGATCAAGAAGGTCCCCGCGCTCAGGGGCCGGACCATCGTCAACCTGTTCTACGAGAACTCGACCCGGACGCGCATCTCGTTCGAGCTGGCGGCAAAGAGACTGTCCGCCGACGTCATCAACTTCGCGACGGGAAGCTCGAGCGTCACGAAAGGGGAGAGCCTCAAGGACACCGCGCTCACCCTCCAGGCCATGGGCGCCGACGCGATCGTGATCCGGCATTCGTCGAGTGGCTCACCGCACCAGCTCACTCGCTGGGTTCGCGGTCACGTCCTGAACGCGGGCGACGGCACGCACGAACACCCGACGCAGGCGCTGCTCGATCTGTACACGATGCGGGAGCAACTCGGGCGGCTCGAGGGCCTTCGGGTCGCGATCGTCGGCGACATCCTTCACTCGCGGGTCGCCCGGTCGCTCGCCTTCGGCCTGGTGAAGATGGGCGCCGAGACGACGCTCGTCGGCCCACCGACGCTGATCCCACCCGACGCGGCCGCCTGGGGCGTGCAGGTGAGCTACGACATCGAGGCGGTCCTGCCGAAGCTGGATGTCTGTTACATGCTCCGCGTCCAGCGCGAGCGCCAGCGGCTCGAGTTCTTCCCAAGCGTGCGCGAGTACTCGCGGCTCTTCGGCCTCACGCGGGAACGCGTCGGTCTCCTGCCGGAGGGGGCGCTGATCATGCACCCCGGGCCCATGAACCGCGGGGTCGAGATCGACTCGGACGTCGCCGACCTGCCCACCAGCGTCATCGAGGCACAGGTCACGAACGGCATCGCCGTCCGGATGGCCCTGCTGTTCCTGCTGGTCGGCTCCGGGGACGGGGGAGCGGAGTGATGGGGGCCGACACGTTCTTGTTCACGGGCGCCCGGGTTCTCGACCCGGCGGCCTGCACCGATCAGACCGCCGACGTCCGGATCGCGGGCGGTCTGATCGACGCGGTGGGCACGGATCTCGCTCCCGAGGGGGCCGAGGAGATCGACGCGCGAGGTCTGGTCCTGGCGCCGGGTCTGGTCGACCTTCACACCCACCTTCGGCAACCGGGGTTCGAGCACAAGGAGACCATCGAGACGGGGAGTCGCGCCGCCGCGGCCGGCGGCTATACGGCCGTGACGGCGATGGCCAACACGGAACCGGCGATCGACCATGCGGCGCTCGTTCACGAAGTGCGTGATCTCGCCGCGATCTGCGGTCTGTGCGAGGTGTTCCCGGTCGGCGCCGTGACGGTGGGAAGGGGCGGCGAGCTCCTGGCCGAGCTCGGCGAGATGGTCGAGGCCGGCGTCCGTCTGTTCAGCGACGACGGCGAGTGCCTGCCCACGGCGCGCCTGCTGCGAAACGCGCTCACCTACGTCCGGGCGTTCCCGCACGAAGTCGTCATCGCGGACCACTGCGAGGACGCCTCGCTCGTCGACGGGGGGCAGATGCACGAGGGACTCAATGCGGCCACGCTGGGGCTGGCCGGCCGACCGGCGGAAGCCGAGGAGATCATCGTTGCGCGGGACATCGCCATGGCGCGGATGACCGGCGGCCGTCTGCACCTGTGCCATCTCTCTGCGGCCCGGTCCGTCGATCTCGTCCGGCGCGCCAAGGCCGACGGAGTCCGGGTGACCGCCGAGGTGACGCCGCACCACCTGACGTTCACGGACGACGATCTGGCCGGCTACGACACGAACCTCAAGGTCAACCCGCCGCTTCGCGGCGCCGAGGATCGGGACGCGCTCCGCGAGGGAGTGGCCGACGGCACGATCGATGCGGTCGCGACCGACCACGCCCCCCACGCCGTCGAAGAGAAGGAATCGGAGTTCGACCGCTCGCCGCCGGGGACGATCGGGCTCGAGACCGCGCTCGGCGCCGTGCTGACCGAGCTCGTGCATCCGGGCCGGCTGTCTCTGATGCGGGCGCTCGAGGCGATGTCGACGTCGCCCGCGCAGATCCTGGGTGCGTCCGAGCACGGAGGACCGATCGTGCCGGGCCGTCCCGCGAACCTGGTGGTCTTCGACCCGGATGAGACCTGGGTGGTCGAGCCGCCGTTCGCGTCGAAAGCCCGCAACAGCGCCTTCCTCGGGCGCCGCCTGAAGGGGCGGGTGCGCTACACGGTGCTTCGCGGACGTCCGACCGTCGTCGACGGGAAGGGCGCCTGGTGAGCGAGCGACCCGGCCCGGCCCTGCTCGTGCTGGAGGACGGCAGCGTCTTTGCGGGCACGAGCGTCGGGGCGACGGGGGAGGCCTTCGGGGAAGCCGTCTTCAACACGGGCATGACGGGCTACCAGGAGGTCCTCACGGATCCCTCCTACGCGGCCCAGATCGTGGTGATGACCTCGCCCCACATCGGCAACTACGGGGTCAACGCGGACGATCCGGAGTCGGGGCGGATCCAGGTGGCGGGGTTCGCGGTACGCGAGGCGTCGCGCCGGCCGTCCAGCTGGCGTTCGGAAGGACCGCTCGGCGAGCACCTCGCGGCGCAGGGCGTCGTCTCGATCGAGGGGATCGACACTCGCCGTCTCACGCTCCGCCTGCGCTCCGGCGGGGCGATGCGGGCGGCCATCTCGACGGTGGACCTGGACGCGGATTCGCTGGTCGAGCGCGTGCTCGAGTCGCCCGGGATGCAGGGAGCCGATCTCGCGAGCTCCCGGTCGGTCGGACGGCGCTTCGAGGCGGCCGATCTGGTCGGGCCCCCGTCGAGCGACCACGGCCGGGTCCTGCGCGTCGCGGCCGTCGACTTCGGCATGAAGCGGAACATCCTTCGCCGCCTGGCGGCATGCGGCATCGACGCCACCGTGTTTCCGGCCGAGACGCCGGCGAGCGAGATCCTCGCCGGCGGCTTCGACGGCGCGTTCCTGTCGAACGGGCCCGGCGACCCGGCGGCGACGCGGTACGGCGTGCAGGCCGCGGCCGGCCTGGTCGGCCGGATCCCCACGTTCGGGATCTGTCTGGGTCACCAGCTGATGGCGCTCGGGACCGGCGGACGGACCTACAAGATGCGGTTCGGACACCGCGGTGTGAATCAGCCCGTGCTCGACGTCTCGACGGGCCGCGTCGAGATCACGACGCACAACCACGGGTTCGCCGTGGACCCGGAGGGCTGGGGAGGCTCGGCGGCGGGACGGGCAGGGACAAACGGAGCTGAGACCGTACAGACGAGCGCCGGGCCGGCGCAGCTCAGCCATCGAAACCTCAACGACCAGACACTGGAGGGTGTGCGCTACTCGGACGCGGCGGCGTTCTCCGTGCAGTACCACCCCGAGGCCGCGCCGGGACCGCACGACGCGCGACATCTGTTCGACGAGTTCCGCGACCTGATGGAGAGGTCCTAGATGCCGCGGCGCACGGACATCGGCTCGATCATGGTCATCGGGTCGGGTCCGATCGTGATCGGCCAGGCGTGCGAGTTCGACTACTCGGGCGTGCAGGCCTGTAAAGTCTTGCGCGAGAACGGCTTCGAGGTGGCGCTGGTGAACTCGAATCCGGCGACGATCATGACCGATCCCGACTTCGCCGATCGGACCTACATCGAGCCGCTGTCACCGGAGTCGGTGCTCTCGATCCTGGAGCGCGAACGGCCGGATGCGCTGCTTCCGACGCTCGGTGGTCAAACCGGTCTGAACGTCGCCGTCGCGCTCGCGGAGTCCGGCGATCTCGACCGGCTGGGCATCGACCTGATCGGCGCGACGCTCGAGGCGATCCACCGAGCCGAAGATCGAAGCGGGTTCCAGCGCGCCATGATCGAGGCGGGCCTCGACGTACCGGTGGCGGGCACGGCGACGTCGACGGAGCAGGCCCTCGCCCTCGCCGGATCGATCGGTTACCCGGTGATCGTTCGGCCGTCGTTCACCCTCGGCGGCGGCGGCAGCGGGTTCGCGGCCGACCCGGGCGAGCTTCGGACGCTCGCTGCGCGCGCGCTCGGGCTCTCGCCCGTCC
>CAVYBY010000011.1:0-25237 GCA_963766935.1 uncultured Actinomycetes bacterium | reverse complement strand
GGACGTCCGACGAGCTCAAGCTGCGCGTCGGCGGCGAGCTGCTGGCCATTCGGATCGCCGACCACTCCCGGGTAGGCGAGGCGGCCGGCGCCGTGCTCGGGCTCGGGCCCGGCGGCGGCACCGTGGATAACCAGAGCGGCGAGATCACCGTGCCGGTGGGCTCCGACGGGACGGGGATCCTGACCGAAGCCGTCCGGCGCCTGGACGACCAGAAGATCGAGCTCGCCGGGATCGAGCTCCGGCGTCCCTCGCTCGACGACGTCTTCCTCTCGCTCACCGGGCACACGGCGGAGGGTTCGGTCGAGGGCGACGCCGGCGGAGACGGCGAAGGCACGGCGGCCGAGGGCGGCCGGAGGGGGAGGAAGAAGAAGCGGTGAGCGCGACCACACAGACCTCGGCTGCACCCGCAAACCGCATCGGCCTGGCGGTCTCGGACTGGCGGACGCTGACCAAGCGGAACCTGCTGACCTACATCCGCAAGCCCGACCTGCTGGTCTTCTCGACGATCCAGCCGGTGATGTTCGTGCTGCTGTTCGTCTACGTCTGGGGCGGCGCGATGAAGCGGGCCCTGCCGCCCGACATCCCGTACGTGGACTTCCTGATGCCCGGGATTTTCGTGCAGACCGCGATCTTTGCGGCGCTCCAGACGGGTGTGGGCCTCGCTGACGACCTTCAGAAAGGTCTCATCGATCGCTTCAAGTCGCTTCCGATGGCGCGCTCCGCCGTCCTGGCCGGTCGCACTGCCGCCGACACGGTGGTGATCGGGTTCCAGGTCGTCCTCATGCTCGTGGTCGCCTATCTCGTCGGCTACCGGTTCCACGAGGGGATCATGGAAGCGCTGCTGGGCTTTGTCGGCGCCGTCTCGGTTGGGTACGCCTTCACGTGGGTGGCGGCGTTCGCCGGCCTCTCGCTCAAGACGGTCGAGGCGGTGCAAGCGGCGACGTTCACGCTGGTGTTCCCGCTGGTGTTCGCGAGCTCGGCGTTCGTCCCGGACGCGGGCTTCCCCGGCTGGCTCCAGGCCTGGTCAAATGTGAATCCTGTGTCGATCTGGGCCGAGACGTTTCGCGTGCTGACGCTCGGGGATATCTACACGCACGCGCCGGCCACGCTCGTCGGTGTCGTTCCCTCGCTCGGAACGCTTCTGTGGCAATCGATAGCGTGGTTCGGGGTGATCCTGGCGATCTTCGTTCCGCTGGGGGTCCGCGTCTACCGCAAGACCTGAGCGCGATCGGAGCGAGGTCCCGCCGTCCGGCGCGGCCTGGCATACTCGTCGAACCCCGCATGCGCCGCCTCCCCACCGCCGCTCTCGTCTCGCTGCTGGTGATGCTCGCCGCCTGCAGTGGGAACCAAGCTCCCGGCCCGGTCTCGCGGTCGCCGTCATCCTCCACCTCCGCCGGCTCGGTCTCGACCCCGGCCACGCCGCCTTCGAAGTCGCCTTCGACCGGCGACGTACCTCGCGTCGCCATCGTCGTCCTGGAGAACCGTGGGTTCGGGGAGGTCCTCGGCGATCCGAACGCGCCGTTCATCGCCCACCTGGCGTCGACCTACGCGCTCGCGACGAACTCCTACGCGGTCTCGCATCCGTCGCTGCCGAACTACCTCGCCCTGATCGCCGGCTCCACCTTCGGGATCAGGACCGACAAACCGGACCACCTGGTCTCGGAGGTCAATCTGGTCGACCAGCTCGAGCAGGCCGGGCTCACCTGGACCGCGTATGTCGAGGGCCTTCCATCCGTCGGTTCCGACGTGACCCACGACGGGCGGTACGCGAAGAAGCACAACCCGTTCATGTTCTTCGACGACATCGCCGGCAGCCCCGCCCGGCGAAGTCATGTGGTGCCGCTCGACGGGCTGGACTCGGACATCTCGAAGGGATCGCTGCCCGACTTCATTTGGATCAGTCCGGACCTCTGCCACGACGGGCACGACTGCGCGCTGTCATCCGCGGACGACTTCCTCGCGCGAGAGCTTCCCCCTTTGATGGGCGCCCTCGGGCCCGGCGGGGTGCTCGTGATCACCTGGGACGAGGCGAAGGGAGACAGCTCGACCTGCTGTGGGCTCTCGGGAAGCGGCGGCGGGCACATCGCGACGATCGTCGCGGGCCCGGGCGCCGCGAAGGGCGTCAGGTCGGAGCGTCCGTACAACCACTACTCGGTCCTCCGCACGATCGAGACGTTGTTCGGCCTCGAGCCGCTGCGCGGGGCGGCCGATGCGCGGGCGATGTCGGACCTGCTCGCCTAGCACCGGGTCAGGCAGGCCCGAGCTCCCAGATCTCCCATCCGACGCTCGCCGCCAGTGGCGACGCAACCGGCCGCAGCTCGAGACTCGCCGGGGGGTCGACGGTGGTCGGCGCCGCGACGAACGTCGCGGTTCCGGAGCCAAGCGCGCGGAGACTCGTTTCGTCGACGGCAGGAAGATGGACGCCGGCGCAGCCGGAGGCGAACTGGATCTGCGGGAAGCCACCGGTGCTGCCGAAGCTGCATGTCTTTCCCTGCGCGACCTGCGCGAGCGCGATGCCCACGGTCCGCACGACGGCTCGTTGGGCTCGCTCCTGCCGCTCCACGCGGACCGCCACGGCCGCCTGCCATCCCACCCAGCACCCGATCACCAAGCTGAAGGCGCCGATCCAGACGATGGTCCGCCCGGCGACGAGCCGTCGGAGCGCTTCCGCAGCCGGGACGCCGATCAGCGCGAGCCCCGGCATCAGGAATCGGGGCGCCAGACCCCCGATCCCGAACAGATAGACACCGAGCAGGAGCGCCCCCGAGGTCGCGGCCGAGGCGAGCGCGGTTCGCCGCCCCGGCGGGGAGTCCGGTCCGTCCCGGGTTGTCAGCCCGACGGCGGCGAACACGAGGAGGGCGAGCCACCATGTGGCACCGGCGAGCGGCACCCCGCCCGGATCCGGCCCGAGGGTCGGCCCGTCGGACAGGGCCAGGTAGTGCTGAAGTGCCGAGATGGGTCCGCCGACGGCGACGTGCGAAAGGTCCCGAGCTGCGCCCAGCGCGCGAACCGGGCCGTCGAAGCGGATCGACGTCTCGATGATCCACGGCGCCCACCCGGCGACGAGCCCCACGCCGAGCCCGGCCAGGAGCCGCCGGTCGAGCCGGCTCCCGACCGCCGCGACGATGGCGATCGCGACGGCCAGCACGGCGGCGTCCGGCGGACGGACGAGGGCCATCGCCCCCAGCAGCGCCGCCCCCAGCACGATCCGCCGGAGATCACCGGGTTCGGACGGTCGTGCCAGGACCCCACAGGCCGCCACCCCCAGGAGCGCCGCCCACAGGTTCGGCATCACTTCCGAGCCGTAGAACAGGGCCAGCCACGACGCCCCGAACAAGGCAGCCGCGACGACCGCACCCGTCCCGGTCGTCTTCGTCCACGTCCCGAACGCCAGACCGAGCCCGGCGGCGGAAACGAGCGCGAGCCACAACCGAACCCAGAGAACGGATCCACCGGCAAGCGTCACGGGCGCGGCCAGCAGGGTGATCCCGCGCGCCCTCGAGGCGGCGAAGACCGTCGCGTGCACGCCGGGGGAGACCTGCGACAGGTACACGGCCTCGTCCCAGGAGGGAGCCCGGTGCGGATCGAACAGGAGCAACTGGGCGAGGAGGAAGGCCGCCGCCACGACGAGCAGCAACCGACGGGTCGTCGCTACGACCTCACGAGCGCGTACGCGGGGTCCGTCGCGAAGGCCCGGTATTGCGCGAGGGACTTCGGGCTGGTGTCGATGTAGTCGTTCGCCACCGGCCCGACGTTGTTCCAGTGGACGTAGGCGATGCACTGAGGATGCTGCAGGACCTGCTGCTGGGTGTCGGCGATCAGGCTGTGACCGGTCTTCTTGCCGTCCTTGTCGAACCGCCCGTCCGTCGTCGTGACCACCTTGCCCTGCGTGAACCCGGCTTCGCACACGATGAACGGCATCGCTTGCGCTACCGCCCAGTCGTACGTGTCCATGTCACCCGCGAGTGTCTGCGTGCCGGCCGTGAACGTCGTCCGGTACAGATCCAGGCCCATCCAGTCCACATACTCGTCTCCGGGCCAGTATGGCTTCCACGATCCGGAGGTGCTCTGTCGCTGAGGGCAGAACACGAAGATGCAGCGGCCCCCGGCGCCGAGGGTGGCCCCGTTCGCCGCGAAGACGTCGTGGACGTGCCGCCAGGCCGCGGCAAAGCTTGCCTCGCCCACGCCGACCCCGCCCTGCCAGAGCGAGGCGTACGGGCTGTCCTTGCTGTTCATCTCCATCCACAGACGGACGATCACCGGCGTTCCGAGCGCCATCAACGCGAGGGCGGACCGTTCCCAGTAGGCGTCGAACTCGCCGCCCGCGATCCGGTCGAGCCCCTGGCCGAAGCTCGTGACGCTTCGATCGCCGCCGCTCGACCAGCCGGCGGTCTTCACCGGAAAGTGCCCGTTCTTCGAGAAGGAGCACATCGGGATGACCTTCGGCGCGGCGAGTCCCGCGTCGGCGACGGTCTGCGGGCTGGGACATTCGGTGAGCCAGGGGTACCGGCGGCTTCGGATCGCCATCCGCCGGCCGAGCTGCCGTTCGATCCCCTTCGACCCGGTGAAGCCGCGCGTCGTGTCGTCGGCGCCCCAGTAGACGCCGGTTTCCGGAACCACCAGGCCGCCCCAGGACCGCACGATGGCGGGGTCGCGAGCACTCCCGGCGGCCGCGGGTCGCGCGAACAGTTCGGCGAGCGGAACTCCCACGGCGACGAAGCCCGCGGCACCTGCCGCCTGGCGGAGGAAATGCCGGCGCGAGATCGGGGGGATATTCATGCGCTCGGTCGTCTAGGGAAGACCCCGCAACGAGGAACCGCGACTGTAACCCCCGGTCCTGTCAGCGGTCCATCGGCCACTTGGCGGCCACTTGCGGCCCTTGGCGGCGACGCGGCAACCGTGCCGCACGATTGCCGGTCCCGGACCGGCGTGCGACACTCGGGGGCGTGAGCTGAGCGACCTCCTCGTTGCCGGCGCCGCGGTGTGAATCTCAGCGCGCGGCCCGGTCGGCCCACCCCAGTCCCAACCCGTCCAGGAGGTTCCGTGTCGGTTCCACACCCATCCATCCCGCTGGAGATCCACGGCCTTTCCGTCGAGGCCGGCGGTGTCATGCTCGTCGAGGACCTGAACATGACTCTGCGGGCCGGGGACAAGGTCGGGGTCGTCGGCCGCAACGGAGCCGGGAAGACCACGACGCTTCGGGTGCTCGCGGGCGACATGCCGGCCGCGGCCGGGCACATCACGCGCCGCGGCGCCGTGGGTTATCTGTCGCAGGAACCGCGGCGGGGGCGCCTCGAGTCCCAAGCCACCGGGCTCGAGCACGTCCTCGAGTCCAAGGGCCTGGTCGATCTCGCCCGGGCGCTGGAGCGGTCGCGTCGCCGCCTCGAGGAGTCCGCATCCGAGGAGAACGTCGCGCGCTTCTCCCGCCTCGAGGAGGAGTACCGTCGCATGGACGGGTACCGCGCAGAGTCCGACGCGAAGTCGATCGCGGCCGGCGTCGGCCTGGCCGAGGATCGCCTCGCCCGGCCGGTCGGGGTGCTCTCCGGTGGGGAGCGGCGCCGGCTGGAGCTCGTGCGGATCCTGTACGGGCGGGCCGACCTGCTCCTGCTCGACGAGCCGACGAACCACCTCGACCTCGACGCGAAGGCCTGGCTGATGTCGTTCCTTTCCGGCTTCGAAGGTGCGCTCGTCGTGGTGAGCCACGACCTGGCGCTGCTCGATCGGTCGATCACGCGGATCCTGCATCTGGACCACGACGGGGTGGTCGAGTACCGCGGGACGTACTCGGGCTATCGGGATGCGCGGCGCCAGGACGAGGTTCGGCTGACCGCGCTTGCCGGCCGGCAGGACCAGGAGATCCGGAGGCTCCGGACGCTGGCCGACTCGATGCGCGGCCAGACCGAGAAGCGCGCGAGGAAGGCCAAGACCCTGGACTCCCGGCGTGCGCGTCTGGAGTCCCGCCGCGTATCCGCTCCACGCAAGGAGCGCAAGGTCAGGTACCGGTTCCCGGACCCGCCGCACTGCGGACGGACGGTGCTGCTGGCCGAGGGGCTCGCCAAGTCCTACGGCGGACCGGCCGTCTTCACCGACATCGAGTTCGCCGTCGATCGAGGAGAACGGCTGCTGGTGATGGGGCTCAACGGCGCCGGGAAGACCAGCCTGCTGAGGATCCTCGCCGGCGAGTCCGAACCGGACGAGGGTTCGTTCCGTCTGGGCCACGGCGTGCTCCTGGGCTACTACGCGCAGGAGCACGAGGGCATCGAGCGCGGGGTCACCGTTCTCGATCACGTCCGGCGCGCGTCGGGCGCCGACGATCAGACGCTCCGGTCGCTGCTCGGAATGTTCGGGCTGCCCGGCTCGATCGCGTTTCGAACCGGCGAGACGCTCTCGGGCGGGGAGAAGACGAAGCTCGCCCTTACGCAACTGGTCGCCGGACGGCGAAACCTGCTCTTGCTCGACGAGCCGACGAACAACCTGGACCCGCCGTCGAGGACGGCCGTGGCCGAGGCGTTGCAGGCCTGGCCCGGTGCCATGATCATCGTGAGCCACGATCCGGCGTTCGTCGAAGCACTGGCGCCGGACCGCGTGCTTTCGATGCCCGAGGGAGACCTGGATTCGTGGGACGAGGAGCTGCTCGACCTCGTGTCCCTCACCTGAGCGGAGTGGGAACCGACTATCATGCCGCCGCGATGACGACCCTCGACCCGTCGTGAGCTCCGGCGCCGCAGCCGATCTGGCGTTCGTCGGCGGCGCCGTCTACACGGTCGACGCGGCTCGCCGGTGGGCGCGCGCGGTCGCCGTGAAGGACGGGCGCATCGTGGCCGTCGGCTCCGACGAAGACATCCGCGACCACATCGGACCGAGCACCGACGTCATGGAGATCGGCGACGGGCTTCTGCTGCCGGGCTTCCAGGACGCGCACTGTCACCCGGTCGTCAGCGGCCTGGAGATGCTCATGTGCGAGCTGCACGAGATCTTCGACGTCGACGAGTACCGGCGCATCGTCCGCACCTACGCCGAAGCGAACCCGTCGATGTCGTGGATCCTCGGCGGCGGATGGACCATGAGCCTGTTCCCCGGGGGGAACCCGCCGGCGTCGATCCTCGACGAGCTGGTGCCGGATCGGCCGGTGTTTCTGGAGAGTCGCGACGGACACAGCGGCTGGGCGAACTCGAAGGCGCTCGAGATGGCCGGCGTCACCGCCGCCACCCCCGACCCGCCGGACGGCCGGATCGCACGGGACGCCTCGGGTGCTCCGGCCGGAACGCTGCACGAGGGCGCGATGCGGCTGGTCTCCGGAGTCGCTCCCGAGCCCACGCAGGACGACTTCCACGCCGGCCTTCTCGCCGGACAGCGGTACCTCCACGCCCTCGGCATCACCGCGTGGCAGGACGCCATCGTCGATCCCGTGCCGCAGGTGAACACGCTCGACACGTATCTGCGCGCGACCGCGAGCGGCGAGCTGACCGCGCGGGTCGTCGGCGCCCTGTGGTGGAACCGCGGCGCCGGCGAGGAGCAGATCGAGGGCCTCGTCGAGGCGCGGGCGAAGAGCCGGGCCGGCGGGTTCCGCGCGACGAGCGTGAAGATCATGCAGGACGGCATCTGCGAGAACTTCACCGCCGCGATGATCGAGCCCTATCTCGATGCCGGCGGTGCGCCGACCGAGAACCGCGGCATCTCGTTCGTCGAACCGGAGCTCCTCAAGCGGGTGGTGACCCGGCTCGACGCGCTCGAGTTCCAGGTGCACTTCCATACGATCGGCGAGCGTGCGGTGCGAGAGGCGCTCGACGGGATCGAGGCCGCGCTCGCCGCCAACGGCCCGTCGGACAACCGCCACCACCTGGCGCACATCCAGGTCGTCCACCCCGACGACATCCCGCGCTTCCGCGAGCTGCGCGCGATCGCGAACGCGCAGCCACTGTGGGCCGAGCACGAGCCCCAGATGGACGAGCTGACCATCCCGTTCCTCGGAGAGCCACGCTGGCGCTGGCAGTACCCGTTCGCGAGCCTCGTTCGCGCCGGCGCCGTCCTCGCGCTCGGCAGTGACTGGTCCGTCTCGAGCCCCAATCCGCTCCAGTTGCTCCACGGCGCGGTCAACCGCACGGTGCCACCGGGCTACGCCGACATCGAGGGGGTGAGCGACGAGCCGCTGCTGCCCGAGGAGGCGATCGATCTCCCGACGGCGGTGGCCGCCGGGACGATGGGCTCCGCCTACGTGAACCATCTGGATGCCGATACCGGCTCCATCGAGGTCGGCAAGCAGGCCGATCTGGCGCTGTTCGACCGGAACCTCTTCGAGCTGCCCCGCGAGGAGATCACGACCGCGGAGGTCCTCGGAACCTTCGTCGGCGGCCGGCGCGTCTACGCCGGGCCCGGCTTCTGACCTGAGGTCAGAGCGTCCGCTTGCCCCGCCCCGGGGGCTCCCGGACGATACGCCGCGACTCGAAAGGAGCACACCATGACGGAACCGTTCGACATGTCGCTGGTCCAGCGTGGGGCGAGGAACCGGCGCACGCCGTACTACGAGGCGACCCAGCGGTACGGCCCCAAAGGCTTCACGGTGTACAACCACATGTACTTCCCGATTCGATTCGACACGTTCGAGGCCGAGTTCGACACGCTCCTCAATGGCGTGACGATCTGGGACGTCGCGGTCGAGCGATGCCTCCAGATCAGCGGCCCGGACGGATTCACGTTCGCCCAGTTGCTGACGCCTCGGGACCTTTCCGCGTGCGCCGTCGGGCAGGCGAAGTACGTCCTCATCTGCGACGCCGACGGCGGGATCGTGAACGACCCCGTGCTCACGCGCATGGACAAGAACACCTTCTGGTTCGCGCTGGCTTCCTCGGACGCGCTGCTGTTCGCCCGCGGGCTGAAGAACGCCTACCCGCAGCTCGACGTATCGATCACGGAGGCCGACGTCGCGCCGTTGCAGATCCAGGGTCCGAAGTCGAAGGATCTCATGGTGAAGCTGCTGGGCGAGGAGATCCTCGACCTCAAGTACTACTGGTGGAGGCGCGCCGAGATCGCGGGGGCGCCCGTCGTCGTGACCCGTACGGGGTGGACCTCCGAGGTCGGGTACGAGGTGTATCTGACCGACACCTCCCGTGGCTCGGACGTCTTCGAGGCCCTGATGGAGGCCGGCAAGGACCTGGGCGTCAAGCCGACCGGACCGAGCGACATCCGCCGGATCGAGGGTGCGATCTTCAACTGGGGCGCCGACATGACCGTCGACGACAACGCCTTCGAGCTGGGCCTGGAGCGCCTGGTGAACCTCGACGCGCTCTCCGACGAGGACAGCATCTCGATCGACGCGTACCGGCGCATCGCCGACGAGGGCGTGCGCAAGCGGATCAACGGCGTACGGCTGGACGGTGACCCGTTCCCGGGGCTCAACAACGTGAAGTGGGCCGCCTCGATCGACGGAGCCGAGGTCGGGACCGTCACATCGGCGATCTACTCACCCCGCCTGGGCCAGAACATCGGCTACTGCTGGCTGCCGACCGAGTCGAGCACGCTCGACCGGACGATGACGGTCGAGACCGAATGGGGCACGCGGACGGCCACGGTCGTCCCGATGCCGTTCGTCGACCCGTCCAAGCAGATCCCGGTCTCGTAGCGCTCGAACCACGCTCACGGCCGGACTCGGCTGAATGATGGTTCAATGTCGGCCTTGGACGGACGACCGCAGCGGGAGGATCGCACGCGATGACCAACGAACGGCAGGAGATGCTCGAGAAGAGCGCAACCCTTTACTTCGGCCCGTGGTATCTGAAGTCCCCGTTCTTCGAGGCCACGCGCCGGGCCGGGTGCACCTCATACGACATCTACAACCACATGTATCTGCCCGGCTATTACGACGACCCCGAGACCGAGTACTGGCTGCTCGCCAACGGCGTCACCATGTGGGACGTCGGCGTCGAGCGGACGATCCAGGTGAGCGGACCCGATGCCGACCGCCTGATGGACATGATCACCTGCCGTGATCTCACCAAGTGCGCGGTGAAGCAGGGCAAGTACATGCTGGTGACGGCGCCCGACGGCGGCATCGTCAACGACCCGGTGCTCCTGCACGTCGACGAGAACACGTGGTGGATGCAGCTGGCCGACTCCGACGCGGGGCTCTACGCCCTCGGTGTCGCGGCCTCGAGCGGGCTCGACGCCGAGGTCACGATGCCCGACGTCCACCCGATGCAGGTGCAGGGCCCGCTCTCGGCCAAGACGCTCGAGAAGCTCGTCGGACCCGCCATCTACGACATCAAGTACTACTGGACCGAGCGCTTCGAGATCGACGGGATTCCGGTGGTCATCAGCCGGACGGGCTGGACCGCGATCCCGGGCTTCGAGGTGAACCTGCTCGACGGATCGAAGGGCGACGACCTCTGGAACGCGGTCCTGGGCGCGGGGGAGGAGTTCGGTCTCAAGCCCATCGCCCCCTGCGAGGCCCGGCGGATCGAGGCGGGCATCTTCAACTACGGCTCGGACATGCGACTCACGGACACGCCGTTCCACGTCATGGGGCTCGAGCGGCTCGTCGAGGAACAGCCGCAGGACTACATCGGCAAGGACGCTCTGGAGGCGCTGCGTTCCTCCGGCGTCGACCGGAAGCTGGTCGGGATCGAGCTCCAGGGCGACGAGCTCCGCGCCGAGATGTCCCAATACTGGATGGCGTACAAGGATGGAAAGCAGGTCGGTCACCTCACCGACGCGGTCTGGTCCCCGGGTCTGAAGAAGAACATCGGCTACGTCTGGGTGCCGATCGACCTGGCCGGTCCGGGCAACGAGCTCGACGTCGAGACCGAAGAGGGCGAGCACATCGTCGGGCGGACCGCCGCGATCCCCTTCGTCGACCCGCGGAAGGAGCGGCCGGCAGTCTCACTCGCCTGAGAAGCTAACGGGGCGGTTCGGACGCGTCCGGCCGCGAGAACCCGATCCGCGGCCGCGGCGAACCACCAGGTGAACGCCAAGGTGAGTCATGGTTTCCCGACCGCCCGGCGGGGTACCGAACCGAGGATCTGGAGGAAGTGCCCGTGTTCCGACGTCTGGTCCTGCCCATTGGAGTTGCGCTGGCGCTGGGAGCGTCCGCGTGCTCCCTTCAGCTCGGCGCGAACGACGCGTCGCCGGGCCTCAGCCAGGTCTCGACGCTGCCGCCGCTGCCGGCGGGCACCACCGACGTCAGGGCCGTCGTGCGCCGGGTCCTGCCGGCCGTCGTGAACGTCACGACCGACCTGTTCCAGTTGGACCCCTCCGGCAACTCCCAGACCGGCCAGGGCGTGGGGACGGGATTCGTCGTGGACCCCGACGGCGTCATCGTGACCAACTGCCACGTCGTCGAAGGGGCAACCAAGATCACCGTCTTCACGAGCGCCGAGAAGCCGGACCGGTATCAAGCCCGGTTGATCGGCGCGGACTGCGAGCACGACATCGCCGTGTTGAAGGTGGACGCCAGCGGACTGGCCAGCGTGCAGCTCGGCGATTCGTCCACGCTGCAGCTCGGTCAGGAGGTCGTGGCGCTCGGCTACGCCCTGGCTCTGGAGGGCGGCCCGACCGTTACCGACGGCATCATCTCCTCGCTCGACCGAACCATCCGCGCGCAGGACCCCGGCTGCACGACCTCGTGCGGCTCGGATCGTGTCCGGACCTACACCAACGCCATCCAGACCGATGCGGCCATCAACCACGGAAACTCCGGAGGCCCGCTCGTCGACATGCGGGGACAGGTCGTCGGGATCAACTCCGCGGGCGCCGATGCCGCCGAGAACATCGGGTTCGCCATCCCGATCGACGCGGCCAAGGACACGGTCAAGTCCTCCATCGCGAACCCACTCGCGCCGTCGGCCTATCTGGGAGTCTCCACGCAGAACGTCACCGCCGACATGGCGTTCCAACTCGGGCTCTCGGTCGACTCGGGCGCCTACGTCCTTGCCGTGACGACCGACGGTCCTGCCGCGGGGGCCGGCATCCGGCAGGGCGACGTCATCGTCGGGATCGGCGGCTCGAAGGTCTCCAGTGCCGAGGACGTTGGGTCGACGCTCGACGCGCGCCACCCCGGAGACAAGGTCAACGTCGAGCTCATCGGCACCGGTGGAGATCGCCGCACGATCACGGTCACGCTGGGCACGCGTCCATTGCCCGTCAATATCCCTTAGGCCACACCGCATATCGGCCGGGTCCGCGGCACCATGCCGAGCGCGGTCGGCCCTTCGCGCTAGCCTTGTCGAATGATTTCGACGGCGATCAAGGGGGCGTGAGGTGATCGCGCCGTTCGAACCGGGGGAGCAGGCGCTCCTCATCGACGCCCGGGACCGGACCTACCTCATGGTGCTCGAGGCCGGGGCCACCTATCACACACACGCGGGGACCCTCGCGCACGACGACATCATCGGCCGGCCCGAGGGGACGAGGCTCGAGACCTCGCGCGGCATGGTGCTGGTGGCCTACCGGCCGCGGTTCGCCGACTACGTGCTGAAGATGCCGCGCGGAGCGCAGGTCGTGTATCCGAAGGATCTCGGTCCGATCCTCATGCTGACGGACGTCTTCCCGGGCGCGCGCGTCCTCGAGGCCGGCACGGGCTCGGGGGCCCTCACGATGGCCATCTGCCGGGCGGTCGGCGCCGCCGGCCGCGTGGTGTCGTACGAGCGACGCGCCGACCACCTCGCCGCCGCGGTGAGCAACATCGAGCGGTTCTTCGGCAAGCTGCCCGAACAGCTCGACGTTCGGGAGGGCGAGGTCGAGCGCATCGCCGAAACGAGCGATCGGTTCGACCGGTGCGTGCTCGACCTGCCGGAGCCGTGGGTTGCCCTTGGAGCGCTCGAGGCGGTTCTCGAGCCCGGCGGGATCCTCTGCACCTACCTGCCGACGGTGCTCCAGGTTCGCGAGCTGGTGCTGGCGCTGCCGGCCCATGGGTTCCGGCATCTCGATACGGTCGAGATCCTCTCGAGGTCCTGGCACGTCACGCAGCGCAGCGTCCGCCCGGACCAGCGAATGGTGGGGCACACGGGCTTCCTGACGATGGCGAGGCTCGGTGACGGGCTGCCGCAGGATCTTGGGCCGCCTCTTGGGCCGGATGCCGCCGACCCACCCGATTCCGGGGATTCAGAATTGCTCGATCCTCGGTCCTAAGCCTGGGCGCTGTTCCTGTCGTAAAGAAAGAGTGAAAGCGTCCGAGCCCGGTTGACGAGAGCGCGACGAAGAGCAGCGTAGACTGACTCTCCCGCGAGAGGTGAGGTGCCATGCCCGGCCACCGAGACCAGGTGGAGCGCTACGAATCTCAGGTGAACGAGCTCCAGAGCCAGGTGAAGTTCCTGGAGGAGGAGGTCGGCCTGCTTCGCCGACGGCTGACCAACGCGCCCCGGCAGGTGACGATCCTCGAGGAGAAGGTCGTCGAGACGCGGGAGCAGCTCGCGAAGGCGATGTCGCAGAACCAGAAGCTCGCCGACGCCCTGCGGTCCGAGCGCGACCGGATCGAGGCGCTCGCCGAAGAGGTCGAGAAGCTGAGCCAGCCGCCGGCGTCGTTCGGCGTGTATCTCGCATCGAACGAGGACGGCTCGCTGGACATCTTCACGGCCGGCCGGAAGATGCGCGTGATGCCGGCGCCCGAGATCGACCCCGAGCGGTTCCGGCCGGGCGCACAGGTGATCCTCAACGAATCCCTCAACGTCGTCGACGTCCTCGATTTCGACGGCACCGGTGAGGTCGTCAAGGTGATCGACCGTCTTGGTGAGGACCGGGCCATGGTGCTCGGTCGCGGCGACGAGGAGCACGTGGCCTGGCTCGCCGGCCCACTCCGCGATTCCCAGATCCGGACGGGCGACAAGCTGCTGTTCGACCCGCGCTCGGCGGTCGCGGTCGAGGTCCTTCCCAAGGAGCAGGTCGAGGAGCTCGTTCTGGAAGAGATCCCCGACGTCGGCTACGAGGACATCGGTGGGCTCGAAGGACAGATCGAGCAGATCCGCGACGCGGTCGAGCTTCCCTTCCTCTACGCGGAGCTGTTCAACGAGCACGAGCTCGACCCGCCGAAGGGCGTCCTGCTTTACGGTCCGCCCGGCTGCGGCAAGACGCTGATCGCGAAGGCCGTCGCGAAGTCGCTCGCCGACAAGGTCCGCGAGCGCACCGGCCGCGAGGACGCCCGGAGCTATTTCCTCAACGTGAAGGGCCCGGAGCTCCTCAACAAGTACGTCGGCGAGACCGAGCGGCAGATCCGCGAGATCTTCCAGCGCGCGAAGGAGCGCAGTGAGGAAGGACTGCCCGTGATCGTCTTCTTCGACGAGATGGACTCGATCTTCCGGACGCGCGGCAGCGGCATCTCCTCCGACGTCGAGTCGACGATCGTTCCGCAGCTCCTGTCGGAGCTCGACGGTGTCGAGACCCTCAAGAACGTCATCGTCATCGGCGCCTCCAACCGCGAAGACCTGATCGACCCGGCCATCCTTCGACCCGGCCGGCTCGACGTGAAGATCAAGATCGAGCGGCCCACGGCATTGCAGGCGTCCGACATCATGTCCAAGTACCTGCGAGGCTCGGTGCCAATCCACCCCGACGAGATCGGACGGTCGGGCGGCGACGTGTCCACGGCCTGCCGGCGGATGATCGACCGGACGGTCGAGCAGATGTACGAGCCGAGCGAGCGAAACCGCTTCCTCGAGGTCACCTACGCCTCCGGCGACAAGGAGATCCTGTACTTCAAGGACTTCAACTCCGGAGCGATGATCGAGAACATCGTTCGCCGCGCGAAGAAGGACGCCATCAAGCGCTTCCTCGTGACCGGGGAAAAAGGCGTCAGGCAGGAGGACCTGCTCACCGCGATTCGGGACGAGTTCAAGGAGAACGAGGACCTCCCGAACACGACCAACCCGGACGACTGGGCACGGATCTCGGGCAAGAAGGGCGAGCGGATCGTGTACGTCCGCACCCTGCTCGGACACGACGGGGACGGCCGTCAGGTCGAACGCGTGAACGCCGGTCAGTACCTGTAGGGTGGCCGCGTGGCCATCCCCAAAGTCTGCGGGACCGAGACCGAGTACGGCATCGTCGCGGCCGGGGCCTCGGACTTCAACCCGGTCCTGTCCTCGTCGCTCCTGATCTCGACGTACGCCGGAAGCCTCCGCCGGATCCGGTGGGACTACGAGGACGAGTCGCCGCTTCGCGACGCGCGCGGCTACGAGCCCGTCTCGGCGCAAACCGGAAGCGACGAGGACCTCGGACTCGCGAACGTCATCTTGCCCAACGGCGCCCGCTACTACGTCGACCACGCGCACCCGGAGTACTCGACGCCGGAGTGCGCCTCGGTTCGCGACCTCGTCCTGCACGACAAAGCCGGCGAGCTGATCCTCGAGCGGTCGCTCGCGGAGGTGGCCCGCGCGATGCCCGGTGGCCCGGGCCTTGCCATCTACAAGAACAACAGCGACGGCAAGGGCAACTCCTACGGCACCCACGAGAACTACCTCGTGTCCAGGGCGACGCCCTTCGGCGACATCGTGCGCGACCTGACGCCGTTCTTTGTGACGCGCCAGGTCATGACGGGTGCCGGCAAGCTGGGTTCGGAGGCGTCCTGGGACGACCGGAGCCAGACGGGTTTCCAGCTCAGCCAGCGCGCGGACTTCTTCGAGGCCGAAGTCGGGTTGGAGACGACCCTCAAGCGCCCCATCATCAACACCCGGGACGAGCCGCACGCGGATCCCGAGAAGTACCGGCGTCTGCACGTGATCATCGGGGACGCGAACCTTTGCGAGGTGGCGCAGTTCCTCAAGATCGGGACCACCTCGATCGTTCTCAAGATGATCGAGGACGGGTTCCTGCCCGACCTGTCGATCGACAACCCGGTTCGGGCGCTGCACGACGTCAGCCGTGACATCGGGTGCCGCGTGCAGGTGCCGCTTGCCGACGGCCGGCGGCTCACCCCGGTCCAGGTGCAATGGGAGTACCTCGAGTTCGCAAAGAAGTACGTCGAACGAGAGGACGACACGCCGGAGAACCACCAGATCGTGGATCGCTGGGAATCGGTGCTGCTTGCGCTCGAAGAGGAGCCGATGTCGCTGCACCGCCAGCTCGACTGGGTCGCCAAGTACCGGCTCATGGCCGGCTATCGCGAGCGCGGCGGTCTCGAGTGGTCGGACCCGCGCCTGCGCGCGATCGACCTTCAGTACCACGACGTCCGGCGCGAGAAGGGGCTCTACCACCGGCTCGCGGCGACGGGTCAGGTGGAGCGGGTCGTCACCGACGCCGAGATCGAGCGGGCCGTCATGGAGCCGCCCGAGGACACACGGGCGTACTTTCGCGGGCGCTGCATCTCGAAGTTCCCCAGGCGGTCGCCGCAGCGTCGTGGGACTCGATCATCGTGGACGTCGGGCAGGACGCGTTGCAACGCATCCCCATGCGAGAACCACTGCGCGGGACGAAAGAACACGTCGATGGGCTGCTCGACGCGGCGCGGGACGCTGCCGACCTGGTCGCGCGCCTTCGGGACTGACCGACCCCACGAACCTTAGAATCGCGGGCCGAGAAGGAGGTTTCCGGTGCCCGAGCAGGAACAGAAGCGGATCCAGCGCAAAGGCGGAGGCGGTGACGACGGCGACGATGCCGGCCAGGTCGAGACGTCGTCCAAAGCCGCGGAGCTGAAGGGCGAGATGGACGAGATCCTGGACGAGATCGACTCGGTGCTCGAGGAGAACGCCGAGGAGTTCGTGAAGTCCTACGTCCAGAAGGGCGGGGAGTGAGCGACCCGGGGATCCACCTGCCGAACGCGGGGATCCCCTTCGGCCGCACGCCCAGCTTCGTCGACCTGCTCGTGGGCGCGGAGCCGGCGCGGGCGACCCGCCCCTCGGCCTCTTTGGGCGACGTGCCCGTGCCGCACGGGACGACGGTCCTTGGGCTGAAGTTCGCCGACGGGATCGTGATGGCCGGCGACCGGCGCGCGACGTCGGGCTATGCGGTCGCCGACGCCAAGATCAAAAAGGTCTTTCCGGCCGACGACTACTCGGCGATCGCGATCGCCGGCGCGGCCGGGCAGGCGGAGGAGCTCGTCAAGCTCTTCCAGCTCGAGCTGGAGCACTACGAGAAGATCACCGGCGACCGGCTCTCGCTGGAGGGCAAGGCGAACCGGCTGGCTCAGATGATCCGCTCCAACTTCCCGCTCGCGCTGCAGGGGCTCGTCGTCGTGCCGCTCTTCGGCGGCTTCGATCTCCAGCGCGACGAAGGCCGGATCTTCTACTACGACGCGACCGGCGGCCGCTGGGAGGAAGACGACTTCCAGACGACCGGATCGGGTGGGCCCCCGGCGAAGAACTCGATCAAGAAGCGGTGGCGCCCGGGTCTCGCCCTCGACGAGGCGGTTCGTGTGGCCGTCGAGGCGCTGATCGACGCGGCGGAGGACGACATCGCGACCGGCGGCCCCGACATCGCGCGGGGCATCTACCCCGTGGTGTTCACGATCACCGCCGGCGGCGCGCAGGAGGTCCCCGAAGCCGATGTGGCGGCCGCCGTGACCGCGGTGCTCCAGGAGCGTTCCCGATGAGCTTCATGCCCTACGTCGCGCCCGAGCAGCTGATGAAAGATCGCTCGGACTACGCGCACAAAGGCATCGCGCGCGGCCGCGCGGTGATCGGGCTGGAATACGCGGACGGGCTGCTCTTCATCGCGGAGAACCCGTCGGCGACGTTGCACAAGATCAGCGAGGTGTACGACCGGATCGCGTTCGCCGGAGTCGGCAAATACTCCGAGTTCGAGGAGCTCCGGATCGCCGGCATCCGCCTGGCGGACCTTCGCGGGTACTCCTACGGACGTGAAGACGTGAAGGCGCGCGACCTCGCGAACGCGTACTCGCAGGCGCTCTCGACGATCTTCACCCAGCACATGAAGCCCTACGAGGTGGAGATCCTCGTCGGCGAGGTCGACGGAGCGTCCGGTGGGATCCTCCTGTACCACATGCTCTTCGACGGCAGCGTCACCGACGAGCACGGCTTCTTCGCGATGGGCGGACACGCCGAAGAGCTGAGCGAGGCGCTCGGAACGCGGTATCAGGAAGGCTGGGACCTGGCGACGGCGGTGCGGACCTCCGCGGAGATCCTCGGAGCACCCGAGGGACGTGCCGTGGAACCGGCGCTGCTCGAGGCGGGCGTCTTGGACCGCACCCGGCCGCAGCGCCGGAAGTTCCGCCGCCTCTCCGACACCGAGCTCGCCGGCTTCCTCGCCGGCTGAGCGTCCTGCTCATCGGCCTTGCTCATCCTTTGGCCTCGATCCTTTGGCGGGTTCGGCCGTAGGCTGTCTGCGTGGATCGCCGGATCTTCGGTCTCGAGAACGAGTACGGCGTCACGTGTACCTTCCGCGGACAGCGGCGGCTCTCGCCCGACGAGGTCGCCCGCTACCTGTTCCGCCGGGTCGTGCACTGGGGCCGGTCCTCGAACGTGTTCCTGGAGAACGGCGCCCGCCTCTATCTCGACGTCGGTTCGCACCCCGAGTACGCGACGCCCGAGTGCGACGACGTCCGCGAGCTGGTAGCCCACGACAAGGCGGGGGAGCGGATCCTGGAGCACCTCCTCGGCGCCGCGGAGATGCGTCTGCACGAAGAAGGCATCAGCGGCCAGGTCTATCTCTTCAAGAACAACACCGATTCGGCCGGCAACTCCTACGGGTGCCACGAGAACTATCTGGTTGCCCGTCACGGGGAGTTCGCGCGGATGGCCGACGTCTTGATCCCGTTCTTCGTGACGCGCCAGATCTGGTGCGGGGCGGGCAAGGTGCTGCACGGCCCGCGCGGCGCCCAGTTCTGCGTGTCGCAGCGGGCGGAGCACATCTGGGAAGGCGTCTCGAGCGCGACGACGCGGTCGCGCCCCATCATCAACACCCGGGACGAGCCGCACGCGGACGCCGAGCGGTTCCGGCGCCTGCACGTGATCGTCGGAGACTCGAACATGAGCGAGTGGACGACGTTCATGAAGGTCGGGATCACCGACCTGGTGTTGCGGATGGTCGAGGCCAACACCGTGATGCGCGACCTCAGCCTGGAGAACCCGATCCGCGCCATCCGCGAGATCAGCCACGACGTGACGGGGCGCCGCAAGGTGAAGCTCGCCAACGGTCGCGAGCTGTCGGCGATCGAGATCCAGATGGAGTACTTCGAGAAGACCTCGCGATTCGTGGAGCGTCGCGGTGGGGACCGCACGTCGAAGGAGCTCCTCGAGGAGTGGGGGCAGGCCCTCGACGCGATCGCGGAGGACGACGCGGAGCGCCTGGGGCGCAAGGTGGATTGGGTCACGAAGAAGTTGATGATCGAGCGGTACATGCTCCGGCACGACCTGCCGCTGGCCTCACCCAAGGTCGCGCTGCTCGACCTCGCGTACCACGACGTGAACCGGGACCGCGGGCTCTTCTACCGGCTGGAGGCGGCCGGGATGACGGACCGCGTGCGCTCGGACGCGCAGATCAAGGTTGCGATGCGCGAGCCGCCGCAAACGACCCGGGCCAAGCTCCGAGGCGATTTCATCCGCGAGGCCAAGGCCAAGCGTCGCGACTACACCGTCGACTGGGTGCACCTCAAGCTGAACGATCAGGCGCAGCGTACGGTCTTGTGCAAGGACCCGTTCCGCTCCGTCGACGAGCGCGTCGAGCAACTCATCGCTCATATGTGATGAGGCAGACCCGCAAGCTCTGTTAGTCGCGCTGGGCTCGCCAGCGGCGGTTGGCGGCGGCGGCGCGGCCCGCGAGGACGCCGGCGGCGCCGGCTGCCAGGAAGAAGGCGGGATCGTCCGCCACCGAGCGGCCCATCGTGAGAATCTCGACCCCGCGCTCGCGCAGCTCGTCGAGCGCGGGACGCCCGTCGACGTCGACCAGCTGGTGTCGCTCCTCCAGCCCGCGCCGACGTGAGGGCCGTGCGGATCGCCGAACGCTGCGATCGTCGTCGAGAACCGGCACCGGCACGTCGACGTCCACGAGGCAGACGTCTCGCAGGATCGTCACCGAGTGGTGCGAGAGGCCGCGGTGCCGCTCTCGGGCGTCGGCAAAGCTGACCCGGAGCGCGGGGATGGGCCGGCCGCCCGAGTTGGCGGGCGGCGTTGAGGACGTTGCCGCCGCCAAGGGCGCTCACCCCCCAGGTGGTCTCGGTACCGAGATTCCCCGGGCCGTCGGCGACCACGATCACACTCCGCCTCCAGCACCTCCACCGCCGCGATCAGGGCGGTCCAGACGGTGACGGCCTCGAGGTCGCCGCCGAAGGCCTGCCCGGCCGTGATCCAGCCGTCGATGAGCCCTGCCGCTCGCAGGTCCGTCACCAGGTGCGAGAAGGCGCCGGGCAGCGCGGCCCCGTCGGTCATCACGTAGACGACGCTCGGGCTCCCGCCCGCCCGCTTGGCTCCCGCGGCGACCGGTCCCAGCATCGAATGGAGCGGGCAGACGACCACGGGCGTGCCCCGCAGCCCCGCAGAGGCTTCCAGGAGGTCCCGGTGGGACTCCTCGACGCTGCGGACGGCCGTCTGGCCGGGTGTGTAGCGCGCCTTCATGACGCGGCCCGGCGGGTCGTCCCCGTCTTCGCGGCCCTCGACCGCCATGACGAGGTGCACGCCGCCGGTGCCCAGCCCGAGCGCCACGGCGGTGGTGTTGAGCACGACGTGGTCTCCGGCGGTGACGGGCCCGACCAGGTCGGGATAGGCGATCGCGAGGGCCCGTTCCCCCTCCACCTCGACCTCGAGCTCGTGCGCGCCGGGCCGGGCGTCGCCGAGCGCCGTCACCACTCCCCGGCGGATGCGGATCACGAGCGTTCCCGGCCCCTCGACATGACGCCGATATCATGCCGCACGTGGCCGCCCCGGATGCCATGACGCCCCTGGAACGTCTCCTGAACCTGGTCGGCCTCCTGCTGGAGACCCCCCGCCCGCTGACCTTCGAGGAGATCAAGGACACGCTCGAGCCGTACCGGCAGGAGAACCGCGACAGCGCCAAGCGGATGTTCGAGCGCGACAAGGACGCGCTCCGCGAGTTCGGGATCCCGCTTCGGATGGTCGATCTGGACGCGTTCGGAACCGAACAGGGCTACCGGATCCCGAAGGCCGAGTACTACCTCCCGGAGATCGAGTTCGCCCCCGAGGAGCTGGCGGCCCTGATGGTCGCCGCCCAGTCAGGGGCGGGCGACTCGCCGGCCGAGCACGGCATGCGCAAGCTCCTGTTCGGAGCTGAGGGCGGCGTCCTGGGGAGCCTGGTCGACGGGCCGCTTGCGAGCGGCTCCGACGCCGACTCCTCGGTCGTCATCGCCTGCGCCGACGCGGCGAGCCGTCACCGCAAGATCCGGTTCCACTACCGCACGGCCGAAGGGACCGGGTCCGAGCGGGAGGTGGACGCCTTCGCGGTGGTGTATCGCGGCGGCCATTGGTACCTGGTCGGCCACGACGGGGACCGAGACGCCGTCCGGGCGTTCCGCGTCTCCCGGCTCGCAGGAGCGCCGAAGGACGATGGGGAGGGGAGACCGCGGCCCGAAGGGTTCCACGCCACCGAGCACGTCCGCGCCGGCCCCTGGGACGCGGCGGCCGAGGACCGGGCGTCGGTCGCAGCCGCTCCGGAGGCGGTCTGGCGCGTACGGGCGACCATCGCGGGAGCGACGACGGCCGGCACCCTCGACGACGGACGTGTGGAGCTCTCGATTCCCGTCCCGGACGAGGCCTCGGTCGCCTCGCTCCTGCTCGAGCTCGGCCCCGACGTCGAGGTCTTGGAGCCCCCCTCGCTTCGCGACGAGATCGTCCGGCGCCTGGAGGTTCTGGGTGGCTAGCCCCCGGCGCCGCTCACCCACGCGGGCCTCGGACCGGCTGGGGAGGATGCTCGTGATCGTGCCCTATCTGGTCCGGCATCCGGGGACCGAGCTGAAGGAGGCGGCGGCCCTGTTCGACGTCTCGGCCGACCAGCTCCGGGCCGACCTCAACTTGCTGTTCATGTCCGGGCTGCCGCCCTACGGCCCCGGTGACCTGATCGACGTCGAGGTCGACGACGAGAACCGGATCTGGATCGGGATGGCCGATCACTTCTCGAGGCCGCTGCGGCTGACCCGGCGGGAAGCCCTGGCCGTCTATCTGCGCGGCACCGAGCTGGCGGCGACGCCGGGAGTCCCGGAGGCGCCGGCCCTCGAAGCCGCGCTGGCGCGCCTTCGCGCGACGCTCGACCCGGAGCTGCTGGGCGAGGCCGAGGATGCCATCGGGGCGGCCAAGGCCGATGGGTCGGCGCCCCCGCACCTCGATCTTCTGCTGGACGCGGCGCGCACCCACCGCCGGCTGGCGATCACGTACCACGCGGCGTCCACCGGGCGGCGAACCGAACGCCGGATCGACCCGGAGCAGGTGTTCGCGAGCTCCGGACGCTGGTACGTCGCCGCATGGGACGACGACGCCGAAGGCGAGCGCTTGTTCCGAGCCGACCGGATCCTGGAGGCCGCACCCACGGGCGACGCGTTCGGACCGCGCGGCCTCGAAGGCGCGGGCCGCCCCCTTTACACTCCGGCCCCGGGCGACGTCGAGGTGCGGCTGCGGCTCGGGCGGGGGGCCCGGTGGATCGCGGAGTACTACGCCGTGACGGAGGTCCGGGAGCTCGAGGACGGTTCCGTCGAGGTTGCGCTGCCGACGGGGCAGCTCGGATGGGTCGCCAAGCTGATGCTGCGCGCCGGTCCCGAGGCCGAGGTGCTCGCCCCCGACGAGCTGGCGGAACAGGTCCGGACCCTCGCCCGCGAGACGTTGACTCAGTATCGGCGATAGGGCTCCGCCGCAGTCGATCTCGCGCCCTCTCAACCATCGGTCCTACGACGGGTTCCCCCCATCTCTTCCCTCAAGGCCCCTTCACCGACCGCCGATAGCTGGGTAGATGACAACGATCCGGACAACGTGCCCCCGCTGCGGGGAGGTCGACATGGGACCCGAGGCAATCCTCCTGTCCGTCGAGCCGAGCGGCCGCGAGGGGAGCTACCGGTTCACCTGCCCGAGTTGCAGCGACGACGTCGAGAAGCGCGCCGACCGAAAGATCGTGGCGCTGCTCGTCTCGGCCGGCGTCGACATCGAGCGGGGAGCGGAGTCGCCGCCGCACCCCGAGCTCTTCGACGACGACGGCGACGAGCCGAGCCGCGTCCTTCCGGACGGACCCGCCTTCTCGATCGACGACGTCATCGAGTTCCACTTCCTGCTCCAGGACGACCGGTACATCAACGGCTTCCTGCACCAGAGCGAAGACACCGAAGCCTGAGATCGGCTTGGGCCCGCCGGGGCCGGGTCGGGTAGCATCCCCGCATGGCCACCTGGCTCCTCGTCTGGCTTCTGCTCTCTCTCGCGGCCGGGATCGCGCTGCTCGTGTTTGCGATCGCTCTGGCCCGCCACGGCCTGGTGCTGTTTCGGACCGTCGGCCGGTTCTCCGACGAGGTGGGACCGATCGTCGAGGACATCTCCCGGGAGGCCGATCGGGCCCGCGAGCGCGCCTCGGGCTGACCTGCCGCGGACCTTCGACCGGGGGAGTTCCCGCCTCGTGGTGGTCTCGGCTTCGGCCGATACCGAGGCCGGCGGTAGAATCGCAACGGCGGACGTTCCGCCCTCAATGCTCAATATCGGGACCCCCGAGTTGCTGGTCGTGCTGATCATCGCGCTGGTCGTCGTCGGCCCCGAACGCCTGCCCGAGCTTGCCCGATGGGTCGGCCAGGGTTTCCGGAGCTTCGGAAGGTGCAGGGCGAGGTCCGCGACATGGTGCAGGCGGTCTGCCCGACGAGTTCCGGGAGGCCGCCGACGAGATGCGGGGCGCCGTAACGAGATGCGGAAGACCGCCGACGAGGTCATGCGCTCGGCCGACGTCCGCAGCGCCTTCCACCAGGAGCCCCACGAGGACCGCGCCGCGGCCGAGCCCGAGACCGGGCCCGTGGCCGACGATCCCAGGCCGGAGCCGAGCCCGCCACCGAGGACTGGCCGTCGGACCCGCCGGCCGCGTGACGGACCCTCGACGCAGCCTGCCATGCGCCTGATCCTGCAGCGGTTGCGCAGGTCCGAGGAGGCGCGGAACGGCACCATGACCCTCCTCGAGCTCCTGCTCGAGCTGGGCACCGCCTGGTCGTCTCGCTGATCGCGCTTGCCCTCGGATCCGTCGTTGGCTGGTTCCTCTTCGACCCGTTCATGAATATGATCCGCGGCCCGTTCTCCGACTACCTCTCCTCCCACCCCGCCTACCGGCCGCCCACCGGGTTCCGTCTGGTCTTCCAGTCCCCGGTCGACGCGATGCTCGTCAAGCTGAAGGTGGTCGTGTACCTGGGCCTGGCGGTGTCACTGCCGGTCGTCCTGTACGAGCTGTGGGCGTTCATCGTGCCGGGACTCACGGAGCGCGAGCGGCGCTGGTCGCTGCCGTTCGTGGGGTCGGCGACCTTCCTGTTCCTCCTGGGTGGCGCATTCGCCTACTACACGCTGCCGAAGGCGTTCGGCTTTCTCCTTGGGTTCGCGGGGGAGGGGGCCGCGCCGCTGCTCTCGCTCGATCGCTACGTGGGGTTCGTCCTGCTCGTCACGCTCGCGTTCGGCCTTTCGTTCCTGTTTCCGATCGTCCTCGTGTTCCTCGAGCTCGTGGGCGTGCTCTCGTCCCGGCGCCTGAGCTCGTGGCGCCGGTGGGCGATCCTCGCGATCGCGATCTTCGCCGCGGTCATCACCCCGAGCGGCGACCCCTACACGATGCTTGCCATGACGATCCCCATGTGTCTGTTCTACGAGGCATCCATTATCGTCGGCCGGATGATGGGGAGATAGCGAGCATGGCCATCAAGGGCAAGGGCAAGACCAAGCAGCGGCCGGTGGCGCGGGCCCCCAAACGCGAGCCGGTCGTCGTCAAACCGCCGCTGTGGGCACGGCGATGGGTCCAGCTGACCTCGATGTTCGTCCTGGGTCTGCTCTTCGCCGCCCTGGTGGTGTGGATCTGGGTCGGCATCCACAGGGAGGACGCGACCTCCGCGGACGCTGCGAAGGCCAGCCGGAAGACGGGCGCGCTCCAGCAGTGGCAGACGGCCGTGGACGGCGCGTTCGGGGCCGTGGGGACGGTGAGCCAGGGCCAGACCCCGGTGGTGCTCCCCGACCTCGCGACCGCGATCGCGAGCCTGAAGAAGGGCCAGGTGCCCGACGGCGCGACCAAGGCCCTGGCGGGGTTTGCCAAGAGCGCTCAGACGGCGAAGAAACAGCTGTCGCAGTTCGACGCCTCGACGATCATCTCCAACGCCGATGCCTTCAGCACCTACGAGGCGCAGAAGGTGCTCGAC
>CAVYBY010000010.1:0-65431 GCA_963766935.1 uncultured Actinomycetes bacterium | reverse complement strand
ACCGGATCGCGTTCGCCGGAGTCGGCAAACACCCCGAGTTCGAGGAACTCCGGATCGCCGGCATCCGCCTGGTGGAAACTCCGCGGGGTTCCCACCGACGCGAAGACGTGAAGGCGCGCGATCCTCGCGAACCTGTACGCGCTTCCACCTTCACCCAGCACATGAAGCCCTACGAGGTGGAGATCCTCGTCGGCGAGGTTGACGGAGCGTCCGGTGGGATCCTCCTGTACCACATGCTCTTCGACGGCAGCGTCACCGACGAGCACGGCTTCTTCGCGATGGGCGGACACGCCGAAGCTCAGCCAGGCGCTCGGAACGCGGTATCAGGAAGGCTGGGACCTGGCGATGGTGGTGCGGACCTCCGCGGAGATCCTCGGAGCACCCGAGGGACGTGCCGTGGAACCGGCGCTGCTCGAGGCGGGCGTCTTGGACCGCACCCGGCCGCAGCGCCGGAAGTTCCGCCGCCTCTCCGACACCGAGCTCGCCGGCTTCCTCGCCGGCTGAGCGTCCTGCTCATCGGCCTTGCTCATCCTTTGGCCTCATCCTTTGGCGGGTTCGGCCGTAGGCTGTCTGCGTGGACCGGCGGATCTTCGGTCTTGAGAACGAATACGGGGTCACCTGCACGTTCCGTGGCCAGCGGCGGCTCTCGCCGGACGAGGTGGCCCGCTACCTGTTCCGCCGGGTCGTTCACTGGGGCCGCTCCTCCAACGTGTTCCTGGAGAACGGGGCCCGCCTGTACCTCGACGTCGGGTCGCATCCGGAGTACGCCACCCCGGAGTGCGACTCGGTGCTGGACCTGATCGCCCACGACAAGGCGGGGGAGCGAATCCTGGAAGCGCTCCTCTCCGCCGCCGAGGTCCGTCTCCACGAAGAGGGCATCTCGGGGGACGTCTACCTGTTCAAGAACAACACGGACTCCGCCGGGAACTCCTACGGCTGCCACGAGAACTACCTGGTGGCCCGGCAGGGCGAGTTCGCCCGGATCGCCGACGTCCTGATCCCGTTCTTCGTCACCCGCCAGATCTACTGCGGAGCGGGGAAGGTCCTGCACGGCCCACGCGGCGCCCAGTTCTGCATCAGCCAGCGGGCCGAGCACATCTGGGAGGGCGTGTCCTCGGCCACCACCCGGTCGCGGCCCATCATCAACACCCGGGACGAGCCGCACGCCGACGCCGAACGGTTCCGCCGCCTGCACGTGATCGTGGGGGACTCGAACATGAGCGAGTTCACGACCATGCTGAAGGTCGGCGTCACCGACCTGCTGGTGCGCATGGTCGAGGAGAACACGGTGATGCGCGACCTGACCCTGGAGAACCCGATCCGGGCGATCCGTGAGATCAGCCACGACATCACGTGCCGGCGCAAGGTCCGTCTGGCGACGGGGCGGGAACTGACCGCCATCGAGGTCCAGAGCGAGTATTCGACGAGCGGGCCGTCCGCTTCCTCGAGCGGCGGGATGCCGACGACGCGTCGCGCACCGTGCTGGCCGAATGGGGGAATGCGCTGGAGGCCCTGCGGGCCGGCGAACCCGAACGGCTGGCCCGGAAGGTCGACTGGGTGGCCAAGTGGCGGCTGGTGGAGCGCTACCGCGAGAAGCACGCCATCCCGCTCGGCCACCCGAGGGTGGCGCTGATGGACCTGGCCTACCACGACGTCAACCGCGAGCGGGGCCTCTACTACCTACTGGAGGCGGGGCGCGATGGAACGGGTCCGCACCGACCAGCAGATCCAGCGGGCCATGCGCGATCCTCCGCAGACCACCCGGGCCCGTCTGCGCGGGGAGTTCATCCGCCAGGCGAAGGCCCGCCGCCGCGACTACACGGTGGACTGGGTCCACCTGAAGCTGAACGACCAGGCTCAGCGCACGGTGCTCTGCAAGGACCCCTTCAAGTCCGTGGACGAGCGCGTCGAGCAGCTCATCGCCCACATGTGATGAGGCAGACCCGCAAGCTCTGTTAGTCGCGCTGGGCCCCTCGCCAGCGGCGGTTGGCGGCGGCGGCGCGGCCGGCCAGGATCCCGGCCGCCCCGCCGGCCAGGAAGAACTCGGGGTCCTCGGACGGGGACCGGCCCATCGAGCGGACCCGACCCCGCGCTCCTGCAGCGCGGCCAGCGCCGGCTCGCCGGCGACCTCGACGAGCTGGTGGCGCTCCTCCAGCCGCTCGGCCCGCAGGGCATCCCAGACCTGGGCCCGGCGTCGATCGTCCTCGATGGCCGGCACGGCCACGTGGACCGGGACAAGTGCCACCCGGGCCAGGGCGGTCAGGGCGTGGTGGGAGACCCCGCGATGGCGCTCTCGGGGGTCCGCGAAGCTGATGCGCAGCGCGGCCACGGGTCGGCCCCCGAGGATGCCCGCGGCGTTCATCGACATGGCCGAGCCCAGGGCCGAGGTGCCCCACGGGCTGTTGGTGCCGAGGTTCCCCGGACCGTCGCCCACCACCACCACGTCCGCCTCCGCCACCTCCACCGCGGCGAGGAGCCCGGTGAACACGGTGACCGCCTCGAGGTCCCCGCCGAAGGCCTGGCCGGCGGTCACCACGCCGCGAGCAGCTCCGCCCGCCGCAGCTCCTCCACCAGTCCGCGACAGGCCCGCGGGCAGGGCCGCCCCGTCCGTCATGACGAAGGCGACGCGCCGGGCCCCGCCGATCGCCGCTCCGGCGGCGACCGGGGCCAGCAGGGATGCAGGGGGATACACCACCGGCGTGCCCCGCAGCCCCGCAGAGGCTTCGAGGAGGGCCCGGGGGCTTCCTCCACCGGCGGACGGACCGTGGGGGTGCGTACCGCAGCTTCATGGCCCGGCCCGGCGGGCTCCCCGTCTTCGCGGCCCTCCACCGCCATGACCAGGTGCACGCCGCCCGTGCCCAGCCCGAGCCCCACGGCGGTGGTGTTGAGCACGACGTGGTCGCCCACCGCGACGGGCCCCACCAGGTCGGGATAGGCGATCGCCACCGCCCGTCCCCCTCCACCTCGACGTCGAGCTCGCGCGCGCCGGGCCGGGCGTCGCCGAGCACCGTCACCACTCCCCGGCGGATGCGGATCACGAGCGTCCCGGGACCCGACATGACGCCGATATCATGCCGCCTGGCCGCCCCGGATGCACCCGCTGGAACGTCTCCTCAACCTGGTCGGCCTGCTGTTGGAGACCCCCCGCCCCCTGACCTTCGAGGAGATCAAGGAGACGCTCCAGCCTACCAGCAGCAGAACATCGACAGCGCCAAGCGGATGTTCGAGCGCGACAAGGACGTGCTGCGCGAGTTCGGCATCCCGCTTCGGATGGTCGACTGGACGCGTTCGGAACCGAACAGGGCTACCGGATCCTGAAGGCCGAGTACTACCTCCCGGAGATCGAGTTCGCCCCCGAGGAGCTGGCGGCGCTGATGGTCGCCGCCCAGTCAGGGGCGGGCGACTCGCCGGCCGAGCACGGCATGCGCAAGCTCCTGTTCGGAGCGAGGGCGGCGTCCTGGGGAGCCTGGTCGACGGGCCGCTTGCGAGCGGCTCCGACGCCGACTCCTCGGTCGTCATCGCCTGCGCCGACGCGGCGAGCCGTCACCGCAAGATCCGGTTCCACTACCGCACGGCCGAAGGGACCGGGTCCGAGCGGGAGGTGGACGCCTTCGCGGTGGTGTATCGCGGCGGCCATTGGTACCTGGTCGGGCACGACGGCGACCGAGACGCCGTCCGGGCGTTCCGCGTCTCCCGGCTCGCAGGAGCGCCGAAGGACGACGGGGAGGGGAGGCCGCGGCCCGAAGGGTTCCACGCCACCGAGCACGTCCGCGCCGGCCCCTGGGACGCGGCGGCCGAGGACCGGGCGTCGGTCGCAGCCGCTCCGGAGGCGGCCTGGCGCGTACGGGCGACCATCGCGGGAGCGACGACGGCCGGCACCCTCGACGACGGACGGGTGGAGCTCTCGATTCCCGTCCCGGACGAGGCCTCGGTCGCCTCGCTCCTGCTCGAGCTCGGCCCCGACGTCGAGGTCTTGGAGCCCCCCTCGCTTCGCGACGAGATCGTCCGGCGCCTGGAGGTTCTGGGTGGCTAGCCCCCGGCGCCGCTCACCCACGCGGGCCTCGGACCGGCTGGGGAGGATGCTCGTGATCGTGCCCTATCTGGTCCGGCATCCGGGGACCGAGCTGAAGGAGGCGGCGGCCCTGTTCGACGTCTCGGCCGACCAGCTCCGGGCCGACCTCAACTTGCTGTTCATGTCCGGGCTGCCGCCCTACGGCCCCGGTGACCTGATCGACGTCGAGGTCGACGACGAGAACCGGATCTGGATCGGGATGGCCGATCACTTCTCGAGGCCGCTGCGGCTGACCCGGCGGGAAGCCCTGGCCGTCTATCTGCGCGGCACCGAGCTGGCGGCGACGCCGGGAGTCCCGGAGGCGCCGGCCCTCGAAGCCGCGCTGGCGCGCCTTCGCGCGACGCTCGACCCGGAGCTGCTGGGCGAGGCCGAGGATGCCATCGGGGCGGCCAAGGCCGATGGGTCGGCGCCCCCGCACCTCGATCTTCTGCTGGACGCGGCGCGCACCCACCGCCGGCTGGCGATCACGTACCACGCGGCGTCCACCGGGCGGCGAACCGAACGCCGGATCGACCCGGAGCAGGTGTTCGCGAGCTCCGGACACTGGTACGTCGCCGCATGGGACGACGACGCCGAAGGCGAGCGCTTGTTCCGAGCCGACCGGATCCTGGAGGCCGCACCCACGGGCGACGCGTTCGAACCGCGCGGCCTCGAAGGCGCGGGCCGCCCCCTTTACACTCCGGCCCCGGGCGACGTCGAGGTGCGGCTGCGGCTCGGGCGGGGGGCCCGGTGGATCGCGGAGTACTACGCCGTGACGGAGGTCCGGGAGCTCGAGGACGGTTCCGTCGAGGTTGCGCTGCCGACGGGGCAGCTCGGATGGGTCGCCAAGCTGATGCTGCGCGCCGGTCCCGAGGCCGAGGTGCTCGCCCCCGACGAGCTGGCGGAACAGGTCCGGACCCTCGCCCGCGAGACGTTGACTCAGTATCGGCGATAGGGCTCCGCCGCAGTCGATCTCGCGCCCTCTCAACCATCGGTCCTACGACGGGTTCCCCCCATCTCTTCCCTCAAGGCCCCTTCACCGACCGCCGATAGCTGGGTAGATGACAACGATCCGGACAACGTGCCCCCGCTGCGGGGAGGTCGACATGGGACCCGAGGCAATCCTCCTGTCCGTCGAGCCGAGCGGCCGCGAGGGGAGCTACCGGTTCACCTGCCCGAGTTGCAGCGACGACGTCGAGAAGCGCGCCGACCGAAAGATCGTGGCGCTGCTCGTCTCGGCCGGCGTCGACATCGAGCGGGGAGCGGAGTCGCCGCCGCACCCCGAGCTCTTCGACGACGACGGCGACGAGCCGAGCCGCGTCCTTCCGGACGGACCCGCCTTCTCGATCGACGACGTCATCGAGTTCCACTTCCTGCTCCAGGACGACCGGTACATCAACGGCTTCCTGCACCAGAGCGAAGACACCGAAGCCTGAGATCGGCTTGGGCCCGCCGGGGCCGGGTCGGGTAGCATCCCCGCATGGCCACCTGGCTCCTCGTCTGGCTTCTGCTCTCTCTCGCGGCCGGGATCGCGCTGCTCGTGTTTGCGATCGCTCTGGCCCGCCACGGCCTGGTGCTGTTTCGGACCGTCGGCCGGTTCTCCGACGAGGTGGGACCGATCGTCGAGGACATCTCCCGGGAGGCCGATCGGGCCCGCGAGCGCGCCTCGGGCTGACCTGCCGCGGACCTTCGACCGGGGGAGTTCCCGCCTCGTGGTGGTCTCGGCTTCGGCCGATACCGAGGCCGGCGGTAGAATCGGAAACAGCGGATCGTTCCGCCCTCAATGCTCAATATCGGGACCCCCGAGTTGCTGGTCGTGCTGATCATCGCGCTGGTCGTGGTCGGCCCCGAACGCCTGCCCGAGCTTGCCCGATGGGTCGGCCGGGGGTTCCGGGAGCTTCGGAAGGTGCAGGCCGAGGTCCGCGACATGGTGCAGACGGGCTTGCCCGACGAGTTCCGGGAGGCGGCCGACGAGATGCGGGGCGCCGTGAACGAGATGCGCAAGACCGCCGACGAGGTCATGCGGTCGGCCGACGTCCGCGGCGCCTTCCATCAGGAGCCTCACAAGGACCGCGCCGCAGCCGAGCCCGACGCATCCGAGCCCGTGCCCGACGAATCCGAGCCCGCAGCCGAGCCCGTGCCCGAGGAGTCCCCGTCGGACCCGCCGGCCGGCGAGTGACGGACCCTCGACGGAGCCTGCCATGCGCCTGATCCCTCAGCGGTTCCACAAGTCCCAAGAGGCGCGGACCGGCACCATGACCCTCCTCGAGCACCTCCTCGAGCTGCGGCATCGCCTGGTCGTGTCGCTGATCGCGCTGGCCCTCGGATCGGTCGTCGGGTGGTTCCTGTTCGACCCGTTCATGAATCTCATCCGCGGCCCGTTCTGCGACTACCTCTCCGCCCACCCGGCCTACCGGCCGCCCACCGGGTGCCGGCTCGTCTTCCAGTCACCGGTCGACGGAATGCTCGTCAAGCTGAAGGTGGTCGTGTACCTGGGTCTTGCGGTTTCGCTCCCGGTGGTCCTGTACCAGCTGTGGGCGTTCATCGTCCCGGGGCTCACGGAGCGCGAGCGGCGGTGGTCGCTCCCGTTCGTCGGCTCGGCGACCTTCCTCTTCCTGCTCGGAGCCGCGTTTGCCTACTACACGCTTCCGAAGGCGTTCGGCTTTCTGCTGGGGTTCGCGGGTGAGAGCACCGCGCCGCTGCTGTTCCTCGATCGCTACGTGGGCTTCGTCCTGCTCGTCACGCTTGCGTTCGGGCTCTCGTTCCTGTTTCCGATCGTTCTCGTATTCCTCGAGCTCGTGGGCGTTCTGTCGTCGCGGCGGCTGAGATCCTGGCGCCGGTGGGCGATCCTCGCGATCGCGATCTTCGCCGCCGTCATCACCCCGAGCGGCGACCCCTACACGATGCTTGCGATGACGATCCCCATGTGTCTGTTCTACGAGGCATCCATTATCGTCGGCCGGATGATGGGGAGATAGCGAGCATGGCCATCAAGGGCAAGGGCAAGACCAAGCAGCGGCCGGTGGCGCGGGCCCCCAAACGCGAGCCGGTCGTCGTCAAACCGCCGCTGTGGGCACGGCGATGGGTCCAGCTGACCTCGATGTTCGTCCTGGGTCTGCTCTTCGCCGCCCTGGTGGTGTGGATCTGGGTCGGCATCCACAGGGAGGACGCGACCTCCGCGGACGCTGCGAAGGCCAGCCGGAAGACGGGCGCGCTCCAGCAGTGGCAGACGGCCGTGGACGGCGCGTTCGGGGCCGTGGGGACGGTGAGCCAGGGCCAGACCCCGGTGGTGCTCCCCGACCTCGCGACCGCGATCGCGAGCCTGAAGAAGGGCCAGGTGCCCGACGGCGCGACCAAGGCCCTGGCGGGGTTTGCCAAGAGCGCTCAGACGGCGAAGAAACAGCTGTCGCAGTTCGACGCCTCGACGATCATCTCCAACGCCGATGCCTTCAGCACCTACGAGGCGCAGAAGGTGCTCGACAGCCAGGAAAACCTGGTCCTGTCGCTCGGGCTCTTCGCCAGCTCGGCCCAGGTCGCACGGCAAGCTGCCGAGGCTGTGGGACCGCAGATCAAGGCGCTCGCGGTGCAGGCGAGCAGCCTCGGGTCGCAGGCGAACCAGACGTTGAAGGACGCCTACAACAGCTACCTGGACGTGCTGGTGTCCACCGGCGTGATCTCCCTGGCGCCGCCGTCGCAGTCGCTGATTCCTTGAGCCACGCGGCGGAGCGCGGCGGCCCGGTCGTCGTGCTCGCCAACCCGGCCGCGGGCCGCGGCAAGGGCGGCCGGCAGATCGGCCGCGCCGACCGGATTCTCAGCGACCTCCACGTCGAGCATCACGTCACGGTCTCGGAGTCGGCCGAGGACCTCGAGGCCGCCGCTCGCCGGGCCGCCGGCGAGGGCGCATCGATCGTGGCGGCGATCGGGGGCGACGGCACGGTCTCGCTCGTCGCGAACGGCCTGATGGGCTCGGAGACCTCGCTCGCCGCACTGCCCGCCGGCACGGCCAACGACTTCGCCCACACGATCGGGGCGCGGTCCTTCGAGCAGTCGGTCAAACTGCTCGCCAACCCGCAGGTGCGGCGTATCGACGTCATGCGCGTGTCCGCGGGGGACCGCAGCCGGATCTGCGTCAACATCGCCGGCGCCGGTTTCGACTCCGAGGTCAACGAGACCGCCAACGCGATGCGCATCCGGCTCGGCGCGAAGGGAACCTATGTCGCGGCGCTGCTCAAGACGCTGCCGCGGTTCAAGCCGGCCCACTACCGGATCGACAGCGACGGACACTCCGAAGCCGTCGACGCGATGCTCGTCGTCCTCGGCAACGGACGCTCCTACGGCGGCGGCATGAAGGTCCTGCCCGCGGCGCTCCTGGACGACGGTGAGCTGGACGTGTGCATCGTCGAGGCGCTCGGCACCGGAGCGTTCCTGCGGGCGTTCCCCCGGGTGTTCGCGGGGACCCACACGTCCCATCCGAAGGTGCGGATGCTCCGGGCCCGGCGGGTGGCCGTGGAGGCCAACCGGGCGGTGCCCGTCTACGCCGACGGCGAGCGCATCGGACCCCTGCCTGCGACGTTCGAGATCGAGCCGTCGGCCCTCTCGGTGGTGGTCGGGCCCGGGGCGACCGGCTTCGGCTGACCAAGGGCCGTCAGGGGCCCCCGTACACTTGCCCGGTGGCCTCGCTCGAATCCTTCTCGGCTCGCTTCTCGTTCCCGCTGGACGACTACCAGCTGGACGCCATCGACGCGCTCGAGCACGGCCTGTCGGTCCTCGTGGCGGCGCCGACGGGATCGGGCAAGACCATCGTCGCCGAGTACGCGGTCCAGCAGGCCATCGACCGGGGGGCCAAGGCCTTCTACACGACGCCGCTGAAGGCGCTCTCCAACCAGAAGTTCGGCGATCTCGTCGCCGTCCACGGGCCCGAGACCATCGGCCTGCTGACCGGCGACAACGCGATCAACCCCGGTGCGCCGGTTCTCGTCATGACCACCGAGGTGCTCCGCAACATGCTCTACGAACGGAGCTCCACACTGGAGGGCCTCGCGTCCGTCGTGCTCGACGAGGTCCACTACCTGCAGGACCCGTATCGCGGCGCGGTCTGGGAGGAGATCCTGATCCACCTGCCGCCGTCGGTGAACGTCGTGTGCTTGTCGGCGACGATCTCGAACGCGGAGGAGTTCGGGGAGTGGATCGGGTCGCTCCGGGGCGAGACCCGCGTCGTCATCGAGGAGCGCCGCCCCGTACCGCTCGAGCAGCACTACCTCGTCGGCCGGCGCCTGCACCCGATGCACGTCGAGCAGGACGGCGTCTTGCTTCCCAACCCGTACGTCGTCTCGCTCGACCAGATGGAGCTGAAGGTCAAGTCGTATCAGCGGCGGGGGAGCGGGGTCCAGCAGCAGCAGCGCATCTCGCGACCGAGGGAGGGGCACCGCCGCGTCTACGTCCCGCGCCGCGAAGAGGTGGTCGAGGTGCTCGCCGACAACGGGATGCTGCCGGCGATCTACTTCGTGTTCAGCCGCGCCGGCTGCGAGCGGAGCGTCGGATGGCTCCGCCAGGCGAATGTCCGCCTCACCACCCAGAAGGAGGCCGACCGCATCCGCGAGCTGGCCGAGGCGCGCGCCGCATGGATCGGCGAGGAAGACCTGGTCGCGCTTGGCTTCTTCGAGTTCCTCGAATCGCTGGCGGCCGGCGTGGCCGCCCACCATGCCGGGATGCTCCCGGCGTTCAAGGAGACGGTGGAGGAGCTCTTCGAGGCAGGGCTCGTCAAGGTCGTGTTCGCGACCGAGACCCTCAGTCTCGGGATCAACATGCCGGCCAAGACCGTCGTCATCGAAGACCTGTGGAAGTTCCAGGGCGAACGACACGAGCTCCTGACGCCGGGGGAGTACACGCAGCTCACCGGCCGGGCCGGACGGCGCGGGATCGACGAGCTGGGCCACGCCGTCGTCCTGTACCAGCGGCAGGTTCCGTTCGAGCGCGTGGCCGGACTCGCGGCGACGAGGACGTACAACCTCACGTCGTCGTTTCGGCCCTCGTACAACATGGCCGTCAACCTCGTCCGCAACTACACCGCGGAGCAGGCGCATCAGCTGTTGAACTCGTCGTTCGCGCAGTTCCTGGCCGACCGCGGTGTCGTCGCGCTGGAGCGGGCCCAGGCACAAGACCTCGAGGCGCTCGCCGGCTACCGCAGGAACATGGTGTGCGACCTGGGCGACTTCGACGAGTACTGGCAGCTCAAGGAGCAGGCGCGGAGTCTGCGAGAGGGCGACCGCCGCTCGCGCGATCAGGATCGCAGCGATCGGGTGCGCAAGGCCGTGGCCGACCTTCGCCCGGGCGACGTGGTCTTCATGCCCGGCGGCAAGCGGCGGGGTCTCGCGGTCGTCGTCACATCACGGGACGGTCGCCCGACGGTCCTCGACACCGACCGGCGATTCTTCCGCATGTCGGTCCGGGACTTCGAGGAGCCCCCGATGCCCGTCACGAAGGTCCCGCTCCCGCGTTCGGGCAGCGTGCGCAGCCCCAAGTTCCGCCGAGACCTCGCGGCGCGGCTGGTCGCGCTGCACGTCAAACCGGCGGGACGGGGCGCGGGCGCCGTGAGCCCGAAGGTTCATCGAGAGGCCGGGCGGCTCGAAGCGCTCGCCGCCGAGCACCCGTGCGCCGCCTGCCCCGACCTCGGCAAGCACGAGCGCTGGGCCACGCGAGCACGCTCGGTGCAGGCACGGCTCGACGGGATCGGCCGCCGGATCCGTGTCCGCACCGAGACTCTCGCCCGCCAGCTCGACCGAGTGATGGGGGTGCTGCAGGACCTCGGCTACGTCGATGAGTGGTCCGTCACTGAGAAGGGGCACCGCCTGGCCCGCATCTACGGCGAGGGCGACCTCCTCGTGGGAGAGGCCCTCGCCGGGGGACTCCTGGACGGCCTCTCGGCCCCGGAGGTGGCCGCCCTGCTCTCGACGGTCGTCTACGAGAGCCGCGAGCGGGTGCCGCTCGCCGGCGTCCTTCCCACCTCCGAGAGCGCCGAGCGCTACGACCAGCTTCAGCGGCTCTGGCGGCGGATCCGGCGAGTCGAGGACGACCACGGCGTGCGCCTATGCCGCGAGCTGGACGCCGGATTCGCGTCCCACGTATTCCACTGGGCCGAGGGCAAGCCGCTCGAGGACGTCCTGCAGGAGACCGAGATGGCGCCGGGTGACTTCGTCCGCACCTGCCGGCAGCTGGTGGATCTCATCCGTCAGATCGAGCCCGTGGCGCCGCCGGAGTCCCGCGCGGCGGTGGTAGCGGCCCGCACGGCGGTTCTCCGCGGCGTCGTCGCGTACACGGGCATGTAGCTACGCTGTCGGCGTGGACGACCCGAAGCAAGCAGCGGCGCGGATCGGCCCCGAGCCTGCCCCGTTCGGTCCGCCGGTCGCCGTCGTCGCGCCGGCCTTGGCCGGGGTGGCCACCGAGCTCGACGAGGCCCTCGCGATCGCACACCCGGAGCGCCGGGTGGTCGTCGCACGCGACCTCGAGGCCGCCGAGCGGCTCGCCGCGGAGGCTGCGGCTTCCGGTGAGCGGTTCGTGGTTGCCGTCGGGGACGACACCGTCGTTCACGCCGTCCTCAACGGCCTGCTGGCCGAGCCCGGCGATCCGGTCGTCCTGGGCGTCGTCGGCGCCGGCAGCCCCAACGACCTGTTGCTCACCTTCGGGCTGCCCGGCGACATCGCCGGCGGAGTCCGGCACCTGGCGGGGGACGGCGTCTACGAGCTCGATGTGATGCAGGTGGGATCCACCGACCCGGCCGGCCAACGCAGGAGCCGGTACGCGGCCAACCTGGCCCAAGTCGGCCTCGGGGCGAGGCGGGCCCGGCGCGTGGAGCGTCTGCCCGCGTTGCTGGGTCCGAACGCGCGGCGGTTCCTGGGGTTCTGGTCGGCGTACCCGGGCCGGACCCCGGCCGTGAGCGTCGACGCCGACCGCGGCCACTTCGAAGCCCGCGCATGGGACGTGGTCATCGGCAATGGACAGTTCACAGGTGGACTCCGGCTCTCGCCACGGTCGTTCCCCGGCGACGGCGTCCTGGAGGCGCTGGTGTTCACCGGGCCGCGTTCGCAGGCCTACGCGATGCTGCCGCGGTTGTTCCGCAACGGCGATCACATCCCCGACCCCGACATCAAGGAGCTGCACGCGCGGATCCGGGTTGCGGTCGACGCCGACCGGCCGACGCCGGTGGTCGCCGACGGACGGCTGCTGGGGACCACGCCGGCCACGTTCCAGGTCGTCCGCGGACGGGTCCTGCTCAAGCTGTGAACGCGGATCGATACAGCGACCGCCTGGCTCGCGCGACCGCCGCGGCGGCCGGCGCCGGGTACGCGGCGCTGGCGATCGGGCCGTCTCCGGATCTTCGGTATCTGACCGGTTACAACCCGATGCCGTTGGAACGGCCGACGCTCCTGCTGCTGCGGCCCGACGCCGACCCGAGGATGCTCGTCCCGGAGCTCGAGATGCCGGCAGCGGCGTCTTCGCCCGTCGGCGATCGCATCGAGCTGGTCGGGTGGGCCGACGGCGACGATCCGTTCGCGGTGGTATCCGGCCTCCTGACGCCCACGGGCCGGGTCGCCGTCGGCGACCGGATGTGGGCAAGTCATCTCCTCGGGCTGCAGGGAGCGCTGCCGGCGGCGGCGTTCGCGCCGGCCTCGCCGGTGCTGGGACGTCTGCGGGCGGTCAAGGACCCCGATGAGCTTGCGGCGCTGCGAGCGGCGGCGCTCGCGGCCGACGAGACCTTCGCCGGGATCGTGGAGGGCCCCTTCGTCGGCCGCACGGAGGCCGACATCGCCGCCGATCTCGGCCGGCGGCTCGTCGACGCCGGGCACGCCACCGCGGACTTCGCGATCGTCGCGAGCGGCCCGAACGCCGCCTCGCCGCATCACGAACCGGGGGAGCGCGTGATTTCCCCCGGGGACGCCGTGGTGATGGACTTCGGCGGCGAGCTGGACGGGTACTTCTCCGATACCAGCCGCACGGTCGTCGTCGCCCGGCCCCCGGAGGGGTTCCTCGAGGTGTACGAAGTGGTTCGCGCGGCACAGTCCGCGGCCATCGGGGCCGTGCGCCCCGGGGTGCCCGCGGAGGCCGTCGACCGGGCCGCGCGGGACGTGATCCGCGACGCCGGGTACGGCGAACGGTTCGTGCATCGGACGGGGCACGGAATCGGGCTCGAGGTCCACGAGACTCCATATCTCGTCCGGGGAAATCTCCAGCCCCTGGAGGAAGGGATGACGTTCTCGGTGGAACCGGGGATCTATCTCGAGGGGGCCTTTGGGGTTCGGATCGAGGACATCGTGGTCGTGACGGCCTCGGGGGCGGACTCCCTCAACCGGTCGTCGCGGGAGCTGCACGTCGTCGGCTAGGGCGACACCACCTGCGGGCGGACCCGGGTGCCCTCGGCGGTGTCCATGACCTCGAAGCCGGCGGCGACCAGCTCGTCGCGAAGCCGGTCCGCGCGTTCGTAGTCGCCGGACTCGCGCGCGGCGTCCCGGCGCCGAACGAGGTCGAGGGTCTCGGGCGCAAGGGTCTGATCGAGGCCGACGTCGCGCTGCAGGTCCAGTCCGAGCACGCGGTCCCACGCGGCAACCAGATGGTGCTTCTGGGCGTCGTCGACGCCGGGGGTGGCGACGAGCTCGTTGAGCACCTTGACGGCGGTGGGCATGTCGAGATCGTCGCCGACCGCGGCGCGGAACCGCTCGTCGAACGCGGCCGCCGGGGGAGTCAGATCGGTGCCGGGCGCCGGCCAGTCGGCGATCCGACGGCGAAGCTGCCGGACGCGGTGATCGGCGGTCTCGAGCGCCTCCCAGCTGAGATCCATCTCGCTGCGATAGCGGGTCTGAAAGGTGAGCAGGCGAAACGCGAGTGGGTCGATGCCGCGCTCGCGCAGGTCGGGCACGCGGACGACATTCCCGGTGGACTTGGAGATCTTCTGCCCCGACTGCCGCAGGTGACCGCCGTGAACCCAGATCGACACCACCTGGTGTCCGACGGCGCCTTCGGACTGCGCGATCTCGTCCTCGTGGTGCGGGAACCGCAGATCGGTTCCGCCGACGTGGATGTCGAAGCGGTCGCCGAGGTAGCGCATCGACATGGCCGAGCATTCGATGTGCCAGCCTGGGAACCCTTCGCCCCAGGGGGAGTCCCACTTCATCAAGCGCCCTGCCCCGGCGGCCTTCCAGAGCGCGAAGTCCGCGAGGTGCCGCTTCCGCGGGTCCGTCTCCAGGTCGCGATGGCCGGGCTTCAGCTTGTCGAGCGTGTTTCCGCTCAGCCGGCCGTAGTCGGGAAAGCTGGTGACGTCGTAGTACACGGACCCGCCCTCGACCGTGTACGCGTGGCCCTTGTCGATCAGCACCCGCGTGAGCTCGAGCATCTCCGGGATGTGGTCCGTCGCCTTCGGCATGACGTCGGGGAGCCGGATCCCGACCGCGGCGGCGTCTTCCAGAACGGCGTCGGTGTACTTCCGCGCGATCTCGAGCGGGGTGAGGCCCTCGTCCTCGACGGCGAGCAGCATCTTGTCGACGGCCGCGTCGGAGGACTCGTCGGTCATGTGTCCGACGTCGGTGATGTTCTGGACGAACGTCACCTGGAGCCCCTCGAACTCGAGAACGCGGCGGATCAGATCCGACAGGAGGTAGGTCCGCAGATTGCCGAGGTGCGCGTACCGGTAGACGGTCGGACCGCACGCATAGATCTTGACCCGGCCGGGCTCGACCGGACGGACCTCCTCGACCTCACGCGACAGCGAGTTGTACAGGCGCACGTCAGGCAGGATAGCCGGACGCGAGACGCGACCCGCTCAGCCGCGATCGACGTCCGGCCGGGTTGGTGCCCGGGTCGTCTGCACCATGTGGGGGAACACGGCCACGGGGCGATCCTCGTCGTCCATCGCCGGGCTCGGCGGGATCGGGACCGGGATCCGCGACCCCACGACACCGTGCTCGCGATGCGCCCGGAGAACGGCCGCGTGGTAGTTCTCCAGCATCTGGCGGAACCCGGGGTCCTTGTACGGTCTCCCGTCCACGGTCGGCCCCTTCGTTCCCTCCATGATCGCGGCGATGTCGTCGCCGGTCAGCGTCTTGTGCATCTCGAGCGCGTGACCGACCGCCAGCACCTCGGCGCGGTTCTCCTCGAGGAGTGTCCACGTCTTCGCGTAGAGCTCCTTGAGCTTGGCGTCGACCGAGCGGCCGAACGTCGAGTCGAACAGCGCTCGGTCCGCGCCCGTCTCCACCGACGACGAGCCGCGCAGCGCCGCGAGGCTCACCGAACGAGACGCGATCGTCTCGCCCATGGCGTAGTAGGCGAGCGCCTGGGTTGCGATCGTCGTCGCGCCCCGCATATCGCCGCCGACCCCCGTGGAGTGGTCGCCGTCGAAGAACAGCCGCTCGCCGGCGAGTGAGGCCAGGAAGGTCATGACGTCGATCTCGCGCTCCGACCGCCACTCGACGAACTGGTCCTCGGGCGGGATCGACGCGACGAATCCGCCGATGTCGCCGCGGCGCTCGATGGTCGCCATGTCGATGACGGCGTGGCGCCGGAGCCGGTACGCGGTCACGGCGTGGCAGGCCTCGTGCACCGCCACGGCGTGACGCTCTCGCTCGATGTACTGGTGATCGTCGGGCAGACCGTGTTGTTTGACCTGCTTGGCCTTGATGATGTCGGAGTAGTTGAGCGTGTCTCGCCCGTCGCGGATCGCGATCACGAGTCCCTCGTTGACGATGTCCTTGATCGAGGCGCCGGAGAAGTAGGGGGTGATCGTGGCGAGCTTGTCGATCTCCTCGCGCGTGAGCTCGTGCTTCACCTTCGCGAGGTAGTAGTCGAAGGTGGCCAGGCGGCCGTCCTTCTGTGGGTAGCTGACCTTGTACTGGCGGTCGACGCGCCCGGGGCGGAGCATCGCCGGGTCGAGCGCCTCCGGCATGTTGGTGGCGAAGATGTGCAGGATCCGGTACTTGGGCGGAGGCTTCGGCTTCATCCCGAGCAGCCGCCGAATCTTGTTGACGAGCCCGCGGGGCTTCGTGAGACCGGACATCTCGGACAGGAGTGCCTGGAGGGTGCCGCCGCCCCCGCCGCCGCCCATCATGCCCCCCATCAGCACGCCTTCCTTGTGCACCCCTGCGGTGACCTGCATGGTCGAGGCGAAGACGTTGTTGCGGCCGGCCTCAGAGAGGTAGGCAAGGCCGTTGCACGAGGGGGCGGTCGTCCACGGGCTGTCCGAGGGCTGGAGGCCGGTCGCGACGGATGCGCCACGGCTCCCGAGCGAGTCCGCCTCGTCGAAGAAGACCAGCACCCCGCCGTAACGGAGGGCAAGCCGGCGGAGCTTCCGGTATAGCCCCTTCACCTTGAGGGGGCCGATGCCCATGAACATCTGGATGAACGCGGCCGGCTCGACCGCGACGAAGGGCTTGCCGGTCTCGCCCGCGATCGCCTGGGCCATGAGGGTCTTCCCGGTCCCCGGAGGTCCCCAGAGCAGGATGCCGCTGGGCACGTAGCCGCCCTTCTCCTCGATCGCCTCGGGGTCCTCGAGGAAGACGAGCGTCTCCTTCAGCTGGCTGAGCGCGGCGTCCTGGCCCTTCACGTCGTCGAAGCGGGTCTCGATCTCGTCGGGCTGGATCGTGTCGATCCCGCCACGGGACAGGAACCAGAACAGCCCGACGAACTGGAAGATGACGAAGAAGAACGCGAAGCCCAGCTGCATGACGAACGGCAGGGCGACGACGAGCCTGCCCGGGGCGTCGACCAGCCCGAGCCACGCCGGATCCGTGTGGAAGATGCGGCCGAGGAACGTGCTGAGCGCGAACAGCACGACGGCGGCCTTGAACGCGCGGCCCATCCGGTAGCGCGTCCAGTCGTCCATCCGGCTGAGCCGCCTCTTCATCCCGCCGAACACGTGCTTCTGCCAGAACGCGTAGTAGCCCTGAGCGTGCTCCTCGAACAGGTAGTGGACCTGCCGGACGACCTCGAGCCCGGCCAGCACGAGGATCCAGACGTAGTCGCGGAGCGCGATCCGAATGGCGTCGGTCATGGGTCCGCCGAGCGGATGCACGGACGTCGTCCACACGATCGCGAGCCCGGAGATCCACAGGAAGGCGAGCAGGATGAGGAACTTGACGCGGTCCCATCCCGCGGACGGCACCTTCGTCTTCCACTCGGAGGGGCGGGGGCGAGACGGGCGGTCCATGCTCTCTTGGATCGAGATCTTCGTGCGCTTCTTGCTCATGGCAACACCGTCCAGGAGTCGACGATCGAACCGATGTCCGATCGATTGCGGTCATAGCATTGGGCACTGCACAACACGGCGATGTAGTAGATGCGGCTCGTCCCCGCATCGACCAGGGCCGTCTGGTCGACGATGACGTAGTCGGGGCTGAGGAGCGACGCGCCCGACCCCCCGAGCAGCGAGCGCTGGAGGGAGGTGGGGGAGGAGCCGCTCTGGGACGCGCTCTGCTGCGCGGCGGAAAGGGCGCTCGAGCGGAACGCGAAGACGACGTGAACCCCACGGACGCCGTCCTTGTCGATCTTGTCGTCGTAGGACATGACCTTCGCGCTGTTCGGATCCTGGATCAGCTGCGTCACGGGGAAGAGATAGTCGCGAAGCTTTCCGAAGCTCGAGCCGTCGCGGTCGTCGAAGCTGTAGGTCTGGACGAGCGCGATCCCTTGCGGGTAGGCGGTATCGAGGGTCTGGGGATCGAGGATGTGGGACACGGCAGGCGCCGGGTTCCCGTCGATCCCCACGAGCCAGCGGATCGGGTCCGGTGTCGAGGACTGGGGTCCGGGCGGCAGCCCCAGCAGCGTCTGCTTGTCGAACAGCGTCCAGTCGGTCGGGACCTTGAACGCCGTCCGAAGCGACGTATTCCGCACGTACTGGAACCTCGGTCCGGAGCATGCGGCAGCGCAGATCGCGATCAGGCTGAGCGTGACGGCCAGAGCACGTCGCCCGTGATGCCGGCGCGGGGAACGCGTGGTCATCGCCACATTATGCAGGGGTTGCGCGGATCCGTGGGTGTTCGTTTCGCAGGGTGCCGGAGACGGTGCCGGAGGGTGCCGGCGGGGTATCGGGGCGGCTTCAGCGGGCCCCGGGCGGACGTTCGGTCGGCAACGCACGGTCTTCGAACGGGGTCGAGAGCACGACGGTGGTTTGTGTTGCGACGCTCGCCTTCTCACGTAGGCGTCGGATGAGGTCTTCGAGCTCCACGGTGCTGCGGGTCCGGGCTTTCAAGATGTAGTTGGCTTCTCCCGCGACCGAGTAGCAATCCTGCACTTCCGGCAGCTCGGCCACGCGTTCGGGGAGATCATCCGGTTGCCGCGGGTCCAGCGGGGTGGCGGCGATCAGCGCCGTGACCGGGAGCCCGATGGCTCGGGGATCGACGATCGCCCGGTAGCCCAGGATCACGCCGGCCTGCTCGAGCTTGCGCACCCGTTCGTGCACCGTGCTGGCGCTGAGGCCGACGCGTTGGCCCACGTCGATGAAGGTGGCGCGTGCGTCTGCTTGGAGCGCGGCGAGGATCTCGAGGTCGCGTTCGTCGAGCACCGGCCCAATGATAGGCGCCGGGTGATCCGCGCGGGGGATGAGCCCAGGGGATGACCCCGGGGGATCGGCCCGAGCCGGCGCGGCCGATTGCGGACGGCCGCTCGAGCGCGTAGACCGGCCCCACACGAGCTCGTCCGGTTCCTCCCTTCGGACGGAGGGAGACATGCCGAGGCGAAGCGGCGAGGTTCCGGCGGCGACGTTCCTGGACGTGCCCGACGGCCACGGCGGCCTTCGGCGGGTGGTCCGGCTCGATCCAGCGACGGCCGGGGAGTACGCGCGGCTCGTCGGTCGCGTCCTTCCGGCCGTCGAGCGCCGGCTCGGGGCGGGCGTCAGGGCGAACCGCGCGGTCGTCGGACCGGCCGGCGGCGCGCAGCTGCGGCGCTGGGAGCCGGCCCGGCTCGGTTGGCGAAGATCGATCCGCGCGATCCTGGCTGCCGGCCGGCCACCGTCTCTCGTCGTCGCCGACGTGAAGGACTGCTACCGGGCGATTGGACCCGGCGCCGTGATCCGAGGTCTGCGCGCCGCCGGGTGCCGGCCGGCCGACGTCGACGCGATCGTCGCGTTCCTGCACCGCTCGGCCTCGTGGGGACTCCGCGGTCTGCCCGTGGGACCCGATCCCTCGGCCGTTCTCGCGAACGCAGCGCTCCTTCCGGTCGACCGGTCCCTGCGCGGTCTCGTCTCGCTCCGCTGGGTCGACGACCTGGTCGTCGTCGCGCCGACCGCCGCCGAGGCGCCCTCGGTCCTTCGTGCGATCCGGGAGGCGGCCGCCGAAGCCGGTCTCGAGCTCAACGAGTCCAAGACGGCGATCCTCGGCGATCCGGCGGAGGCGGCGCTCGCCCTGCTCGGCCGTTCTCCTTCTCGCGTCAAAGGATGGGCCAAAGGATGAGGCCGTGGCATGATTCGGCCGCCGTGAGGACGCTCTATCGCGCGCGCCTGGTCCGTACCCTCGCTCACCCCGCAACGGGCGACTGGGTGCTGGTCGACGACCGCCACGTCCAGCGCGTGGGAACCGGCGACCCGCCCAACGCCGACCGCACCATCGATCTGCCCGGAACGACCATCGTCCCGGGCTTCGTCGACGCCCACGTTCATCTGACCGGTACCGGTCTCGCCCTGGTGAACAAAGACGTGGAGGCGTGCGGCTCGAGCGAGGCTCTGCTTCGGCTGGTCCGCGAGCGTGCGAACGTCGAACCGGGACCGGTGGTGTTGTTGCAAGGCTACGACGAGACGCGGTGGGATCGACCCGAGCTGCCGGCGATGGACGACCTCGATGCGACGGGGCCGCCGCTCGTCATCCGCCGTGTGGACGGGCACGCCGCCCTCGCCAACCGTGCCGCGCTGGATGCGTCCGGGGTCCTCGAGGACGAAGGAGTCGAACGAGGTTCGGGCGGGCATCCCACCGGGGTCGTCACCGCCGCGGCCAACGCCCGGCTGAGCCGGTGGGCGGCCTCATCGTTTCCAGAGCATCGGATCGAGGAGCTCCAGCTCCAGGCGGCGGGGCTCGCCGCACGCCTCGGGGTGACCTCCGTCCACGAGATGTCGCTGCCACACGAGCGGGGCATGCGCGACCTCGAGGTGTTCCTGCGACACCGCAGCCGGCTTCCCGTCGACACATCGGTGATCGTCGCGACGATGGACATCCCGCAGGTGATCGATCTCGGTCTGTCGGCGATCGGCGGCGACCTGCCGGCCGACGGCTCGATCGGGGCACGGACCGCCGCGCTCGAGTCCCCGTATGCGGACATCGATCATAGGGGCCGGTGCTACTACGACGACGACACCCTGGCGGAGTTCTTCCACGGGGGGCACAACGCCGGGCTCCAGGTGGGGATGCACGCGATCGGGGACCGCGGGATCGAACAGGTGCTTCGCGTGTGGGAACGCGTGTATCACGCCCTCGACTCACGCGAGCGCCGGCACTTCCGGGCCCGCCGGCACCGGATCGAGCACCTGGAGATGGCGTCGGCGACGCAGGTCGAGCGGGCAGCGGCCCTCGGCCTCGCGGTCTCGGTCCAGCCGGCCTTCGATGCGATCTGGGGCGGACCCGGAGGGCTCTACGAGACGGGGCTCGGCCCCGAACGGGCCGCGTCGATGAATGCGTTCCGAACGTTGATCGAGCGCGGGCTGGAGGTGGGCGCCGGATCGGACACCCCCGTCACGCCCCTCGACCCGATGGCTTCCGTGCTCGCGTGCGAGCGGCACCACGCCGAACGCCAGCGGCTCTCGCGCGCCGACGCCATCCGGATGCACACGATCGGGGGGGCACGGCTCGCGCATCAGGAGGACAAGAAGGGTGCGTTGGGCGCCGGGATGCACGCGGACTTCGCCGCCTACACCGAGGATCCGTTCGAGACGGCCGACCCGGCCGGCCTGCGGCCGGTGCTCACGGTCTCGCTCGGGCGTGAGGTCTTCGCTGTCTGACGTTTTGGCTGAGGTCTTGTCACACTTTCTGCGTGGCCCGTGTTGACCCCCCACGCGGACCGGACGTAGCCTTCCCGAGGCGCCGCCGCCTCGGCGGGGGTGTCGGAGGACCCAAGAGGCTGAGTAGAGAACGCGGCGCCCCGGCGTCGCGGCCCCAAAGGTCTCTTGGGTCCTCATTTTCGTTTCTGTTCGTTTCCCGGAACATCCTGCGTCCCCCGGGCGTTTCCAGCCCCCGGACCGACAGTTGCAACCCGGGTTCCCGGCAGTAGAATCCGCGCCCGACGCCGTGGACCCACGCACGGGGAGACGGAAATTCGAATGGCCAAAGACACGATCGAGGACGTCGACGAACCGCTCGAAGAGGCGGCCGCCGACGAGGACCTGGACGAGCTGGAACCCTCGGAGGAAGACTTGGAGAGCACGGCGGCGGTAGCCGCACCGGCAGACGCCGTCGAGGATCCCGAATCGCTCCAAGAGCTCCTCGTGAAGCAGGAGGCGGCCGAAGACGAGACGCCCGAGGAAGAGGACGAGCCGATCCTCGTCACCATGTCCACCGAAGAGCGAGCGGAGCCGCTCGACGCACGGGTGGTCCCGATGCAGGCGAGCGAGTTCGTCTGCTCCAACTGCTTCCTCGTGAAGCACCGGAGCCAGCTGGCGGACAGGAAGAAAATGCTCTGCCGCGATTGCGCCTGAGCGCGCACCGCGGGCTTCCCTTCACCCTCCTCGTGGCTGCGGTGGGCGGGATCGTCCTGTCCTTCGCGTTCCCCCCCGCATCGTGGTGGCCGCTCGCGGTTCCCGGAGTGGCCCTGTGGCTCTGGGTGCTGCGGCGTTCGGGGCCGGGCCGGGGGTTCGTCTCCGGGCTGGTGTTCGGGCTCGCCTTCTACGGCGTGACGCTCTGGTGGATCTTCCGTTTCGGCGTGATGGCGTGGACGGCGCTCGTCCTGATGTCGGCGCTGTTCGCGGCCGTGATCGGGCTCGTGGCCGCCGCCGTGCGTCGTCCTGGGAGTCCGTGGGTGAGCGCTCTGGCGGTGGCGGGACTCTGGACGGCGATCGACTGGCTCCGCGGCCTGGTGCCGTTCGGCGGGTTCACGTGGGGAAGCGTCGGGATCTCGCAGGTCGGCAACCCCGTCACCCTCCGGCTCGCGACGATCACCGGGGTGTGGGGCGTCACGTTCGTGGTCGTCCTCGCGGCGGCGCTCGTCGTCGAGGCGATCGCCGGCGGGGGAGTGGCTGCCCGGCGCTGGCTGCTGGTGGGAGCCGCCCTGGCGGCGCTGCTGGCGCCGCTCTCCATCCCCTTCGCGTCGGCCTCGGGGCGCCGCGTCCGAATCGCGACCGTGCAGGTCGACGTGCGCGAAGCCGGCCGGGCGGCGTCCGCCATCTCCGAGGATCTGGGAGTCGCCCGGCTCAACGCCGATGCGCACCGGTCGCTGGCCGCCGACCCACCCGATCTGGCCGTGTGGGGCGAGGGCGCGCTGGATCCCGGCGCGACGTCGGACCCCGAGACGCTGGACCGGGTGCGCTCGGCCATCGCGTCGGTCGGCGCCCCGACGCTCGTCGGCGCCGTAGTGGATGACCCCGACGGCCGGGAGCGCACGACCGTCCTGCTCTTCGACAAGTCCGCGCAGCTCGTCGGGCGCTACGACAAGGTTCACCTGGTCCCGTTTGGCGAGTACGTGCCGTTCCGGCGATGGCTCTCGTGGATCGGCGCGCTCCGGCAGATCCCGGTGGACCGCGCGCCCGGGCAATCGGTCGAGACGCTGACAACCGGGGGGCTCCCGCCGTTCGCGGCACCGATCTGCTTCGAGAACAGCTTCCCGGCCATCCCCAGAGCGATGGTGCGCGACGGAGCGACGTTCCTCGTCGTCACCGTCAACAATGCCTCCTACGGGTTCTCGCCGGCATCGGCGCAACATCTGCAGATGAGCCAGATGCGGGCCGTCGAGACGGGCCGGTGGGTCGTAAACGCCGCGGTCTCCGGGATCAGCGCGTTCGTCGATCCGTCGGGGCGCGTCGTGTCGCGCACGAAGCTCTTCGAGCCGGCGATCCTTCGGGGGACCGTCGCCGCGTCGACCACCCGAACCTGGTACGTACGGCTGGGGGACTGGTTCCCGTGGCTCTGTCTGCTGGGGGTGTTGGTGCTCGTCCTCGCCAGGCCCCGGCGGCGCCGGCGGCGGCCGGCGCCGGGTCCATTGCCGCCGGATTGGCGCGCGCTCGTGATCCTGCCCACGTACGAAGAGCGCGACACGATCGAGCCCGTGCTGCGCGGCGTGCTTATGCACGAGCGGGTGGAGGCGATCGTCATCGACGACGGGTCGCCCGACGGGACGGGCGACGTGGTTCGCGCGATCGCCGCAACGCAGCCGCGGGTGCGGATCGTCGAGCGCCCGGTGAAGGCGGGCCTGGCGAGTGCCTACCTGGCCGGATTTCAGATCGCCCTGGACGAGGGATACGACCTCGTGTGCGAGATGGACGCGGACCGATCGCATGATCCGGCCGATCTGCCGCCCATGCTTTCGGCGGCGGGGAGTGCCGACCTCGTGCTCGGGAGCCGCTATGTGCCCGGCGGCTCGGTGGCCGACTGGAGTCCGGCGCGGGTGCTGTTGTCCCGAACGGCCAACACGTACTCGAGGCTGATGCTCGGCCTGTCGGTCCGCGATGCGACGAGCGGATTCCGCGTGTATCGGCGGGAATTGCTCGAGGCCATCCTGGAGGAGCCCATCGTGGCGCACGGCTACGGATTCCAGATCGAGCTCGTGCTTCGCGCCTGGCGCGGTGGGTGGCGGGTCTGCGAGCATCCCATCGCGTTCCGCGACCGCGAGCACGGCAAGTCCAAGATCTCCCGCAAGATCGTCGTCGAGGCCCTCTGGCACGTCACCCGCTGGGGCGTGTCCGCGCGCTTGCGCCGCGGCTCGTCCGAACCGAGCTAAACGCCGGTAATGTCCATTATGTAACCCTAGGCAATTTGCGCCCCACGCCGGGAACCGCGACCACGGGATCCGCGGTGACCTGCTCGGAGGCGCTCGCTACCAATGAAGCTGCAGGTGACGGGCCGCGTAGGCCTCGTCCAACCGGCCGACCGGTGTGGTCGTCGGCGAGCGGCGAAGGAGATCCGGATCCGACCGCGCGTCCTCGACGACGTGGTGCATCGCCGCGGCGAACGCGTCGAGGGACTCCGGGGTCTCGGTCTCCGTGGGCTCGACCATGAGCGCCGCATCGACCACCAGCGGGAAATAGACGGTCGGCGGATGGTAACCGAGGTCGATCAGGCGCTTGGCGAGATCCGTGAGCCGAAGCCCGGTCTCGGACTCGAGCCGGGCGGCCGTCGCGACGAACTCGTGCATCGGCTTGCTCCCGGGCACCGCCGCCGGGAAGTCCGGCTCCAGCAGGGCCGCCAGGTAGTTCGCGTTGAGCACGGCGCGCTCGCTCACCTCGCGCAACCCGTCGCGCCCGTGGAGGTAGATGTAGGCGAAGGCGCGGACCAGCACGGCGGCGTTGCCGTGGAAGCCGTGAACGCGGCCGATCGAGCCGGGCGCGTCCTCGATGAGGTGGAACGTGCCGGCGGCCTCGTCGCGCTGCACGCGGGGAACCGGCAACAGCGGGACGAGGTCCTCGATCACCCCGACCGGTCCGGCGCCGGGTCCTCCCCCACCGTGCGGCGTCGCAAAGGTCTTGTGGGTGTTCACGTGCACGATGTCGAAGCCCATGTCACCCGGCCGGCACGCGCCGAGGATCGCGTTGAGGTTCGCGCCGTCGTAGTAGAGCAGCCCGCCCGCGTCGTGCACGACGGCGGCGATCCGCTCGATGTCCTCTTCGAACAGGCCGAGCGTGTTCGGGTTCGTGAGCATCAACCCCGCCACGTCCTCGTCCATGACGCGCGCAAGAGCGTCGGCATCGACCAGTCCCCGCTCGTTGCTTGCGACGTGAACCGCCTCGTAGCCGCCGAGGCGCACGCTGGCGGGGTTGGTCCCGTGCGCCGCATCCGGGATCACGACGCGGCGCCGCTGGCGCCCGAGCCGTTCGTGGTGCGCCCGCATGATGAGAAGTCCCGTCAGCTCGCCGCAGGCGCCGGCCGGCGGCTGGAGCGTGGCCCCCGCCATGCCGGTGATCGCGCACAGGGCCCGTTCCAGGCCCCACAGCAGCTCGAGCATTCCCTGCACCGTGTCGTCGGGTTGCAGCGGGTGCAGCCGTCGGAACCCCGGCAGCGCGGCGATCTCGTCGGCGACCTTCGGGTTGTACTTCATCGAGCACGAGCCCAGCGGGTAGATGCCGGTGTCGATCCCGTAGTTCATCTGGGAGAGCTCCGTGAAATGCCGGACGACGTCGTGCTCGGCGACCTCCGGGAGCGGCGGCGCCTCGGCTCGCGCGAACGCCGGGGGGATCTCGGCCGGGTCGACATCGAGCTCGGGGAACGCCGACGAGCGGCGGCCCGGCCTCGAGAGCGAACGCAGCGTGCGCGCGGGCTCGGGTCCCTGCGCCCGGACCGGCGCTCCGGTTCTCATCGGTCGAGCACCGCCTTCAACGCGCGAGCCAGGGCGTCGATCTCCTCGCGCGTGCGACGCTCGGTCACAGCCACGATCAAGACGTCGTTCTCCAGGCGCGAGCAGACGCCGGCGACGAACCCCATCGGGGTGAGCGCGTCGCGGACCCGCTCCGCCGGCTGCGGGAGCCGGATCGAGAATTCCTTGAAGAACGGCGCGCCCGGGTGCCGCAGCTCGACGCCGGGCACCTCCGTGAGGCGCGCCGCGGCATAGGCGGCCTTCGCGGCGCACTGGCGCCCAAGCTCCACGAGCCCGCCGGGCCCGAGCCACCCGAGATAGATCGTCGCCGCGATCGCCATGAGGGTCTGGTTGGTACAGATGTTCGAGGTCGCCTTCTCGCGCCGGATGTGCTGCTCGCGCGCCTGCAGCGTCAGCACGTAGCCGGGGTTCCCCTCGGCGTCCACGGTCGCGCCGACGATCCGTCCGGGCATCCGGCGCACGTCGGCCATGCGTGCGGCGAGGATGCCGAGGTACGGACCGCCGAAGGTCAGGTGGTTGCCCAACCCCTGACCTTCCGCGACCGCCAGGTCCGCGCCGAGGGCGCCGGGTGGCTCGAGCACGCCGAGTGACAAGGGGTCGAAGATCTGCACGAGGCGCGCTCCGCCGGCGCGTGCGGCCGCTCCGAACGCCGGCACGTCCTCCAGCAGCCCGTGGTAGTTCGGATGCTGCACGACGACCGCGGCGACGTCCTCGTCCACCGCGGGCACGCCGCCGCGCCCGTCCGGGGCGGGAACGACCTCCGGCTCGTACCCCGCGCCCGCGCCGTACGTCCGGAGGGTCTCGATGTAGCGGGGGTCGACGGCCCCGGAGACGAGCACGCGCGGGCGGCCACTCCCCCGCGCCATGTTGACGGCCTCGACGAGCGCCGTCGCGCCGTCGTACAGGGAGGCGTTCGAGACCTCCATCGCCGTCAGGTCGCAGATCATCGACTGGTATTCGAACAATGCCCCGAGCACGCCCTGGGAGAGCTCCGGCTGGTAGGGGGTGTAGGAGGTCGCGAACTCGGATCGCCCGGCCAGCGCCCAGACGAGGCTCGGGACGTAGTGGTCGTAGGCGCCCGCACCCGCGAAACACACCAGATCGTCCGCGCTGCGGTTCGCGGCGCCCAGACGGCGGAGATCTCCGACGATCTCCATCTCCGAGACGCCGAGCGGGAGATCCAGCTCGCCCTTGAGGCGGATCGAGTCGGGAATCTGCTCGAACAGCTGGCCGATGCCGGAGAGCCCGAGCGCCGCCAGCATCGTGGCGACGTCGTTCTCGGTGTGGGGCGCGAACCTCACGGCGTCAGTGTACGGACCTCCCGGGCCATCCTCAGCCCGAGCGGTCCTCCAGTCCGTACTTCATCACCAGCGAGAGGTAGTCGCGCTGGTAGAAAATCTTGCACCGGACCTCCGGATAGCGTTCCCGCAGCCGGCGCACCTTCCGGTTCTTCTTGGTGACGAGCCGCTGGTTGAGCGTCGTGATCTCGATGTAGAGCCCGAACTCCGGCAGGAAGAAGTCCGGCGTGAACCGCTGCAGGACGTTGCCCGCCCGGTCCCACTCGATGGCGAACGAGGTCGGCTCGTAGAACCACTCCAGCCCGTAGAAGTCCAGGAGCTTTGCGAACTGGCGCTCGGACGCGTGGGCAAAGGGGACGGTGTCGGCGTCGGAAATCGGAGCCTCGAAAACGGGAGCGTCGGCCGGCCGCGCCGACGACGCCCTCACCGCCTCCCGGTGGCCGCCCGCTTTCGCGGCCGGCTCGTCAGGCTGTCCTCCAAGTCGCTCCATACGCGGTCCACCGCGATCGCGAACACGCCCTGACCCTTCTTCAGCAGGTCGATGACCGCCTCGGGCGAATGGGCTTCGTACACGCCGCGGCCGTCGGACATCAGCGTAACCCCGTGCGGAGGCTTCCCCATGGTCTTCAGGTGCTCGACCGCCGCGCGGACCCGTTGCAGCGAAACCCCGGTATCCAGAAGGCTCTTGATCACCCGGAGCGTCACGAGGTCGTGGAACGAGTACAGGCGCTGGGTACCGCTGCCCCTGGCGTCGCGGATCGACGGCGTGACCAGCGACGTCCGAGCCCAGTAGTCGAGCTGCCGGTAGCTGATGCCCACGATCCGGCAGACATCGGGAACCCGGTATCCCTGCTCGTCCATGGGCCGCCCTTTCGAAATGACGCCAGGATCATGAGACGGAAATCATGCTCCAGAATCACGCGTCAGAATCACGCGCATGTGGTTTGCGGAGCCTATGGGCCCCATCCGCTCCTGTCAACGAGGCGCTCGACCGAGATCCGCTAGACCGCAGAAGGCTCGCCGAGGCGGATGATGCCCCGCCTGGCCCCGATCGCCACGGCCTCCAACTTCGAATGAGCTCCGAGCTTGCTGATCGCCGCCTGCACGTGGTTGCGCACGGTATGGACGCTCAGGACCAGCTGCTCGGCCAGCGCCTCGTTCGAGTAGCCGTAGGAGAGCAGCTGCAGCACCTCGGTCTCACGAGCCGTGAGCGGCGAGGGATTCCCCCGAACGGGTGCCGGCCCCTGTTCCAGAACCGACAGCATCAGGGAGGTCGGGATGGACATCTCCCCCGCGAACGCCGAACGCACCGTGGCAACGACCTCTTCGGCCGCGTCGATCTTCGTCAGAAATCCACCGCATCCGGCGTCGATGGCCGCCCGGACGACGGAGGGCTCGACGTGACCCGTCAGGACGACGATCTTGGTGTCGGGCCCGGCTTCGATGATCTCCGTCGCCGCCCGGGCACCGGTTCCATCGGGAAGCTCCCAATCCAGGATGACCACGTCGGGATGCTCTGCGGAAGCCGCCGCAACCGCTTCCGCGACCGATCCCGCGGTGCCGATCACCGTCATGTCGGACTCGCGGCCGACGACCCTGACCAAGCTGTCCAGGAACATCGGGTGGTCGTCCACGAGCAGGACCCGAATCTCCTGGTCCGTGACGGGGAGCGCGCCCGCAAGCTCGGTCCGGATCGCGGTGATTTCGTCCAGCGCGTCGATGAAGAGGTCGAAGAGCGAGGGATCGAAGTGGCTCTCGCGCTCCGCGGTCATGATCTCGATCGCCTCGTCCACCGAGTACGCGTCGCGATAGGAGCGACGGCTGGTCAGGGCGTCGAAGACGTCGCCGATCGCGGTGATTCGGCCATCGATCGGGATGGCGTCCCGGCTCAAACCGCCCGGGTATCCCTGCCCGTCCCAGCGTTCGTGGTGCGTGAGGGCCACCACGGCCCCAACCGCCAGGATGTTCGAACGCGATCCGAGCAGGAGACGTTGCCCCATCTCCGAATGTCGTTTCACGATCTCGAACTCTCCCTCCGTGAGCTTCCCCGGCTTCAGGAGGATTCCGTCCGGCACACCGATCTTGCCGACGTCGTGCAACATGCTTCCCAACCGGAGCTCTTCGACGTGCGCCGGTTCGAGGCCAAGGCGGCGAGCGATGACCTCGCAGGAGCGGCTCACGCGCTCGATGTGGTCGGCCGTCTCCTCATCGCGCATGGCGAGAGCCTTCGCGAGGCGGTCGACGGTGGCCTTCTCCGCGGAGGCCACGTCGGTCTTGTGATGTTCCAGCCCCATGATCGCCTCTCGGAGCGCTCCCGTGCGATCGAGGATCTTCTCCTCCAGCTCTTGCGTTCTCGACCGGTTCTCGCTCGCGAGATCCCGGCGGGTGATGGCGTTGATGACGTTGATGAGGATCTCGTTCGGCTCGAAGGGTTTGATGACGTAGCCGTAGGCGCCGATGGCGATCGCCTCACGCGCGACGTCGGGGTCGTCGATCCCGCTGACCATGACGACGGCCGTCTCCGGCAGCTGCGCCGAGATCTCCCGCACGAGGTCCATGCCGGAGCCACCGGGTAGCCGGATGTCACACAGGACCAGGTCGAAGTCCTGCGCGGCCAGGGCGGTTCGCGCCGCGGCGACGTCATCGGCGCCCCTCATCTCGTAGCCGTGTTTGCCGAGCAGGCGAACCATCCCTGCGAGGAACGGTTCGTCGTCGTCGACGACCAGGATCTTCGTCATGAATCGCCGGCCGGCGACGGCGGGAGCAGATTCCGTCGACGGGTTGGCACCACTGGCTTCAATGACGTTCCGCGCATCGGGAACCACTCCTCGGTCGTGCCAGCTTGTCAGGCTTGATTCCCCGAGCCTACCCCCGAAGAAGGTAGTCCTTGCGAGCATGGCGCCCACGTCTGACCTGGGCCTCCAGTAGAGTGCGGTGTCGATCTCTCGATGGGTGCCCCGGCTCACGCGCCGTGGGCGGCCGAGAAGAGCGACCGGCTGACGGGAGATGTTGGATGCACGGGGACGAACCCCCGGACAGCGACTCGCAGGGCGCCGATCCATCCGGCGTGAGCCGGCAGATCCTGGAAACGCTGCCGGACGCCCTCATCGTGGCCGACATGTCCGGCTCGATCCGGCTTCTCAATCGGCAAGCCGAGGCGATGTTCGGCTACGACGCCGGAGAGTTGATCGGCGCGCAGGTGGAGGTGCTCGTCCCCGAAGCCGTCCGCGCGGTGCACCAGGCCCATCGACAGGCCTATTTCCACGACCCGAGAACCCGCCCCATGGGCGGCGACCTCGATCTCGCGGGGCGGCGCAAGGACGGAACCGAGTTTCCCGCCGACATCAGTTTGTCCGCCCTGCAAACGCCCGGAGGGCTGCTCGTCTCCGCGGTGGTTCGCGATGTGACGGACCGGGTTCGAGCACTCGCGGAACGTGAGGAGCTCGTAGGAGAGCTTCGTCTTGCCCAGCTGGCGCAGTCTCAACGGATCGAAAGCCTCGGACAGCTGACGGGAGGCATCGCTCACGACTTCAACAACCTCCTGGCCGTGATCTTGAACTACTCGAGCTTCGTACTGGAGGACATCGACGACCAGGACGAGATCCGCGCCAGCGTCAAGGCGATCCGCGAAGCCGCCCAGCGCGCCGCGGACCTGACGCGCAAGCTGCTGATCTTCGGGCGGCGCGCGATCGTGACGCCTCAGGTGATGGATCTGAACATCCTGCTCTCCGAGCTCGAAACGCTGTTGGGCCGCGCCCTTGGCGAGCACGTCGACGTGCAGACCCGGCTGGAACCCGGCCTGTGGATGATCAAGGCGGATCCGGGCAGTCTGGAACAGGCCGTGATGAACCTGGCGATCAACGCCAGAGATGCGATGCCGGATGGCGGAGTCTTGACGATCGAGACGGCCAACGTCGATCTCGTGGAGAACGTTCCGGCGAGCCTCGGCGATCTCCAGCCCGGACGGTACGTGCGCATCCGCGTAGGAGACACCGGCGTTGGCATGAGCGACGAGGCGATGTCGCGAGCCTTCGAACCGTTCTTCACGACGAAGCCGATGGCGCTCGCGTCCGGACTCGGGTTGGCGACGGTCTTCGGCATCATCACGCAAGCCGGCGGACACGTTCATCTCGAGTCCGCGCCCGGCACCGGCACCGTGGTCGACATCTACGTTCCGGCCACGGACGAGGAGGTGGCAACGCCGATCCCGGCGCCCAGGCCGGGATCGGAGCCCGGTGGCGGAGAGTTGATCCTGGTGGTGGAGGACGAGGACGCCCTCCGAGACATCGCGTGCCGGATCCTGCGGCGGAATGGGTACTCGGTCATCGCGGCCGCCGGGGGTCCCGAGGCGATGACACTCGCCGAGCACCACGATGGACCGATCGACCTGGTGCTGACCGACGTCGTGATGCCACAGATGTCGGGCCGCACGCTTGCCATTGCGCTGCGCGAGCTTCGACCGGACATTCGGATCCTGTACATGTCCGGCTATCCCGAGGACTTCATCAGCCGGGAGCTTGGAGACCCGCGCCCGGTGATCGTCCGCAAACCGTTCACGGAGCCGGCGCTCTTGGAGAAGCTCCGCGAGATGCTCGATGCGGCGAGCGGCGGGGCGCAGACCGGCAGCAACGTGCGCGAGTAAGAACCGCGTCGCGTCGTTTGCAATCCCCTTCTTCGGGAGTGCCGGACTCGAACACATTCCTAGGTCGACGGCAGCAATTTGCGACGTCGAGACTGACCAACGTTGTGGTACCCCGCGACGATTCGGTCAGCCCTTCGTACGGGTTTAGTCGCGACACAACGTACCCAGCAACACGAACCGCACCCCCCTGCCCACCGGCGTCGCAACGCGACGCGAGCGCCGCGGCGATGCTCACGTATGACCTGCAGAGCAATAGCTCTGGGGCTTCCACCGTCGCACGGTTGCGCCGTATTTCAACTCCAACTAGTGCAGCTGCACTAGTTGGAGTTGACGTTGGTGCATCTGTCAGCGGCGTCGCGCGATCCCGATTCATAAGACATGAGGCCAAACAGAAACCGCCCGGACGCACCGAGAAACGACCGGGACGCTGACACTCAAGTCGCTCCCCTCGCGTGCCGAAACATCGCGCTTTGGGGGAACGGGCAAGGAGGCGCCGCAATGCGCAGAGCACGGTGGATCAGTGGAGGAGTCGGTATTGCGTTGCTCCTGTCACTCGTCGTTGGGACCCTTCCCGCGAACGCTCTGGCAGGGCCGGCCGCAAAGGCCAGGCACGCCAGAATCGTGAACGCCCCGTCGGCCTGGCAGCTCTATCTGGCGACGAACCTGTCTCGGTCGAACAACGGCGTGCACCGGGTGTGGCTCGACCAGAGGATGTCGCGGATCGCGAAGCTCCACAGCCGCGCGATGGCGACCAGCCACGGCCTGTTCCACTCGCCGAGCCCGCAGCCGTACCTGAGCGGTGCCAACTGGAGTCGCTGGGGAGAGAACGTCGGGTTCACCGATAGCAACCCGACTACGCTCGAGACCGCCTTCATGAACAGCATCGCGCATCGCACCAACATCCTGGATCGTCGTTTCAAGCGAGTCGGGATCGGCGCGGTCGTCGTGAACGGCAGGCTCTGGGTCACGGTCTTCTTCTACGGTTGATCGGACCGGATCGACCAAACCGAATCGCCAAACGAATAGGGCCAAACGAATACAGCCAAACGAATACAGCCAAACGAATACAGCCAAACGAATACAGCCAAACGAATACAGATCGACTCGAGGGGGCGGGAAACCGCCCCTTCAGCCGTCGAAGTCGTCGGGCGTGACCTGATCGAGGAACTCCCGGAACTTCTCGACCTCTTCGTCCTCGTCGGCAGGGATCAGGATGGACGCCTCCTCGAGAACCTCTTCGCTCGCGTAGATCGGCACCGACATCCGCACCGCCAGAGCGATCGCGTCCGAGGGTCGCGCCGAGATCTCGGTCCGCTCACCCCCCTGCTGGAATTGGATGGTGGCGAAGAAGGTGCTGTCTCTGAGCTCCGTCACGACGATGCGGTCCACGCCGATCGCGAAGTTCTCCAGGATCTCCTTCATGAGGTCGTGCGTCATCGGCCGCGGCGTCACGACTCCCTGCAGCGACAGCGCGATGGCGGCGGCCTCCGCCGCACCGATCCAGATCGGCAGATAGCGCTCGCCGCCGCGCTCCCGCAAGAGCACGATCGGTTGGTTGGAGGGCAATTCGACGCGGACGCCCGTCAGCTCCATCTCGATCATGGGATCTCGCGCAGCGTACGGGCGCCCGGCGGAACGGGCAACTCAGTGGGGCGACTCGTCGGACGCAGGGGGGCGCAACCGGGACAGGAGGACGTCGGGGTCCGCTTCGAGGGCCGCGAGGTTGTCGACGCGAAGGATCTCCGGGAGGTTCCGATAGCGCTCCGCATGATCGAGCCCGTACCCGATCACGAACGCGTCCGGGCATTCGAACCCCACGTAGCGCAGGTCCACCGGGACGATCCGGCGCCCCGTGCGATCGAGAAGTGTGCACACGTCGATGCCCGCGGGGCTGCGGGCTTCCAGGACGGAGAGCAGATACCGAAGGGTGAGGCCGGTGTCCACGATGTCCTCCACGAGGATCACGTCGCGTCCGGTCAGATCGGCGTCGACGTCGAGCAGGATCTTGACCCGGCCCATCGACTCCTCGACGTCGCCGTAGCGGCTGAGGGCGAGGAAGTACGTCTCGACCGGCAGGGCGATCTCGCGCATCAGGTCGGCGAGGAACACGGCGCCGCCCTTGAGGACCGTGATGAGCACCGGAATCCGGCCCTCGTAGTCCTGCGTGATCGCTCGGCCGAGCTCCCGGACACGCCGGCGAACGTCCTCGCGCCCGAACAGGACGCTCGCGACCTCCGTCATCGACGCCCGAGCCTAGCAGGGGCGGCCGGGACGCTCAGGCGGCGATCCCCCGAACTGCGTCGACAACCGCCCCCGCCGTGGCGTCGACCGCCCGTGCCCACCATGGCCCGCCCGAGGCCGGCTCGGGCGCGGGAACCGACCTGACCACCATCGGGACGGACCCCAGCGAGGCTCCTTCGAGGGTCACCTCGATGGTGCCGACCACGTCTCCGGGTGCGGGCGGGAACCCCACCTTGGTGTCGGCGTGGATCGATCGGCGCGCCGAGCCGGTCGATGCCACGGGAACGAGCGCGGCAAGGGCGGCGCCGGCGCGAACGGGTACCGCTCCCCCGTCGAGCGCGAGCATGCCGAGCGACTCGCCGGCGGACACGAACGTGTGCTCGGTGAATCCCTCGAAGCCGTGGTTGAGGAGCGCGGCCGCGGAGGAGAACGGATCCGACCGCGCGCCGAGCACGACGGCGACGAGCGTGCGTCCGTCGCGTTCCGCGGTGGCGATGGTGCAGTGTCCGGCTCCCGCCGTGAACCCGGTCTTCATTCCGGTGGCACCGGGGTAGAGCCAGAGCAGCGGGTTCCGGTTCTGGATGTGCCGGGGCTCTTCACCCCCGGGCGCCGGAACGTCGTGGAACTTCGTGGCGACGATCCGCCGGAGCAACGGCGAGCGGCGAACGGCGCGAACGAGGCGAACGAGATCTTCGGCCGTCGAGTACCCGCGGTCATCGAGGCCGTTCGAAGACCGGAACATCGTGTTGCGCATGCCGAGCGCCGCGGCGCGCTGGTTCATGGCGTCGACGAACGCGCCGGCGCCTCCCGACACGTGGATCGCGAGCGCCACGGCGGCGTCGTTCGCCGATGCCAGCAGAAGGCCGTAGAGGAGCTCGCGGACGCTCAGCTGCTCGCCCGCCCGCAATCCGAGGATGGAGCTGCTCCCGAACCGGTCCGCGTCGAAGACGGCGTCGGGGTCGACGGTCACGACATCGCTCGGCTTGGTTCGCGCGACGACGATCAGCGCCGTCATGAGCTTCGTCAGGCTGGCCACCGGCCGCCGGGCCTGCGCCGACTCGGCGAACAACGACTGTTGATGACCGAGATCGACGAGCAGCGCCGACGCCGCACCCACCTCCGGAGGGGGCACCGGGTCCGCCGGTGTGAGGAGCGCGGAGACGAACGGCGAGGGCGATCCCGAAGGAGGCACCGGAGTGGGCGGAGGTCCGACCTGACCGCTGGCGACCCCGGCGACGAGCGCCTCGGCCAGGACGGCGCCCAGAACCAGGGCCACGCCCCGCCGCGGGGACCTCACGCGCCGGTGAGGTGTTCCCGCAGGCTCGTCCGCAGCAGCGCCTGTTTGAACTTGCGCGAGGTCATCGACAGCTCGGCGAGTGTCTGCGCCGCGGCCCGGCGCGCGTCCGGGTTCTTTTGCCGGAGCGTCGGAGCGACGATCGCCTCGAAGAACGTGGCCTCGCGGTCCGTGAAGTGTTTGTACATCGTCAAGTGGCGAGGCTCGATCCCGTGGCGGAGGAAGTCGCGGGCGATCGCCAGGACGATGTAGTCGTCGCCGTCGTAGTACCGGGCGCCCTCCGGGCCGTGCGAGCACACGATGCCGAACGTCTCGAGCTCCTTGATCCGCTGGCGCTCCACGCCGGTGGCCGCCGCCATCTCTTCGAGGGACATCTGCAGCCCCGTCGGCGGTTCCGCGATCTCATCGCTCGTCGCCGGCCCCTCGTCCTGCACGTCGACCGCGTCGGGATCCAGACCCGCGTCCTGCTTGACCAGCCGGTCCTTGATGACCTTGAGCGGCAGGTACTCGTCCCGCTGCATCTGCAGGATCGACTTCAGCCGCTCGACGTCGGGCGCGTAGAACTTCCGGTAGCCGCTCGGCGTGCGCTCGGGCTCGATCAACCCTTCGGATTCGAGGAACCGGATCTTCGAGATCGTGATGTCGGGGAACTCGGTCTTGACCGCCACCAGCACCTCGCCGATCGACTGATAGTTGCGTGTGCCCGCCACTGCCTCACTCCCCCGCTGCGAAGAACATCAGCTTGAACAACCCGATCTGCACTTCGTCGCCCGTTGCGAGCTTGGTCTCGTCCACCTGTTCACCGTTGACGTAGCTCCCGTTCAGGCTGCCGTCGTCTCGCAGGAACCATGCTCCGCCCGCCCGTCGCTCGAACACGCCGTGGGAGCGCGAGACCGTCACGTCGTCGAGAAAGACGTCACTCTGCGGGTTCCGCCCGACCGTGACGCTGTCGGCATCGAGCAGGTACGTGGAGCCCGTGTTCGGCCCGCGCTTGACCTGCAACAAGGCCTGACCGGGCTGCAGCTCGTCGTGCGGGAACGGGAACTCGTCATGGAGCTCGGCCTCCGCCTCCGTCGGGGACAACCGTTGGGTCGTCTCTTTATCCAGCGGAGCCCCACACTTCGCGCAGAATCGAGCGTCGTCCCGGTTGCGATGTCCACATACGGTGCAGAACACGGTCCGGTCCCTCTCGACGCTCGTCTCAGGCACAGGGTCGTGGTTCAACCCGATGGGGAACCCTCTACGGCAACGGCACCCTATCCAAGGCTTCAACAAGGGTCAACATGCGGAAGACCCAACCCTCCACCGAGCGACGGCTTCACCCTCGACCGGTGGTGGACCCCAGGTCGAGAGTGCAGGGTGGGGGGGCCGTTTCTCGGATCCGCCTACGGCCCCGCGTCTTCCGCGAGGAACGACCCGTACCCGGTCGCGTCGAGCAGTGACTGCACCGCTGCCGGGTCGGCCGGCTGGATCACGACCAGCCAGCCGTCGCCGTACGGGTCGGTGTTCACGACCTCCGGCCGGTCCTCGAGCATCGGATTGCGTTCGATCACCGTTCCCGAGACCGGGCTGTAGATATCGGAGACGGACTTGGTCGACTCGACCTCACCCAGCGGACGCCCGGCCTCGACCTCGGCACCGATCTCGGGAAGGTCCACGTACACGACGTCGCCAAGCGCGTCCTGGGCGAAGTCGGTGATTCCAACGCGCACGCGGGCGCCCTCTTCGCGGGCCCATTCGTGCTCACGCGTGTAGCGCAGTTCGGCGGGAATCTCCACGAGGGTGCGCTCCTTTCGGCCGGCCCGGGCGGGAAATGCCTCCGAACGATAACGGCTGCCGGCCGGTTCGGCTCACGCGGACGCGAGGGCCCGGCGGACGTCGCCGGCATAGATGAGCGCCGCCAGATAGGACTCGACGATCCCGACCGCGAACGCCAGCCATCCGAGCGGCCCGAACACGTCGCCCAACGGAGCGCCGGCGCTGCCCCACGAGACCCATGCGACGGCGAGCATGAGACAGAAGGTGGCCACCTTTCCGATGAACCGCACGTCGATCCGGATCCGCCGCCGCGTGAGCAGGGCCGCACCGGCAACGAAGACCCCCACGTCGCGAACGAGGATCAGCGCCGCCGCCCACGCGGGAAAGAGTCCGGCAACAGCCATGGCGATCACACCGGCGGCCACGGCCAGCCGGTCGGCCAGCGGGTCGAGGATCCTGCCGAGCTCGGTGACGGCGCCCGTCCGCCGCGCGATCGCCCCGTCGATCCAGTCGGTCGCGACCACCACGGAGAAGACCACGATCCCGGCGACCCTCGTCTGGTCGCGAACGATCAGCCAGACGAACAACGGGATGAAGGCGATGCGCGCAAACGAGATGAGGTTCGGAAACGTGAGGATCGCCGAGGACGCCGGCGCCGATCTCCCGGTGCTCTTCATCCGTCGGGCCGGCCGGATTCGAACCGGCGACCTTCTGACCCCCAGTCAGACGCGCTAACCAAGCTGCGCCACGGCCCGTGTGCGCGATTGTATCGGTCGAAGGGAGCGCGCCCGCGACTCACCGTGAGCGACCGGAGCGGAATCGGAGCGTGATGGGAACGCCGTCGAGATCGAATGCCTCTCGCAGACGGCGCTCGAGGAACCGCCGGTACGCGGGATCGGGCGCGCGGACGAACCCGAACAGGACGAACGTCGGCGGGCCTCCCTGAACCTGCGTCCCGTACCTCAGGGTTCCCACGCCTCGAGGTGCGGGTCGCTCGGCTTGCGCCTCTTGGAGGATCTGGTTGACCCTCGACGTGGGCGCGCGGAAGCTCCACCTTCGATGGAGGTCGACGAGCACCGGTGGAAGACGGTGCACGCCGAGACCGGTGATGGCCGACGTTCGCATCACCGAGGCGCGGGCGAACGGGGCGAGGGTCTCCTTGAGCTCCACGAGAAGCTTGGCTTTCTCCTCGACCAGATCCCACTTGTTCGCGACGACGAGCAGACCGCGGCCGGCCTCGATGACGGACCGGGCGATCCGGCGATCCTCGCCGCCGAATCCCTCTGCGGCATCGATCACGACGAGCGCCGCGTCCGCGCGCTCCAGCGCTCGGCTCGCGCGAAGCACGCTGTAGTACTCGATCCCGCGGACGCGCTGCCCTCGGCGCATCCCGGCGGTATCGACGAACCGGACCGCACCCGTCCCCGGCCACGTCACGACCGCGTCCACGGCGTCTCGCGTCGTCCCGGCTTCCTCGAACACGACGGATCGCTCGTTTCCGATGAGCCGGTTGAACAGGCTCGACTTCCCGACGTTTGGGCGCCCGATGATCGCGAACCGGGGTTCGTCCGACGCCGGCTGCTCCGAGGCATCGCGTTCGGGCAGCAGGGCGACGATCCGATCGAGCAGATCGCCGGCCCCCCGGCCGGAGATGGCCGAGACGGCGACGGGATCCCCGAGCCCGAGCGAATGGAACGCCACCTGCTCGACCTCGTCCGCCTCGGCATCGGCCTTGTTGGCCACGACGACGACGGGGGCCGAGGCACGACGCAACCGCCGCGCGAGGATCGCGTCGTCCTCCGAGACGCCCGAGCGAATGTCGACCACGAGCAGGACGAGGTCGGCCTCCCGAGCCGCGGCCGTCGCCTGGTCGGCCGCGCGCGCCTCGACTCCGCGAGCGTCCGGCCGGTATCCGGCGGTGTCGACCACCGTGAACGTTCGGCCCCGCCACATCGTGTCGGCCTCGATGCGATCGCGCGTAACGCCGGGGGCGTCGTCGGCGATCGAGTGACGGCCTCCGACGAGTCGGTTCGCAAGGGTCGACTTGCCGACGTTCTGGCGGCCGAGCACCACCACCTTTGGGACTGCGCTCATTTGCGTCCCTTGGTCCGTCTCTTGGCCGGTCCCTCGGGCGACCCGTCCGGGATCAGCCCGGGCGCGCGTTCGCGAACGATGTCGAGCGCCGCATCGAGGGTCTCGTCGGCCGTGAGGGCGGTGGTGTCGAGCACGGCCGCATCCGGGGTCGGAATCGGAGGAATGGTCGCGGCGTCGCGGGCGTCCCTCGCATGCAGCGCTCGCTCGACTTCGCGATCGGCCGGCCGGTCCCCGGCGCGGCGGGCGGCGCGCACCTCGGGGTCGGCCGCCACGAAGAGCTTGACCGCGGCGCCGGGGAACACGACCGAGCCGATGTCTCGACCCTCCATCACGCTGCCCTCGCGCCCCAGATCCCGCTGCGCATCTCGAAGGACGCGGCGAACCGCGGGGTGCCGCGCGACGGCCGACACCTCGGCCTCGACCTCAACCTGCTCCAGCTCGGCCCCGGGAACGACACCCTCGACCGTGAGCCGGCGCGGTGAGCCGTCGTCGAGTCCGAACCTCAACCTTCGCGCGAGGCCGGCGAGCCCTTCGGCGTCTTCGCTCGAGATCCCCGCCGCAATGGCCGCGCGGGTGAGGGCCCGGTACATCAACCCGGTGTTGACGTACGGCAGCCCGAGTCTCACCGCGAGCGCTCGGGCCAGGGTGCTTTTTCCGCTGCCGGCGGATCCGTCGATCGCCACGACCGGAGCCGCGGCTTCGGATTGGGTCATCGCGCACCTCGGCCGGGCGAGGTGGGACGCCCGTAAGCTTCCGCGCTGACATGCGAGTAACGGTTTCGAGACCCGACGTGATCGACGGTTCCCTCGCGGTACCGACGAGCAAGAGCCTGACGAACCGAGCGCTGACGATCGGCCTGCTCGCCTCGGGTCGGCGCTCGATCGTCGACCCGCTCCGGTCCGACGACACGATCGCGATGAGCGAGGCGGTCGCCGCACTCGGCGCCGGCGTGACCGATCGCGACGGTGCGTGGGAGGTGGAAGGGACGTCGGGCCATCCGGTCGCGCGTTCCGATCTTCCTCGTTCGCGCTCCTACGGAGCTCCTCCTCAGTCGCGCTCCTCCGGAGCGACCATCGACGCGCGTTCCTCCGGAACGACGCTCCGCTTCGCGACGGCCGCCGCCACGCTGGCCGAAGGCAGTCGCGTGACGATCACCGGACGGCCCGATCTGGCGCGGCGGCCCGTCGGACCCCTCGTCGAAGCCCTTCGGGCGATGGGCGCGGTCGTCCGGGATCACGCGGGACTCCTTCCGGTCTCGGTCGAGGGTGGGCGCCTGCACGGCGGCGATATCGAGGTGGACGCAACGACCAGCTCCCAACATGCGAGCGCGCTCCTTCTGGTGAGCCCGTTCGCGGCCGGAACGAGCCGGATCCGGATTCGAGGTGCCGGCGCCGGCGGATACGTCGACCTGACCCTCGACATGATGGCAGAGGCGGGGATCCGGTGGACCCGTCCGGCGCACGAAACCGACGACGACGTGGTCGAGGTCGAGGGTGGGCAGACCTACGCCGCCGGAACAACCCGTATCGAGCACGACGCGAGCGCCGCGGCTCATCTGTTCGCGTTCGCCGTCGGCTCCGGCGGCACGGTGGCGGTGACGAACGCGCGGGCATCCCGCCAGCCCGACGCGGGACTTCTCGATGTGTTCGGTTCCCTCGGTGCGCGCGTGGGGCGGACGGACGCCGGCATCGACGTCACCGGGCCGGGCTCGGTGCCGGCGTTCGAGGTGGACCTGCGGTCGATGCCCGACCAGCTGCCGACCATGGCGGTCCTCGCCGCTCTGGCGGACGGTCGCAGCCGGATCGGCGGGGTGCGCGTGGCCCGCGGCCACGAGACGGACCGGATCGCCGCGCTGGCCGCGGAGCTCGGCTCGATCGGCGTCCGGGTCGAGGAGCTGGACGACGGCCTCACGGTCGAGGGCGGCGGGCTTCCCGCGACGGAGGCCTCCGTGTCCAGCCGGGGCGACCACCGGCTGGCCATGGCCCTGTCCATCCTGGCCGTGGCCGTGCCGGTCGTCCGCGTCGACCTGGCCGAGAGCGTGGAGAAGACCTATCCGGCGTTCTGGGACGACCTGCGGTCGCTGGGGTTCGACGTCGCCCCGGGCTGAGACGTCCGGGAGCTCCCTCACCCTCAACTTGATCGGGCGCATCCGGGACGGGGGCCGTATCGAAGTTCCACGTGCAACGGTCACGGTTCGGGTATGGGCCAGCATGCCGTGAGCGGCCGTCGAGTACAGGTGGAGACCGCGTGGCTCGCTGTCGAAGCATGGTCCCGGCACTTGTGCCTCGACCCACGGTCGAGGTTGGGGGCCGGGCGGAGGGCCGGCGTCATGCGAGCCGGATGGGATCGTAGCCCGACGACGCCAGGACACGGATCGCGTCGCTCACGTCGTCGGCCACGACGGTCAGATGGACCGTCCCCCGCCCTCCCTCGGGAGAGTGGACGATCTGGAGGTCCTCGATGTTGACGCTGCCCTGCGCAAGCGCGGCGGTGAGACTCGCCAGCGCCCCCGGCTCGTCGGGGACCTCGACCTGCACGACGCCGACCCCGGCGCGCACCCGGGGCTTGGCCGCCAGGCGGAGCCGGGCCCGCTTCGCAAGGTCGAACGCCCGCCCGACGCCGGCGGCGTCCCCCTCGAGCACGGCGTCTCGGAGCCTCGTCAGCCTCGCGATGTAGAGATCGATCGCCGCGCCCACCGCCCCCCGGTTGGCGACGAGGATTTCGGCCCACAGTGAAGGGTTGGACGCCGCGAGCCGCGTGAGGTCGCGAAAGCCCCCCGCGGCAAGCAGGAGGATCTCGGGCTCGTCCGCCTCCTCGGCGGCGGCGAGGGCCATGAGCGCCGTCGAGGCCACCTGCGGCAGATGGCTCACCACGCCGACGAGCCGGTCGTGGCGCTCGGCCGCCAGCCGGATCGGCCGGGCCCCGATCCGCTCGATGAACCCGCTCAGGACCTCGACCGCCTCCGGGCTCGTCGCGGCTCCCGGCGTGAGCGCCCAGACCACGCCGTCGACCATGGACGCGGACGCGTGCTCCGGCCCGGACCGCTCGCTCCCTCCCATCGGGTGCCCGGGGACGAACCGAGGAAGGTCGCCGCTCGGGGCGAGCTCGGTGACCTCGTCGAGCACCGTCGACTTCACGCTGCCGGCGTCGGTGACCACGGCCTCGGGGGCCGCCGCGAGCGACCGGACCACGAGGGCGGGAATGGTCGCGATTGGGGTGCAGACGAGGACCAGCCCGGCGTTGTCGACCGCAGCCTCCAGGCTCGGCGCGCGCCGGAACCCGGAGATGCTTGCGGCGCGTTCGGAGGCCGCCGGATCCGTGTCCCAGCCCGTGACCTCGATCCCGGCCCGGCGGGCGGCCAGGGCGATCGAGGTCCCGACGAGGCCCGTCCCGACGATCGAGACGCGCTCAGGTCCGGTCGAGGTCATCTCGGAGAGACTCGGCGCCGTCGAGGTATGCGTGCTCGACCTCGCTCAGGCTGCGATCCGAGCGGAAGTGCACGAGGACGCGCACGACCGAAGGCATCGAACCCTCGACGTCGATCTCCCTCGCGCACAGAAGCGGCACGAGCCCGAGACCCATGCGCCGGGCGGCCTCCGCCGGAAAGGCCGACCGCAGGTCTTCGGTGGCGGTGAACAGGACGCTCACCAGATCCTCGGTCTCGATGGCGTTGCGCTCGATGATGGCTCGCAGGAGCCGCTCGGTGGCCTCGAGAACCGCGGCAGGCGAGTCCTCCGGCACGACGATCGCCCCCCGTGCGGCCCGCATCTCGCCCTCCGCTCGCCGGAGACGGTCTCCGGGTGGGCAAAGGCTACATGCCGCCCGCACGCATGAGGTCGCGGACCTCCTCGACGGAGAGCTCGCGCATCCCGCCCGGTGGGAGCCCCCCCAGCTTCACGGGACCGACGCGCACGCGGATCAGCCGCAGGACCGGGAGCCCGACGGCCTCGAGCAGGCGCCGCACCTCGCGTTTGCGTCCCTCCGTCATCACGAGCTCGATGGCCCCGCGGTCGGGGCGCGCGTCGACGATCCGCGCGTGCCGCGCCGTGGCCGGTCCGTCGTCGAGCTCGACGCCGGCGCGGAGGCGGGCCAGGTGCTCGCGACCGGGGCGGCCCTGGACCTCGGCGAGGTACTCCTTCTCGACCCCGTATCGGGGATGGGTCAGCCGGTTCGCGAGCTCGCCGTCGTTGGTCACGAGCAGGAGCCCTTCGGTGTCGCGGTCGAGCCTGCCCACGGGGAAGACCCGCGGCCCGTCGGTGGGAAGCAGCTCGCGGACCGTGAGCCGTCCCTGGGGATCGTCGAGGGTCGTGATCACGCCGGCGGGTTTGTGCAGCGCGAGGTATCTGACGTTCGGGTCGAGGTTGACGCTCACACCCTCGACCCTGACGTGGTCGGTCTCAGGATCGACCCGGTCGCCCAGCGTCGCGGTCGTACCGTTCACCTCGACCTTGCCGTCGGCGATGAGCGTTTCGCACGACCGGCGCGAGCCCAATCCGGCGCGGGCGAGCGCCTTCTGGAGCCGCTCGACCGCCATCGCTACCCGGAGCTGTCCGGGGATGGCTCCTCGGGTCGTTCCTCGCCGGCCCCAGTGTCCGCCCCAGGATCCGCGCCTGCGCCGGCCTCGCCGACCGAGACCGCTTCCTCCCGGCCGAGCAGCGGCGCCAGCGAGGGCAGCGAGGCGAGCGAGGGCAGCCCAAGCCGTTCGAGGAACCCGGGCGTGGTGGCATACAGACCGGGCCGGCCCGGCGTCTCGTCCCGTCCCGCCTCTTCGACGAGGCCCTTGTCGACGAGGGCCCGAAGGACCCCGTCGGAGTTGACCCCACGGATCGCGTTGATCTGGTGCCGGGTCACCGGCTGCTTGTAGGCCACGATCGCGAGCGTCTCGAGGGACGCCTTGGTGAGCCGCGCCTGCCGGGTGGACAGCACGAACCGCTCCACCACGGCCGCCGCGTCGGGATGGGTGAACAGCCGCCACCCCCCGGCGACGTTTCGAAGCACCAGCCCGGAGCCGCGCGCCTCGAGATCCTCCGCCAGGGCGGCGCACATCGTCTCGACGGCCGCTCGATCGAGGTCCAGGGCCTGCGCGAGCAGCGCGGCCGACAGCGGTTCGTCCGAGACGAAGAGCAGCGCCTCGAGCGCCGCAGTGGCGGTCGGCGAGCTCACCGCCGCCATTCGACCTCGATCTCACCGAAGGTGTCGGCCTGCTGGAGCTCGACCTTCCCGTCGCGATACAGCTCGAGGATGGCGAGGAATCGGACGACCACGTGGATCCGGTCCTCGCAGTCGGCGACCAGATCCCGGAACGACGCGACCGCCCCGGCCTGCGTCAGGTGGTGCTCCAGGGCCGACATGGCGTCGGCCAGGCTGTAGGCGATCGGCGTCACGTGGGACAAGTCGAGCCCGGGCGGCGGCCGAAGCAGCTGCGCGGCGATCGCCGCCAGGTCCGGCGGTGTCAGCTTCTCCATCGGATCCGGATACAGATGGGCGAACTCGGGCCCCGGGCCGACGTCGCGGGTCGAGTACAGGGCCTCCGCCTCCAGGCGCCGGGCAAGCTCCGTGGTGATGCGCCGGAAGGCCGCGAGCTCCAGCGAACGGGCGTAGGCCAGGTCGGGAGACGCGCCGAGCAGGTCCTCCTCCCCCGGCTCGCCGTGTCTGGGCGTCAGCCTGGCGACCTTCAACTCGAGAAGGACCGCGCAGACCGCGAGGAACCAGGTCGCCTCCTCGAGGCTCCAGGTCTCCGCCGCGGAGGCCCGGGCGACGAATCGCTCGGTGATCGATCCGATCGAGACATCGCAGACGTCGACCTTCTGCTCCAGGATCAGGTCGGCCAGGAGACGGAAGGGCCCCGTGAACACGGGGAGCTCGACGGTGAAGGTGCCGGCGTCGGCGGAGGTGTCCCGGCGCGCCCCGGCGTCTTGGCTCGCTCGATCGGTCATGCGATCCGTCACGTCACTCCAACTTGTCTGGCCGATTCGCCTGGCCGATTCGCCTGGCCGATCCGTCTGGCCGTCATGTCGTCTGGAAGGCCGCCGGGAGGCGGCACGGGCGATGATACCCCCGCCCCGCGCGGTCCCCCGGGAGGCGCCCCTAGGTGCGAAAGCCGCTGCACCCGGCGCCGGCGGCCGCGTTGCAGAGTGCGCGCGACAGGGTGCTGAGGATCGCCAGCGAGCTCGTCCCGAACAGGAACAGGACCACCAGCACGATGAGGGGCAGGTACTTGTCCGCGTTCCGGTAGGTCTCGGCGGCCGCCGGAGGCAGCAGCAAGCCGATCAGTCTCGCTCCGTCCAGACCGGGGATCGGGAGCAGGTGGAACACGGCAAGGGACATGCAGGTGAACGTGAACACCAGCGCCGCCAGCCTGGTCTCGACCGGCAGCGACGCGAGCCGCACGACGAAACCGCCGAGGATCCCGAGCACGACGGAGCTGACGGGGCCGGCCAGCGAGACGATGGCGATGCCCCGGGGTCCGTGGCGGAGGGACCGCGGGTCGACCGGAGCCGGCTTCGCGTACGCGGCGGGGAGCCAGTACGCCCCGGCGGCCCACAGGATCGCGATCAGCACCGCGAGGAACCCCGAGCCGAATGGATCGAACCACCCGCGCGGCTGCCACGAGAGCCGCCCCCACAGGCGCGGGGTCGGATCCCCGAGCCGGACGGCCGCGGCGGCGCGCGCGTACTCGCGCACCGACATGCCGATCAGCAGGCTGGCCAGCATGTAGAGGGCGACGCGAAGCCCGAAGCCTGTGAAGTTCCCCACGCAGCCCCTCTCAGCCGAACCAGCCGATGACGAGCGGCGGCGGGTCGACTCGCTCTTCGGCAACCGTGAACGCGCCAAGGATACGGGCAGATGCGGTGGCGGCCTCGTCGCCGGTGCGAGCGTGCACCATTCCGATCGGTTCTCCCATCTCCAGCCGGTCGCCGATCTTCGCGTGGACGACGGCGCCGACCGCGGGATCGATCGGATCCCCCTTCCGCATCCGGCCGGCCCCCAGAGCGACGGTCGCGAGGCCGATGGCTTCCGCCTCCACCGCCGTGACCCACCCGCTCCGGTCGGCCAGGAGCGGCCGAACCACCGGCGCCGCCGGCAGCACCGCCGCCGGATCCTCGACGACGCGCGGGTCGCCGCCTTGACGCTCGACCATGCCGCGGAACCGCTCGAGCGCCGCTCCCCCGTCCAGCGCTTCGGTCGCGCGTGCGACCGCTCGCGACGGCTCCTCGTGTTCGAGCGCTTCGAGCGCGGCCGCGGCGAACACGATCGCCAGTTCGCGGAGCCGGCCGTGCATCTCGCCGCGAAGGAGCGCCACGGCCTCGGCCACGTCGAGCGCGTTGCCGACGGCGTCCCCCAGCGGCTGGGACATGTCCGTCACCGCCGCCCTGGCGGCTCGGCCGTGTCCGGCCGCGAGCTCGAGACAGGCCCGCGCGAGGGTCTCCGCTTCCTCGGCCGACTTCATGAAGGCTCCGGATCCCGCTTTCACGTCGAGGAGGATGAGGTCGGTTCGCACGGCGAGCTTCTTCGACATGACGCTCGCCGCGATGAGCGGGATCGACGGCACCGTCGCGGTCGCGTCTCGCAAGGCGTACAGCTTGCCGTCGGCGGGCACGAGGTTCGCCGACTGCGCCGCGACGGCGCACCCGATCTCGGCCACCTGACGTTCCAGCTCCTCGGGTGTGAGGTCGGTCCGCAGACCGGGGATCGACTCGAGCTTGTCGAGCGTGCCGCCGGTGTGCCCGAGCCCGCGGCCCGACAACTTGGCCACGGCCATCCCGAGTGCGGCCGCCATCGGAGCGAACACGAGCGTCACGCCGTCGGCGACGCCGCCGGTCGAGTGCTTGTCTACCGTCGGGACGGTGAGGTTCGGCAGCGTGACGGTGTCGCCGGAGCCGATCATCGCCTCGGTCATCGCGAGGGTCTCCCCGGCATCGAGCCCGTTCAGCAACGCGGCCATGAGGAACGCCGACGCCACCGCGTCCGGCACGCGGCCGGCGGCGTAGTCGAGCACGAAGGCCGTCATGTCCTCGGACGAGATCCGCCCGCCGTCGCGCTTGGTCGCGACCACCGTCCGCGGGTCCCTCATCGATCCGGTGCCCGGTGCGTTCGCGGGGTCCGTCACAGGCCCATGAGGCCGGCAAAGGAGATCCCGGCGAGCCCATGGTCATCGGCGCCGAGGAGATCACACACGGTTGCGCCGAGGTCGCCGAATCCGTCACGGGTTCCCACGTCGTGGGGCCCTCCCGGGACGCCGGCCGCGAGCATCGGCGTCCGCTCGCGTGAGTGATCGGTCGGCGGGGTGGTCGGGTCGCATCCGTGATCGCCCGTGATCAGCAGAACACCGCCGTCGAGCGCGGCGACGATCTCGGGCAGACGGTGGTCGAGATGGACGACGGCCTTCGCGTAGCCGTCCGGATCGTTGCGATGTCCGTACTTCGAATCGAAATCGACCAGATTCGTGAACACGAAGGCGGGACCCGGCCGGCTCAGATAGTCGAGGGTCAGATCCACCCCGTGGTCGTTGGAGCTCGAGTAGGCGGCCTCGTCGATCCCGCGCTCGGAGAAGATGTCGCGAATCTTGCCCACCGCGTAGACGGTCACGCCGGCGCCGCGAAGGGCTTCGAGGGCGGTCGGGCCCGGCGGCGGGACCGAGAAGTCGCGCCGCTCCGGCCGCCGGACGAACGCACCGGGCGAACCTTCGAACGGACGGGCGATCACCCGGCCGACCGCGTGCGGGCCGGCGAGCAATCGGCGCGCCACGCGGCACCACTCGTACAGGGTCTCCAGCGGCACGACGTCGACATGCGTCGCGATCTGGAATACGGAGTCGCCGCTCGTGTAGACGATGGGATCCCCGGTTCGCAGATGTTCGGGTCCGAGCTCCTCGATGATCTCCGTTCCGGACGCTGGACGGTTGCCGAGCGCCCGGTGCCCGATCTCGGCCTCGAACGCGTCGATGATCTCCGCGGGAAATCCGTCCGGGTACAGCGGGAACGGCCGGTCCAGCACGATGCCCATCATCTCCCAGTGCCCGGTGGTGGTGTCCTTTCCGGCCGATCGCTCGGTCAGCCGGCCGTGCGCGGTCCCGGGGACGACGGCGTCGCCGATGCCCTCGATCGGGGTGAGCAGCCCGAGCCCGAGGGACTCGAGTGCGGGCGCGGCGATGCCCCCGACCGCCCGCGAGGTGTTCCCGAGCGTGTTCGAGCCCGCGTCCCCGTAGCGGCCGGCGTCGGGAGCGTCTCCCACCCCCCACGAATCGCAGACGAGAAGCAGGACGCGCGGGACGCGAGCCGTCATCCTCCGACGCCCCGCTGCTTGCAGGTGATGCACAAGGTCGCGGACGGAATCGCCTCGAGCCGCTCGAGTGCAATCGGATTCCCACAGGACTCGCAGGTTCCGTAGGTGCCTGCGTCGATCTTTTCCAGCGCCCGATCGACGTCGCGCAGCGTCGAACGGAGCGCACGGACGAGCGAGATCGTCCTGGATCGCTCCTGCGTGTCGTGCGAACGGTCCGCGAACCCCGCGTCGCCGGCAACCTCCAGATCGTCGGAATCCGGTGCCGCGCCGCGGTCTTCGATCTCCTTACGCAGATCCTTCCGCTCGGTCTCGAGCCGCGCGCGGAGCGAGCGCATCGTCTCTTCGTCGATCATGCGTGGCTCCTCGTGGCCGTGGCCGATCCGGCCCGCGGGTGTGCCGTCTCGTACACCTCTCGAAGATGCTGCACCGTGACCAGCGTGTACACCTGCGTCGTGGCGACGCTTGCATGCCCGAGCAGCTCCTGCACGACGCGAATGTCGGCCCCTCCCTCGAGCAAATGCGTCGCGAACGAGTGCCGCAGCGTGTGGAGCGTCACGCGACGGCCGAGCCCGGCGATGCGCGCGCAGCGCGCCAGCATCCGGGCACAGCTCTGCCGGGTCAGCCGCCCGCCACGCTGGTTGAGAAAGAGCGCTGCCCGCGACGTCGTCGAGGCGAACCCCGGACGCGCCGCCGTCAGATAGTCGCCGACCGCTTCGCGTGCCAACCGGCCGACGGGGACCTGGCGCTCCTTGCCGCCCTTGCCGAGCACACGCACGGACCCTTCGTCCAGGTCGATGTCGTCGACGTCGAGCCCGGTCAGCTCGGAGATGCGCAGCCCGGACCCGTAGAGCACCTCGAGGATCGCGCGATCCCGAAGGCCCGCCGGCGTCGCCGGGTCGGGAGCCTCGAGAAGCCGCTCGATCTCCTCGACACCGAGCGGCCGCGGCAGGCGACGTGGCAGCCGTGGAGCCGTGAGCGACGCGGCGGGATCGCGGTCGGTCTCGCCCTCCCGAACCAGGAATCGGTGGAACGAACGAACAGCCGAGAGGGTGCGGGCGACCGACGACGCGGCGTACGGCCGGGGTTCGTCGCCGTAGGTCGACGCGGAGATCGAGGCCCGAAACGAACGGACGTCGGCTTCGACCGCCGTGTTCGGATCGGCGACCCCCCGGCCGGCGAGGAACGCGCCGTAGCGACGGAGGTCGCGCCGGTAGGCCACGACGGTGTTCGCCGACAGGCCCCGCTCGATCACCAGGTGGTCGAGGAACCGCTCGATCGCCGAGGTCATCGCCTCCTCCACGCCATGCTCCTGTTGCCTTGTTCCTTGCCTGCCGCGGCGGGCTACCCCGCCCGAGGGAGCAGGTCGGACAGCGGCGTGGACGGCAGACCGTGCGCCGCAGCCACGGCTTCGTTCGTGACGGCTCCCTCGTAGACGTTGACGCCGAGCGCCAGCGCCGGATCGGAGCGGACGGCTTCGTCGAGCCCGGCATTCGCGATGCGCGCGACGTAGGGAAGGGTGACGTTGGTGAGGGCGTAGGTGGACGTCCGCGGCACCGCACCGGGCATGTTTCCGACGCAGTAGTGCACGACGCCGTGCAGGACGTAGGTCGGGTCGGAGTGCGTCGTGACGTGGGACGTCTCGAAGCAGCCGCCCTGGTCGACCGAGATGTCGACGAGCACCGACCCGGTCTGCATCCGCTCCACCGTCGCCTCCGAAACCAGGTGCGGGGTCTTCGCGCCGGGAACGAGCACGGCCCCGATGACCACGTCGGCGGAGGCGACGAGCCGCTCGACGCCGAGCCGGGAGGACGTCAGCGTCTTGATGCCCCCGCGCCAGACGCGATCGATGTCGCGAAGGCGGTCGACGCTCAGATCGAGGATCGTGACATCGGCTTCCATCCCGGCGGAGATCCACGCCGCGTTCGCACCGGCCATCCCCGCACCGAGCACGACGACCTTCGCCGGAGCCACTCCGGGCGCTCCGCCCATCAGCACACCCCTGCCGCCGTGCGGCCGCTCGAGCCACGTGGCGGCGACCTGCGGCGCCATGCGCCCCGCGATCTCCGACATCGGCGCGAGCAGCGGCAGCCGCCCGTCGGCGGTCTGGACGGTCTCGTACGCGACACTTTGCACGCGGCGTTCGGCGAGGAACCGCGTGAGCTGTTCGTCCGCGGCCAGGTGCAGATACGTGAAGAGCATCTGACCGGGCCGGAATCGCTCGTACTCCTCGGGCCGTGGCTCCTTCACCTTGACGATCAGATCCGCGTCGGCGAACACATCCTCGGCACTCGCCCGGATCTCCGCCCCGGCCTCGCGGAACTCCTCGTCGGAGAACGCGGATTCATCGCCCGCGCCAGCCTGCACGATGACGCGGTGACCTGCGTGCTCGAGCTCGCGCACACCCTCGGGTGTCGCGGCCACGCGGTACTCGCCGTCCTTGATCTCCGTGGGGATGCCGACGATCACGCCCGCTCCCTTCCTCGCGTCGAAGCCTATCGAACGGGCGATCCGGGCTCGAACCCGAGGCCCGCGAACAACAGCAGGGCAAGGGCGGTCTTCGCATCGCGAACACGGCCGGTGCGGGCTGCCGCGAGCATGGACTCGAGCGGGCGCCGAACCACCTCGATCCCCTCCTCGGGTGGACCCTCGGGCTCATCGGCAACACGGGCCCAGAAGAGGTGGACGTACTCGTCCGTCGCACCCGCCGACGAGTAATAGCCGCCCAGGAACTCGATCGTCTCGTGGCGGTAGCCGGTTTCCTCGAACAGCTCCCGCGCCGCGCAGGTCAGTGGATCCTCGCCCTCCACGTCGAGAAGACCGGCCGGCACCTCGACGAGCCGGTCGCGGATCGCCGCCCGAAACTGTTTGACGAAGATGGCGTCGCCCGAGGCCGTGACCGGAAGGACCGCGGCGGCGCCCGGGTGGCGCAGGATCTCCCAGGTCCCGACCCCGGGCCATTCCTCGATGTCGATGCTCAGATAGTGGCCTGAGAACGCTCGCGTGACCTTGCTCGGCTCGGCCACGGGAGACGCGTCAGACGACCTCGACCCGCTGCTCGGTGCGGACCTCCCGATGCTCGAGCGACGCGCCGATGAAGTCCCGGAACAACGGGTGCGGACGGGTGGGTCTGGAGCGAAGCTCGGGATGGAACTGGCCGGCGATGAAGAACGGGTGATCGGGCAGCTCGATGATCTCGGTCAGCCGTCCGTTGTGGGAGTTGCCGGAGAGCACCATCCCCCCCGCCTGCAGGGCCTCGTGATAGGCGGGGTTGACCTCCCACCGATGGCGATGGCGCTCGTATACGACGTCTTCGCCGTAGGCGCGTGCAGCCAGCGTGCCGGGAACCAGATGGCACGGCTGCGCTCCCAGGCGCATGGTCGCGCCCATGTCCGTCACGTCCTTCTGCTCGGGCAGCAGGTCGATCACGGGGTGCTGCGTCGCCGGAGCGAACTCGCTGGAGTTCGCATCCTCGAGCCCGCACGAGTTTCGGGCGAACTCGATGACTGCGCACTGCAACCCGAGACAGATCCCGAGGAACGGAACCCGTTCGCTGCGTGCGAAGCGGACCGCGTCGACTTTGCCCTCCACGCCGCGGACGCCGAACCCACCGGGGATCAAGATGCCGTCGGCGCTCGCAAGGGCCGCCTCGGTGGCGCTGCCGCCGAGGTCGTCGGACGCGACCCATTCGATCTGCACGTCGGCCCCGTGGTAGAAGCCGCCGTGGCGGAGCGCCTCGACCACCGAGAGGTACGCGTCGGGCAGGTTCACGTACTTGCCGACGACGGCGATCCTGACCTGCTTCTTGGCGGCGTGGACCCGGTCGACCAGGTCCTCCCACTCGCTGAGGTCGGGCTCGGTCTCGATGTGCAGGTGCCGCGCCAGCTCCGCGTCGAGCCCCTCACGATGAAGGACGAGCGGAACCTCGTAGATCGAGGCCACATCCGGCGCGCTGACCACCCCGCTGATCGGCACGTCGCACAGGAGGGAGATCTTCTCTTTGAGGTTTCGACCGATGGGCCGGTCCGAGCGACACACGATCGCGTCCGGCTGCAGGCCGAGCGACCGGAGCTCCTTGACCGAGTGCTGCGTGGGCTTGGTCTTGAGCTCCCCCGACGGCCCGATGAACGGCATCAGGGAGACGTGGACGAACGCGCAGCGATCCCTTCCGATCTCGTTTCGGAGCTGGCGGATGGCCTCGAGGAAGGGCAGCGACTCGATGTCGCCGACCGTGCCCCCGATCTCCAGCACAACGAGGTCGGCGGCCTCCGAATCGGCGAGCGAGCGCACGCGCTCCTTGATCTCGTCGGTGATGTGCGGGATGACCTGCACGGTCTTGCCGAGATAGTCGCCGCGGCGCTCCTTGGCGATGACCGCCTGGTAGATGCGGCCGGTCGTCACGTTCGACCCCTGATGCAGGTCGGCGTCGAGGAAGCGCTCGTAATGCCCGAGATCCAGGTCCGTCTCGGCGCCGTCGTCCAGCACGAAGACCTCGCCGTGCTCGAACGGGTTCATCGTGCCGGGATCGACGTTGATGTACGGGTCGAGCTTCTGAAGGACGACCTTCAGGCCGCGCGAGGCGAACAGACGGCCCAACGAAGCGGTGGTGATGCCCTTGCCAAGACCGGACGCAACGCCTCCGGTGACAACGATGAACCGCGGCAACGCTTTCTGCACCACGGGGTTCGACTCTACTACAGGGTCAGGACAGACCCGGTTGATCCGCGGATCCGTTCGATTCCGGGCGGCGGCCGAGGCGATCCACCCAGCGCAGCGGGGGGACGATCTCGATCATCCGGCTGAAGCCGGGCCGGTCCGCGAGGACGTTCAGGCCGGCGACCACCACGGCGCCGGCGAAAACCCCGATCTTCGGCAGAGCGTGGAACAGCGAGACGCCGGCCACGAACCCCAGCATCGTGGCGCCGGAATCCCCGAGCATCGCTCGCTCGCGAAGATCGAGGGCGAGTGCCACCGGGGCACCGACGACGACGAGCCCGAGGAGGGCCGGCATCACCGAGGCCGTCCACGGCAGCGCGGCGGCAGACGCGATCCCCACCACCAAGAACGCCTTGAGCGCCCGGCCCGGGCGCACGTCGAGGCCGTTCCAGACGTTGGTCGCGCCCGCCACCATGACGACGCCTGCGACGCGGGTGGAGGCGGAGAAGGTTCCCTGCAGCGCAATGGTTACCACCGAGGCTCCGACCGCCACGAGGAGCTTCACCGCCCCGGTCGTCAGCCGCCCGTCGGCCAGCTGACGCAGATGGTTCTTGAGGCCGCGGGGCTGACCCGGAACCAGGTCGTCCACCAGGCCCGCCGCGAACACCAGCGCGGAACCTCCGAGCAGGCCGGCCGCGGCGCGATCCGTCCCGCCGGACCTCAGGGCGTCCGCGATCGTGGCGACGATCATCACGGCGAGGAGCCACAGACCGAGCGTCCTCGGGACGAGGCGGCCACGGTAGTTCTCGACGGAGAAGCGCCCGGCGTTCATCTTCGACCGCGGGGCCGTCTGCGCGGACGCAGGCGGAGAGCCACGGCGCGCGCGATGTCCAGTCCCTGTCTGCCGCGGTGCCGGAATCCGCGGATGCCCCGGCCGGTCGGCCGGTGCGCCAGACGCGGGATCAGCACCTCCTCGATCCGGAAACCCGCGCGCGCGGCGTCGATGGTCATGGCCGTCTCGACCCCGAACCCGGTCGCGATCGGCCGCACGGCGGCGAGGCAATCGGCGGTCACGGCCCGCTGACCCGAGAGCGGCTCCGCCACCTCGACGCCGCCGAGCACCCCGATCCACCGGCCGGCGAACCGCTTGACGGTCCCGAGCCCGCCTCCCTCCTGCGATGAGAACCGGGCGACCGCCAGATCTGCCCGTCCCTGCAGGACCAGGTCGAGCAGGGGGCCGAGCGCCGACGCGGTGGCACCGAGATCGCCGTCGGCGAGCAGCCAGACGTCGGCCGCCGGGAGCCGTCGCAGCGCGCCTTCCAGCGCCCCGCCCTTGCCGATGCGACGAGGAACCCGCAGCACCGCCGCTCCGGCCCGCAACGCGGCGGCCGCCGTGCCGTCCTCGGACCCGTCGTCGACCACGAATACCTCGTCGACCAGGTCTCCGATGCCGCGCACCGTCTGGGCGATCGTGCCCGCCTCGTCGTGGGCCGCGATCAGCGCCGCGACCCGAATTCGCTCCGTCACGGTGTCGAGAGCGCGGGCGGGAGGTGATCGCCACCGACCCCGTACGCGCCGCCGCCACCCGGGGTCGCGATCAGGCTCTTCAGCCCCAGCACCAGCGAGATCTCACCCGGCGAGATGTCGAGATCGTCCACGGTCACGGTGTCGCCCGTCGCGATGCCGTCGTCCGCCCGCACGGCGTGGACAAGCCCGGACCCGGTCCCGACGCCCTCTCCGATCGCCACCGGACGCCCGATTGCCACGAGACCCTGGACGAGGGGCAACGTGAAGCTCGACGGCGGCGGCGCGGTCGACCCATCGCCGTCGGTGACGATCACGACCGCCTGTCCGGGCCCGCCGATCGATTCGAGGTCGGCCGTCGATGCATCCGTTGCGAGGAACTTCGCGTCGCGCAGCCGGACGAGCAAGTCTTGTTCTCCTTGCTGGGCACCGACACCGGCGAGGCGCGCCGCGATCGCCCCCGCAGCGTCGGCCGGCAGATCCGCGGCGGGGGCCGTGGGCTCGTCGAGCACCGTTGCCAGTGAGTTCTGCAAGTTCGGGTCGCTCACCCCGGAGAGCGCCTTGCTCAGCACGACGGTGGCGACGACGTCGGCCCCCGCCGCCTGCAGCGACCGCTGCGCATCCGAGACGAGCCCGCCGTCGAGGTCCTCCTGCGTGAGGAGCACCACGGGGACCCCCTCCAGCGCATGGGCCGTCAGCAGGGACTCGACATCCCTGGAGAAGTTCTCGAGGTCGTCCACCCGGTTTCGGGCTTGATCGCGCTGGCGGACGACATCCGCGTAGCGGCTCTCGAGCGATTTCGCGAACCGGTCGCCGATGACCGACGTGCCGGCCAGGATGCCCAGACCGAGCGCCAGCACGATGGCCGCGATGGACACCATGTGGTAGCGCCAGGAGATCACAGCACCGCCCGCGCCCAATCCAGCACGTTGGTGTAGATCTGCTTGACGAACAGCCGGAGCGCCGGAGACGCCGCCACCATGATCACGAGCACGACCAGGGCCGACCCGACGAGCAGCAGCGTATCGACGAGGTGGGTTCGCGACGGATACAGCCGCGACACGCCCTTTGCGTCCATCAGGATCTCGCCGACGCGCAGCCGGACCAGGAACGTGCTGGACATCCCTTCGCGGCCCTTGTCCAGAAACTCCTGGAGATTTCCGTGGGATCCGACCGCCACGATGAGCTCCGCTCGCCGTTCGTGGGCGAGGAGAAACGCGACATCCTCACTGGTCCCGGCCGAGCGCACCGTCTGATATTCGAGCCCCAGTTTGTCGAGCCGCTCTCGCCCGGGCGCGGATCCGTCGCGGTAGGCGTGCAGCACCAGCTCGGTCCGCGGCCGGCCGCGCCGGTCGGTCCGGCGTGCGACCTCGAGTGTGTGGTCCGAGACGCTGTCCATATCGCCGATGATGAGATCGGGCGAGTACCCCTCGTCGAGAAGCGCATCCGCACCCCCGTCGACGCCGACGAGCACGGGCCGCTGTTCCCGGATGTAGGCGCGCAGTGCGGCAAGGTCCTGTCGATACCCCGTCCCGCGCACCACGACGAGCGCCGGCCGCCCCTGCATCTGGACCCGGAGCTCGGGCAGCCCGGAGCCGCCGAACAGCAGGTCACGCTCCTCTTGCATGTAGGACATGGTGTTGCTCGCGAAGCGTTCGAACCGCTCGGCGATGGAGGCCCGGGCCCGGTCCATCTGACGCTGGACCGACTGCGTCGTCTGCCGCACGCCGACGCCCGCGAGATGCTCGCCGGCGAAGACCCGGTCGCCCTCGACGCGGAGCCGGTCGCCCTCTCGAACCTTGCGCAGCACGAGGCCGCCGACCCGATCGATGAGCGGTACTCCGGCCTCCGTCAGGATCAAGGGGCCGAGGTTCGGGTAGCGGCCGCTGATCGAGGGGGCCGCGTTCACCACCGCGGCAACCCCCGCCGCGACGAGTCCCTCGGCGGCGACGCGATCGAGATCCTCGTGGTCGATGACCGCGATGTCGCCGGGGCGCAGACGAGCGAACAGATTCTTCGTCCGCCGGTCCACACGCGCGATGCCGAGGTCCGTGCGGGCGCGACGAAATCCTCGAAGCCGGGGTCGGGTCCTGGAAAGCGCCATGGTCGTCCGTGAAGGGCGTCGCGACGTTCGCTGCGCCCTGTCCGCCAGCGTATCCGACGCGCCCGCAGGCCAGCGAGCTTCAGCCCGTACCGGCCGCCACCCGACCGACGCGGGCCTGGGACAGCAGCTCCGCGGCGTGGGACGCGGCGGTCCGGCTCCCGGTGAGGCCGGCGAGCATTCTCGACAACTCGTCGATGCGGGCGTCGTCATCGAGCACGTCGATCCCGGCCCGTCCCCCGGTCTTTCGAACGCGAACGTGGAGATCGGCGAAACACGCGATCTGCGGGAGGTGCGTGACGACCAGGACCTGGCGATGCTCGGCCAGGCGCGCCAGCCGCCGGCCCACCGCAAGGCCGGCCTCGCCGCCGATCCCCGCGTCGATCTCGTCGAAGACGAGCGTCGGAGTCTCGTCCAGGTCGGCAAGGACGCTTCGGCAAGCGAGCATGGTCCGTGACAGCTCACCGCCGGAGGCGGTCTTGGCGAGCGAGCCGGCTCGCTGACCGGCACCGGGACGCAGCCGCAGCTCCGCCCGCTCGGCACCGTGCCCGCCGAGCTCCTCGAGCGGCTCGAGCTCGATCCCGAGCGCCGCGTTCGGCATGCCGAGGTCCCCCAGCTCCGCGGAGACCGCGCGGGCGAGCCGGGGCGCCCCGCGGCGCCGTCCGGCCGTGATGGCGCCCGCCAGGTCCGTGGCTGCCAGCCGAAGCGAGGCGATCTCGGATCGCAGCTCCGCGAGCCGGTCGTCGGCCCCCGTCAGCGCCGCCACGCGGCCGGTCGCCTCTTCCAGGAACGCCAGGACGTCGGCGTCGGAGCCGCCGTACTTCCGTTGCAGGGCGCGCAGGGCCGCAAGCCGGTCGCGCACCGATTGGAGCTGCTCCGGATCGGCGGCAAGCGACTCGGCGTAGCGCCGCAGATCCCGTGCGAGCTCCCCCGCGTCGGCCCCGAGCGACCGCGCTCGAGCCGCGAGCTCCTGCGATCCGGGGTCGAGCGCCGACAGGTTCTCGAGGGCGCGCGCGCTCTCCTCGATCGTCTCGAGCGCTCCCCCATCCCCGCCGATCCCTGCCGCCGCCGCGCCGGCGTCCTCGATCAGCCGCTCGGCGTTGGCGCCGCGACGCTCCTCGGCCAGGAGCTCCTCGGTTTCCCCGGTTCGGGGCGCCACCGATTCGATCTCGCGCACCTGATACGCGAGCAGGTCGAGCTCGCGCTCGCGGGTGCGGGCGGCCTCGGTCAGCTCGTCGGCGGCCAGCGTCGCATCGCTCAGCCGCCGGAACGTGGCTTCGTACTGCGCGACCACCTCGCGATGCCGGGTTCCGGCGAACCTGTCGAGGAACGAGGTTTGCGCGGCCGGGGAGAGCAGACGTTCGTTCTGGTGCTGACCGTGGATCTCGACGAGCGGGCGGCCGAGGCGGGCGAGGGTGGACGCGGTCGCCAGCTGCCCGCCGATCCGTGCGGAGCTTCGTCCGTCAGCGCCCACCGTGCGCGCAAGCAGCAGCTCGCCGTCCTCCGCCCACTCCTGCGACCACTCGGGGTCGGTCTCACGCGTGGACCCGATCTGGGCCTCGGAGTCGGCCGGCGCGTCGAAGATCGCCTGGACGCGCGCGGCGGACGCCCCTTCCCGAACGAGGGTCGAGGCGGCCCGTTCGCCCAAGACGAGCGACAACCCGACCGTGACCAGGGTCTTGCCGGCACCCGTCTCGCCGGTGAGGACGTTCAGACCGGGGTGGAGATCGAGATCGAGGTCGTCGATGACGCCGAGACCGCTGATGTGGAGCCGACGGAGCACCCGGCGATCCTAGCCGTCGTCGCCGACGTCTCCCGCACCGCGCGAGCTCCCCGGGTCGTCGGGGAGGCCGAACTTGTCCCGCACGAGGGACAGGAACGGCGGGCCGCCCACCCGCCGGACGAGCCGCGCGGGCCGGTCCGACCGGCGGATCCTGACGCCCCCACCGATCGGAAGCTCGACGCTCCCACGGCCGTCCGCCGAGACCAGGGCGTTTTCCTCGCCTTCCACGCGGAGCTCGACGACCCGGGTCGGCTCGAGGACGAACGAGCGGTCGAACACCATGTGGGCGGCGATCGGGGTCACCACCAGACAGTCCAGCCCCGGGGCGACGATCGGGCCGCGCGAGGAGAAGGAGTAGGCGGTGGACCCGGTCGGCGTCGCGACGATCACGCCGTCGGCGGAGAAGGTCGTCACGTACTCCCCGTCCACTTCGACCCGGAGCCTGACCAGCCGGTGGCGGCTCTCCTTCTCGACCATGATCTCGTTGAGCGCCCACTGCGGCTGGAACCACGCCCCCTCCACCGGATCGGCCGACAGGGCCATCCGTTCCTCGATCGGCGCCTCGCCCGCGAGCGCCCGCAGCACCACCTCCGAGGCGCCCTCGGGCTCCACCTCCGTGAGAAATCCCATCCGCCCGACCTTGACGCCGAGCACCGGGCAGCCGATGCCGGCGGCCACGAGCGCGGCCCGGAGAAAGGTGCCGTCCCCGCCCACCGAGACGATGAGGTCGAGGGACTCCGTACCGGCGCCGGGAACCGGCCCGTCGGGGAGCCGCACGCTCTCGATGCCCGCGGCCGAGAGCCGCGCGCCGAGGCTCTCGGCGGCCGTGTCCGCCCAGGGCCGGCGCGGGTGGACGATCAGCCCGACGACGCTCATTTGGCCCCCTCGGATTCGAGCGTCTTCGCGGCGAGCGACATGCCCTCGGCGACCGCGGCATCCAGATCGGCCGCGTCGGCGGGTCCCTGGGCGTTCCCGCCCGCATGGAGGAAGAACTCCACGTTCCCCGCCGGGCCCAGCAGCGGTGAGGCCATGGCCCCCGTCGTCCGGACGCCGAGTGCGGTGAGCTCGTCTCGGACGCCCTCGAGCACCCGCAGCCAGACGCCCGGGTCTCGCACCACGCCCTTCGAGCCGACCTCATCGCGGCCGGCCTCGAACTGCGGCTTGACGAGGAGCACGAATGTCGCACCGGGCGCGGCCACCCGAACGAGCGCGGCCGCGACCAAGCGGAGCGAGATGAACGAGAGATCCGCGACCACGAGATCGGGAGCGGGCGCGATCCCCGCGAGATCGAGATTCCGGACGTTGGTCCGCTCGAGCACACTTACCCGGGGATCCGATCGAAGCTTCCAGTCGAGCTGGCCGTACCCGACGTCGACGGCCACCACGTGAGCGGCGCCGCCTTGGAGGAGACAGTCGGTGAACCCTCCGGTGGACGCGCCGGCGTCGACGCAGACACGGGCGGCGGGATCCACCGCGAACCGGTCGAGCGCGGCGGCCAGCTTGGAACCGCCCCTGGAAACGAAGGGGCGCGGGGACGACGACAGCGACAGGGCGTCTTCGGGGGCAACCATCGATCCGGCTTTGGTGGCGATCGCGCCTCGGACGGATACGAGCCGGTCGCGAACGGCCATCCGTGCCTCCGTCGGATTCGAGGCAAGCCCGCGCCGCACGAGCTCGGCGTCGAGCCTCCGCCTCACCGGGTCCCCCGGCCCGTCACGCCGACCGGCCCCGCCCGGTCCGGGTCGTCGCCGTTCGACGGGTGGATGTGGCCGCTTTGGACGTGGCACGCTTGGAGGCGGCCCGCTTGGCGGTGGCCTTCTTGGTCGCCTTCTTGGCCGCCTTCTGGGGGCTGCGGCCCGAGGCCGACCGTTCGAGCGCTCGCACGCGTTTGGCCAGTGCGTCCAGGTCCGCCCGCGTCGCGACGCCGACGGTGCGCAGTTGCGACTCGATCTCGCGGCGCACGACGACCTGGAGCCGCTCGGCGCTCCGCTGGGACCATTGCAGCAACTCCGCCGCCATCTTCGAAACCTGCTCCTTGGCCTCTGCGGGTCCCGCGATGCTGGACGCCATCCGCTGGGCTCGCGCCGGCGTCAGCGTCTCCAGCATGGCCTCAACCGTCTTCTTCATCTCCTCGACGTTCATGGCCACCTCCGCTTTCGCTCGATCGAGACCCTGCCGAGTCTCCTGGGAGTCAGCATACCGGCGGTTACCCCGCGCCCAGGCGTCCCCGCTCGATGAGCAACGCGCCGACATCCTCGCCCACGTACGTCGGCGCGATCGCCAAGGCGCGCAGGTCGCCGCGTCCGTTCACACCGCTGAGGACGAACAGCGAGTCCCACCCCAAGGCCGCTGCGCCGGCGATGTCTGTCTGGAGGCGATCCCCGACGACGAGCGGCCTCGTCCCGCCGGCCCGCGAGAGCGCGGCGGCAAACAACGGAGCGGCGGGCTTGCCGACCACCTCGGCGTGGGCACCGGTCGTGGTCTCGATCACCGCCAGCAGCGCCCCGGCTCCCGGCCAGCGCTCGCCGCCGGGCGCGGGAAAGGATGCGTCACGGTTCGTCGCCACGAGCGCCGCGCCGCGATCGACGAGAACCGATGCGCGCCTGAGGGTCTCGTAGGTCGCCGCGCGGTCGAATCCCACGACGACGACGTCGACCGACGGTGCGTCGTCGAGGACCGAGATGCCCCGGCCGGCAAGCGCGCTGCGGATTCCCTCCTCCCCGATCACGAAGACGGATCCAACGGCCCGTTCCGAGAGCAGGTCCGCCGTCACCTCCGCCGACGTCACGATCTCGCCGGAGGACGCCTCGATGCCCATGGCCGCAAGCTTTCGCGCGACGTTTTCCGGCGGCGCGCTCGAGTTGTTCGTGATGAACGCCATCCGGGTCCCGCGCGCGCGGAGCGCCGCGATCGTTGGCGCCGCCGCCGTGATCGGTTCGTCGCCGCGGAACAGGGTCCCGTCCAGATCGAGCAGCACCGCGTCGTATCCGTCGACGACCGCCGCTGGGGAGTCCGGGTCGGGATCGCTGTTATACAAGAGGCATGCCCCGAGTCGCTTCGTTTCGCGGTCTGGTGTACGACCAGTCGGTCGTCGGGGCGCTCGACCGCGTGACCGCGCCGCCGTACGACGTTATCAGCGACGAGGACCGGCGCCGCCGAGCCGGCGCAAGCCCCTTCAACGTCGTCCACTTGGATCTTCGGCCGGATCCGGGGGGAATCGGCGAGCCCCACACCGGCTCGGCCGACCTGCTCCGTTCCTGGATCGAACGAGGTGCGATGCGCCTTGCCCCGGAGCCCTCGTACTACCCCTACGAGATGCGCTACCGGCGGGAGGGGTCGACGCATCGCGTGCGGGGCGTGTTCTGCGCGCTCCAGATCGAACCACCCGGTGGCGGCGTGATTCCGCATGAGGACGTGATGCCGGGTCCGGTCGAGGACCGGCTCGCCCTGCTGCGATCGATCCGCTGTCATCTGTCGGCCGTCTACACGATCGCGACGCGACCGGTCCCCGGGCTCGCCCGGATGCTGGATCGCGTCGCCGAAACGCAGCCGTCGTGGCAGCTGGTCGACGAGGAGGGCGTGGAACATCGGGTGTGGACCGCGAGTGCCGAGGAGCCGGTCGACCGATGGCTCGCCGACGAGCCGCTGCTGATCGCGGACGGCCACCACCGGTATGCGACCGCCCTCGCGTTCCAGCGCGAGATGCACGCGTCGGAAGGGCCGGGACCCTGGGACCGTCTGCTCGCCCTCGTCGTCGAGGCCGGGGTGCACGACGTGCCGGTTCTGCCGTACCACCGCATCCAGGTCGCGGGCGATCCGCCGCACGCAGGCGAGCCCGTCCCGGATCTTCCGAGCCTCTTGCACGAGCTGAGCGACGACGGCCTCCGCTACGGCACCGCCGTTCGGGGTGGCGACGGGATCGTCCTGTCGGCGTCCACCCTCGCCGGTCCGCCGCCGGCGGTCCTGGCACTGCACCGCGAGATCCTCGACCCGTTCGTCGACGGCCTCCGGGGCGCCGGGTCGGTCCTCGACGCGCTCCGGCACACACCGGACGCGGCCGCCGCCCTCGACGCGGTTCGAACCGGGAGCGCCGTCGCCGCGTGGTTCCTCCCGCCGACCACCCCCGAGCGCATCCGCGAGGTGGCGGTGGCCGGCGGACGGTTCCCGACGAAATCGACGTTCTTCTGGCCGAAGCCGCGAACCGGCGTCGTCGTCATGCCCCTCGAGTGATCCTGGCTCCCGATCCCGGCTTCTCGGCTTCCTCCGTCTCGAGCTTGCGGATGCCCGTCGCCACGACCTCGGTCAGGCTCCGCGCGCCGGCGCCGCTCCGGTAGAACCGGCGGACGAGCTGTCCGTGAACGAGCACCCGGTCTCCCTTTGCGATTCCCTTCAGGACCCGCCGGCCGACCGTTTGATGCCACGCCGCAACTGGCAGCGGCAACAACCGCCGGCCGGAGTCGGGCACCGAGACGCGAAGCTCCGTCACCTCGTCGCCCGAAGGCATCGTCCGCTGCACCGGATCGGCCGCGACCGTCCCGGCCAGCACCACCACGTTCACCGTCACCATGGCACCCTCCTTCACGCCGACGAGCCCGCAGGAGAGGTGACCGGCTCACGAAGAGGACACGGTACGCGGGACGACCGACACGACTCCGCCGCGGCTGGCCTAGATGTCCAGGCCGGGCAGTCCGTTGCTTCCGAGAATGAGCGAGATCGCTCCTCCGTGGTGCGCCTCGTGCTCGATGAGGTGCCAGAGCACCCACCCGCGCGTCGTGAAACGGTCGGCGGAACCCTGACGGAGCTGGACGGCCAGGTCGTCCGGCGTCCAACGCTCGATGCATTCCGCGATGACGCCCCAGGTCTCGTGAAACGCCTCGACGATCTCGGCGCCCGTTCGAGGATGGCTCTCGTCGTCCTCCCATCCCGCGTCCTCGAGCGACAGGCCGACGACGGTCGTGCTCGCGACGCGGAACCGGTCGCGGACGGCCCGGTCGCCCTCGCCGAGGATGTCGTGAAACGAGTACGCGCGAGACCCGGCCATGTGGCCGGCGATCTGCCAGATCGTCCACTCGGCCGGGCGGTCCGAAGCGCGAGCTGGTCCCGGCTGAGATCGGCGATGGCGGCCAGGAGGAGTCGCTGGTGATCCGCCCAGCCCCGATAGAACGGCTGGAGAACCGGCGTACCCGACATGGCCTGGAAGCTACAAGGAGACGCACCATCCTCCACGGATGGCCGAGCACTCTCGCACGCCCGCGTGCAACACTGCGGCCATGTCGGATCCCACCGATGGCCGCGCCGCGGCGACGCTTCGCCCCGTCGCAGATGGGATCACGATGCTCGACACGGGCCTGGCGGGAGCCCCCGAGGTGAACGCCGTCTACATCGTCGAGGGGCAGGAGCCGGCGCTCGTCGAGACGGGCCCGCCCGCCGATCTCGACTCGGTGCTTGCGGGGCTGGACTGCGCCGGTCTCGGTCCCGCCGATCTCGCCCACATCGTCGTGACGCACATCCACCTGGATCACGCCGGAGCCGCCGGACACCTGACCGCCCGCTTTCCTCGGTCAACCGTCTGGGCGCACGAGCGAGGGGTGCCCCATATCGTCGACCCGACCCGGCTCGTGGCGAGCACCGCGCGCACGTACGGACCGGAGCGGATGCGCGCCCTGTTCGGTGAGCCGTTGCCGGTCGACGCCGGCCGGGTCCGTTCCATCACGGACGGCGACACGATCGACCTCGGCGACCGCCGGTTCCGGATCCTGTACACACCGGGCCACGCATCGCATCACGTCGCGATCGAGGACGGCGGCAGCGGGGCGGTCTTCACCGGCGAAGCCGTCGGCGGGCACGTGCCCTGGGCTCACTGCTACCGGCCGTCGTTGCCGCCCCCGGAGGTGGACATCGAGGCCGGTCTGGCGAGCATCGAACGGATCCGCGCCACGTCGGCGCCGATCCTGCTGACGTCGCACTTCGGCCCGGTGCCGACCGAGGAAGGCTGCGAGTGGGGCGCCGAGCGGATCCGAACCTGGGCTGAGGCGGTCCGGGTGGTGCTTGCCACCGACCCCGGAGCCGACGAGGGGCGGATCGAGGCGAGACTTCGCGCCGAAGCCGAGCGCGACCTCGAGCACGACGCGGACGCCCACCACAGTCGGGCGATCTCGAGCGATACAACGTCCTGGGCTCGATCCACATGAACGCGCAGGGGCTCGCTCGCTATTGGCGCAAACGTTGGGAATCAGAAGCGAACGGGGCCGAGGGAGCCGCCGGGTCGCAGAACCGGCTCAGCTGAGCTCTGAGAGGCGCTCCGCGGCGTCGAACGCGCCGGCGTCGTGGCGGACGATCTTGCGAAACTCGGCGGCGGCCTCCGCCCTGCGTCCGGCCCGGGCGAGAACATCGCCCTTCACGTACCACAGGCGAAGGGTGAAGTCGGCGGCCACCTGTTCCTTCGTCCGTGCGCGGCGAAGGAAGGCGAGTGCTTCGGAGTAGCGGCCCTCGTCGGCGAGGGCGGAGGCCGCGACGATGACTGCCTCGGCCTTTGCGGCCGGCGGCGCCATGCCGGTCAGCTCTTCCTCGGCCAGGCTGACGACATCGGCGGGTCGCTTCAGCGCCCGCAGGCAGTCCGCGATCAGATGGTTCTGGTCGACCCGCCCGCTGAAGCGCCGGTAGGCCTTCAGCTCGGCCAGGGCCTCGTTCCAGTGTCCCTGCTGGTAGAGGCAGAGCCCCAGAACCTCGCGGGCTCCGGCCGAACGCGGCGCGAGCGACTTGGCCTTCACGGCCTCGCTCGTGGCTCCCGGGAGATCCCCGCGTTCCAGGAGCTCGATGGCGCGAGCGAGACGGGCGCCGGCGTTTCGTTGATCGGGGACCCTGGCCGTGCGCCGGATCTCTTCGGCGAGCTCCTTTGACAGGAGCGAGCGCTCGGGCGTGGAGGGTCGTCCGCCCGAGCCTTTGCGAGGGTGAAGCGCCTTCGGCATGGGGCTCAGCGTACCGGCGGTCCGCAAACGCGAACGGGCCGCCCGGTGTGGGCGGCCCGTTCGTAGAGATGTTCCGGCGGCGACCTACTCTCCCACCCCGTCGCCAGGGCAGTACCATCGGCGCAGGAGGGCTTCACTTCCGGGTTCGGGATGGGACCGGGTGTTTCCCCTCCGCCATGACCACCGAAACGTGGTGTCTCGCCCTTTCGGGCAGACGTTTGCTGAGGGTGCGGGTCAGTAATACTGACGGTTGAAGGGGTCA
>CAVYBY010000009.1:0-273364 GCA_963766935.1 uncultured Actinomycetes bacterium | reverse complement strand
GGACATCGCAGCGCCCGCGGATCAAAGTGTTGATGAGAGGAAAAGGCCATGGCGATAGGACCTGTCCAGCTGATCGTGCTCGGATTCAAGAATCCGGACTTCCACGGTGAGATCATCGCGGAGCTGGAGCGGCTGAAGCGAGACCGACACCATCCGCGTGATCGACGCACTTGCCGTGTACAAGGACGCCGACGGGGAGGTGGAGGCCATGCACCTCAGCAACCTGTCGACGGACGAGGCGATCGAGCTCGGCAGCAAGGTCGGCGCGTTGATCGGCCTGGGCTTCGAGGGCGAGCCAGGACTCGAGGCGGGCGCCGATTGCCGGGGGCGAGGCAGCAGCCGACGGAGTCTCGGTCTTCAGTGACGACGACGCGTGGGACGTGCTCGGGGAGATCCCGAATGACTCGGCCGCGGCGCTCTTGCTGATCGAGCACCATTGGGCGGTTCCGCTGCGGGACGCGGTTTTCCGCGCCGGCGGGTTCCGGCATCGGTGACGGGTTCATCAGCCCGTTGGACCTCGATCGGGATCGGCCTGGTCTCGGCCGCGGAGGCCGCGGAGTTGCACGCTCTCGAGACGGCGTCCGTGTCGACCTGACCCGGACAGGACAGATCAGTACGGAACCGGAGGAGGTGCCATGTTCGGATCACGCAGGGTCGCCCGGCGGACGGCGAGGCGGACAGCTCGGCGTCGCGACCGCCGCGACTGAACCACGATGATCGGGGATTCCGCCGGCCGACAATACGGTCGGCGGAATCGCCGCGCCCGGCCTGCCCGGCGTCCCAGCGGAGCGGCGGCCGGGCGGATCCGTCACGCGCCGACGGGAGCCTCGTCCGGCCTGATCGGGGGTCGGACGCGCTCGGCGCTGCGTCTGCCGCCGCGAGCTGGGGGTGGTCTTGGCGGTGATGACGACCTGGCCGAGAGTGCCGTGCAGGCTCGCCGCCACCATGACGGCTGCACCCACCACCGTTCCGTGGATCGCGTCGGCGAGCTCTCGCTCGTTCGTCCACCGGGAGCCGAACCGGCCGGCGGCCCGCGGGACTCTGGCTTCGGGGGCTCCGGCCTCGTCCGCCTCCGCGTTTGGGTCGGTTCCCGAGCTCGGCGGCCGCGGTCCCCGGTTCACGTCGTGGAGGCTACCTGGCGCCCGTCGGTGTAGGCGGGGCGACGGACTCGGGCTGCTTTTCCATCGGTTTCGCCTTGGCGTGCTGGAACTCCTCGTCGGAGATGGTGCCCCGGTCCCGGAGGTCGGCGAGCTTGCTGAGCTCAGTCAGCCGTACTGGTTCCGGCTCCTGCGGTCTGCAGGACGTTCTGGCTGAACGCCTGCTCGTTCTGCTCTTTTCGGCTTCGTGCAATTCCTGATCGCCGCGCCGGGCGCGATCCGAAGCGATCTCGAGCGCTGGCGGCTCGCCCACGCCGAACCGCCGAGGCAGATCCGCTACGTATGGAACGAGGAAGACACTGGATCCGCCGAACGAGCGCTTCCCGCCGCCGGCGAAGCCGGTGAGTTGCCCGGACCCACCTCGTCCTGATGGAGAACCGATGAGCAGGCCAACTTTCGTGCAGCTCGATCTCTCGTTCCAGCTCGTCCGGTGTACGTGCGGCGAGACGCGGCCCGGCAGAGCGCGGTGCCCGTCGTGCGGATCGACCAAGCCGTGGGGCGACGCGCATCTCGAGCGACGCGAGCGAATCGTGGCGGCGGTGCGGCCCGCGCTTCTGCCGGACACCCGCGAGTACGACAAGCCGATGCTCCCCGAGGAGGGGCTCAGCGCCGCGGCGAAGCTGACCGGGCCGATCCTCTCCGCCCTCGCCACGATCGACGAAGGTCCCGAGGATCGCGTCGCCGACGCGATGCGGCGCGCGATCCGTCCGCTCACCGAGCTCAAGTGGCGCGTCGCCACGGCGAAACGACGCGGCAACCGGATGGTCTGGCAGGCGGTCGACGGGATCCTGTCGGAGTTGCGGGCCGCAGTCGGCTACTACCTGGACGCGTTCGTCGCCCCCACGCCCCAGGAGGCGGAGGCGATCGCGGCCGAAGCACAGCGGCACATCCACGCGGCCGGCGAGATCGCCGGGGAGCTGTCCGACGACATCCGTTCCCTCCGCAGCGGCGACATGGACCTCACCGGCCCCCTCCTCGTCGGATTCCTCGCCGGCCGGTGGAGCGGTCACCGTGGATAGGTCGCATCGTCGATGAGCTTCCGCTTCTACCGCTCGGTTCGACTCGGCAAGGGACTCCGGCTGAATCTCTCGAAGACGGGGGTCGGGGTCTCGACCGGCGTGCCGGGGCTGCGCTACTCGGTCCACTCGTCGGGGCGGACGGTGCGGACCGCCGGGATCCCGGGCACCGGCCTCTACTACCGGAAGGACACCTACGCGCGGAAAGGGACATCCGGGCGCGCCTCCGGTTCCGGTGCGCGGTCGCGGTCCGCCGCGCCGGCCCGCGGCCGCGACGCCGGCCGTCACCATGCCCCACGCCGGCCTCCTCGCCCCCAAGGAGGACAAGGTCTTCGTCGAGGGCGTCCGGCGCTTCATCCGCGGTGACCATGCCGGCGCGCTCGCGCAGTTCCAGGACGCCTCGGCTCGCGACGCCACCGGCCGCTACGTCGGCGAGGAGCTCTTCGAGGCGATGTGCCTGGTCGAGCTCGGGCGCATGGCCGAGGCGATCGCGCCGCTCGAGACGGTCGTTCGGTCCGACGCCGCGATCCCGGACGCGCGGATGATCCGCTACCACATCGAGGGCGGGTTCGAGATCCAGATCACCCCGTTCACCTCGGCGCGCGTACCGATGAGCCACCTGACGGCCGCCCTGATGCTCGCCGAGGTCTACCAGCACGCCGAACGGACCGAGGACGCGATCCGCCTGCTCGAGTCGCTCGGCGCTACCTCGTCCGACCGGCTGTTCGCGCTCTCCCTAGCCGAGCTCTACGACGGCGCCTCCCGATGGAACGACGTCGTGCGCGTCACCGACGAGTTCACGGAGAACACCGACGACGTCGGGCTCCAGCTCGTCCTGTATCGCGCCAACGCCCTCGGCAAGCTCGGCATGTCCGACGGCGCGCTCGCGATGTGCAAGGAGGCGCTCCGCTTCCGCAAGCGCGAGCCGCAGCTCCTGCACGTGGCCCGGTACCTGCGGGCTCGCTCTACGAGCAGTCGGGCAAGCGCGCGTTAGCCCGGAAGGACCACGAGCGGATCTACGCGGAGGCGCCGGAGTTCGCCGATGTCGCCGCCAAGCTCGGCATGGCGGAGGCGCCGCGGCGCCCCGACCTGCCCTCGGAGGAGCCATTTCCATGACCAATCGAATCTCGAACCCCCTTTTGCGGCATCGACTAGGGAGCGGTCGGTCAGGCGTCGAGCGACCCGATCGGGATGAGTCCGGCCTCATAGGCGATCGCCACCGCCTGCGCTCGATCGCGCGCGCCGAGCTTCGTGAGCACGTGGGAAACATGGGACTTGACGGTCGCCTCGCTGATGAACAAGCGACCGGCGATCTCGGCGTTCGTGAGACCCTTGCCGACGTTTCGAAGCACGTCTTGTTCCCGCTCGGTCAGGAGCTCCGTGCGGCGCCGGAGCTCCGCGTCGACCGGCCGGCGTGCGACGAACCGCTCGATGATCCCCCGCGTCACGCTCGGCGCGAGCAGCGACTCCCCAGCCGCTACGACCCGTACGGCCTGCGCGAGATCGGCAGGTGCCACGTCTTTCAGCAGGAACCCGCTCGCACCCGCGCGAAGCGACTCGTAGACGGACTCGTCGTCGTCGAACGTCGTGAGCACGAGGACCCGGATCGGATCGTCGTCCGCGAGCGCGACGATTTGCCGAGTCGCCTCGACCCCGTCGAGGACCGGCATCCGAAGGTCCATGAGCACGACGTCGGGGCGGAGCCGGCGCGCCTGTTCCACGGCGGCGGTGCCGTCGCCGGCCTCACCGACGACCTCGAGGTCCGGCTGGTGGTCGACGATCATGACGAAGCCCGAACGGACCAGCTCCTGGTCGTCCGCGACCACGACGCGAACGCTCACTCGCCCTCCCCGACCGGAATCCGCGCGTGGACCGCGAACCCGCCGTCCGACTCGGGGCCGGCGCGAACGTCGCCGCCGAAGAGAGCCACGCGCTCGCGCATGCCGATGAGGCCCCGGCCACGCGGCCTGGACGGATCCGGCGGTTCGGGCGAGCCCCGCCCGTCGTCGAGCACGTCGATCAAGAGGTTCCCGTCGCTCTTCGACACCTCGACCCGGGCGCTCGCCCCTGAACCCGCGTGCAACAACGTGTTCGTCAGCGCCTGCTGCACGATGCGGAACGCGGAGAGATCGACGTCGGCCGGCAGGTCGTCGATCGGCGTCGAAACCGACACCGCGACCGGGACGCCGGCTCTCCCGAGCTCATCGACGAGCCGGTCCAGATCGGCGAGTCCCGGCGCGGGCGCCCGGGTGCCCAAGGCTCCCTCGCCCGTGTCGCTCGCGATGACCCGCCGCACCTCCGCGAGCGAACGGCGACCGGCTTCCCGGATCCGCGAGAGCGCCAGACGTGCCTGCTCCGGCGACTCGTCGAATACCTCCAGTCCGGCCCCCGCCTGCACGACGACGACGCTCAGCGTGTGCGCCCAGATGTCGTGGAACTCCCTCGAGATCCGCGCGCGCTCCTCCTGCACCGCGACGCGCGCCCGTTCGTCGCGGTCGGCCTCGAGGAGGCGGGCACGCTCCTCGAGCGCCGCTTGATACCGGCGTCGTATGAAGACCGTCTCTCCGAAAACGAGCGAGCCGACCCACGTGGCGATCATCGTCGAGATCTCCGCCAAGGAGAACTCGCCGAGGTGGTGAGCCCACACGAGCCCACCGACGATCGCGACACCCATGACCCACCGCGCCCGATCGGCAGCGGGACGCATCGCGTAGACCCCGACGGAGTAGATCGCGATCAGTTGCGCGGAATCGGCGGCGCTCGTGTTCTGGTAGCCGGCGAACAGTGCTCCGAGATACGCGACGGCGCTGAGCGCGATCATCTGGATCGGATAACGCCGGCGCCACGCGAGCGGCAGCGCGATCGCCACCGTCGCCACCACCACACCGAGATCGGCGCCGCCGGAGAAGCCGGCGCCGGAGGACGGCCTGAGGAACGCCTCCAGGAGACCAGCCGCGAGCAGCACGACGACCAGGCCGAGGTCGAGAAGCCGGGAGCGGACCGCGCGTTGCCGGTCCGTCCCCGATCCGCTCGCGGTCGCCGAGCTGGTCACCTCCCGCATCCTAGGTCCGGGCGACGAGGCCCAGGAGCGCGATCGTGAAGAACACCGATTGCGCGCTGTGGGCGGCGATGCTCACCCACGCGCTGCGGTACCGCTTCGCCGGGCCTGCCAGGGCGAACGTGTCGAGCAGCGCCGGCGGGATCGCCCACGGCACGTGGAGGTGGTAGACGGCGAAGAGCACGCCGTTCGCGACCCAGTCCCTCTTGCCGAACGCGCCGTTCATGCGCGGCAGCAGGAATCCGCGGAACAGCAGCTCTTCGCCGAGCACCGTGTTGAAGACGAACATCACGACGAGGAGCGCGAACCAACCCCATGCGCCGTGCATGAACGCCTGGCCTCCGTTGGACTGCAGGAACAGGCCGAGGTCGCGACCGACAGGACGCGGGAGACCCGGGATCAACTCCTCGGCCGCGAGCAGGACGATCATCGGAATCACGACGAGCCAGACACGCCCACCGGTTCGCCCACGCTTGGGGCTGCGCGGCGAACTCAGCCACAGGGCATCACGAACGGTTCCCCATCGAAGCGTGCCCTGTTCGCGCCGCACGAGCACCGCGACGAGCACGAACTGCCACACGAGACCGAGCGTGAGGCAGATGATGAGCGCGCGGGTGAGGGCGTGCGCGCCGCCGAGCGAGTGGGCGAGCATCGGCGACACGATCCATGCGAGCGCGCCCATCGGCAACGCGGCGGCAGCCCAAACGGCGAGGATCGCACGTTTCGAGTACTGGGGGATGTGAACACCCGCGGCTCGAGTGCCGGTGATCACAACGGGAACGTCCGAACGCGGTGGGGTCAGCAACCGCTGATCCATAGATCCTCCCTCCTTCTGCGCCGGGATTCCGGCGACTTCGACACCGTAGGAGAGGGAGTCGCGCGCGCCATCGGCGCCCAGACGGATTCCGGCATCCATCGATCGGATGATCTCGATGCGGACTCCGTCGTCCAGATGGAGGTCAGCGGCGGAACAGGCGCCACCGCGTGCGGCGGGGTGGGTCCGTGATGCGTTCGCGGGCGACCTCGTGAAGCTCGTCCATGTCTGCGCCGACGATCGAGTGGCCCTTCGAGCCGGTCGCGCAAACCCTGCGTGTCCCACAGCGGGGCTGGGGGCGGGGACGGCTCCTTCCTCGATCGGTCGATCCGCATGGCACAAAAGCGTAGGCAACCGACGGCATACGACGGAACCGTCCGTCGGGCACATTCCGCCGTACCCAAATGTCCGGCGGCCGGCACCGTTTCGGCTAGGTCATCGGTCGGAGCGTTCGCCCATATGGGTCAGCTCCCGAGTTCCCCATCCAGCCGACGGCGGAACGATCCCGACGACGCGACGCGTGCTCCTCGCTCTCTGACGCGGTCGACGAGCGCCCGGTCCGACGTCACGACCGTGAGGGATGCCGGCGCGTCGTCGGCGGCCACCATCTCCACGATGTCGTGGTCGGCCGCGTTGCGACCATGGCGCGTCGCGAACTCGACCGTGATCGCGCCGTGCTGCCCGGCGGTGAGGTCCCGGGGACGGCGGTCGAACACGACCGTCACGTCCTCGCCGGTCGCCTGCGGCGTAGCCGGTCGAGCTCGTCGATGAATCGCCTAACGGCCCGGTCCGGATCGTTCCACCACCTGTCCGGGCGCGAGCCGATCACGTTCATGCCGTCGACAAGCCAGCGCGTCACCTCTCGATCCCGCCCTTCAGCCTCCGGCAGACGACGGCGCGCGGAAGGGTCAGACTGGTGGCATGTCGCCGCTCGCGGTAGGAGATCTCGCGCCGGCCGTTCCGGGCGTCGCGTTCGGGGACGGCCCGGTCGGGCTGTTCTTCTTCAAGGTGACCTGCCCGACCTGCCAGCTCGCGGCGCCTCCGATGGCCGCCTTCGAGCGCGCGTTCCCGGGAACGGTGGTCGGCATCGGGCAGGACTCCGAGGCCAAGCTCGACCGGTTCTCGCGTCGAGCATGCGATGGAGATTCGCACGATCGAGGACGCTCCGCCCTACCCGGTGTCGAACGCCTACGACATCGTCTCGGTGCCGACGCTGTACCTCGTCGGCGAGGACGGCCGCCTGCTCGAGTCGATCGGGGCCTGGGATCGCTCCGGCTTCAATCGCGTCGCCGCGCGGCTCGCCGAGCTGACCGGCGGCGAGCCGGTCGAGATCTCGAACCCCGCCGACGGGCTGCCCGACTTCAAGCCCGGGTGAGGATCCCGGAACGCGCGCTCGGTCTGAGCGCACCGGCCGCACACAGCGAGCGCGAGGGATAGCGATGCCGCCGCCGGTGGAGATCGTCGAGTTGCGGGTCCTCGACGGGCCGAACGTGTACTTCCCGCGTCCGGCCGTGAAGCTGACGCTGCGCGTTCCCGGATGGCTGCGCGCCTCCCCCGAACGCCTGGAGCGGATGGCGCTCGACATCGACCTGCCGAAGAGCGCCGGTCATCCCGGCGGCCGCGACAGCGAACAGCGGCGGCGCTTCGCCGGACGAGTTGCCGCCCACGTCGCGCGCGCGATCGCGAGTGAAACCGAGACGCGCCTGGCCGTGCGAGGCCGAACGGGTCCCGAGCCCGAGGAGCTGGTCGTTGCCTTCCCCTGGCGGAACCGGGGCACGGCCGAGGCGCTCGCCCGCGAGGTCGCCGGCGCCATGAGCGACCTCCTGCGAACGCGCCGCTCGCTCGCCCGGCTGGCGCGAGACGCCGCCGGCCGCATCGGCGAGGCCGACCCCGGCCCTGCCCCGTCCTTGCCCGACCCTTCGATCCCGGTCGTCGCCGTCACCGGAACCAACGGCAAGACGACGACCGTCCGGCTGCTGGCCCACCTGGTCCGCGCCGGCCGGGCTGAGCGTGGCCTACTCCTCCACCGACGGCGTCTATCACGACGGCGTCCTCGTCGAGGCCGGCGACTACTCCGGGTTCGCCGGAGCCGGGATGGCGCTGGCCCAACCGGGCGTCGACGTCGCCGTGCTCGAGACCGCGCGCGGGGGGATCCTGCTGCGCGGGATCGGAACCTCGCACAACGACGTCGCGGTGGTCACGAACATCTCCAGCGACCACCTCGGTCTGAACGGCATCCACACGCTCGAGCAGCTGGCGGAGGTCAAGTCGGCGATCACGCGGATCACCCGCCCCGACGGATGGGCCGTGCTCAACGCCGAGGACCCCCGCGTGCTCGCGATGCGGACGAGCGCGACCGGCCGTCCCTTCCTCTTCTCCCTGGACCCGCAGCACCCGGCGATCCGCGAGGTCCTTCCCGAGGGAGGACGAGCGCTCACCGTCATCGACGGCTCGCTCGTTCTGCTCCAACGGCGAAGGGCGGCGCGGACGCTCGTCCCGCTCGAGGACGTGCCCGTCACCCTCGCCGGCATCTCCAGCTCGTACACGCAGAACGCGATGGCGGCCACGGCCGCGGCGATCGGGATCGGCCTGCCCCAGGAGGCGATCGTCCGAGGGCTCCGCAGCTTCGTCCTCGACCCCGAGACCAACCCGGGCCGAGCCAACGTCTTCACCCTCGGCAAGCGAACCGTCGTCGTCGATTACGCCCACAACGAGGCCGGGATGATGGGCCTGACCGAGATCCTGCACGGGCTCCGGCCCCGCGGCGCCGAGATCTGGCTCGCCTTCTGCGCGGCCGGCGACCGCTCCGACGGGATCCTTCACGAACTCGGCTACCGGGCGGCGCGGGGAACCGACCACGTGCTCATCGCCGAGCTGACCCGGTACCTGCGGGGACGCGAGCCCGAAGATGTCGTCGGACGGCTCCGCGCGGGCGCCGTCGACGGCGGCGCGACCGACGTGCCGGTGCTCCCCGACGAGGTCCACGCGCTCGAATCCATGCTGGAGCGCTCCGGCCCGTCCGACGTGGTCTCGGTCGCCGCGCTGGCTCAGCGTCCCGAGGTGTTCGCGTTTCTGGAGAAACGTGGAGCGGTTCGCGCGCGGCCGGCCGCCGTCCGGCGACTGGTCCGTCGCGCCCGTCGTTAGAGACGCCGCGACTCGAGCTCTCCCCAGACCTCCGCCGCGTGATCCACGCACAGAAGGACCAGATCTCCGGGCCGGCTGCGCTCGAGCGCCACGCGCACGGCTTGCAGCTCGTCGGTCACGATCTCGACGCTTCCCGCCCGGGACTCGCCGGCGACCTGCGCCTCGCGAACGCCCTCGGCCATCAACGCCGCGGTCTCGCCCCGCTCGCGTCCCCGCGTGTTCTCGTCCTCGCGGATGATGAGCTCGTCGAAGTAGCGGGCCGCCACGCGGCCCATGTCGCGCATGTCCTTGTCGCGCCGGTCGCCGGCGGTCGCGATGACGGCGACGCGGAGGTTCGCGGTCCACGACGCGGACCCGGGGCTGGCGAAGTCGGGAATGTCCGAGGTCATCCGCTCGACGAACTCCCCCACCGCCTGCAGCGCCGCCGCGTTGTGGGCGTAGTCGACAAGCACCTTCACGCCGGCGAGATCGAACAGGTTCATGCGGCCCGGCGCCTGGAAGAACGACGTCGAGAACGTCCTCAGGCCGTGGCGAATGTCGTGGACATGCGCGCCGGCCGCGTGCGCCGCGCCGACCGCCGCGAGGACGTTTTGCACGTTCATCCGCGCACGGCCCTCGAACGTCGCCGGGAACTGGTGCGTGTAGCCGATGGGCATGGTCCGGCGTCCCTCGCGGATCACCACGAGCTCGCCCCCCAACGCCTGCTCCAACACGATCGCCTTGCGCCCGCGGCGCACCCACCGGTCGATGAGCGGGTTGTCCTGCCGCATGGAGAACAAGATGACGTTGCCCGAGCAGTGCCGGCGCATCGCGACCACCAGGTCGTCGTCGGCGTTCAAGACCGCGAAGCCGTTTCGCGGAACGGCCTCGACGACGACCTGCTTGACCGCGGCGAGCTGTTCGAGCGTGTGGATGTCGCGCAGCCCCAGGTGGTCGGCGCTGACGTTCAGCACCACGGCCACGTCGTTCTGACCGTACCCGAGGCCTTCGCGAAGGATCCCGCCGCGCGCGACCTCGAACACCGCGAAATCCACGCGCGGGTTCTGCAGCACCTTCTGCGCCGAACGCGGACCGCTGGCGTCGATCGCCCGCGTGAGGCGCTCGTCGATGTAGATGCCGTCGGTCGACGTCAGGCCGACCTTGTATCCCTTGCCCCGCATGATGTGCGCGATCATCCGCACCGTGGTCGTCTTCCCGTTCGATCCGGTCACTGCGACGATCGGAATCCGCGAGGGCGTCCCGGGCGGGAACAGCAGGTCGATGACGGGTTTGGCGACGTACTGCGGCTCGCCCTCGGTCGGGTGCGTGTGCATCCGGAAGCCGGGGGCCGCGTTCACCTCCACGATCGCGCCGCCGGTCTCGCGGACGGGCCGGGTGATGTCCGGCGCGATGAAGTCGATCCCCGCGACGTCCAGGCCCACGACGCGCGCGGCCTCCTCGGCGATCTCGATGTTGTCCTCGTGCGCCTCCCAGGTGCGGTCGATCGAGCTGCCGCCCGTCGACATGTTGCCGGTGGCGGCGAGCTTGACGACGACGTCGCGCTGCGGGACGTCGTCGAGCCCGAGCTTCTGGGCGCGGACGAGCTTCTCCGCGACGGCGTCGATCTTGATCCGGGTGAGGACCTTCTCGTGCCCGAGCCCGCGACGCGGATCGGCGTTCGCGATCTCCACCAGCTCGCGAACCGTGTGCTCGCCGTCGCCCACGACGTGTGCCGGCACGCGTTCGGCGACCGCGACCATCTGCCCGCCGACCACCAGCAGCCGGTAGTCGTTGCCGGCGATCATCGTCTCGACGACGACCGACCCGGCGCGGGTCTCCTTGGCCGCGCGCGAGAATCCCGAACGGACCGCGCGCTCGGACGTCAGACCGAGACTGACCCCGCGTCCGTGATTGCCGTCGAGCGGCTTGGTGACGATCGGGTATCCGATCCGCTTGGCCGCGGCCACGGCGGCGTCGGCAGTGCGCACCACCTCGCTCGTCGGGACCGGAAGCCCGGCCGATGCCAGCAGCCTGGCGGTCAGATCCTTGTCGCCGGCGATGTCGACGGCCAGCGCGGCGGTCTTGGACGTCATCGTCGCCCGGATCCGCTGCTGGTACTTGCCCTGTCCCAGCTGGACGAGCGACTGGTCGTTCAGGCGGAGATACGGGATGTCCCGGCCGGCCGCCTCGTCGAGGATCGCCTGCGTCGAGGGACCGAACGCGCGGCGCTCGGCGAGGCGGATCAGCCCCTCCAGCTCCGATTGGAAGTCGAACTCCGGATCGGCCTTGACGAGGTGGTTCACCAGTTGGACGGCGATGCGTCCGGCGCCAAGACCGACCTGCTCCTCCCAGTACCCGTAGGTGACGTTGTACTGGCCGGGCTTGCCGGTGCCGCGGGTCTTGCCGCGGTAGATCTGGGCTCCGGATTCGCGCTGGAGCTCGATCGCGATGTGCTCGGCGACGTGTCCCGCCCACGTTCCCTGAAGGAGCCGTTCGCGGAATCCACCGGCGCGCCCGAGCGAGCAGGAGTGCTCCCCGACTCCGGGGAGCAATTCCAGCAGCCCGTCGTTGAACCCTTCGATCGTGTTCGAGGGCCAGTCCTCCAGCGAGCCCAGGTCGACCAGCAGGCGGATCGCCGGCTCGTAGGAGTAGAAGTTCGGGCCGCGAAGGACCTGCCGCTCGACGATGCGCAGATCGGGTGCGATCGGCGGCTTTGCCGAGGCGGGCTCGGTCCGCATCTGCTTTCGGCCCGCGCGGTTGGTCTTCCTCGGCTGGTCCTTCGCCTTCGCGGCCTTTCCCGGCGGCGGACGATCGCGCGCCGGCGAGGAGGTCACTCCGAGGCCTCACGCTCGCTGAGCCGGTCGTCGTCGTCGACGAGGAGCTTTCGAGCGCGCAGATCGAACCAGAAACCGGTTGGGATCGAGTGCACGATGGCGCCGGAGACCATCATCGGCTTGCGCCCGCGCAGACGAAACGCGTCGGTGTTCATCTGCGAGCCGTCGACGACGGTCACCGAGCCGCGACCCAGAACCTCCATCGTTCGGTCGGAGTAGACGATCGCCGTCGTGTCTTCGTCCAGACCCAGACCCACGAGCGAGGGAGACTGCGCGATGGCCGACAGGAGCCGGCCGAGCCGCGCCCGCTCCTCGAAATGCTGGTCGACGATGACGTTCGGCACGAACCCGAGCCCCGCCCCGAGGTGCACGATGCCGTGACGAGGGGTCGCGCCCGAATCGCCGGAGATCACCATGTGGTCCGCGAGCGCGCTCGCGCCGGCCGAGGTTCCCGCGACGACGACTCCACGGTCATGGGCGAGGTGCATCGCCGAGTCGAGCCGCGTCCCGGCGACGACGGAGGTCAGACGAAGCTGGTTTCCTCCGGTGAGGAACACGCCGGTCGCGTCGTTGAGGGTGGCGGCCATCTGCGGATCCTCGGCCTCTCCGCGTTCCTGCGGCGAGAGACCGCTGACGCGGGCGACCCCGAGCTCGGTGAAGAGCCGCACATAGGAATTCGTCGCCACCTCGCCGAGGCTGGAGGCCGTGCTGACGACGACGACGTGGCCGTCGCGTCCTCCGGCGAACCGAACGAACCTGGAGAGGATCCGCTTGGCGTTGAGCTTGTCCTCAGCGCCACCGATCAGCATGACCGGCCCGGCTCCTCCCAGCTCCCTCACCCTCGAGCGGGCACTCTTGCTGGGCATCGCGCAAGTGTAGCCCCCGGCCGAGGCGCGACCGGTGCGTTGTCGTACCCGACTCCTACGATCTTGGGGAGGCCCACCGCCCGAGTCGTCGGACTCAGAACGGCTATGATTTGGACATGAGCAAAACCCGTCCCCGGTCCGCGGAGGATGCGAAGGACAACGAGGTCCGAGGAGCGTGGGCGCGTTTCATCCTGACGGCTCACGCCATGGGACTCATCGAGGACGTGGCGCCCGCGATCGACCATCCCGACCCCGAGGGCCTGGCAACCCTTGGCGCCATGTTGGCCCATGAGGGAATCGGACAGGCAGTTCCGTTGACGGCGGGCAACCGATCAGCGTTCCTCGACACGATCGGCCGACTCCACCAAGCACTGGAGGACTCGCCCCTGCCGAACAGAGAGCTTCCGGCGCTCCTCGAGGTTCTCGGGCCCGAGCTGCTCACCCGCCTGCTGAGCATCTCCGAGTCGAGCGTTCGCAGGTATGCGGCGCGAGAGCGCACACCGCCCGATGACATCGCCAACCGTGCGCACTTCCTGTCCGGGGTGGTGGGCGATCTTCGAGGCGCATACAACGAGTTTGGCGTGAGGCGCTGGTTCGACAGACCTCGCGAGCTGCTGGAGGGCATGGCTCCCGTGGAACTGCTGGAGGGAGACTGGGACCCAGAGAGCGACGATGCCAAGCGCGTGCGTGAGCTATCCGGCTGGCTCACCCACGCTCCGGCAACGTGATCCTGTTTCGGAACGCGGATCCCCGCGTCCCGTTCCTGTGGGAAGACCGTGACCAGCCCGCGGCGAGGTGGCACGGGGCGGGGGAAGGGCCGGCTCACTATCTCGCTGGGACTCCCGACGGCGCGTGGGCGGAGTTCCTGCGCCACGAGGAGATCCGCGATCCCGCCGATCTCGAGGGCGTCGAGCGCGCGTTGTGGGCGATCGAGGTCCCTGCGACGGACGCGGCGGATATCGTCCTTCCCATGCGCACGTTGATGGGCGGAACGGCCTCGTACACCAGGTGCCGGGTGGAAGCGAGACGGCTTCGAGCCGCTGGAGCCCGAGCGCTTCGCGCTCCGTGCGCGGCGTTGATCCCAGGGACCGGCTCGGGATGGCGAGTCGACGGCGGATTGATTCCGGCATCGCCGCGCGAGGAGGAAATCCTTGTCTACTTCGGCCCGCCCAAGGGCTTCGTCGGCTGGGCGGCCGCCGACGTCGGGAGACCACAAGCGTCGCTTCTCGCGCGCGTCAACTACCTGTAGCCGGCGACAGCGGTCGCCCGGCCTGCACGATGGCCCCCGGCCGCCTCGTATGTGACGATGCGTCGGAGGCTCGCAGGGGAGGGAAGCCGTGGACGCGAAGAAGCTGAACGAGGTGCCGCTGTTCGCCGGTCTCTCGAAGAAGGACCGGAATCGGGTCGGTAGCTGGGCCGATGAGATCGACGAACCGGCCGGCTACAACTTGATCGAGCAAGGCAGGTTCGCCCATGAGTTCTTCGTGCTGCTCGAAGGGAACGTCGAGGTCCGCCGGGACGACCGGCACATCGCCGACCTGGGGCCCGGCGACTTCTTCGGCGAGCTCGCGCTGATGGAGCACGACCGGCGCACGGCCACGGTGACGGCCACGACGCCGGTCCGCGCGATCGTGATGTTCGCGCCCAACTTCCACGAGATGCGCGAGGAGATGCCGGCCATCGCCGAGCAGATCTGCGACGCGGTGCGCGAGCGGACGGTCAAGTAGCGCGCGGCGGAACGTACAGTGTCGACAGGCCGGTCACCGGTGCGTCGGTCAGTCCCTTCAGCAGGCACGGCTCGATCAACGGGCGCCCGGCGGGGAACGGCGTCGCCTCGTAGACGATCACCTCGTGGTCATCGCCGTAGAACTCCGCGAGACGTTCGCCCAGCGACCGCAGACCCTCGCGATTGACCGTCCCGCCCGTCTTCGTGTCGCCGATCACGCTGATCTGCCAGAGCACCAACGGGACGCCCGGGTCGGGGACCTTGCCGAGCTCGAGGAAATCGGTCGCGTCGAAGCACTGGAGCCCGTCCTTGCCGGGATCCAGGCCCAGGTCGACGAAGAGACAATCCAGTGCCGAGATGCCCGGCAGGATCTTCGCCGGGAACCCTTCGGCTCGGGCGCGCCTGACCGCCTCGTGGCTCGACTGGTCGAACACGGCGGGGTTTCCGTAGGTCACCACGCACACGTCGTCGCCGCGGCGGACCCACTCGAGCATCGCGGCGACCAACGCCTCGTACACCTCGGCGTGATCCCGCTCCGGCTGATACACGGGCGCGAGTGATTCCGCGGACGCGTTCAGCTTCTCGATCCACGCTGTCGGCGCCTGCTCGGCAAGCAGATACAAGACCTTGCTCGCCTGCTCGATCCGCACGCGCGCTTCCTGCGTGGTGTGCAACCCGGGGCGGATTCCCGCGCCGACGATGGTGAGCGACCCCATCCGGCCGCGGGGCTACTTCATCTTGATCATGAAGATGACGACCGGCGCGTCCGAGGGCATCTCCCGTTCGATGGCTTCGCGAATCTCCGCAAGCGTGCCCTCCAGCAGCAGGGCCTGGTGCACCTCGCTGAGGCCGAACTCGCTCATGACCGCGACGGGCTCTTTGTCGAACAGCAGCTCCCGGGCCGGATCCTCGACGAGGCTGTTCAGGAAATCGGTGAGCTTCTTCTCCTCCTGCATCTTCAAACCCCCTGTGATGCGGGCACGGCGACCGTACGCCCCTGCGGCGAAAGGGGTCAAGGCGTGCCTAGACTCCGCCTCGTGGGCGAGCGGGTGGAACGAAAGGTCGTCACGATCCTCTTCTGCGACCTCGTCGGATTCACCGCCACGTTCGACCTGGCCGACCCCGAGGACGTCCAGGACGCCCTCGCCGTCTATTACGCCCGGGTCGTCCGCGAGATCGAGCGGTTCGGCGGCACGGTCGAGAAATTCATCGGCGACGCCGTCATGGCCGTCTACGGTGCCCCGGTCGCGCGTGAGGACGACGCGCAGCGAGCGGTCCTGAGCGCCCTTCGTATCCCACCCGCCATCGAGGAGCTGAACGAGGAGCACCCGGGACTGGCGCTGGCGGTCCGGGTCGGCGTCGAGACCGGCGAGGCCGTCGTGACCCTCGGCGAGGACTCCAACAAGCGCGGCATCGCGGTCGGCGACGTGGTGAACACCGCCTCGCGACTGCAAGGCATCGCCCCCACCGGCGGGGTCGTCGTCGGCGAGCGGACCCATCGCCTCACGGAGGAGCTGTTCGACTTCGAGACGCTCGAGCCGGTCAAGGTCAAGGGCAAGGCGTCGCCGCTCCAGGTCTGGGTCGCGACATCGGCCCGCAGCCGGTTCGGGGCGGAGCTGCAACGCAGCGCCTCGACGCCGCTCGTTGACCGCGAGGACGAGCTCGAGGTGCTGAAACGAACCTTCGCGCGCGCGGTGCGCGAACCTTCGGTCCAGCTCGTCACGTTGATGGGCGAGCCCGGCGTCGGCAAGAGCCGCGTGATCAAGGAGTTCTTCGCCTATCTCGACGACCAACCGGAGCTGATCGCCTGGCGCCACGGGCGGTGCCTGCCATACGGGGAAGGCGTCACGTTCTGGGCGCTCGGCCAGATCGTGAAGGCGCACGCCGGCATCCTCGATTCCGACGACGAACAGGAGGCTCGCGAGAAGCTCACCGAGTCGGTGGCCGCGCTCGTCGAGGACGTCGCCGAGCAGGAGTGGATCCGCGCGAGGCTCGCTCCGCTGATCGGGCTTGCCGAACCGGGCGCCGAGGGGGCCGACCGCACCGAGACGTTCAGCGCCTGGCGTTCGTTCCTCGAAGCCATCGCGATCCGCAACCCGCTCGTCGTCGCGATCGAAGACGTGCATTGGGCCGACGGCGCGCTGCTCGGCTTTGCGGAGCATCTGCTCGAGTGGTCCAGCGGCGTTCCGATGCTGATCTTGTGTTCGGCCAGGCCGGAGCTGTTCGAACGCGCGCCGAATTGGGGAGGCGGCAAGCGCAACTCGAGCACCGTCACGCTTCCCCCGCTGGGCGACGCGGACACCGAACAACTCATCTCGTCGCTGCTCCCGGCCGAGTCGCCGGCGGCGATGAGGGATCTGTTGCTGGAGCGCGCCGGTGGGAATCCGCTGTTCGCCGAGGAGTTCGCGCACATGCTGATCGACCGTGCCGGCGACGGTCTCGACCCCGCTCCTCCGGAGACCCTCCAGGCGATCGTCGCCGCCCGGCTGGACTCGCTGCCGCCGGACCAGAAGTCGCTGCTGCACGACGCGTCAGTTGTCGGGCGCGTCTTCTGGCTGGGCGCCCTCGTCGCGATCGGTGGGTCGGACCCCGAAGTGGTGCGGGCGTCGCTGCACGAGCTATCGCGCCACGACCTGGTTCGGCCCTCGAGGATCTCGTCGGTCGAGAACGAGCAGGAGTACGCGTTCGCGCACGGGCTGATCCGCGACGTCGCCTACGGGCAGATTCCCCGCGAGCCCAGGGCAGAAAAGCACGTGTCGGCGGCGAACTGGATCGAGCAGATGGCGGCCGGGCGAGTCTCGGAGTACGCGGAGACGCTCGCGCACCACTATCAGCAGGCGACAGAGCTGGCGACGGCGGCCGGCATCGAAGCATCGGAGCTTCAAGCGGCCACGCGGCGCTACTGGGTGATGGCCGGGGATCGCGCCATGAATCTCGACGTGGCCAGCGCCGAAGCGTGGTTCGATCTGGCACTGAGCGGCCTGCCCGCGGGCGACCCCGCGCGGGCCGCGGTGCAGGCAAAGAAGGCGGAGACGGCGTACATCGCCGGGCGCTACGAGGAGTCGCAAGGGCTGTACGAAGAGGCGCTCGCCGGATTCCGGCAGCTCGGAGACCTGCGAGGCGCGGGCGCGTGTCTCGACTGGCTCGCCACCGTCTTGTGGGAACAGGGAAACACGGAGGGCTCGGGCGCCCGCCTGGCCGAGGCGGTCGAGGTCCTCGAACGGGAACCGCCGGGAGCAGAGCTCGCCGGCTGCTACTCGTCGGTCGCATCCGAACGGCTCGTCACCGGGCATTTCGAGGAAGCGGTCGAGTGGTCGGAGCGATCGCTCGCGCTCGTCGCGACGCTGCCGTCGGACCGGCTGCGGCCGCGGGCGCTTTCGTTCCGGGGCATGGCGCGGTGCTATCTCGGCGATCTCGGCGGGCTCGACGACATCCGCGAAGCCGTGGGGATCACCGAGCGGCTCGGACTCTCGCGTGAGAACGGGCGGGACCTGGTCATGCTGGCCGAGGTCGAGTGGGCGTCCGAGGGTCCGGAGCGTGCGCTCGTGGCCACGCGGGCCGGAGCCGATCTCTCGGAGCGTCGGGGGCTCGACGAGATGTTGGTCGGATGTCACACGACGAGCCTCGGACCGTTGTTCGACCTCGGGCGGTGGGACGAGCTCCTGAAGGTCGCCGACGGAATCGTCGGCCGCACGAAGGAGGCCGCGGGCGGCTACGCGACGACGCTCGCGCTGCCGTGGAAGACGCAGGTTCTGCTCTGGAGAGGAGACGGCGCGGCGGCGGTTGCGGCGGCGTCCGAGCTCGCCGCGGAGGCGCGGGCGATTCGGGATCCCCAGGTCCTCGTGCCGGCATTCGTGGCGTCGGCGCTCGTGTCGCTCCACACGGGAGACTCCGCCTCGGCCCTTGGGCTGCTCGAAGAACTGGAGCAGACCACCGGGGTTCGCATCGACTGGTATCGCGAGCAATGCATCGCGGACCTGGTTCGAATCTGCATTGCCGGGGGCGATCCGGCGATGGCGGAGCGGTTCCTGGATCGAACCCGCGCGTTCACGCTTCGTCACCGGCTGGCGGAGCTGTCGGCCAGGGCCGCCCTGGCCGAGGCCGCCGGCGAGTACGAGCACGCGTCGCGGATCTACGTGGAAGCGATCACCGGCTGGACCGGGTTCGGCCACGTGCTGGAGACCGGCAACGCACTCCTCGGCGCCGGCCGATGCCTCACCCGGCTGGGCCGCCCCGAAGCGGACGACCGGTTCCATCGAGCCAAGGCGACGTTCGAACAACTCGGCGCCCAGGCGATGGTGGCCGAGGTCGACGCATCGTCGCAGCAGCTGGACCGGCGCCGGGGCTGATCCGCGTCCAGGTCGTCAGCCCCAGTCTTCCCGTTTGTTCACCCAGGGGAACGGCTCGGCGGGGACCGCCACGCCAAGCGCGCGGCAGATCGGTTCCCATCCGTCCGTCGCTCGCCGGTCCACGAGCCGGCCGGGCGGAACCGCCGCGCGGACCTCGGCGTTGTGGCGCTCGTAGGCGTCCATCAGGGTCGACGGGTCGTCCCAGTCCGCCGTTCCCGCGAATCGCTCGAACAGCCGGATGAGATCCCGGCCCTCACTCCAGCCGGGCGCAACCGCCATCCGCGCCACGGGAAGGATCGTCGCCTCGACGCTCTCCAGCCACTGCTGCGCGGAATCGCGTGAGGACAGGACCACTACCGCGTCCGGATTGGCCTCGGCCAGCTCGCGCCAGAACATCGAGGCCGGCCAGTCGACCGTCGCCACATACCCGGACAGTGCCTGATCCCAATCGACGGCGCCGCCGGCCAACGCCGCGGCCCAGTCGGCGCCGAGATCGAACGGATGCCCCGGGATCGCCGACATGTGATGGCAGCGCCCGTCGAGCAACCGCTCGAGCGCGTCCTTGAGGGAGTGCGTGCCCGTGCGGGGCAATCCCGCACCCACGACGCGAAGGCTCACGGGCGTGACTAGATCGGGAGCGGCGTGGCCGTCTGCGCGCTGCCCAGCCGCGGCAGCCCGAAGTGGTCCTCGAGACCGGCCAGCAGCGAGTAGTGGTTGTACGCAGCCGCGTCGGTCGCCGGCGTCACACCGCCGCCGGAGACGAACGTGTACACGAACTGGTTGGTCGTCACGCCTTCGTCGGCGGTGACGATGAGCTCGGCTCCTGCGTCGATCAGCGGTTGAAGCGTCGTGCGCAACCAGTCGTCGGACTGCTGGACCGTTCCGTCGTGCATGTTGTGCGCGTTGGACGGCTCGATGAAGCTGAACGCCGGCAGCGCCGCAGGGTTGAGCTGGGACAGCGGCACGCTCTTGATCAGACATGCCTGGTGCACGTCGGTGAAATAGACCACGGGCTGGTGATGGGCGATGTAGTTGTTGGGCCTTGGGCCGACGTCCGTGCCCAGGCAATTGGCCGGCATGTTCTCGGCGTAGCTCGCCCACGAGATGCCGGCGGCCTCGAGCTGCCCGTAGAACGACGGCGCCGTGACCGTGTTCGGGGTGCAGGCGATGTCGTTGATGCACCCCTGGATCCCGCCGGAGCTGAACGCGATGTAGTTGGGAAGGGACGGGTGCGTGAGCGCGACGTAGTTCGTGAAAAGCCGCCCCTGCGCCGCCGACGCGTTGAGCCAGGGGGCTTGACCCACGATCGACGAGAACGCTGTGTTCTCGAGGACCACCAGCACGACAGGCGCGGATCCAGGTGGCGGGGTCGGGGTGATCGTGTCGGTCGGTGAGACCGTGACCGTCTCGGTGGGTGAGACCGTCACCGTCTCGGTGGGTGAGACCGTCACCGTCTCGGTGGGTGAGACCGTGACCGTCGGCGACGGGCTCGTCGCGCCGGCCTGGAACGACATGGTCCCGAGCGTCGTCTTCACGCCCTTCTTGAGCTGGAACCACACCGCGGTGCACGACGCGGGGCCGCCGCGCTGCTTCCACTTGCTCGACGTGCCGCCGAGGAGGAACGACGTGTTCGCTTTCTGGGTCGCGCCCCACACCTGCGTCGTTCCCTGGAAGCACTTCGGGTTGATCGACCCGGTTGTCGGCGTGGTCACCGTGAACCGAACCGTCGCGCCCAGGTAGGCGGGCTGATCCAAAGAGATCGGCGGGGTTGCGGCGAACGACGGGGCCAGCAACCAGACGACGCCCAACGTCTCGACAATGAAGAAGGCGAGCAGCTTCTTCACGTGCGGCCTGCGCAACGTCATGAATTCCTTCGCGGGTTTGGGGGAACGCATGCTACTCCAGATGCGGGTTCCCAGGCTGGCCCTCCGGTGGCTCGTCTTCGCGCGGCTTGACTTCGGCGGCCAAGCGTTCGCGAGACAGCACCTGAGCATTCTCTTGTTCGAGATCGGCGACCCGCTGCTTGAGCGCCCGCCGCCTCCCCCAGCTGCCCCGAAGCAGCCCCAGACCGAGCATCACGAACACCACGGCCAGCACGCCCAGGATCGCGCCGGCGAGCACGACCCCGGCCGGCGACATCCGATCGAACGTCCCGCCGAACATCACGAATGGCTCCGCGGGGGCCGACGCGAGATTGTTCTCGACGACAAAGTCGGCGACCAACCCGGCGAATACGAGACCGAGGACGATCAGCAAGATGCCCATGTTCACTCCCCTCTGAGCGCGGGATGACCTGGGCATGTATACCCCGGATCCGCCTGGGAGTGTCGAACCGGCGAGCTCGTCGATCGACGACTGAGGCCGGCCTCATGGGTCGGGGGAGAAGACCGAGGCCGGCCTCGCGTGCGCCGTGATGTTGAAGCAGCTGTGCTAGCGGACCGACGGGTCGATCTTGTCGGCCGTTTCGTGCAGTACCTCCGCGCCGTTCGACATGAGCTCGGCTTCGAGCCCCATCCGCCTGCGACGCATCGCGTTGATCCAGTTCCTCGCGAGATCGATGGCTCCGGTCTGCGCGGCAACCGCGTAGACCGCGCCACCAAATGCGAAGAGACGAAGCAACCGGTGGCGGCGCTTCTTCTCGGGCGGGGTCGTCACCTTGTCGAGCAGCTCGAGGACGTGCTGGCGTTCCGACCGGGTCTCCGCCAGCTCATCACGCAGCAGGCGGTTCTCCGTCCTCAGCTCGTCCTTCTCCTTGACCAAACGGTCGGCCTTGACGTCGGAAATCCGGCGCCGGGCTCCGTTGCGGACGTCGGTGATGGTGTCGCTGATGTTCATCGCTGTTCCCCCTCAGCGGGAATCCCCGGACCCGCGGGTCACTTGCTCTTGGTTGCCTTGGTCACCTTGCGCGCTACCTTGCCGGCCTTGGCCTTGACCGTGCCCTTGGCCTTCTGCACGGTGCCCTTGGCCTGAAGGCTGCGGTTGTTGGTCGCCTTGCCGACGGCCTTCTTCACGCTGCCGGCCGCCTTGTCTGCCTTGCCCTTCACTTGCGTCTTCGTTCCAGCCATTCCGTACCACCTCCGTGTCATAGCGATGCCCACCAGAAAGGGGGGCCCGGGCACGCCTAAGACGTGTTCCCTCAGGTCGTATGCAACAGTGTACTTGGATTGCGTGCCCTCACCGTTCGGCCCGCAGCCCAGTGGTTCTCAAATCGGATTGGGAGGAGTGGCGATGTTCCCGGAGTTCGATCCGGCCGTGGCCCGAGTGCTGGAGATCGTCGGCCGGCTCCCGGCGGCATCCGCGAACGGCGTCGACGTCGACGCGGTGACGGCCGCCCTCGCCCGCGAGGACGACGACGTTCGATCAGGAGCTGTCTCGCGATCGCTCGCGCGTCCAGGGAGTGCTCGAACGCCTGCGCGCCGACGGCCTCCTCGAGGCGGAGACGGCGGCCTCCCCCAGATATCGCCTCACACCGCTCGGTCAGGCCCGCCTCACCGGAACCGCAGACGAGGACTGACTCCTACAACAGCGCCTCGAGCTCAGCCAAGGTCGCCTCGTCCAGGGCGATGTCGCCGGCGGCGGCGTTGGATTTCACGTGGGCTGGGTTACGGCTGCCTGCGATGGCCGACGTGACGCCGTCCTGGTGGAACGTCCACGCGAGCGCGAGCTGGGGCACGGTGCAGTCGAGCCGTTCCGCGATCGGCTGCATGTCGTCGAGCAGCTTCAACGCGGCGCGACGCCGCTCGGGGGCGAAGAGCTTCTGATACGTGTCGTCGTCCCGGCTCTTCTCGCCGCGGAAGTCGCGGTCCGTGAACTCTGTCTCCATCGTGATCGCGCCGGCCAAGAGGCCGTACGCGAGCGGGCCGTAGCACACCACACCCACTCCCGCGGTTCCGCACCAGCTGATCAGCTCCCGGTCGGATCGCACCAGCATCGAGAACTCCTGCTGGAGCGAGTCCACGTGCCGGACCGCGAGGCACCGCTCGATCAACTCCTGGTCGAAGTTCGACACGCCGATCGCGCGGACGAGCCCTTCGTCGACCAGTGCGCCCATCGCGCCCCAGGTCTCCTCGACCGGAACCGTTTCATCCGGCCAGTGCAGCTGGTACAGGTCGATCCGGTCGGTCCCGAGCCGCCTCAGGCTCCCCCGGCATGCCTCGGCCACCTGCTCGGGCCGAAAGCCCGTCCCCGCCGGCGCCGGCGCCACTTTGGTCGCGATCAGCACCTCGTCGCGCCGGCCCGCCACGGCCCGGCCGACGAACTCCTCGGACGTCCCGCGGCCGTACACCTCGGCCGTGTCGATCCAGTTGATGCCCGTGTCGAAGACCGTACGGATCGCGGTGAGGATCTGGTCGTCGGGCGGGGCCTCACCCCACTCTGCGCCCTTGCCCGCCTCCCACGCGCCGAACCCGATGACCGACAGCTCCGGACCGTTCGAACCCAACCGTTTTGTCTGCATCCGCCGAGGCTACCAACGGCCCGACGCCGATCGCGCCGGGAGATCTAGATCGGCAGCGGCGTCGCCGTCTGCGCCGCGGCGAGGCGCGGCAGCCCGAAATGATCCTCCAGACCCGCGAGCAGCGAGTAGTGATCGTAGGCCGCCCCGTCCGTGGCCTGCGCGATGCCCCCGCCGGTCGCGAACGTGTAGATGGTCTGGTCCGTCATCACGCCCTCGTCGAACGTGACGATGACCTCGGCCCCCGCATCGATCAGCGGTTGCAGGTGCGCGCGCAACCAGGTGTCCGACTGCTGGATCGATCCGTCGTGCAGGTTGTGCGCGTTCGACGGCTCGATGTAGCTGAACGCCGGCAGCGCCGCCGGGTTGAGCTGCGTCAGCGGCACGCTCCTGGCAAGGCACGCCTGGTGGGCGTCCTTGAAGTAGACGACGGGCTGGTGATGCGCGATGTATTGGGTCGCTCCCGATCCGGAATTCGTTCCCTGGCAGTTCGTCGTCATGTTCTCGGCATAGCTCGCCCACGGAGATCCCGGCCGACTCCAGCTGCCCATAGAACGAGGAGGCCGTCAGGCTGTCTGCCCCGCACGTCGAACCGTTCGTGCAGCCCCAGATCCCCCCGGAAGAGAGCGCCACGTAGTTCGGGAGCGACGGGTGCGTGATCGCCGAGTAGTTCGTGAAGAGCCGGCCCTGCGCCGCCGCGCCGTTGAGCCACGGCGCCGACCCCGCGACTTGGGAGAACGTGGCGTTCTCCAGCAAGACGAGCACGACGGGCGCGCCTGGTGGTGGTGGCGGCGGCGTGCTGGTCGAAGTCGAGGTGCTGATCGAAGTCGAGGTGCTGGTCGAAGTCGAGGTCGAGGTCTGCGTGGGTGTCGTCGTCGGGCTCGTCGCGCCCGCCTCGAAACTCAACGTTCCGAGGGTCGTACGAACGTGCTTCTTGATCTTGAACCAGGTCGCCGTGCACGAGGCCGATCCGCCGAGCTTCACCCACTTGCTGCTCGAACCGCCGAACAGGAACGACGTGTTGGCCTTTTGCGTCTTGCCCCAGACGTTGGTGGTGCCTTGCCTGCAGACCACCTGAATGGACCCCGTCGACGGGGTCGTGACCGTGAACCTCACCTGGGCGCCCAGATACGCCGGCACCTCCAGCGAGATCGGGCCGGCGGCCGCGCGTTTTCATGGTTGCAAAGAGAGCGTGCGCTCCGGGTACAGGGGTCAAACCACGTTACCGCGGCATACGCGCGACTCCAAGGGCGGTTGTCAGCCGGGTGCCGAAGACGCCGGCTCATCCGCCACCTCGAACGGCACCGACGCCCTGACCCGAGGGTTGAACGGCGCGTGATCCGTTGCCACGTACTCGACCTCGAGTGTGTGCGTGCCCGGTGCGACATCGATCCGATCCTGCAAACCGACGGTCATCGAAACGAGCGTCCCGTCCAAGTACAGATGGATGTGTCCCACATTCGGAAGCAGACGCGACGACGTCTGCTGCGTGAGCGTTCCGCCCTCCAGGTTCAGCACGACGAGCACCGACGCCGGGTCTCCCCGTTCCACCTCGCCGTCGCCGGGAGACACGATCGAGAGCCGGGCCGGCGACGAGGGCCGCAAGAACTGCGGCGTGCCTTTGATGACCACGGGGAAGACATAGGCGAGCACCACGCTCACGCCGGCGAGCACCGCCACCGTGATCGCGAGGCCTCTTCGCGGCGGACGCGCGCCGCTCGGGTTGAAGAGAACGAACGCGAGAACCCCCAGACCGGCAGCCACCGAGACGAACAACAACCCGAGCAGGATGCCGAGCCCCGGAGCCGAATGCGCGAGTGGGAACCGCACGCTAGGTCACCGGGGTCGGGCCGCTTGCGCCTGGCTCGTAGCTCTCGAGCTCGAAGAGACCCTCGTAGCCGACGACGACATCGCCCGCCACCCACAGGTCGCGCGTCCACCCGCTCGAGATGTCCGTGAACCGCCAGCGCACCGCTTCGAACCGGCCCACCGCGGTCTCGACCGTTTCGACGCCGATCCGTTCGTAGCGCTGCCGCACCGACGCCGGCTCGCACGTGACCGGCTCGAGGAACACGACATCGATCTCCGCGCTGCGTCCGAGCCGATTCGCCGTCACCGCGTTGAACGCCGGCGAGGCATAGTCCAGCTCGATCTCGCTCCCCCACGCGATCTCCAGCGGCGCGCCGTCGCGGTACCCGGTCAGCCGATCGCTCTCGGCGATCAGCAGGATCTCGTGCGTCCCCGTGGCGATCCGGGCCCGAGCGGGACGCCACCCCGAGTCGACCGCGAGGTCCACGATCTCGTGATGGACATCGGGCACCCGCGTGTCCACCTCGGAGAAGTACCGCCACCCCATCGGCCCGGGCGCGCACCGGAACGACTCGCTGCCGACTGGCCGCCCGTCCCCGTCCATCACCGTGTACCGCCCCGCCGGCATGGGCCGAATCCTAGGGCCGCCGCACGGGCGGCGCGCACGGGTAGCCTTCGGGCATGTGCCGATCCATCAAGACCCTCAGACGTGCCGACGAGCCGGCGACCGACGACGAGGTCCGGGCGGCCGCCCTGCAGTTCGTGCGGAAGGTGAGCGGGTATCGCGAACCCTCGCGCAAGAACGCGGAGGCGTTCGAGGACGCCGTCGCCGCCGTCGCGGAGGCGTCCCGGAGGCTGCTCGACGCCGTCGGCGCGCCGGTGGCCTGACCCGCCTCAGTTGCCGGCGACGATCGCCAAGACCTCGTCCGCATAGCGTTCGAGCTTGGATGGGCCGAGGCCGGAGATGGCCGCCAGATCCGCCCAGTCTTTCGGCTTGCGCTCGGCGATCTCGGTCAGCGTCCGATCGTGGAACACGACGTACGCCGGAACCCCATCGGCCTGCGCCCGCTTGCGGCGCCATTCCTTCAGCCGGTCGAACAACGGACCACCGCGCCCAACCTTGACCGCAGCGCGCGCACCGACCTGCGCCTGGCGCCCGGCCGGCCGCGTCAAACCGAGCTCGTCGATGAACGGGCTGGGACGCGTGCGCCCCTCGGTCGACCAGCTGAGGAACAGGTGGCGCCGCGCCCGCGTGATGCCGACGTAGAGGAGACGCCGCTCTTCCTCGGGATCGGACTTCGCCCGGCCCGACCGGAACGGCAGCTCACCGTCGACGAGCTTCGGCAGGAACACCGCGTCGAACTCGAGACCCTTGGCGCGGTGGTACGTGAGGAGGTTCACACCGCGGCCGCTCTCCTCGACCGAGAAGCGCTTCGACAGCTCGGCCAGAAACGCGGCGGGGTCGCCATCCGGCTGCGCGTCGGCGAACTCGGCCGCCAGCGACCGCATTCGCGCCAGGTCGGACTGACGCGTGATCTCTTCGTCGGCGTCCGACGTCGACTTCGGGTCGTACCCGAGCTGGTCGGTCACGCTCTCGACAAGCTCGACGAGCGACCCGCCCTTGGCGCGCTTCAACCGGGCAAGCACCGATCGCGGGCCCGGCCGGCGAAGGAACGCGCCGTCGCGCACCTGATACGGGATGCCCGCGGCCGCAAAAGCTTCCTCCAACGGCTCCGAACGCGCGTTGATCCGGTAGAGCACCGCCATCTCCTCGAGCGGCAGGTCCTCGTTGGCGTGGAGCTTTCGGACGGCATCCACGACCGCGCGGATCCCGGCCCGCTCGTCGGCCGCGACCTTGACGACCGGCTTTGGCCCGGACGGTTTCGTCGCCCGGAGCGTCTTGCGGAACCCGCCCAGATGCTCCGAGAGCCGGTTCGCCAGGTCGAGCACCTGAGGCGAGGACCGATAGTTCTCCTCCAGCTGAATCACCTTCGCGTCCAGGAACCGCTTCGGGAACTCCAGCAGGTGCTCGGGGGACGCGCCGGTGAACGCGTAGATGGTCTGGTAGTCGTCCCCGACCACGCACAGGTCTTCACGTTCGCCCAGCCAGCGATCCAGCAGCGCGGCCTGCAACGGGTTCACGTCCTGGAACTCGTCCACGGTGAACGCCGAGAAGCGCGAGCGCACCTCGGCGATCGCGTCGGGGTACTCGTCGAACATCCGGACCGCGAGCCCGAGCATGTCTTCGAAGTCCAACCGGTCCGTCGCCTGCTTGCGCTTCTCGTAGCCCTCGTAGACGCCCAGCATCAGCTCCGCCGGGACCGGCGGCTCGTGGCCGTCCAGCGCGTCGAGATAGTCCCCGGGCGCGATCATCCGGTTCTTCGCCCACTCGATCTCGCCGGCCAGCTCGCGACGCGGAATGAACTTGTGCGGCACCGGCAGGCCGCTCGCGAGCGACGCGATCAGCGGCGCCTTGTGATCGAGCACCGACGGCAGCTCATGTCCGGTGTGTGTCGCCCACAACCGCGAAAGCTGCGAGAGCGCGGCGGCGTGAAACGTCCGGGCCTCGACACCCTCGGCGCCGAGCTTCGTGAGCCGGCGCTTCAGCTCCCGGGCGGCCTTGTCGGTGAACGTGACCGCGAGGATCTGCGACGCGGTGAACGTGCCGGTGTGGATCTGACAGGCGATGCGACTCGTGATGGTGGTCGTCTTGCCGGTGCCCGCGCCGGCGAGGATTGCAACCGGCCCGCGGACCGCCAATGCTGCTTCGCGCTGGGCGTCGTTCAGCCCTGCGATTGCGTCATCGAGGGCCGGCACCCTTCGACCCTAGCACCATGCAGTGACCGGCCCCGTCCGTATCAATGGTCTCGGCTGCGCTGCACCGGCTAGATTTCGAGCCGTGGAACCCGGCGAACAGCTCGCGACCTACCTCAACGACCACCTGGCCGGCGCGCACGCGGGGATCCGGCTCGCTCGCCGATGCCTCGAACGGGAGCGCGGAACCGGTTCCGACGCCGAGCGATACCTCACCACGCTGGTCGGGGAGATCGATGCCGACCGCGCCGTCCTGGAACAGGTGATGGAGCGTATCGACGCCCGCCAGAGCGAGATCAAGAAGGGCGGAGCCGTCGTGATGGAGGCCCTCACGAGAGTCCGGCACTCGATGCCGGTGATCGGAGCGGGGTCCCAGCAGGTCGGGAAGTTCGAGGAGCTCGAGATCCTGTCTCTGGGGATCGAGGGCAAACGCCTCCTGTGGGCCGCGCTGCAGCCGATCGCCGCGACCGACGAGCGCCTGGCCTCGTTCGATCTCGCGGGACTGGAGGCGTCCGCCCGCCGTCAGCGCGAAGGCCTCGAGCAGGTGCGGTTGGCCGCCGCCGCGGACGCCTTCGGCACGTAGCGATTCCTCGGGGCGATAGCGTTTTTGGGGCGTTCCACAGCCGGCGATCTCACGGATCGAGCGCGAGCACGGATCCACCCGGGTCGCCACGCTCGACCGGCTGGTGCGCGAATGCGGCAAGGAGCTCGACATGAGCGCCGGCTTCGATCCGGTCGCCGCGCTCCGCTCCCTGTTGGACCACGGCGTCGAGTTCGTGTTGATCGGTGGCTTCGCCGGAGCGGTCCGCGGCTCGCCGATGATCACCGGCGACATCGACATCTGCTACGCCCGGGACGCAGCCAACCTCGATCGACTGGCCGCGACCCTGACCGAGCTGGGCGCCACGCTCCGCGGCGCCTCCCCCGACGTCCCGTTCCTGCTGGAGGCCCGCACGCTCGCGGCAGGCGATCACTTTAGGTTCTCGACCGAGGCGGGATCCCTCGACTGCCTGGCGACGCCGGCCGGAACCGAGGGATTCGCCGATCTCGACGCATCGGCGACCGACGAGGACCTGGACGGACTCGTCGTGCGCGTGGCCTCGCTCGACGACCTCATCCGGATGAAGCGCGCGGCCGGCCGGCCGCAGGACCGCATCGCCATCGAGTGGCTCTCCGCGCTCCGCGACGAGCTTGATCAGTGGCCCGCAGGAGCGTCGGGTCCCAGCCGGTCGGCGAGGTAGCGCCGGATGTCCAGGCTGAGGTCCTCCATCGGCGCGTAGTAGCCGTGGTCGAACGCGGCCGAGCCCATCCCGCGCTGGACCGACTCGCAGATGCGCCAGTCCTGACGGTTGACCAGATCCCAGAACTCGACCGCGTCGCTCGGGTCGAACCTCGGCCGCGCGATCTCGTTCGGATGAAACAGGAAGTCGCACACGATCCGGGTGATGCCGGCTTCGACCGGCCACAGCGCGAACGCGGCCACGTGATCCGCAGCCAGGCTGAGCATCAGGTTCGGGTAGATCAGCTCGCCCTTGTGCCGAACCCGCTCCTCCTCGGACAGACCGGGGAACGGTGCGCGCTCGGTGGTTCCCGATCGCGTGAATGTCGTCGCACCGTCGCGGTGCGGGATCCCCTGCTCCCACGCGGTCGCCGACAGATCGCGCCCCCCGCTCCGCTTGAACGCCGGCACCAGCTCGCAGAGCTCCGGGTGCACCGAGCCGCAGTGGTAGCACTCGTTGAAGTTCTCGACGATCACCTTCCAGTTGCTCGCCACCTCGTAGACGAGGCGCGCCCCGACGCGGAGCTCCTCGAGCCCGTAGTTGGCCGTGCGACGAACCGCATCGCCGACCTGGCCGGCGAGCGATCGCGCCGGCTCGTGCGGGGTCAGATTGACGAACACGAACCCGCCCCACGTCCGCACGCCGACGGGGTGCAGCCCGAGTTGCTCGCGGCGGAGCCCATCGGACTCGCTGAGGAACGGCGCCAGGCGAAGCTCGCCCTCGAGGGCGTAGGTCCACGCGTGGTACGGGCAGCTGATCGCGCCGCGGAACCGTCCCGACGGCCCCGACAGCCGGCCCCCCGCGGCCGGCTCGTCCATCACGAGCTGCGAGCCGCGGTGCCGGCAGACGTTGAAGAACCCGCGCAGCTCTCCGGCGCGGGTTCGAACGACCAGCACCGACTCGCCGGCGACGTCGGCGTGCAGGTAGTCCCCGGCCCCGGCGATCGCCTCCTCGCGCCCCACGAGGAACCAGTCGCGATGAAAGATCCGGTCGCGCTCCAGCTCGAACTGCCCGGCCGACCGGTAGGCCGAACCCGGCAGGGTTCGCATCAGCGCGGTCGGCGTCCCGGCTGATCGAGCCGCTGACGCAAACCGGAGGTCATCACCCGTGTGATCGAGCATGTTCCTTGTCTAGCAGGAATCATGTATGCCTACTATCGGCCGGTTCTAACCTCGGGTCATTCGGCTGCTCCGACCGGCGGCGCTAGGCTGGCCGGCATGATGGGCGAACAGGAGGCCGTCGTCCTGGAGGTCAAGCCGTTCGACCTTCACGGCGTCGGCTACTCCGACGTGAAGGTCGTCTACCGGGACCGGACGATGGACGAGGCACGCCTGGGACCCGAAGGGGTCCCGGAGAACCTCCGGCCCGGCGAGGTCGTCATGGTCACGCGGGTGGCGAACATGGTCGTCTCGCTCCGCCGGCCCTGAGCCTCCCGGCAGCGCTTCGGGCTTCGGGTAGCCTCGGCGCGGTGACCGCCACGCGAATCGCGATCGTGCTCTCGCTCGCGGCCGGCCTCGCCGGCGCCGCGCAGGCCTCCATCTCCGGCGCGCTCGGCAAGCGGGTCGGGACGCTGCAGGCGGCCGCCTTCGGCGTCGTGATCGCTGCGATCGTCGTCGTCGCCTTCGCCGTCGTCGTGGGCCAGGGCCCCGGCATGCTCGCCGCGCTGCACGAGCCGGCGTGGCTCTGGGTGGCGGGCCCGCTCGGCGCGCTCATCGTGGTCGCGATCGCCTACGCGCCGCCGAGGATCGGCACGTTCGCCACCGTCGCCCTGCTGATCGCGGGACAACTGCTGGCCGGGGTGCTGATCGACGCGTTCGGCGTGCTCGGCTCCCCGCGCATCCCGATGACCGCTTCGCGAGCCGCGGGACTGCTCCTGGTGACCGTGGGCGCCGCGCTCACGCTGAAACGCTGACCGGGCAGTCAGAGGTCGAACCCGCCGAACCCGATCCCGCCGCTGTCGTCCTGCTTGAGCGCGGTGTCGATCCCCGCGGCGGAAGCCAGCACCAGCCAGCGAAGCTCGGGGGACGGCGCACCCGTCACCCGGACGACGTAGTGGTCGGCCGTCGTGAACGCCTCGTTGACGAGGCCGGCCCACTTCTTGTTGATCTGGGCCACCTCGGCGCCGGACCCGTCGCTGATCACGAAGTTCCACGAGGTCCAGCTTGTCCCGTCGATCGAGCCGAGCACCTCGCCGCCGGGCCCCTGGAGCGCGAAATGCTTCTTGCCGATGACGTTTCCCTGGACGATCCTGCCCCGCTCGGTGCCGCCGGCATCCAGCACCTGCACCGTGGACTTGAGGATCTTCGCCGGCCGCACCAGCTCGAGCACCTTCGAGCCGTCGGCGTCGTAGACGGCCAGGCGATGGGTGAGGAACTGGTCCACCTTGGTGAAGAGGCGGAGCGCCTTCTTGGCCTTCGACTGCCCCTCCTCGCGAACGGCGCCGATCTCGGTGCCGTTCTCGTCGAGGATCCGGTACTCGTTCGTCATCTCGATGAGCTTGGGCTTCTGGTTGACGACAAGGACGTCGCGCTCGAGCAGGCCAACCATGGCACCGATCGTACACTCGGACTCGTGAGCTACATCGCCGAGGAACACCGTTACGACGCCATGCCGTATCGATGGTGCGGCCGGAGCGGTCTTCGGTTGCCGGCTCTCTCGCTCGGCCTCTGGCAAAACTTCGGCGAGGCCACGCCGATCGATGCCCAGCGCGAGATGCTGCGAACGGCGTTCGACCTCGGGATCACGAATTTCGATCTCGCCAACAACTACGGGCCGCCGTACGGCAGGGCGGAGACGAATTTCGGACGCTTGATGCGCGAGGACCTCCGCCCGTACCGGGACGAGCTGATCATCTCGACCAAGGCCGGCTGGGACATGTGGCCGGGTCCCTACGGACAAGGGGGCGGGTCCCGAAAGTACCTGCTGGCGAGCCTGGACCAGAGCCTGTCGCGGATGGGTCTGGACTACGTCGACATCTTCTACTCGCACCGGTTCGATCCCGACACCCCGCTCGAGGAGACCGTGGGCGCGCTGGCCACGGCCGTGGACCAGGGCAAGGCGTTGTACGTCGGGATCTCGTCGTACTCGGCGGCCAAGACGCGCGAAGCGGCGCGTCTCCTGCGTGAACGGAGCGTTCCGTTGCTCATCCACCAGCCGTCCTACTCGATGCTGAACCGCTGGATCGAGGAGGACCTGTTGTACGTGCTCGGTGAAGAAGGCGTCGGGTGCATCGTGTTCAGCCCGCTCGCACAGGGATTGCTGTCCGACAAGTACCTGGACGGCATCCCCAAGGACTCGCGCATCAACCGGCCGGGCGGCGACAGCATGTCGCGCGCGGACTTGAGCGAAGAGAACCTGGCGCGGGTTCGCGGACTCAACGACATCGCGCACGAGCGCGGCCAGAGCCTCTCCCAGATGGCGCTTGTCTGGGCGCTCCGCGACCCGCGGGTGACGACCGTCCTCTTCGGGGCCAGCCGTCCGGAGCAGATCCGCGAGAACGTCGCGGCGCTCGAGCGGCTCGACTTCGACAACGAAGAGCTAGCGCGCATCGACACGTTCGCGAAGGAGAGCGACGTGAACCGGTGGAAGCGGCCTTCGCAGGACCTCGCCCCCTAAGGACGAGGAAGACTCACTCGGCCGATTCTCGGCGCTCCCCGCCGGCCCTCGTCGGCTCGATCCTCGCCGCGATGCCGTCGATCACGAACCCCAGCCCGATCTCGTTCCGCCTCTCGGCGTGCGCCCCTACCGCGACGCGACGTCGGGTTGAACGCGGCCCCGCCGGGCGGCAAGCGTCGCTCCCCCACCGACGACCACGAGGGCGCCCATCAACGCGGCGGGGCCTCGGAGATCGACCCCCGTCGAGGCGGTCACGCGGAGGTTCGGATCGTCCTGGCCCGGATCCGGGTCGGGCGATCCGTTCGATGCGAGGATCGCCGCTACCTGGGGATCACGGCGGTCGACGACTCCGACGCCGGGAATCGTGAACAGTGCATCGAAGGTGGCGGTGGGAAGCCGGATGGCAAGCGGTGTACACAGGCATCCCGCGTGCGCTCGACCGGCCGCCAGGGCGGCCTTGCCGGCGAAGATCTTGTTCTCGGAGTGAAGCAGACACGCGCGGCAGCCGCAGGAGGTCTCGCCGTGAGCGCCGCGAGGGAAGCCCCAGTCCGGATTGAGCGTCCAGGCGCGCGTGGTGGTCACCGCGCCGGCCACACCCCCGAGCGCGAGGCCCGCCAAGCCGGTTCCGCCGACGACGGCGGCGCCGCGCAGGAAGTCCCGGCGACGGAGCGCCGTCGTGCGTGTCATGAGCCGTCCCTTCGCCGACCGGGAGGACGAGGGAGCAGCAGGCGCAGCTGGTGCGCGCAAGGACCCTTGAGAACGCCGGCACGGTTGGCGCGTTTGATCGCTCCCGGCCCATCGCGGCACCTTCTCGACCCTTGGCACGACACCTGGTCGATCGGGGCCGCAGGACCGAGCGAGATCCCGCGCGCCGAGCCCGATCTTCGCGGACCGGGCTCACCGGCACGGGTCGTCCCGACAAAGCCGAGACGTGGCGCTCGCGCGTCCTGCTGCATCCACGTCCTCCTGGATGTGGATGACTCGGTACATCGTCACGAGACAGGGGGCTTCTTGAGCGCCTCTTCAATCCTGACCCGAACGTCGGTACGAAAGGGGCTCTGATCAGGGAGAATCGTCGCGGCTGCGCTCGTATCGAACGCCGAACCAGACCTCGGTGCCGTCGCTGCCCTGGAAGCGCTCGATGAGCTGCATCCCGACCTTCTCCGCGACCCGGATCGAGGACACGTTCTCCGCGCTGGCGTAGGCGCGAACCACGTCGGCTCCGAGGGTCTCGAAGGCGTAGTCGATCAGCGCGCCGACGGCCTCCGTCGCATAGCCGCGGCGCTGAAACGCCGGCGAGACCGTGTAGCCGAGCTTGATCACGCCCGGCTCGTTCTCGGCAGGGCTCATCCCCACGTCGCCGACGAGCTCGCCGGTCTCGCGATCCTCGACCGTCAGCTGCACCCAGCCGCCGGCCTCACCCGGATTCCGGCTCGCCATCTCCTCGATCTGCTCGTGGATGCCCTCGGGGTCGGTGCGGTCCCAACCCTGATGGCGCTGGACGTCGGGGTCGCTCCGATACGACGAGATCGGGCCGGCGTCCTCGGGCCGGGAACGGCGCAGTCGCAGCCGCGGCGTCACGATCGGTTCGAAGTCGGCGTCGACGCGCATCCCGGCGGCAAGGGTACGATGCCACGGTGCGGCGCAACCTCTCTTGGGACAACCGGAATCCGGCGCGTCCGCGGTTCGATTGCGCCCCCGTCGCCATTGCCCTGGCGTTCATCGCTGCGCTGGCCGGTTGCGCCGGAGCGAACGACACCCCGACCCCCACCCAGACCGCGCCGACCTCGGCCGCGCCTCCCGGGGGCCCGTGCGGCGCCGACCCGTCGACGCTTCGGCCCATCACCCACGTCATCGTGGTGATGGAAGAGAACTTGAGCCCCGAAAGCCTCCTCGGGGATCCGGGCTCGCCCAACGACAAGCGATCCCCATTCCTCAACGAGCTGGCTCGGACCTGCGGACTCGCGACCAATTTCCGGGCGATCACGCAACCCAGCCACCCCAACTACATTGCCCTGGCTGCCGGCGACACCTACATCCCTGCCGGCTGCCACAAGATCAAGTGCATCCTGCGCCCGCTGGACGAACCGAGCATCTTCGGACAACTCCAGGCGGCCGGCATGACGTGGCGGGTGTATGCCGAAGACATCCCGTCCCCGTGCGCGCTGGACGCGAAGGGTGAGTACGAGACCGGCCACAACCCCGCGATCTGGTTCCTGCCCATCCGCGACGAATGCATGAGGTCGAACGTGGACACGACCTCGCTGGTTTCGGACCTCGGCACCGGCAACCTCCCGAGCTTCGCGTGGATCCTTCCGAACGACAGCCACAACGGGCACACGTCCGAAGGGGGCAAGGACCGAAGCATCACGATCGCCGACGCGTGGCTGAAGGCGCGGATGGCCGGGATCGTGGCGAGTCCCCAATTCGCCGACGGGTCGACGGTCGTCATGGTCACGTGGGACGAGGGCAACCTCACCGGATCGCGGTTCAACCGAAACTGTCTGCGCCCGGCGCTCGCCGAGGACATCAGCTGTCGGGTGGCGACGATCGTCGCCTCGCGCTGGGTCCCGCCGGGAACCACGAGCGCCCTGCCGTTCTCGCACTACAGCATCCTGAAGACCGCGGAGCGGCTGTTGGGACTGCCGTTGCTCGCCCACGCCGCCGACCCCGGCGTCTCCGACATGATCCGCGCCTTCGGACTCGGCCGGCCCACGGGCTGAGCGAGGCTGGGGCGAGGCGAGCCGGCTTTCGAGTACAGTGCTTCATAGTTCCACGCGATGTCTCGGCCGACGAGACGCGCGCGACGACTTCTCGCGATCCCCGAGCACTCCTCGCCCTCTGAAGAACACGGGCGGCGCTCGCCCGGCGGCGCCGGTTCTCGACGCGCCCCCGCGATCCGACCCCAACCAGAGAGCAGAGGAACCCATGCAGCAAGCAGCACATGCTCGGCCGCGCGCCGTGCCCGAACCACCGATCGACCTCACGACCCAGCCCTTCGACCGATTCGGCGTGTCCGAGCCGGTCGTCCAGGCTCTTCGCATGCGCGGCATCGACCGCACCTTCGCGATCCAGTCACTGGTGCTCCGCGATGCCATTGCCGGCCGCGACGTGCTGGCGCGTTCCAGGACCGGGTCCGGAAAGACCCTGGCCTTCGCCGTGCCGATCGTCGAGCGGCTGTCGCCGGGCGGGCGCAGCCCGACGGCGCTGATCCTTACCCCGACCCGCGAGCTGGCGAGCCAGGTGACCGAGGAGTTTCGCGCCATCGCCGACGTCCGCCATCTGCACGTCGCATCCGTCTACGGCGGTGTCGGCATCGGGCCGCAGGCCAAGCGCGCCCGCCACGCCGACGTCGTGATCGCCACGCCGGGCCGGCTGCTCGACCTCGCCGCCCGACGGTTGATCCGTCTGGACCGCGTCCGAATCTGCGTGCTGGACGAGGCCGACCGCATGCTCGACATGGGGTTCCTGCCCGATGTCACCCGGATCCTCGAGATGCTCAGACCCGACCGCCAGACCATGCTCTTCTCGGCGACCCTCGACGGGGAAGTCGGACGGCTGGCGTCCCGCTTCACGAAGAACCCAGTCACCCACCAGGTGATCGACGACCGCCCCGTCATCTCCGAGGCGGTCCACCGCTTCGTCGCCGTCGAGCAGCCACGCCGGACGCAGGCACTGGTCCGCGAGCTGGCGGCCGACCGAGGGCTGGTCCTGGTGTTCGTGCGGACCAAGCACGGCGCCGACCGGCTGGCGCGGAGCCTTCGAAACGAAGGGTTCAAGGTCGGCGCGTTGCACGGCGGCATGTCACAGCCCCAGCGCGAGCGGGCGCTCGGTCACTTCGCCTCCGGCGCGAACGACGTGCTGGTTGCGACCGACGTCGCCGCCCGCGGACTCGACGTGGACGACATCACGCACGTCATCAACTTCGATCCGCCGGCCGACGAGAAGGCCTACGTCCACCGGGTCGGCCGCACCGCAAGGGCCGGCCGCGGCGGCGAGGGCATCACCTTCGTGACTCCCGAGCAGCGCCTCGACATGGCTCGCATCGCCAAGCAGCTCGACCTCAACGCCGAGTTCGTGGACGCGCGCATCCCCGCCGCCGCACGGACCGCCACACCGCCGGCCCGGTACCAGCAGCGACGTGGGCAGCGCACGGGCGGGCACCGCACCGGTGGAGAGCGCACAGGTGGACACCGCACCGGTGGGTCCGTCGCTCGGCGCAACGATCGAACCAGATAACCCGCGAGGTCTGCGGCTCGCGTATCGTCCCCGGCGTGACCGACGACCACGTGCTCCGCAATCGCGCGTCCTGGGACGCCGATGCCGACAACTGGATCGAGCGCGGACGCCGCTCGTGGTCGAGCGACCGGATCACCTGGGGTGTCTGGGGCGTACCGGAGTCTCAACTCGGCCTGCTCCCCGACGTGGACGGTCTCGATGTCATCGAGCTCGGGTGCGGCACCGGCTATGTGTCGGCCTGGCTCGCGCGTCTCGGTGCCCGCCCGGTCGGGCTCGACAATTCGGCCCGGCAGCTGACGACAGCGCAACTGCTGCAAGGCGAGTTCGACCTTCACTTCCCCTTGATCCACGCGAACGCCGAACGCCCGCCGCTCGCCGACGCCAGCTTCGACCTGGCCGTCTCCGAGTACGGCGCCGCCATTTGGTGCGACCCGCGCGTGTGGATCCCCGAGGCCGCACGGATCCTCCGGCCGCGCGGCCGGTTGGTGTTCCTCGGCCACTCCTATGTCTCGATGCTGACCTTCCCCGACGTGGGACCGGTCGAGCAGCGGCTGCAACGCCCGCACTTCGGGATGCACCGGTTCGAGTGGGAGGATGACTACGACGGAGTCGAGTTCTTCGTCCCGCACGGCGAGATGATCCGGCTGCTTCGCTCCTGCGGCTTCGAAGTCGAGGACCTCGTCGAGATCCAAGCGCCCGAGGACGCGGGTCCCGCGGCCGACGACCTGGCAAGCCTCGAGTGGTCACGGCAGTGGCCGATCGAGGAAGTCTGGAAGGCGCGCAAGACCGGTTGAGGCGGAGGGCCTAACGGCCGGCCGGCAAGGGCTGGACGAGCGGCGCGCTCCAATTGCGGAGCGAGGCCCTCGCAAGCGCCCGCTCGTGAAATCCGCCGTCGAGGCGGAGTCCGGCGGCGCCGCGATCGATCAGCGCCTCCAGCAACGGCGCCAGCTGTCCGCCGTACGCCTGCATGCACGCTTCGGGATGCACTCCCGGCCACGAGTAGCACGACACAACGGTCCGCCGGTGCACCTGCGGCACACGGGCCGGCACGGTGACGTCCCACGCGGGGTCGTCGGGCGCCATCACGTACCGATCGAGGTTGCCCTGCGGGATGCCTTCGATGCCGCGCACGGTCGGCGGCACCGAATCGAGCTGGTAGGGGTCGACGACGCAGTCGCAGATGACGGCGTGCGGCGGCATCAGCCCGATCCAGTCGTTGGGCACGACGGGCACGCTGGGATCCGACCGCTCCGTCGCGTCGACCAGCACGTCCGTGATCCGCATCCGGTTGCGCATGTAGTCGGCGTCTCCACTCAGGTTTCGGCCGACGGCCACGACCTCGACGCCGCGAACGCCCGCCTCGAGCAGCAACGCGGCCCGCGTGAGGCTGCCGTACTTGGTCGCCGCCTCGACCGCGTGACGGCCGATCGAACCGGTTCCCATCACGGTGACCCGGATCGGTGGACGCCCCGGATCGCGAAACCGGGTGTAGGTGGTCTCCAGTGCGTCGAACGCGGCCTCGAGCGCGTTCCAGGCCACGGCGCGGGACTCCACGACCAGCCGCTCGCCCTCGTCGTCGGCGATGCAGTCCATCGAGATCGCCTCGACGGCCGCGCGACGCAGATCGGCGACGCGCTCGGGCCGGGTGGAGAAGTGCAGCATCGAGACGAGCGACGCGCCACGGCGCACGCGTGCGAGATCTGCGGGGTTCGGGCAGCGGAGCACGACGACCACGTCCGCGTCGTAGGCCTCTTCGTGCGAGCCGGCGCGAACGCCGCCGGCGGGGACCGTGTAGTCGGTGTCGCGATACCCCATGCCCGAGCCGATCCCGCGCTCGACGACCACGCCGGCACCGAGCCGCGCGAGCCGGGTCACCAGGGACGGCAGGAAGTCGCGACGCTCCGCCGGCTCCTTGTGCATGCGGGGGAAGCCAAACGTCAGGATGCGATCGCCTGCCTCCATCGGGAGAGCTCTCCTCTCGCCGCGGCTCGCTCGACGGCGCTGTTCGCCTGCTCGCTCCAGCGCTCGGTCGGCAGACGAAGCGCGAGCGCCATCAGCGGTTCGACCTGAGCGCCGTAGATCTCCATGCACGGACCGGGGTGGATCCCGGGCCACGCGCTGCACGAGAGTCCGACGCGGCGGTTCGTGGCGTCGACGTGCAAGGCCTGCTCGTCCCACGCCGGGTCGTCGGGTTGAAATACCCACTGGTCGAGATCCCCGTGCGGAACGCCCTCGATCCCCTTGACGATCGGAAGCTCGGCATCCGGCAGATACGGGTCGCTCGACAGGTCGAGCAGGATGGCCTCGGGCGACAACGCGCCCAGCCACCGGTTGGGGACGACCGGCACCCTCGGGTCCAGCCGGTTGGTGGCGTCGATCAGCAGATCGGTGCGCGCGAGACGGTCGAGCATGTAGTCCTCACGCCGGGTCAGGTCGAAGTCGACCATGGTGACCTCGACGCCGGGGACGCCGTTTCGCGACATGGTCTCGCGCACCTCGGGGTTGCCGTAGGCGGCCGACGCCCTCACGGCATGGGCCCCGACGGCTCCCGCTCCGAGACACGTGACGTGGATCGGAGGCCGCTGCGGATCGGTGAAGTCGGCGCGCATCCTCGCCATCTCGTTGAACGCGGCGTCGACGCCGTACCACCCGACCGCCTCGAAGTTCTCGATCAGGCGCCGCCCACGGTCGTCCTTGACCGAGTCGAGGCTGAGCGCGTGCACGCCGAGCGCGTCGAGGAGGCGGATGCGACCGGGACGGGTCGGAAAGTGCAACATCGAGATGAGGAGCGATCCGGGCCGGAGCCAGCCGAGCGCATCGTCGTCCGGGCATCGGACGACGACCACCACGTCCTGGTCGAAGACCTCACGCGCCGGGGCGAACCGCACCCGCGGGTCGACCTCGGAGTACTCCGCGGCGGGAATCCCGATTCCCGAGCCGTACTCCTCCTCGAGCAACACCTCGTCCGCCCCGAGACGACAGAGCGTCGCAACGAACTGCGGCAGGAAATCGCGGCGCTCGCCGGCTTCCTTGTGCATACGCGGGAGACCAACCTTCACTGCATAGTCCTTGCTCGGGATCCACACATCCTCTTAACCGTCTTCCCAGGAAACTCCAAGATCGCTGTCCCAGAGTACCCAGGTGATGAGACAGCGCGCTCCGCGAACGACCGGCTTCCGGTCGATCTCCCGCACGACACGCTGGGTCGTTGCGGGTGCTCTCGCGCTGACCGCGGCGTTCTCCTCGATGGCCGCCCGCGCCTTCTCCGGCCAGACATCGAGCGGGACATCGAGCGGGACATCGAGCGGGACGGCCACCGGCCATCCGGATCCCACTACCTCGCCCACCCCAACCACTTCACGAGGACCGACGGTCGCCCTGCCGCCGGCGAACTCGGGGCTGGGTGGCCTCCCCGCCCCACCCGTGCAAGGACCGATCAGCGTGGGTGGCCCCGGTCAGGTCCAGTCGGGGGGCTCGTGACCCGGATCGTCGGCTCCACCCACTTCCCTGCGCTCGGGACGACCGCGGTCGTCCTCACGGCGGATCCCGGAGCCCTTGCGCTCGCGGTCGACGCCGTCCAGGAGACGGTCGAGGCCATCGACCTCGCGTGCAGCCGGTTCCGGCCGGACTCGGCCCTGTCCAACCTGAACCGAGCGGCGGGGCAATGGCGGTGCGTCGACCCTCTGCTGTTCGAGGCGATCGACGTGGCGGTCGGCGCGGCCCGGGCGACCGAGGGCGCCGTCGATCCCACGGTGGGAAACGCGCTGGTGCAGCTTGGCTACGATCGCGACTTCGCCGGCGTGCCGCGGACCGGCCCCAAGCTCCAGCCGTCCGTTCCCGCACCCGGGTGGCGCTGCATCGAGTTGGACCCCGTGCGCGCGGCCGTCCGGGTCCCACCCGGAGTCCTGCTCGACCTCGGCGCCACCGCCAAGGCGCTTGCCGCCGACCGCGCCGCGGTCGGTGCCGCAACCGTCGCCGGCTGTGGGGTGCTGGTCTCACTCGGTGGCGACCTGTCCACGTGCGGAGCGCCACCGGACGGCGGGTGGACGGTCGAGATCGCCGACGAGCACCCGGGCCTGCCGTCCCCCGGTCGGACCGTCGGGATCCGCAGTGGGGGCCTCGCGACCTCCAGCACCATGGTCCGCAGGTGGCGCCGGGGCGACGAAGCCGTCCACCACGTGGTCGACCCACGCACCGGGCGCTCCGCCGTCGAGGTGTGGCAAACCGTCACGGTCGCCGCCGCAACCTGTGTCGACGCCAACACCGCCACGACGGCGGCAATCGTTCGCGGCGAGGAAGCGGTCGAATGGCTTCGGATGCTGGGGGTGCCGGCTCGGCTTGTTCGGCCGGACGGCCGGGTGGTCCGGGTCTGTGGCTGGCCGGACGAGGAGGCCGCGTGATCGCGCTGACCAGCCCCTTCGGCTCGAAGGCGTTCTGGTACCTCTCCCGCGGGACCGGTGCCGTCTCCCTCGTGCTGCTGACGACGGTGGTCGTCCTCGGGATCGCCAACGTCGTGCGATGGTCCCCGCCGCGCACGCCGCGGTTCGTGCTGCAGCACGTTCATCGCAACATCTCGCTCCTCGCCCTGGTCTTCATCGCGCTGCACGTCGCATCGGCCGTGTTCGACTCGTTCGCGCCGATCCGGTGGCTGGACGCGGTCGTCCCATTCCGATCGGCCTATCGAGCCATCTGGCTGGGCTTCGGGGCCGTCGCGCTCGACCTGCTCCTGGCGATCGCCATCACCAGCCTGGTTCGGGCGCGCCTGGGATACCGCACGTGGCGGGCCGTCCACTGGGCCACCTACGCGTGCTGGGGCCTTGCCGTCGTGCACGGCGCCGGCACCGGAAGCGACACCCGCGAGCGGTGGATGCTCGCCCTGACGCTCGCTTCGTGCCTGGCGGTGCTGATCGCCGTCATCTGGCGCGCCTCGGTCGGCTGGACCCGCTGGGAGCCCGCACGCACGTTCCTCGTGGCGGGCGCCGTGGTCCTGCCCGTCGCGCTCGGCGTCTGGATGGTGCGAGGTCCGCTTGGGGACGGCTGGGCGGCGCGGGCCGGAACTCCCGCGAAGCTGCTCGTCGCGGCCGGCCGTCCCGAGCGGTCCGTGCGCGCCGAGACGCTCGTGCTGCCCGCACGGGCGACGTTTGCCGGCGCCGTGCACGTGCGGCACTTCGACGAACAGGTGACCTTCAGCGCCAGGGCCAGGACATCGGGCGCCGTGCCGCTCTCGCTCAACATCGAGCTCGACGGACAGGACGAGGGCGGCGGTCTCTCGGTCCGATCCGGATCCGTGGTGCTCACCCCGCCGAGAGGAGCCGCGGTTTATCGCGGCGCCGTCACGGGCATCACCGAGAACACCCTCACGGCCCGCCTCGCCGACGGGCATGGCGACGTCATCGACGTCAGGGTGGCGCTGGTCGTGTCGGGGAACGACGTCTCGGGCCAGCTTGCGATCGGCGGCGTCTCAACGGGACCGCTCACGTGAACGCCGGAGCCCCCAGCCAGTCGATGCGGCCGCCGGACCGGATCTCCGCCTACGTGACCCAGTTCGCGGGGGCCTCGCTTGCCGATCACCGCGCCGCCTTTCGGTCGCCGGAGACGGCTCGAGGCTCGGCGAGTGACGTCGTCGACGCCGTCGAACGCGCCGGGCTCCGGGGCCGCGGCGGCGCCCGGTTCCCGACGGCCGTGAAGCTGCGGGCGGTGGCCGGCGGCCGGGGGCGCCCGATCGTGGTCGCCAACGGCAGCGAGAGCGAACCGGCCAGCCGGAAGGACGCCGTGCTCTTGGCTTCGACCCCGCACCTGGTCCTGGACGGCGCAGCGCTCGCAGCGGCCGCGGTCGACTCCGACGAGGTGATCGTGGGGATCAAGGCGAGCTCTGGCGAAGCGCGACGTGCGATCATCCGAGCCGCGCAGGAGCGACAGGCCATCGAGCCCGACGGCCTTCATGTCCAGGTGGTCGAGGTCCCCGATCGGTACATCGCCGGGGAGGAGCGGTCGCTCACCAACCTGCTGAACGGGGGGCCGGCCATCCCGACGTCCGGCCCCCGCCCGTTCGAGAGGGGGGTCGCCAGGCGACCGACGCTCTTGCTCAACGTCGAGACGCTCGCGAACCTGGCCATGATCTGGCGCTCGGGCCCGGAATGGTTCCGCTCGATCGGTACGACCGAGGACCCGGGCTCGATGCTGGTGACGATCTCCGGCACGGTCGCACGCCCGGGCGTCTACGAGGTCCCGCTCGGCTCCGGGCTCGCGGGCCTGATCGACCGAGCCGGCGGCACCACATCTGGGCTCGGCCCCGTGCTCGTCGGTGGCTACTGCGGCTCGTGGGTTGCCGCTTCGGACGTGCCCGCAACGACGCTCGACGCGCGCGGGCTCGCGGCCGTCGGAGGCATCGTGGGACCCGGCATCGTGGTGGTCACGCCGGAAGGCGCGTGCGGATGGCTCGAAACCGCCGGAGTGATGCGATGGCTCTCCGAGCAGACCGCCGGACAATGCGGGCCCTGCGTGCATGGCCTGGCGGCCATCGCCGGCGCGGCCGGAGAGGTCCTCGCCGGGTCCGGCGGGTCGAAGACCATCGGACGACTGGAGCGATGGGCATCCGACGTCGAGGGCCGGGGAGCCTGCCGGTTCCCCGACGGCGCCGTGCGGCTGCTGCGAAGCGCCCTCCAGGTCTTCGGGCCCGACGTCCGGGATCACGCTCGCGGCCGCGCATGCCCCGGATCGCGTCGTCCAGCGGTCCTGCCCCTGCCCGGCTTGCGGAGGGCGGGATGAGCCGCGACGTCCGGCTGCGCGTGGACCCCATCGCGTGCACGGGCCACGGCATCTGCGCGGAGCTGCTCCCGGAGCTGATCCGGCTCGACGACTGGGGCTACCCGATCATCTCGGACAAGCCGATCCCGCCCCAGTTGCGCAGCCTGGTCCGCACGACCTTGAACGCGTGCCCGGCGCTCGCCCTGCGTCTGGAGTGAACGTCTCGTCCCGGGCGATTCGAGCCGCTCGGACGCGCCGACCCCAAAACGCGAGAACGGGAGGTCCGAAGGCCTCCCGTCCGTCGACGACCCCTGAGGGGTTCAGATGCTTTTTACGTTGCCAGCCTGCGGGCCTTTCTGGCCCTGCGTGACCTCGTACTCCACGCGTGCACCCTCGGCGAGCTCACGGTAGCCCTCGCCCTGGATGGCGCTGAAATGCACGAACACGTCAGCGCTGCCGTCCTCGGGAGTGATGAACCCGAAGCCCTTCTCGGCGCTGAACCACTTCACGGTTCCGGTTGCCATGCTGCGTTCCTTCCTTCTCTGCCCTTGGCCATGGTTGGCCTTGGTCTTCTTCTGGCCGTCCTCGACGGATACGGCTACTTCAGCCGCGATCCGCGGATTCGGCCGGCATCTGGCTCCTCAGCTTGTAGTAGGCCCTGGTCACCAGTGAGTCGGCGTCCTCGACGTCCGGGTCCAAGAGTACCTTGCGGAGCCAGCCCTTCACCTCCTCGACTTCCTCCACCGCGGCGGTGGAGCCGGAGGCACGCACCAAGCGTTTGCCCCGCACCAGTTTGCCGAGGAGCCGCGCCGCACCGGCGAGGTCGTCCTCCTCGACGAGCTGAAGCGCCTCCTTCACGGTCCCGACATCCATTGACCCGATCCCCTCCTTCGAGCCCATAGCATGGACCCTCGGATGGGTCCGTGACCCCCCGGCCACCATCGGCCCTGGTCAGAGGCCTGTGGCCCGGGGGGAGGTACGATCCGCCCCGGCCGCAACAACCAAGGGGGCTCCCGTCATGCGAAAGACCCTGATCGTGATCTCCGCCTTGCTCGCCGTCTCGATCCCCGTCGCCGTGGTCGCCGTGACCCTTCAGAATGGGACCCGGCTCGACCGGCAGCGGTCCGTCATTCGCTCGGCGCCGGTTTCGACGTCCAGGACGAAATGGGCAAAGGTTCCCGGCCTTCAGGCCGACGTGTGCTCGATCGGATGGGTGAGCGAGAACCTCAGCGTCCAGATCTCCGGCGCAGCGGTGAACTTCCGGATCGTGGCCGACGGCATCCCGATCCAGGCCGGTCCGAAGCAAGCGCATTTCGACCCGAGCAACGGCACGAACTCGTTCTCGTTCACGTTCACGAGCCGGCAGCGCACATTCGAGGGCTCCGACGGACACCTGTTCGAGGTGCTGTGGCGCTCGCCGACCGGCAAGCGGGTCACGATGAACGCGGGCAGCATGACGTTGCAGTTCGCCGCCGGTTCCTGCTGATCGCTACTCTGGCTCCATGACATCCGAGCCGACGAAGCTCGCGCCGGGCGATGCCGCGCCGGCGTTCGATCTGCTCGATCAGCACAACGCGGCCGTCAAGCTCGCGGACTTCGCGGGGCAGAAGCTGCTCGTGTACTTCTACCCGGAAGCCGACACCTCCGGCTGCACGACCCAGTCGTGCGATGTCCGCGATCACGCTCAGGACCTGTCGGGGCTCGGGCTCGCCGTCGTCGGGATCTCGCCGGACGACCCGCCGAAGCAGCTCCGGTTCGACGAGAAGTACGGCCTGGGGTTTCCGCTTCTTGCCGACGAAGACCACGCGGTCGCGGAAGCGTGGGGGACGTGGCGCGAGAAGAAGAACTACGGACGCACGTACATGGGCATCGTCCGGTCCTCATTCCTCGTCGACGAGCGGGGGCGGATCGAGCGAGCCTGGTACCGCGTGAAGCCCGAAGACACCGTCCCAAAGGCACTCGTGGCGCTTCAGCCGGCGGGGTCCTGACTCCGTGCGGCGCGTACGGTTGCTCGGCATCCCGATCGACAGCGTCGGCGGCCGCGTCGGAACGGTGTTCATGCCGGCCGTGCTGCGCAAGGCGGGAGTCGTCGATGCGATCGGGGCGGAGGATCTCGGCGACCTGGACGTCCTGATCGAGCCGCCCGATCGAGACCCGCTCACCGGCATCGTCGGCTCCGACTCCGTGCTGTCGGTCACGCGCACGATCCGCGACGCCGTGGCCGAGGACACCGACCTCGAGGCGACGACGGTCATCCTCGGCGGCTGCTGCACGCTTGCGGTCGGCGCGATCGCCGGGCTCCGAGACGCCGTGGGCGGCGACATCGGGGTGGTCTACGTGGACGGGCACATGGACCTGTACGACGGCCGGAACTCCCCCACCGGAGAGGCCGCGGACATGCCGCTGGCCGTGGCGCTCGGGGTGGGGCCGCCCGCGTGGGCCGACGCCGCGGGTGGGCGGCCGCTCCTTCAGCCGTCCGATGTCGCGCTCGTCGGGTTCCGCGATCTCGAGGAGGCCCGCGGCTTCGGCTCGGTCACGCCCGAGGACCTGCCCGGGATCACGGCGATCCCGACCGAGGATCTTCGCCGGGCCGGCCCCGCCGAGACGGCGCGAACCGCACGTGAGGCGGTGACGAGCGGAGACCGGCGGTTCTTCGTCTTCGTCGACCTCGACATCCTCGACGAGGCGGTGTTCCCGAACGACGCTCCGGTCCCCGGCGGGCTCGACTGGCCGGAGCTCGGGGAGCTGCTTGCGCCGCTCGTCTCGCATCCGGCGTGCCTCGGCATCGCCGTCGCGTGCTACAACCCCGAACGCGATCCCGGCGGAGAGAGCGCCGCGCGGATCGTGGAGCTGCTCGCGGGGACCGTGAACTCCCCCGCATCCAGCAGATTGCCTTCGACGTAGAGCTCGACGCGGACGACCTGCCCGGCGACGAAGGCAGCCCTTACCGGGAGCTTTGCCCGGCCGTCGGGCACGGTCAGGCTCCCGTCGGAGTTCCAGAGCGACGCCTGGGAGAGCCCGGCGGCTCGCGCGCCGTTGACGAATACCTCGGACTCGAAGTGCTCGCCCGTCTTCATCCCGCGGTAGTCGAATTCGGCGTCGATCTCGGAGAGGTCGGGCGTGATCGAGAAGGTGAGATCGGCCATCGTCGCCGCGACCGGCCGGGGCGTCGGACTCCCAGTGAGCGTCATCGACACGTCGATCTGATGCACGGTGCGGAGAACGTCCTCGCGCATCGTCGCGATGGCGGGGGCGATCTGCGGACGGTGGCTGATCCCCTGATCGAACACGGCTTGATAGAGGGCGAGCGACGCGTTGCGCAGGTACGCGGGGATCGCGGCCATGGCATCTCTCACCCGCTCCATCTGGAGGTGGTAGGCGCCGTCCCGCCCGGTCACGATCAGGTAGAGCGCCTGGTTGAGGTTTGAGATCGGCTCGTCCGGCCGCAGTGAGAGGGCCCGCCGGTTTGCCGCGAGCGCGGCGGAATAGTCGCCAAGCCAGAAGTCGGCGGCACCGAGGTCGGTCCAGCCGATCGGGTTCGTCGGCGTCAGCTCCGTCGCCCGCGTGAAATCGCGCTGAGCCGCCTCGGAGCCCACCGGCCCCCGGGCGTCGGAGTAGTAGAGATCGAGCTCGAACTCGGCGAGCCCCCGTGCCAGAACGGCCTCGACGTAGTCGGGGCGCTCGTCGATCGCGTCGGTGAGCGACCGGATGGCCAGGGCGTAGGACGCCCGGTCGGCGTTCTGGTCGGGGGTCCGGCCGCCGAACTGGAGTCTTCCCTCCAGCACGTCGAGACGCACCCGCGCGGACACGTAGGAAGCGATGGCGCCGTCCACCGGCTCCCTCACGCGACTTGCGGCGATCGCTCCGGTCCACCCCGCGGCGGCGAGCGCCACGGCCATGCCCAGCCAGAGAAACGAGCGCCTGGCGCGGGCCGGAACCGTGAGCGTGATGCCGAGCAGGAACACGGCCACCGCGAGCACCGTGCCGACGCGCAGATACCCGCCCGTCTTCGAGCCCCATCCGTCGCGCTCCAGCGCCCACGCCTTCTGGTACTCCGCCGCGGCATCGACCGGCCCGTAGACGTCGCGGTAGAACCCGGGGAAATCGAAGCTGGTTCCCACGCCGTAGGAGCCGTCGGTCGCCGACGAACCGGCCGCCTCGATCGCCTGCGACGCCGCTCGGTCGGCCGCAGCGAGCGACCGGGCGAAGGCGGGGGCCTGCCCTTGGCCGGCGATGCCATCGAGGACCTGGCTGAGCGTCACGGCCTGCGAATCCAGCGTCCCCGCCAGGGCTTGACGGTAGATGTCGCGGTCGGCGCCGACGAGCCGCGACATCGTCGTCACGATCTCGACCTGAGCCCGCCGGTCGGCGAGCGCCTCACGGTTGCGCGCCTTCGTGTCGAGGAAGGCGACGACCGCCCCGAGCAGCGTCACGAGGATCATGAGAAGGGCGACCAGATCGCGAAGACGGCGGTCGGGCTGCTCCTCGGCATCGGTCTCCAGCTCGAGCATCGCCGCGCGCTCCATCTAGATCCCCCACACCAAGAACAGGACCAGCGTGACCGCGAGGGTGCCGATGCCGGCGCCGAAGAAGACCAGGTAGGTGCGAGTCCGAAGCACCCGCGCGAGGGTGAGGAAGAAGGCGGCGGCGATCATCAGGGCGGTCAGCCCGACCAGCTGCTCCGATCGGTGCCGGGCCGCATCCGCCAGGGCGAACTCGGGGGCGGGATCGAGGTCCTGCTCGCGCTCGGCCTGGGCCAGGTTGATCTGAAAGCCTCGCTCCAGGTTGATCGAGCCCGTCGGCGTGCGCAGGTCCGGGTCGATCCCGTCCATCAGCGACCGGGAGACGGTCGCCCACGCCTGCGCCTCAGCCAGAAGTCGCGCGGCGTCGCCGGGCGCCGCGCGAGTGGCCGCGTCGCCCAGAGACACGGCGAGCGCCTGGTCCTGCTTGGCAAGGAGGTAGCTTCGAAATCCGTTCTCGAGCCGGTCCGCGACCGCCGCGCGCGCCTGCTCGCGGGCGACCACCTGGTCGAACGCCGCCCGTTCGGCGCCCGAGGCCTGACCGCTCGCGACGGCGGTTCGCCAGGCCGCGGCTGCGCCGAGAACCGACGTGAACGCGATCAAGAGCGAGATCAGGACCGTCGGGTGCCGCCCAGGAATGAGGCGCCGGAGCATGCCGCCGAGTATGGCGACCCGGTGTCCGGCACGGGAGCCGGAAGGGGAGCTCAGCCGTTCGGCTCGCCCGACTCGACGACCTCCGACGGGGTGTTGTGGACCGCCGGAATCTGACCGAGCCGTCCCGCTTGATAGTCCTCGAACGCCTGGATGACCTCGTCGCGCGTGTTCATCACGAACGGTCCCATCCACGCGACCGGCTCACGGATCGGGCGGCCGCCCAGCACCAGAACCTCGAGCGCCGGCGAGCGACCCTCCTGGACCTCGGCGGCCTCCAGGCGGATCGCGTCGCCGGGGCCGAACAACGCGAGCTGTCCCGAGGAGACGGCGATGTGCTCCAGACCCACGGTGCCGGCGCCGGACAGGACGTAGGCCAGCGCGTTGAACTCTGGTTGCCACGGCATGTCGAGGCGGGCGCCGGGCGCGATCGAGGCGTGGACCATCGTCATCGGCGTGTAGGTGCTGCCGGGGCCTGTGCGCTCACCGAGCCGGCCGGCGATGACGCGAACGAGCGCGCCGGCGTCCGGCGACGCCAGCAGCGCAACCTCGCTGCCACGAAGATCCTGGTAGCGGGGCGGCGCCCACTTCTCCGCGCGCGGCAGGTTGACCCAGAGCTGGAGGCCGTGGAAGAGACCGCCGCTGGCGACCAGATGCTCCGGCGGCCGCTCGATGTGAAGGATGCCGGCGCCGGCAGTCATCCACTGCGTGTCGCCGTTGGTGATGACGCCGCCGCCGCCGTTGGAATCCTGGTGCTCGAAGATCCCGTCCATCATGTAGGTGACGGTCTCGAAGCCACGATGCGGATGCCAGGGCGTCCCCTTGGGCTCACCCGGCGCGTACTCGACCTCGCCCATCTGATCCAGATGCACGAACGGGTCCAGATCGGCGAGATCGACGCCCGCGAACGCGCGCCGGACGGGGAACCCTTCGCCCTCCAGTCCCCTGGGCGCGGTCGTCACCGAGCGCACACGGCGCTGCCGGACGGCTTCGTCGGGCGAGGTCAGGCGTTCCAGGGTGGTCAGGTCCTCGACGGTGATGGCAGGCATGTCCGCATTCTCCCTTGTTCGACGCCCTGGTGAACACGGACCGGGCGGACCGCTATTCCTCCGGTGTGTTTGGGGTGGCTGTGGCACCATCCTGCGATGGACACCACCGACGCCCCCGAAGGTGGCCCGCCGCGGGCCCGGTTCGTGCCGGCGCCGCTGCGTCATTTCCTCGAACGGGCGCCGGAGATCCGGCCGTTCGCGCTCCGCTTCTTCGACGACGACCTCGAACGGCGGTTCCAGCGGCGTTACTACAGCGATGCGCTGCCGTACATCCGCCTGGCGCACATCATGGCGATCGCGACCTGGATCATCTTCGGCATCCTCGGCCGGCTGATCATCGTGGACGGCCAGCAGGCCGACCTCATCATCCGCTACGGGATCGGGATCCCGATCGTCGCGGTCAGCCTCGCGCTGACGTACGCGCGCTGGTACCCGAAGGTGTGGGAGCAGGTGCTCACGGGAACCGTCATCGCGAGCGGCGTCCTGTGGGCCGTCCACCGCGCGTTCGTGCCCGACGCCAGAGCCGACTGGGGCTACGCGGGGGTCATGCTGGCTCAGGCGTTCTGCTACATCCTGACGCGTCTGCAGCTCCCCTACTCCTTCAGCGCGGGCGCCGTGCTGCTCGCCGCCTACAACGTCGTGGCGCTCGGCGTCCTGAACGACACGCGAAACGACGTGCTGTACGCCGACTTCTTCCTGTTCGTCTTTGCCGGCATCGGGATGGCGGCCGGGTACGGCCTGGAGCGGTCGGTGCGCGTCGTCTTCCTGCGCGAGCTGGAGCTCGATCACGAGCGTGCGCGAGCCGACGACCTGCTTCGCAACGCGCTGCCCGACCCGATCGTCGACCGGCTGGCGACCGAGGCCGGCGCGAACGGCCGGTCGATTGCCGACGCGTATGAAGAGGTCAGCGTGCTCTTCGCCGACCTGGTCGGCTTTACCGAGCAGGCCGGTCGGATCGCGCCGACGGCGATCGTGGAATCGCTCGACGCCGTCTTCACGCGGTTCGACGAGCTCGCGGGTCGCGTCGACATGGAGAAGGTCAAGACCGTCGGCGACGCGTACATGGCCGTCTCCGGCGCGCCCGTGCCGCGAACCGACCACGCCGGGGCCGCCGCCGAGATGGCCCTCGGAATCCTCGAATGCCTCGACGGGGAGCGATGGCCGGGGGGCGACCCGATGAGCGTCCGTGTCGGCATCGCGACGGGACCGGTCGTCGGTGGGGTGATCGGGCGCCGGCGGTTCGCCTACGACCTGTGGGGCGACACCGTGAACCTCGCCAGCCGGCTCGAGTCCCACGGCGAGCCGGGCCGGATCCTCGTCTCGGCGACCACGTACGAACGCCTGCGCGATCGCTACCGCTTCAGCGACGCCACGATGCTCGAGCTGAAGGGGAAGGGCCCGACCGAGGTTTGGTTCCTCCTCGGCCGGATGTGAAGGGTCGCCTCAGGCGGAGAGACGCTCGGCCAGATACTTGAGGGCCAGCGGGTACCGATACTCGATCCTCGAGTGCGTTCCGTCGAAGAGCTCGAAGAAGATGTCGGTCACGCCGATCGCTTCCAGCTCCCGGCGAAACGCCACCGCACCGAGATCCTGGAAGAACTCGTCGTTCTTGCCCGCGTCGACGTAGATGGCGCGCATCGTCTTGAGCGTGTCGGCGTGGCCGGCCACCATCCGGACGGGATCGACCTGCAGCCAGCGCGCCCACACCTCGGGAATCAGCTCGCCGGTCGCCGGGTCGTACGGAAGCCGGACCGTTCCGTCCTCGTCCGCCGAGTAGCAGGCGGCCATGCACCAGTCGTTGGTCAGGGAGAAGTCGCCGTCCTTGGAGAACGCCGGTCGGGACCGGAAGTCCTTCCAGAAGGTGTCGAACGAACCGCCGTAGGAGGCTCGAAGCGCCCGCACCGAGAACCTGAACTCGGGCACGTAGCACATCTCGAACAGGGCGTCGCCCGCGTGCGTGGCGAGTCCGCCCCACAGATCCGGCCGGAGCATCGGCAGCACCATGGCGCCGTATCCCCCGCTGGATTTCCCCTGGATCCCGCGATGATCGCGGTCGGCGACGGTGCGGTAGTTCGCGTCGACCCACGGGACGATCTCGTCGCACAGGTAGGTCAGATAGTTGCCGGTGCCGGGCGAGTCGAGGAACTGGCTGCCGCCGAGCGACGTCCAGCAGTCGACCCAGACGACGACGCAGGGCGGGGCCCCGCCGCGCGCGAACAGGTCGTCGGCCAGCTCCGGGAAGTTCCGCCGAAACGGCGACCGGTTCCGCCACATGTCCAGCTGGCCCCCGAGTCCCTGGATCACGTACACGGACGGGAACCGCCGGTCCGGCTCGTCGTCGTAGGCCGGCGGCAGCGACACCCACAGGGGCCGGTCGGCCGGATCTCCGAGCGGATTCGTCTCGAGCACGCGGCTGTGGAAGGTGTGCTCGTCGAAGCGGCCGGCGGGCTCGAACGACCAGGGCTCCACGGCCGCTACCCCTGCACCGCCGGGTCGGCGATCTCGGTCAGGACCTCGTCGATCACGGCGAAGCCCTCGTCGAGCTGCTGCTCGGTGATGCACAGAGGTGGGTTGGTCATGATCGAGTTGAACCGGACGATCGTGAACAGGCCGCGAGCGAGCAGCGCCTTGTTGACGGCCACCATGGTGTCGTTGGTCACGTTGAACGGCGAGAGCGGCTCCATGGTCTCCCGGCTCTTCACCAGCTCGAGCACGCCGAACAGACCGATGTTGCGGTGAGCGCCGACGCTCGGGTGCTTCGCGGCCAGCTGCTCGTGATGGCGCCGCAGAACCGGATCCAGCCGCTTGGCGTTGCCGACGAGGTCGTCCTCCTCCAGCACCCGGATCGCGGCCAGCGACGCGGCGACCGAGAGCGGATGCGAGTTGTAGGTGAGACCGCCGGCGAACACGTGATCGTCGAAGTACTCGGCGATCTCCGGCGAGATGCCGAGCGCCCCGAGCGGCAGGTAGGACGAGGTGAGCCCCTTCGCCACGGTGATCAGATCCGGGACGACGTCCCAGTGGTCGACGGCGAACCACTCGCCCGTGCGGCCGAACCCGCACATGACCTCGTCGGCGATGAAGACGATGCCGTACCTGGTGCACAGCTCGCGGACGCCCTGGAGGTAGCCGTCGGGCGGCACCAGGATTCCGTTCGCGCCGACCACCGTCTCGAGGATGAACGCCGCGATCGAGTCGGGGTTCTCGAGCTGGATGGTCTCTTCGAGCAGGGCGAGCGAGGTCGCGGCGTCGTCCCAGCCGCGCTCGATCCCGTGATACGGATCCAGGACGCGCACGACGCCGGGCATCGGCGGGTTCTCGTTCGCCCAGCGGCGCGGCTCGCCCGTCAGATTGATCGTTGCGTAGGTCGCGCCGTGGTAGGAGCGATATCTGGCCATCACCTTCTGCCGGCCCGTGTACGCCTTGGCGATCCGGATCGCGTTCTCGTTCGCCTCGGCGCCGCCGAGGGTGAAGAACGACTTCTCGATGTCGCCGGGGTAGAGCTCCGCGAGCTTGCGGCCGAGCAGCGCCCGCCCCTCGTAGGCGATGAACGGGCTGACGTAGGGCAGCCGCGCGGCCTGCTCGACGATCGCCTCCACCACGCGCTTGTCGCCGTGGCCGATGTTCACGCCCATCAGCTGGGAGTTGAAGTCCAGGTACTTCGTGCCGTCGGGCGCGTACATGTAGACGCCCTCGGCATGATCGATCACGAGCGGCGCCACCTTCGCCTGGGCCTGCCAGTCGAACAGCGTGAAACGCTTCGCGTCGGCAAGGATCTGCTCGGGGCTCAGGTGGTCCGTCATCGATGTGCTCCTTCGGGTCAAGAGGATCCGAGCTCGGCGGCCATCTCGTCGAAGACCGCCGTGTGGCGGTCGACGTCGTCCTCGGTGGTCGCGGGGCTCATCAGGGCCATGTTGTGAAACGGCGTCAGCAGCACGCCGCGGTTGAGCGCGAACAGATGCGTGTAGCGGGACAGCTCGACGTCGTCGGCCGCCTCGGCCTGGCCGCCGTTTCGCGGAACCGAGGGCGTGAACCAGTACTCCGCGCGGCAGCCGAGCTGCTGGACCTCCCACGGGAGCCCGTGGCGGGCGATCGACTCGGCGACCCCGGCCGTCCACCGGTCCCCCAGCGGGATCATCCGGGCGAACGCTTCCTCGGTGAGCACCTGCTCGAGCGTGGCGCGCATGACGGCGAGCGAGAGGGCGTTGCCCGAGAGCGTTCCGCCGATCCCGCCCACGTCCGTTCTCGTCAGCATGTCGGGGTGGACGGCCACGCGCTCGGCGACCTCGGCGCTCATGCCGTAGGCCGCGGCCGGGACGCCGGCGGCGAGCGTCTTGCCGATCGTCAGGAAGTCCGGCTCGAGCCCCCACGCCTTCGTCGCGCCGCCGGGCCCGGCGCAGATCGTGTGCGTCTCGTCGATCACGAGGTACGTGCCGGTCGACGTGCACAGCTCGCGGAGCGCGTCGTGGAACCCGGGATCGGGCGGCACGATGCCGATGTTGGTGAGCGCCGGCTCCGCCAGCACGCAGGCCACGTCGCCGTTCGCGAGCGCCGCCTCGAGCGCCGGGAGGTCGTTGAACTCCACGACCCTCGTCGTCTCGGCCGGGTCCACCTGCGGCCCGATGGCGCCGGACTTCTCCACCACCCGGCCGTCGGCGTCGAGCGAGACGAGCGCCTCGTCGACCGTGCCGTGGTAGCAGCCGTTGAACACGAGCACCTTCGGACGTCCGGTGATCTCGCGCGCGATCCGCAGCGTGAAGCGGTTCGCGTCGGTCGCCGTCAGGCAGAACTGCCAGAAGGGGACACCGAACCGCCGGGTCATCTCCTCGCCGACCCAGGCGGCGTCCTCGGTCGGCAGCATCAGCGTGATGCCCTTCGCGGACTGCTCGGCGATCGCCTCGACCGACGGCTTGGGCCCGTGACCGGCCATTCCGCCGGTGTCGCCGAGGCAGAAGTCCACGTACTCGAGTCCGTCCACGTCGGTGAACCGGGCGCCGTGCGCCTCGCTCACGAACACGGGGTACGGGCCGGCCCACTCGGTCATCCACGGCATCGGCACGCCGCCCAGGAGCGACCGCTGCGCGCGGTCGAACAGCTCCTTCGAACGCGGACGGAGCTCGGAGAACCGCTCCTCTTCCCGTTCCAGCAACGCCGGCACGCGGCTACGGTCGTACGGCATCGTCGCGAAGCACCTCCCCGCCCTTCATCACGAACGACACGTTCTCGAGCAGCCTCACGTCCTCGGTGGGATCCCCGGCGACCGCGATCAGATCGGCGAAGCACCCGGCGGCGATCCGCCCGACCTCGTCCCAGCCGATCAGCTCGGCCGAGACCGCCGTGGCGCTGCGGATCGCCTCGATCGGCGTCTGACCGAACCGGACGTGGTACGCCAGGTTCTTGGCGTTCAGTCCGTGCGGGTAGACGCCCGAATCGGTGCCGTAGGCGATCCGCACGCCGGCCTTGACGCATTTCGTGAACCCTTCGCGCTGAGCGTCGTTCGTCATCTCGGTCTTGCGCAGCACCTCGTCGGTGTACCCGAGCTTCGGCCCTTCCTCGATCATCCAGTCACCGTCGAACATGTCGGCGTCGAGGAACGTGCCGTGCTCGGCCATCAGGTCGATCGCCTCGTCGTCCATCAGCGAGCCGTGCTCGATCGACCGCACGCCGGCGCGGACCGCGCGCTTGATGCCCTCGGCCCCGTGGGCGTGCGCCGCGACGAACGCGCCGCGAAGGCGTGCCTCCTCGACGGCGGCGCGGATCTCTTCCTCGGTGAATTCCGGCGAACCGGGATCGGTCCCGCTCGTCAGGACCGCGCCGGTGGCGATCACCTTGATGAGGTCGGCGCCTCCGCGAAGGATCTGCCGCACGGTCGCGCGAACCTGGTCCACACCCGAACAGACGCCGTAGCGGAGCTCCCGAGGGACGACGGCGTCGACGTCCGGAGCGAGCCCCGTGATGTCGCCGCCTCCGCCCGGACACGTGACGAAGGCTCCGGCGCAGCGCATCCGCGGACCGGGAAACCAGCCCGCCTCGATGGCGTCGCGCACGGCGACGTCGGCGAACGCGCGAAACGTGCCCAGGTCGCGGACGGTGGTGAAGCCGGCCATCACCGTTTGCCGGGCGTTGCGAACGCCGGTCAGCGCCTCCTGTGCCCCCGTTCGCATGACGAGCGCGGCATAGCCCTGACCACTGTCCATCTCGCCCACCAGATGGGAATGACAGTCGATCATTCCCGGCAGGACGGTGCGATCGGTGAGGTCGATCACGCGAGCGCCGGACGGCAGGGTTCCGTCGTCGGGCCGGACATCCTCGATGCGGCCCTCGCGAACGACGACGACCTGCGAAGGGAGCACCTCGGCGCGTTCGACGTCGACGAGGCGCCCGGCGCGAACGACGATGGGGTCGGTCATCGCCCGAGGATACCCGTGCGCGGCACCGGCCTCGGCCCGCCGGTCCCCAGGCACCTCGACGGGGTGTAGCCGGCGCGCCGGTGAGGACGACGAGCCTCGCGCTCACGGAGCGTCCCGAAACGCGTACTCGACGGCGTCGCAGACCTTGACGTAGCCGATCCGCGCGTAGATCGCGTTCGAGGTGGGGTTCGCCAGGTCGGTGAACAGGTAGCAGGCCGGATCACCGAGCGCCAGCCGGGCCGAGGAGAGCTCGGCGACCAACCGGGTCGCGTAGCCGCGTCGCCGGTGCTCGGGGGGCGTGTAGACGGGACCGATGCGCGAGCCCGATCCGGGCACATCGCGATAGCCCGCCAGCGAGACCGGGACGCCGTCCTCCCACAACCAGTAGCCGCCGCCGCGCCCCGCCAGCTTCAGATCGATCTCGAGCGCCGTGCGGGCTTCCTCACGAGGGTGCCCGGCCGGCAGGGCCTCGTCGGAGAAGGCCTGGAACCAGTCGAGGACCAGATCGCGGTCCCGAGGCGTCGCGGCGCGAGCGCTTCCGCTCGGCAGCGGCACCTCCTCGACCGCGGTCAGCTCCCACGCGCCCTCACCGAGGACGCGCTCGGCCGTGCGTCCGGTCAGCGCGGTAACGCGCCCCGCGTAGCGCTCGGCCCACGGAACGTTCGCGGTGATGCCCGGCAGCGGCCCGGCGTCGGCGACCGCCGCCTCCGCCAATGCGTCGACGGCGCCGTCCTCCAGCGGTTCCGCCAGCAGCACGTTGTACGGCTCGGTCTGCATCGCCACACCCAGCGGCCGCCCGTCGCGCGCGGCCACCCACAGGTGGAACGCGGGATAGACCTCCGGGTGATCGAGCAGGACCTGCAAGATGGCCAGCGGCAGGTTGTTCCGGGCGAGGTCGGCGAGCAACACCGGGCCGCCATCGCGGCGAAATGCCTCGGGGTCGTCGTAGCGGTGGACCTGCATCGCCGGATGCTACCGGGCGAGGGATCCGACGCTCGGGCTAGAAGAGCGTCGTCACCTGGGTCTTCGTGAACGACCCGGTCGCGGAGTTGCCGGCCGCGTCCTTGATGTCGGGCGACGGCACGTACACGATCGAGATGCTCGGTCCGACGCCGAGCGCGCTGCATCCCGAGCCCGCGCACCCGCCCCAGATGCGGATCGTGAGGTAGTCCGAGCCGAGCGGTCCGTTGAAGACGACCTTCGAGGCGGCCCACGAAGCCGACTCGCCGTCGGCGGTCACGTAGCCGTCACCCCCGCCATCGAACGGCGTCGCGAAAAAGCTCGCAATGGTGACGGTGTCGTTCCCCGGCCCCGCCGGGTCGGCGAGCGTCACCGTGGTCGTGGCCGGGATCGACGACGGATCGAGCGCCTCGCTCCATTCCGCGGTCAGCTCGTCGCAGGGACCGGCCACCTTCGACGTGTTGGGGAACGCGTCGCAGCCGAGCGAAGCCTTGTTGTTGTGCTGGTGTCGGAAGGCGACCGGCACAGGCCCGGCTCCGTCGGCCGGAGCGAGCGGGTCGAAGGTCGCGTGGTTGCCGGCGTCGTCCTGGATCCCGTTCGGGGCGACGAGCGAGATCCGGAACCCACCGACGCTCGTATCGGGGTCGTCGGAGCCCTCCGCGATCGTGAGCGTCGCCTCGGTCCCGGAGATCTGCGCGGACTGGAGCGTGCCGCCGGAGGGGATGCTCGTGAGGTTCCATCCCAGCGCGCACGGGGCCGGGCAGGCCGACAGCGACTCGTCGAACGTCACCACGACGCGGTCCACCTTGCCGTTGTGGTCGTCGTCGAACATGGTCGCGCCGGTCACCGCCGGTGGCGTCAGGTCCGCGCTCGGGACCCGGACCGTCGTGTACGTGGTGACCGCGTCGTCGGAGGGGTCGGGGTCGAGCACCGACCCGGAAACCGACGCGTTGTTCGTCACCGTCTGGGACGTCCCCGGCGCCGTCACGGTGATCGTCACGGTGGCGGAGTCCCCGAATGCGATCGACCCCAGGCTGCAGGACACCGTGGAGGTGCCGGAGCACGACCCCTGGCTCGACGCCGCGGTGACCAGGGTCACGGCATCGGGGAGATGGTCCGTCAGGGTCACGTCGTCCGCGGGGTCGGATCCCTCGTTCAGGATCGTCGCCGTGTAGTCGAAGTTCGTTCCCACGTCTACCGGCTCGGGTGCGGCGACGGTCAGGTGCAGATCGGCGCCCGGTACCGCGGCAGCCTCCGCCGAGGCCGAGGCCGTGTTGTTCCCGCCGTCCGGGTCGGCCTCGTTGGCGGTCACCGTGACTTCGTTCTGGACCGTTCCGGCCGATCCGGGGCTGACGCTGATGGTCACGGGAACGGTCGCGCCCGACCCGAGCGAGCCGAGGGAGCACGTCACGGTGTTGGCGCCGCCGGCGTAGGAACAGCCCGCGGAGGCCCCGGCGAACGTCACACCCACCGGCAGCGGATCCGAGAGCTCAACGTCCGTCGCGACGTCGGGGCCCCCGTTGGAAACCTGGGCGGAGAAGGTCAGCGTGGAGCCCACGTCCACCGGATCGGGGGAGGCCGTCATGCTGACCGCCACATCGGCGGAGGTCTGGGCGCCGTCGGTAAGCGAGGCGAAATGCAGCTGCTTCACGGCCGAGACGTGATCGAAATCCCCACCCAGATAGACGTGCGAACCGGTGCCGGAGATCGCGAATACCCCGAGGAAGCCGTTCACGTCGGGGAGCCAGGTTCGATCCTGGACACCGGTGGCGGGGTCCACACGAACGACTTGGAAGACGCTGCGGCCGTCGTACTTGAAGAAGTGCCCGCCGAAGTAGGCGAACCCGCCCTGGACGCCGACCGCCTGGGCGTTCCCGTCCGTCCTCTTGTCCCACAGGTACGCGCCGCTCGCGAGGTTCACCGCGAGGGCGCGCCCCCCGGCCCCGGCGCCGGACGCGAGCAGCCGTGTCGAGCTGACATCGAGATCGAGGACCGGGTAGTGCGGGTGATACACACCGCCGATGACCGCGCCGGTGTCGGGGTCGATCGCCGCGAGGCTGCGACCCGCGACCCCGCTCACGTTGACGAAGTTCCCGCCGGCGTAGATGCGGTCGGGCCGGGCGAGAAGCGTGCGGACCAATCCGTCGGCGCTCGGCGCCCAGGGCAGGATCGCTCCCGAGTCCGCGTCGAGCGCGGCCAGGCGCGTCCGGATCACACCGAGCTTCTTGAACCCGCCGCCGATGTAGACGGTCGACCCCATCGGAGCCACCGCGCGGACGGTGCCGCTCGGCCATGCCGCCGGCCTCCACGCGAGCAATGCCCCGCTCGCGACGTCGAAGGCGGCGATCCGCTTGCGCTTGGTCGTCCCGACCTTCGTGAACGCCCCCGCCGCGTACAGCCGCGTGCCGTCGGGCGAGAGCGCGAGGTCGAAGACCTTGTTGTTGAGGTTCGGGTCGAACGAGGTGGGCAGGCCCGTGTTGGCGTCGATGGCGGCCAGATGGTTCCGAACCACACCGGTTCCGTTGTCGGGGACGAGCGACCCGAACTCCCCGCCCAGATAGATGACGTCGCCGACTCGAAGGACCGTCAGGACCCGGCCGTCGGCGCCCCAGGTGTCGTCGGGCGTGATCGGCAGCGTGGCGAAGGCCGGTCCGGCCGCAGCCACCATCAGGCCGGCAACGAGAAGGACAGGGACGAACAATCCCAGACCGCGCCGAGCGGTTGCGCGGCCGATCAACGGAGTGCGACGGGTGCGGGCAGACATCCCCATCGGGCCCTCCCAGGGCGGCGATTGAAAGTTCTCTCCACATGCTACTCATCGGTACTGCGACATTTCAAGCAGGCCCTTTAGCCTAGTGAAAACGCAGGCCATGGTCGTACCGCGGCCCGAAAATGGGCGAAATTGGGATCACATGGGTCCGGTTCAGGCCTCGGGCGGGGGGGCGAAGAGCGAGCGGGGCCAGAGGTGGCGGTCGAGCACCACGTTGATCTCGGCGGCCACGAACATGACTTGCGCCAGAAGGTAGATCCACGTCAGCAGGCCGATCACGATCGCAAAGAACCCGTACACGTCGCTCGCCCCCTGGATCTGGTGCTTGACGAAGAAGCCACCAAAGGCCTGCAGGGCCGTCCAGACCACCCCGGCGACGATGGCCCCCGGTGCGACGGTCCACCATCCGACGTCGGCGACGGTGAGGATCCGGAATGCGGCGGCGGCCACCGCAACGTTGAGGACGGCCGAGGCGGCAAGCCCGAGAATCGCCGAGGCCGCGCCGTTTCCGATCGACGCGCTGAGGCCGCCGATCACCGCGCCCGCGATGACGAACGTTCCCAGCACGAGCAGGGTCAGCCCGGCGCGAAGGCGCGCGACGAGAAACGGCGGCCGGCGCCGACGCGGGATGTCCCAAACATCGTCCATCCCCCGCTGGGCGGCCGAGATCACTCCGAGCCCGGCCCAGAGGGCGGCGAGAAGTCCGAACACGACGACCGGCGTGCTTCCCGAGATCGCCTCCACGTTGTGCTGGATCTGGCTCCCGACCATCGGGAACTGCGCGAGGGCCGAATCCACGATCCGCCGGCGAAGGTCCGGGTTTCCGCGAAGCACGATCCCCGACAACGTGATGAGCGCGAGCATGAGCGGAAAGATCGAGAAGAAGCCGTAGTAGGCGACCAGTGCGGCATTCGCTCCCACCCGGTCCTGGCCGAACTTCTTGACGACGGCCAGCGGGAACCCGATCCAGGTGCGGCGCTGCTGGAACGCGTCCGCGCGGTCGAGCAGCGGCCGAATCGAGATCCCCATCCGATCAGGCTAGTCCTGGTGGAGGTGAGGGGATTTGAACCCCTGACCCCTGCCGTGCGAGGGCAGTGCTCTACCGGTCTGAGCTACACCCCCAGGGTTGCCAGACGAGGATAGCAACGCCCGCGGACGCCGGATCGCGCTACGCGTCGCCCTTGAGGCGGCGGGCGTGCTCGTCGAGGGCGTCGCGCAGGTCTCGGCGGACGAAGGCGATCGAGAGGTCGCCGCGGGTCTTCTCGATCAGCGACCGGGCGACGTCGGTCGACCGGCGCAGGTTGAGCGTGATCGCGTCCGGGTAGTCCATGGTCACGAGGACCGAATACATGTCCTCCATCGCCGACAGGAGCGCTTCACACCGCGACACGTCGGCGGTTCTCAACAGGTCGAGGATGCGCCGGCGGCCCTCGCCGATCGCTTCGGCCATCCCGTTGAGAAACGGAGCGTCGCCGATCCCGAGGTCCTCGGGGGCCGGAAGCGGCTCGTCGGCGACGAGCGCCAGCGTGATGTTCGCCTCCGCGTACTCCTTCTCGGCGTCCTGGAGATACCCGGCAAAGCGCACCTCGGGGTGTCCCTCGACGGCTCCGAACCCCTCGTCCAGCGCGGCGCGCGACTCGGCGATCAACTCCCGGGCGCGATCCAGCTCCAGACGGTGGATGGCGCGGATGGCGTTGGCGCTGGCTCGGATCGAGCGGCGGGCGGCGGGGAGCGCACGCTCGCGCGCCGCGGTGGTTGCGTCGAACCGGCTGTGGAGGTCGTGCGTCAGGTCGCCGAGATCCACCGGGGGCGATCCGCGATCAGGCGCGGGCGACGGCGCCGGCGGGCCGGACGACGACGTGGACGTGGTCGCCCTCGCCGACGGACCCGAAGCCGCGGTGGGTGGGTCGCGCGTGGGTGTTGCCCGCTCCCTCTGCCACGTACCGCTCGCGCTGCTGCTGCTGCACATCGTCGACCCGCACGCGTACCGAGTCGTCCTGCAGGCTCGGCAGCCCCGCGGTGCGCGCCTTGATCGACAGCAGCAGCCACGAGTACAGGAACAGCAACCCGACGAGGCCGCCGGTCGCGATCCAGAAAACGGTGCGAAGGGGCGGCACGAGACCGATCAAGAAGGTCAGCGTGATGGCCTCGAGCAGGAAGGAGAACACGTGGCGCCGGCGCTCGCGAGCCCGTGCCCGCTGCCGCTCCGCAGGCCCGACGAACCGCATCCCCTTGCGAGGGGTGAAGATCCACCGTCCTGTGGTGCCGCGCGCCTCAGCCCGTGCCAACAGCTCCATCCTTCGCTCGAATTCCTCGACGCCAGTCTCCCGGCGACGGCCCCTCCGGCCCGTCGGGACGAGGAAGGCGACCCACATGATGCCCAACGCCGCCACGAGGAACCAGCTCACGTGCCCCGGCCTCCCGTCAGGGACTGCCCAACTGGCACAACATCTGGGCTGGAATCGGAAGCTAGCACCACATGTGGGGGCTCTCAATGACATTCTTGTGATTCACGGAACTTTTGCACAAGCGCCGTCGGGCAGCCTCCCCACGTTCCTCGACGTGGGGTATGCGGGCAGCCCCCGTCGGGGGGACGGGCGGCGGCGCTAGGGCTCGGCGGCGTAATCGCCGCTCTTGCCGCCGGACTTTGCGAGCAACCGGAGCCCTTGGATCGAGGCGCCGCGGTGGAACGCCTTGGCGGTGTCGTAGAGGCTGAGCGCGGCCACGGCCGCCGCGGTGAGGGCCTCCATCTCGACCCCGGTTCGATCGGTCGCCCGGACGGTCGTCGTCACGGTGATCCGGCCGGCATCGGCATCGGGCTCGACGACGACCTCGGCCCCGGTGATCGCGATCGGATGACAGAACGGAAGCAGGTCCGGCGTGCGCTTGACGCCCATCACGCCGGCGATGCGCGCGGCCTCGAGCGGATCGCCCTTGGCCGTTCCGGCGATGAGTTGCCGCACGGTCTCGGGGGTCGTCTCGAGCCGGCAGGTCGCCGTGGCCTCGCGCGCGGTCACGGCCTTCTCCCCCACCTCGACGATCCGGGCGCGGTCGGGCGACCGCTCGCGTTGAGAGGACATCAGTCCGTGCCGGGACGGAACACGATCACCCGCACGGACGAGCCGGCCGGCGCGGTCGCGGTCCCGGCCGGGATGACGGCAAGTCCGTTCGCGCGGGCGACGGTGGAGATCAGATTGGAACCACGGCCGCCGGTCGGCTCGGCTTCCCAGCCCTCCCCGCTCCGCCGGACCAGCACGCGGGCGAACTGCGCCTTGCCCTTCGGACCCGAGACGTCGGCGGTCAGGCGCGCCGTCACCTCGGGCCGATCCAGTTCGGTCCGGCCCATCATCTTGAGGAGCGCCGGCCGGACGAACAGCTCGAAGCTGACGAAGACGCTGACCGGGTTTCCGGGCAGCCCCCAGTACGGCTTCCCCTCGACGTGGCCGAACCCCTGTGGCATGCCCGGCTGCATCGCCACCTTGTAGAAGGCGATGTCGCCGCGGCTGAGGAACGCCGCCTTGACCACATCCCGGTCTCCGGCAGAGACGCCGCCGGAGGAGATGAAGGCATCGGCCTGGATCAGGTGGTCGGTGACGGTTTCCTTGAGGGAGGCGGGATCGTCGCGCACGATCCCGGCCATCACGGGGATCGCCCCCGCGTCTCGCAGCGCCCCGAAGATGGTGTAGGCGTTCGAGTCCCGCACCTGGCCGTACTCGGGAGTCTCGGTCGGGGGAATGAGCTCATCTCCCGTGGACAGGACGACCACACGCGGGCGGGGATGCACGAGCGGCGTCGCGACCCCGGCGATGGCGAGCAGCCCGAGCTCCGGTGCACCGAGCCGCCGGCCACGCTCGGCGAGCACGACCCCGCTGCGGACGTCCTCGCCGGCCGGGCGGACGTGCCGGCCGGGCTCGGGCGCCTCGAGGATCTGCACGAGGTCGGCGGTCGACTCCGTGTTCTCGACGGGAACGACCGCATCCGCCCCCGCCGGGATAGGTGCGCCGGTCACGATCCGGACCGCCTCGTGCACGCCGACCGTGACGCCCGGCCGCCGGCCGATGACCGCGCGCCCGACCACCTTCAGCTCGACGGGCGCCGTGGGGCTTGCCTCCGCGCCGTCGGCGGCGCGAATGGCGAACCCGTCCATCGCGCTCGAGGGGAACGCCGGGAGGTCGTGATCGGCCACGATGTCTTCCGCGAGCACGCACCCCGTCGCTTCGGTCAGCGCCAGTTGCAGCGGCGACAGGGGGAGCACCGTGGAAAGAACGCGGTCGCGCGTCTCGTCGACCGTCGCGAGCCCCTCACCGGAGTCGTGATCGTGGAGGTGCCGGTGCTCGTCCGCCATCTGCCGGTCAGTCTACGGTGGGGAGGGGGCCCGGCTTGTCAGGCGGACTCAGATCAGCTTCTTCCGCCTGACCAGGTCGACCAGCCAGTCGCGAAACTCCGGGCCCAGATCCTCGCGCTCGAGGCCGAGCTCCACGGTGGCCTTGAGGTAGTCGAGCTTGTTCCCCACGTCGTAGCGCCCCGTCTCGAACTCGTAGGCGTAGACGGCCTGCTCCTGCGCGAGCAGGTTGATCGCGTCGGTCAGCTGGATCTCGTCGCCGCGACCCGGCTTGGTTTCGCGGAGCGCGCCGAAGATCTCCGGCGTGAAGACGTACCGTCCGATCGCCGCCAGCGTCGAGGGGGCGTCCTCGGGCGCCGGCTTCTCGACGATGGACACGACGCGGGACAGGCCGTCTTCGACCGGCTCGGGCTCGATGCATCCATACATCTGGATCTCCGCGCGCGAGACCTCCTGGGCCGCGATGACGCTTCGGCCGTACTTCTCGTGGACCGCAAGCATGTTCATGAGCAACGGCGTGCGCTCGTTGATCAGGTCGTCTCCCAACAGAACCGCAAACGGCTCGCCGCCGACGTGCGGTTCGGCGACCGAGACCGCGTGGCCGAGCCCCAGCGCCTCCTGCTGGCGGATGTAGTGCACGGTGGCCAGATCCGAGATCTCGCGGATCTCTTCGAGCTCGTCGAGCTTCCCCTTCCCCGTGAGGAACAGCTCCAACTCGATGGCCCGGTCGAAGTGGTCCTCGATCGACCGCTTGCCCCGGCCCGTGATGATGAGGATGTCGGTGAGTCCCGCTCGAACCGCCTCCTCGACCACCAGCTGGATCGCGGGCGTGTCGATGAGCGGGAGCATCTCCTTCGGCTGGGCCTTCGTGGCGGGCAGAAAGCGCGTGCCGAGCCCCGCCGCGGGGATGACTGCTTTTCTCACCTTCACCGGGCGCCCCCGTGGGTCTTCGTCATCAAGAGGAACTCGTCCAAGGAGCAACGGAGTCTAGGCAAAGGCCATCGGCGCGGCCAGTCACCCGTTCGGGGAGTTCGCGGGGGGGTCCATCGGAGGGCGGGCGGCGATCCAGCGGTTGAGGAGCCGCCGGCTGAGGACCACGGCCGCGACCGCGGCCACACCGATCACGAGCACGGCCGGCCACCCCGACGTCGCGCCCGACCGGCTGGGCTCGGTCGTCGACGACGCCAGATCGCCTTCGATCGGGGCGGCGGGGTATTGAGGGCATCCTTCCAGCCAGAGGGTCACGACCGCCGTCGGCGCCGACGACGACTCGTGGTCGGCCCAGACCGAGAGGCTCACCCGATAGCCCCGGTCGAACTGCTTGGCCCCGGCGCCGGCGAGCGCGCGAACGATCTCGTCCTCGTTGAACACCATCGCGGTCGGTCCACCCGGGGCGACACCGGCCGACTGCTCGACGAGGAAGTTGGTTGGAGCCGGCGCGCCCGGCGGCCAGAGGCTGAGCTGTGCAGCGGCCACCGCACCGCCGTCGCCGGGAAGCGCCACGTCGAAGCCGCAGACAACCGTCATCCCGCCGGCCGGCGCGTCGCGAGCCGCCACACCGTCGATCGATACGTCCGTGGCCGATCCGGCCCACGCGCGCGGCGAGGCGGCGACGATCGAGATGAGGGCGGCGAGTGCCAGGGTCGCGGCCCCTCGGTTTCGCATGATCTCCCCCCGAGAGAGGCTGCCTTCCCTTGTCCGGCGGTGCGCCGGAAACCCTATCAGGACCATCCGAACCGCCGCGACCTGCGAAGAACGGCCGATACACTTTCCCCGTCATGCCCACGTACGAGTACGCGTGCAGGTCCTGCGGTCACGTGTTCGAGATCGTGCAGTCGATGCACGATGCCTCGCTCACGGATTGCCCCCGCTGCGGCGGCGAGCTGCGGAAGGTGTTTGCCGCGCCCGCGATCTCGTTCAAGGGTTCGGGCTTCTACGCGACCGACCACCGCAAGAACGCCAAGCACGGCGGCAAGCGCGAGGAGCCGGCGGCCTCCGGGTCGAAAGACGGCGAGAAGAAGACCTCGAGCTCGAAGGATTCGAAGAAGGAGAGCACGTCGTCCACGGGATCGTCCGACTCCTCGGGGTCGTCGGGGTCGTCGAGCTCTACCGGGTCCTCCGAGTCGTCCGGGTCCTCCGAGTCGTCCGGATCCTCCGCGGGGTCGTCCGGGTCCAAGAAGGAGCGCTCCTCGTGACGAGCGTCGAGATCGGCGTCTTCGGCGGATCCGGGTTCTACGAGTTCCTGGACGACGTCGAGACCGTCGAGCTGGAGACGCCCTTCGGCGCGACGTCGGGGCCGATCACCGTCGGAACCGTCGGCGGGCGCTCCGTGGGATTCCTTCCGCGGCACGGCGTCAAGCACGAACTGCCCCCCCACATGGTCCCCTACCGCGCGAACGTCTGGGCGATGCAGTCGCTCGGCGCAAGCCGGATCATCGGTCCGAGCGCCTGCGGCTCGCTCCAACCCAGCGTCAAGCCGGGCGACTTCGTGATCTGCGACCAGCTGGTCGACCGGACGCGCTCGCGGCCGCACACCTTCTACGACGGACCGCGAACGACCCACGTCTCGTTCGCCGACCCGTACTGCCGGGAGATGCGCGCGGTTGCGATCGAGAAGGGCGGCACGCTCGGGATCCCGCTGCACGAGCGCGGGACGGTGGTCGTGATCGAAGGACCGCGGTTCTCGACGCGGGCGGAATCGGCGTGGTTCTCGCGACAGGGCTGGGAGGTCATCAACATGACCCAGTACCCCGAGGCGATCCTGGCCCGAGAGCTGGAGATCTGCTACCTGAACATCTCGCTCATCACCGACTGGGACGTGGGCGTCGGCGACGTGCCGCCGGTCACGCACGAAGAGGTGGTGCGCGTGTTCACGCACAACAACGAGAAGCTCCGAGACCTGCTGTTCGCCGTGATCCCCGGTTTGCCCACGGAACGGAGCTGTGAATGCGCGACCGCCCTCGAAGGCGCCAGCTTCGACGTCTGAGCCGAGCCGCGGTGGCGGTCGCGGCGCTGACGATAGCGGTCGCGGCCTGCGACTCGGCCGGTGGACCCGATCCGTCAGCGTCGGGCGGGCCTTCCTCGTCGGCGGCTCCCGGCCCGACACGGGCCCGGGCAGCGGCGATGCAGCTGCGTCCGGTGCTCGAGGTCGCCCGCGTTTCCGACCCCGGCTACTCGGACCTCGCCGTGACGTGTGGGGACACCGGTTCGCCGTGCACCGACCACGACCTGCTGGAGACGCCGGAGATCGTGCTGGTGGGCGGCAGCTCGATCCGCTATCGACTCGGGCCGGTCATCGTCGATGGCGACGGCGTGCTTCGTGCGGCCGCCGACCTCCAAAACGAATCGCTGATCGACGCCCCCCCGGAATTGGTCGTCGACTACGACACTGACCACCGACGCCGCGAAGCGGTTCGCCACGGCGACCACGTTCGCCGTGAGCCAGGTCAAGCCGATGAACGAGATCGCCATCCTGGTTGGCGGGTCGGTGGTCTCCACACCCCGTGTGATCAACCCGATCACCAACGGCACCGGCCAGGTGAGCGGGCTCTCCAAAGGGGAGGCAAAGAAGCTGGCGGTCAGCTCAACGGCTCCGCCTCGTGAGCCCGTATCCTGCCGCCATGTCGAGCGCCCCGAAGATCGTCCGCGTCGAACTGTCCTTCCGCTCCACCGATGACGCCGAGGCCGTCGGCGACCGGATCCGCGAGTCGGTGGCGACGATCGTCGGCCGCCAGGCGTTGGAGGAGTTCCGCGTGAAGACCCTGCCGCTCGGCGAACCGCCCGCACCGACCCCGTTCACGGGGTGACGGGCGTCACAGATCGCAGCGCGTTCCGGTTCTAGCCTCGCGTCATGTTCCGCCGCCGGCTGCCGCTGTCCTCGGTCGTCTTCACGGTGCTCGCGCTTGCGAGCGCGGCCGCCGCGTTCGGCCTCGTGCGCGGCTACGAGGCGCGGGTCGAAGCGCTCCAGCCCTCGGACGGCTCGCCCGTTGCGGTGCTGGTCGTCGCGAACCCCGTCGAACGTGGCCAGCCGGTTCCGGTCGACGCGCTCGGCGTACGGCGGATCCCCGCCACGTTCGCGCCGCCCGGATGCCCTGTCGGATCCCGCCGCGGCGGCCGGGCGGATCGCGCTGACCGATCTCGTCGCCGGTCAGGTGCTCGGCCGCACCCGGCTTGCGCCCGACGGCGCCGGGCCGATCGCGGCGCTGGTCCCGCCCGGACTTCGCGCGGCCTTCGTCGCGGCGAACCTTCCGCAGGGCTCGGTCCGCGAGGGAGACCGCGTGGATGTGCTCGCCACGTACTCGGGCCGCGCGCACACGGAGGTGGTCGCGGTGGGCGCCGAGGTGCTCCGAAGCATCGAGCCGGCGGCGGCCGGGCTCGGCGGATCCGGGCTCGGCGCGGCGGAGCTGGTCCTGCTCGTCGATCCGGCGACGGCGGAACGCTGGCCACGGCCGGCGCGTTCGCCACGCTCACCGTCACCGTGACCGGCCCGGGAGTCGCAACGGAAACGGCAACGACGGCAGGCGGGGCGTCGTCGTGACGGCGATCAGCCGGTGTCGATCCCGTGCCAGGGCGGAACGACGACCGTGCGGTGCCCGGGCCGGCCCTTGAGGATGACCTTGCGGAGCTGCGAATTGTTCGACGTGTTGGTCTCGGAGAGGCGGTGCGTCGGATTCGCGGTCACCTCGATGAAGTAGGTGCCGTTGGGAAGACCGCTGATGTCGAACGACTGACCCGGCAGGTACTGGAAATAGGTGTCGCCCCAGCCGGATGGGAGCGTCTCGCGAACCCACAGGGACGTCTGGCCGCCGCAGATCGTGTGCAGCCCGATGTCGTCGGGACGCCAGACGGCGCCGGGCGCCGACAGGTCGATGGCGTCGGTGGGAGCGAGGCAGAACGCCTCCTTCTCGCTGCGGACGATCGTGCTCTTCGTGGCGTCGAGCAGGGTGTAGGTGGCGAACTGCTTGAAGTGCCAGTGCTCGTGTCCCGGACGCGCGTCGTAGACCATCGTGCCCGCCTTGGCTCGCCCGACGGCCACGCCGTCGCGATAGAAGTATTGGTAGGCGTCCATGACATTGGTTCCGGGGCGGCGGAATCCCTCGACCGTCAGGGGCGCCGGCCCGTGGTTCCAAACGGTTGCGCCGAACGTCAGGAAATCGTCACCCGTCACGTCGTCGACCTCGACGCCCATGCCCCACGCCGGCAGCGCCTGCAGGTCCGGCCGCGTGGACGCAGGCGGCTGGGTCACGATCGGCACGTCGGCCGGCTGGACGGCGGCGGCCCGCGCCGTCGTCCCTGCCTCGCAGAAGGGGGGACAGCTGAAATCGACCGTCTTGACCTTGACCGCGATCGAGACGCTCGCGTCGGCGTCGGAGATTCCCAATGCGTGGCGGTACGCCGGCGGGATGGTGATGGTGACCGTGTAGCGGCCGTCGGGGCCGCGGATGACGATCCCGCCGGTGCTGCTGAAGGCGTTCACGGCCCAGCCGTCATCGACCCCGAAGACGGTGCCGAGCGAGAAGGGGTTCCCCCCGCAGAACTGCGGGAAGCTGCTGTCGGGGACCGAATCCGGGTTGATCCGCTGCGGCTCGTAGTCGTTGGGACACCACGTGAGGTGGCGAACCTTGTGATAGCCGCCGGCATTGCGCGTCACGTCCACGTGCAGGAACCGCGGCAGGCCGTCCCACCCGATCCCCAGCCCCGCCGGCAGCGGCGTGGAGCTCACCGTCGACCCGTCGCGGACCACCTGGGAAGCCCCGATGGGGTGCGTGTAGTCGGTCCGGCGGACATCGATCTCGAACGCCCCGCCGACCGGCGTCAGGTAGACCCCCGGATCGAGATAGACGGGCTCCCCGTCGCCGTACCGATCGGCCGTGACCGTCGAGGAAGCGGCGAACATGCGAACGCTCGGGGCCGACGCCGCGGCCGCCGCGGATGGCGTGATCGAAGCCACGAGAACCGCGGCCATCCAGGCAACCACGGCGACACGACGATGGGGTGCGTGCGACGACGCCATTTCCCTCGAGCCTCCCTCTGGCCCGGTTCGGGCCCCGATCAACAGACGAACGACACTTCGGGTTGGTTCCCGATGTCCGGCGGAGAATACGCCGGTCCGGCAGCTACCATTGGCCCCCAAACGCGAAGGAGCCACGGCGATGTCCGTTCTGCAGGCGATCGTGCTCGGCCTTACCCAGGGAGCGAGCGAGTTCGCCCCGATCTCCAGCTCGGGACACCTGATCCTCGTCCCATGGTTCCTCGGGTGGCCGCTGCTGGGTGGCAACGCCGATCTCAACAAGACCTTCGATGTCGCCTTGCACATGGGCACGCTGCTCGGCGCGCTCATCTACTTCCGCCGGGACGTCGTCCTGTACATCGGGGCCTTCGTGCGCTCGGTCGGCAAGCGCCGGATCGAAACGGCCGACGAGCGTCTGGCGTGGGCCCTCCTCGTCGGGACCATTCCCGGCGTGATCGCCGGGGTGGCGCTCCAGAGCGTGGTCGAGGACAAGCTGGGCCAGCCATGGCTCATCGCGGCCATGCTCGCCGTGTTCGGAGTGGTGCTGTTCGTCGTCGACCGGGTCTCTCGTTCGGACCGGGGCCTCGGCAGCATCGGGGTGAGGACCGGCCTCGCGCTCGGGATCGCGCAGGCCGTCGCGCTCCAGCCGGGCGTGTCGCGTTCGGGAATCACGATGACGGCCGCGCGCGCCGTGGGTCTCGATCGCGAGGCGTCGGCGCGATTCTCGTTCCTGCTGTCCTTGCCGATCATCGCCGGGGCCGGCGCCTACAAGGGTCTCGACCTGCTGCACAACGGGTTCCAGGGATACAGCAGCCAGTTCTTCTGGGGCTTCGTCGCCTCGAGCATCAGCGGGTTCGCCGTCATCTGGGGTCTGCTCACGTACCTGCGCCGGCACGATTTCGCCGTGTTCATGTGGTACCGGCTCGCCGTCGCGGCGCTGGCGCTGGGGTTGATCGCGGCCGGCGTCCGCTCGGCGACGATCTGAGCGGTCCGGCGGGGCCGGAGCTCAGACGCCGGCGAGCGTCATCTCGCCGATGAGGATGCTCGGCGTGCCGACGCTCGAGAAGAACCGGAGGTCGTCGCCGACCGCGGTGATCGCCCGGAGCATCTCCGGCAGCGTGGAGGCGATCGTCATCTCGCGAAGCGGCTCGGCGAGCGCGCCGCCCTGCACCCGCAGACCCGTCGCCCCGACGCTGAACTCGCCGCTGATCGCGTTGGCCCCCGAATGCACGCCCGACACGTCCTGGATCAGGACGCCGCCGTCGGCGGCCATGAGGAGCTCGTCCATCGTGTTCGTCCCGCGCTCCAGGTAGAAGTTCGACGTGCCGACACCGGGCGCGCCCTTGTAGCCGCCGCGCTTGGCGTTTCCGGTGGAACGCTGGCCGCCGCCGGCACGGTGCGCCGTGTACGTGTCGTGCAGGAACCCGTTCAATCGTCCCTGCGAGAACAGCTCGGTCCGGCCGCTGGGCACGCCCTCACCGTCGAACGGACAGGCGCCGGGACCGTCCAGGATCGTGCCGTCGTCGACGATCGTGACGAGCTCCCCGCCGATCTGCTCGCCGACCATCGACGCGAACAACGACCGGCCCTTCTGGACGGCCTCCGCCGACAGCGCCTGGGCGAGCACCCCGAGGAACGACGTCGCGGCGACCTGGTCGAGGACGACCGGCACCTTCGCCGTCGGCGGCTTCACCGCCCCCAGGAGCCGGGCGCCGCGCTCGACAGCCTCGGCCGCCACGCCGTCGGCGTCGATGTCGTCGAGCGAGCGAGCGACGCGATAGGAGAATCCCGTCTGCGTCTCGTCGCCCTCGACGGCGAGCGTGTACACGAGAACCCACGCATCGGTCCGCCGGTACTCGGCGTCGACACCGGTCGTCGAGGCGATCGCGATCCGCGACAGCGCGTCGCCCACCTGCGCGATGTCGATCTTGGTGACCCGCGGGTCGATCGAGATCGCCCGGCGCTCCAGCTCGAGCGCCATCTCGACCTTCTTCTCGGTCGGGGTCTCGGCGCTCTCGGCCCGGAACAGCTCCGGGATCGGGGGCGCGGCTGCGGCGGTCGGCAAGACATTGTGCTCGTCGGGTTCGGCAAGCGCCGCGTTCTCGCGCGCCCGCGTCACGGCCGTGCGAACTTCGTCCAGGGTCGGATCGGCCGCGTAGGAGTAGCCCTGCCGCCCGTCGCTGATCAGCCGGACACCGACGCCGCGCGCCGACGCGATCGTGAGGCCCTCGACCTCACCGCGCAGCGCGCTCGCCTCCGTGTGCCGGCCCTCCTCCGCGTAGGCCTCGACCGCCTCGCCGGCTTCGGCCGCCTCGACGGCGGCGCGCACGAGCTCGGGGAGATCAGGCACCGGTGCCCCCCACGGTGATCCTGGAGATGCGAAGCGTCGGAGATCCGCTCCCGACCGGCGCCGACTGACCGTCCTTGCCGCAGACGCCTTCCCACGTGGCGAAGTCGTCGGCGACCGCATCGACGTCGCTCATGATCTCCATCGCCCGGCCGATCAGGTTCGCACCCCGTACCGGCGTCGTCGGGCGGCCGTGCTCGATCAGGAATCCCTCGCTGACGCCGAACACGAACTCGCCGGTCGCCGGGTTCACCTGGCCGCCGCCGAGCGACGTCACATACACGCCGGCCTCGGTCGAGGACATGATGTCGCCGGGCGCCGACGCGCCGTCGAGAATGTAGGTGTTGGTCATCCGCGGAATCGGCGGCGACGCGTAGGACTCCCGCCGGCCGTTGCCGGTGGTGGGCTCGCCGGCCTTCTCGGCGCGGAGCCGGTCGTACAGGAACCCCTGGAGCACGCCGTCGACGAACAGCTGGGTCCGTTCACCGGGCTGGGCTTCGTCGTCGAAGTCGAACGATCCCCAGCCGTTGGGAACCGTCGCGTCGTCCACGCCGTTGATCAGCTCGCTGGCGCACCGGTCGCCGACGCGGCCGAGATAGACGCTGGCTTCCTTGTCGATCGCGTCGGCCTCGAGCGGGTGCCCGACCGCCTCGTGAAACAGGACGCCCCCCATTCCCGGCGCGAGCACCACGGTCATCTCGCCGGCCGGCGCCGGGATGGCATCGAGCATCGTGACGGCCCGCCGCGCGGCCGTCTCCGCCGTCGCCCGCGGCGAGTGGGCGTCGAGGAACTCGACGCCCGAGCACGCAGCGGGCCCGTAGAACCCCGTCTGGATGGTGCCGTCGCGGCGCGCGACGACCTGGGCCACGAGCCGGATGCGCGGACGGTCTTCCTCGACCCAGCGGCCGTCGGAGGTGGCGATCAGCCGCCGCTGCAACGAGTCGCCGTAGACCCCGACCACCTGCGCCACCTCGGGGCTGTACCCGCGGGCCGCCTCGTCGACCTCCCGCAGCCAGCCCACCTTGACCGACGAGGCGATCCCGGTGGCCGGCCGCTCGACCCGGTTCGTCCCGGGACCCGGCGTGGAGGAAAGATCGACCACCCGGCCCGGCGCGTCGCCCCGAAGTGCCGCGCTCGCCGCTTCGGCCGCCTCCATCAAGGCGTCGCGGTCGAGACGGTTCGAAAAGGCGTACCCGTAGGTCGTGCCGACGGCGACGCGCACGCCCGCGCCACGGTCGAGCCCGGTCGTCAGCTCCTCGATGTGGCCGTCGTCGAGCCGCACCGCCGTGGAGGTGCGTTCTTCGACGAACAACTCGGCGAACGCGCCCCCGCGCCGGCGGGCCGCACGCAGGACGTCGGCGGCGAGGTCGCGGTCCAGCACGCGCCGGATGCTAACAGCGCCCGCACGCGGCCCCGAGACCCACCTCACCCGGCGCCGGGTTCGCTGCTACGGTCCGGGCGTGTCGGCTCGGCGCGACGCCATGGAGCGGCGGGACCTTCTCTGGCTCGGGGCGCTTGCCGCGGGCCTGCTGGCGTTGTTCGTCTGGCCGACGCTGTCTCGTTCCTACCCCGTCGGCGTCGGCTCGGACTTCACCGTGTATCTGTGGTGGGCCCGCGTCGCGGCGGCGCGGGGACTGTCGGTGATCGGGGGACGCCCGGGATCGCCCGCGCTCATCGACGCCGCCGCCGGCACGCTGCACCTCCCGCTGGTGACGACGGTCGCCGGACTCCAGTACGCGGTGGCCGCTTCGGCCGGGCCGGCGGCCGCCGCGCTCGTTCGCGGCCGCGTGGGCGGCGGCCGCACGGTGTCCTGGCTGCTCGCCGGCGCGCTCGCGGGCGTGTTCGCCACCCATCTGGGCAGCGGTTATCTCGCAACGCTCGGCTTCGTGATCTGCTTTCTCGCCGCGTGCGCGGCACTCGCCGCCGGAACCTCGCGCGGGGCCGTGGCGGCGGCCCTCCTGCTCGGCGGCGGCGGTCTGCTCCACCCGCTGTTCTTCCTGGTGGGAGGGGTGGTGCTCGGCCTGACCGCCGGCTGGGCGTGGGCCGAGCGGCGGTGGAGCGAGTCGCTCGGCCAGATCGAGGTCCGCCGGTCACCGCTGCTCTCGAGCGAGGAGGGGCGGATCGTTGCGGCGATCGCCGGGGGCGCCGCGGTGATCGCGGCCGGGCTGCTCTCGATGCTCGCCGGGCCCGCCCGGATCGCGGTCGACACGTCGAAGGACGCCTTCCTGCGCCGGATCGGTTTGGGACCGGAGTTGCGCCACGAGTACCGGGACCGGTTCCACGGAATCGGCATCCGGATCGACATCCTCACCGAGATCGCCGCCTCCGTCGTCGGCGCCTTCCGCGTGGAAGGCACGGCGCGACGGATCCTCGCGAGCTGGCTGGCGGTCACGGTCGTGGGAATTCCCGGTCGGCGTCATCACCGGCTGGTTCCCGGCGGTTCGCGTGCTGACGTTCGCCTTCGTCCTGCCGATCCTTGCCGGTGTCGGAATCGTCCGGATCGGCGCGCGCACGCCGGGACGTACCGAGGCCGGATGGGAACGAGGGGTCTCGCTCGCGGTCCTTGCCGGCATCGTCGTGCTCGCGACGCTCCCCCAGCTGCTGACGTGGCGGACGACGAAGTCGTTCGTCTCGCCGCAGGAGCTCGCCGCCGGCACCACGATCGGGCACCTGGCCGCGTCCACGCCGGCCAGGAACGCCGATCGTGCTGGTGATCGGGTTCGAGGGCGATGCGGCATTCCGGGCGACGAACGACGCGAACATCCTTCGGGCGACCGTGCCGCCCGATCGGGCCGGCGACGTCTACGTCTTCGTCGGCGCGGCGGCCGACCTGACGGCGGGCCGCCCCACCGCGGGCGAGGATCCGACCGAAGAGCGCCTGTCGGCGGACTCTCTCGACGCGATCCCCGAAGGGCCGCGCGCGGTCTTTCTCGTCCGCCCATTCCTCGGCGAAGAGGCGAGCCTTCGCGAACCCGGTTTCGAGCGCTTCGGGCCGGGGGTCGCGGCCATGTTCCCGCAGGCGCCACCCGGGACCGACACGGCGATCTCCGAGGCCGAGGGCGAGGACGTTCGCGCCTCGTCGGCCGCGGCGATCGCCGGGGCGACGCTCGCGATCTTCGTCCTGCTCGCCTTGATCGGGGCCGGCTGGGGCCGCTGGGCCCTCGGCGGCTGGGCCGGCATCGCGACGGCGCCGGCGTTCGGCGTGGCCGCGGTGTCGCTCTCAGCCGTCCTGCTGGAACGCCTCGGTCTGCCCTTGAGCGGAACGGTGGGCCCGAGTCTGGCCGCGGTACTCGCGGCGGCCGGCGGCTTCGTCCTGCTCCAGCTCCAGGGAGCCGGCGGAGCGGAGCCGGGACCGGACGTCGCGTAGGGCGAGCGCCCCGAGCACGACGAGTGCCGGCGTCAGGATCCAGGTGTTCACCCACAGGTTCAGACTGAACGCCGCGGGGACTCGCTCGGGCTCCGCGGTCCACTGCGACAGCACGAGCGCGACCGACGCGCCGACGATCGCGCGCCGGCCCGGCCGCGGCAACAGCCAGGCAAGCGGCAGCGTCCACGCCACGTACCAGGGCAGCAGCACCGGCGCGAGCAGCGTGAGCGCCAGCAGCGCCCAGGCCCAGGACGCACCCAGCTCGGCGAGGTCGACCCGGCCGGTCATCTCCGCGCGGCGCCACGTCCATCGGGCGAGCCAGCCGACCAATCCGACGAGCGCGGCAATCGCGAGTACCCGCACGGCGGTGCCGAGCGACGCGAAGCTCGCCTTGTCCACCCAGCGGCGCAGCCAGAGCGATGGCGAGATCCACCCCTCGTGACCCGCCAGCTCCAGCTGACCGAGGGTCGGGTCGGTCCTCTGGAGATAGGGAACGGCCGCCACGGCCGTGATCCCGATGACGATCCCGGCGGCCGTGAGCCAGACGCGCATCCGCCGTCCCGCGGGCGCGCGCCCCACCAGCCAGACGAGCAGCAGGATGAGCGGGAGGACGCCGCTCGCCTTTACGAGAGCGCCCGCCGTCAGGGCCGTGAGCGCGAGCAGGGCGCGGCCGCGAACGAGCATCGCCAGCGCCACCGCCACGGCGAGCGCGACGAGCAGGTCGTTGTGCGCGCTCCCGACCGACAGGAACAGCACGGCCGGGTTCGCCCCAAAGGCGACGACGGCGAACGCGGTGCGCTCGGGCCGGATGCGGCGGCAGGTCCACACGACGCAGGCGATGACACCCAGGCTCGCGGCGCCTGCCAGGTCGCGATACGCGGAGACCTGCGCGCCCGTGGATCGCAGGGTCGCGGCGAGCCCGTGGGCCAGCCGCGTGAACGCCGGCCCGTAGACGGCGGGCGTGTCGACCCACGTCGGGCCGACGAGCCCCCAGAGGGGATCCCGGGCGAAGTCGAGCGGCGTCTGCACGTAGGGATTGCCGCCGTAGACGGCCTGGATTCGCCCCTCGTAGACATAGGAGTAGACGTCGCGCGAGAAGAGCAGCGGCAGCGCGAACACCACGACGACGTGAAACCCGACCACCATCCAGATCGCGGTGCGCGCCGAGACGCCGCCGCGCCAGGCCGAACGAAGGAGCACCAGGAAGGTTGCGACGCCCACCACCGCCGCCCCAACCCCAAGCCCGACGAGCCACGCGGGCGAGAGCCGGTCGAGCCGGAGCCATCCGGCGGCGGTCGCGAACGGTCCGCCGAGGCCGGCCCCGGCTGCCTGTGCCGGCTGGTACGGCGACCCCGGGGTGCCCGCGACGAGGGCCACCGCCAGGAACCCCGCGATCGCGATCGCCGGGGCCGCCACCCGGCGCGCGAGCCGTACTTCGGCGTCGACTCCCGCCGCCATCAGCGATCCCCGGCGGGCCCCCGAGCCGGCTCCTCGACCGGCGCAGGCTCCTCCAGGACGAGCGGACCGGCGAGCGGCAGATCGTTGCGCAACCGGTGACGCAGCTCCAGCAGCAGCCACACCAGCAGCAGCGCGACGAGCGGTGCGATCGCGTAGTGGCCGACCAGGACGTTGACGTCGTAGGCCTTCGGATGCAGCCGCGGCTCTGCCGTCCACTGCGACAGCCCGAGCGCCGTGGAGGTCGCGATGAGGACCACCCGGGGCACGTGCGGCAGCAGCCACAGCACGGGCAGCGCCCACGTGACGTACCAGGGAAGGAGCACCGGACCGAGCAGCATGAGCAGGACGAGCGACCATCCCCAGGCCCCGGCCAGCTCGAAGCGGTCGGCCTCGGTCGGCACCAGACCCGCGCCGGCCCCGCGCGAACCGACGAACCTCACGAGCGCGGCGACGACGACGAACAACAACACCGCGAACGCGATGCGGGCAACGATCCCGATCGTGTCCCCCGACACCGCATCGAGCAGCTTTGCGAAGAGCCTCGAGGGGGCGAGCCACCCCTCGTGGCCCGCCAGCTCGACCATGCCGAGGCTCGGGTCGTGCGGCTGCAGGAACGGAGCGGCCGCCAGGAGCGCCATCCCCGCGGTGATGCCCGCATACCCCAACGCCGCTCGCAGCCGCTCCCCCGCGGGTCTGCGCGCGACGAGCCATACGAGGAGCAGGAGCAGCGGCAGTCCCGCGCTCACCTTGACGAGCGCACCGAGGGCAAGCGCGAGGACGGCGAACGCATCGCGCCCGTCGACCAGCAGCGCCACGGCCACCGCGACGGCGAGCGCAAGGAACAGGTCGTTGTGGCCGCCGCCCGCACTCTGGAACAGCACCACCGGGTTGAGTCCGAACGCCGCGACGGCGAACGCCGCGCGGGGCCGGAACCGTCGCCGCGCCACCCATCCGATCAGCAGCGCGGTCGACAGGCTCGACGCGATCGCCGCCAGGCGGAACGCGTTCACCTGAGCCGCGAGACCCTCGACGACGGACGTGATCCCGGCGGCGAACGAGGTGAACAGCGGACCGTAGACGGCAGGCACGTCGATCCACATCGGCGAGACGAACGCGGTGACGGGATCGTTCGGGTACGCGCCGGGTGTCTGGACGTACGGGTTGCCCCCGTGCACCGCGATCCGCCCGTACGCCGCGTACGAGTACACGTCGCGCGAGAACAGCACCGGGAGAAAGATCAGCACGACGTGGTACGCGACCACGAGGATCACGACCGACCGAAGCGAGATCCGCCGCCGCCACGCCTCCGCGAGGATCCACAGGAACGCGCCGGCCGCAAGCGCCGTTGCCACAACCGACGCGGCCACCAGCCCAGAGCTCGAAAGGGAGTCGACCCCCAGCAGAGCGGCCAGACCGTGGATCGGACCGGAGGGCTCGCCGCCCGGGACGAGCAGCGGCTGGAGCGGCGATCCCGGGACCGAGGCCACGAGCGCGACCACCAACACGCTCAGCATCGACCCGGCGATGGCGAGTGTCGTGGTTCGGGTCGAACGCGCGTCGGCGATCACGGCGCCCGACCGTAGCACCGAAGACGCCGGTGGCTGAGGCCATAGACTGGGCGCATGCGCGAAGGAACGGGTGCGAGCCTCGGGGTCTCGGCCGCGATCGTGTCCTTCGGCGTGTTCCTGGGATCGATCCTCGTCGTCACGCTGTACGTCGCGATCTCGGTCTACGCGATTGCCACCTGGATCGCGAACGCCTCGAACCACGTGAACCCGGTCACGATCCTGCTGCTGGTCGTGGGGTCGGTGGCACTGTGGGTCGTCCTGCTGGGCGTCGGGATCCACTTCCTCGGCCGCTCGATGACGCCGCGGCGAAGGACCCGCCTCTAGCGCGCCATCTCAGCCTCGCGCGACGGCTCGCCAGCGTCCCGCGTCGCGCGCGACTCGCACGTCCATCCCGAAACACGCCGACAGTGCCTCGTCCACGAGGACGTCGTCCACCGTCCCGGTCGCGACCAGCGAACCATTCCTGAGCAGTGCGGCGTGGGTGGTCGAGGGCGCCAGCTCCTCGAGGTGATGCGTGGCCAGCACCGAAGCCGGCCCGGCCGTCTGCTCGACGGCCGCGACGAGCGCTTCGCGGCCCGGCAGGTCCAGCCCGGCGGCCGGCTCGTCGAGGATCAGCAGCTCGCGGTGGCCGAAGAGCGCGCGAGCGAGCAGGACGCGCTGCCGTTCGCCCTGGCTGCAGAGGCCGAGCGCACGGTCGGCCAGATGGGCGCATCCGACTTGTTCAAGCATCGCGTCGGCCTCTTCGAACGCGGCCGCATCGAACCGCCGTCCCCAGATCTCGAGCGTCGACTCCCGCCCGGAGAGCACGACCTGCCGAACGAGCAGCGCGGGCCGGAGCCGGTCGGCGACGGCGTGGCTCACGTGGCCGATGCGCGCGCGCAGCTCGCGAACGTCGGCCCGGCCCAGCTCTGCCCCGAGGACGACCGCGCGGCCGGAGGACGGCTGGCGCCAGGCGCCGGCGACCGAGAGCAGGGTCGTCTTGCCGCTGCCGTTGGGGCCGAGCAGCGCCCAACGCTCCCCTTCACCGATCCGCAGGTCGACGGGTCCGAGCACGCGACGGCCGCCGGAGACGCTGACGGTCACCGCCTGCAGGACGACGGCGTCCACGGAATCGGTCAGCCGCGCTCGGGACCGCCGCGAAGGAACCGCTCGAGCTCCTCGGCGATCGACTCCCCGGTCGCGTCCTCGTCGAGCTCACCCACCGAGGAGTCGACGATCTCCTCCAGACGGCGGACGTAGGCGAGCATGTCCTCGTCGCCTTCGACCGCGTCGTTGACCCGCGCCTCCCACGGTCCGATCGTCGCCCGCAGACCGTCCGGCTCGACCGGCAGACCCAGCACCGGCGTCAACGCGTCGAGCAGGGCGAGGGCGGCTTTGGGATTGGGGCCCGTGACGACGTAGTGCGGGGCGGCCGCCCACAGCGAGATCGACGAGAGCCCCGACCGGCCGGCGGCGTCGTGCAGCACGCCGACGATGCCGGTCGGTCCCTCGTACGTCGAGGGCGCCAGCCCCAGCCGCGGTCGCCACCGCCGGATCCGTGCTCGACACGTTCACGGGTGTCGGCCGCGTGTGCGGCACGTCCCCGAGAAAGGCGCCGAGCGTGATCACCGTCGTCGCGCCGAGCTCGCGGACCCCATCCAGCACGTCGCCGGTGAACGACCGCCACCGCATGTTGGGCTCGGTTCCGAGGAACAGCAGGATGTCGCGACCTTGTACCGGTGCGTGATAGAGGTCCATCGGCGGCCAGTCGATCCGGCGGGTGCGGCCGTCCTGGAGGGAGACCGTGGGCCGCGAAATCTGCAGATCGACGTAGTCCTCCACGTCGACGCCCCCGATCCGGGTGGCGCCCCACAGGTCCCTGAGCTCGCCGAGGGCGCCGGTCGCGGCCTCGCCGGCGTCGTTCCACCCACGGAACGCACACACGAGAATGGGGTCGGCAAGTGAGGGCCGGACCGTGAGCTCCACGAGGTCACGGTAACGTCTAGGCGTGCGAATCGCCTTCGTCTCCACCTATCCGCCGCGCCGATGCGGCATCGCAACCTTTACCTCGGACCTCATCCGGGCCATCCGGGACGCCGAGAGCCGGGTCCAGAGCCGCGTGGCCGCGATCGAGGAACGCGGTGTCGTCCACCCGTACGGGGGCGAGGTCCGCTGGCGGATCCGTCAGGGCGACCCGCAGTCCTACATCGCGGCGGCCGAGGCGATCGAGGCGTCGAACGCCGACGTCGTTTGCATCCAGCACGAGTTCGGTCTCTACGGCGTGTGGAACGGGGGCGGCCTCGTCGGCGAGACGTGGATCGAAGGTCAGTACGAGGACCACCTCGCCGGATTCCTGCACGCGCTGCACAAACCGACGCTCGTGACGTTGCACACCGTCCTGCCCGACCCCTCACCGGCGATCCGCGAAACGGTCGCCGAGATCGCGGACGCCGCCCACGGCCTCGTCGTGATGGCCGAGTCGGCCGTCGACATCCTGATGTCCGAGACCTACGGCCTGTCCAACAAGCCGGTCGTGATCCACCACGGAATGCCCCACATCGAGCCGACGGGGCGCCGCCGGCTGAAGGTCAAGCTCGGGCTGGAGGAGCGCCAGATCGTCTCGACCTTCGGTCTGGTCGGGCCGGGCAAGGGGCTCGAGTACATGATCGAGGCGATGCCGGCGATCGTGGCCGAGCACCCCGACGCCCTGTACCTGATCGCCGGGCAGACGCATCCGGAGTTGCTGCGCCAGCAGGGCGAGGAGTACCGCAACAAGCTGCTGGAGCTTGTCGAGTCCTTCGAGATGGGCAACCACGTCGCGTTCGTCAACTCCTACCTCGAGCAGAAGGACATCATCGAGTTCCTGCTTGCGAGCGACGTCTACGTAACCCCGTACCTGGATCCGAACCAGATCACGAGCGGCACGCTCTCGTACGCGCTCGGGGCCGGGAAGGCCGTCGTGTCGACGCCCTATCTCCACGCGGTCGAGGCGCTGGCGGACAAGCGGGGACTGCTGGTCGAATTCCGATCCGCCGAAGCGCTCGCCGAGGGCGTGAACTCGATCCTGGGGGATCCCAAGCGCAAGCACGGGTTCGAGCGGCGCGCCTATGCGTACGCGAACCAGGCCACATGGCCGAAGACCGGCGCGAAGTTCGTGCGCACGATGGAAGAGCTCGATCACGTCGGAGAAGCCGTCGGCGGCGGCGCGTCCTCCGAAGCGCCAGCAACCGGTGGTCTCCGTGGAACGGCTCGCGGAGAACCCACTGATCTCCCCCGACCAGCTCGAGCCGACGCAGCCGGGCCTGAAGATCGTCTCGACGATCAATCCGGGAGTCGCGAAGGTCGGCGACGAGACGGTCCTTCTGGTGCGGGTGGCCGAGCGTCCCGATCCGGAGGCCCCGATTCCCGAGGACGCGGAGATGCTCGATCTCTCCGGCCCCGGACCCCGTCTGGTTCCGATGCCGGCGAGCCTCCCGCGCGACCGGTTGGTGGGGCTCGCCGTGCTCAATCAGGACCGCACGCCGCCGCGGGTCAGATCGGCTACGTGTCGCGCGACCTCCCGGGGATCGACCTGTCCGACCCGCGAACGCTCCGCCTGAGCGAACACGATCGGCGGCTTCACGCCGGCCAACGAGGAGTTCCGCGACTACCTGACGCACATCTCGCACCTTCGCGTCGCGCGGAGCTCCGACGGCGTCTCGTTCACGGTCGAGCCGCACGCCGCCGTCTCGCCGGTCGAACCGCTGGAGGAGTACGGGGTCGAAGACCCGCGGATCACGCTGATCGAGGGGACCTACCAGATCACGTACGTGTCGGTCAGCCGGCTCGGCATCTCCACATCCCGGTTGTCGACGACCGACTTCACGACGTTCGAACGCCACGGCGTGATGCTCGGTCCGGACCACAAGGACGTGGTCCTGTTCCCGGAGCGCATCGGCGGACGCTACGTCGCGCTCACGCGGCCGATGCCCGGTTCGTTCGGACGGGTTCTCGGCATCTGGCTCGCCGAATCCGGACGACCTGAACAGCTGGGGCGACCACCGCCCCGTGGCCCTTCCCCGTCTCGGCATGTGGGACGAGATGCGAGTCGGGGCGAGTCTGGTCCCGATCCGCGTCGACGGCGGCTGGCTCGCGATCTACCACGGCGCCGACCGCACGAACCGGTACGCCGTCGGCGCGCTGTTGCTCGACGCCGACGACCCCGCGAAGGTCCTCGGCCGCTCGACGCGGCCGATCATGGTGCCGTCCAAGCCCTACGAGCGCGCCGGGTTCCTCGGCGACGTCGTGTTCCCGAGCGGTCACACGGAGCTCGGGGACGGCCGGATCCGCATCTACTACGGCGCGGCCGACAGCGTGCTCTGCGCCGCCGACGTGGCGATCGACGACGTGCTCGCCGGCGTGGATCCGTGCTGAGGCAGCTCCTGCGGCTCACTCGCCCGGTGCCGGCCGCCGGCCCCGGTGCGCTCGCCGTGGCCGTCTACGCGGGCGTCGACGACACGCCCATCGAGGCGAGGGAGTCGGGCTTCGAGGGAGTGGCCTGCGTGGACGACGCGGCGCGCGCGCTGGAGGTGGCCGCGCAGGTCTGGGCGCGCACGAAGCTGCCGTGGGTGCGGCGCTGGGCGGAGGGGCTTCTCGGTTTTGTCACCTGGATGCAGGAGGACGACGGGCGCTGGACCAATTTCCTCGAGGACTGGAACGGCACGAAGAACCGGCACGGGATCACATCGGTTCCCGGCGAGAATTTCTGGCACGCACGCGCGCTGTCCGCCGCCCAGGCCGCGTGGCGGGCGATGGGAGACGAGGGCGCCGGTGAATCGTTCCGGCGTGGGTTCGAGCACGCGCTCGGGAAACCCGCGCCCCCGGACGTCCGCACGATCCACATGCTCGTGGGGCTTCGCGAGCTGACCGCCGGAGCAGGCGTGCGCGAGGCGCTCGACGCGTGGTGCCTCGAGCTGCTCGCCTGCCGCCACGGAAACCTGCTGATGAACTCCCCGTACGAGCGGGGGATGCCCCACCTGTGGGCCCATCTGCACGAGGGCGTGCTGGCGCAGGCCGGCGCTGCGCTCGGGAACCGTTCGTACATCGACGTGGCGGTGCGAAGTGGCGAAGCCGTGCTCGTTCCGGTGACCGATCGCCGGTTCGAGCTCCCCTCGACCACGCCCTACGACGCGTCCAGCGTCGCGCTCTCGGCGGCCGGCCTCGCCGACGCCACCGGCGACGCGCGCTGGCGCGCCGTGGCCGAGGCGGCGCGCGGTTGGTTCGACGGGCGGAACCCCGCCGGCCTGCCCGTGTACGACCGCGAGCGAGGCCGCGTCGGGGACGGCATCGACGGCGCTCGCATCAGCGAGAACTCCGGGGCCGAGGCGAACATCGTCGCGGCGATGGCGATGCTCGATGACGCCGCCGACGTCGCGACGCGGATGGGCGACGATCCTTTGACCGAGGCGCTCGGCGCCGCCGTGCCGGGCTAGAGCTGAGCTCGCTCCAACCGCAGCTGCCCGCACGCGGCCTCGATGCCGCGCCCGCGCGTGTCGCGAACGGTCACCGGGCACCCCGCCGCGGTCGAGCACTCGAGCGAACGACCGGATCCGAGCGGCCGGGCTCCCGGAGACGGCGTACCCCGGCGTCGGATTGAGCGGAATCAGGTTGACGTGCGCACGAAGCCGGCGGGCGATCAGCAGCAGCTTGACGGCCTGGTCGGTGCCGTCGTTCACGCCGTCGATCATGGCCCACTCGAGCGAGGGACGGCGATGCGTGCGATCGCGCCAGTCGGCGATCGCCTCCTCGAGCTTGGCGAGGGGATGCAGCCGGTTCGGCGGGACCAGCGTGGTGCGGAGCTCGTCGTCGGCCGCGTGCAGGCTGACGGCAAGCCCGACCTGCGGATGCGCGGTCGCGAGATGGCCGATGCCGGGCACGAGCCCGATGGTCGAGACCGTGATGTGGCGGGCACCCAGCCGGGTGCCGGCGGGGTCGGTCAGCCGCTCGATCGCGCCGAAGGTTCCTCGTTCGTTCGCCATCGGCTCGCCCATCCCCATGAAGACGACGTTGGTGAGCCGCCGCGGGGTCGACTCCGGCAGGCGCCGGGCCTCTCGCCGAGCCCACCGGACCTGCGCGGCGATCTGGCCCGGCGTCAGGTTCCCGTCCAGACCCATCTGGCCGGTGGCGCAGAACGTGCACCCCATCGCGCATCCCGCCTGGGACGACACGCAAACCGTCACGCGGTCGGGGTAGCCCATGACGACGGCTTCGACGACGCGGCTCGCATCCAGGCGCAGGAGCGCCTTGCGCGTTCGCCCGGCGTCGGCGACGCGCTCCTCGAGCACCTCGACGCCCAGCGGCAGCTCCTCGGCCAGCCGGGCGCGAAGCGGTGGCGGCACGTCGGACATCTCGTCGTAGTCGGCCGCGCGGCGCCACAACTGTCCGTAGACCTGCTTGGCGCGAAACGCGGGCTCGCCCCAGGCCGCCATCCGTTCGGCGAAGGTCTCGACGCTCAGGTCCAGGGCACCCATGACCCCGAGGGTATCGGGCATCCGTACCAGGGTTCGGGGATCCTCCGCGCGCGCGGCTCGCGATACCATGACGGTGAAACCGCTTCGAAGCCCCCCGGAGGTGCACGGTGAGCAAGACCGCCCGAAGCTTCGCCCTCGTCGGAGCCAGCTGGAAGTTGCTCGGACGCGATCCGAAGCTGCTGCTGTTGCCGCTCGGGTCGCTCGTCTGCACCTCCGCGGTCGCGGCCGGCTTTTTCTTCGCCGGCCTCTTCCACGGGGTGCTCAGCGAGGGATCGCATCTCGACGGCTACCTCGCGCTCTACGCCTTCTACGCGATCGCCGCCTTCATCGGGATCTGCTTCAACGCGACCCTCGTCGCCGTGGCTCTGCGCAGACTGGACGGTGAGCCCGCGACGATCGCGGACGGATGGGCGATGGTGCGCGGCCGTCTTCCGGAGATCCTGCGGTGGGCGCTGCTCGCCGCGACGGTGGGCATCGTGCTGCGCGTGATCCAGGAGCGAACCGGCATCCTCGGGCGGGTGGCCGGCATCATCGGAAGCATCGCCTGGGGGCTCGTGACGTTCTTCGTCGTGCCGGTGCTCCTGTTCGAACCGGTGGACGTTCGTGGCGCGATCCGCCGGTCGGCCTCGATCTTCCGGAAACGCTGGGGCGAGCAGCTCGTCGGCAACCTCACCATCGGCCTCGCCCTCATGATTGTGGTCATTCCGGTCATGGTCGTCGGGCTGGGGCTCGTCCTCGTCTCTCCGGCGATCGGCATCGGCACGATGGTGGTGGGATTCCTCGCGCTGATGGTGTTCGCGTCCGCGCTGGGCGAGGTCTTCAACGCCGCCCTGTACCGGTACGCGGTGGCCGGGACGGTGCCCGACGGCTTCACGAGCCAGGACTTCGAGGCCGCCGTGAAGCACCGGAAGAGCTGGCCGTGGCGCGCCCGCTCGATCCCTCCGCGGCCGGATCGCTGACGGACGAAGCGGGCGCGGGCTCGTCCGTAACGGAACCCACATGGCGATCCCGGGACGCGCGAGTCGGCTGGATCGGCGCCGGCGACGGCGCCTCCTCGTCGGGTTCGTCGCGGTCGTTGCGATCGCCCTCGTCGCCCTCGTCCTGCAGATCCCACCCGACCGTGTGGTGGCGATCTCGCGTCCCGCCGGTCACATCGGACCCGAGGCGTGCGAGAACATCGCCGGGGGAACCACGCAGATCACGCTGTTCCGGGACAGCGGCAACGTGTGCATCCCTCCGTCGCAGCTCGAGGCGTATCGGTGCGGGAGCGCGGCGCCCGTGATCGAAGGCCGGTTCGGCGGACATCGCGGCAGCTTCGTCGGAGGCCGGTTCGCCGTGCCCGTGTCGAGCCTTCCCCCCGGAGCGAGCCTCGCCGGGATCGGCGGTGGGCTTCAGGTCTTCACGCTGGCCGACGGCCCCTCGTGGCTGTACGTGCGGAGCGCCGAGGGGATCGCCAGGTGGCTGGCGTTGCCGACCGACGGCCCGAAGGATCCGCCGCGGGCGCTCTTGATCGGTGACTCGATCCTGCTGGGGTCGGAGCCGGCGATCTCGGATGCGTTGTCGAGCTGGACGCTTCGGTTCGACGCGGTCGTCGGACGGAGCTCGAGCGAGGGGGTCGACCCGGCCGACCAGGACCTGACCGACAACCCGGACGTGGTGGTCGTGGAGCTGGGGACGAACGACGAGGATCCGGCGGCGTTTCGGACCAACCTGGTGGCGATCCTGGACCGGCTTCGCAACGTGCCGCTCGTCGTGTGGCAGACGGCACACGGGCCGGCTTCGACCATCCCGGAGATAAACCGCGCGATCTTCGAGGAAACCGCCCGGCACCCGAACACCGCCGTGGCCGATTGGGACGCGGCCGTCGACCCCGCTCAGCTGGGATCGGACGGGGTTCACCCGCTTGCGGAGGGGATCGGCGCGGTGGCCGACCTGCTGGCGCCGTTCGTCCGCGGCTGGCGCACCGTCGCGGCCGAGGCAGCGCGTTCCACCCCGGCGCCCTGCTCGACGGTGTGAGCCGGACGATTGTCAGGTCCACACCACACGGGCGGCATTCTCGCGCGGGAAACGGTCCGGCAACCTCCGGCTGCTCGCCGGCGAAGACGAGAACCGCGTCCATCCCCATCCAACTCCTCGGCTCGGGAACGGTGCTGCTAGTTTGGGCCGATGAGTCCGTCACTGCTCGACGATGCATTCGCCCACCACGTCTGGGCGACCCAGCGACTGATCGACACCTGTCTCGAGCTCACCCCGGAACAGCTGGAGACGACAGCGCCCGGCACGTACGGCACGATCATGAGGACGATGCGTCACCTCGTCGGGTCCGACTCCTGGTACCTGCTGCGGATGACCGGTGATCGCGCCCGCGAGATCGACGAGGATCGGATGGACCTGAGCCAGCTTCGAACCGTGATGGATGCGGACGCGACGGCCTGGTCGGAACTCCTCGGCCGGAACCCCGATCCCGACGCCATGGTGCACGAGGTCGACGAGGACGACGGCTACGAGCGCGACGCGCCCTTCGGCATCCGGCTCGCGCAGGCGCTGCACCACGGGACCGACCATCGGAGCCAGATCTGCACCATCCTCACGGTGCTCGGCGTAGAGCCGCCGGCGATCGACGTCTGGGACTTCGGCGAGCAGACCGGCCGAATCGTGGAGGTTCTACCCACGGAGGGGTGACGAAAGAGGTGGCCTGTCGGCGGAGTTCAGGCCGGAGAGGAGCAGCGTGCGATGAAGAGAGGGCCCAAGCCGCTCGCGACCCGAAACCCGCCCGTGCCATCCGAGAGCCACGCCGAGATCGAGGATTGGATCCGGCGCGTGATGCCGGATCTGCATCCGATCGTCGAGCAGTTGGACGGATCGATCCGCGAGGCGGTCCCCGGACTTCGATACGCCGTCAAGTGGAAAAGGGCGTACTACGGGTTGCCAGACGTCGGCTGGATCATCGAGATGGTGGCGTACGACGTCTCCGTGAACGTCGTCTTTTTCGGCGGCGCGGAGTTCGACCCTCCGCCACCGCTCGGAACCACCGAACGGACCCGCTACGTCAAGGTGAAGACCCTGGAGGAGGCGCGAGGACCGGAGATGCGCAGATGGCTCGAGCAAGCGGGACGCGTGGCGGGTTGGAGATGAGCCTCCGCGTACCTGGCTCGCACCGAATCGCGTCGCAGTAACCTGCGATCGTGGGCACGACAACCCGCTCGGATCGACGTCCAGTTGCGAAGCTTCTCCGCCGGCTCGCCATGTTCGCGCTGGTGGCGGTCCCGATCCTTTCCGTTCTCGGCCGAACACACAAGACAGGATGTGAGCCTCCGGTGACGGGCCCTTGCGACCTGACCCGCGTCGGTCCGGGATGGACGGGGCCGGCGGTCGGGCTGACGCTGGTCCTCGCCATCATCCTCCTCGTTATCGCGGCATTCATCAGCAACCGGTCCGCCGAGGAGTCGTGAAGAGACTCCTCCTGGACGTCTCGAGCTTGCTCTACCGGGCGCATTTCGCGCTTTCCGATCACATCGCCCAGCCGGACGGGCGGCCCGTGGGCGGCGTCTACGGCTACCTGGACTGGACGGCGCAGCTGATCTCGGACCGCCATCCCGACGAGGTCGTGCACGTGTACGACCACGACTGGCGGCCGGTCGAGCGAGTCAAGATGTACGACGGGTACAAGGCCTCTCGTCCGGAGGAGCCGCCGGAGATCACCGCCCAGTTCGTCCTTCTTCGCCAGGCGCTCGACCTGACCGACATGCCGCAGGCGCACACGCCCCATTGGGAAGCCGAGGATGCGATCGGCGCCCTCGTCCGCCTCGCCGACCCCGGCGACCGCATGGAGATCGTGAGCGGCGACCGCGACCTCATCCAGCTCGTGCACGACCCCGAGGTTCGGTTGCTGTTCACAGTTCGCGGCGTGCGCGAGCTGCGCGACTTCGACGAGGCCGGTGTCGAGACGGCCTACGGCGTCCCCGCCTCCCGGTACGCCGAGTTCGCGATCCTTCGCGGAGATCCCTCGGACAACCTGCCCGGCGTCCGCGGCGTCGGCGAGAAGACCGCCCGCGCCTTGATCCAGACCTACGAGAGCCTCGACGACCTGATGGCCGACGCGGCTCGCGACAACCCGCGTCCCGGGCTCCTGCGTGGCAAGCCGGCACTCCGCGCTCGCCTCCGCGAGTCGGCCGACTACGTCGAGACGATGCGCCGGCTCGTTCCCGTCAACGCCGATGCGCCCGTGGCCGTGTGGTCGGGGACGCGCGACGACGCCGGGCTGCGCGATCTGGCCGAGCTCGCCGGGGTGGCGGGGCCGGTCCGGCGCCTGCTCGAGGCGCTCGGCCCCGCCGGCTGACCGCCGACATCCTGGCCCTCGTTTGCGACCAAAGGTGGGCCGGCTTGAGGCCGTGATTCAGGCGTCGCCGACGGCGCGGCGCCGGGCGAGGATCTCGCGGAACCGTTCGACCAGCTCGGGCATCTCATCCGTCATCGCCGCAAGCTCGTCGGCCCCGAGCGCCACCGCGTGGACGGGGCTCGTCGCGCGGACCGACGCCACCCGTCGCCGCAGCTCGATCAGCCCCATCTCGCCGATGATGTCGCCGGGTCCGAGCGTCGCGAGCACGCGCCCCTCATGCGTGACCTCGACCGAGCCGGTCTCGATGACGAAGAGCTCGTGGGGGATCGACCCCTCCTCGATGACGAGGTCGCCGCTCGCGACGTCGACTTCCTTCACCCAGTGCGACAGCCGGGACAGGTCGAAGTGGTCGAGCTCGCCGAACAGCGGCAGGCGGCGCAGCCGTTCCACGTCCATCATGTCCGGTTCGCGCCCCACGGGCCGGCGCTCTCCCTCGCTGGGAATCCTCGCACAGGACGCCAGGCGACGGCGCGATCACGTCCCGGCGCCGACCGGCTGCTTCTGGATCGCGCGGCCCGTCGACGGGTCAAAGAAGTGAAACCGCCCCGGATCGACGACCAGCCGGATCCGGCTGCCGGGCGTGCACGCGGTGCGCGCGTCGACCCGGGCACAGAACTGGTTGCCGGCCGTGATCAACGGGAGGACCTCGTCCTCCTCGTCGCTCGCGGCCGCGCGCGTCTCCTCGGTCAGCACCGGGGGGGCATCGATCGTGAAGATCACGTTCACCTCCGAGCCCAGCTCCTCGGTGATGTCCGCCGTCACCTCGATCGTGGGCAGGCTGCCGGGCGACCAGACCGCCGCGTCCTGCAGATCCGACGGCCGCACGCCGACGATGACCTCGCGTCCCTCGTAGTCGGCGAGCCCCTCGGGTCCAGGCAGCGGGAAGTCGAAGCCGCCGAATCCGATCCGCCCACCGGACACGGTTCCCGCCACCATGTTCATCGGCGGCGAGCCGACGAACGCGGCGACGAACAGGTTCTCAGGGTGCGCGAAGAGGCGCTGGGGGGTGTCCACCTGCTGAAGGATGCCGTCGCGCAGCACCGCGACGCGCTGGCCGAGCGTCATCGCCTCGACCTGGTCGTGCGTGACGTAGAGCGTCGTCGTACCCAGGCGATCGTGCAGCCGCGCGAGCTCGGATCGCATCTGGACGCGAAGCTTCGCGTCGAGGTTGGACAACGGCTCGTCCATCAGGAACGCCTTGGGCTCCCGGATGATCGCCCGTCCCATCGCGACGCGCTGGCGCTGTCCACCGGAGAGCGCGGCCGGCTTGCGCTCGAGCAGATGCTCGATGGCGAGGGTGGAGGCGACACCCTTGACGAGGATCGTGCGCTCCGCCTTGCCGATGTGGCGCATCCGGAGCCCGAAATCGAGGTTCTCCTCCACCGTCATGTGTGGGTAGAGCGCGTAGTTCTGGAACACCATCGCGACGTCGCGCTCCTTCGGCGGCAGATCCGTCACCTGCCGGTCTCCGATGCGGATCTCGCCATCGGTCACGTCTTCGAGCCCGGCGACGAGGCGAAGGATCGTGGACTTCCCGCAGCCCGAGGGGCCGACGAGCACCATGAACTCGCCGTCGGCGATCGTGAGCGAAACCTCGTCCACCGCCACGACCTCGCCGCCGAAGACCTTTGTCACGCCGTCGAGCACGATCTCCGCCACGGCCTCATCCTTTCCTCGAACGGCGAGTGCCGGCAGCAAGCCGGCGCTCGGTCAACGAAGCACGCAGCCGGCGGCGCGCCGACGCCGGTGCGGCCACCCGGTCGAGACCGAGCAACGCCGCGCCGAGCACCGGCGGAGCGTCGAGCACCAGCATCCGTGCGGCCGGCGCGACCGCGGCAAGCCCTTCCTGCATCCGCCGGAAGAACGCCGGGTCCTTCGCGCGGAACACGCTGCCTCCGAGCACGACCTCGGCGTCGGTCGAGCCGAGCCGCAGGCGCCGGATCGCGGCCCCCGCCATGGCCACGACCTCGTCGGCCTGCCGGTCCACGATCGACCGCGCGGCGCCGTCACCCCCGGCCGCCGCGCGGAAGACCGCCGGCGCAAGCTCCTCGAGGCGGGTCTCGGCGATCCGGCCGTCGTGCAGCGCGCGCACCAACTGGCTGGGCCGGCGCATCCCGAAGTGCGCGGGAACGAGCCCGCGGAGGGCGGTCGCGACGCCCCGGCCGTCTTCGGCTCTCACGGCCAACCACAGGGCCGCCTTGCCGAGGTCTCCGCCCCCGCCCCAGTCCCCGCTGATCTCGCCGAGCGCCGACAGCCGGAACTCGCGTCCGCCGGGCGAGACGCCCGAGCAGTTGGTGCCGTATCCGCACACGACCGCCACACCCCAGCCCCGTTCGGTTCCCGCGCGCAGAACGGCGAACGTGTCGTTTCGCACGACGTCTTCGCTCGAGAGCCCGCGGCCGGCCAGCCACTTCGTGATCCGCCGGACGTCGTCCGTCAGGTCCGCGCCGGCCTGGCAGTAGACGCCCAGCTCGGCGATCGGGGCGCCGGCGCCGTTCCAACCGGCGTTGCGGCCGGCGGCCTCCACCGCGGCGGCGACGACCTCGAGGTGCGCGTCTCCACCGGGCCCGTCGTGCTCCGCGCCGTGGATCCGGGCGGCGCCGAGCACCGTGCCGTCACGGCGGATCAACACGGCATCCGTCTTCGAGCCGCCGGCATCGACCGCCAGAATCGCGGGGCGCCTCACGGAAGGAGCTCCGGTTCGAGCTGGTCGACTCGGACGAACGTCGCGCCAAGGTTCTTCAGGCCCTCGACGATGTTCGGCACGGCGCCGGCAGTACCCGTGGGCCACGTGTGAAGCAGCACGACGGCCCCGTCCCCGCGTGCGGCCGCACCGGCGATGGCATCGGCCGCGATGGGTCCGGCGGTTCGTGAGGGCTCCCAGTCGCCCAGCTCCACGTGCCAGTGGACGTTGCGGTAGCCGAGGGTCTCCAGAACGCGGCCGACGCGCTCGTCGTCGTAGCCCGCTCCGAACGGGCAACGAAACCACGGCCGCGGATCGGCGCCGGTCGCATCGCGGACGACCGCTTCGGCCTCTTCGACATCCTCGCGGATCCCGTCGTCGGAAAAGAGCGGCATGCGCGCGTGGTAGTGCGAGTGGTTGCCGATCAGGTGACCATCCTCGGCCACGCGTCGGGCGAGGTCGGGATAGGCGAGCGCCCAGCGGCCCTGGATGAAGAAGGTCGCGGCGGCACCGGCGGCGGCCAGCGCGTCGAGAATGCGCGTCGCGTTCGCGGGGTCCCCGGCGGGACGGTCCGGATGCTCGGCGTCGAACGTGAGCGCGACGCGGGGGCCGGCGCCGGCCTCACTCATGAATGGTCACCTTGGAGGCACGAACGTAGACGCCGGGCTCGCGGCCGTGGCGGCGTGCGAGCGCATGCGAGAGCAGCTGGAACGGTACGACCGAGACGGCCGGTGATAGCGAAGGATCCAGCCGCGGGATGTCGATCCGAGCGACGCCGGCGGCATCTCCGACGGCATCGCCGACGACGAGCACCGCGGCGCCGGTCGCCGCCAGCTCGGCCGCGAACGAACGGTCCAGCTCGCCGGTCTCATCGCCGCTCGCGATCACCCCGACCGCGAGCTCCGGGCCGGCCAGCTCGAGCGGGCCGTGCCGGAACTGCGCGGTCTGCAGCGCCTCCACCGGCAGCCCGACCGCCTCCTTGAGCGTGAGCGCCGCCATCTCGGCGGCGGCGCGCGAGGACCCACGACCCAGGACGACGGCCGCCACGCGGTCGCCGAACCACGCGTCGAGCTCGCCGGACAGTCCGGGCCGGGCGAGGAGCTCGTCGACGGCGACCGCGGCAGCCTCCGCCTCCGGGCCGATGTCGGCCGTTCGATCCGTCCACTGCCGTCCGAGTCCGGCAAGGGTTACGAGCGAAGCCGCGAACGTCATCGTCGAGGGCCCCTCCTCATCGCCCGCACACGTGTCGAGGACGAAGTCTGCGCGCTCCGCCAGGGGATTGTCGCGGCCGTTCGTGACGGCGACCAGACCCGAGGCTCCGGGCGCGGCCGCCAGGACCCCGGCCAGCCGGACCACCTCGGCGCTTCTGCCGGACTGACTGACCGCGACGACCAGGGTTTGGGGACCGAGGATCCCCGAGCGGGAGTGCACCAGCTCCGCGGCGTCCAGCATCACCGCCGCCAGTCCCGCCTCGGCAAGCGCAACGGCGAGCGGATAGCACGCGTCGTACGAGCTGCCCATCCCGGTCAGGACGACGGTACGCCCCGCTGCTTCGGCAACGATCGCCGCGAGCGTCTCGCGCTGGGCAACGAGGCCCGCGGCCGCGCGGCGGATCGCCGCCGGCTGGCCGGCGATCTCCGCGAGGAATGAGTCAGGAAACTTTCCTAACGATTCCACGGCGCGCAGTGTACGATGCTTCGCCGTGGGTGTGAAGGTGGCCGTCGTCGGGGGAGGAAGCACCTACACCCCGGAGCTGGTCGACGGCTTCGCCACCCGTGCCGACCGCCTGGAAATCGACGAGCTGGTCCTGGCGGACCCACATCGCGCCCGCTTGGAGGTCGTCGGGGCGATGGCATCGAGGATGCTGCGCCGCTCGGGCTGGCCCGGCCGGCTCACGACGACGACCGACACGCGGGAGGCGGTGGACGGCGCTTCGTTCGTCGTGGTGCAGCTGCGGATCGGGGGGCAGGCGGCGCGACTCCTCGACGAGACCATCCCGCTTCGCTTTGGGTGCATCGGGCAGGAGACGACCGGAGCGGGCGGATTCGCCAAGGCGCTTCGAACCGTCCCGGTGGTGCTCGGCATCGCCGAGCTCGCCGCGGAGATCGGCGCCCCCGGCGGCTGGGTGGTCGACTTCACCAACCCGACAGGTCTCGTCACCCAGGCACTGCTGGATCAGGGCCACCGGGCGCTCGGCCTGTGCAACGTGGCGATCGGCCTTCAGCGACGCCTCGCCGCCCGGTTCGGGGTGGAACCCGGCCGGGTCCGGCTCGAGCACGTCGGCCTCAACCATCTGAGCTGGGAGCGAGCGGTCTTCGTCGACGGCCGGGACCGGCTTCCTGAGCTGCTGGAAGACTCGATCGACGAGCTCGCCGAGGAGGTCGACCTGCCCGCCGGCCTGCTCCGGTCCGCCGGCGCGATCCCCAGCCCCTACCTCCGCTACTACCTGATGACCGACCAGGAGCTCCAGCACGAGCGGACCCACACGCCGCGAGCGACCGAGGTGCAGGCCATCGAGGCGGGCCTGCTGGAGCTGTACGCGGATCCCTCGGTCGACCGCAAGCCCAAGCTGCTCGAAGAGCGGGGCGGCGCGTTCTACTCGGACGCGGCCGCCGCGCTGATGGCCTCGCTGGCGGCCGGGACCGGCGACGTCCAGGTGGTCGATGTCCGCAACGACGGGGCGCTCCCCGGGCTCGCCGACGACGACGTGGTCGAGATCCCGGCAACGATCGATCGAGACGGCGCCCACCCGCTGCCGCTCGACCCGCTGGCGCCGGACATGCACGACCTCGTCCTTCGAGCCAAGACGTACGAACGGCTCACGATCGAGGCGGCGCTCTCGGGCGACCGCGGCACGGCCCTGCGGGCGCTCTCGGCGAACCCGCTCGTGAGCGAGGACGTGGCCGCGCCCCTGCTGGAGACCCTCCTCGAGGCCAACCGGCGGCACCTTCCACGGTTCTTCCCCGACGAGCAGCCGGTGCCTTGACGCCTCCCAGCGTGCGGCGTACGATCCGCCGGTTGAATAGTTAGGAAAGTTTCCTAAAGTTTCGACCGAATCGAGAACTCGGGGGTCGTAGGACGACCGCGGACCAGCCCTTCGCTGCCGGAACGCCGAGCCTGCTCAAGGCGATCAACGAGCGGACGGTGCTCGAGCTCGTCCGCCGAGTGGGGCCCGTCTCCCGCGCCCAGATCGCCCGGGACAGCGCGCTTTCCAAGCCCACCGTCTCCCAGGCGCTCACCGCGCTCCTCGCCTCCAAGCTCGTGCGCGAAGCCGGACGCACCAGCGGGCGCCGCGGCCCCGCAGCGGTCCTGTACGAGCTGAATCCGTTTGCCGGCTGGGTCGTCGGCATCGACGTCGGCCGAGCGTGGGTGCGGGCGGCGATCGCGAACCTGCTCGGCGACATCGTGGCCCGCCGCGACGAGCGTGCCGACGTCCGCAGCCAGCACTCCCTCATCTCCCAGATCGGCGAGATCGCGCACGGCCTCGCGGCCGACGCGGGGATTCGATGGGGCCGCGTGACGTTCGCGACGATCGGGAGCCCCGGGGTGCTGGAGCCCTCGCGCGGACAGGTCGCGCTCGCCTACGCGCTCCCCGGATGGGGGCGCCGCGGTTTGGTGGAGGCCGTGCAGCGCGAGCTCGGGACGAAGATCGCCTTCGAGAACGACGTGAACCTTGCGGCGCTCGGCGAGCAATGGCGAGGGCTGGGCAAGGACGTGGCGAACTTCGTGTACCTGCACGTGGGAACCGGCGTCGGGGCCGGGCTCGTGCTGAACGGCAGCCTGTATCGCGGTTCCTCGGGCGCCGCGGGCGAGGTGGGCTACCTGCCGCTGGGCGTCGAAGACGTCCACGACCCGGTGTCGCGCCGGCGCGGCGCGCTCGACCGCGCCGCGGGGGCCGCAGGAGTTGCCGGAATCGCCCGCGATCTGGGGATGCCGGCACCGATCTCGGCGCAACGCGTGTTCGCGCGGGCACGCCGCGGCGACGAGCTGGCCCGCAAAGCCGTCGAAGTCGAGGCGGAACGCATCGCGCTGGCGATCGCCGCGCTCGTCCCGGTCGTGGACCCGGAGCTGATCGTGCTCGGAGGCGGGATCGGGCGAAACGGAGACCTGCTGCTGGAGCCGGTCGACCGAGAGGTCCGTCGGCTGTCGCCGTTCCGGCCGCGGATCGAGGTCTCGGCGCTCGGCGAGGAAGCCGGGCTGCACGGCGCGATCGCGACCGCGCTTCAGGCCGCGCAGGCGCTGCTGTTCGCTCGTGGCAGCGAGCGGGTGCGGGCGACGACATGAACCAGGCAGAACGGCACACGACCGAACCGACGGAATGGGGCGCGAGGCCCCGGGGGCGAAAGGGGTCGACCATGGGACGGAGACACTTGCTGGTTGCGGGGGGGTTGGTGCTTGTGCTCGTGGCCGCCGCGTGCAGCGCGGGGACGCCCGCCGCGCAATCCCCGTCCGCGATCAACACACAGCAGTCGCACGCACCGGTGACGATTTCGATGTGGATCCCGTTCACGGGCCGTGAGTTCGGTGACGTGAAGAAGGCGTTCCAGTCGTTCCACAACGCGTACCCGTGGATCACCGTCAAGCTGACCTACGGCTACGGCGAGGACGACGACAAGGTGCTGGCGGCCATCCGCAGCGGCACACCGCCGGACGCGGTCATGTCCTGGTCGCTCGACCGGGTCGGCAAGTTCTGCCAGACGGGTGCCTGGCAGGACCTGACGCCGTTCATCGGCCTGCCCGGAGACGGCGGGCTGGACATGACGCAGTTCCCGGCATCGGTCACCCAGTACACGACGTTCGCGGGAAGCCAGTGCGCGCTGCCGTTCCTGACCGACGCCACCGGCCTCTACTACAACAAGGATCTGCTGGCGGCCAAGGGATACACGGAGCCGCCGAAGACCACGTCGGAGCTCGTCGCGATGGCGAAGAAGCTCACGCAGTTCAACCCCGACGGTTCCATCAAAGTGGCCGGGTTCGTGCCGTGGTTCGGCCAATACGAGTTCGCACCCCTCGACATGGCGGTGATGTTCGGCGCCGACTACTACAACGCCGACGGGAGCGCGGCGGCCCTGGCAACCGATCCCGACTGGAAGGCGATGTTCGAGTGGCAGAAGCAGTTCGTCGACTTCTACGGGGCCGACAACCTCAAGCGGTTCGTCGCCGGCTCCGGTGACGAGTGGACCAAGGCCAACGACTTCGAAACGGGCCGCGTCGCGATGCAACTCGACGGCGAGTGGCGGACGGCGAGCATCGAGAACGAGACGCCGAACCTCAGCTACGGCACGGCGCCGTTCCCGGTGCCGGACGGACACGAGGACGAGTACGGGATCGGCCGGATCGGCGGCACGATCATGGGAGTCCCCAAGGGAGCCGAGCACGCCAACGAAGCGTGGCTGTTGCTCAAGTTCCTCGCCACCGACACGACGACGCTGGTCACGGCGGCAAACCTGCTGCGGAACGTCCCGACGACGCTCGACTCCCTGCAGTCGCCGCAACTCGACGTCACGCCGCAGTTCAAGACGTTCCTCGACGTCTTCGCCAACGCCGGGTCGCATTGGAAGCAGGTGAGCGTTCTCGGAGCGGCCGACCAGGACACCGTGGCTACCTTCGCGGAGAACTGGCAGGTGGGAGATGTCGCAAACCTCGCCGACGGGCTGTCCAAGACCTCCAAGCAGCTCGACGATCTCCTGGCCCAACAGGGCATCTAGGAGGAAGTCACGTCCACGATCAGGGTTGCGGCGCCCGGCCGCCGGTCGCGAGGCCGGCGGCCGGCGATGCGGCGCACGATGCGCCGCTACCTGACCGTGACCTTGTTCATGTCGCCGTGGATCATCGGGTTCTTCGTCTTCATCGTGTATCCGATGTTCGCGAGCCTGTACTACTCGTTCACGAACTACGACCTGCTCGGGACGCCGCACGTGGTGGGGCTCGAGAACTACCGGTTCATGTTCACGAAGGATCCGCAGTTCTGGCAGGCGATGCGCAACACGTTGTGGATCATCGCCGTCGGGATCCCGCTCGAGATCGCGGCCTCGATCGGCACCGCGGTGCTGCTGACCCGTCCGCGGCGCGGGATCAAGGTCTACCGGACCATCTTCTTCCTGCCGACGATGGCGCCGGCCGTGGCGGCCGCGCTCGCGTTCGTCTACGTCTTCAACCCGGCCACCGGACCGATCAACCAACTCCTCCTGCACCTGGGCATCTCGCACCCGCCGCTGTGGTTCTACGACCCGTTCTGGTCGAAGTGGGGTCTGCTCTTCCTCGGGCTGTGGGGGGTCGGGCAGACGATGATCATCTTCCTCGCCGGCCTGCTCGACGTGCCGCGCCAGCTCTACGAAGCGGCCGACATCGAAGGCGCGGACCCGTGGCAGAAGTTCCGACACATCACGCTGCCGATGATCTCTCCCGTCATCTTCTTCTCGCTCGTGATCGGGGTGATCGCGGGGTTCCAGTACTTCACGCAGGCATACGTGGCGAGCTTCGCCGTCTCCGGCCAGACGGCGGGAGCCGCGGCCGCCAACGTCGGGAGCCCGCAGGGCTCGATGCTCTTCTACAGCCTCTATCTGTACGTGCAGGGCTTCGCCGACTTCCGCATGGGGTACGCGTCGGCGATGGCCTGGATCCTGTTCCTCATCACCATGGCGTGCACGATCCTGCTCATCCGGGTCTCGCGCCGCTGGGTCTTCTACCAGGGAGGCTTCCGATAGCCGCGATCCAGACCGCCGCGCGGGCGCCGGCCGCCGCGATCAAGCAGCGGCCGGTTCCGCCCGAGGTGCGCCGGCGCCGGTTCCTGATGACCGTGGGCAAGCACACCGTCCTGATCGCGGTGAGCGCGATGTTCCTGCTGCCGGTCGTGTTCATCCTGCTCACGTCGATCATGACCGACGGCCAGGCGCTCACTCCCCAGCTGTGGCCCAGGCCGTTTCGGCTGCAGAACTTCCCGGACGTCTTCCACCAGATTCCGCTGATCCGCTACACGTGGAACACGTTCCAGATCTCGGTGGCGTCCACCGTGGCGGTGGTGGTGTCCTGCGTCCCGGTTGCCTACGCGCTCTCGCGCATCCGGTGGCGGGGGCGGCAGGCCGCGTTCCTCGCGGTGATCTCGACGATGATGCTGCCGTTCCAGGTGACGGTGATCCCGCTCTACATCGTGTTCGTCCGTTTCCACTGGATCCCGTCGATGAAGCCGCTGATCATTCCGCTGTTCTTCGGCGACGCGTTCTCGATCTTCCTGCTCCGGCAGTTCTTCATGTCGATCCCCGACGAGCTGTCCGACGCCGCGCGCGTCGACGGCGCCAGCGAGTTCCAGATCATGACTCGGGTGATCGTCCCGCTGGCAAAGCCCGCGATCGCGGCGGTCGCCCTATTCCAATTCCTCTACTCGTGGAACGACTTCTTCGCGCCGCTGTTGTATTTGCTCGAGAAACCAAAGCTGTGGACGCTGGCGATCGGCCTGTCGCAGTTCCGGAGCCTGCACCACGTCCAGTGGAACCTGGCCATGGCGGCGTCGGTCCTGTTCATGCTGCCCGTGATCATCCTGTTCTTCCTCACGCAGCGGGTGTTCATCGAGGGCGTCACGCTCACCGGGGTAAAGGGCTAGCCCGTACCTGCGCGCGCTCGGACTTGAACACGCGAAGCAGCAGCGCGAGCGACGGCGCGACGAGCGCGGCGCCGATGAGATACCCGATGAAGATCGCGCGCAGGGACGCGGTCGGCCCCGCGGCCTCGTCGACGGTGAGTTGCCCGACGATCAGCTGGGGCGACTGCGAGATGCCCCAGCCGGCGACGACCGCGGCGACGGCGACCACGGCCGCCGCGCGCGCCGCCCCGTAGCTCCGGACGAGGAGCATCGCGAGCGCCAGCCCACCGCCGAGTCCGGACACCACGACGAGCGGCCAACCGTGGCGAAGCATCCCGTGCCAGATCGCGGGCGCGTCCGAGCGCGTAAGGAGCAGCGCCGCGAGCGACATCGCGCCGGCGAGACCGCCGCAGACGATCGCGCGCCGGCGGAAGATCTCCTCCAGCCGCGGCTGGGCTTGCTGGACGGCCTCGACGGCGAGATACGTGGCGGCCAGAAACGCACACATCACCACCACCAGCGCGCCGAGGACGACCGCGAACGGCGACGTCCACGCGGGCTGCACCAGCGGCGAGCCGCGCCCGCCCCGCAGGTCGCCCGAGGCCACCGCCGCAGCCGCCAGCCCCAGGACGAACGGCGATACGAGCGACGCGACGCCGAACGTTCGAGCCCAGACGCGGACCCACGGGGTCGACGGATCGCCGTGCGAACGAAACGCGAACGCGGCGCCGCGAAAGACGATCCCGCCGATGGCGACGCCGAACGGCAGGTACAGCGCGATCCCGAGAAACGCGAACGCCCGGGGGAACGCGGCCAGCAGTCCCGTCAGGACGAAGATCAGCCAGACGTGGTTCGCCTCCCAGACCGGCCCGAGCGCCTCCTGCACGAGCAAGCGCTGGCCTTCCCGCGTGGGACCGGCGGCGAGCAGGTCCCAGATCCCGCCGCCGAAGTCGGCGCCGCCGAGCACGACGTAGAGCACGAGGCCCACACCCAGGAGCACGAGGATCCCGAGCTCCAGCTCGTGCCGGCTCACGATGCCGATCCCTCTGCCGCTTCGGTTCGGGCGCGTCGCCCGAGACCCAGCAGCAACCAGACGCACGCCGCCCCGAGCAGCAGATAGACCGCGACCGTGGCCAGGAACCACCACTCGATCCCGCCGCGGGACGTGGCCGCGTCGGCGGTACGCAGATACCCCTGGACGATCCACGGCTGCCGGCCGAGCTCGGTCACGACCCACCCGGACTCGAGCGCGACGAACGCGGCCGGGCCGGCACACATCACCGCCCGAAGGAACCACCGTCCGTCCGGCACGCGGCGTTTTCGGATCGCGGCCACGGCGGCCCAGAGCGCCAGGCCCGCGAGCGCGAAGCCGATCCCCACCATCAGCTGGAAGGCGACGTGAACGACGCCCGTCATAGGGCGGTCCCGCGGCGGCACCGACGAGAGGCCGGTGACGACGGCGTCCGCGTCTCCGAACGCGAGCCACGAAAGGGCGCCCGGAATCCGGATGCCCAGCACCATCCGGCGCCCGCCGTCGAGCGGGATCCCACCGATCGTGAGCGGGGCGCGCGACCTCGTTTCCCAAAGACCCTCGATCGCCGCCAGCTTGACGGGTTGACGCCCGGCCACGAGCTTCGCCGCACGGTCGCCGACCACGATCTGCGCCGGAGCGACCGCCAGACCAAGGACGAGCGCGAGCGCGAGACCGCGCCGGTGGTAGTCGTCGCGCCGGCCGCGGAGCATGCCGACCGCGTAGATCGACGCGACCGTGAGGCCGCTCGCGACATAGGCGGCGAGCAGCATGTGGGTCGTCATGACCGGCGTCGACGGGTTCAACATCGCGCGGATCGGCTGGACGTCGGTGAGGTCGCCGGACGTGCCGAGTGAGAACCCGACCGGCGATTGCATCCACGCGTTCGCCGTCACGATGAACCACGCGCTGGCGGCGCCGCCGAGGACCACCGGCCACCCGCTCCACCAATGTGCCCACGGCGACAGCCGGTCCCAGCCGTAGAGGTAGATGCCGACGAAGATCGCCTCGATGAAGAACGCGAACGCCTCCAGCGCGAACGGGAGGCCGATCACCGCCCCCCAGCGCCCCATGAGACCGGGCCAGAACAACCCGAGTGCGAACGAGAGCACGGTGCCCGAGACCGCGCCGACCGCCACCAGGATTCCGAGCGAACGGCCCCACCTTCTGGCGAGGCGCATCCACACCTCGTCGTGGCGGCGGAGGCCCCGGTACTCCGCGATGAGCATCAGAACCGGGAGCCCGATCGCGAGCGAGGCGAAGACGATGTGAAAGCCCAGGGAGACGGCCATCTGGGCGCGGGCCCAAACCAGCGACGAGCCGCCGACGAGCATCCCCTCCAGGGTATCGGGGCCCCGCGCGAGTCAGCGCGACCGGCGGTCGGCCCAGGTGGTGACGCGTGACGTCGCGGTCACGAGGTCCTCGACCTCTCGCGATGTCAGCGCGCCCGGGCGATCGGCGAGCCAAGCCGAAAGGCCGTCGGCGGGGACGACGGCGACCTCGTCCGGCGACTCGACCAGCTCGAACTCACCCACGAGCAGCGAGACCACCGGCTTGGCGTGGACGAGGTACCCGACCGCGCGCGTCAGAAAGCGCTCGATGCGGCGCGCGTCGGCGACCGCCGCCGGAAGGTCGTCGGTCGGCTCACCGTCGACCGTGATCGATCGCGCGGTCAGCCGGACGTGACCCGCGCGATCGCGAACGGTGAAGACCCCGCCGGGGCCGATGACGACATGGTCGATCGACGCGCCACCACTGCCCGCCGGGATCCCATCCAGCACATACCATCCAGCCGGCAGCCCCGTCTCCAACCAGGCGTCGGAACGGCTGCGATGGATCGGCGACGACGGATGGACGGCCACAACCCAAGGTTCGGCAGCGATTCGAACGCCCTTGAGTGGCTAGACCGGCCGGTTGCGAGCGAGCCTCAGCTCACGAACCGTCGCCGTCGCCGCTGACGATCACGCCGTACTCGTTGATCACGATGTCGTCCCCGGTGTCCACCGGCTGCGCGGGCCCGATCGGCTCGTCGGCGAGCGCGCCCGAGGCGCGGTCGGTTTGCCGCTGGTTCCGGGCCACGCGCCGCTCCTCGCGGGCGGCCGCCTTCTTCGCTTTCACCTCACGCCGCTGGCGCTTCCCATAGCTGTCCGGCATGCCCATATCGTACGGGACGAAGGACCCAATCGAAGGCGGCCGGCACGGAGGGAAGACATGACGAGACCGATCCAGGTTGGAATCCAGCTCCCCGAGGTCGAGCGGGATGTGCGATGGCCCGAGTACGCGTCGATGGCGGCGGCGGCCGAGCGGCATCGGTTCGACTCGATCTGGGTCGGGGACCACTACCTCTACCGCGGCGACGGGCGGCCCGAACGTGGCCCGTGGGAGGCATGGACGCTCCTGGCGGCGCTCGCGTCCGTCACCCAGCGAGTGCGGCTCGGGCCGCTCGTCGCGTGCCTCGGGTTTCACGCGCCGGGCGTCACGGCCAAGCTGGCCGCCACCGTCGACGAGATCAGCGGCGGCCGGCTGGTCTTCGGGGTCGGCGCCGGCTGGAACGAGCCCGAGTTCCGCGCGTTCGGTCTCCCCTACGACCATCGCGCCTCCCGGTTCGCAGAAGCCTTCGAGATCGTGCGCGCACTGCTTGCAGGCGAACGCATCACGCTCCACGGCGAGTTCTGGACCGTCGACGATGCCCTCCTGCTGCCACGGCCCGCGCGGAAACCGCCGCTGATGATCGGCAGCTTCGGACCGCGGGTCCTTGCCGCCTCCCTGCCGCACGCGGAGATCTGGAACGCCTGGTACGCCGACTACGGCAACACACCCGAGGGCTTCGCCGAGCTGGGCAACAAGGTCGAACGCCTCGCGACCCGGGCCGGCCGCCCACCCGGCGATCTGCGCCGGAGCGCCTGCGCCCTCGTGATGCTCGACCGGACCTCCGGGGAGCGGCCGCTCGACGACGACGTCCCGCCCCTCGAGGGCGGCCCCGACAGGATCGCCGATGGGGTCCGCGCGCTCGCAGAAGCCGGCGCCGACGAGGTGATCTTCATCCCGAGCCCCAACACGGAAGGGTCGCTCCGCGAGCTGGCGGCCGTACTCGACATCCTCGGCGCGTAAGCGCCCGCAGAACGCCGATCCCACCTGTGGGGGTTGGCGGACGCGGTATCGCGATATATCGTGATCGTTCGATGAGCGCTCGCCCACGACGAGCGGCGGGAGCAGCTTGGAGAGGAGACGAGGATGGACGGTCGAGAGCACGGCCACGCCGAAGGCTGGGAACACGAAGGACATGTTGGGCACCACGGGCACCGCGGGCACCGGCGCCTCGTCCGGATGGCCGCGCGGCACCATGGGTGGAAGGGCCGCGGCGGGTTCGGGCCCGGATTCGGCGAGTGGGGCATGCCGTGGCAGTTCGCCGGCCGCGGCCCGCGCGTCGGACGCGGCGACGTCAGGGCGGCGATCCTCGTCCTGCTCGCGGAGTCGCCGATGCACGGGTACCAGGTGATCCAGGAGCTGACGGAGCGCTCCGGCGGCATGTGGCGCCCGAGCCCGGGCTCGGTCTATCCGACCCTTCAGCTGCTCGAGGACGAAGGGCTCGTCACGAGCGACGAGGCCGACGGCCGGCGGGTGTTCCGGCCGACCCCGGAGGGCTCGAAGGAGGCCAAGCGCCGGACCGAGGAGGGCGGCGCCCCGTGGGAAGTCCCCGCATCGGAGGCTCCGATGATGGAGCTCCGCGACATCGGGTTCCAGGTGGCCGCGGCGCTGATGCAGGTCGCGCGGGCCGGAAGCGCGACGCAGATCGGGCAGGCGAAGCAGATCCTCACCGACACTCGCAAGCGCCTCTACCGGCTGCTCGCCGAGGACGAGCCGGCCGGCTCGGGTACTCCCGCCGACTGATGGCATCATTGCCAAAAGGAGGAGGCGTCCATGGAGTACCGAACGCTCGGAGGCACCGGCTTGTCCGTCAGCACCCACTGCCTCGGCACGATGATGTTCGGCGCCTGGGGCAATAGCGATGTCGATGACTGCGTCTCGATCATCCATCGGGCGATCGACGGTGGCATCAACTTCGTCGACACGGCCGACGTCTACTCGAGTGGCGAGTCCGAGGAGATCGTCGGCCGGGCGCTGTCGGGCCGGCGGGATCAGGTCGTCCTCGCAACCAAGCTGCACGGGTCGATGGGACCCGGCCGCAACGACCGGGGGAACTCGCGCGTGTGGATCGCCCGGGCCGTGGAGGACAGCCTCCAGCGCCTGGGAACCGACCACATCGACCTCTATCAGGTCCACCGGCCCGAAGGCGAGACCGACGTCGAAGAGACGCTCGGCGCGCTCACCGATCTGCAGCGCCAGGGCAAGATCCGGTACTTCGGCTGTTCGACGTTCCCGGGGTGGCAGCTCGTCGAGGCGCAGTGGACCAGCGAGCGGCGCGGCCTCTCGCGGTTTCGCACGGAACAGCCGCCGTACTCCATCTTCGTCCGCGGCATCGAGCACGACGTCCTGCCCGTTGCCCAGCGCTACGGGATGGGCGTCCTGGTGTGGAGTCCGCTGAATCGCGGCTGGCTGACCGGCCGCTACCGGCACGAGTCATTCGACGACTCGCCGGAGAGCCGACCCGCGCGCTATCGGGAGCGCGGCGCCCTCACCGAGCTGTTCGATCGCTCGCGTCCCGAGATCAAGCACAAGCTCGATCTGGTTGAGGATCTGGTCAAGATCGCCGCCGACGCCGGCGTGTCGATGACGCACATGGCCATCGCGTTTACGCTCGCGCACCCGGCAGTGACGTCGGCGATCATCGGTCCGCGCACGGCCGCGCAGCTCGACGATCTGCTCGCCGGTGCCGACGTCCGTCTCGACCCGACCGCGCTGGATGCGATCGACGCCGTCGTCCCGCCCGGCGTGAACGTCGACGACACCGACCGCGGGTTCACGCCGTGGTGGTTCGAGCCCGCCGCGCGTCGCCGCACGTCGGACGGCGCGGTAGGCTGATCCGTCGTGGTCAACGAGACCCCCTCCGGCAAGGCGAGCTACTGGCACGCGGTGGCGATGCTCCGTCTCGACCGCGCGCGCGGACTAGCGGAGCTGGAGCGTGTCTTCGCCGCCGGCTCCACCCCCGAAGGTCTTTCGGGACCGCTGCGGGGACGGCTGGTCGCGACGACGCTCGGCCACGGCATCGACGCGGTGACCGAGGCGCTCACGCACGCGTGGCTTCCGTGGAAGGGAAAGACGTTCGACCCGCAGGCCCACGAGGGACGTAACCTGTTCACGAAGGGCGGCGACACCGCGCTTCGACTCGCGTTCCCGAAGTACGAGCAGCGCGGGGTCGACGACACCGGCCCGACCGCGTTCCGTTTCCTCAACGACGTCGGCCCGAGCGTGACCCATCCCGGCACCGACGTGCTCCGGATCGACTACCGCGACCTCGATGAGAACCCGGAGTGGCCGATCCGCCAGATCCTCGACGAGCTGGTCCGCGTCGACGACGACGTCTACCTCGGCCAGGCCCTCATGAACTGGCGCGGCGAGCTCCGCCGGGCTGCCTGGTTCTCGCTCGAGTCGATGTCTGACATTCGCTCCTCGCGGTAGCCGCCGCTGCGTTCGGCGCTGCGATGGGTCACGATGTCCGATCTACAACCGGACTGGGCCCACGAGGTGATCGGGTTCCTCACGCCGACCGAAGTTCACCCCTCCGACCCCAACCTATTCGAGCCCGAACGTGTCCAAGAAACTTGACTCGGGACACCGATACGCAGACCGTTCCAACGATCAACGCCACAACTTTGACAAGCTCCGCCAGCCGTGGTGAGGTTGAGATATCCATGGCTAACGTGGCTCCCGGACGAGGGGGCGCCGTTCCCCCGCTAGCATCCACGCGGGCTCAGGATCTCATCTCCCATCAGAGCCCGTCATCCGACATGACCGGCTAGCACGACGTCAGAGATATCTGGACGGGATCGCTTAGCTGGACACCGAGCGTGCCTACCGTGAGTTGGGCGCCGTGTTCCCCTGCAGGAAGAGGCGCGGTCCGCCGAAGCCCAAACGTGCTGTGCTCACTGTTTGCGCCGGATAGCTGTGGGAACAGAGCTTGCTCGAACACACCTGATGGCGCTCGAAGCGTGACTTGGTTTGGCGTTTGGGGATGCCAGCCATCCGGGAGGTCATGTGCCGACCAGGTCAGCTGAATCGCCGCCCCAGTGCCCGGTTCGTCGAGACGTAGGTCCTCCACACGCACGTCCATGAATGGCGTCGAGGCGGAGGCGCCGATCAATGCAGCCAACGATCCGGCTTGGATCACCGCGGGTTCGTGCACCGCGATGATCAGAGCCTCCAGGCGGATTCTCAACGGTAGTGGATGTGACTCGACACTCACGACCAGGGTGGGATCGTCGGGGCTCGTGCTCGCAGAGGCTCCCTGGCTGGACCGAAACTCGCCCGCTGCGTCGTCCGAAATCAGCCCAGGCGACCCTTCGGATGTGAGCACGACACCGTCAAGACCCTTCGCGTTCGAGCTGAAGGAAATCCCAACATGGAGCATGCCATCTCGGACCTCACATCTGTCGATCGCAACCTGAAGCTGACTCGGAATGGTTGGAGAGGTGCCATTCCGAGTAGATCCATTGCAAGCGATCAAGGCGCACGTAATCACGATGCTGGCGTACTTGAGTGACGCGTTCGTCCGACGCGTGTCGCGGGTTTCATCCACCAAACGTCGTCTCCCCGACGATTGTCGGCGTCCATCCCATGCCTGTCGCATTCGGAGCCGAACTCCATACGACTGTAGCAAGTGATAGCGGGGTGCCAGCCGACCTCGGAATTGGCAGACCACGTCCTAGGTCGAGAGAAGTGTCCGAGTCAAACTGATACATGGAGACTGGGTGCTTCGGGTTTGGCTCGGTGGTTCCTGAGTTGAAGGAGAACGTTCTGCCAGTGTCTGTTACGACTCTCCAGACGAAGAAGATCGGCCGAACTTCGACGACTCTCGAAGTGGCTGTAGACCACACATCGATCACCGAACCGCGCAGCTTGTACTGAAGAGTTGCGAATGTCTGCGACTCCACGCCAGCCAAGGATTGGCTACCGAATCCGATCTTTCCCGGTAGATCGGAACCCACCGACCCCCGAACCGGCATTGCGCTGACAATGTCCAGTGTGAGACTCAGAAGCTCCGGTTCACTAAAGCGGCCAGCGGAACGATAGTGGCCCGCGACTGACTTCACAACGTCTTGCTGAAGAAGCGGCGGCTCGTTCGGGCTAGGGGTTTGGCACTCCTCCGGAATGCTGAGGGGGGGACCTCCACTGGCGTGCACCGCGTTCTTCATACCCGTCGGGTCCACAAACGTCGCGGGGGCGCCGATCGCGTAGGCGAACTGGTTCAGGCTCTCCGGGTCGTTCAGGTCCCCGAACAGCACGTCCCGGCTGGTGAACCGGCCCAGCCCACCCTCATACCACCGGGTGCCCATGTCCACCTGCCCCGTGGCGGGGTCGGTCGGGTCGGACTGGAACCCGAACCAGGTGGTCTCGCTTCCGGACTGGCCGAGGAGCTCTCCCCAGGGATCGAAGGCCACGCTCATGCGGTCCTGTGCGAGCGTGTTCACGAGGCCAACTGTATCGCCGTGCATGTCCTTCAGGAAGAACCTGGTCGTCGAGCCCGTCCGCTGGGCGATTGGCTCGCCTGCAAGCGTGTTCGCATACCGGGTACTGGTGCCGCCGGTCGTGGTCTTCGCCGGCACCTCTCCCACGCCGCGGTAGCGGTAGGTGGTCGCTGTGGAGTCCTTGGTTCGGGTCACGGCCCGGTCGAGCGCGTCGAGCGCAAATGTGATCGCCCCTGATCCCGAGCAGCTCATATCATTTTCCGCGCAGACAAGCCGCGAGAACGGATCGTAGTCATACGTCCAGTTCTTGGACGAATCCGAGGTGTTCTCCACGGCCACGAGGTTGCCCACGCCGTCGGTGGTGTAGTCGTTGCCGTCGGTGTCCGAGACGGGATCTCCTGCCCCGTTGTAGGTCGTCTCGACCGGCGTGTTCGAGTCGATCTGGACCGAGATGCGGTTGGACGCCCCGTCCCAGCCGTAGGTCTTGGAGTTTCATGTGTCCAATCGGGTGAACGCGGTCATCTTCCAAATCCCCCAGGGCGCAGAGGTGGTAACGGCAATCGTAAACGCGGCTGCTCAGCGACTGTGATCGCGCTGGCGTGGTGCTATGCCCATGGGCCCCCGCGCGCTTCCTGCGATCAAGCTCCTCGGCACCGAAGGTAAGCCCGAAAAGAAGGCGGTGGCCGAGAGCACACGGTCTTCCCCTCTGATTTGCTGGCGCTCTCTCCTCTTTGAGGTAGCGGTACGGCGCGTCGGCGGGCTGTCAGACGACTGCTAGGCTGACCTTCCCTCGAGGGGTGACAGCAGGAACTGGCTCCTTGATCGCCCTTGGCGTCGGCTCGCTCACGAAGCGCTTGGCCAGGCCTCGTGCAGAAGAATTGGACATGATGACGTAACCTGCGCCGTCTCCTTTCCCGCCCGATCCGACCCCAGCCCGAACAAGCCTCGGATGGCGTGGACATCGCGCTACAAGACCTGGAGACATGCGCCAACGGGATCTCGGATGAGTTGGATCGACAACTGTTGCGCTGCTTCAACGGCACAAGCGCGATCTGAGCTTCTTCACGAATCACGGGCTCACTAAACCATGAACCCGTAGACCAACTCTGCGACGCGAAGGTTACGCGGGCCCCAGGCCTCCGGGCAGCTAGCCAGAGCATCGACCGGCGTTGCGGGACCTGAACTGGGCTGGACTAAGAAGGCCCGTCGGTGTGAGAAACGCTTCCGGGTGCAGCTCTCCTGGTTCGAAGATTACGAGCGCCGGAGGTTCCCGTTTCGTGATGATCGTCGCTGCCAGCCCTTCGTTGGGTGTCAGCTGCCGAGAGAGGGGCACTCTTACGGAAAAGCCGAGTGGCGTGGAACCGATCGCGAATGAGTCCAACTCGGAGCCTGCTACGGATACGATCCGCCACAGCACTCCACCCGGATCCTCACTCAACGAGCCGCCGGGAGCCAACCTCAGGCTTACCTCGATGACCTTGTCGCCCGGGCACAACGGCTTCTCGACCTCGATGGTGCCCGATCCTGGGTCTGAGCGAACCCCCACCGCGTTGATACCCGGGAACCGATCACATGCCGCGACTGACGCCACGAGTAGGATCACGAGCAAGACGTGGATAACCGAAAGGCTCGGGCGCCTGGAAAAACGCCCAGATAGTCTAATGCGAACACTGATCAGCATATCCTGTCCCCTCGAACCCGGCCCATTTCTCCAGGATGTTGCCACAGCCGTATGTCCCCGTCGTGACATATGAGACGGCGGTAGCAGCGGCCCAGACGGCGGGAAAACCGATCGGTCCAAAGATTGCCCACTGATCGGCATGCTTCGTCTCATGCGCTCGAACAGTTGGATCAAGTTGATCGCCATAGTGAATAATTGTGTTCCCAAGCGTGACTGACCCGAGCCCCGACGCCCAAGCAGCAGCGTGGTCGCACTCGATCATTAGCTGGGAACGCGGGTGACAGTCGGCACGTCCAAGACTTGTCGCCTCTGCCCATGCGAGCCCGAGAAGAGTTACCGGCGCGTTGCGGACCGCTCTGACGCCAGTCCATGCGACGCCCACTGCAGAAGTGAAGGCATGGCCAGCGGATCGAGCAAAGCACGATAGCCCACAGCCCGAATCATCTGCAGCTGTGTGGACGTTGGTCACCGGCAGACTCGCAATCCTGGCAGCAACTGCTGGATCACTCGGGCCAGCGGGCATGTCGGACCCTGGTCCCCAGCCACCGCGGTGCCAGGCGATCGCCCTCGCGCTCGGTGCACCCGAGTTGCCAGCTTCGTCAGAGCCTCCGCTTCCGCCGGTCAACGATGCCCAATGCATCCCCGTCGGATCGATGAATGTCGCCGGAGCCCCCCCTGCGTAGCCGAACTGATTCAAGCTCTCCGGGTGGTTCAGGTCCCCGAACAAGGAGTCCCTGGTGCTGAACCGGCCCAGCCCACCCTCATACCACCGGGTGCCCATGTCCACCTGCCCCGTGGCGGGGTCGGTCGGGTCGGACTGGAACCCGAACCAGGTGGTCTCGCTTCCCGTCTGCCCGAGCAACTCTCCCCAGGGGTCGAAGGCCACGCTCATGCGGTCCTGGGCGAGCGTGTTCACAAGCCCAACTGTATCGTCGTGGAGGTCCTTCAGGAAGAACCTGGTCGTCGAGCCCGTCCGCTGGGCGATTGGCTCGCCTGCAAGCGTGTTTGCATAGCGGGTACTGGTGCCACCGGTCGTGACCTTCGCGGGCACCTCCCCGACGCCGCGGTAGCGGTAGGTCGTGGTCGTGGAGTCCTTGGTCCTCGAGACGGCCCGATCGAGCGCGTCGAGCGCAAAGGTGATCGCCCCTGATCCCGAGCAGCTCGTGTCATTTTCCGCGCAGACAAGCCGCGAGAACGGATCGTAGTCGTAGGTCCAGTTCTTGGAGGGATCCGAGGTGTTCTCCATGGCCACGAGGTTGCCGACACCGTCCGTCGTGAAGTCGTTGCCGTCGGTGTCGGAGACCGGGTCCCCCGCCCCGTTGTAGGTCGTCTCGACCGGCGTGTTCGAGTCGATCTGGACCGAGATGCGGTTGGACGCCCCGTCCCAGCCGTAGGTCCAGGTCGTGGCGGTCCCCGTCGCGTCCGGACCGTCGGCCTCGGTCATCCTGCCCGCCGCGTCGTAGCTGTAAGTCCAGCTCCCGTTCGAGGGATTCGACAGGACCTCGGAGTCCTTGGAAGTGACGTTCGAGGCCTTGTCGTAGCCGAGGTCGAACGCCGCGAGCGTCGCCGACGTGGAGTCCTTCTCGATCGTCTCGGTGTCCACCCGGCCGGTGTTCGCCTCGTAGGTCCGGGTCCAGGCGAGGTCGGCCTGATCGTCGACACGGGTGCTCATGCGCCCGGCCGAGTCGTAGCCCCAGGTCGAGACCTCGTCAGAGGAGATGAGCGGGTCGTCCATCGTCTCGACCTGCCCGGCCGCGTTGTAGGTAAACAGCGTCGGATCCCCGCTCGTCGCCGGATCGTCGATCGAGACGAGCAGGCCCGTCTCGGCATCGTAGTCATACGAGGTACGGATGGTCCCCGTGTCGAGCTCTCCGTCCCAGACCTCGATCATCCGGCCGTCTTCGTCATAGCGCATCGAGACCGTCGCGTTGGCGTTCTCCGCTTGGGTCATGTTGCCGGCGGCGTCGTAATCGTAGGTCTCGACGCCGGACGTGGGCGAGGAAACGCAGTCCGCTGTATCCCGGCAGATCTGGCGGCCCAGGTTGTCGTAGCCGTAGAAGAGGTTGTCTGTGCGGGGATCGTCGGTCTCTGTCAGCCGCCCGGCAAGATCGTAGGTGTTCGTCGTCGTCCCGCGGTCGTCGATGTAGGTCGCGAGGTTGCCGTCGGCGTCGTAGGCGTAGTGGCGGACGATCGCGACCGTGCTGGGCGTGTCCTCCTCGGTCTGGGTGACGCTGACTTGCTCGCCGGCAGCGTCATAGGCGACCTGGACCGAGACCGGCGTCGAGGAACCCGGAAGGGTAACCCCGGGCTGAGTGACCTCGATCAGACGGCCCGTGAGGTCGTAGTCGAGCTGCGTGCGGTCGTCGATCCCGCCCGAGCGAGGGCCGTCGGTCTCGGTGACGAGGTCTCGCAGGTTGTAGGTGGAGGTGGTCGTCGCCTCATCCGCGGTGCCGTAGAACTGATCAACCTGGGTCTCGCGTGAGTAGCGGTCCCAGGTGTAGCGGGTCTGCACGCCCGCGGGATCGGTCAGGGTGAGCGGCTTGGAGAACGCGTCGTAGGTCGTCGTCGTCGGCTCGTAGGACTCGACGTGTGTGGAGACGCTCCGACCGAGCACGTCGTAGTCGGTGACCGTGTCCACGCCCGCCGGCGAGGTCACGATCATCGAGTTCTCGCTCACCCCCAGCCGGTAGACGGTGGCGGTATCGGCCCCAAGCGGGGAGCTCGTCTGGATCACGCGGCCGAGCCCGTCGTAGTCCGTGGTCCAGACCCAGCTTGCGTTCCGGACGTCGGTCCTCGAGACCTCCAGGTCGGCCCAGTTCCAGCCGTGATCGATCTCGCCGGCGGTGTCCTCGCTCGTCGTGGGATCGGGCTGATGCTCCTCGAGCAGATGCCCGGCCTGGTCATAGACGTAGGTGGTCCGCGCCGTCACCCCCGAGGCGAGCAACACGTCGACCTGGCTCGGGCGCCCGGCACGGTCATAGGAGGTGATCGTCGTTCCTCCGCCGGGCTTTGTGACCTTCGTCACGCGCCCGAGCGAGTCGTAGGCGGTGCTCGTCGTCCGGTCCTGGGCGGGCTGGTCATCGACGCCCGCCACGTGGAGCGTCTCAGACGTCACGTCGCCGGCGGCGTCGCACGTGTAGTCGGTGACCGCCCCCTCGGGATCGGTCATCTGGCGCAGACAGATGTCGTCGTCGTGCGTCACGGGGTCCTCGTAGCTGTACGTGGAGTTGGCCTCGACTTCGGAGCCGGCCCCATGGGCGACCGACTCGGTGAGGACCCGGCCGAGCTCGTCGTAGGTCCGGCGTGTGGTCTCGGGATCGAGCGTCCCCGTGGTCGCGAGATCCACCTTCTTGGTGTCCTGGGGCAGCCGGCGGCTTTTCGCATCGTCATCCGGGTAGGTCCAGGTGTCCTTGTACATGTCGGTCGTGCTCGCGTTGATCCGCTGGTAGGTGCGGTCGGTGAGGATCCCGATGTTCGGTGAGAGGCGCCAGGCCGGGATGACCGCGAAGGAGCCCCCGGTCCCCCCGTCCCACTTCACGCGGAGCACGGCATCAGAAGCCCTGATTTAAACGCCGGTGGAGGCTCACCCTTCGACTGAGTCCGGCGGCGGGCCGGGCAGCTCGGGATCCGCCGGCGCCGCCACCGGGATCCGAACCGTGAAGGTGGCGCCCTCCCCCGGCGTGCTCGTGACCTCGGCGCGACCGCCGTGCGCCTCCGCGATCGCCGCGACGATGGACAATCCGAGCCCCGTTCCCTGCTCCTCGGAGCGCTCCGCGTCGCCGCGGATCCGCCGGCGCGCCGGGTCGGCCCTGTAGAACGGTTCGAAGACGTGCCTCGCGTCCTCGGGCGCGATGCCGGGGCCGGCGTCGCTCACCTCGAGGGTCGCCCATCCCCCGACGGACGAGAGACGGACGGTGACCGGCGTGCCGGGCGGCGTATGCGTCCGCGCGTTCGACAACAGGTTCGCCGCCACCTGGCGCAGACGCCGGTCGTCGCCGCTCACCTCGAGCTCGGGCGGCGCGTCAAGTGTGATCTCGCGGCCGGGGTCGACCGCTCGCGCATCCAGCACGGCGTCCGTCACCAGCCGCGCCAGGTCGACGGGTTCGTGCGAGATCGGCCGCCCGTCGCCGGAGCGCGCGAGGAAGAGCAGGTCGTCGACGAGCTCGCCCATCCGCTCGCCTTCCTGCTCGATCCGGCGCATCGCGAGCGCGGTGTCGGCCGGGTCGGCTCCCGCGCCGCGGCGGAACAGCTCCGCGTACCCGCGGATCGACGTGAGCGGCGTCCGAAGCTCGTGCGAGGCGTCCGCCAGGAAGCGCCGGAGCGCCTCCGCCGAGGCGCGTTGTTCGTTCATCGCGTCCTCGATCCGGCCGAGCATCACGTTGAGCGAGGATCCGAGCCGGCCGACCTCCGTTCTGGGGTCCGTGCGGTCGACGCGGAGCGAGAGATCACCGCCGGCGATCGCGCCCGCGGTCACCTCGATCTCCTCCAGCGGCCGGAGCCCGCGCCGGACGATCCACGACGAGACGAGCGCCATCGCCGCGAGCACCGCGATCGTCACGAGCACCGCGATGCCGAGCAGCCGCCGAAGCGTGCGGGCAACCTCCGTGAGCGGGATCGCCACCGCGACCGTGAAGCCCTGCGAGAGCGGGAATGTCCGGACCCGGTAGTGCGGGTCGCCGCCCCCCTCGGCCGCCACGGTGAACGGATGTGGCCTCGAGCCGGCGGCCACTCGGACGTCGTTCGAGAGCGCGGGCGGAGCCGGCTGCGTGCCGCCGTACATGAGGGTGCGGTCGCCGACCTTCGCACCCGACGGGTCGAAGAGCGCGACGAACGTGCCCTCCGGGAGCGACGGTCCGGCGCCCGGCCCCTGGTCGTCGTCTCCCGGCTGCCCCGGGAACGCGAGAATGTGCACGGCCGCGCCCTGCGAGGAGCCCAGCTGCTGGTCCACGCGTTGCAGCAGGAACGATCGGAGCGCCGCGTACGTCGCGACGCTCGAAACGATGAGTCCGATCGTGACGATGACGACGAGGGCAGCCGTGAGCCGCAGCCGAAGGGTCATGGGTCACCTCGCGGGCTTGGGGGCGTCGGCCGGCGGCGACAGGCGATACCCCACGCCACGGACCGTGTGGATGAGCGGCGGGCCGAAGGCGTCGAGCTTCTTGCGCAGATAGCTCACGTAGGTCTCCACGATGTTCGCGTCGCCCCCGAAGTCGTAGTTCCATACATGGTCGAGGATCTGCGCCTTCGACAGGACCCTCGGTGCGTTCTGCATCAGGTAGCGCAGCAACCGGAACTCCGTGGCCGTCAGCTCGATCGCCTCGCCGGCCCGCCGGACCTCGTGCATCTCATCGTCCAGCTCGATGTCGGAGAAGACGACCGGGCCCGACTCGGGCGAGGCCTCGACGCGGCGAAGCAGCACCCGGATCCGCGCGACGAGCTCCTCGAGGCTGAACGGCTTGGTGACGTAGTCGTCGCCGCCGAGCGTCAGACCCCGGACCTTGTCCTCGACCGCGTCGCGCGCCGTCAGGAAGATGATCGGGACGCGGCTGTTGACGGCCCCGAGCCGCTCGGTCACGGCAAAGCCGTCCATGTCGGGAAGCATCACGTCCAGGACGATCACCGCGGGCCGGAAGGCCTCGACCGCCTGAAGGGCGGCGCGCCCCGTCGCGGCCGTTTGCACGTCGAACCCCTCGTAACGAAGCGCCATCGAGACCAGCTCGGTGATCCGAGGCTCGTCGTCCACCACGAGGATCCGGGACGTGTCCACGGGCGCACCTTAGCCCCGGTTCCTGAATGGATGCTGAGAATCCCCTCCGCCGGGACTGTGGACGGCGGCCGGGGCGGCCAAGACCCACAGCCAACGCACAGGTTCGGCCCACCCCGCTCCAAGGGCGCGGCGCTTGACTATCCCCGTCGAATCGAACCCCATTCGAAGAGGAAGGGTGACCGGCCATGCAATTCCATCGAGACCCGGGTTTCCACCACGCGGCGTGGGGTGGGCCTGGCGGAATCGTCCTGCTCCTGCTGCTCGTGCTCGTCGCCGCCGTATTGGTCTGGGCGATCGTGCGTCTGACCCAGGAGCGGCGCATGGCCGGGATGCCGGCCGCCGCCCCGGGCGCCCCGCATCGCCCGGACGCCGCGATCGAGCAGGCGCGACTCCGGTACGCGCGAGGGGAGCTCGATCGGGAAGCGTTCCTTCGAATCGCGGCCGATCTGGGTGCTCCGGCGACCGGCCTCCCCGCCGAACCCCCGCCGATCCCGGAGTGACCCCCGTCCGGTGGGCCCACCCGTGGGCCCACCGGACGTCCACAGCCCAACAACACGACTGCAACACGGAAAGAAGGGGATGACCGACATGCGTCCGTCCCACCGGTGGCTCGGAACCACAATCCTTGCCGCCATGCTGATCTCCGCGTGCAGCCTGAGCTACGGCGGCACGAACACCCAGGCGTCTCCGGACGCCAACACGTTGTCGACCGGCAGCCCGTCGATCGCTCAGACCTCGGGAAGCCGGATCGTGCAGGTCGTCAAGGCCGTCGAGCCCTCGGTGGTCAGTGTCACGTCGACGACGACCGTGGACAGTCCGTTCTTCGGGAGCCAGACCCAGCAGGGCGAGGGCACCGGGTTCATCGTCGCCGGCGACGGCGTGATCTTCACGAACGACCACGTCGTCGAGGGCGCGTCCGACGTCAAGGTCACACTGATCGACGGCCGCTCGTTCGCGGCGACGGTGCTCAAGACCGACACCGTGCACGACTTCGCGGTGCTCAAGATCGACGCGTCGGGTCTGCCGACCGTCACGCTCGGCACGTCCTCCGAGCTGCAGCTTGGTGCGTCCGTCGTGGCGATCGGGTATGCGCTGGGTCTGTCCGGCGGACCGACCGTGACGAGCGGCATCATCAGCTCGCTCGAGCGAACCGTCCAGGCGCAGGATCCCAGCTCGGCATCGACGACCAGGACCTACCGCAACGTGCTGCAGACTTCGGCGGCGATCAACCCCGGCAACTCGGGCGGACCGCTCGTCGACCTCCAGGGACGCGTCGTCGGGATCAACACGGCGAGCGTCTCGTCGGCCGACAACATCGGTTTCGCCATCGGCATCGACGCGGCCCGGCCGTTCATCCAGTCGGCAATCTCGTAGCGCGCTCGGGGGAGGGTGCCGGGGGCGCCCTCCCCCGACCCCGGCATACTGGGGATATGCCCTCCCGGTCTTCAACGCCCACGCTCGAGGAGATCCGCGGCGCGCCGAAGGTGCTCCTTCACGACCACCTGGACGGGGGCCTTCGCCCGGCGACCATCGTCGAGCTTGCGGACGAGACCGGCTATCGGGACCTTCCGACCACCGATCCCGAGGAGCTCGGCGCCTGGATGACGCGCGGCGCGAACCGTCGCGACCTGGTTCTGTACCTGGAGACGTTCGCTCACACCGTCGGCGTCATGCAGACGGCCGACGCACTCGCTCGGGTGGCCCGCGAGTGCGCTGAGGATCTCGCCGCCGACGGCGTCGTCTATGCGGAGGTGCGCTTCGCGCCCGAGCTGCACCTGGCCGGCGGACTCTCGCTCGACCAGGTCGTCGAGGCCGTGCAGGAGGGCTTCCGGCAGGGCTCCGAGGGTAGCGCCATCCGCGTCCGCACGCTCGTCACCGCGATGCGAACGGCCGCGCGCAGTCTCGAGATCGCGCAGCTCGCGGTCCGCTGGCGAAGCCGCGGCGTCTGCGGGTTCGACATCGCGGGGGCGGAGGCCGGCTTCCCGCCCACGCGGCATCTCGACGCGTTCGAAGAGGTGCGCCGCGAGAACTTCCACCTGACGATCCACGCCGGCGAGGCGTTCGGCCTGCCCTCGATCTGGGAGGCGCTCCAGCTGTGCGGCGCCGAACGACTCGGCCACGGGGTGCGCATCGTCGATGACGTCGAGCGTGACGCCGACGGGTCGGTGCAGCTCGGCCGGCTGGCCTCGCTCGTCCGCGACCGGCGCGTGCCGCTCGAGCTGTGCCCCACGTCCAACGTGCATTCGGGCGCCGCGGCATCGATCGAGGAGCATCCGATCGGTCTCCTCGCCGATCTCCGGTTCCGGGTCACGGTGAACACCGACAACCGTTTGATGTCGGCGACGAGTCTCAGCAAGGAGATGGCCGCGCTCACCGCGGCGTTCGGGTTCGGGTGGGACCGACTTCAGTGGCTGACGATCAACGCGATGAAGTCGGCCTTCCTGCCGTTCGACGAGCGCCTTCGGCTGATCGAAGAGGTCATCCGCCCGGGCTTCGCGCCGTTCGTCTGATCGTCCGAACGGCGGCCGTCGGTCCCCCGAAGGCCCGCCGGGACCGGGCCCCTCGGCCCCTGCCCGGCACCCGCCCTCCTGCCAGGCTGAATGGGAGGCAAGGAGGCTTCGGATGGCCGACGAGACGATCTCATTGGTGTTGTTCTCCGGGACCGACGACAAGCTGAATGCGGCTGCCGTCCTCACCGTCGGGGCCGCGGCCATGGGACGGCCGGTGAACGTCTTCCTCCAGTACTGGGCGCTGGATGCCTTCCGGTCCGACCGCGTCACGAACGACCACGGTGTCTCGCCGGAGGCCGGAACCGACGGCCACGCGCTCGTCCAGGGGCACGAGACGCAGCACTGGAGCGAGCTCTTCCGGCAGGCAAAGGAGATCGGGGATGTGGGCATCCACGCCTGCTCGCTGTCGATGGAGATGTTCGACATCGGCAAGGAGGATCTGGATCCGTTGGTCGACGACGTGGAGGGCGTCGCCGCGTACATGAGCGCGGTGACCGGCCCGCTCACGTTCATCTAGGAGGTGGGTTCTATGACGACCACAACGACCGCGACCCGAAGCATCGACGCGCGCGGCATGCCGTGCCCGGGTCCGCTGATGGGCCTCATCGGAGCGATCCGCGAGGGACAGGTCGGCGACGTGATCGAGGTGCTCTCGAGCGACGAGGGCTCGGCCACGGACATCCCGGCCTGGGTGGCCAAGGCCGGCCACCAGCTGGTGGAAGTCGCGCCGGAGGACGGATTCACGCGGTTCGTGATCACGAAAGCGCGGTGAGAACGATGCCGGCGCGCGTCGTGGTGCTGGGCGGCGGTGTCGGTGGAACCCTCGCCGCCAACCTGATCGACAAGGCCCTGGGGACCGACGCCCACGTCACCGTGGTGGACCCCACCGGGATGCACGTGTACCAGCCGGGCTTCTTGTACGTGGCGCTGGGGCAGGCCAACGGGCGCTGGCTGGCGCGAGACGAGCGTTCGCTCCTTCGCGACAGGGTCGAGCTGATCGTGGACGGGGCTCGCGTCATCCGCCCCGACGCCGGCGAGGTGGAGCTCGAACGGGGTGGAACCCTCGCCTGGGACTACCTGGTCGTCGCGACGGGCGCCCGTCTCGTCACCGACACGATCCCCGGGCTCGAGCAGGGCTCGAGCGAGTTCTACTCCCTCGAGGGCGCCGAGCGGCTCCGGGAGGAGCTGCGCCGCTTCACCGGCGGGCGGATCAAGGTCGGGGTCGCCGGGATCCCGTACAAGTGCCCGCCCGCGCCGGTCGAATTCACGTTCATGGTGGATTCGCTGATGCGCCGCCGCGGCCTGCGGGATCGTTCCGAGATCACGCTGCTGTCGCCGCTCTCGCGCGCCTTCACGATCGAGAGCGCGTCGAAGGTCATCCAGCCGATCATGGAGTCCCGCGACATCGGTCTGTCGACCTTCTTCAACGTCGAGTCGGTCGAGCCGTCGGCCGGCACCGTCTCCTCGCTCGAAGGCGAGACCACGGAGTACGACCTGCTGGTGCTCGTCCCGCCCCACCGTGGGCAGCGTGTGGTCGAGGACTCGGGCCTCGGTGATCCCGGCGGCTGGCTGCCGACGGACCGCTACACGCTTCAGGTGGAGGGGCACGACCGGATCTTCGGGATCGGCGACGCCACGAACCTGCCGATCTCGAAGTCGGGCTCGACCGCCCACTTCGAGGCTCCGGTCGTCGCGAGCCGCATCGCGTCGCTCGTAAAGGGCACGGAACCGAGGACGAACTACGGCGGCCGGGTCATGTGCTTCCTCGAGACCGGTGGCGGCCGGGCCACGGTGCTGCGGTTCGCCTACGATCACCCGCCGGCTCCGCCGCAACCGAATCGCATCTGGCATGCCGCCAAGTGGATGTTCAACCGCCTCTACTGGGAGACGATCCCGCAGGGACGGATCCCGGAGCGCTTCACGAACGGCCTGAAGAAGGAGAGGAGCACGACATGAGCGCCACCACCACGACCACGCTGGATCTGAAGGGTTTGTCGTGCCCGCTGCCGATCGCCAAGACCGCCAAAGCCGCGCGGGGTCTTGCGCCCGGTTCGGCGATCGAGGTCTTGGCCACCGACCCGGGCTCGGTGCCGGACTTCGCCGCCTGGTGCCGGGCGACGGGCAGCGAGCTCATCGAACAGTCGGAGGACGGCGGCGTCTACCGCTTCCTCATTCGCACGAAAGGGTGAACCACCATGACGATGACACAGCAGGTTCCGCTGGCCGACGAGACCGAGCCGAGACACGTCCCCCACCAGAAGCTGGTGATCTACGCGTGGAGCGGCGACCTCGACAAGATGTGGCCGACGCTGATCCTCGGCACCACCGGCGCCGCGATGGGCATGGAGACGACCGTCTTCTTCACGTTCTGGGGCCTGTTCCCACTCGTGAAGGACGACGTCCGGATCACCGGTGAGAACTGGATGCAGAAGCTCTTGTCGACGATGGACCGCCCCGGACTGGAGCACCTGAAGCTCGGCAAGATGAACTTCGCAGGCGCGGGTCCGGCGATGATGAAGAAGCTCGCCAAGGAGCATCACGTGGCGAGCCCGCACGAGCTGATGGAGCTTGCTCAGGAGTTGGGCGTGAAGCTCGTTCCCTGCCAGATGACGATGGATCTTCTCGGGCTGACGCGCGACGACCTGATCGACGGTCTGGAGGAGCCGGCCGGAGCGGCCACGGCGCTGCTCGAAGCGCAGGACGCCGTGACCCTGTTCATCTAGCCGCCGGCTCGCACCGGGGACCGGAGGGTCTCGCGACGCAGGGATCTCCTGGCGACGGCCGCGATCGCGACGACCGAGCCGAAACCGAGGGCGGCGACGAGCGCCCACGTCGATGCGGCGAGCGGGACGGTCTGGAACAGGGTTCGCGCGGGGGGCCAGAGGACGGTCGCGATCTGCAGGGCCAAGGCGAACCCGACGCCCGCGACGAGCCATCTGTTGGCAAGCAGCCCGCCGAGGCGGATCCGGGCATCCGGTCCCAGGCCGAGGAGCCGCACCACGAACGCGTAAAGCAGATGCGCGACGACGAGGACCGTGAACATCGTGGTGCGCGCCTCCTCCCATGACCCGCCGGCGCCGCGCACGACGGCGACACTGCCGACGGCGGCCGCCGTGATCCATGCCGCGCGCCCCCCAAGGATGCCCACGCGCCTCCCGGTCAGGATCCTTGCTCCGGCGGCGCGCGGCGGCCGGTTCATCACCCTGGGGGCGACGGGATCGAGGCCGAGCGCCAGGGCGGGGAACCCGTCGGTGAGCAGGTTGATCCACAACAGCTGCAGCGGGAGCAGCGGCACACCGAGGGCCGGGAAACAGCAGGAGGCTCGCAACGACGACGCCGATCTCGGAGAGGTTGCCGGCGACGAGGTAGTCGACCACCTTGCGGATGTTGTCGTAGATGCCGCGGCCCTCGCGCACGGCCGCGACGATCGTCGCGAGATCGTCGTCGGTGACGACCATGTCGGACGCTTCACGGGCGACGTCGCTGCCGGTCAGGCCCATCGCGACACCGATGTCGGCCTGGCGCAGCGCCGGGGCGTCGTTGACACCGTCGCCGGTGACGGCGACGACGTTGCCGTTCTGCTGGATGGCGCGGACGAGATCGAGCTTCTGGTCGGGATCGACGCGCGCATAGACACCGGCCGCCAGAACGGGGTCGGACGGGATGCCGGCGGAGCGCAACTCATCGCCGGTGATGGCCGTGGCGTCGCCGTCGCGCAGACCGACCTCCTCCGCGATCGCCACTGCCGTCCCCGCATGGTCCCCGGTCACCATCACCAGCTCGATCCCGGCCGACCTGGCTTCCCCGACGACGCTCGCCGCCGTGAGTCGGACCGGGTCGCGGAGTCCGAGCAATGCCAGGAACGTGAACGATCGTGCTTCCCCGAGATCGGCCGGGGCAGACTCGAGCTCCCGGCGCGCGATCGCCAGCATCCGCATGCCGCGGCCCGCCAGGTCCGCGGTCACGGCGAGCAGCTCGGTCCGTGAAGCCTCATCGAGCGCGACGGAACCACCGGTGGGGGTGACGGCTTCCGTGCAGATCTCGATCACGGCCTCGGGGGCACCCTTGACCAGCGCGAGAACGCCCGCGCCGGACGCGTACAGCGTGTCCATGCGCCGGCGCGCCGAGTCGAACGGCACCGCGGCAAGCCGGGGCCGGGTCTCGCGCGCCGCGTTCACGCGCTCCGGTCCGAGGGCGTCGAGCAGCGCGAGATCGACGGGGTCGCCGCTCGGCGGATCGAGGGTCGCGTCGTTGCAGAGAGCGAGCGCTTCGGCGAGGAGGGCGGCGGGGACCGCCGGGAGATCCTCGAACGGGACCGGCGGGGCGCCGGCCAGCGCGAGGGCCGAGAGCTCCAGGTGGTTCTGAGTGAGCGTCCCGGTCTTGTCCGTGACGATGACGGTCGTGGCGCCCAGCGTCTCGACGGCAGGGAGCCGGCGCACGATCGCCCCCCGGGCCGCCAGCCGCTTGACGCCCATGGCCAGTCCGAGCGTCACCACGGTCGCGAGCCCCTCGGGAACCGCGGCCACCGCGAGGGCGACCGAGGCGAGGAACGCCCGCTCGACGGCCGCCGACGAAAGACCCATCCGCACCAGCACGAGCCCGAAGACCCCAACGGCGATCAGCACCGCGATGGAGCCGAGCCGGACCGTGAGCACCCGGAGATCTCGCTGCAGCGGTGTGGGGGGAACGGGCCCCGAGAGATGACGGGCGATGGAGCCGAGCGCCGTCTGCGGCCCGGTCGCGATCGCGATGCCCGTGCCCGCCCCACTCGTCACGAGGGTGCCGGCGAAGGCGGCCCACGGCCGGTCGGCGATCGCCGACGAGAGGTCCATCGGCGCCTCGGGATCCTTGACGACGGGCAGCGACTCGCCGGTGAGCGTGGACTCATCCACCTCGAGCACCGAAGCCCCCACCAGCCGGAGATCGGCAGGAACGCGGTCGCCCGCCGAGAGGATCACGACGTCGCCCGCCACGATGTCGCGCGCCGGGATGGGCATGATCCGGCCGCCGCGGCGAACCCGCGCGACCGGCGACTCCATCGTCCGGAGGGCATCGATGGCCCGGGTGGCCTTTCCCTCCTCCAGCAGCCCGATCGCCGCGTTCAGCGCCACGATGGCAAGGATCGCGATCCCGTCGAGGCGGTCGCGTAGCCCGATTCCGGCCACGGCCGCGGCCACGATCAACAGCAGCGCCATCGGCTCCGCCACCTGACGAGCCAGGCGAAGGACGAACGGCACGACCGGGGGCGGTGGAATCTCGTTCGGCCCCATCGACACCAGACGTGCGGCCGCGTCGGCGGGCTCGAGTCCCGTTGCGGGATCCGCCTCCGGAGCCGGGGTCTCGAATTCCATCCCGCGCCTCTCGCCGTCTACCAGTATCGGGCGGTCGCCATCGCGAGCACCGCGATCGCGACGAACGCGAGCGACAGCCGCGCGTAGTTCTTCAGACGGAGCTGGAGCACCGGGACCTCGGCGACCAATTCGGGAGCCGGCGGCCCCTCCGAGGCGGCGATCCGGCCTCCGACCTCGAGCAGCCTCGCGACCGCCGGACGGGTCCCGGCCACCCCGATCCCAACCGCAACGAGCGCCGACAGCATGCCGACCGTCAGCACCGCACCGAAGTTCGTGCCGAGCCAGTCTCCGAGGCTTCCGACGTCGTGCCAGTCCTTCCAGTAGAGGAACAGCCCGCCGACGATCGTCGTGGCCGCGAGCATGATGATCCGGTCGACCAGCTTTCGGGTTCCGAGCAGCTCGCGCATCACCGGCTGCGCGGCCGGGCCCACCGCCGCGGTCGCGGGCTGGAGGTACACGACGAGGAAGAACACGGAGCCGGCCCAGGCCACCCCCGCGCCGATGTGGATGATCCGGAAGACCACCATGTAGATGGAGGAGATCGCTGGCATCACGTGCTCCTTTCGGCTTCCTCGCGGTCCGCCCGCGACGGATTGCGGATCCCGACGCCGTTCACCGCGGCGCCCACGAACAGCAGACCCGAGGCGACGACGATGGACAGGTGGAAGGCGTCGGTCGACGCGGCTCGAGCCGCGGCCCGGATCTCGGCCGAGACATCGCCCGTCGGCGCGTTCAACGGCCCCACCTGGCTGCGGAACGACGGCGAGTTCACGGGTGCGGCTGGGACGCGAGTCGCGATCGCCGCGTAGAAGCTCGATGCCACGACCACGAAGATGGCCGCGTTGACGAGCGGCGCGCCGACACGCGAGATGGCGTTGTTGATGGCCGAGGCGACGCCTGCGTTGCGCTCCGGAATCGAGGTCATCAGCGCGGTCGTCAGCGGCGCGACCATCATCATCAGACCGGCGCCGAAGACCAGCAGCGCGGGCAGGAGGTCGACGAAGTAGCTGCGCGGCGGCAGGATCGACGCCGACCCGCTGGTCCCGAGGACCCACGCCTGGCTGGTCGACGGGATACGGGCCAGCCAGAGCAGGCCGATCCCCATGACGGCCGGGCCGACGGTCATGAACAGCCGTGGCCCGTACCGCGCGGCGAGCTTGCCGAATCGCCTGGAGAACAGGACCAGCAGCAGCGTGCCCGGCACGCCCGCGATCCCCGCGGCCTGCTCGTTGTACCCGAGCGTCCCGATCAGGAAGATCCCCTGGAACGTCAGGCTCACGTACAGCGCGCCGTAGATCACCAGCGTCGCGATGTTCGTGACCGTGAAGTTCCGCGACTGGAACAGATGCGTCGGGACGAGCGCGTCCTTCCGTTGCATCAAGAAGGGAAGCGCGATGGTCGAGACAATGCCGACGGCCAGGGAGGCGACGACCGCAGGCTCGCCCCAGCCGCGCTGCTGACCACGGATCGTGCCGAAGGCGAGCCCGCCCACGGCGAGCGCGACGACGATCGAGCCCTGCCAGTCGAAGTGATTGCTCGACTCCTCGTCGCGCGACTCGGGAATGAAGCGAACCGTCGCGAAGTAGGCCACCAGCAGGAACGGCAGGTTGATGAGGAACGCCACACGCCACGAGATGGTGTTGACGAGGACCCCGCCGACGAACGGCCCGAGGATCGTCGTCGCGGCGGATGCGCCGGCCCACGTTCCGAACGCCCGTCCTTGTTCTTCACCCTGAAGGTTCGAGGTGATGATCGAGAGCGATCCCGGAACCACGAGCGAGCCTGCCGCACCCTGAAGGATGCGCGAGACGATGAGGAACTCCATGTTCGGCGCGATGCCGCACAGGAGCGACGTGGCGGCGAACCCGGCGAGGCCGATCGAGAACATCCGCCGCCGGCCGTAGTGATCGCTGAGCGCGCCGGACAGGATCAGCAACGCGCTGAGCGTCAGGAAATAGCCGTTCGCGATGTAGGACTGCGCCTCGAGCGTCCCGAAGAAGCTCGACGAGAGATCCTTCCCGATCCTCGGCAGGGCAAGGTTCACCACCGAGGTGTCCAGGAAGACCGCCCCCGAGCCGAGGACGACCGCGACCATCATCCATTTCTTCTGCTGCGCCGTCAGCGCCGGCCGCTCGCTCAACCCGTCCCCCCCCGCTCGGCAGCGTCGCCGAGGACCCGGCGAAGCCTAGCCGGTAGGCTGCGAGTCGTGGAACAGCCCCCGCGGATGGCCTACCTGTTCGACCTGGACGGGACGCTCGTGGACAGCGTCTACCAGCACGTCCTTGCCTGGCACGAGGCGCTGGACGCCATGGGGATCGACCTGGCCGTGTGGCGGATCCACCGCAAGATCGGGATGAGCGGCGGCCTGTTCGCCAACGCGCTCCTTCGTGAGATCGGCCGCCCGGTGACGCAGGAGGAGGCTGGCCGGCTCCGGCAGCTGCACGCCGTCGCCTACGCCGCCCGCGTCGGCGAGATCCGCCCGCTGCCCGGAGCCGCCGAACTGTTGTCCGAGCTCACGCGGAACGGCACCGCCTGGGCGATCGCGACGAGCGGCTACATCGAGAGCGCCGGACCCGTGCTCGAGCTTCTCGGCATCCCCGACGGTGTGCCGATCGTGACGCGCGATCAGGTCTCTCACGCCAAGCCGGACCCGGATCTGTTCCTCGCGGCGGCCGACCGGCTGGGCGTCGCCATCACGGACGCCGTCGTCGTCGGCGACAGCGTGTGGGATCTGCTCGCCGCCCGGCGAGCCCGGGCGCTCGGCGTCGGTGTGCTCTCGGGCGGCTACGGCCAGGACGAGCTGGAGCGCGCCGGCGCGTACCGCGTCTACGAGGATCCCGGCGACCTGCTCCGGCACCTCGACGAGGTCGGCACCCGGATCTAGGCGGGACCGAGCCCGCCGCCGCCACCGGAACGTGCGCTCACGACGTCGCCGACCTCGAGCGGTCCGTAGAAAGTGACCCGGTCCTCGAGGCGAACCTCGCGGTCGGTGCCGGGGTTCAGCACCAGCACGCCCGGGGCGCCGTCGCCCCCGCCGCCGAGCCCCTTCGCCAGTGGGTCGCGGACGTTCTCGACCGTGTACTGCATGTAGACGCCGGGCTCGAGGACGCGGAACTCGCGCACGACGCCCGCCCCGCCCCGCCACCGCCCCTCGCCGGCCAGCTCGGGAAGGAGCGCGTGCCGCTCCATCCGCAGCGGGAACCGATGCTCGATCACCTCGGCCGGTGTGTTCCTCGTGTCGCCGTCGCCGACGAAGATCAGTGTCGGCCCGTCGCGGTCCGGCCTGGCGCCGGCGCCTCCTGGGTGCACGTCGGTGAAGACGAACGGCGCGCCGTCGCGATGGTCCACGCGGAACAGGTCGACCCCGAAGATCTGATAGCCGCCGGCAGGGCATCGCCCGGGCATGGCCGGCGCCAGCGCCCGGATGACCAGCTCGATGATCGCGACGCCGACGTACCCGTAGGAGTCGACCGGGGCCGGACGCTCCGGGTCGACGAGCGTGCCGGGCGTCGTCTCGATGTCGAGCGCGAGGACGTGGCCCTCGTTGCCGACCTCGCGGGCCGCGAGCAGCCCCTTGACCGCGCACCGGACGTCGCACTTGGCGCCCGGGTCGTTGACCGGACCGCGCGCCGTCGGCGATGTGCCCTCGAACGTGACGCGCAGGCGACCGCCGGCAACGGTCACCTGGAGCGCCACCCGGGGCCGGCCTTCCGGGTCGACGCCGTCGTGGTCGAGCTCCAGCTCGGCCCCATACGTCCCGTCGGGGAGCGCCGCGATCCGAGCCCGCATCGCGCGGTCCGTCCGTTCGATCACGAGGTCCATGGCGCCGGCAACGGTTGCGGCTCCGTATCGCTCGCAGAGGCGCTGCACGCGTTCGATCCCTCTCCGGCACGCGGCCATCTGCGCCGCCAGGTCTCCGCGGACGAGGCCGGGGACCCGGACGTTCGCTTCGATGAAGCCCAGCAGCTCGTCGTTCGGCTCACCGGCGGCAGCCAGATGCTCGTGCGTGAAGCAGATCCCCTCCTGGTAGACGTCGGTCGTATCGGGCGCCCACCCGCCGGGGCTCTTGCCGCCGATGTCGGCCCAGTGCGCGGTGACGATCGCAAACGCGACCAACGCGCCGTCGTGAAACACCGGCGCGTACACCGACGTATCGGAGATGTGCGTGCCGGTGATGTACGGATCGTTGACGATCAGGACATCGCCGTCGCGGAACCCGTCGAGGCCGTAGTGCTCGAGCCCCGACCGGACCGTGTCGGACAGCGCGCTGATGAAGCCGGCGATCCCGGGAGCCTCCGCCCAGAGCCGTCCGTCCGCGCCGACGATCCCGAGACCGAAGTCCTGCACCTCGTACAGCAGCGGGTTGTGCGCGGTGCGAACGAGCGTGCGGTTCATCTCGCGCGCCGCCGCGGCGAGCCCGCCGTGGATCACCTCGAGCGTGATCGGGTCGACGGCCCTCATCGCGCCCGCTCCATGATCAGATTGCCGATCTCGTCGGTCGCGACGGTCCAATCGGGCGGCACCACCAGCGTCGACGTCCACTCGTGGACGATCGCCGGTCCCCGCACGATCTGGTCCAGCGCAAGCGCGTCGCGTTCGTAGACCGGTGTCGGGACCCATCCTCCGGCCGAGCGGAAGAAGACGGAACGCTCCGCGGCCGGCGCAGCGGGGTCGCGGACGCTCCACGCCGGCCAGCGCGGCGCTTCGGCCGGCACGACCGCGCGGCATCGAAGCGTGACCACCTCGACCTGGGCCGCCGGGTCTCCGTGTCCGTACAGCCGGCGATGGAGCTCGACGAACCGCTCCGAAAGCCGGCCCGCGTCCTCGGTCCCCCACTGCGGGTCGAGCGAGACGCCGACGGTGTGCTCCTGCCCGGCGAACCGGAGATCGGCGTGACGGTGGATCCGGACGTCGCCCTCGGAGATTCCACGCTCCGCGAACCGCGCGATCAGCTCCGCCCGCAGCGCCTCCATCTCGGCGAGCGATCGGCCCATGGCGCCGGCGTCGAGCGTCTCGACCTTGGTCGACGTCGCGTCCTCGCGCTGGTCCGCCGCGAGGATCCCCCAGGCCGAGAACGTGGCGGGACTCCGCGGCACGACGACGGTGGGGATCTCGAGCTCGGACGCGACCGCCGCGGCGAACAGACCGCCGCCCCCGCCGTAGGCGTAGAGCACGAACTCCCGCGGATCGGATCCGCGCTCCACCGTCATCGACGAGATCGCGTTGGCCATGGCGCTCTCCGCGATGGTGAGGATCCCGTCGGCCGCGGCCTCCGTCGCGAGGCCGAGGGGCCCGCCGACCCGCTCGGCGATGGCGCGGTCGGCGGCGGCGGAGTCGAGCCGCATCCGCGAGCCGAGGAACGTCTCGGGATCGAGCCAGCCGAGGACGACGTGCGCGTCGGTCACTGTCGGCTCCACGCCGCCGAACCCGAAGCACGCCGGGCCGGGGCGGGCGCCGGCGCTGAGGGGTCCGACGCGGAGCGCGCCCGCGTCGTCGAACCAGGCGACCGATCCCCCACCGGCTCCGATCGAGATGACATCGATCGTCGGGGCCAGCAGGGGCAGTCCGCCCACGTCGGTCTCGGTCCGCTCCAGGACCCGGCCGTCTTCGACGATCGCGACATCGAACGTGGTCCCGCCGACATCGGCGCAGATCGCGTTCGGGTGTCCGAGCGCCTCGGCAAGCGCCTCGACGCCGATCACGCCGCCGGCCGGCCCCGAGGCCAGCGTTCGCACCGGCAGCTCGCGGGCGCGAGCCGTTGTCATGACGCCGCCGTTTGACTGCATGACCTCCACGGGAACATCGACCCCGGCGCCGGCCAGACGCGTCTCCAGCTCGCCCAGGTACCGCCCGACGACCGGCTGCAGGAACGCGTTGATCGCGGCGGTGGACGTGCGCTCGTACTCGTGCCATTCGGACGCGACGTCGGACGAGAGCGTCAACGCGACCGCCGGATAGCGCTCCGCGATCGCCGCCCCGGCGCGGCGCTCGTGCTTCGGATCGGCGTACGCATGGAGAAAGCAGATCGCGATCGAGTCGACCCCCAGCGCGACGAGCTCGCCCGCCTCGCGGAGCACGGCGTCGAGGTCCAGCGGGAGGATTTCCTCGCCGCCCGGTCCCAGCCGCTCGGCCACCTCACGGCGAAGCGCCGGTTCGACCAGCGGCTCCGGCGGCACGTACAGCCAGTCGTAGATGTGCGGCCGGTTGCCGCGGCCCAGCTCGATCACGTCGCGGAAGCCGGCGGTCGTGATCAGCCCGACCCGGCCGCCGCGGCGCTGGATCAGCGCGTTGATCGCGACGGTCGAGCCGTGCAGCATCCGCGCGACGCCCGCGGGCGAGCCGGGAAGCCGCGCGAGCCCTTCGAGCAGCTCGTCGGCCAGCCGGTCGGGCGTGGCCGGCTGTTTCTCGATGGAGACCGTTCCGGATGCCCCGTCGACGGCGACGAGGTCGATGAACGTGCCGCCGACGTCGACCGCGACCGCGCGAGTCACCGGTTCGTCAGGCCTTCCGAACCTTCCAGATGTGCTCGCCCGGGAAGTCACGGGCCCACTCGAGGGACACGTAGTCGTACGTGGTCGTCGCGTCGGGCCCGGGCCGCAGCTCGATCAGGTCTTCGACGATCAGCCCGCTCTCACGGAACAGCCGGATCCAGTCGCCGTAGGTCAGCTGCCACTCGATGGTTCGCCACTCGGGATCGTCCACCTCGTGGCGGCCGAGGCCGAAGTAGGCGCTTCGCATCTCGCGGCCGGCCGGTTCGTCGCCCGTGCCCCAGGCGACCCAGATGAACGGGGTCGACATGTCGAAGACCAGCTGCCCACCGGTCCGCAGCACCCGCGCCGCCTCCGGGATCGTCAGGTGCGGATCCGTGAAGGATGTGGCGCCGTGGTCGCAGAACACCAGGTCGAACGAGCCGTCGGCGAACGGCAGCTCCTCCGAGCTCCCCCGCACGAGCGGGAACCGGACGCCGGACTCGTCCATGTTCGGTCCCGCCTGGCGCAGCTGGTTCTCCGAGAAGTCCAGCCCGGTCACGTTCGCGCCGAGCATCGCCACCTTGATCCCGAACTGGCAGGCGCCGCACCCGAGCTCGAGCGCCCGCAGACCCGTGACGTCGCCCAGCGCATGAACTTCGTCCTCGGGCACATCCCACGTGCCCCAGCCGAGCCGGTCCCACCGATTGAGCTGCGACGCGTTGGTGCGCTGGTACTCCTCGCTGGCTCGCTCCCAATGCTCCAGATTGCGGCGCACGTCGTCCCGGCTCATCGGCGCATCCTCCCAGGTCCGTCATGCCGGAGGCGGTGCCCCCCCTTCCCCACCACGCACGAGGAGTGGCACACTCCGGACGTGCACGAGGTCGGGCATCTCGCGGAGGTCCTGGGCAACCTCGGCGTGTTCCAGATGCGGCCGGAGGACCTCATCGCGCCGTGTCCGTCGGGGTTCCGCCGGGTGCCGATCGGCCAGGGCGACGACTTCTACCTGTCGCTCCAGCTCATCCACCGCTTTTCGGAACAGTCCTTCCGTGGGTCGCGACCCGCAGGCCCCACCCACTGGTAGTTATAGCAACAATAGCGAGAGGTCATCGCGTCCGTAATTGCTGTCGTGTGATACCGGCCGCAGCCGGCATCGTCTTCGAGCCACCGACCTCGAACTCCAGCCCGTGGCGGAACAGTCCAGATTTCTACCCGCCCAGGCGTTCAAGTTGCCGTTGTTGGGTGACCGCCACAGGAAGTTCTGCAGGGGGCTCGGGACGGAAATGCTCCGCCTGCCTCGGTCTGCCGCTCCCGTAGTGGCTCGGCTTAACTGAGCCACTACCCGGCTCCGACCCCTATGGCTCGACGCGGACCAAGATGGCCTGGCTCTCCGGACGCTTCGGTCCAGCCCTTCTCGAACATGTGCCCCATCTTGGTGAGACCGCTTAGGACCTGTTCGGTGATCTGCCTCTTCCATCCGCTCGATCCTCTGATGCGTTGCCATCAGCGGCCGACCTCATAGCCTCCGCCGAGATCGAGATTGAGTTCGGGGAGGGCGATGACCAGCCCAAACGCAAACTGACCCACGCCTGCCCCGACGAGGTCTTGACGGGGCAACGTTGGGATGTTAGACGTCCTACATGCTAGGGGCGACCCGGGAATGAGCGCGGAAACATGATGGCCAGGCGATCCGACATTTCCACTACCCCGGTGGGCGATCGGGAGGGGCCCGCAGCGAGCCAGACGATCGCCCCGTCGAAGCCTGCGGTTGAACTCCGAGCGGTGACCAAGTCCTTCGCGCAGGTAGTGGCGGTGAATGGCGTGAGCCTGGTGATTCCATCTGGAGGCTTCTACTCCTTGCTGGGACCCTCGGGCTCCGGCAAGACGACATGTCTACGCCTAATCGCGGGATTCGAGGATCCCGACGAAGGCGGAATTCTCATCCAAGGGGTGCCCGTGGCCGACACTCCAGCGTATCGAAGAGACGTGAACACCGTCTTTCAGCATTACGCCCTCTTCCCTCACATGGACGTCGCGAGAAACGTTAGGTACGGCTTGAAGCAACGACGACCTCGTATCGCACCTGGCGAGATCGATCGCCGAACCTCCGAGATCCTCGCGTTGGTCCAGCTCGAAGGCATGGAACGTCGTCGGGTTTGGGAGCTGTCCGGCGGACAGCAGCAGCGTGTCGCCGTGGCTCGTGCTCTGGTCAATCGCCCGCAGGTCCTGTTGCTGGACGAACCGCTTGGTGCGCTCGACCTCAAGCTTCGCAAGCAAATGCAGCTTGAACTCAAGCGTATTCAGCACGAGGTCGGCATCACCTTCATACACGTCACGCACGATCAAGAGGAGGCCATGGCCATGAGCGACAGGATCGCAATCATGGTCGATGGGGTCATTGCTCAAGAGGGAACGCCCAAGGAGCTCTACTTCGAACCGAGGACTCGATTCGTCGCCGACTTCGTCGGCGAATGCAACTTCCTAGACGGGCGGGTGGTGGAAAGCCTAGCTGCGAACGGTCGTGACGGCGTCGTGGTCCAGACGCATCTGGGAGCTCACTTGAAGGCGCGCTTGCCGGTGGGCGCTCGCCAGCTCTCATTGGGTCGGGCCGCGACAATCGCCATCCGACCGGAGCACGTTGTGCTAAGGCCCCGCAACGACCAGGAAGGCGAGGTCGGTCCTGGCGGCAAACTCGGGACGATCCATGACGTGACCTTTCTCGGGAACCAAGTGCAGTACGAGGTTCACGTGAGAGATCTAGGCGACCTGCTCGCGCGGGTGACCGGCGAGATCGACGGTCACGACGCCGGCCTCTCTCCTGGATGCGAAGTGTCGGTATTCCTGGACGAAAGGGCCTGCCTCGCAATCGAGGCGAGCCCGGTGGACGCATACGCGGGCGGCAGCGAGCCGAACGCAGGCTGAAAGGGGAGGGACATGGAACGGAAGGATCACGTACCCGAGCGGACGCCGGATGCGATTCGCCTCGGCCAGCTGTCGCGCCGGAGGTTCCTGTATGCATCAGGGGCGACACTCGCGGGGCTCGGGCTCGCCGCCTGCGGCGGCGGTAACAAACCCGCCGCCAGCAGCTCCGCGGGCGGATCTAAAGACCTCGGCGACCGACTCGAGGTGGCTACCTGGGCTAACTACCACGACCCCGACAACATCAAGGCCTTCGAATCGCAGACCGGCGTCAAGGTCAATCTTAACGTCATCGGTTCTACCGAAGGGATGTTGTCCAAGCTTCAGATCGGGGGCTCGGGCTGGGACATGGTGGTTCCCTCGCAGTACTTCATCGTCACCTTTGCGGACAACCAGCTGCTGGAGCCGCTCGATCTCTCCCTGCTCCCCAACTACGACCCCACTCAATACGCCCAGAAGTTCCTCGACGGGGTTAGCGTGCCCAACGATCCGAACACCACGTGGGTGATTCCCAAGAACTGGGGGACCACTGGCTTCATCGTGCAAACGGATCGCGTTCCGGACTCCTTCACCACGTGGAAGCAGTACTGGGATGCGCCGATGGGCCAGTACGACAACAAGGTAATCATGCTGGACCATCCTCTCGACGCGATCGGCAACGCGATGCTGTACTTCGGCCACGACTTCAATTCCACCGACGCCTCCGATCTGAAGGACGTCGAAGAGTTGTTGCGCAAAGTCAAACCGCACCTCTTCGCGATCTCCGCCGATATCCAACCCCTGATTCGAGGCGGTGATGCCTTCATATCCATGGCGTGGTCGGGCGACGGTGCCCAGCTGCACCGCGATCTTCCAAACGTCAACTACATCCTCGGCGAAGAGGGAGGTGAGATCTGGGAGGACAACTGGGGGATCGTGGCTGACGCTCCTCATCGGGACGCCGCTTACGCGTTCCTGAACTTCATCCTTGATCCGAAGATTGCCGCAAAGGAGACCGAGTACCACGGCTATGCGCAGGTGGACGCACGAGCGACAGCGCTTCTCCCCGCGACCATCAGGGATGACCCGGTCGTCTACCCCACGGACGCTCAGATCGCTCCCCTGACGTTCGGGTCGAACGCCGCAGTCACGGATCCCGCTCGGGCGGAGATCCTGGACCGCGTCAAGTCCTCTTAGCTTTGGACGATCGATCGCAGATCCAGGAATGAAGCGGTCCAGCAAGGTGATCCTGCTTGCGCCGACCACGGCTTGGTACGCGCTGCTCCTTGGCGGTCCATTCGTGGTGATCATCCTGTACAGCTTCGGTAAGCGCGCATCGGCCGGCGGGTATCAGGCCGCCTTGACGTTGCAGGCTTACAGGGATCTCTCCACCCGCTCCACTGCGTTCACGAATACCCTCTTCATGGCCGCACTCGGGACAGTACTGTGCCTCCTAGTGGCCTACCCGTTTGCCTATTACATATCGAACCAGGCCGCATCTCGAAAGACGATCCTTCTCGTGCTTGTGATTGTTCCTTTCTGGACGAGTTCGTTGATACGAACCTATGCATGGGTGGTGATCCTGGGAAGCCAGGGGATCCCCCGCCTCACGGACGCGCTTGGGATCTCGCACGATCTCGTCCTGCTAAACACTCGCTTCTCTGTCTTGCTCGGCATCCTCTACAACTATCTCCCGCTCATGGTCTTGCCAATCTACGTAAGTCTTGAGCAGCTCGATCGGCGCTTGATCGAGGCTTCGATCGATCTCGGCAGTAACAATTGGAGAACCCTTCGCCAGGTGACACTGCCCCTCAGTGCGCCCGGCATTGTTACGGGGTCGATGCTGGTCTTCATCTTGCTCATGGGCGAGTACCTGATACCGACTCTCCTCGGAGGGCAGAAGATCTACTTCCTTGGTAACGCTCTGGTCGATCTGTTCCTATTCTCGCGCAACTGGCCCCTAGGGGCAGCCGTGGCCGTCGCCATCATCTGCCTGATGCTCTTGACCATTGGGTTCTATCTCCGCGTCACCTCCCGAGTCACCAGCCAGCGGGAGGTCTCACTCTTGTGAGTGTTGCTCTGTGAAGACGGCACCTGCTCGCAGGATACGGCGCTCGCGGGGACGGTCCCGGATCCTGGGGACCTACTCGTTCCTTATCTATCTGTTCCTGTATGTCCCGATTGCGCTTGTCGCACTCTTCAGCTTCACAGCCGGTAGATACGCTGGTCAACTGAGTGGGTTCTCCTTGAAGTGGTACGCCACCGCCTGGACGGATGGGCTAGTGACCCAGGCGCTGCGCAACAGCCTCGTCATCGGCCTCACCAGCGCAACCTTCGCCGCGGTGTTTGGTACCGCCGCGGCTCTGGCGCTCCGCGGCGTGCGCAGCACATTCGTGCGCTCGCTTTACGACAGCTTCACGTACGCAGCCATCATCGTTCCCGGTCTCGTAATCGGCATTTCCACGCTCGTCTTCTTCGTGGCGGCGTTCCCGCTGGCCAATCACTTGCTCACGTCTGTCTGGCCGTTCCCAAGCACCCCCCCGAAGCTCGCACTCGGCCGCCCCACGGTGATCGCGGCACATACAACGTTCACGATGGCCCTCGTCATTCTCGTCGTCCGCGCGAGGGCGGCCGGGATGGATCGATCCCTCGTCGAGGCATCGAATGACCTGTTCGCGTCACCGGCGAGAACGTTCCTACAAGTAACGCTCCCACAGCTGGCTCCTGCCATCGTCGTCGGCTTTCTCCTGAGTTTCACCCTGAGCTTCGATGACTTCATCGTGGCATTCTTCGTCGCGGGGCCGAGCACCACGCTCCCGATGTACGTCTTTGCCTCGATCCGACGAGGGGTGACTCCGGAGATCAACGCAATCGCTGCCAGCATGCTATGCGTCACGCTCTTGTTGATCTTCATCGCACAGATGATCCTGCGGAAGGCGACGCGTTCAACGGAAACGGCCGCCGTCTCGGCTCCGGTCCGAGCGTTCCCTGAGATGGGACAAGAGTCGCCGGTTCCGGAAAAGGCGACAAGCGCGTGAGCCACGTCATCGGATGCGACGTCGGTTCACAAAGCATGAAGGCCGTACTTCTTGACGGCGAGGGCGCCGTACTCGCCCGTGCGGCAGAGAGCTACTCGATGTCCATCCCTCACCCTGGCTGGGCGGATCAAGACCCCGCTCTGTGGCTCCAGGCGCTCCCTCGCGTGATTGCGCAACTGCTCAGTGTTGGGGGCATCATGCCACGAGAGGTCGGGACGATTGGTTTCGCCGCTCAGGTCGACGGCGTGGTCCCGGTGGACGCAACGGGGAACGCTCGTAGGCAGGCCATCATCTGGATGGATCGTCGCGCGGTGGAAGACTGCGATTCCCTCGAGCGCGACGTCACGCGAGGTCGCTTGTTCGAAATCACCGGCCTCAACCTGGATGCCGCCCACGTGGCACCGAAGGTGCTGTGGATCCGTCGACACGAGCCTGAGGTCTTCGATGCAGCGACTCATTTCCTCTCACCCGCAAGTTTCATCGTCCGCGCGTTGACCGATGAGGTCGTGTGCGACGACTCGAACGCCTCCTCGACGATGCTCTACGACATCAGGCGTCGAGAGTGGTCCCAGGAACTGATGGACGCCTCAGATCTGAATCCCGATCTATTCGGTCCCATCGAGCAAAGCTGGTCGGTCGCGGGGACGCCCACCAAGCGAGCCGCCGAGTCTTTCGGCCTGGATGCGCGAACGAAGGTGATCGTTGGATGCGGCGACGACCACGCCGCGTGCTTGGGAGCAGGAGTGACGGAGCCTAACCTGATCTGCGATGTGGTTGGGACGGCGGAGCCCATCTGCGTTTCGGCCGACGGTCCCGTGTTCGACGAAGAGCGGCTTGTAGAGACACACGCCCACGGCCACCCGAATCTGTGGTTGATCGAGAACCCCGGGTTCGTCGCCGGGGGAAGCGTTCGGTGGCTGTCGGACACACTCGGCACCAGCCACGATGAGCTCAACACAAAGGCCGCCGCTACACGCCCGGGAGCCGAGGGCCTCGTCTTCCTCCCCTGCCTGAGTGGCGCGACCACCCCGACCTGGAATTCGCGGATGCGAGGAGCTTTCATCGGCCTTTCGCTAAGACACGGACCCGGACATCTAGCGCGCGCGGTCTTGGAGGGGTGCTCCTTCGCGACGCGGGACGTCCTCGATCGGTTCTCGGCAATGGGGCTGGGGGCTGGAGACGTGGTGCGCATCGTCGGCGGTGGCGCAAGGAGCCGATCCTGGTGTCAGATCAAGGCCGACATCAGCGGCCGCACCCTCGCGACGATCCAGGAGCCGGAGACCACCGCGGTCGGTGCTGCGATGCTCGCTTGCATCGCCGAAGGAACGTTCGTTTCCCTGTCGGAGGCCGCCGGGGAGCTCGTTCAGTTCGGATCGACTTTCGATCCGAATCCTGGGCTTGCACCGATCTACGAGGATGCCTATGAACACTATCGATCCGCTTACGCGGCTACCGAGCCGCTGTTCGCGAAAGGATGAGGTTCGATGAGTGATAGTGCTTTTCCCGAAGTGGATGTCGCGGAGCTCGATGAGCTACGAACTGCCCTCGTCGAAGCAGACCCCGCGGCACGCTTGGGGCGGATCGAGATGCGTCGTTTGGAGATCGGGCCCCATGCCCTAGACATGCTCCCTACGTTCGTTGCCGATCTTGGGCTCGGGAGTGACGTCGTCGTCGTCACCGACGGAGTGAAGATCATGCGCGAAGGGAAGGACCTCAAGTCAGAGGTCATCGAGCGACTCAGTGGATTCTCCACGACCGTGGTGGTGCTAGGGCAAAACGGCGGAGCGGTGGCGGCGGATGAGTCGACGGTCGCCGGAGTGGAATCGGCCGTTCGAGAGGCCGGCTGCGTGGTGTCGGTCGGTGGCGGAACGATCACCGATATTTGCAAAGAAGCAACGAGACTCAACGGGCAGAACCCGCTGGTGGTCGTTCAAACGGCTGCATCAGTGAACGCATTCTCAAACAACATGGCGGTACTGCTTCGTTCGGGAGTGAAGCGAACGGTTCCATCGCGCTGGCCCGACGGACTCATCGTGGATCTCGCGACGCTCGCCTCGGCCCCGCGTTCCATGACCGTTGCAGGTTTCGGCGACTTGCTCGAACTGTGGACCGCGCCCGCCGATTGGTATCTGGCCTCTGCGCTGACCATGGACGAGACGTACCACCCGGCGGTCGTGGCGATGATCGACCAACAGAAGGAGCCCTTCCTCGCGGCAGCGAAGGCCGTCGGTAGAGGTGATGTCGCTGGGCTCCACCAACTCGCACGCATGCTGACGCTCACGGGCTTCGCGCTTGGCGTCGTGGGATCCACGGCGCCGCTTTCAGGTTTCGAACACATGGTGAGCCACCTGATCGACATGGCCGCGAACGCCGAAGGTCGACCGCATGCTCTGCACGGATCGCAGGTCGCAGTGGCGTGCGTCACTGCTGCCGCTGCATGGGATCTCTTCCTCTCCGAGTTCGATCCGTCAACCGTGGACATCGACCGCTGCTTCCCCGAGCCGGCGAGTCTGGAGCGGCAAGTGCGTTCCGCCTTCGACCGAGTCGATACCGACGGCAAGGCAGGCGCTGAGTGCTGGAGCGACTTCAGCCCGATGGCGGAGCGTTGGTTCGCATCGCGAAACGCGCTGACGTCCTTCCTGAACGACTGGGACGAGCATCGTGAAGCGCTTAGAAACATGACCGAGCCCCCGGAACATGTGGCCGGTGCGCTCGAAGATGTCGGGAGCGCGAAGCGGTTCTGCGAACTCGATCCACCCGTCTCCGAAGAAGTAGTCCGATGGTCCCTGCTCAACTCCCACATGGTCCGGGAGCGCTTCACGCTTCCCGACTTCTTGTTCTTCCTGGGTTCGTGGAACGAGTCATCCGTCGACCGCGTTCTCTTGCGAGCAGCCAGCGCAGGCGGCGGCCTCTGATACAAGAAAGGTGACGTGATGAGTGAGTTCATCTTCATGCTGACGCGCAGCGATCAAACCGTTCCGGACGCCCTGGACGTCTACGAGTCAGTTCGCAACGTCGGACTCAAGTATGTTGGGTTCAAGGACGTGGGTGTCACGCCTCAGATGCTTCGGGACCTCGTGTCCGCTATCCGGGACGGGGGCCATCAGGTCATGCTTGAAGTGGTAAGCGAGAGCATGGAGGATGAGTTCAAATCGGCCGAGGCCGCGGTCGAGTTGGGTGTTGACTACCTTCTTGGGGGAACCCACGCTGACGAAGTGTCCAGGATGGTCGCGGGCTCAAGCGTTTCCTACTTCCCCTTCCCTGGCCGGGTCGCCGGCCACCCCAGCAGGCTCGAAGGAACGGTCGACGATATCGTTGGGAGTGCCCGAACCCTTGCGGAACTACCTGAAGTCGATGGACTCGATCTGTTGGCGTACCGACAGAGTGGCGAAGTCGAACCGCTGGTCAAGCAGGTCGTCGAGGCCGTGACCGTCCCAATTGTTGTCGCCGGAAGCATCGAGACTCCTGAGCAGATCGAGATGCTCAGCCGTTGCGGGATTTGGGGCTTCACGGTGGGAACAGCGGTGTTCGAACGGCGGTTCGCGCCGGGGTCAACCTCACTGGTCGACCAGGTGGAGACGATCCTGAAGCTCGCGAGGTCGAAGGAACTGTGAGTCAGCCCGACGTCCTCCGGAAGCGCAGCCGAAAGGTTCTTGCCGACGTCGTGCGTGACGAGCTGCGTCATCGAATCGAAAGCGGCGAGTACTCGCCCGGCGAGAAGCTGCCATCAGAAGCCGAACTCTCATTGGCCCACGAAGTGAGTCGCGTCACCCTACGTGAAGCGATCCACGGCCTGTTGCAGGAGGGTTACGTCACTCGATACCACGGCCTTGGCACGTTCGTGACCAAGCGGCCACGCCTTCGCAACAACCTCGACATGAACTTCGGGATAACCGAACTCATCGAAACTCTCGGGATGCAACCTGGGAACCGAGACGTCGCAATCGTTGAGGAGGACGCATCAGAACGGGTTGCCCACACCCTCGGACTTCGACACGGCGACCATGTGGTGCGGATAACGCGCGTTCGGACAGCGAATGGCGACCCACTCGTCTATTCGGTGGAGTTTGTGCCGATGGCCATACTTCCTTCGGGCGTAAAGGATCTAGGGGATCTCACTGGCTCCCTGTACGACCTGCTTGCGTCCCTCGGCCACCCAGTAGCTCACGGGGTCGCGCGACTAAAGGTTGCAACTGCGGATCAGACCACTGCTCAGAAGCTTGGCGTCCGGCCGGGCGCAGCCGTCCTGCTTATGGAGCAGGTCGACGTGGACCACGAGGACATCCCTTGCATCTTTGCGTTGGAGTGGTACCGCGGTGAGGACTTGGAGCTCACTGTGTTCCGAAAGGGACCTCTCGGACGTCGAACAACTTGAAGCCGGCGTGTTCCCCGGGTTCCGCTGCAAGGTCCTGGATCTGCCGGCTTCTACGCCTGGTGCAAGCGCCCACCCTCAGGCCCGCTCCCAATGCTCCAGATTGCGGCGCACGTCGTCCCGGCTCATCGGCGCATCCTCCCAGGTCCGTCATGCCGGAGGCGGTGCCCCCCCTTCCCCACCACGCACGAGGAGTGGCACACTCCGGACGTGCACGAGGTCGGGCATCTCGCGGAGGTCCTGGGCAACCTCGGCGTGTTCCAGATGCGGCCGGAGGACCTCATCGCGCCGTGTCCGTCGGGGTTCCGCCGGGTGCCGATCGGCCAGGGCGACGACTTCTACCTGTCGCTCCAGGGATTCGCACCCAACCAGATCGCGTTCGCCCACACGCATCCCGACTCCGAGGAGTGGGTGGTGGTCGTCCGCGGCTCGGGGCGGGCGCTGCTATCGGAACGCCCGGTCCCCCTGGAACAGGGACTCGTCATCGGCCGCGCGGCGGCGCACCCGCACGGCTTCGAGAGCGACGACGAGCCGCTGCATCTGCTCTCGATCCAAGTGCCGCGGCCGAAGGAAAGCACCACGACCTGGGATCAGCCGGGCGAGACGACCGATCCGATCGACTGCGCCGTCGCGGGGACCTGCCGGCGGTGCGGACGGTGCGGCGGGCACAGTCAGAACGTGCGCGGCAAGACGTTCCTCTGCGAGAACTGCACGCTCGAGTTCTGAGCGCGGCGCCTCAGGCCGGAATCCCGTCGGCGTGGTTCGGCAGCCAGAACTCGACCGCCGTGCCACGTCCGGCCGCTGGTCCGAAGCGCCACCAGCCGCCGCCGATCTGCGCGCGCTCCGACATCACGCTGAGACCGAGGCCGGGCCGGCCGGCCGCGTCGGGCTGGGGTCCCACGCCGTCGTCCTCGATCTTCACGTAGACGCCGTCCTCCTTCGACTCCAGATCGATCTCGATCCGTTGGGCGTGCGCGTGCTTGCCGACGTTCGTCACCGCCTCCTGCGTGATGCGGTAGGCGATCGCTCGGACGTCGGAGTCGGGCTCGCTGGCGAGCGCCGCGTAGACGTGGTGCTTGATCCCGGTGTCCCTGCCGACCCGCTCGAGAAGCTGCGAGATGGCCGCCGCGAGGCCCTCCTGGTCGAGGGCCGGGGGCCGAAGGAGAAAGAGCAGGTTGCGCAGGTGATCGATCATTCCCCTGGCGGCGTCGACCGAACCGGTGAGCGCCTCCTTGGACTCGGGGTCGCGCAGGCGCGACTGAAGGGTCTCGAGATCGATCGCCAGCGCCGTCATCTTCTGGATCGGATCTTCGGAGATGTCGGCGGCCAGGCGCTGACGCTCGAGCTCCTGCGCGTCCACCAGACTCGCGAGCAGCCGGCGACGATCCTCGTCGACGCGGCGCAGGTCGCTCAGGCTCTCGCGCAGGTCGGCCGTCCGCTCCTCCACCACCCGTTCGAGCCGTCCCGCTTGGTCCAGCATCTCGGCCTGCATCGTCCGGGCCTCGAGCAGGTTTCTGATCCGCAAGAGGACCTCGACGTGATCGAACGGCTTCGTGAGCACGTCGGCCGCGCCCGCCTCGAGGGAGCGCCGTTTCGCCGTCGGCGTCGCATCGCCCGTCAGCACCACGACCGAGACCGCCGGCTCCCTCCCGCTCGCCGACCAGCGGGAAAGCAGCTGATAGCCGTCGACGTACGGCATGTGGAGATCCAGCAGCACGAGGTCGGGATTCACCTCGCGCATCCGTTCGTCGACCTCGCGCGGGTCGGTCACCCCGACCACGCGCTCGTAGCCGGCCCGCTTCAGCACCTGCTCGAGCAGGATGACGTTCGTCGTGTCGTCGTCGACGATCAGGATCGGCGACCGGCGGCCCCGCGCCGTTGCCAGCTGCCAGTTGCTTTGTTTCATCTTTGGGGTTTCATCTCTTCACGCCTGCACGCTTCCGTCCGACGACGCCGCGACGACGGTCGTATCAATAGTGTCCTCAGTCGGCGCACCCGCGGGCAATCGCCTCGATGGCCCATCTCGTCGGTTTTCGATGTGGGACTATCAGGCTGGTCCGAGCGGCGGACAGGAGGATCGAGGCCATGCCGACAGCTCGCCACACCGTCACCATCGCGCAACCCGCCTTGAAGGTCTTCGCCTTCCTCGCCGACGGCCAGAACGCACAGCGCTGGCGCCCCGGCGTGATGGACATCCGGCGCGAATCCGGCGAGGGAGCGGGCGCCGTCTATCGGCAAGGGGTGAAGGGACCGGGCGGCCGGCGGGTCGCCGCGGACTACGAGGTGACGGTGTTCGAGCCCGGCACCAAGCTGGCGTTCCGGACGATCGCGGGCCCCGTCCGCCCAACCGGCGAGTTTCAGATGGAGGAGGCCGACGGTTCCACGACGCTCACCTTCTCGCTCCACGCCGAGCTCTCGGGCTTCAAGAAGCTGCTCATGGGCGGCATGGTCCAGCGGACGATGGAAGCCGAGACGCGTGCCATCGAGAACGCGAAGCGCGTCCTCGAAGGCGCCGCGGCCTAGGCGCGCAGATCCCCGGCCGGCTCGGCCATCCGCCAGTCGTACGGGCTGACGAACGACGACACGAGCTGCGCGTAGTTGGCGCGAGCGAACGCGACCGGGTTCGGCACGTTCGCGAGGCTCATGGATCCCTTCATCTGCTCGACGGACGAGTACTCGTGCTCATCGAGCCACGTCTCCAGATCGCGGAGCACCGTGGCGATCACTCCCGGCCCGCCGTGCAAGAGCGCAGACGCCATCATCACGACGTCGGCCCCGACGAGGAGCCCCTTCACCGCGTCCGTCCCCGAGTGCGCGCCGGTCGTCAGCGCCAGCGACGCGTGCACCCGATCGCGGAGAATCGCGATCCAGCGCAGCGGAAGCCGGAGCTCGTCCGGTGTCGAGAGACGCAGCCTCGGATCCACGCGCATCTGTTCCAGGTCGATGTCGGGCTGCATGAACCGGTTGAACAGAACGAGGCCGTCGGCGCCGGCGGCCACGAGACGCCTTGCCATGTGTCCCGACCGAGCTGAAGAACGGTCCGATCTTGACCGCGAGCGGAATCGAGATCTCCGCCTTGACCGCCTGGACGAGATCGACATAGCGCTGCTCGACGATGTCCCCCGTCTCGTCGGGGTCGGCCGCGATGAAGTACACGTTCAGCTCGAGCGCGTCGGCTCCCGCCTCCTGGATCCGCTTCGCGTACCCGATCCATCCGCCGATCGAAATCCCGTTGAGGCTCGCGATGACCGGGATCTCGAGCTCGCGCTTCGTGGCTTCGACATGCCGCACGTAGGCGTCGCCCCCGAGGTTGTAGTGCTCCAGCTCGGGCAGGTACGTGAGGGCCTCGGCCTGCGAGTCGGTCCCGAGCTCGAGCATGCCGTTGATCTGCACCTCGTCGTGCTCGATCTGCTCTTCGAAGAGCGACGGAAGCACGACGGCCCCGGCCCCGGCGTCCTGGACGGCTTTCAGTGTCTCGGCCCGCTGACCGATCGGGGAGGCCGAGGGCACGATCGGGTTGGCGAGGTCCATTCCCAGATAGCGGGTTCGAAGGTCGACGGTCATGGCCGGGTCTCCTCCTCCGTGGGCTCGCCGTGGCGCTCGACACCGGCGAGCTGCTCGTACAGGTGCCGCCGCTCCTCCACCTCTTGCTGGGCCCGGCCGAGCAGGTCGGCCGCGCGATCGGGGTCGACCCGGGCCAGCATGGCGAACCGCGCCTCCTTGTCGGTGAAGTCGCTGAGCGGGATCGTGGGCGCCTTCGCGTCCAGATGGAGCGGGTGCATTCCGTCCAGGGCCAGTCTCGGGTCGTACCGGTAAAGCGGCCAGTACCCGCTGTCGACCGCCTCCTTCTGATGCGTCATCGCGGTCGACATGTCGATCCCGTGGGCGATGCAGTGGCTGTAGGCGATGAGGAGCGACGGCCCCCGGTGGGCCTCCGCCTCGTTGAATGCCTTCACCGTCTGCATCGGATCGGCCCCCATCGCGATCTGCGCCACGTAGACGTTGCCATAGGCGGCCGCGATCATCCCCAGGTCCTTCTTTCCGATCGACTTTCCACCCGACGCGAACTTCGCGACGGCGCCCAGGGGTGTCGCCTTCGACGCCTGCCCGCCGGTGTTGGAGTAGACCTCCGTGTCGAGCACGAGAACGTTGACGTCCTCACCCGAGGCGAGCACGTGGTCGAGCCCGCCGAACCCGATGTCGTAGGCCCAGCCGTCGCCCCCGACGATCCACACGCTCTTGGGCACGAGCGCGTCGGCGACGGCGAGGAGGTTCGCGGCCGATGGGTGCTCGAGGCCCGCCAGCCGTTCCTTCAGCAGGGCGACGCGTTCGCGCTGCAACGCCAGCTCGGCGTCGCCCCGCGCATCCACTCCCCCAACCAGCTCGGCTACCAGGTCGGGACCGGCGGCGTTCGACGGCTCGGCCAGGGCGAGGAGCGTGAGCGCCAGCTGTTGCTGATGGTCGATCCCCAGACGCATCCCGAGGCCGAACTCGGCGTTGTCCTCGAACAGCGAGTTCGACCACGCGGGCCCGCGCCCTTCGCCGTTCCGGGCCCACGGGGTGGTCGGCAGGCTCCCGCCGTAGATGGACGAGCACCCCGTGGCGTTGGCGACGAGGACCCGGTCGCCGAACAGCTGCGCGAGCAGCTTCAGGTACGGAGTCTCGCCGCATCCCGCGCACGCGCCCGAGAACTCGAACAGCGGCTCGAGCGCCTGCGAGCCCTTGACGGTGTCTGCTCGCACCAGCGACCGGTCGAGCTCGGGGATCTGCAGGAAGAAGTCCCACCGCTCGCGCTCCTCGGCCAGGTGCTCGGCTTTCGGGGCCATGTCGATCGCCTTGTGCTTGCGCTCCTCTTTCGAGTGGGCGGGGCAGACGTCGACGCAGATCCCGCAGCCCGTGCAATCGTCGGGCGCCACCTGGATCGTCATGCGATGGTCCGGGAGGTCGCGGGACTTCCACTCCTTGTCGAGGAAGTCCGCAGGCGCCTCGAGGAGGGCCGCCGGCTCGAAGATCTTCATGCGGATCGCCGCGTGAGGACACACGAGCGCGCACTTCGCGCAGTCGATGCAGACGGCGGGATCCCAGATCGGGATCTCCTGGGCGATCGATCGCTTCTCGAACCGGGCGGTCCCCGTCGGGAAGGTCCCGTCGACCGGGAACGCCGAGACCGGAAGCAGGTCGCCGCGCCCCTCGATGATCGCGGCCGTCACGCGCTGCACGAAGTCGGGCGCATCCTCGGGGACGGGCGGCAGGCGATGGGTGTCGCCGGTCGTCCCGGCCGGCACCGCGACCTCGCCGAGCGCCTCGATCGCCCCGTCGACGGCCGCGAAGTTGCGGGCGAGGATGGTCTCGCCCCGCTTGCCGTACGTCTCGACGATCGCGTCCTTGATGGCCTGGACCGCCTCGTCCGCGGGCAGGACTCCCGCCAGCGCGAAGAAGCACGTCTGAAGGACCGTGTTGACGCGCAGGCCGAGGCCCGCCTCGCCGGCGACCCGCTCGGCGTCCACCACGAAGAAGCGCAGCCCCAGCTCGATGATGCGCGACTGGACCTCCACCGGCAGATGCGCCCAGACGTCGTCCGGCCCATAGGGGCTGTTGAGGAGGAAGGTCCCGCCGGGAGCCGCGACCGACAACACGTCCATCCGCTCGAGGAAGCCGAACTGGTGGCACCCGACAAAGCTGGCCTGGTCGATCAGGTAGGTGGAGCGGATCGGCCCGGGGCCGAACCGCAGGTGCGAAACGGTGACCGACCCCGATTTCTTCGAGTCGTAGACGAAATACCCCTGAGCGGCGAGCGGCGTTCGCTCGCCGATGATCTTGATCGAGTTCTTGTTGGCGCTGACGGTCCCGTCCGCGCCGAGGCCGTAGAAGACCGCGCGGACGACGTCGTCACGCTCCGTCGAGAACGACCGGTCGACCTCGAGCGACGTGTGGGTCACGTCGTCGGCGATGCCGACCGTGAAGTGGTTCTTCGGCTCGTCTCGCTCGAGGTTGGCAAGCACCGCCGCGGCCATGGCCGGTGTGAACTCCTTGGATGAAAGCCCGTAGCGCCCGCCCACCACGCGCGGGGCGCCGCCCGCGAACCGCGTCCTCCCGGCGGCGGCTTCCTCCCAAAGCGCGGTCACGACGTCTTCGTACAGCGGCTCGCCGGGGGCGCCCGGCTCCTTCGTCCGGTCGAGCACCGCGACGGTTCGCACCGTGGGAGGCAGCGCGTCGACGAGCGCGGCTGCGGAGAACGGCCGGAAGAGCCTCACCGTCAGGAGCCCTACCCGCTCACCACGCGCGACCAGCGCTTCGACGGCCTCGGCGGCCGCGCCGCACCCGGACCCCATCATCACGATGACCCGCTCGGCCTGCGGGTCTCCCTCGTAGTCGAACAGCCGGTACGCGCGTCCGGTGAGCCCCGCGTATCGGTCCATCGCAGCCTGGACGATGGAGGGCACGAGCTCGTAGTAGGAGTTTGCGGCCTCCCGCGCCTGGAAGAAGACGTCGGGGTTCTGCGCGGAACCACGCAGGACCGGATGGTCGGGCGACAGGGCGCGCTCGCGGTGCGCGCGCACGAGCTCGTCGGAGATCATCGCTCGGACGGTTTCCTCCTCGACGAGATCGATCTTGTCCACCTCGCTCGAGGTGCGAAATCCGTCGAAGAAGTGCAGGATCGGCACCCGCGCTTCGAGCGTCGCCGCGTGCGCGATGACCGCGAGGTCTTGCCCCTCCTGCACGGACGATGAACAGAGCATGACGAACCCCGTCGTGCGCGCCGCCATCACGTCGGACTGGTCGCCGAAGATCGACAGCGCGTGGGTTGCGACGGTGCGCGCAGCGACGTGCATGACCATCGGCGTCAGCTCTCCGGCGATCTTGAACATGTTGGGCAGCATCAGCAGCAGACCCTGCGAGGCGGTGAACGTCGTCGCGAGGGCGCCGGCTTGGAGCGCCCCATGGAGGGCGCCCGCCGCGCCGCCCTCGCTCTGCATCTCGATCACCCGCGGCACGGCGCCCCACAGGTTGCGCCGGCTGCGCGACGACCAGACGTCGGCATGCTCCCCCATCGACGTCGCCGGGGTGATCGGGTAGATCGCGATCACCTCGGACGTAGATGGGCGACGCGCGCAACCGCTTCGTTGCCGTCCATGGTCCCCGTGCTGGCTCATGTGTCCCACCTTTCCCACCTGTGCACCCCATGCTCCCACCTGCTCCCACCAGGCGCTCACGCCGATCGGACCTTCGGAAGGGGGCCGGTGGACCCTGGATGCGCGCTCGCTGGATCGACCAACCTCGGTGAAGGAGGCGAGAGCCATGGCAAAGTGGGAAGGATTCCGACAGTGCCCGGGGTGCGGGTTCGACTTCGGGACCGGTGACGGCCAGCGGTCGTGCGCCTGGGGCGAGTGCCCCTACCTGCCCGAGGAGCTCGACGTGCTTTGCGACACATGCCGGTTCAACTTCATGACCATGGAGGGGAACCCGCCGTGCGCCGACCCGCTGGTGTGCGAGCATGCGGCCGTGCCCCTGTCGCACGTCGAGAACCTGCGTCGCTGGCAAGCCATGAACGCGAAGCCCGGCACCACGACCGCGTAGACCCGAGCAGAACGGCGCCGATCCCCGAGCGGCGGGTCGCCAAAGCGTTAGGTTCGGGCCCGATGGACGTCTCGGTCACCGACCTGGTCGCGCTTGCGGACTGGCGACGCCGTGTCGGCGGAGCTCTACGCCGAGGTCGCGTACCGACGACGACCCCGAGCGAGGCTGGGCGCCGGTGGCGCGCGGCCCGGCGAGATCTATTCGCCCACCATCCGCAATCCCCGATCCCGCCGGCGGAGCGTTCCGCCTATCGAGGGTCCGTTCACGTTCGCCTACGATCCGGCCGCGCGGACGACGGGAACGCTCGAGTCACTTCCCGTCGAGGCCGTCGAGATCGGGACGAGCGACGGAGCCACGGCCCGTTTCCTCAGATTCGCGGCCGCGCGCTTCGAGCTTCGCGGGCAGCCGGCGACGCTCGAGGTGTTCTGGCTCGACGCGTATGGGGGCGGGATCTATCTCTCGTTCCGCGACGCGACGTCGGGCGAGGCGACGTACGGGGGCGGGCGCTACCTGCTCGACACCGTGAAGGGAGCGGACCTCGGCACCGATCGGTGACCGGCTGGTTCTGGATTTCAACTTCGCCTACCAGCCCTCGTGCTCGCACGACCCCCGCTGGGCCTGTCCCACTGCCACCGCCGGCGAACCGGCTGCCGTTCCGGTCGAAGCCGGCGAGCGGCTGGGTCCCAGCGAGGCGACCGAGCACGCATCGATGGGATAGCGTCCGCGCCGTGGAAGGGTCGCCGCCGTTCGCGTTCGAAGAGGCGACGATCGCTGCCCTGTCCTCCTCGCTCGAGACGGGCGAGATCACCGCACGCTCGCTGACCGAGGCCTACCTGGAACGGATCGAGGCGATCGACGGCGCCGGCCCCGAGCTGCGCTCGGTGATCGAGGTGAATCCCGACGCGCTGGAGATCGCCGACGCCCTCGACGCGGAGCGCCGGGCGGGTCGCGTCCGCGGCCCGCTGCACGGCATCCCGATCCTGCGTCAAGGACAACCTCGATACCGCCGACCGGATGCCGACGACGGCCGGCTCGCTCGCGCTGCTCGGACTCGCTGCCCGCGCGCGATGCCGTCGGTCGTCGCGAAGCTGCGCGAGGCCGGGCGCCGTCCTGCTCGGCAAGGCCAACCTCGTCGGAGTGGGCGAACTTCCGCTCGACCCGGTCGATCCAGCGGCTGGAGCGCGCGCGGCGGACAGTGCCGGAACCCGTACGCGCTCGACCGCATCCCGTGCGGATCGAGCTCGGGCTCGGGCGTCGCGGTCGCGGCGAACCTTTGCGCGGCCGCCATCGGCACCGAGACCGACGGCTCGATCGTGTGCCCGTCGTCGATCTCGGGCATCGTCGGCGATCAAGCCGACGGTCGGTCTGGTCAGCCGGCGCCGGCATCATCCCCATCTCGCACAGCCAGGACACGGCCGGCCCGATGGCGCGATCGGTCGCCGACGCGGCCGTCCTGCTTCAGGCGATGCTGGCCGGCGAGGATCGACGCGACCCGCCGACCCGCGGCGCGGCTGGCCGCGGCCTAGCCGGGATCGACGCCGCGGCTCGCGGGGCATGGCTCGGCGTTGCCGAAGACTTCGCGTCGACCCGGCGTGGATCTGTTCGATGGCGCGCCCTCGACACGCATGCGCGGCCTCGGCGCCGAGCTGGTCGACCCGGCGGACGTGCCCGAACGCGGCGACTTCGACGACCGCGAGCTCGAGGTCCTGCTCTACGAGTTCAAGGCCGACCTCGACGCCGTATCTGGCGCGCTCGGCGGCGGCGTGCCGCGCACGCTGCTGCCGATGTGCATCGCGTTCAACGAGGCCCACGCCGCCGCAGGAGATGCCGTTCTTCGGCCAGGAGCTCTTCGACCAGGCGCCGAGGCGAAGGGCCCGCTCACCGACGCCGCCTACCGCGAGGCGCTCGCGACCTGCGGCCGCGCTCTCGCGCGCCGAAGGCTCGACGCGGTCATCGAGCGAGCACCGGCTGGACGCGCTCGTCGCGCCGACGGCGGCCCCGCCTGGCTGATCGACCTCGTGAACGGCGACCACTACGTCGGCGGCAGCTCGTCGCCGGCCGCCGTGGCCGGCTACCCGAGCATCACCGTCCCGACGGGGTTCGTCTCCGGCCTGCCGGTCGGGCTCTCGTTCATCGGCAGCGCCTGGAGCGAGGCGGCGCCTGCTCGGCTCGCCTACGCCTTCGAGCAGGCGGCCGGGCATCGGCGGCCACCCGCTTTCCGCCTTCCGTCGAAGGCTGAACCGGGTCCGGCCTCAGGCGGCCTCTGGCCGGCCAGGCCGGCGTGGAGATCCGGAGCGCGAACGCGAGCGGCGTGCTCGCCACGAAGTCGATCGCCGGCTCGACCGTCGGCCACGATCGCGCGTTGTCCCAGTACCGCGCGTCCTTCCGTCGAACCGGCCGAATGTGTCGCCGGGCGCCGTCGGACACTTGCGGGCGCCGTCGGGAAGCCCGAGATAGGAGAACTGATCGGCCCCGTTCGTGCCGTTGACCGCGGCGCCGAGCAGCAGCGGCGTGGTCCCGTCGAGGGCTCCGGTGATGTTGGCGATCTGATGGTGGACGCACATCGGAAACGAATGCCCCGCGCCGACGATGAACGAGGCGCCCCACGCGTTCTCGCCGAGGATGACGTCGAGCTGGTGCGAGGCGAAGGTGGCGAACTCGTCGGTGCCGGCCAGCCGGTCGAACAGGCCTGCCGTGATCGCGAGACCCTGCGCATGGGAGGTTCCGTCGTACTCGGCGTACGGAAAGCCGAAGCCGAACGGATCGTCGCCGGCCACGGCCACGGCGCCCATCAGCTGCCGCCGCATGTCGGCGAGCAACGCCGCGCGATCGACCGGCAGGCCCGCGGGCGCGTCGCCGCCAGCCCAGCCACGCGAGCAGCTCGGCGTGCGCGAGCCCGCTGACGTCGTAGAGATTCAGCGTGTGCCTGGTCGGCCTGCGGCCCGTGGATGCCGGCGAATGCCCACCGCGCGGCCTCGTCACGTAGAAGAGGACGCTCCTCGCTCGACCCGGCAGGCAGACCCGCGACCGCGCGGGTCAGCTCGATCGCGCCGAGCTCCATGTCCGAGTGCCACTCGGTCTCGGGGTAGAACGCCCACGGCGCAAACGTGACGCAACCGCTTCGGCGTGTGTCGGCCATCGCGTAGACGTGCTCGCCCGAGGCGAGGCATCGGGCGGCGAAGTCGGATGCGAGCTCCCGTAGACCTGGGCGCACAACCCGAACGCGGCGGCGAACCGGCCGGCGAGATTCGGGCTGACCGGTGAGCCGGGCGGCTCCGCACGAAACGCGGGCCGGTGCCGGACGAACCGGAAGTCGGGATCCTTCGGCCGGTAATTGTCGTCGACCTGCGGCAGCCGCCAGAGGTCGTGGTCGCCGGCGAACGCGTCCGACCCGTCGCCGATCCCCACCTGGTAATAGAGCGTGCGGGTTCGGTCGTCCCACATCCGAAGAAGCCAGTCCAGCTCGAACCGGAGCTCGTCGGTGAAGTCGGCCGGCGCGCCCGGCGCCGAGCATGTCCGGAAAGTCCCGGACGCCGACGAGCAACATGGCGGCGGCATAGCTGGCGGTCTGGACTCCCTTGATGTAGTCGCCGGCGTCGAACCAGCCACCCGAGACGTCGACGCGCGGCGCCCCCGCGGCCCGGACCGGCGTCTTCGGAACGTAGTCCGGGGTGAACGCGAGGCGTTCGTACACGGGAGCGTTCCGGTCGTGCAGGTGCGAGGGACGCCGGTCGAGGACCGAGCGAATCACGTCGGGTCCGTCGCGCTGGGCTTCGTAGAACGTGCGCGCGTTCGCGAGCATCGGTGCGAAGAGGTTCTGCGGCGTGTCGACCAAGAACGTCGGTGAGATTGCGACCACGGTTCCTTCGATCTCGAGCGTGTACGTCCCCGGATCGCCGGCGGTCGCACCGATGGCGTAGACGTGGGGGAACGTGTCGCTCCACGCGCCCATGTCCTTTCCGATCGGACCCGACGAAATCACGTCGCCGTCGCGAACCAACGAGTAGGTCGATCCCGTCGCGTCCCTCCGGCTCAGCAGGAACGCCATGAACGGCTCGCCGGTGGGATAGCCGACCTGGTCGACGCGAACGAACGCGTCAGCGTGAACCGGAGCCGGCTCGACCGTGGCGGGCAGCGAGGAGGCCGAGGGCGTCGTTGTTGCGGCCGGGCCACCCGAGATGCAAGCCGAGGTCATCAGCGCAACGACGGCGAGCAACAGCGGCGCCCGGGCCACGGTCCGCCCTCGACCGACCATGCCGCCTCCCACTGGGCTAATAGGTAGAGTTCTTTACTATTACGATCTGGAGTGAACCTAGCCGATCGCGGTCGCGACGGTCAACGCAGTCGGGCGAGAGGAAGTCAGTCGTTCGGGCGCAGGTGGCGGTCGAACCACGCTTGCGTGCGTTCGAGGGCGTCGATTATGTGCGCGCGCTCGACCGGGACATGGCCTTCCCTCGGGTAGACGACCAGCTCTGCCTCGGTCCCTGTGGCGGCGATCGCGCCGTAGAGCTCCTCGCCCTGGCCGACCGGCGTGCACCGATCCATCTGCCCCTGGATCACGAGCGTCGGCGTCGTGCACCGGTGCGCGTGGAAGATCGGCGAGCGCGCGGCGAACTCACCCGCCGGGTCCGTCCACACGCCGTCGATGATCATCTCCGCGTACCCGGCGACCTCGGACGTCAGGAAGAACGACGTGTTGTCCGAGACGACCGAGAACGCGACGGCCGCCTTGAACCGATCGGTCTGCGTCACCGCCCACCCCGCCATGAAGCCGCCGTAGGAGAGACCGGAGATCCCGAGCCGCTCGGGGTCGGCCACCCCGTCGGCGATGCAGCGGTCGACGCCGGTCATGATGTCGGCGAAGTCCCCGCCGCCGGAATCGCCGAGGACGGCACGGACGAACGCGTGGTCCCGCCCGGTGCTCCCCCGCGGGTTCGGCAGCAGCACCGCGTAGCCGGCGTCGGCAAGCAGGACCGCGTTCGGCTCGGAATCGGAGAACACGGCATTCCAGTTCCAGGTCGGCCCGCCGTGGACGAGCACCAGCATCGGCAGCGGCCCGTCGGCGCCGCGCGGCGTCATCAGCCGGCCTTCGATCTCGAGCCCGTCGGCCGCCGACCAGCGGATCGTTCTGACGTCGGGGAACTCGACGCCCTCGACGATCGCGTCGTTGAACGAAGTGAACCGGACCCACTCGCCCTTGGCGGGATCGAACCGAGCCAGTTCCGGCGGCACGCCGTGCGCCTCGTGGGTCGTCATCACCTCGGCTCCTCCCTCGGAGAGGAACACCTGCGGTTTGCAGACGTCGCCGCCGATGAAGGCGTCGCCGGCCCAGACCTCCTCGCGCCGGCCGTCGAGCCAGATCCGCCCGCACGCGGTGCCGGTCCCGTTCATCCGTCCGTACCAGAGGGAATCGTCGCCGGCCCAGACCGCTGCGCCGACCGTCTGGAGATCCGGCCACGGATCGGCGACGCTGCCGTCGGTCAGATCGATCACCATGACGCTGCCGTTGAGGAGCGCCGGGTCGCTCGAGTAGCCCTCGATCACCGCGGCGCGCCGGCCGTCGGGTGAGAGCGCCAGCCCTTCCAGCTGCCAGGTCGGCTTGTAGAGAACCTGGGCCGTCCGCGATTCGAGATCGATCCGCGCCAGATGCGACTTGTACCAGCCGTTGCCGGCCGGGTTCTCCGCCACCACGGCGATCGCGGTCGAGCTCTCGCCGTCCCAATCGAACTCCCACACGCTGAGACCGGGCGGGCCGACCTCGGTCGCTTCCCCCGTGGCGAGATCGACCATGAACAGCCGCCGCCAGGCGCCGGAGGAGCGGCGGATCCCGCGCTCCAGCTCCGACGCGCCGCCGGTGACGAACGTGCCGGAGACCTCGCGCGAGTAGGAGCCCGGATCGGCGGCCATCACGAGCAGGCGCCGGCCGTCGGCCGACCACGCGAGCTGCTCGGCCGCTCCCATGAACGTCGCGGCGAGAACCGGCTCGCCGCCGAGCGTCATGGTGTACGGAAGGTGGTGCCCCGAGGCCGCACGGTCCGAGATGAACGCGAGGCGGGATCCGTCCGGCGACCAGACCGGCGTGGTGTCCGCCCACGCGCCGCTCGTCAGCTGAACGGGGGCGCCGTCACCCTCGACCATCCACAGATCGCTCGGCTGCGTGACGCCCTGCTCGGAGACGACCGCGTGGAGGGTGAACACGAACCGCGACCCGTCAGGCGCGAACTCGATCTCCATCGGCGTTCGAACGGAGAGCAACGCCTCTGCGCTAGGTCGACGCATCCGGCGTGCAGTTTCCCCGACGGCACGCGAACCGCCAAGACCTACGGGGTATCGAGCTGCTCGAGGAAGGACGCGGCCTTCTCGATCCGAATCCCTCGCCACGAGCTCAAGCGAAGCAGATGGCGATCACCGGAAACGATGACCTCGGCACTCCCGGTCGTCGCCGCCTCCAGCACGCGGTCATCGGCCGGATCGTCGACGATCACAGAGACGGTCTCGATCGGGCGAACGACGTCGCCGATGCGCGCAACGTGGGCCACTGCATTGCGCGCCATCGGCGGGTCCCACCCGAACTTCGTCTCGAGCACCCGGCCGAACTCGGCGAGCAAGGGAGGCGAGGTGATCAACGTCGTCCGCCGCTCGAGTGCGGACCGGTAGACCGCTTCCGGCGTTCCGCCCGGAAAGACGAACGCCGAGATCAGGATGTTCGTGTCGAAGACGGCCCTCAACCGCGAGCTTCCCGGATGAGCCGCTCGACGTCCCTCTCGGTCTTGATGCCGCCGCGAGCCGCTTGGCCGGCGCCGTACCGCTGGAGGGACTCGAAGGTGCGGCTCTCCAGATACCCCTGGTAGACCCGGAGCATCTCGCGGAAGAGCTCGCTGCGGTTTCGGCCCTCCTCTTCGGCGATCCGCTCGAAGTCTTCAGCAGCATCGGGAGGAAGAGACACGGTCAGCACCCGGGATACCCGCTTCGCCATAATGTCATACACTGTATGACACTCCAGGGGCTGGGGTCAACGATTCGCCCCTACAATGCGGGCGACCCGCCCCCGTGGGCCCTGTTGAAAACCTAGAACGGGCAGGTCAAAGACCGCCGTCTCCGCCGCCCGGGACGGATGTAGGCCACATCGGGACGTCGTTGACAGGTTCTCGGGACGCCTGATCCTTGCTCACACACCCGGCCAACCTAGGGACCGATCAGTCGAATGGCACCCTAGGGCACAGCCGGGGGAACAAGGGGAGAAGCCCTTTTGGGGGGCTCATCCGACACCTCTTGTCGAGTTCGCGGGGGCCATTCTCAGGCCGATGAAGGCGCGTGATGATCGTGGTCACAGGGGTTGATCAGATGGAGATAACGATCTTGCCCTTCCTGCCACTCCCCTCTCGGAGATAGCGCATCGCCTCGGGAACGTCTGCGAGCGAGAACGCCCTATCGACCAATGGCCTGACCTTGCCGGCTTCGATCATGTCCTTGAGGACCACCAGGTCGCCTTTGTCGACTCTGCTCGCGTCGAAGGGTGTTTGCCGACCCTGGTGGCCGTTATCAGATGGTTTGATCCCTGGACATCGAGAAGTTGCTGCCTTGCACAACGTGGAGTATGGTCAATTTTGGGAGGCCGACGTGAGGCCATCATATGGCGAGTATCCCTGGCGGTCGCTGTCCTCGGCTTGCCCTTTCTCGGTCAGCTGCCGGCTCACGCCACGTGCCCGGGTGAGGAGACGCTCTTCGTCCGGGCGTTGACGAATTCGGGAGGCGTTTTCGCGACAGCACAGGGAACGGGAGGGACCATCCCTATTCTCTGGAGAGACCTGGCGAACTGCTCGCCGATGTCTACCTACAATCCCGAAGCCCATTCGACGGCCCACCTCACGAACGCTGGCTACACGAAATTTATCGAGGTTGGGTGGGTGGAGTGTTGTCCCGGACCGGGGCCATTCTTCTTCTACTTCTTTGAGGGGAACGACGGCACAGGCGGGAGTTTCACCTGGGGAGGGTTTGCGAACGGCGGGCAAGTGCCGAACCCGCCAGGAAATGGCACCTCCTACGATGGTCGCTTCTGGTTGCAGCATTTCGGAAGCGCCACGCAGTTCCATATGTACGTCGACTGGAATCACGACGGGACTATCGACGACACCGCAGGCTCGCCCAACATGTTGTTCACCTCCGGTGTCCCAAGAGCCGAGACTGGGCGGCGAGGCGGAACCGGCACCGGCGCCTCCGATCACCATTTCCAGCTCCAGTACTACTCCTCAGGTGGGTCCTGGCTTGCGTGGCCCGACAACGGGCTGCCGCAGGACGGGATCTCGAACTGGCATTGGCAGCGCATCGGAGACACCGCGTACAAGGTTGTAAAGGGATGATCACTCATGACCCAACGCATTCGTTCCACTGAGAGAGCTCGCACATCGCGCGTGGCGCTCGTGCTTGCGATCCTCATCCTACTTGGCACCGCCTGTGCGAACACGCGGGGGGCAGGGGCGGGCTCGTCTCCAGTGGAGGGCCTACCGGAGGGGGACAGTGGCGGGTTCGTCGGGTGGGAGGAACCGTTCAACGGATCAGGTATCGAAGTCGTCTCGCTCGAAGCAGCCGCTCAGGACCTGTCGTTCGTCCCCTACGGACCTAAGCCTTCGGCTCTGGGGGAGCCGACCGTTTTCGAATCTCCAGAGGGGACGCCAAGGGCCTTCATGGCAATCACCCTCGTCTTCCATTCGGATGTCTGGGGGATCGTTTGGCTAGTTGAGTCCCTGCCAGACATCGCGGATCCTGATGCCCGCGTGCAGGCATACGAAGCTCGTGTAGCCGAGAATGACGACCCGCAGGTGCACACCCAGGCGCAGTTCGCCCACATCCGTGAGGAGCTTCCAGCTCTGGCTGGCGAAGGCACGGTGGAGTGGGTCGAAAATGGCGTGCAGCTTTACATCAAGGGTGAGAGCCTCCAGGGAACCGACGCTCTACAGATAGCTGAGACGATCTAGCTCCGAGCCCCGGAGCAGAAGTACTGGGGACGAGGCCAATACGACGTCGCGGTCCGCAGCGTTCAACGAGCGAGACGTGTCAGCGAGTGCAGTCGGGAGGTTGTCGAGGTTGCTGTCGAACCTTCTCGGCCACGCCCTTCTCGTCAACTCCCTCACGCTGTACCTCGCGAAGAGGAACGGCGGGGTCAGTAAACCCCGCCTCCGAAGGCCATCGCCGCCTAGGGCCTCCCAACTTCCTCCGGAGAAGCGGCGAGCCGCGACGCCGCGGATCCGCGCACCTGTCCTCCTGTTCCCCAACCCGCCCGTCGATAGGCTGTAGTCGGACACTCTCGACGCCCCAAGGAGGTTCTCGACCGGGTTCTCGACCAGCTTTTCTGCATAGCCCGCCCCCGTAGCTCAGTGGATAGAGCACCGGTTTCCTAAACCGGGTGCGGAGGTCCGATTCCTCCCGGGGGCACCATCTGATTGTCGTGTTCCGGGTGATGCTCGACACTCCGGCGTCACCTGAGGCTTGACACAGATTCGGCTGATCCACGACACCTGTTTCGGCTGATCCTTGACGGTGGCTCCGGCTGATGCTTGACACCGCTCATCTCGTCATGGAGGTGGGCCGTGCTGCTGGAGCTGAGTGTCATGGAGCGGCGGTATCCATTCCCGGATCGCCCGCTATGAGCAAGGTGGACTTGCCTCGCTGTCGGACCGGTGACATCGACCCGCGAGCTGTCCCCACCACTAGCTGCGTGGCTGGAGGGGCATGCCGAGCCGTCCCAGTTCCTCGGGGGACAATTCTTTGACAGCCACCAGGTGCTCGAGCACTCGCTCGCTGATCCGCCGTAGTTCCTCGAGCTGCTCAACGTCGAGTTGGTCGAACAGGTGCTTGCGCACACCCTCCACGTGCACCGGGGCGGCAGCCTCGAGCGCGGAGAAGCCCTCGTCGGTGAGGACGGCAAAGGCTCCCCGGCGGTCCGTCTGACAGGCCTCGCGCCGGATCCAGCCGAGCGACTCCAGCCGAGCGATGGAGTGGGACAGCCGGCTGCGCGACGACTGGGATAGGTCGGCCAGGTCGCTCATCCGCAGCCGCCGCTCGGAGACCTCCGCGAGGCGGGCCAGGACCTCGTAGTAGTGACTGGGAACCTCCGTCTGCTCGTCGAGCTCCTGTTCCAGTTGATCCCAGAGCAGCTTGGTAGCCATCACGAACGTCCGCCAGGTCCGCTGCTCGTCCTCGCTCAGCCACCGGGTCTCAGCCATACCCCCAGCCTAGCGGCAGTTTCGCCAGTTGGTTGACATTTCAATCACATCGGGCCATCCTCTCCGGTAGTTGAAAGCTCAACTAGTGGTGAGGGAGGAACCCATGAGGCTGACGACCACCGTGCAAGTCTCCGTCGACGGAGTCATGCAGGGGCCCGGCGGACCGGACGAGGACGAACGCGGCGTATTCGAGCGCGGCGGATGGGCTCACTTCGACAACGAAGCCGGGACTGTCATGGACGAGATCTACCAGCGCGCCGACACGTTCCTGTTCGGCCGACGCACCTACGAGATCTTCGCCGGCTCTTGGGGAACGTGGGACGATCCGGGCAACAGCCCCATCTGGACGGCGTTGAACACGCGGCCCAAGTACGTCGCATCGACCACGCTCACCGAACCGCGCTGGGCGAACACGACCGTCCTCTCCGGTGACCTCGCGGCGGCCATCGGCGAGCTGAAAGCCAAGCCGGCGGGTGAGTTGCAGGTGCACGGCAGCGGCGCCCTGTTCCGGTGGTTGCTCGAGCACAACCTCGTAGACGAGATGAATCTGTTCATCTTCCCCGTGGTCGTCGGCCAGGGCACGCGGCTGTTCCCCGACAGCGGCCCGGACGCAGCGCTTGAACTGGTGGAATCGCGGTCCACTCCCAGCGGGGTGATCATCCAGGTCTATCGGCTTGGCGGGCGCCCGCGGTATGCAACAGCCACGGCCGACTGAAGCACGCGACATAGGTTTGGACCCGGCCGGCTCAAGCTGATCCGTGCGAAGGGGTCAACTCCTTCTGGTCCCGGCACGAGCTTCCCGAGCCACGACCGGGGTACTGGTCGATGAGGTTGATGCTCCTCCATGACACAGTCCGCGCCCGGTCGTCGGCCCAGCGATCCTGACGGCTCCTCCCTTCGCGGCTGCGTCCGCCGTGCTGTCGTGTTCCGGGTGATGCCCGACACAAAGGCGAATCCGTCATCATCGACAAGCCATGCCCGACCACCAGTACGAGATGCCGGCGCCCTTTCGCCGTGAGGTGCGCCTGCTGTCGACGACGCTGGGCAACGTACTGACGGAGGCAGTGGGCCCCGACCTCCTGGAGGACGTCGAACGCCTCCGGCGGGCAACGATCGCGTTCCGGCGCGATCCCAGCCCGGCGCGAGAACGGCTCGCAGAACGGATCGTCGCCTCGTTCGAGCCGGCGCGGGCGGAACAGGTGGCCCGCGCGTTCACGTGCTACTTCCAGTTGGCCAACCTCGCCGAGGAACGGCAGCGCGTACGGACGCTGCAACACGGTCCGGCCCCCGAGGACGCACTCTCACCCGCGATCGAGTCGATCCGCGAACGCCACGGGGACGCAGGGATTGCGGCGCTGTCGGACGGCGTCAGGATCATGCCGGTTCTAACCGCCCACCCGACCGAAGCGCGCCGCAGGGCGGTCGTGGAGACGCTCTGGCGCATCGCAGCCGTGCTCGATCGGCTCGACGACCCACGCAGGTCGGCGCTCGAGACGGCCGAGGCGGGGCGTCGCCTGACGGAAGAGATCACGATGCTGTGGCGAACCGATCCGCTGCGCCCAAAGAGCCCCGAGCCCCTCGACGAAGTGCGGACCGTCATGGCGCTGTTCGATCACACCATCTTTCGCTCTCTCCCCGCGTTTTGCCGCCGGCTCGACGACGCTCTGGCTCCCGGGACCGGGACGCGGCCTCCGGCCTTCGAGCATGTCCCCATCCGCTGGGGAACCTGGGTGGGAGGCGATCGCGACGGGAACCCGCACGTAACTCCCGAGGTCACCGTCGCCGCCGCAAGGATCGCTTCGGAACACGTGCTCTTGGGTCTCGAGGCCGCGACGAGACGAATCGCACGGGCAACGCCGGCGAGCGACTCGGGTACGCCTGCGTCCGCAGAGCTCGCCCACCTGCTGCGTGCCGGGGAGCGCCGTCTGCCGCAGGTTGCCCGCGAGCTCGGCCGGCGTCTCTCGGACGCCCCGCACCGCCGCGCGCTCGCGCTCGGCGCCCACCGCCTCGCGGCGACCCGCGTTCACGCTCCGGGGGGGTATGCGGACGCGGACGAATTCGCGCGTGAGCTCCGTGTCGTCCAGAGCTCGCTCGCCGCGGCGGGAGCGGTTCGATCGGCCTTCGGCGAGCTGCAGCACTTGCGTTGGCAAGTAGAGGCGTTCGGCTTCCACCTGGCGGAGCTCGAGGTGCGCCGGCACGCGGATGCCCACACGCGCGCACTGCGCGAGTTGCGGGCGCGACGGCAGCTATCGAGGGAAACCAAGGACGTACTCGCGACGTTTCCCGCGATCGCCGAGATCCAACGAACACTCGGCCGGGACGCCTGCCATCGGTACGTGGTCAGCTTCACCCGATCTGCGCGAGACCTGACGAACGTCCTGACCCTGGCGCGGCGAGCGCCCAAGCATCAGATCCCGGAGCTGGAGGTCGTCCCCCTCTTCGAGACGCGCGACGACCTGCGGCGCGCCGTCCCGATCCTCGAAGAGCTGATCGACCACCGCTCGTTCGCACGTGGTCTCGCAGCCCGGGGACGTTCATTGGAAGTGATGCTGGGTTACTCGGACTCGGCGAAGGAGATCGGTGTGCTTGCGGCAAACGTCGCCCTGCATCGAGCAGGTCATGATCTGGCGCGATGGGCTCGTCGCCGAGACATCCGTCTCACGCTCTTTCACGGCCGCGGTGGCGCCCTGGGTCGTGGGGGCGGTCCGACGAACCGTGCCATCCTCGGCCAAGCAGCCGGATCGATCGACGGCCGATTCAAAGTGACCGAACAAGGCGAGGTGGCGTTCGCCCGCTACGGCAGTCTGCCGATCGCCGTCCGCCACCTCGAGCAGCTGACCAATGCGGTCCTCATCGCGTCGACGCCCGAACATGAAGCGGAGGCCGAGGCGTGCTGGCGGCGATTCCGGGCCGCGGCCGGACGCATGGCGGGCGCTTCGGAGCGCACCTGGCGAAGCCTCGTCGAGCGCCCCGGGTTCGTCGACTACTTCATGCGGGTGACGCCGATGCGCGAGATCGAGTCGCTGCGCATCGGGTCGAGGCCGGCTCGGCGAACGGAGTCGCCGGATCTGCGAACCCTCCGCGCGATCCCGTGGGTGTTCGCGTGGAGCCAGTCGCGTGTGAATCTCGCCGGCTGGTACGGCATCGGGAGCGGCCTGGCAGCAATCGCACGACGTCCCGGCGGCCTGCAAGACCTTCGGATCATGTACGAGGAGTGGCCCTTCTTCACGTCGTTCGTCGAGAATGCCGAACTCTCGCTCGCAAAGACCGATCTCGCCATTGCAGAGCGATACCTCGAGTTCGGAGACGACGCCGAGATCGCCGCACTCATTCGCCGGGAGCACGAGCTCACGATGGAGCTGACCCTTGCAACCACCGGACGAGGAGTGCTGCTCGGAAACAAGCCGGTCCTGCGACGCGCGATCGACCTGCGCAATCCGTATGTCGATGCCCTCTCGTTCCTGCAGGTTCATGCGCTCGAGCACCTCCGGCAGGGCGAGGGCGGAGACGCACCGCGTCTCGTCCACCTGACCATTGCCGGTATCGCCGCCGGATTGCAGAACACCGGTTAGGAGGAGTCACCCCCCCATTGTCAGACGCGCGACGAGCCGCTCGGTTGCTCCCGTGACGTCCACACGTTGACCCTCGGCGTAGTCGCCTCTTAGGGTTCCGCGATGACGCCCGCCGAGATGCCCAGCCTTGCATTCGACGGCGGCAACCGCGAGGTACCGGGCGGACTCGACTCGCCGGTCGAACGGGTTGTGGTCGTGGGCGCGGGGATCGCCGGCCTCACGGTCGCGAACGCGCTCGGGCATGCGGGGATCGAATGCCTGGTCCTGGAGGCGCGCGACCGGATCGGAGGGCGCCTGCACACCGTCGAGCTCGGCGGGTGGCCGGTGGATCTGGGCGGCTCGTGGATCCACACGCCGGTGGGGAATCCGATGACGCGCTTCGTGGATCTCGCGCAGATCCCGCGACGCCCGGGCGACGTCATCTTCGAGCTGGCGGCCCTGGACCGGGGAGCGGGACGCCTTCTTGCGCCGACGGAGCTCACCGAGGTCTTGATGGCGCTGGACTCCTTCCCCGCCGCGGCCGGCGATCTGCGCACCGGCCTGGGTCCCGACGCCTCGGTCGCCGACGCCATCGATCGGTTCGTGAACGACCACGCTCACGGCGCCCGGCGAATCCGCGACGCCGTGACGCTCTTTACCGAGCTCGACGTCTCCGCGGAGCCTGAGGCGCAGTCACTCCAGTTCTTTCCCGGGAACACCCTCGAGTACGAGGGCGACTACATCGGAGACCTGCCGGGCGGCGGATACCGTCGCGTGGTCGAGTCCATGGCGGCCGGCGTCGACGTGCGGCTGGGCGAGGTGGTCGAGGAGGTGACCGTCGCTTCGGGCGGCGTCCGCGCGCGGACTTCCGATGGACGCGTCGAGCAATGCTCGCACCTCGTTGTGACCGTGCCGCTCGGCGCGCTTCAGCGCGGGGCGATCGCGTTCGATCCCCCGCTGCCGTCCGAGCGCGTCGCCACGATCGACCGTCTCGGTTTCGGGCGGTACGAGAAAGTGGCGATGCGCTTCGAGGACGCGTTCTGGAGACCCGCCGGCGTTCCACATCTGATGGTTCTGCCCGGGAGCCGAGGCAACTGGACGCCGTTCCTCGTGGGCCTTGATGCGTTCGACGGCGGACCGATCCTGGTCGCCCAGACGGGCGGTCGTTCGGCGGACCGGCTGAACCAGCTGTCGGACGGCGAGGCCGTCGCGGAGTTGCTCGGGCTGATCGGCGAGGCGATCCACGTCCCGGTCCCGGAACCGATCGAGGTCGTCCGCACGGCATGGGTGGCCGACCCCTATGCCGGCGGGTCCTACACGTACCTGCCGCTCGGGGCCACCAGCGCCGACCCCGACGCGATCGGCGAACCCGTCGGTGGGCGCCTCCTGTTCGCCGGCGAAGCCACGACGTCCGCCCGGCTCGCGTTCGCGGACGGCGCAATGACGTCCGGGGTCCGCGAAGCGAAGCGGCTCACCGGCGCCCCGGAGGTCCGCCTCGGCCCACTGACTTGAGGGCATGGTCCTGAAGGCAAAGGTCTAGGCTGGAGGGAATAGCGTTCTCGCCTGGAGGGACGAGCAATGAGCATGGAGGAAGGTGGCCCCGAAAGACAGTCCGACGCGCTGGAGAGCATGGAAGGCGAACAGCTGAGGCACGAGGCCGACCACGAGAGGCTCGTCAAAGAGACCGAGGAGATCCACGCCGAGGAGGCCGCCGAGCGTGGAGAGGTGCCGCCGGCCAAGGCTCCCTGGTGGATGTTCTGGAAGCGCTAGCACCCGCTGCCGGCAGTCCCGCCCCTCGCCGGTCGTGTCACCGCCGGGCTGAGTCCTGCGTGACAGGCCTCGTCAGCTTGCGGCCGGCACCAGTTCGTCGAGCAGAGCGCGCACCCTTCGGTCGATCTCGTCGCGGATCGCCCTGACCTCGTCGAGGCTCTTGCCGGCCGGATCGGACAATTCCCAGTCGAGGTATCGCTTGCCCGGGTAGACGGGGCACGCGTCGCCGCAGCCCATCGTCACGACCGCGTCCGCGTCACGGACGACCTCATCCGTGAGCGGCTTGGGGAACTCCTTCGAGATGTCGATCCCGATCTCGACCATGGCCTGCACCACAGCGGCGTTGATCTCCTCGGCCGGCGTGCTTCCCGCCGAACGGACGTGCACCCGCCCCTCGGCGTGGTGGTCGAGCAGGGCAGCCGCCATCTGACTGCGGCCGGCGTTGTGGACGCAGACGAACAGGACCTCCGGCTTCTCCTTCATGACCTTGCCTTCGATGTGAGCCAGCGCGCGGAGTCGCTCCTTGGCGAAGCGTTCGACGAGCATCGGGAGATAGATGGAGATGCCGGCGTTGGGCCATTGGTCCAGCGACTCCTCGACGTATCGACGGACGGTCTCGACGGAGAACACGCCGGCAAACGCTTCGGAAAGCCGCTCGACGACGCCGTCGACGTTCGCAACCGGTCCACTTGTCTCACTCACGATGGCCTCCCTTGCCGCGGCCCCTACGCCGACTTCGTTGCTTTGACGATCGCTGAGTGGATGCCCGAGATGGGCTCGTCGGTCGACGTGATGCTCACTTCCGTGAATCCGGCGGCGCGCAGGCCCGCCTCGAACTCCTCGAACGACAACGCGCCGGCGATGCAGCCGACGTAGGTGCCGCGCTCGGCTCGCTGGTCGGGTGTGAGCTCGTTGTCGGCGACGACGTCGCTGACGCCGACGCGACCGCCGGGCCGGAGCACCCGATGCATCTCCGCGAATACCCGAGACTTGTCCGTGGACAGATTGATGACGCAGTTGGAGATGATGACATCGACGGTGCTCGCCGGAAGCGGCACCTCCTCGATGTACCCCTTCAGGAACTCGACGTTGGTGGCTCCGGCGTCGTCACGGTTCTTGATCGCCAGGGCGAGCATCTCGTCGGTCATGTCGAGCCCGTAGACCTTGCCCGTCGGCCCGACCCGTTTGGCGGACAGCAGCACGTCGATGCCGCCGCCCGATCCCAGATCGAGCACCGTTTCACCGGGATGCAGGTCGGCGACGGCGGTGGGGTTGCCGCAGCCAAGGCTCGCGAGCACCGCGGCCTCGGGGAGGCCCTCGTCGGCCAGGGCCTCGTACAGCTCGGGCCCGAACGTGTGTCCCTCTTCCGCGCACGTCGTCCCCGGGTGGCAACAGTCGCAGGCCACGCCCGCACCGGTCGTCACCGCGCTCGCTGCCTCGGCGTAGCGCTGCCGTACGTCCTCACGAAGATCGATGGCCTTGATCACGTCATGCCCCTTTCACGTCGAACACCGTCGAGAGCCGGTCCAAGCCGTCGCGCTTGAGCGAGTAGTACGCCCACGTCCCTCGCTCCTGCCGGTCCAGCAAACCGACCGCAAGCAGCTTCTTGAGGTGGAAGCTCACGGTCCCCTGCGACAGCCCGAGCTGCGGCATGAAGTCGCAGACGCACACCGGCTCCGTCGCGTTGGCGAGCAGGTTCACGATGCGAACCCGATGCGGGTCGGCAAGCGCCTTGAAGATGGAGGCCAGGGTCTCGGCTTGATCCGTGGTGATGTCGGGGGTGGCCATCGGCGTGCAGCAGGCCACGGGGTCCGGCGAAATCTCCTGGAGCAGTTTGGCGACCATCGAACACGCCCTTCATTGATGTTGATCGATACAGCGGAAGGTACCCCCATTCATCGAGATCTGTCAATCCACGACGCCGATCGCATCGGTTGCCCGGCCGTGCACTGGCGGCCGCCCCCATCCACGTGCTCAAGTTAGGAAAGGTTCGTGCCCGGTTGGCGGTCGCGCTCGCGACCGCGGCCAGGAGCGTGCAAGCGATGGTCACAACTCCCGACGACGCAGTCCTGCGCATCCAATCCGCTCGGCTCGATCTGGTTCCGATCACCGAGGCCGACGCGGAAGAGATGTTCGAGATGCTGCTCGATCCTCACCTGGGCGCGTTCACCGGTGACGAGCCCCCGGCGAGCGTCGAGGCGCTTCGTGCCAGCTACGCCGGCCTTGCCTCACGACGATCGCCCGATGGAACACAGCTGTGGCTCAACTGGGTGATGCGAATCAAGGACGATGGCCGTGCGGTCGGATATCTCCAAGCGACCGTGGACGGCGACTCCGCGCGGCTCGCGTGGGTCGTGGGACTCGCCTCCCAACGGCAGGGCTACGCGTCGGAGGGCGCCGCCGCGATGATGGAATGTCTCGCCGGGCCGGTCGGCGTCGGGGACTTCGTCGCGGCGATCCACGACGACCACGAGGCGTCAAAGGGTGTCGCGCGCCGGCTCAGCATGATCCCGACCGACGAGCTCGAAGATGGAGAACGTCTCTGGCGCCTGTCGACCCGTTGACGAATCGCCGAGCCGGTATCGTCCCGCGCATGTCACGGAGTCGCGGCGCCCGGTGTGCCGGCGCCGGGCGGTCGGTGGTTGCCGTTGCAGCCGTCGTGGGCACGATCTCTCTGGCCGCGTGTATCGGGGGCTCGCCGGCGCCGAGCCCGTCGGCGCCCGTCACGACGCCGCGGTCCGCGACACCGGGGCCGCCGGTCCGCATCAAGCTCATGGAGTTCAACATCGAGTACGGCGGCACACAGGTCGACTTCCGCAGCGTCCCGAAGGCGATCGAGGCTGCCGGGGCCGACGTGGTCGCCATCGAGGAGGGCTACGCACAGATGCCGCGCATTGCCCGAGCCCTCGGCTGGGACTACTTCGACAACCGAACCCAGATCGTCTCGAAGTTCCCCCTGCTGGCGCCGGCCGACGACAGCCTGTTCACCTACGTCGAGGTCGAGCCCGGCCGGGTCATCGCGATCGGCAACGTGCACCTGCCGTCGCAGAGCTACGGCCCGTTCCACATTCGTGCCGGCATGAGCGTGGACGACGTCGTCGCCATCGAGAATCGATTGCGAGTTCCCGCGGTGCAACCCACGGTCGAAGCGCTCTCCTCGCTGTCTCCGGAGGAATGCCGGTGTTCTTGATGGGCGACTTCAACACCCCTTCGCACCTGGACTGGACGCCGGACGCGATCAAGGGTCAGCCGGACAAGAAGCACCCGGTCGACTGGCCCGTCGGTGAGGTCGTGGAGGCCGCTGGGCTCCGGGACTCCTACCGCGAGCTCTTCCCGGACCCGGCGGCCGATCCCGGGCTGACGTGGCCGGCGAACCGGCCGTTCGTGTCCGGCTACAACCCGTACCGACGCGGCGATACCCGCGATCGGATCGACTTCATCTACGACGGCGGGCCGGCGAAGCCGGTCCAGACGCAGATCGTCGGCGAGGCCGGTGTCCCCGGCGTCGACGTCGTGATCACACCGTGGCCGAGCGACCACCGGGCAGAAGTCACGACGTTCGATGTCTCGCTCGCCGCGCCGCCGACGATGGTCGCGGTCGACCGGCGGTTGATCGAGACCGACGAGACCGCCACCGTTCGGTTCCATGCCCCCGACGCCGAAGCTCACCGCGTCGTCGCGGTGCCGGCCGGCGGCGACCCGGCGACGTCATCGGTCGCCGAGGCTCCGGCGGTGGGAACGGACGGGGTCGTCGAGCTGAAGCCCAGCGGTGACTGGACCGCCGGCGCGTACGACGCCGCCCTGCTCGACGCCTCCGGCCGGTCGCTCTCCACCATCCCGTTCTGGGTGAACGACGTCGGTATGGGACCCGTGATCACGACCGACCGGCGGAGCTACGGCGTTGGCGACCCGATCGAAGTGACCTGGAGCTTCTCGCCCGGGAACCGATTCGATTGGATCGGCGTGTACCGGCGGCACGCCGACCCCAACGTCGCCTCCTACGCCCAGTGGCTCTATGCGGACGCGACCGTCGACGGCCGCGCCACGATCAACATGGCCGCCGAGGGACCCTGGCCGATCAAGCCCGGCAGATACAGCCTCTATCTGCTGGCGGACGACAGTTACACGAAGCTGGCAGGGGCCGATTTCACGGTCCGGTGAGGCCGCGATGCTCACAACCAGCCGGACGTGAGACCATGGATGCATCTATTTGAAATGCAAATCCTGCGGGACCGAGTTCGAAGGGACCATGCTGTTCCTCGAAGCGCAGCCCGCCGCGCCCGTCAAGCGCAAGGGCGGCGACGAGGACCCCGCGGTGAGGGTGGAGGACATCGGCGAGGTATGCCCCGCCTGTCACAACGTCCGGCTCTACGACAAGGCCGACTACTTCTCGCACTGAGTCACTCGTTCTAGGCAGCGCCGACCACCGGGCGTGTCGGCAGACCCTCGGATCCGCCTGCTGCAACTGAGAGCCCGCAACGTTCACCGACACGAACGGATGGGACTCACCACCGATCGGGATCTGCCAGGTGGCTGCCCCCCGGCAGGCCTCGTGCATGCCAAGCCGCGAGCAGCGTGCGTTCGCGGTCCGGGTCGAGCCCGGCACCCATCGGCCATGTCTGCGGCCGCTCCCGATCCCAGGCCAGCGTGTCGGCGACGGTCTGCGTCACCGACCGAGCCCCGAGACCGGCCGCGATCGCGCGCGAGGAGTCGCCCAGCATGGCGCCCGGCTCCTGCGGGATCCACAACGGCAGTTCGCTCCACGCCTCGACCCCGCGCTCGTCGAGAAAGGCCTGGTCGGCCCAGGTCAGGGTCGCGTCGGAGCCGGAGACGAAGCGGCATGTCTCGAGGAGCTCTTCCATGGTGTGCTCACCCGCGGGCGTAACCGCGGAGAACGTTCCACCGGTTCCCGCCTCACACATCGACAGGATGAACTCCGCCAGATCGCGCGCGTCGACCCACTGCACGGGATACGAAGGCGGCCCCGGCGCGAGCACTTCGCCACCGCCCGCCACACGCCGGACCCAATAGGTGAACCGGTCGGTTGGATCGTGCGGCCCGACGATCAACCCCGGCCGCACGACGAGTGATCGATCACCGAACCGGCGGCGGACCTCAAGTTCGCACGCGACCTTGAGCGGTCCGTACGTCAGGTCCGTGACCTCTTCGGTCTCGGGAGGCGCCGGCTCGCGGATGTCGTCGTCCTCGGTCGCATACGGCCGCGCGTCGTCGGTGTGAACCGACACCGAAGACACGAACGCGTAGAGGCCGGCGCCGGCCAGCGCGGCCCCCGACTCGCGCACCTCTCGCGGGACGAACCCGCACATGTCGACCACGGCGTCGAAGGCGCGGCCCCCGAGGAGCCCGATGCCGCCGTTTCGGTCGCCGTGGATGTGCTCGGCCTCGGGCCACGGGTCCTCGGGGCCGCTCCCCCGGTGAAAGAGCGTCACCTCGTGACCGTGTTCGAGTGCGAGCCCGGACAACGCCCGGCCGGAGAACCGTGTGCCGCCGATCACGAGGAGCTTCATCCGCCGAAGCTCCCCTCGAGACGGGCCAGAAGCTCGCCCAGACGCAGATCCGCCAGGGAGGCCAGGAACAGATCGGCGCCCGACAGGTCCATGACCTGCGTCACGGGGTTCGGGACGGCCACGACGAACACTCCCGCGGCGCTCGCAGCCGCGATCCCGTTCGGGGAATCCTCCAGCGCAACGGCTTCTCCGGCTTCGAGATCCAACGCATCGAGCGCCGAACGGTACAGGAACGGGGACGGCTTGGCCGACGAAGGATCGTCATCGGCGCAGAAGAGGCCGTCCCACCGGTCGCCGATGCCCAGCCGGTCGAGGTGCTCGCGGACCCAGGCCGTCGTGCTGCTCGAGACGACGGCGAGCCGAAGGCCCCGGGCCCTGGCGTCCTCGATCCAGCCCGCCGCGCCGGGACGCAGCCGCTCCTGTCGAACCAGCTCGGCCTCTCGCGCGGCCAGCTGCTCCGCGACGTCCGACAGGTCCTGCCGGCTTACCTCCTGGAGATGAACGAACGGGTCGAACGGATCGCGCGTGCCGACCGCGGCCGCCCACAGATCCTCGGGGAGCCGCTGGCCGCGGGCCTCGTAGGCCTCCCGCCAGGCGAGGCGGGTCGGCGTCTCGGTGTCGACCAGCAACCCGTCGAAGTCGAACAGCAGCCCCCGGATCCGGCGCTCGATCACGCCCGAATGGATATCAGGTGACGGGACCTGCGGTACCGTCCGCCTGATGGGAAACGTCGATGACCGGTCGCTCGGTCTGCCGGTGCGGCCGGACTGGTTTCGTGCGGAGGCACTCGGCGACGGCGTGACCCGGCTGTGGGAGCCGTTCGTCGACCCGTTCCTCGAGTCCAACGTGTGGCACGTGGCCGGGCGCGACCGGGACCTGGTGGTCGACGCGGCAAACGGCATCGGGCCGCTCCGTCCCCACATCGACCGGCTCCGTGGCGACCGGCCCGTCGTCGTCGTCGCAACGCACGGGCACTTCGATCACATCGGCGGGCTTCACGAGTTCCCCGACCGCCGGTCGCACGCCGCCGACGCAGCCATGCCGATCCCCGCCCCGCTCCGGTTGCTTCGATCCGACTTCCCGGAATGGCTGATCGAGGATTTCACCTATTACGAGTGTCCGGTTCCCTCCGAGGTTGCCCTGACGGCCGTGCCCGAGGAAGGGTTCGACGTCGCCGCCTGGTCGACGGCCGCCTCGTCGCCGACAACTCTCGTCGGCGAGGGCGACGTGATCGATCTCGGCGACCGGGCGTTCGAGGTGCTCCACACGCCCGGCCACACCCCCGGGTCGATCTGCCTGTGGGATGGCGAGCGGGCGGCCTGCTTCAGCGGCGACGCGGTCTACGTGGACGCGCCGCTCGGATGGACGGACCGGGACGCCTTCGCCGAGTCGCTGGAGCGGCTTCGGGCCCTGCCCGCCGGGATCGTGCATTCCGGCCACGGCCGCTCGTTCGACGGCGACGAGCTGCGGGAAGGATCGACGAGGTGCTCACCGGCTTCGGGCGCGGAGCGGGCCGGGAGACCCCCTAAAACAGGGGCGTTCGTCCTTCCGTCATCGCCCGGGCTCGGAGAGCATCGGGGAAGGACGTGGCGAGCCAGGACGTGGCGAGCCGGGATGACGAGCCAAGATGACGAGGAGGATGCCATGCGCGCAGTTGTGTATCACGGACCCGGAGAGAAGAGCTGGGACGAGGTCGCCGACCCGAAGATCGAGGTCGACACCGACGCGATCGTCAAGATCGACGCCGTGACGATCTGCGGGACCGACCTGCACATCCTCAAGGGAGACGTCCCGGAGATGACGGCCGGCCGGATCCTCGGACACGAGGCGGTGGGCACGGTCACGGAGCTCGGGGCCGGCGTGCACTCCTTCGACATCGGTGACCATGTTCTGCTCTCGTGCATCTCGGCGTGCGGCAGGTGCCGGTTCTGCAAGACGGGGAACTTCGGCCAATGCCTCGGTGGTGGTGGTTGGATCTTCGGCCACCTGATCGACGGGGTTCAGGCCGAGTACGCGCGGGTCCCGTTCGCGGACAACTCGCTCTACAAGATCCCGGAGACGCTCACCGACGAGCAGGTGCTGTATCTGTCGGACATCCTGCCGACCGGGTATGAAGTCGGCGTCTTGAACGGGACCGTCCGGCCGGGAGACGTCGTAGCGGTCATCGGGGCAGGCCCGGTGGGGCTCGCCGCCGTCATGGGGGCCCACCTCTACTCGCCGGCGGCCGTCATCTCGATCGACCCGACGCCCGCCCGCCGTACCTGGGCCGAGGCGTTCGGGGCCGACCGCGCGGTGGATCCTGCCGACGCGAAGGCAGCCGTCGACGAGTTGACCGACGGGCTGGGAGCCGACGTCACGATCGAGGCCGTCGGCCTGCCGGAGACCTTCGAGCAGGCCACCGAGCTCGTCCGCCCGGGAGGCCATGTCGCCAACGTGGGCGTGCACGGCAAGCCGGCCGTGCTGCACCTCGAGACGCTGTGGACGCGCGACGTGACGATCACGACGGGGCTCGTCGACACGTTCACGATCCCGACCCTGCTCAAAGCCATCCAGGCGGGAACGATCGACCCCACGCGTTTCACGACGCACCGATTCGCGCTGTCCGACGCGATGGACGCCTACGACACGTTCTCGAGGGCCGGAGAAACCAACGCGTTGAAGGTGATCCTTTCCGCCTCCTAGATCTCGAGGACCCAAGCCAAACGCCGGGTCCGGCCCGACCTAGAGAATGCGGAAGCTCGCCATCATGGCCTGCGCGATCGGCAGAAGGTCGTCGAACTCGTCGGTGTGCGCCTTGAACCCGAAGCGGTAGGCGCGGCCGCCGGTCACCGACCAGATCGCGAAGGCGCGGAACGTGGTTCCGTCCTTCAAGGCGCCGTGGAAGGTCAGCTCGATCGCCGGGTTCCCATCCAGCGTGGCGTCCGCCGTCCCGTCGAGCTCGAAGGTGTCGAAGCCGCCCCTCTCCACGTCCTCGGCCGGTTTGACGAGCTTTGCGAGCGTCTTCGGCCACCTGGCCACCTGGATACCGACGACCGCCCCCCCACCGGGATACAGGAACAGCGGACCGCTCTCCTGGTCCTGTTGCCGCCAGTCCGCGGGGTAGTCGATCGAGACCGACGCGTTCTCGAAATGCGCGCCGAGGGCGCTCGGGGAGGGACTCGCCGGCGTCGCCGGTGAGGAGGCCGGCGGGGAGGAGGCCGGTGGGGAGGCCGAGAGTGAGTCGGTCGGCGCCGCGGAGCCCCCACTGCACCCGGCGACGAGCAGGACGCTCGGCAACACCATCCAGGCGCGCGCGGATCCTCTACGCATCGGGCGTCGTGTCGCGTCGGAGGAGATACCCGGTGGGGAACGGGCGCAGGTTCGTGCGCGACGAGATGAGACCCCAGATCCCTCGAGGCGCCCAGACGGCGACGACGACCGCCACCGTGCCGAGCAGGATGAGATACCAGGCGCCCTGCTGGGCGAGCGTCTGTTGCAGAACGATGTAGATGATCGCCCCCACGATCGGCCCTTCGATCGAACCGATGCCGCCGATGACGGTCACGAATATCATCTCTGCCGACCACTGGACGCTGAAGACCGATCCGGGCTGAACGAACCGCTGGCTCACCGCGAGCAGGCAGCCGGCGGCGCCACAGCCGGCGGCGGCGACCAGATAGACGACGCGCTTGGCCCTGGTTACCCGCGCGCCGGCGCTGCGGGCCCCGATCTCGTCGTCGCGGATGGCGGTCAGGACGAGCCCGAGCCGGCCGCGAAGCAGCATGTACGCGGCGCCGAGCGAGAGCACCATCACCACGAGGGCCGACCAATACACGTACGCGCCGAGCAATCCGGGGTCGATGTCGGGGAACCCGGCGACGCCGGAGCCGGTTCCGCCCCCCAGCGTGGTCGACCGGCTCACGAACAGCTGGCAGGCGTCGGCGACCACCCACGTCGCGATGGCGAAGTAGCCGCCACGAAATCGGAACACCAACAGCGAGATGGGGACGGCCAGCGCGGCGCACCCCAGAGCCGAAAGCGGGATCGCGAGGAACGGATCGACGCCTCGGAGCGCCAGGTACAGGAGCAGATAGGCGCCGAGCCCGATGAACGCCTGCTGTCCCACCGACACCAGACCCGCGTACCCGGCGAGCAGGTTCCACATGCTGGCCATCGTGACGAGGATGAACAGGTTGACGAGCGTGTCGGTGGTCCCCGCATACACCGCGTACGGGAGGTAGGCCAGGACCGCGATGAGCGCGACCGCGCCGGCCGCGGTCCAGCGGATCGTGTGGCGCGATCGCACGACGCGGACGCCGGAAGCGGACGCCGCGGCGCCCGGAGTCTCGCTCATGCTTCGACCCTCCCACCGATCAGGCCCTGCGGCCGGACGGCCAGCACCGCCAGGAAGACGAGGTGCCCCGACAGCACCTGGAAGCTCGGATCGATCCGGCCCCCGACCACCTGCGCGACGCCGAGGATGATCCCTCCGATCAGCGTCCCCCAGAGCGATCCGATCCCGCCGATGACGACCGCTTCGAACGCAAACAGAAGGCGGCTGGGTCCGATGCTCGGATTGAACGACGAATACATCCCGAACGTGAGTCCGGCGAGCGCGATGGTGGCGAACGCGATCGCCGAACAGACCGCGAACACGTGCCGGTGATCGACCCCGGCGAGCTGTGCGGCCTCCGGATCGTCGGCAACGGCGCGGATCATCCTGCCGACCTGCGTCCGGGACAAGACAAGCTGCAGCGCGAGCAGGACGGCGACGGCCACGACGAAGATCGCGATCGACAGATACGCGATCGACAGTTGCGAGGTGATCCGAAACGAGTCGCTGGCGAACGACCCGATGTCGAGCGAGTGGCTGTCGGCGGAGAAGAGCTCGAGCAGCCCGTTCTGAATGATGATCGACAACCCGAACGTCACGAGCAGGACGGTGAAGGGTCCGCGATCGAGGCTCGCCTGGATGAGCGTCCGCTGCCCGACATAGCCGATCACCATGAAGATGGGGACCACCAGGAGGAAGGACCACACCGCGGGCAGGTGCGTCGACGGCACGAACTCGACGGCGATGAACGCGGCGACGACGGCGAGATCGCCGTGGGCGAGATTGATGACCTTCATCGTGCCGAACAGCAGCGAGAGCCCGCAGGCGAACAGCGCGAACAGCCCGCCGAGCAAGACGCCTTGCACGACCGCGTTTACCCACGTCATCCGGACGCCCCGGTTTGGGTCAACCCGAAATACGCCGCTTCGATCTGCTCCGGCGTGAACTCCCCCGGGCGGCCGTCGAGCGTGGTTCGGCCCTCGAGCAGGCACTGGAGATGCGAGGCCACCCGCACCGCCTGGCTGACGTCCTGTTCGACGAGCAACGCGGTCATGCCGGATGCGAGCAGCTCCGGCAGCAGCTCGTAGATCTGACGGACGACCACGGGTGCCAGACCGAGCGAGACCTCGTCGAGCAGCAGAACGCGGGGATTGGCCACGAGCGCACGGCCGATGGCCACCGCCTGTTGCTCGCCCCCGGACAGCTGCGCGGTTCGCTGCCGGCGCCGGTCGCGCATCCATTCGAAGAGCTCGAAGACGCGCTCGACATTCCACGGGCCCGGGCGGGCGTTGGCCGTTCCGACGAGCAGGTTCTCCTCGACCGTCAGCGACGGGAAGAGCCGGCGTCCCTCCGGGACGAGGGCGACGCCGAGCCCGACACGCCGGTCGGGCCGTTCGCTCGTGATGTCGGTGCCATCGAGCAGGATGGCGCCTTCCGCCGGCCGGTGCAGGCCGGCGATCGTGCGGAGCAACGTCGACTTGCCCGCGCCGTTGGCTCCGATGATGGCGTAGGCCTCGCCGGCGTCGACGCTCAGGCTGACGTCGGAGACCGCGCGGAGCTGACCGTGAAACACGGTCAGACCGCGGACCTCGAGGGCGGGCGGGTCGGCCGTCACCGGTCCTGGTCCTCGCCGCCGGCTTCGTCGTGTCCGCCGACTCCAGCCTCGGCAAGCGACTCGGCGGTCGCCGAGGTGCCGAGGAAGACCTCGCGAACCGCGGGGCTTGCAAGGACATCCGCAGGTGCGCCGTCACCAACGATGCGGCCGGCCGCGAGACAGATGAGCCGGTCGACGGTGTCGATGAGGGCGCGGACGACATGCTCGATCCAGACGACCGCCGTCCCGGAGGCCCGGACGTTGCGGACGACCTCGATCAGCTCCTCCACCTCGGGGTCGGTCAGACCGCCGGCCACCTCGTCGAGAAGCAACAGGCGAGGCCGGGTCGCCAGCGCGCGAGCGAGCTCGAGCCGCTTGCGTTGCAGGAGCCCGAGCTCGCCGGCGCGGCGGTTCGCCGCCGGCGCGAGATCCGTGTCGTCGAGCACCGAGCAGGCAAGCTCGAAGCTCTGCTGGCCGCGAACGCCCGCGCCCTGCTGCGCCGCCACGAGGACGTTTTCGAAAACGGTCATTCCCTCGAACGGCCGGGGAACCTGATACGTGCGGCCGATCCCCGCGCGGCACCGATCGGCCGGGCTCTCCCTCCCGATGTCGCGGTCCTCGTATCGGACCTCGCCGGCGTCGGGCCGAAGGTCGCCGGAGATCATCCCGAACAGACTGGTCTTGCCCGCACCATTCGGGCCGACGATGCCGAGCGCATCCGCGGCCTGGATGGAGAACGAGAGGTCGTCGGCAACGATGACCCGGCCGAACCGTTTGGAGATGTGATCGAGCTCGAGGAGCGCCCCCACGGGCACAGAGCCTACGGGTTCGTCGCCACGAGATCGCCGCCGATCGGCACGGCCGGGTTGATGCTGTTGTCGACGACCACCATCTCCCAGTCGAAGTCCGTTCCGGGCTTCCACTGGACCCCGACCGGGTTGACGATCCCGATGCCGGGAATCGTCGGGCTGGTCATGTCGGCAGGGTCGATATGCGGACCGGTGGTGAAGTCCATCGGCCCGGACATGCCTTCGTAGTTGACCTTGAAGAGCTCCGCCGCGACGGCGTCGTGGTCGTGCGGGTCATCGACCGCGGTCAGGGCCTCCTTGGCCACCTCGAACAGCGAATAGCTGGAGCCGAGCGACTGGAGCCACTGCGACCCGGAGTCGGCCTGAAACGCGTCGGCCAGGTCCTTGGCGGTCATGTCGCTGAGCGAGGACGCGTACGGCATCGTCGGACCCCACCACTGGTCGGTCGCGATGTTGTTGACGAGGTCGCCGAGCGCCTCGGTGTCGGCGGGGAACAACAGCACCTTGGCGACGGTCGCCAGCTTGGGCTTGTAGCCCTGCTGCGCCGCCTGCTTCCACATCGTGTTGAAGTCGGGCGGGATCGGGGCGTTGATGAAGATGTCGCAGTTCTTGGACTTAAACTTGGAGATCATCCCGGAGTAGTCGGTCGTCCCGTCCTGGTAGGCGCCCCCGTCGACGAACTGGTACCCGACGGACTTGATGATGCCCGGCCAGGCTCCACGGAACGCGTTGCCGTCCGGGTCGTTCGGGAACATGCCCGCGACGACCTTGTCGTTCGGGATGCGCTCCCACATCGGGACGAAGCACCCGCCGAACGCCTCGGCACCGAAGAAGAACATGGTCGTGTACGTGAACGGCTGGGGGTTCGTGGGATCGGCCTGCCGGTCGAAATACCACGGCTGCCACGGAACCACGGTCGAGATGCACGGCACCTTCTGCGTCTCGCACACCGTCGCGACCGGGTTGGTCGTCTCCGGCGTGGAGCTCGTGACCACCACGTCCGCCTTGTTCTGCAGGATGAGCTGCCGCGTGACTTCCGATGCGCGGTTGGGCTCGGACTGGCTGTCCACGACGACGATCTCGACGTCGTACTTCTTGCCGCCGATCGTGAGGCCGTTCTTGTACGCATCGGTCGCGCGGATCTGGTTGACGACGAAGTCGTCGCCGGAGGCAAAACCGGCGAGCGCGCCGGTTTTCGGGGTGACGAACCCGACAACGATCTTCCCGCTGCTCGAGGTCCCCGCGCCCTTGACACCCTTCGAGCACGCGGCGAGGAAACCGCCCGCTGCGCTCAACGCCAGCGCGCCGGCGCCGGCACCTTTCAGCAGCGAGCGACGAGAAATGGCTTCGTGAAACAGCGGCTCGCGCCCCGTCGAACCTTCGCTCATCCGGTCCCCCCCACCTCAAGTGGCGCCGACCGTTGTTCGGTCAGCGCACGGCTATCCGCCTGGCGGAACTCTATGCACGCGATGGAGGACAGGTCAACACAGGTGGGCACCGAGGAGAAGAGGGACGAGCGGACGAACCCGTCAGGGGCGGGCGCGAACCTGTGTCCGGTTGCCTTGGGCGCGCAGGTCCGCCTCGATCTGACCCGCGGTCGCCCGCAGGTCCGGCAGGAGCCGCTCCTGCATGACGTCCATGCTCAGCAACGCGGCGTGCACCGGGACCGCGAGTGCGGCGGCGACCGACCCGTCGGGCGCGTGGATCGGCACGGCCACCGACCGCAGTCCGTCCTCCAGCTCCTGGTCGACCATCGCGTATCCGAGGCGGCGGACGTCGTCGACGACGGCGCGAAGGCGTTCGCGGTCGGAGACCGTTCGGGCGGTGAGCGGCTCGAACCGCACCCGGCCGAGATAGGCCTCGAGCTCCTCGTCGGTCAGTCCGGCCAGCAGCACCCGCCCCATCGAGGTCGTGTACGCGGGAAGACGGGTTCCGACCGCGATCGCGACGATCATGATGCGCCGAGCCGGGATCCGGAGCACGCAGACCACGTCGTCGTCGTCGAGCACGCCGACCGTCGAGGACTCACCGATGTTCAGCACCATCTCCTCGACGTGCGGCTGCGCCACCTCCGGGACGGTCATCCCCGACAAGAAGGCGTAGCCGAGCTCCAGAACACGCGGACGCAGCGAGAACTCTCTGCCTTCGGACCGGACGTAGCCCAGCTCGACAAGGGTCAGCAAGAACCGGCGGACCGCCGATCGCGTGAGCCCGGTGCTGCGGGCGACTTCGCTGAGGGTGAGCCGCTCGCGCCCGGGCCCGAAGGCGCGGATGACGGCGAGCCCACGATCGAGGGACTGCACGAAGTCACTGCTCTTGGTCGTCACGGCGCGGCCACCATATGGGGGGCTGCCCGGACGGGTCAACCGGCCACCCGAACTTGACAGCTCACGCGGGCGAGTCGCAAAGTCGGTGCGCCTGCCGGACGATCGTTTGTCATCCGAACCAATACCGCACGCGGAGGAGGGATCTTCGATGACACTTCTCGACTCGGGTACCTGGACGGGAAACGTGTTCACCGGCGAATGGGGCCCGGGCGGCGGCGGGGACGCGGCGGTCCTCGAGCCCGCGACCGGCGACGAGCTCGGGCGGATCGGCATGACCACCCCGGACGACGTCGCCCGGTCGGCGTCGCGGGCCTCGGAGGCACAGCGCGGGTGGGCGGCGACGGGGTACCAGGACCGCGCGGCCGTCCTACGCCGCGCCGGAGCGCTCTTCGAGGAGCACGCCGAGGAGATCCAGGGCTGGATCGTCCGCGAGACGGGGGCGATCCCTCCGAAGGCGCAGCTGGAGACCTGGTTCGCCGCCAGCACGTGCTACGAAGCCGCCGGGCTCGTGTCGATGCCCTACGGCGAGCTGCTGCGCTCGCGCGACCCGGTCCTCAGCTTCTCGCGGCGCATCCCGGTCGGCGTCGTCGGCGTGATCTCGCCGTTCAACTTCCCGTTGATCCTGTCGATCCGAGCCGTCGCACCGGCGCTCGCCCTCGGCAACGCCGTGATCCTCAAACCGGACCCCCGCACCTCCGTGGCCGGCGGCGTCACCCTCGCGCGGATCTTCGAAGAGGCGGGTGTGCCCCCGGGGGTTTTCCACGTGATGACCGGCGGCGTCGACATCGGTGAGGCGGTCGTCGCCGATCCGAACGTCGCGATGGTCTCGTTCACCGGAAGCACGCGCGGCGGCCGGCAGGTCGGAGCGCTCGCAGCCAAGCACCTCAAGAAGTGCCACCTGGAGCTGGGCGGCAACTCGGCGCTGATCGTGCTCGACGACGTCGACGTGGACAAGGCCGTCTCGGTCGGTGCCTTCGGATCGTTCATGCACCAGGGGCAGATCTGCATGACCACCGGCCGGCACCTCGTGCAGCGAGGAATCGCCGACCAGTACACGGCCACGCTGGCGGCCCACGCGGAGCACACACCGGTCGGGAACCCGGCGACGGACCAGGTCGCCCTCGGACCGATCATCGACGAGAAGCAGCTCGGCAACGTCCACCGGATCGTCACCGAGAGCGTGGCCCAAGGCGCACGCCTGGCCGCCGGAGGCACGCACGAGGGACTCTTCTACCGGCCGACGGTCCTCGGCGACGTGCCGACCGACTCGCCGGCCTACCTCGAGGAGATCTTCGGCCCGGTCGCGCCGGTCGTGCCGTTCGACTCCGTCGACGAAGCCGTCAAGCTGGCCTCCCAGACCGAGTACGGGCTCGCCCTGGGGATCTTGACCAAGGACGTGATGAAGGGGCTCGAGATCGCCGACCGGATCCCGTCGGGGGTCGTCCACATCAACGACCAGACCATCGGCGACGAGGTCGTGAACCCGTTCGGCGGCGTGAAGGGCACGGGGAGCGCGTGGCTCGGCGGGCCCGAGGCGAACATCACTGCCTTCACCCAGACGCAGTGGGTGACGATGCGCGGCGACCTTCCCGAGTATCCGTTCTGACGCGAGCCGCCGCCCGCATGCGCACCCAGGTGGGGATCGTCGGGGCCGGGCCGGCGGGCCTGCTGCTCTCCCACCTGCTGCACCTGGAGGGGATCGAGTCGGTCGTGCTCGAAGCCAGGAGCCGCGAGTACGTCGAGCAACGGGTTCGCGCCGGCGTGCTGGAACAGGGCACCGTCGACCTCATGCGCGAGACCGGTCTGGGTGCGCGCCTCGACGAGGAGGGCCTCGCGCACCACGGCATCGAGATCCGGTTCGACGGCACGGGCCATCGGATCGCGATGACCGAGCTCACCGGCCGCTCCATCTTCATCTACGGCCAGCAGGAGGTCGTCAAGGACATGATCGCGGCGCGTCTGGCCGCCGGTGGGCAGATCCTGTTCGAGGTGGAAGACGTCCGGCCCGAGCACTTCGACGGCGACGCAGCCCGAGATCCACTTCACCGACGGCGGGCAGGAACAGAAGCTTCGGTGCGACGTCATCGCCGGCTGCGACGGCTTCCACGGCGTCTGCAGACCGGCGATCCCGAGCGAGTCGCTCAACGTCTACGTCCACGACTATCCGTTCGCGTGGCTCGGAATCCTCGCCGAGGTGCCCCCCTCGACCGAGGAGCTGATCTACGCCAACCACGAGCGCGGGTTCGCCCTGCACAGCCTGCGATCCCCGAAGATCAGCCGGCTGTACATCCAGGTTCCACCGGACGAGGACATCGAGGCGTGGCCCGACGACCGCGTCTGGGAGGAGCTGGCCATCCGGCTGGCGCTCCCGGGATGGCATCTGCAGGAGGGCCCGGTGATCGAGAAGGGGATCGCCCAGATGCGGAGCTTCGTGGCGGAGCCGATGCGCTTCGGCCGTCTCTTCCTGGCGGGCGACGCCGCGCACATCGTCCCGGCGACCGGAGCCAAGGGGCTCAATCTGGCCGTCAACGACGTTCGCGTGCTGGCTCAGGCCCTGGCGGCGTGGTACCGGACGGGATCCGAGACGTTCCTGGACTTGTACTCTGATCGCGTGCTGGGACGAGTCTGGCGTGCGCAGCATTTCTCGCAGTGGATGAGCGCGATGCTGCACCGGTACCCGGAAACCGATCCATTTCGAGAACGGCTGCAGCGGAACCAGCTCGAGTATGTGTGTACCTCGACCGCGGCGGCCACCGGGCTTGCCGAGAACTACGTCGGGCTCCCGTTCGACACACCGACTGGCGGGATGTGACGTGAGACGCGGAGGTCGTCCGTGACGCCGGCACCGCCTGCCTGGCGGGCCGAGGTCGTGGGCAGCTTGCTCCGCCCGACCTGGCTCAAGGAGGCGTTCCGCCGGTTCGAGGCCGGCGAGATCACCGAGCCGGATCTGGTGCGCGCCCAGGATCGCGCGGCCGCCTCGGCCATCGACCTTCAGGAGAGCGCCGGCGTCGACGTCGTCACGGACGGGGAAGTGCGGCGCCGGTTCTGGTTCGATCCGCTCACGCAGAGCCTGTCCGGCTACGACGCCAACGAGTCGGCGCCGGTTCCCTTCACCCGGGGCAACGACCCGGCGGAGCCGCCGCCGAAGATCCCCGTCGTCACCGGCCGGCTCGGGATCCGGCGGAACCTGCCGCTCGAGGAGTTCAGCTTCGTCCGCGAGCACACGTCGACGCCGACGAAGGCGACCATCGCCGGGATGACCTACGCGAGCGTGCTGTGGGTTCCGGGGGTCTCCGACGCCGCCTACACGGACCGGGACGAGTACATGGCCGACGCGCTCCGCCTCATGGGCCAGGTCGTGCGGGAGGCGGCGGCAGGCGGCGTCACCCACGTGCAGCTCGACTCGCCGAGATACACGCACCTGGTGAGCGAGGAAGGGCAGGCGAACCTGCGGCGCCTCGGGATCGACACCACGACGTGGCTCGGCGAGATGATCGGGTACGACAACCAGCTGATCCATTCGGTCCCCGAGGTCACGTGGGCCGTGCACCTGTGCCGCGGCAATCACCGCAGCATGTGGTCCGTCGAGGGCGGCTACGACGCCATCGCCGAGCAGCTCTTCAGCGACCTCGAGGTCGACCGGATCCTCGCCGAGTACGACTCGCCGCGTGCCGGCACGTTCGAGCCGCTGCGGTTCGTCCCCGAGAACAAGACGGTGGTGCTCGGGCTGATCACGACCAAGACCCCGGAGCTGGAGGACGAGGACCTGCTCAAAGCCCGGATCGAGGAAGCGTCGAAGTTCGTGCCGCTCGAGCGTCTGGCGCTCAGCCCGCAGTGCGGCTTCGCCTCCACACTGCCGGGCAACCTCGTCACGCTCGAGGACCAGCGGGCGAAGCTCGAGCTGCTCGGGCGAGTCGCGCGCAACGTCTGGGGCTGAGGCCGGCTAGGTGTCCCGGTTGGAACCGGCGTCCGCGACGCCGTCCTCCTGCAATGTCCGCCGCGCAACGTCGAAGGCGGCATTCGCGGCCGGCACGCCCGCGTACACGGCCGTGTGCAGCAGGACCTCCGCGATCTCATCGGGCGTCAGCCCGTTCCGCACGGCGGCGCGCACGTGCATCCCGATCTCGCCCTCGGCGCGAAGCGCCGTCAGCACGGCGAGCGTCACGGCCGAGCGAGTGCGGCGGTCGAGCCCCGGACGGGACCAGACATCTCCCCAGGCGGACCTGGTGATGTAGTCCTGAAACGCGGCGGTGAACGGAGTCGTCGCGGCCACGGCCCGGTCGACGTGCTCGTCTCCCAGCACCTCGCGCCGGACGCGCATCCCGGCCTCGTACGTCGGATCGCTCATCGCTCCTCCTTACGAATCGGCGGGACGCAGGTGTTCGAAGATCAGGCGGGTCACCGCCGCGGCTTGCTCCACGTTCGCCAGATGCGCGGCGTCGGCGACCACGGCGAGCCGTGCTCCGGCGATCCCGCCGGCGAGCTCGACGGACTGCTCGAGCGCCACCGAAGGGTCGCGCTCGCCGGCCAGGACGATCGCCGGGGACCGGATCGACGCCAGCTCGGCGTGCAGATCGGTCGACCCCACGACCTCGCAGCATGCCGCGTATCCCTCGGCGGGGGTTGCGGCGATCATGTCGCGCATCGTCTTCACGATGGCCGGTTCGCGCTCGGCGAACTCCGGCGTGAACCACCGGGCGACGACGGAGTCGGCAACGACGCCGGTCCCCTCTGCGCGAACCGTGGCCGCCCGCTCGAACCAGCCCGGCGGGTTGCCGAAGCATGCGGTCGTGCAGCAGAGCACGAGACGCTCGACGCGCTCGGGCGCATGGGCCGCGAGCCAGATGGAGACGAGGCCGCCGATGGAAAGGCCGCACACGTGCGCGTGCTCGGCGTCGATGCGGTCGAGGAGCGCGATCACGTCGCCGCCCAGATCGGCGATCGAATACGGCCCGGACGGGACCGGCGAGCCCCCGTGACCACGAAGGTCGTAGCGGACGACGCGAAAGTGCCGCGACAGCTCCGGAATCTGCGGATCCCACGTCGCGAGCGTGCTGCCGAGGGAGTTGGAAAGGAGCAGCACCGGTGCATCCGCCGGGCCGTCGATGACGTGGTGGACGTCGACGCTCACGACGGCCGCTCGGCGTGCGCCTGCAGAGCGTCCTCGACGAACGTGCCGGCGCTCCCCAGATAGGCGGCGGGGTCGAGGAGATCGTCGATCGCGTCCGGCGGCACGTGGACCGTCACGTCCTCGGACGCGCGCAGCGTGTCGGCGAACGATCGACCGCTGTCGGCGGCATCCGCGGCCAGCCGGCCGACCAGGTCGTGCGCGGCCTGGCGGCCGATCGCGTCGGTGAGGATGGCCGAGACCCGCTCTGCCAGCAGCAGGCCGCCGGACAGGTCCGCGTTGGCTCGCATCCGCGGCACGTCGACCTCGAGGTGCTCGAGCGCGTCGCGAATCCAGGCCGCCGCCGATCCGGTCGTTTCGAAGAGGTCGCTCAGCGTGCGCCATTCCCGCTGCCAGGCCCCGGCGGCCCGCTGGTGCTCCTGCACCATCGAGCCCAGAAGCGTGGAGACGAGCCCCGGCGCGCGGCCCGCCGCGGCCAGCGCGCTCACCGCGGCCACCGGGTTGTGCTTGTTCGGAAGCGTCGAGGATCCACCGCGTCCGGGTGTCCCCTCGCGGACCTCGGCCACCTCGGTCTGCGACAACAAGACGACGTCGGCCGCCGGCTTGCCCGCGGCGCCCGCCACCACACCGAGCGCGCCCGCGAGCACCCCGATCCGCGTTCGCTCCGTGTGCCACGGGATCGCCGGCAGCGGCAATCCGATCTGCCCGGCAAACGCCGCGCGCACCGCCGGTCCGTCGGCGCCCAGCGACGCGAGCGTGCCGACCGCGCCGCCCAGCTGCGCGGCCAGACCGTCCCCCGCCGCGCGCAGGCCGGCCACGGCCTCGTCCAACCCGGTCATCCATCCCGCGGCGACGAGACCGAACGTCGTGGGCGCCGCCTGCTGCAAGAGCGTTCGCCCGGCCATGACGGTCGCTCGATGCGTTGCGGTCAGGCGCGCCGCCGCCTCCGAGGCGCCCGCAAGATCGCCGGTCAGCGCATCGAGGCTCCGGCGGGCGACGAGCATCGCCGCGGTGTCCATCACGTCTTGGCTTGTGGCGCCGCGGTGCACGTTTGCGGCCGCCTCGCCGCCGACGCGGGCGGTCAGCTCGCGGACGAGCGGGACGACCGGGTTTCCCGCCTCGGACGCCCGGCGGCCGATCTCGGCGATGTCGAAGGACTCGGGCCGGCACGCGGCGGCGATCTCGGCCGCGGCCGCCTCGCCGATCACCCCGGCGCTCGCAAGCGCGCGGGCAAGCGCGGCTTCGACCTCGAGCATGGCGCGGAGCCACGCCGCGTCGCTCACTTGCTCGCGGACGGGCCCGCGCGCGAGCACCCCGTCGAACAACCCGAAGTCGGAGGGCTCAGAGCTCGAAGAAGACGGTTTCACGCTCTCCCTGCAGGCGGATGTCGAACCGATAGCCGTCGTCGGCGCGGGCGGCGATCAACGTGGCCCGCGCCTCCGGGTCGCCGATGGACCCGAGGATCGGATCGGCGGCATTCGCAACCTCCTCATCGGGAAAGTACATCCTCGTGACGACCCGCTTGAGCAGGCCGCGGGCGAAGACCGAGATGTCGATGTGCGGCGCCAGCGTCCGGCCGTCCGGCCCCTCGAGGGCCGCGGGCTTCACGGTGAAGAGCTCGAACTCCCCCGTGGCCTCGGCCGAGGCTCGCCCGAAGCCACGAAACCCGCCGTCCGCCGGGGGCTTTCCGGCGTCGAGAAAATGCCCTTCCCCGTCGGCCTGCCAGGTCTCGACCAATGCGTCCGGCACGATCTCGCCGGCGCCGTCGAGGACCGAGCCGCGCACCCAGACGCCGTCTGGAGTCCCCGCCGGCACCACGAAGGGACCTTCATCCCAGGGCAGCTCGAGCGAGAAGAACGGCCCGACCGTCTGCGATGGCGTCTGCCCGGTCATGCGTCGTCGTCCTCCTCCTCGAGCGGCGTCGCGGCGCGGCCACCGAGCACGATGTCCCACGAGAACGCGAGGGCCCACTCGGGAACGGTCTCGGAGAGGTCGAACGCCGAGATCGCCCGGCGCCGGACGGCGGGATCCGGGATCGAGTTGAAGATGGGATCCCGGTCGAACAGCGGATCGTCGGGAAAGTACATCTGCGTGATGAGCCGCTGCGTGAAGTTCCTTCCGAACAAGGAGAAATGGATGTGCGCCGGACGCCAGGCGTTGGCGTGGTTCTGCCACGGATAGGCGCCCGGCTTGATGGTGACGAACCGGTAGCGGCCGTCGTCGTCGGTGACGCATCGTCCGGCGCCCGAGAAGTTCGGATCGATCGGAGCCGGATGGGCGTCGGCCTCGTGCTGGTAGCGACCCGCCGCGTTGGCCTGCCACACCTCGACCAGTCCGTTTCGGACGGGCCGCCCGTCGGGACCGAGAACCCGGCCGTGCACGATGATCCGCTGTCCGAGCGGGGCACCCGCATGCTGGGCGGTGAGGTCGTCGTCGCCCTCGGCCACCCGGTCGACGCCGAGCAGTGGACCGGTCAGCTCGGTGAGGTGGCTCGGAAGGGGCACGAGGGGACGAAGCGGCGAGCGCCGTCTCGTCGCGACGTAGTCCGGATACAAGTAGGGAGGGTCGACCGCCTCTTCCTGCCCATCCCGAAGCGGCTCGTGCTGCGTCATCCCGCCTCCCCTTCTCGACGCGAGGCCCAAGTACCGCCTCAGCATAGGCGAGGCAGGGGCGTCGGCAACCGGCAGGCGGAGATGTGTTCGCATAGCGGCCAGAACTGCCTGAGCGGACCCACCGGCCTACTGTTCCGGCACGAGGTTGCCTGAGAAAACCACGGGTCCGGTGGGGCTCGTTTCGAACCCCGGCTCAATGCTGACGGCGACGGTCTTCACCGTCGACCCCAGGCCCACCGGCACGGCGAACGTGTCGCCGGACGGAACAAAGGTCCCCGCGGGCGACATCGCCGTCTCGCCCGGCGGCAGATACCACAGCTCGTAGACCCGGCCGTCCGAGGGGACGGGGAGGTTCGAGCCCGCGACCCACCCGCCCTGCTCACCCGGCCGGTAGTACACGGACAGGCGTCCGTCCCCGGTTCCCGAGAGCTCGAGCACCTGTGTCGTGGGAGCCGATCGGTAAGCGGCGAATGCCTCCGGCTGGGTCGTCGGGGCGCCGCGGAGCAGATATCCGCCGAAGCCGGCCGCCGCGACGGCCGCCGCGACGGCGAGCGCGGCCACCCGGCTCGGGCGCCGCTGCCGGGCGCGCTCGGCGTCGGCGGGAGTGGCAGCGGACGGCCGGGAAGCGCTCGGTGCGGGACCCAGCGCCCGGGCAGCCGCGACGAGACGGTCCTCCGCCTCGGCCGATACGCCAACCGGCTCGAGCATCAGCGCCAGCGCAGCGGCCGTCTCGGCGTGGCCGACACGCAGGCCGGCGCAGATCTCGCAGTCGCTCCCGTGCGCGTCTAGCTCGCGATCGAGCTGCGTCCGGTCGTCGTCGCTCAGCCCGTCCAGCACTTCCGCGGCGATCAGCTCCTCGAGCCGATCGTGGAGGTCGTCGCGCGAGCTCATGGTTGCTCCATCTCGAGTGCCGCCCGCAACCGGCGCATGGCCAGCACGGTCCGGCTCTTCACGGTGCCCAAGGGGATCCCGGTCTCCTGGGCGATCTGCGACTGCGTGCGGCCCTCGAAGTACATGGCCTCGAGGATCCGGCGCTGCTCCGGCGGCAGCCCCGCCATGGCCGTGCGCACGCCGCGGCGCCGATCGCGCAAATCCTCGTCCTCAACAACCGTCTCTCCGACATCGGCCGTCGCAGCGTCGGGGACCTCGACGACCGCGGCGGACGCCTGCTCCCTCGTCCGCCGGCGTTGCGCCTCTTCCCGCCGCACCGCATCGACGGCGCGGTGATGCACCGTCGACAGCAGCCACGATCGCACGCTCCCGCGGTCCTCCCGGTATTCGCCCGCACGCTGCCACACGGCAAGGAAGGCCTCCTGCACAATCTCCTCGGCCAGGAACGCCTGACGCACGATCCGGGCGGCGAGCGCGGTGCTCGCCGGGGCGTACCGGCGGAACAGCTCTCGGAAGGCCTCCTCGTCGCCGGCCCCGACCCGGGCGACAAGATCGCGATCCCGGCGGTCGACCAGGCTAGGGATCGTCACGGCGTGGCTCGGCCTCGAGGGCCCCAGGGGTGGATACAGGGCGGCGACCGCACTCACGGCAACGGCCGCGGCATAGAGACCTCGATCGCGGACACACCCCACATTCGCGGTGGTCCCGACGGCGGATCGCCCCGGTCTGCATGCCGCGGATTGTGCCACGGGCGCCGGGTCGCCGATCCCGCGGGCAGGAAGGCCCCCCTTTCCGCCCCTATCCCCCTCTCAAGGCAACGGCGTCCCCCGCCGATGGCCTGGGAAGGCGCGAAAGGCAACCGCGGAGTCGAACGATGAATGCAGACCGGAGATTTGCCCGGCTTTCCTTGGCTCCGGTCCTCGCGCTGCTGCTCGCGGTCCCGGGATGTCGGGGGGGCGGCGGGACGCCCGCGGGACCGTCACTCGACGTCACCGTGAAGGACTTCCATATCCAGCCCGCGCAGCCGACCGTCGGCGTCGGTGACATCACGTTCCGGGTCACGAACCAGGGTCCGGCGACCCACGAGTTCGTCGTCATCAGAAGCGATCTCGCCGACGACAAGCTGCCGATCGGCCCCGACGGCCTGAGCGTGGACGAGGACAGCGTCGACCGCGTCGGAGAGATCGGCGAGGTCGGATCGGGCGCGACCGAGACCCTCACCCTCGACCTCGACCCGGGGCGCTACGTGGTGTTCTGCAACCTGGAGGGTCACTACCTCGGCGGGATGCACGCATCGGTGGAGGTGAGCTGAGATGCCCACCGGTGGACACGACGCCTCGGGCTCGCGGAAGCAGCCCGAATCGCGGGATTCGCAACCCAAGAGCGGATTTCTCGGCGACATCGCGTCTGACCGCAGGATCCGCTGGATCCTCGCGATCTATCTGCTCGTGGTGTTCGGCATCGTCGGCTACACGGCCCGGGCGACCTACCGCCAGCGCGGTTCGGCCCTGATCGTGAACATCGCCGCCCGTCAGAAGGCCCTCGCCGAGCGCTACGTGAAGGACGTCCTCCTCGTGAATCAGGGGTCGCAGGCCGACCCCGACGACGACGCCCAACAGCTGCTCGCCAACGCGCACGCCCTGCTTGCCGGCGGCCAGGTGGTGGCGGTTCAGGGTGCGGACCAAGAGATCGTGATCCCGCCGGCGAGCGCCGAGGCCCTCGTCGTCTCGAAACTTCAGGAGGAGCAACGGCTGATCACGTCGCTCGTCAAGACCGGAGACCAGATCATGGAGACGTCGCCTGGTGCAAACGAGACGGCCGCCCAGTTGCAGGAGCTCCGAATCGCCGGCGCACTCGTCTCGAGCGTGTCCAACGACGCGGTCGGGCAGATGACCCGCGACTCGGAGGCCTCCTTCAGCCGCCTCATCGGCATCGGCATCGGACTCGGCATGCTGGGAGCCATCGCGGCCATCGCGATGGGCTTGCTCATGCGGCGGGTCGGCATCCGTCGGTCGGCGCGATTCCAGTCCCTCGTGCACAACGCCTCGGACCTGATCACGGTCGTCGACGAGGACAGCATCATCCATTACCAGAGCCCGTCGGCGGAGCGCATGGTCGGCATCCCGTCGGAGCGGATGGTCGGGCAAGCGTTCCGCGATTTCGTCCATCCCGACGACCGGGAGTACCTCGACGCGTTGCTGGGTCGCGCCGCAAGCCGGCCCGGCGCGGTGGCAACCGGGGGATTCCGCACGGTCCACGTGGACGGCTCGTTCCGCCACGTCGACACGATCGTCAGCAACCTGCTGAACGACCCCACGACCGGCGGCCTCGTCCTCAACACCCGCGACATCACGTATCGCAAGCAGCTGGAGCAGGAGCTGGAGCAGCAGGCCTTCTTCGATTCGCTGACCGGCCTGTCGAACCGAGCCGTCTTCCGCGACCGTCTCGATCACGCCCTCACTCGCACGGCCAGGGGCGGCCACCACGAGCTGGCGGTCCTCCTGCTCGACCTGGACGGCTTCAAGCTGGTGAACGACAGCCTCGGTCATGACGCCGGAGACGAGTTGCTGGTCGCCGTGGGCCGCCGGATCCAGGAATGCACCCGGGAAACCGACACCGTCGCGCGACTGGGAGGCGACGAGTTCGTGATCCTGATGGAAGAGGACGTCAACGAATCCCGGGGCCTCGCCCTCGCGAATCGCCTGCTGGAGCAGCTCCGGTCCCCGTTCGAGCTGCGCGGCCGGGAAATGTTCATCGGCGCCAGCGTCGGGCTTGCGGTCGACGTCGGCGGCACCTCCAAGACGGAAGAGTTGATCCGCAACGCCGACACGGCGATGTACGCAGCCAAGAACAGCGGCAAGGGACGATGCGAGGTGTTCCGCCCGGCGATGCACCAGCGTGCGGTGGAGTTCTTCGAAGTCCAGGCCGACCTCCAGGTGGCACTCGGCCGCGGCGAGTTCCTCCTGCACTACCAGCCGATCGTGGACATGGAGTCCGGCCGGATCGAGGGCGTCGAGGCGCTCGCGCGCTGGCTCCATCCCACCCGCGGGCTGCTGATGCCCATTTCCTTCATCCCCGTCGCCGAGGAGACCGGGATGATCGTGCCGCTCGGTGTCTGGGTCCTCGGCGAGGCGTGCCGGCAGACCGCGGCCTGGCAGCGGCTGCACCCGGCGGCAGCCAACATGTGGGTCAGCGTGAACCTGTCGACGCGTCAGCTCTTCGAGCCGGATCTCGTGGAGCGCGTGGCCGACGTCTTGTCCGAGAGCGGACTCGACCCGTCGGCCTTGATCCTCGAGATCACCGAGGGAAGCCTGATGCAGGACGTCACGCAAACAGCCGCAAAGCTTCGGGGGCTCAAAGAGCTCGGGTGTCCGGCTCGCGCTCGACGACTTCGGGACCGGATCCTCGGCGCTCGGCTACCTGCGGACGTTCCCGGTCGACCTGTTGAAGATCGACAAGTCGTTCGTCGACGAGCTGGCAGGCACCGGCTCCGAGGGATCGGCGCTCGTTCGCGCGATCATCGAGCTCGCGGGGACGCTGCATCTTCGCACCGTCGCCGAGGGGATCGAACAGGACGTCCAGCTGGCCGAGCTCCGCTCGGCGGGATGTGAATCCGGTCAGGGATACCTGTTCGCAAGGCCGCTGGGGGCCGTCGACCTCGGCAGCCTGTTGCTGCGCGGCATCCCGCTGCCCGTCGGGGCTCCGCTGCCAAGCTGAGTAACATGAGTGTCCAGGTCGAGCCGGACGGGCTCGAGAGCCACAAGGGGGACGTATGGACGAGACCTCTCCGACGGCCGGCACGACACTCGGCGCGCTTTCCGACGCGGACATCACGACGGTCATGCCCGCCGGCGGTGTCGCGATCCGCGCTTCGCAAGCCGACACCGACGGCACCGACACGGGCGACGGGACCGACGGCGACGCGACGGACGGCCACGACGGCGACGCGCACGACTCCGACGGGACCGACTCCAAGGACACGGACGGAACCGACTCCAAGGACACGGACGGGACCGACAGCGAATCGTGAGCATCGAGGCGCTTGATCGCGCCGCGAGCCCACGAACTCCCCTCCAACGTTGCACGGGCGACGCCGAGCGCTTTCTCCTCGACACGTGGGGACGCCGCGCGAACGTGCAGCCGGCCGCCGATCCGGCCGGCTTCACCGACCTGCTGACGCTGGACGAGGTCGACCGCATGCTGTCGACGGCGGCGCCGCGAACCCCGTTCTTCCGCATGGTGCGTTCGGACGGCACGATCCCCGAGTCGGAATACACGCGGACGGGACGCACCGGATCCCGCGACGTCGCCGGTATCGCCGATCCGGCGCGCATCGCCGCCCTGTTCGAGGACGGCGCGACCATCGTGCTCCAGGGGCTCCACCGCTGGTCCGAGCCGGTCACTCGCTTCGTTCGCGATCTGGAGCTGGACCTCGGTCACCCATGTCAGGTCAACGCCTACGTGACACCGCCCGGCGCGCGCGGGCTCGCGCTGCACGAGGATCCCCACGACGTTCTGGTCCTTCAGGCGTTCGGCCGGAAGTCCTGGCAGATCCACGCCGCGCCGGATGAGGAGGATCGCGCCCCCATCGACGCCGAGATCGGCCCAGGAGACACCATCTACATGCCCGCGGGCACGCCGCACGCGGCCTCGGCCCAGGACACCGTCTCCGGTCACCTCACGGTGGGCATCCACGTGGTCGGGTGGCGCGACGTGCTGACGGGAGTCTGGTCGCGCCTGACTGCGGACGATCCTGCCGCCGAGGGCTCCGTCCCCGCTCGGTGGACCGGGGACCCGGGGGCATTCGCGCGCGAGCTCGCCGAACGGCTCGAGCGGATGGCCGCGGCGCTGACGAGCGTGGACCCGTCCGCGGAAGCCGATGGCCGGCTCGAACGATTCCTCTCGAACCGGGCACAGCTGGCTCGCGGAACCATCGCCGCGCGAGCGGAACCGGTCACGGCGGACGACCGGACCGTGCTTCGGCGGCGCTCCGGTTCGATCTGCGAGTTGCGCCGGCGCGGCGACGTCGTGGTTGCCCTGCTCGGCGATCGCCGGCTCGAGATGCCGCACTGGCTGGAGCCCGCGATGCGCCGGATCGCCCAGACCGACGAGCTCGTCGTCGGCGACCTGCGAACGGAGCTTCCCGATGCCGAGAGCCGCGCGGTGCTCGCGCGGCGGCTCATCCGGGAGGGTCTCGTCGTTGCCGCCGGCACGCGTCCGGCTGACGACCGGTGACGAATGAGCCCGACCGCTGTTCGCTCCGGAGTGAGGCTGCCGGGGAACCGCTCGCGGGAACGGCGTCGATCATCCGGCGATGGCTGCTCCTCGAGCACGCCGGGCCCTGGGGACGCGACGGGCTGCTCGACGCACGGCTCCCTGCCGGCCTCGGGCGAAGCCTTCGAGACCTCGAACACCGGACGGGGGCGCGCGTCCTGCTGATCCGCCGGCCCGGTGGCGGGTCGGGACCCGGTGTCACCTGCTACGTCGTCGACACCGAGACCGCGGCAATCGGCGCGAGACGGCTCTCGCGCATCGAGGATGGCGCCCGCCTCGATCCCGAGCGGGACCGCCTCGAACCCTTCGCGGATCCCGTCGTGGTCGTGTGCACCCACGGGCGGCGCGACCCCTGCTGCGCCGAACGGGGCCGCCCGTTGGCCCGCGTGACCGCCGAGGCGCACGCCGATCTCACCTGGGAGAGCACGCATGTCGGCGGTGATCGATTCGCCGCCAACCTGGTCGTGTTCCCGCATGGGCTCTACTTCGGCGGGGTCCTTCCCGAGCACGGACCGCAGGTCGTCGACGGGTACCGGCAGGGACGAATCCTGCTCGATCGCTATCGCGGACGGTCGAGCCATCCGAGGCATGTCCAGACGGCGGAGATCGCCCTGCGCGTCGAGCTGGGCGCCGACGGTTTGGACGCCGTGCGCCTGGAGGCGCAGCATCGCCAGGGAGACCGAGCGGTCGTCCGATTCAGCGCGCCGGGAGGCGCATACGTCGTCCGGCTCGGCCTGGAGCATCGCGCGCCGATGCGGCTCACGTGTCACGCGACGCAGGCCGAGGCGGCGCCGGTCTGGCGTCCGATCGCCCTGACGCCGGTCGGGGACGGCGCCGGGTGAGCCGCTCGGTGCTCGCCGTCGTCGAGCAGCTGGTGCACTGGGTCGGGCCGTTGTTCCGGACGCGCGGGCTATCCGATCGTATTCGTCGGGGTTTTCCTCGAGAGCTCGGCGCTGACGGGCCTGATCGCCCCCGGCGAAGCCATCCTCGCCCTGGGTGGGGTCTACGCCGCGCGGCACGACCTCTCGATCGGATGGGTGATCGCCATCGCGATCGTCGCGGGGTGGAGCGGTCAGATCGTGGGATATCAGCTGGGCCGGCGGTACGGGCGCGCGATCGTCCGTCGCATCCCGCTCGTCCGCCGTCTCGAACCGTCCCTGGACGACGCAAAGGAGCTCATCCACCGGCGCGGCGGGATCGCGATCGTCTTCGGACGATTCGCGACCGGGATCGGGGCCGTCATGCCCTTCGCCGCCGGAACCGCGGAGCTGCCGCTTGCGAAGTTCCTGGCCTACATGCTCCCCACCATTGCCGTATGGGCGACGGCGATCGCACTCGTCGGCTACGAGTTGGGCGACCACCTCGACGCGGTGGACCACGTGCTTTCGGACATCGGCTGGATCGGGCTCAGCATCCTCGTGCTCCTGGTCGCGGGGGTCGTCATCTGGCGCCGCTGGCATCGCAGGACCCAGGCGAAGGACGAATCGTCGTGAGGACGGCTCGCCCGGCGCGGCCCGGACTCAGGCGCCGGCGCCGGTGTGGTGTCCGGCTTCCTTCACCGCGCGCAGCACGGTCTCTCCGATCGAGCTCGGATCTCGCACCGTGTACAGGCCAAGCTCCTCGATCGCGTCGAGCTTGGCCGCGGCCGTGTCGGCGTCGCCGCTGATCACCGCGCCGGCATGGCCCATGCGCCGCCCGCGCGGCGCCGAGGCGCCGGCCACGAACGCCACGACCGGCTTCGTCATGTTGGCGGCCGCCCACTCCGCGGCAACGACCTCCTGCTTCCCGCCGATCTCGCCGATCATGACGACGACATCGGTCTCGTCGTCCTTCTCGAACTCCTGAAGGACCGTCTTGAAGTCCGTGCCGTTGACCGGATCGCCGCCGATCCCCACACAGGTGGACTGCCCCAGACCGAAGCGCGACATCTGGGCGACCGCTTCGTAGTTGAGCGTGCCGGATCGGCTCACGACCCCGACACGGCCCTTGGAGTAGATCCGCGACGGCATGATGCCGACCTTGCACTCGCCGGGCGTGATGATCCCCGGCGAGTTCGGCCCGATGATCGTGGTGCGACGACCGGCCAGATAGCCCTTGGTCCTGACCATGTCCTGCACCGGCACCCCCTCGGCGATGACGACGGCCAGGTCGATCCCGTCTTCGATGGCCTCGAGCAGCGCGTCGACGGCCATCCGGGCGGGCGCGAAGATGCCGCTGACGGTCGCGCCGGTCTCGGCCACCGCTTCCTGGACGCTGTTGAAGACCGGCAGTCCCAGATGCGTCGTCCCGCCCTTTCCCGGCGTGACGCCGCCCACGACGTTCGTCCCGGCCTCGATGGACTCCTCGGCGTGAAACGTGGCGTGCTGCCCGGTGAAGCCCTGGATGATGACCCGCGACCGGCGGTCGACGAACACGCTCATGCCGGCACCTGCACGCTCGCCGACACGGCTTTGGTCGCGGCATCCATCAGATTCTCGGCCTGGATCAGGCTGAGACCGGACTCGGCCAGCAACCGGCGTCCTTCCTCTTCGTTGGTGCCCGAGAGCCGCACGACCACCGGGACGTCGAACTCCTGCTCCGCCGCGGCCTGGAGGATCCCCTGCGCGACCCAGTCGCACCGGTTGATCCCGGCGAAGATGTTGACGAGCACGGCCCGGACGTTCCCGTCCTTGAGGACGATCCGAAACGCGTTTGCCACCTTGTCGGGCGACGCTCCCCCTCCGACGTCGAGGAAGTTGGCCGCCCGTCCCCCCGCGAAGGCGATGGCGTCCATGGTGGCCATCGAGAGACCGGCTCCGTTCACGATGCACCCGACCGATCCGTCGAGCGCCACGTAGTTGATGCCGTGGCCGGCAGCGTCGACCTCCTTCGGATCCTCCTCGTCGAAGTCGCGGAGCTCCGCAACCTCGCCCTGGCGGAACAACGCGTTGTCGTCGAAGGTCATCTTGCAGTCGAGCGCCAGCATGTCGCCGTCGTCCGTGACGATGAACGGGTTGATCTCGAGCAGCAGGCAGTCCTTGTCGCGGAACAGCTGGTACAGACGGCGCAGAAGCCGGGTGAACGGCGCCGCGCGACCGGCGAGCCCGATCGACGTCGCGATCTTGCGGCACTGGAAATCGAGCAGCCCGACGCCGGGGTCGATCTCCTCGGTGTGGATGGCCTCAGGGTGGTCCCGCGCGATGTCTTCGATGTCGACGCCGCCCTCGGCGGACGCCACGACGACGACCCTCTGGGCGTCGCGGTCCACGATCAGGCCGAGGTAGAACTCCCGGTCGATCCTGGCCGCGCGCTCGATGAGCACCCGTTGCACGAGCTGCCCGTCCGGACCGGTCTGCGCCGTGACGAGCCTGCCCCCGAGCATGTGATCCGACAGCTCGGAAACCTCCGCCATGGAGTCCGCCAGACGCACGCCGCCCATCTTGCCCCGCCCACCCGCGTGGATCTGCGCCTTGACGACCCATCGCGTTCCGCCGATCTCCTCGGCGACTCTGCCGGCGGCCCGCGTCGAGTAGACGACCTCGCCCGGCGGCACCGGCACGCCGCTTGCTCTGAGCAGCTCCTTGGCCTGGTACTCGTGGATGTTCATCCGCTCACCCCCGCGACGCCTGAAGGCGCTCCATCCGGGACAACAGGTTCTCCGCCATGCGAGTCGAAGCGGCGTCGACGAGCCGCCCGTCGAGCGAGACCGCGCCGCGGCCCTGCTTCGCCGCGTCCTCCATGGCTTGCACGATCCGGCGCGCGCGTTCCAGCTCTTCGGCCGACGGCGTGAAGACGTCGTTGGCAAGCGGAATCTGCGAGGGATGGATGGCCCACTTCCCGTCGCACCCAAGCGCCGCGGCCCGGGCGGCGGCGGCCACGTATCCGTCGGGATCCGTCACGTCGCCGAAGGGTCCGTCGATCGGGCGCACCCCCTCCGCGCGGCACGCGGCGACCAGCCGGCTGATCCCGAAGTGCCACTGGTCGCCGAGATGGAACGTCCGTTCGCCCGTCGCCGGGTCCGGGTCGGCCAGGACGCCGTACGCGGGGTTCGTGCCGCCGATGTTCGTCGTTCGCGCCCGGACGCTCGCCGCGTAGTCCGCGACGCCGAACACCATGGCATCGAGCCGGTCGGGCCTGGCTCTCGCGATCGCCTCCACATTCGCCATTCCCTTTGCCGTCTCGATCAGAGCATGGATCGCGATGCGTCCGGGAGCGAGTCCTTGCCGCTGCTCGATCTGGTCGAGCAGCGTCCCCACGAACTCCACGTCCGACGGCGCACCGACCTTGGGAATGAGAACCGCGTCGAGCACCGCTCCGGCGGTCTCGACCACGTCGATCACGTCCCGGTAGCACCAGCTCGTGTCGAGGCCGTTGATCCGGACCGAGACGGCGCACCGTGACCAGTCCAGATCCCGAAGCGCGTCGACGGCCAGGCCGCGAGCCGCGTCCTTCTCGTCGGGCGCGACCGAGTCCTCGAGATCGAGGAAGACGACATCGGCCCCGAGCGTCGGCGCCTTCGCCACCGCCCGCGCGTTGGTTGCGGGCACGGCAAGCTCGCTTCGGTGAAGCCGGTTTCGGTCCCCCATGGAGCCGATGAGCGTCCCACGGCCGGCCGCGGGCGGTCGTTAGCCGTTTCGTCGACCCGGGCGGGCCCCGGCGCGCCGCTCGGTCCGGCCGGGCAGCGGGCCAGGTCAGCGGGCCGGGTCAGCGGGGCTGCAGTTGATCGAACGTGCAGCTCAGCGGGGATCGGTCGGGGCGCCAGCGCACGAACGTCGCCGCGTGCCGGAATCGCTCCCCCTGCATCCGGTCGAACGAGACCTCGCAGACGCGCTCGGGGCGAAGTCCGACCCATGCGGTGTCCTTCCCGGCCGACCAGCGGCTCTGGCCGCCGGGCGAGCGGCCCTGCCCGAACCCTCCGGGGCCTTGGAGCGGCGCCAGCTCGGCGAGCAGCGTCCGGCGTTCCCCCGCGCGAAACGAGGAGGTGTGTCCGACGTAGGCGAGATGGTCTTCGCGATAGAGCCCGAGCAAGAGACTGCCCACACCGTCGCCGCTCTTCGCCAGCCGGTAGCCGGCGACGACGCAGTCCACGGTCCGGCGATGCTTGATCTTCACCATCGTGCGCCGGCCCTCCCCATATGCGTCGCCGGCGCGGCGCGCGACAAGACCGTCCTGTCCCATCCCCTCCTCGTCCTCGTACCAGCGTCTCGCGAGCTCGAGATCCGAGGTTCGAGGGGTCGTGCCCCACCACGGGCCGGGCTCGATACGCGACAAGACGTCGGGCACCTCGGCGATCCCGAGTTCGGCCGCGAGCGACTCGAGCTCGGCGCGGCGTTCGTCGGAGGAACGCTTCCGCAGGTCGCGTCCGCCGGACGCGAGCGCGTCGAAGATCACGTAACTGGCCGGCCATTCGGCCGCAAGGCGCCGCACGCGGGATTCGGCGGGGTGGATCCGTTGGAGCAGCTCGTCGAAGGCGAGGCCGGTTGGACGGACCACCAGGATCTCGCCGTCGAGAACCCAGCCGTCGCGGACCGGCGCCGACAACAGCGCCACCAACTCGGGGAAATACCGCTCGAGCGGCCGGTCCTCTCGGGATCGCAATACCAGCTCTTGGCCGTCGCGAAACGAGATGGCGCGGATCCCGTCCCACTTCGGCTCGTACCGCCAGCCCTCGCCCTCCGGGATCAGATCCGCGGCCTTGGCGAGCATCGGTGCCACGGGCGGTCGAACCGGCAGGACCATCGGCCCAGTCTGACCGACGGGACGACGGCCGGATGGGTATCTTTGAAGTGTTTGCGCCGGAGGGCATCTCAGGCGACCCCCGGCCGCAGGTCCTCCCCCGAATCGCCCGGCGGCATCGCTTCAGGGGTGGGACCAATCGTCCGATATTGACCCCGAGCAACCATGATCGATGCCGCACGGCCTCGGCGAGACAAGCTCGTCCTGCGATTTGCAGTGGCGAGCCTCGTTGCGTTCCTCGTGATCGGGGTCGTCGTCACGGCCGCCCTCGCCAAGGCGGTTCGAAGCGACGCCGAGGACAATGCGCGTTCGGACGCAAAGTACATCGTGGACTCCGTGCTCACGCCGATACTCAAGCACGTTCCCCTCACGCATCCGTTGCGAGGCGCGAGCCTCGCAAAGGTCGACGGGCTCGTCGTGAGCCGGATCCTGCACGACCATCGCATCGTGCGGGTGAAGGTCTGGGCCGCAGACGGCACCGTCCTGTACTCCGACGACCGATCGCTGATCGGCCAGCAATTCACCAATGAGCAGGACGGTTTCGTCGAGGTCATGAATGGGCACGTCAAGACGGAGATCACCGACCTCAAGGGCGCCGAGAACCAGCAGGAGCGCCCGATCGCCGACAAGCTCTTCCAGACCTACGCCCCGCTGCGGCGCGCGCCGGGCCAGAACCCCGTCGCCGTCGCGGAGATCTACCAGGACTACTCGGCGATCCAGTCGCAGATCAGCGTGGTCGTCGGCACGCTGGTCGTCGTGCTCACCTGTGGTCTCGCGATCCTGTACGGACTGCTGCTGCCGATCGCCGCGCGGGCCTCGAGCCGGCTGCGGCGCCAGCGCGACCAGCTCGGCGAACAGGCCGCGACCCTCACCGAGCTGCTCTCGCGAGAGCAGGAGACGGTCGCCGAGCTGCGAAAGCTGAACGAGATGCAGACCGACTTCGTCTCGGCCGCATCACATGAGCTCCGCACCCCACTCACGAGCGTCATCGGGTATCTCGCCACCCTTCGGCGGCCGGAGATGCGCGACGACGCGGGCGCGACCGAGGAGTTCCTCGGAGCGGCGGAGCGCGCCGCGACACGGCTGTCGCATCTGGTGACCAACCTGCTGTCGGCCTCCAAGGTCGAGGACGGTTCCCGCGCGCTCACCCTCTCGGTGGTCCGGATCGACGAGCTGTTGACGGCCGTGCTCGACGAGCTGCCCGACGGAGCCGACCGCGTCCGCGTGGAGTTGAAGGAGCTGCCGTCGGTGCGAACCGACCGCCAGCGCCTCCACGAGATCATGAGGAACCTCATCGAGAACGCGCTCAAGTACTCCGAGGACGGCGAGCCGGTCGACGTCGACTTCGAGCAGTCGAGCGACGAGCTGATCATCCACGTCCGGGACCGGGGCGTCGGCATCGACCGCGCCGACCAGCCGGCCATCTTCGAACGGTTCCACCAGGCGGATCAGAGCTCCACACGCCGCCACGGAGGCCTCGGCCTCGGTCTGCACCTGTCCCGTACGTTCGTCGAGGAGATCGGCGGATCCATCTCGGTTCGAAGCGATGTCGGCCGGGGCAGCACCTTCACGATCCGGGTCCCGATCGGAACCCCCCGCATCGAGGACGAACGTGTCGGTGCCGGGCCCGTCTCGTCGGGAGCCTCCCGCTCCTCGTAGCGCTCCGCCCGGAACCTAGTTCCTTCGTCCGGGTTGCGCGATTGGCGCGTCCTATGCAATCTTGGTCCGAACGATGTAGGGCGTTTTCCCTGCAACCGGAGTAGCCGCGTCGGCGCGATCCGGTCTGCGGGGGAATCAATGTCATCGACGAGCAGACCATGACTATGGGGGGTGTGAGCTGGTGCGACGTGGAATTCGTGCGCTGATCGGGCTCGGGGCGGTGCTCGCCATGCTCGCGACGGCGACGCCGGCACAGGCGCTCGTCGCCAACCAGCCCGTCCAGTCCTGGGAGACCAACGGCCGAGTCACGGCCATCTTGAAGGTCGACGGGATCATCTACATCGCCGGTCGGTTCACGGCGATCGACGATCGCAACGGAACCACGATCCAGCGCAACCACGCCGCCGCCTTCATCGCCAAGACGGGCGCGCCGACCATGTGGAATCCCAACGCGAACTACGCGGTCGTCTCGCTCGCCGCATCCCCCAACGGCGACGTCATCTATGCGGGCGGCGACTTCACGCGGATCGGCGGTCTGAATCGCTCTCGGATCGCGGCGCTCGACGCCGTCTCCGGGGAAGCTCTCCCCCGTTGGAAGACGACGGCGAACAAGCGCGTGATGGCGCTGGCGGTCAGCGGCTCGATGCTGATCATGGGCGGCAACTTCAGCGGAATCGGCGGGCAGACTCGCCGCGCCATCGGGGCCGTCTCCTTGTCCGACGGCTCGCTCCGCAACTGGTACCCCAGCGGCGGGGCCGACGGCGAGATCCGCTCGATGGCGATCGCCGGCAATCGGCTCGTGGTGGTCGGAACGTTCACGCACGTCGGCGGCCGGAGCGGGAACTACATCGCCGGGATCGACGTCGGTTCGGGCAACGCCACCAGCTGGAGCTCGCATCCCAACCAGTTCGGAATCGTGGTGACGAGCGACGGCTCGAGCGTCTACGTCGGGACGAAGGACAACCACGTCGCGAAGTACTTCCCCTCCAACGGGAACAAGGGCTGGTCCTCACACGGCGACGGCAACATCCAGGGCCTGACCGTGATGAACGGCGTCACCTATGTCGGGGGGCACTTCACCGAGTTCGACGGCACCCGGGCTCCGCACATCGCGGCGTTCGACTCCGGCAGCGGCCACCGCATCACCTGGGACGTCAACGTGAACTCCAATCTCGGGATCTTCGCGATGGAGTCGGGCGACGGGGTCATGTGCATCGGCGGCGACTTCACGCGGGTCAACGGCCGCGTGCAGCAAAGCTTCGCCATGTTCAAGGAGTGAGCGTGAGCGGACGTCCATATCCCTGGCGGCCCCGCGACGAGCAGGGTCACCCCCAGCGAAGCGAATCCAAGAACGCGCGGAACTTGCGCTCGGTCTCGTCCGTCTCGGCGGACGGATTCGAGCCCGAGACGATGCCGGCGCCGGCGAACAACCTGGCCTCGGAGCCGGACAGCTCGGCGCACCTGAGCGCGATCGCCCAGTCGCCATCGCCGTCGGCGTCCATCCAGCCCACCGGCCCCGCGTAGCACCCTCGATCGAACGGCTCCAGCTCGCGGATGAGCTCGAGCGCGGCCGCCCTCGGCCACCCGCCCACAGCCGGTGTCGGGTGCAGCGCGCCGGCGAGCGCGAGAGCATCGGCGGGGGGTTCCCGCAGCAGCCCCTGAAACCGCGTCGCCAGGTGCCAGACGTTGGCCGTCGCCAGGAGCACCGGCTCCGGGTCGGCGTCCAGCTCGTCGCAGAACGGACCCAGCGCCTCAGCGACACCCCGCACCACCACCGCGTGCTCCTCGCGTTCTTTCGACGAAGCCACGAGGCGCTCCGCGCTCGCCCGGTCCTCCTCGGGGTCGCCCGAGCGGGGCGCCGACCCCGCCAGCGGCGTGGATCGAACCTCGCGGCCGCGGCGCGAGACCAAGAGCTCCGGCGTGGCGCCGACCAGCCGCCGGCCGTCGCCCGAGGGTGCCGAGAACGCAAAGGCCTCGGGGTCGACGGCGCGCAGCCGGTGAAGCAGCGCCGAGGGGTCGAGGACGCGCCCCGCCTCCACGTCGATCGTCCTGGCGAGCACGACCTTGTCCAGCCTTCCGGCACGGATCCGCTCGATCGCGGTCGCGACGGACGCCGAGTAGGCCTCGGGGAGCGGGACCGGCCGGAGCTGCATGGTCGAGAACGCGGCGTGGGGCGGCGAGGGAACCGCCGGGCCGGCCTCGCCCGGGTCGCGGAACCCTTCCTCGATCCACTCTCGCGTGTCCCCGGGTTCCAGCCGGCGCACGGCGCGCGCCGGCACGACCAGCCGGGCGGTTTCGGATCCCGCGAACGGGAAGACCCCGGCCGCGATCGGAACACCGGACGGGTCGGATGCCTGCGTCCGAGCGAGCGCCTCGCGCGCGGCGGCCGCGCCACGGGCCATCTGGTCCGCACCCGGCTCGAGAACGATCCGCGCGGCCGCGCCGCTCGTCGCGACGCCGAGGCCCGCGCGCTCCATGAAGAAGGAATCCGGACCGCGCGCCGCGGCCAGCAGGTCGTAGGCCGGACCGAGGCGCCGCCCGGCCGGGTTCATTCGCGGGTTTTGGCGCGGGTTTCGGCGCGGGTTTTTCGGCGCGGGTTTCGGCGCGGGTTCCGGTGAGCAGCTGGACGACGCCCCCCGAGAGCTGGCGTCGCGCCGCGTCCGGGAACCCCGCGGCGGCGAGAAGCCGGACCATCTCCCGCGCCGGGGGCAGGTAGGCGGTCGAGGCCGGCAGGTATCCGTAGGCGGCGCGGTCCGAGAGCAGCCCGCCGATCGCCGGCACCACCTTGCGGAAGTACGCCGCGTGGCCGGCGCGCAGGACCCGGCCTCGGGGCTCGCTCGTTTCGAGCAGCGCGACCCGGCCGCCCGGACGGACGATGCGCCCCAGCTCGGCGAAGAACGCTTCGAGCGAAACCACGTTGCGAAGCGCGAAGCCGCACGTGACCCCGTCGGCGGCCCCGTCGGCGACCGGCATCCGGAGCACGTCGGCCTCGACCAGCGCGGACGCCGCTCCGGCCCGCAGCAGCATCCCGTGGGAGAAGTCGAACCCGACGACCCGGTAGCCGCGCCGTTCGAGCTCCCGGCAGAGATCGCCGGTCCCGCACGCGAGGTCCAGCACCCGCGAACGGCCCGGCAGCCCCAGCGATCCGACCGTGGCCCGCCGCCATCCGATGTCCATCCCGAACGTCATCACCCGGTTCACCAGGTCGTACCGGGGGCTGATCCGGTCGAAGAGATCGCGGACCACGCGGGCCTTCTCCTCGCCCTCGGGCAACTCGACCGGCCGCCGCGTCACGGCGCCTCCTCGAGCCGATTCTCGGCAGTTTCGAGAACCAGCCGCCGGAAGTGACTCGCGACGAGCGTCGTCACCGCCGGCAGCAGCTCGTCGAACGCCTCGACCATCCGGTCCGCGGCGTCCTCGCCCGCCGTGTCGCGGATGGGCTTGCGCACATGGTCGTCGAACAGCTGCACCGCCCGCTCGGCGATCCGGCGCATCGACGTGTCGGCATCCTTCGCGAGCTCGAGCAGCCCGGGCAGCGGCAGCCCGAACTCCAGAAGGCGAAGCGCGGTTCGCACCAGCTCGATATCGGCCTCGGTGTAGCGATCGGCCCCGTCCACCGAGCGGCCGAGCCGGATCCCCTCGCGCTCGACGGCCTGGATGAGCGAGGCGGGCACACCGCTTCTGATCGCGAAGGAGTCCAGATCGAGCAGCTCCGACCGTTCCACGTCGCCCTTTGCGGCGGAGACCGCGGCCGCGAGCCCCGCGTCGGCCGGCCCGAGCTCGCCCCGGACGACGCGGCCGATCGCGGCGAGCGTCAGCCCCTTGTGCTGGAGGGCGCGGATCTCGCGGATCCGGGCGACGTGCGCCCGGTCGTACCAGGCGAGCCGTCCCTCCCGCTGCGGTTGTTGGAGCAGCCCACGGGTCTGGTAGTAGCGCACCGTGTCGACCGAGACGTCGCAGGCCGCCGCGAGCTGCTCGACGCGATACCTCACGACCGAACACTCTACGAGTGCCTGCTCGAACGGTCCACGCGGACCGGCACGGCTACGATGCGCGCCGTGGCCCTCCTCGCGCGGCGGCGTGTGCTCCGTGGACCGGTGTCCCTCGCCCTCGTGCTCGCGTGCACGGCAGGCACGCTCGCCGTGGGGGCGGCGATCAAGGCGCCGTGCGCCAGCGGCAACTGGTCGGACGGACGCCAGTACCGATTCCTGTGCTACTCCGACGTCGTCCCGCTGCTCGGGACCGAGCAGCTGACCGGCGGGCGGCTCCCGTATCTCGACCGCTGCAAGACCGTCGCGGGGACGTGCGACGAGTACCCCGTCCTCACGATGTACTTCATGCGTCTGGCGGCATGGGTGAGCGACACGTACGCGGGATTCTTCGTGGCCAACGCCGTGCTCCTCGCCCTCTGCGGACTGGTGGTGGCCGCGGCGCTGTTCATCGGCGGCGCGCAACGCGCGATGTGGTTCGCACTCGCACCGACGCTGCTCGTCTCCGGGTTCATCAACTGGGATCTGTTCGCCGTCGCCCTCGCGACCGGGGCGATCCTGGCGTTCTTCAACCGCCGGGACACCCTCGCCGGAGCCCTCCTCGGACTCGGCGCCGCGGCGAAGCTGTATCCCGCCCTGTTCCTGCTGCCGCTCATCGCGCACCGGCTGAGAGAGCGTTCACCCGACCGGGCCGTCTCGCTCGGGTGGTCGGCCGCGGGTGCGTGGGTGGCGGTCAACCTTCCGTTCGCCCTTGCGGCGCCGGGCCCCTGGTCGACGTTCTTTCGGTTCAACGCCAAGCGTCCGGCCGACTGGGACAGCCTCTGGTACATCGGGTGCCGCCGCTACGAAGCGTGGCGGGAAGGGGCCTCGTGCCTGCCGACGGCGGCGATCAATGCGGGATCGGCGTTGCTGTTCGTGGCCCTCGTCGCGCTCGTGTGGTTGCTGCGAGCCCGGCGACGTCCCGACTTCCCGCGCTGGACACTCGGTCTGCCGATCCTCGTGCTTTTCCTGCTGACCAACAAGGTGTTCTCGCCGCAATACAGCCTGTGGCTGCTCCCGTGGTTCGCCCTCGCGCTTCCGGGGCTGCGGCGATTCGTGGTGTTCGAGGTGGCGGATCTGGCCGTCTTCGTCACGCGCTTCTGGTTCTTCGGCCACATGGGCAACTGGTTCGGGGTGGATCAGTGGGTGTTCGAGACCGCCGTCGTCGTGCGGGCCGTGATCCTCGTCTGGTGTCTGGCCGACTGGGTTCGCTCCGATGCGCCGCCGCTTGCGTTCGAATCCGCGGGGTCCGGCTCACCGAGCGTCACCACCTTCGAGCCCACAGCCGGGGCCGGCCTCGCGTGAGGCCGCGCCTGCGCGACGGGATGCGAATCGCCCTGCCCGTGTTCCTCGTCGCGCTCGCGGCCACCGTCGTCATCTCGGCCGTCACGACCGGGGCCATCCACCCGCTGGATCCCGTCGACGTACCGGGCTGGCCGACCGTGCCGGCGACCGGCGGTCTGCACCACGTCTTCGCCGCGACGGAGCGCCAAGACGCGCTCTGGTTTCTGCGGATCGCGGCGACTGGCTACCGGCAAGACGATCCGAGCGCCGCCTTCTTCCCCCTGTACCCCGGCGCGATCCGGGCGGTGTCCGCCGTCATCGGGGGCCACCGCCTCGCCGCCGGGCTGCTCGTCGCCTGGGCGTCGTACCTCGGCGCCCTGGCGGTGCTGGCGACGCTCACGCTCGAGGAGTTCGGCGGCGACGAGCCCATGGCCCGGCGCACCGTCGTGCTCGTCGCCATCTTCCCCACCGCGTTCTTCCTTCTCGCCCCCTATTCGGAGTCGTTGTTCCTGTTGCTGACGGTCGCGACCCTTCGAGAAGCGAGACGGGATCACTGGCCCGCCGCCGCGGTACTCGGCGTGCTCGCGGCATTGACGAGAAGCGTCGGCGTTCTGCTCGTTCCCGCGCTCGCGATCGAGGCGTGGCAGCGAGCCCGGACCGATGGGCGGGGACTCCGGCCTCGCCTGGCCGCCGCGTGCGCGCCGGCCGCCGGCCCGGCGATCTTGCTGCTCGGGTGGTGGATTGCCGGTGACGCGTGGGCGCCGATCCACGCACAGTCGAACTGGCAGCGAACCGCGGCCTGGTTCCCCGCCACGCTGGCCCGCGCCGCGGTCGACGCCTGGCGGCTCCGCTCGTACTGGCTCCTCGACGCCGTCGTCGTCGGGACGGTGCTCGTCGTGCTCATCGCCGGGATCCGGCGGCTGCGCCCGGTCTATTCCGTCTATGCCTGGCTCAGCCTGATCCTGCCGCTCTCGTATCCGTTCCCGGACCGGCCGCTGCTCTCGGTGCCGCGGTTCGCGTCGGTGCTCTTTCCGGTCGCATGGGTGCTGGCCGGAGCGAGCGCGCGGCGTCCCCGGCTCTACGCCGGGGTGCTCCTGACCTTCCTAGGCGGATACGTACTCATGCTCTCGCTCTTTTCGAGCTGGCGGTACGTCTTCTGAGGGAGGGCCCGGATCGGCCCCGGAAACGGCCGATCGCCCGCCCAGCCGTCACCCAAGACTCAAGTTGGAGCCCCGAACGACCGAACGGTCTAGGATGGGCCGGGTTATGGCTGAGACCGAAGCGACGAAGAAGCCCCTCGTGACGATCAAGGTCGCGATCGCCGACGACCACTCGCTGGTCAGGCAGGGTCTGCGGCGGTACCTGGACATGGCCGACGGCATCGACGTCGTGGGAGAGGCCTCCAACGGGGTCGAGCTGCTCGCGCTGGTCGAGAAGGAAGACCCCGACATCGCCCTGGTCGACATCCGGATGCCCGAGATGGACGGCCTGGAGGCGGCACGCGAGATCCGGGACAAGCATCCGAAGGTGGGCGTCATCATGCTCACCGCCTACGACGACCGGCAGTTCGTCGTCGAGGCCGTGCGGTCCGGAGCGCGTGGGTACGTCTTGAAGGCCCGCGACGCCGAGCACCTGATCCAGACGGTCCGCCTGGTCGCCGGCGGCAACATGGTCATCGACCCCCAGCTGGTGGTCGCCCTTGCCGAAGAGCTCTCCACGGCGAAGGAGCGCGACCGCAAGGCCGAGACGCTGACGGCGCGCGAGATCGAGGTCCTGCAGCTGCTCGCGTTCGGGCACACGAACCGCGACATCGCCGAGCGCCTCTACATCTCGCCCGACACCGTCAAGACCCACCTCGAGCACATCTTCGAGAAGCTCGGCGCCTCGGACCGGACCGCGGCCGTCGCCGAAGCGCTGCGGCGCCGTCTGATCGAGTAACCGGCCCGCGTCGGCCGGGCGGGGGATACCCGCGGCGGTCTCCCGGAGCGGGCGGTCGGGTGATGGAGCCGGACGCCCGAACCGGGCATCATGGAACGCCGATGACGACGAATACTGCCGAGACACCGTCGCGCCCCTGGGGAGCCGTGCTGCTCCTGGCCCTCGCCGCCATCGCGGTCGCGCTGGCCAACGGAGCGGCCCGCGATGGCAGCCACGCCCAGGTCCTTGCGGCCGAAGGAGCCATCGCCGGCGCCTGCATGATCGCCGCGCTGACGATCCAGGGGTCGGTCACGATCGTCAAATCCTGGCCCGGAGCGAGCTGGTACGCGTTCGCATTCCTCATGATCGGGGTCGGCAACCTGGTCTTCCTGCTCTCGGACATCCGCAGGCCCGAGCAACTGGGCGCCCGTCCCGCCGACGCGACCTACCTCGCCGTGCTGGTTCCGGTGGTGCTCGCGGCCAGGGCCGAGTACCGGGCTCGGTTCTTCCCGCGCGACCGCACCGAGATCGCGGCCGATGCCGGACTCATCGCCGCATCGCTTGCATCGATCGCCTACCTCGTGATCAATCCGCCCGCGGCCGACACGCAGACGATGCTCTCGGCCACCGTCTTCGCGGTCGTCGCGGCCACGCCGGTCGCCGCGTTCGGCGCGCTCACGATCTGGGCCCCGCGCCCCCGTCATCTCTTGCAACTGGCAGCGTTCGCGGTGATCGCGTACGGGCTGATGCGCTTCGGATGGGGCTGGACACGTGGCCAGGAAGCCGTCATCGACCCGACCGTCGCGCTTCCCCTGTCGCTCGGCCCGCTTGGCTTTGCGGCGATCCTGTTGCTCGGCACGCCGAGAGGCGTGCCGGCGGGTCCGCGAGATCTCGGCCGGTTCGCGCGGCCGGTGCTGGCGAGCGTGTCCATCGTCACGGCGTGCGCCGCGCTGGCGGCCGTCGCCTACATCGGAAACGAGCGCCGGCTGGACCACGCACAGTCGGCGGTGATCATCTCGATCCTGGGCGCCGGGGTCGCCGCCCGCATCATCGCCAACCAGATCTCGAGCTCACGCGCGCACGGTGCCGTCAGACGGGCCCTGGAGGACAAGGAGTTGGCCCTCGGGGACACCGATGCCGCGCTCGGCAAGGTGCGGGAGGCGAACGAGACGCTCAAGCGTTCCGAGGAGCACCTGCGGCTGGTGTTCGACACGGCGGTCGACGGCATCGTGGAGCTCGACGAGCACGACGTCATCATTCGAACCAACGAGGCGTTCAGCCGGATGGTCGGGATCGAAGGCTCGCTCATCGAGGGACAGCCCTGGACGGCCCTTGCCGCGGCGGTGGACGGCGCCGACGAGTCGTTCTCACAGCTCCCCTCCTCCGGACAGGCCCAGATCGACCGTGCCGAGGGACAACCGCTGCACCTCGAGTCCCGCTACTCCTCCATGCCGATCGACCCGCCCCGCAGGCTCCTCGTGATCCGAGACGTCACGGCCGCGCGCGTCGCCGACCAGACGATCCGGTCCTTGTTCCAGTTCCTGCAGGATCGGGACGAGGACCGGACGCGGTTGCTGCGGCGGACCAACTCGGCCATCGAGGCGGAGCGCAACCGGATCGCCCGCGACCTGCACGACGGACCGGTCCAGGGGGTCTCGGCCGCGTCGCTCTCGCTCGAGGCGGCGCTGTTGATGCTGAAAGCGGGTGACGTCGGCCGCGGCACGGACGTCCTCGGCAAGATCCGGCACGAGCTGGCGGAGGAGGCGGACGGTCTCCGGCGCCTGATGGCGGGGCTGCGGCCCCCGGTGCTGGAGGAGCGCGGCCTGATCCCCGCCCTGCGCGACGCCCTGACGAAGTTCGAACAGGAGCGTGGCGTGGAGACCCAGTTGAGCGGCACGATCGCGAGCCCGGTCCCCGACGACCTCGAGACCCTCGCCTACCGCGTCGTGCAAGAGGCATTGTCGAACGCGGCGAAGCATGCGCAGCCCAGCTGGGTGTCGGTGCAGGTGGAGGCGAACGACGTGCAGCTGCGGATCGAGGTCGAGGACAACGGCCGGGGCTTCGACAGCGCCCGGACGCGTGAGTACCTTCGAGACGGCCGCGTCGGGCTCGCCTCGATGCGCGAGCGGGTCGAGCTCGCGAACGGAACGTTCACCGTGCGGTCGACGCCCGGACGTGGGACGTCGATCGTGGCCACGCTCCCCATCGACGTCGAGCCGGTCTCGTTTGACCGCCCCGCCGTCGAGGTGCCCTAGCGAGTCATCCGGGGCGGGCCCGCGGCGCGAGCGGGGTCGGGCTCGTCGTCGGGCTCGGCGGCTCCGAGCTCGGGGACGGACTCTCGCTGGGGCTCGGCTCGGGGCTGGGCGACGGGCTCGGTGTCGGGGTGGGCGACGGCGACGGCGACGGGATCGAGATGTTGGGGAAGACGGTCTGGTTGGAGAACGACGGCGCGGCGAACTCCGTCGGCTCGAACTTCTCGATCTGCATGGCCGCCAGCATGTAGTCGTGCCAGATCGCGGCGGGGATCGTCCCTCCGTACACGGCCGGCACGCCTTCGATGTTGAGCAACGGCTTCAGCGCCTCCGGATACCCGATCCAGACGCACGTCGCGATGTCCACCGTGTAGCCGCAGAACCACGCGTCGGTGTTGCTGTCCGCGCTGCCGGTTTTGCCGGCGACGGGATAGGGGTAGATGTTCGCCGACGTTCCGGTCCCGGACCGGACGACGGTCTGCAGCGCGTAGCTGACGAGGTCGGCGTCGTTCGGGTCCAGCACCTGCTTGCCGGGTCCCTGGTTCGTGTAGATGGGCCGGAGCTTCGTCCCGATCTGAAGGATGCCGCTCGCGCGGTGCCGGTCGCCATGGTTGGCGAGCGTGGCGTAGGCGTCAGTCATCTCGAGCGGGTTGACCGCGACCGACCCGAGCGTCACCGAGCAGTAGGGGTTCAGGTGCGAGCGGATCCCGAGCCGATGCGCCATGTCGACGACCTTGTCGGGACCGAGCGAGGCGATCACCTGCGCGAAGACGGTGTTCACCGAGTGCGTCGTCGCCGAAAGGAGGCTGTAGGTCCCGGACCCGCTGTCGCCCGCGTTGACGGGATGCCACGGTCCGTCGGGTCCGTTGCACACCGGATCGTCGATCGTGATCGACGACGGTCCGGCCCAGTACGAGCTGAGGCTGTAGCCCTGCTCCATCGCGGCGGCCAGCGTGAACGGCTTGAACGCCGACCCGGCCGGACGCCCGGTTCCTCCGCGGAACGTCGCCAGGTTGAGCTGGCTGGTCCGCCAGTCGTTCCCGCCGACCATCGCCAGCACCTGGCCCGTGTGCACGTCGATGGAGACGAGCGACGCCGCGGGGTTGCCCGGCGTGGCGGGCAGGTGGGAGAAGACGGCGTGCTCGGCGGCCCGCTGCAGATGCAAGTTGATGGTCGTCGTGACCTTCAACCCGCCGCCGTAGACCCGGGCGCTGCCGTACTTGGCGATGAGGGCCTGGCGGACGTAGTCGACGAAGTACTCCGAGCGAAACCGCGTGTTGAGCGCATTGCCGCTCTCCCGGTCCAGGATCGACTCGGGGATCCCGCAACACGGCGTCTGTTTCAGCTGGCCGTCCGTAGTCTCGTCCAGATAGCCGAACCGCACCATCTGGTCGAGGGCGTAGTCGCGCCGAAACCGATTGTCGTACGGCCGGTCGATCGGGTCGTAGAGCTCGGGCGCGTGCAGCGTGCCGGCGAGCACCGCCGACTGGAGCACCGTCAGGTCGCGCGCGCGGACTCCGAAGTAGGTCTGGGCGGCCGACTCGACCCCGTACGCGCCGTGGCCGAAGTACACCGTGTTCAAGTAGTTGGCGAGGATCTGATCCTTGGAGAGCTCCTGCTCGAGCTTCACCGCGAGCAGGACCTCGCGGATCTTCTCCTTGATCGTTCGCGGCGGCAGGACGTACTCGGACGTGCCGTCGGGGCTTTGCACGTACTCGCCCGCGTACACCTGCTTGACCAACTGCTCCGTGATCGTCGAGGCCCCCTGCACCGTCCGATGCCGGACGACGTCCGTCCACGCGGCCCGGACGATGCCGCCGAGATCGAAGCCCGGGTGCTCGTAGAACTTGGAGTCCTCCACGGCGATCACCGCGTCGATCAGATGCGGCGAAACCTGGGCGAGCGGAACCGGCGTGCGGTCGACGGCGCCGTGCAGCGTCGTCAGCAGTTCGCCGTCGCGGTCGTAGATGAACGAGGTCCGGATCGGCGGCAGCCGCTGCGGCAGCTGGATCCGCGCGTACGCGAAGACGAGCCCACCGGCCAGCAGCAGGACGAGACCGACCGGGACGACGACGAACAACCACCAGAAGCGGCGAAAGAACCCCCTCTTGGAGGCCCGATGCTTGGCGGGCGCGTGTTTCGGCTTGGGATCCTCGCGCGGACGAGTGCGGGTGATCGCCACTGCAACCAATCCTACCGGGGGCCCCGGATAGGGCAGGGCAGCGCGAAACCGAGCGATCAGCCGGTGGCGCTGCGGCGGGTGCGGGCCGTGAACGACTCGCGCAGGTGGTTCCAGTGGCAGTTGCGGCAGACCTCGACCACGTAGCAGCAGGCGTCGGGGTGCTGCGCCGCGAGCTTCATGCCGGTCTCGATCGACCAGACACGCCCGCTCTCTTGTTTCAACGTGTCGCCGTAGACGTAGGCAAGAAGCACCAGCTTCTCTTTTCCACAAACCGGGCAGTCGTTGCGCGTCTCTTCGCCGACGTAGCGGGCGGCCCGCATCAGCTCGGGGTGCGCATCGCAGAGATCGGTCAGACCCAGCACACCGATCTGCGCGTCGCGAAGCAGCGCCCGCTTGGCGAGCGTGTAGTCGATGACGCCCAGCTCGGCGCGCTTCGAGCGTCGGATCGGCGTGCGGCGGTTCGTGGTGCGCATGGTCGGGCAGTCTACCGCCGCCTCCGACATGCTGAACCAGCCGAACGGCCTATCTGCAGCTCAGCGCTTTGGCCCCTCCACATGGCGCCGCAGCGAGCGGAGCCGCTCGTCCCACTCCGCGCCCACGTCGACCATCCAGCCCATGGCGTCGGCGAGCGGCCGCGGCGTCAGCCGGTAGCGACGGCCTCGCCCCTCGGAGGATCCGAGAATGAGACCCGCGTCCTCGAGCTGGGCCAGATGCTTCTCGACGGCCTGTCTCGTCACCGGCAAGCGGGACGACAGCTCGGTCGAGGTCGACGGGCCGTCCTCGGAGAGCGACCGGATCACCGCCCGCCGCGTCGGGTCGGAGAGCGCCTGGAACACGGCGTCGACCGATCGTCCGTCGCTCACGCGCGCATCGCCGCCTCGGGCACGGCCGGGCGTTCCACGACGGCCACGCGCGTGCGTCCGTCGGCGGCCGCCTCGAGCGTCAGCTCGACGGTCGTGGCGTCCCCGAGCCACACCTCGCCGGCCTCGACGCGAACGGGTCGCCAGCGGATCACGAGGCGGTGCGGCGGCTCGACGGTCTCCACCACGCCGCGCCGGGCCGAACCGTCGGGGAACCGGAACGACAAGGCGGCGCCCGGGCGCGGTTCGAAGTCCACCTCGGCGCCGAACCAGGCGCCCAGATGCTCCGGCGCCGTCACGGCCACCCACACGTCGGCGAGCGGCGCGGCGAGAACGACCTCGCGCAGGACCGGCTCGGCCGTCACGGCCTCGCTCCCGCCGGTGCCGAACGCAACCGATTGGTTGCGACGATCGCAGCACCCGGATAGAGTGAATGTCGCAACCGCATGGTTGCAATCCTACCGAGAGGAGCGACGCCATGGCCACCGGAAATCAGATGGTTCCGACCGTCCTCGAGCCTTCGACGCGCGGCGATCGCGTCTTCGACATCTACTCGCGCCTGCTTCGGGATCGGGTCGTCTTCGTCGGCAGCCCGATCGATGACGACGTCACGAACCTCGTCGTCGCCCAGCTGCTCTTCCTCGAGTCGGAGGACCCCGAGAAGGAGATCGCCATGTACGTGAACAGCCCGGGCGGCGCGGCGACGGGCCTGTTCGCCATCTACGACACGATGCGGCACATCGGACCCGACGTCGCCACCTACTGCGTCGGGCAGGCGGCCTCGGCGGCGGCGGTCATCCTCGCGGCGGGTACCCGCGGAAAGCGGTTCGCGCTCCCCAACGCGCGCGTGCTGCTGCACCAGCCGCACGGCGGCGTGGAGGGCCAGTCGAGCGACCTCGAGATCCATGCCAAGGAGATCGTGCGCCAGCGCCGCCGGGTCGAAGAGATCCTCGCCGAGCACACCGGTCAGCCGATCGAACGGATCGCGACCGACACCGACCGCGACTTCATCCTCGATGCCGAAGGCGCGCTCGCCTACGGCCTCGTCGACGAGATCCTCGAGCATCCCCGGCTCAGGATCGCGGGCTCGATGTCGACCTCAGGCCTCGTCCTCCCGGCGGGAACGACGGGCGAACAGGAACGCGCCGACGACCAGCACGACTCCGGCGCCGACGACCAGCCAGACGACGCCGGAGAGCCCGGGCTCGGCGGTCGCCTCACCCGTGACCGGGGTGATGTTCCGGTATGACCAGGTGCCGTAGCCGCCGCCGACCAGGTAGCCGTCGGGTCCCGGAGCCGGCTCCCAGCCCGTGAAGTGATCGGTCCGGTAGGCCTGCAAGCCGCTCGGGTACGCCAGCACGATGCACGGGATCTGGTCGTAGAGGTACTGCTGCATCTTGTCGATCAGCTCGAGACGCTTCGCCGGATCCAGGATGTCCCGCTGCTCGCTGTACATGTTGTCGAAGGTCGGATCCGAGTAGCAGCCGTCGCTCCAGCCGAGGCACTGTCCCGTCGTGAACGCGGACATCTGGTAGTCCGGGTCCGGGTCTCCGCTCCAGTACCAGATGTAGGCGTCGAAGTCGCCGGCGGCCCACAGGTCGTACACCTTGGCCTCGCTGACGGGTGAGAGATCGACCTTGATCCCGACGTCGTCGAGCCACCCCCTGATCAGCGAGCCGGCGTCCGTCGCGCCCTGCGTGGTCGTCACGGCGGCGATGTGCAGCTCGAGCGGATCGCCGGTCGCCGGGTCCTCCCGCACCCCGTCGCCGTCCGTATCCACATACCCGGCTTGGTCCAGCGTCTGTTTCGCCGCCTCCGGGTCGTACTGGATCTCGTCGGCTGCCGGGATATCCAGATGCCAGAAGGTCGAGGCGGGCCGCACGACGGTGTCACCCGGTTCCGCGTCGCCCTGATAGACGGTCTTGACGATGGCTTCCTTGTCGATCGCCTGCTCGATGGCTTTGCGAAGCGCCAAGTCGTGCAGTGCCGGAAGGTTGGTCGCGTCCTTGCCCTGGCCGCCGAAGTTGAACGCCAGGTTCAGCCACCAGTCCGAGACCGTCCGATGCGTCTGGATGTTCGGCGCTCCCTCGAGCGAGTTGAACAGGGTGGGGCTCATGCCGTCGACGATGTCGACGCTCCCCTGCCGGAGGGCCTGCACCATCGACTCCTCGCTCGAGAAGACGTCGAAGATGATCTCGTCGATGTGGGATGGCCCGCCCCAGTAGTACGGGTTCGCGTCCATCCGCCAGAACTCGCCGACCTTCCACTCCTCGAGCGTGAACGGCCCACTGCCGACGGACGGCGCGTTCTCGACGTGCTTGATCGTCTTCAGCCCGGCGCCGTCGTACTGCTTCCAGATGTGCTCGGGGACGATGTAGACCCACGGCGGCACGATCGGGGCGAACGTCGGCTTCTCGGAGTGCCAGACGAGCGTCGTGTCGTCCGGCGTCTCGAAGGTCGGGTTGAACGGCAGGTAGTCGCGGTAGTTCGGGATGTTGTTGTCCAGGATGAACTGATACGTGAACGCGACGTCCTTCGACGTGAGCGGCGTGCCGTCGCTCCACTTCACACCCGAGCGGATGTCGCAGGTCCAGATCATCCGGTCCGATGAGGGATCGCATCCGGTGGCGATCCCCGGCGAGGGCGACAGGTCCTTCTGGCTGAAGCCCAGCATGAGGTCGTAGTTGAGGATGTTCATCTCCCAGTCGCCGGGGCAGCAGGCGGCGAACGGGTTGTCCGAGACCATGTCGTTGATCGTCCCCACGTGCAGCGTGATCTTCTGATGCGGCGACGCCGAGCTCTGCGCGAGCGCCGCGGCCGGCAGCATCACGAGAATGGCCACGAGGAACGCCGAGGGAATCGCGACCGTGCGGCGAAGCGTCATCGTCGAGGCCTCCAGATCAGATGGGGTTCGTCCAGGCGGAACGGCCGCTGCCGTCGGTAACGACCACTCGGATATACGAGAGGTCCTGTTCGGGCGGTTCGAAGCGAACGCGAACGATCAGGCCGTCGTCGTCGCGCTCGAGCACGCGAAGCGCTTCCTGCCGTCCGCGGGGACCGGCGACGACGCCCCAGCCGAGCTCGGCCCCCGACATGAGCGTGGCCGAGGCGCACGGGCTGCACCGAACCTCGATCGCGGCGTCGTCGCGAAACACGTCGTACAGGACCGGGCCCGAGCTCGCGTAGGTGAGACCGTCGCGAAGCGCCGCCATCACCGCCTCCGGCGAGCGCTCGGCGGCGCGGACCATCGTCCAGGCGTCGCCGATGTCGAACCCGGGGTAGTGGCAGTCGTCGGTCGCGATCGCGAACAGCGGCGAGCCGGCTTCCAGCGCCAGGTCCCACACGTAGGAGGAGTCGCCGCGCCGGTTCTCGCGCTCGGCCGAGCTGTTGAACAGCTCGACGCCGGTGACGCCGCGCGCGCCGGTCAGGGCCTCGGGCGGGAGACCGCTCCAGTATGGATGGGCGATGTAGCTGACCCCGCCCTGCGCGCCGATCGCGACGCCGGCGGTGCTCAGGTCGGGGAACGTCTTGAAGGTGTAGTGCTCCTCGTTCTCGTGCGGGTCCCAATGCCGGCGATCGCCGCCCGGGTCCTCGGGGACCTCGTCGATGCCGATCGCGAGGATCTCGGTGTAGCGGCCGAGGCCAACCGGGTCGACGGCCAGCTCGGCGCCCGTGAGCACCACGAGATGCTCGGTGGACTTCATCCGGGTGAGCTTCCAGTGGTCGGTGATCGCCAGGACGTCGAACCCCGCCCACTCGTGATGGGCGACGTGGGCCTCGGGATCCAGCTCGCCGTCGGTCTCGGACGTGTGGGTGTGCAGCGCGGCTTTCAGCCAGACGCCTTCGCGCGCAAACGGATTGAGGCGGTTCAGAACAAGGCTCCTCGAATCGTCGGTGCCACGCTAGCCTGAATGGCCGTTCAGGTTCAAGAGCCCCCGGCGATCGCCGGTTCGTCCGCTCCTGCGGTTCGGGATAGGGTCGGCCGTTCCCAAGGGGAGGGAGGCACCATGCGCAAGCTCGCGGTCTTCGTGAGCACCGTGGTCGCGGTAGGGACGATCACGTCGATCGTCTGGGCGGCCACATCGTCGGTCAAGGTCACGAGTCCCGTGACGATCAAGGTGATCGAGCACGCGACCACCGACGTCGTGACGGATACGGGCAAGGCGGGCGACACCGCCGGGGATCTGCTGACCTGGCACAACCGGATCTTCGACGCGACCAACAAGCATCAGGTCGGCCGGGATCAGGGCGACTGCATCCGGATCAGCCCGGCGCTCGGCACCTGGGAGTGCCGGTGGATCACGTCGGTCGGCGACGGCGCGATCACCGTCGAGGGCGTCTTCTCCGACACCAAGAACAACACGCTGGTGATCACGGGCGGCAGGGGCAAGTACCAGAACGCCCGAGGGACGATGGACCTCGTGGCCCGCAAGGGCGGCGCCGAGTACGCGTTCATCTTCCACGTGATCCCGTAGCAAGGATCGGTTCCGTCGCCGGAGACCCCCGGGGGGCGGATCCCGGGGGTCTCGGCGTCTACGGAAGAGGTATCCCCCGACCGACGGAGGCGCCGCCGGGGCCGGGCCAGTCGACGATCGCGCGGGCGCGGGCCGAGGCCCATCCGCCGTCGGAGGCCAGGAACAGCCCGCCGACCCGAAGGCGGACCTCGACGACCGCCTCGGTCCCGCCGGCCGGGCAGGCGCAGCTCATGAGCTGGGCGCCGTTGCGGTTGGCGTACTCGGCCGCCGGAGCCCCGGGGTCCTCACCGCCGAGGGCAAGGTCCTGCGCGGCGGCGAGCGCCGCGGCGTCCGCCGCCCACCGCGCGTGCGTCCGCGCGACGACGACCTTCGCGACGTCCGCCGTCCCGAGCGTGAGGACGAGCACCACGAGGATGAGCGCGGCGGTGACCACCGTGACGCTCCCCCGTTCGTTGGTCACGGAAACTCCTGCCTCGCGACGGTGGTCGTGTGCATCCCGACCGAGCCGCGCGGAAAGAGCCAGCCGACGAACGGCACGACGACGTGGTCCTCGTAGGCGACCGTCACCGTGACGGGATCACCCTGGCTTCCTGCCCGCGCGATCGAGACGGCGAGGCGGCCGGCGTCCAGACCCGGCGCCGCGTCGCCGGCCGCCCGGCGGACGGCGGCATCGTCGGGTTCGACCGCGGCGACGCGCGCCGCCGCGCGCGCCGCCGATTCCACCAACACCCGGTCCCGGGCAAGCAGGCCGACCTGAACCAGCGCCAGGGCCGTTACGAGCAACAGCGGCAGCACGAGTGCGAACTCGACGGCCGCCGTTCCCCGCTCGGGTCCGGGCCTACGAACCCGCATCGCCCATCAGGCTGTCGACGATCGAGTTGAAGAACGCGGGCAGCCGGCCCGACGACCGTGCCCACGCGATCAGCACGACCGCGACCGCGGCCGCCGCGAGGATCACCAGCGCGTACTCGGCCGTGGTCTGGCCGTCCTGCCGCCGCAGCTCCAGCGGTCGGAGCACGCCGAGCAGGCGCGTGAAGAACCGAAGGATCAGCACCACGGATCACCTCCTCTCAACGGATGGACTGCAAGGTGGTGAGCAACACGGGCACCACCGTTAGGAGGAGGAACGCGGGGAGAACGAGGAACACGAGCGGAAAGAGCATCTTCACCGGAGCCGTTCGCGCACGCTCCGTCCGTGCCAGCCTCCGCGACTCGCGGACGCCGGTGGCGAGCTCGGACGTCGCCTCCGCGAGAGACGTTCCCAGCCGCTCCGTTCGCGTGAGGACCGCGACCGTTCGCGTGAGGTCCCGCAAACCGATGCCGCCGGCCGCCGTCTCGAGCGCGTCGCGCCAGCGCTCACCAAGATCGGCGTCGCGAACGGCGGCTCCGAGCACATCCGCGAGTGGGCCCCCGAGCGCCTCGAGCGACCGGCGCAGCGCCAGCTGCGCCGAGAGCCCGGCGGAGGACGACGCGGCCAACAGGTCAAGCAGTTGCGGGACCTCGTCGTCGATCGCCCGCAGACGTCGCCGCACCCTGCGGGACTCGACGAGGGAGGCGGCTCGAAGCCATCCGTGCCGATCCTGCCTGTGAGGCTTCGGAGTTCTGGCCTCGACGTGTCCAGCGATGGCCGGCGGCAGCCGGCGAAACGCCGCTGAACGCGAGAGCCGCAGTGCGAAGAGAAGGAAGAGGGCTCCCAGCGCGCCGAGCGCCGGCGCGAGCGCCAGCGGGCCAGCCGCCATCGCGATCACCGAACCTCCAGCAGGTGCCGGATCCACAGGAATGCGGCGCCCTCCATCAGGAGACCGAGCCCGACCGCGCCGAGCCCGATCGAGGACCGCAGGGCCGCACCCATGTCGTCGGGCGAGGTCACCCAGAGAAAGCCGAAGAACCCGAGCGGGAGAAACCCGACGATCGCACCCGACAACCGAGCTTGCGCGGTGAGGGCGCGGACTTCCCGCGCCGCCGCCCGCCGGTCACGAAGCGTCGCGGCGATCCCCTCGAGCATGAAAGGAAGATCCCCTCCGGACCGGCGATGCAGCTCGAGCGCCCCAACGAGCAGCCGCACATCGTCGCTCTGCGAGGCCGTCGCCCAGGTCTCGAGGGCCTCACCCACCGGGACGCCGAGCGAGATGGCGGAGACGACGCCTCGCAGGTCGCTTGCGAGCGGCTCGGGCGACTCCGTCGCTGCGTAGTCGAGCGCGTGCTCAAGGGAGCCGCCCGCCCGAGAGCCGGCCGCGATCGCCCGGGCGGCGTCGGCAAGCTGCTCGTCGCGATCCGCGACGGCCGCGCCTCTGGCATGCACCTCGCGCCACCGCCGCACCCCGAGCCCGGCGAGGAACCCGGCCCCCGCGCCGACCAAGCCCGAGACGACCGCGCCCACGAGCGCCCCGGCCACCGGCCAGCGCCACGATCGAAGCAGGTCCCGGGCAGGTGGGTCGTCGGGCCCGGCCGGACCGGGTGCGATCGAGCCCGGTCCGGCCGGGCCTGACGCTGCGGCCGCCAGTCGATCGATGGTGCGCGTGCCACGCGCGAGCCGCGTCGCGTGCCCGGCGAAGAGCACGGCCAAGCCGGTGAGACACGCCGCGAGCGCACTCACGCCGCGTCGTCGCCCTCGTCGAAGAGCGAGGCGTCGATGTCCTCGCCGCGGCTCGCCAGCGTCTCGACGACCGACGGCACGACGCCGGCCGACTCGAACGTTCCGTCACCCATCCCCCGCTGACGGAACCGGAACAGGGTCGTGACGACCGGCTCGCCGTGCCGCGTGCCCTCGACCTCCGCGATCTCCCACACCACTCGCCGGCCGCTTCGAAGGCGCGCCAGATGGACGACGATCTCGATCGCGGCGGCGACCTGCTGCCGAAGGTGCGCCGCGGGGAGATCGACGCCCGACATCAACGCCATGGTCTCCAGCCGCCAGAGCAAGTGCCTCGGGGAATTCGCGTGGGCGGTCGACAAGGACCCGTCGTGGCCCGTGTTCATCGCCTGGAGCATGTCGAGGGCCTCTCCGCCCCGGACCTCGCCGACGATGATCCGGTCCGGCCGCATCCGCAGCGCGTTTCGCACCAGGTCGCGGACCGTGACCTCCCCTTTTCCCTCGACGTTCGCGGGCCTCGCCTCCAGCGAGACGACGTGCGGTTTGGCCAGACGCAGCTCGGCGGCATCTTCGATGGTGATGAGCCGCTCGTCGTCGGGGATGAACGCCGAGAGCACGCCGAGAAGCGTCGTCTTGCCGCTGCCCGCCCCGCCGGAGACCACGATGTTCGCCCGGCCGCGGACGCACGCGGCAAGAAAGCGGAGCATCCGGGGTCCGACCGAACCGCGCTCGACGAGATCGTCGGCGGTGATCGGGACGGGAGAGAACTTCCGCACGGTCAGCGCGGGACCGCGGAGCGAAAGGGGCGGAATGATCGCGTGGACCCGCGAACCGTCGGGCAGGCGGGCGTCGGCCCAAGGGCTCGACCCGTCCACTCGCAGGCCCAAGGGTCCCACGATGCGCTCGATCAGATGCACGACGTCGTCCTCCCCCTCGAAACCGACGTCCTGCGCCCTCTCGATCCGCCCCCCTCGCTCCACGTAGACGTCGTCGGGTCCGTTCACCATGACTTCCGTCACGTCGGGGTCCTTCAGCAGGGCCTCGATCGGACCGAACCCGACGACCTCGTCGGAAACCTGATTGACGACGCTCGCCAGCTCGCGCTGCGGCAGGAGCGCGCCGGATTCGCGGAGCACCTCGAGCGCTTCCTCGCGCACGCGGACCCGGCGTTCGGTGCGCGGCGCGGCTTCCAGACCGCGCGCGTCCACGCGCCGCCGGAGTTCCTCACGAAGCTCGCGCCGCACGCCGGCCAGCCGGTCGATGCGGGTGCGCGCCACCTCGGCGTCGTCTGCCATCGTCACGTCCTCGGGGGAGGAACGAACAGCACCAAAGGGGAGACGCGAGGGAGGGATTCCCGGGCGGTGAGGGGCTTGCGTGCCCGAGGACGCGAACCTATCTCAGGGCACCGACACGGAACCATCCCCAGGCCGGCCGATTCCGTTCCGCACACATGGGGAGCGGTGTGACAAACCGTGGGGGACTCGTCTCGAACCTAGAGCCAGGTGCACTTGGGGGCGAGTATGTGCCGGGAGATAGAGTGCTCGGCACCATGAAGGACAGCCCCGCGGCCGAGTCTCCATCGCAGCTGATCGACGCGAACATCAAAGAGCTGGGCGACTGGCGGGGCGCGACCCTCTCCCGGCTTCGCGCCCTCATCAAACAGGCCGACCCCGACGTGGTCGAGGAGTGGAAGTGGAAGAAGCCTTCCAACCCAGGGGTTCCGGTGTGGTCTCACCAAGGTGGGATCTGCACCGGCGAGACGTACAAGAGCGTCGTGAAGCTCACGTTCTTCAAGGGAGCCTCGCTGAAGGACCCTTCGGGATTGTTCAACTCGAGCCTCGAAGGCAACACTCGGCGCGCGATCGACGTCCACGAAGACGATGAGATCGACGAGAAGGCGTTCGCGACCCTCATTCGAGCCGCCGTCAGCCTGAATGAGTCCTCGTCCCGCACGTGAGCGTTCGTGACATTGGGATCAGGGAGAGAGGTGGACCGATCCGAACCCCCAGGTCTCGGCCAGCCACCGCGGTACGAAGTCCTCGAGCGCCCGCTCCAGCTCGCTGCCGCCGGCCCGGTTGACCAGCCACCAGGAAACCATGGCGTCGCTGCCCGGCGGGGAATCCTCGTCGGTCGGGTCGATGTAGACGCAGCCGAGCAGCTCGGTTTCCGCCTCGTCGAGCACCGCATAGTTGAAGGTCTCCCGGCGGACCATCTCCGCCTCGTGACGCGCTAGGTCTTTCTTGTCCGCCTCGTAGGTCATGGTGGCCGGCGGCCACCCCCACGCCGCGCCGTACTTCGCCCACAGCCGCTCACGCGAGCCCATGACGGCCGGGTAGTCGATCTCGCACGTCGCTCTCGCGTATCGGGCGCAGGTGATGGCCCGTCGGAAGCTCGACGCGCTGGGGATGGGTGAAGCCGCCGGGAAGCCACGTCACGGGACGCACCATATCGAGGAGACTTGCCGACGCCTCAACGAGCGCTCAATCCGCCGCAACGCGCTACGCTCTGTCCTGGGGGCTCCATCCGCGCATGGTCCGCGTATGGAAGGAGGAGCATCGTGAGACGGAACCCCACCCCGCGCCGGAACGAGCCGATGAAGGATCGCAGCTCCCGCCCGGGATCGAGTCGGCCGCTTCTGTCGCTTGGCCTGCTGCCCACCGCCCTCGTGGCATCCCTGGCCGTGATGGCGGCCGCGTGCAGCAGTTCCAGCCCCACCACTTCGCCGACCGGTTCGCCGACCGGGACGACCACCACCACTAGCGCCCCAACGAGCACCGCGCCGACGTCGAGCGCACCCTCCACAGACCTCTCGGGGACTTGGTCGGGGCAGTACAGCGGCGGCTTCAGCGGGACGTTCACCCTCACCTGGCAGCAATCCGGATCGAAGCTGAGCGGCATGATCGATCTCTCGTCCGACGGGAGTCCGAAGATCAACGGAACGGTGGAGGGCAACACCATCAAGTTCGGCACCGTGGGCTCGACCGAGATCACCTATTCGGGCACGGTCTCGGGCGACTCCATGTCCGGCACATATGCGTTCAAGGCGAGCACCGGCTCGCTCACCGGCGACTGGAGTGCCGACAAGACGTCCTGAACGGCCGGCCCTCGCGATCGCCCGAACGTGAACACGAATGCCCGGGGCGCCCGGCGTGGCGAAGCTCCAATCGCCGCCCCGACGCTGGCTGCCCGACGCTCCGTGGTGGTACCCGCCGGGTGATCCACCGGATAGCACCCTTGGGCCGCTCGGGGGTGCCCGTCTACCCTCGCCCCAAGGTCAGCGGGTGGAGCCGAGCCGGCTCCAGCCGGACGGAAGAGAGGGGTGCTCCATGCGGAAGCTCTCGTCGGGGGTCGTGGTGATGACACTCGTCATCTCGGCGTTTCAAGTTGGCATTCCGGTCGCCAATGCAGATGGCGGGGCCGACTACTACCTCGCGCTCGGCGACTCGGGGGCCGTCGGCTTCCAGCCCAACGGCGTGACCGGGAAGGGGTACGTGGACGATCTGTGGCGGAACATGCGGCGGCAGATTCCGGGGCTCAAGCTTCGAAACGTCGCGTGCGTGGGCGAGACGAGCGGCTCATTGATCACCGGGAAGAAGTCGGAGTGCCACTATGCGGCCGGGTCGCAGCTCGATGCGGCGGTCTCCTTCCTGCAAGCGCACCCGGGGCAGGTCGCGTTCATCACGATCAACATCGGCTCGAACGATATCTTCGCTCGATGCATCGACGGCAACGGCATTCTCCAACGTGCGTGCGTGATCGAGATGCGCCCCCGGCTGCGGGCACGGGTGACGCGCATTCTCGGTGCGCTTGACGATGCGGCGGACCCGGATGTGCCCATCGTCGGCATGCAGTACTTCGACCCGGCCCTGGGGTTCTGGGGTCTCGTCCCGGGCGGTCGTGCGCTGGCCCGAGCCAGCCTGCGCGCGTTCCACGAGATGAACGTCGGGCTCGTGGCCGCGTACGAGGGCGCCGGGGCTGCGGTCGCAAACGTGGCGGCGACCTTCCGGATGCACGACTTCAAGGACACCCTCGTGGTGCCGGGCCGCGGTCCGCTCCCCCTGAACGTCGCCCTGGCCTGCAAGTGGACGTGGTTCTGCTCGAGATTCGCCGGTGACCCGCACCCGAACAACACGGGCTACCGGAAGATCGCGCGTACATTCCAAGACGTGGTCGAGCCTCTGATCTAGTCGAGTTCCCACCGGACGAACCCGCGGGCTCCCGCGGGTTCGTCGCGGCGGGGCGCTTCGATCGCGTACCGTAGAGGCCGATGGCGACCTACGAGTACCTCTGCCTGGCCTGCGAGCATCCGTTCGAGGAGCGCCGGCCGATGGACACCGGTCCGGTGGACACCATGCTGGCGTGTCCTTCGTGCGGGAGCGACCGGGTGCGCCGGCGGTTCTCGTTCTCCGCGACGACCGGGAAGGCGTTCGGCGAGCCGATCGGCGGTGGTGGTGGCGGCTGCTGCGGCGGCGGCGGCGGCTGTAGCTGCGGTCACTGACAGGCTACGGCCGGGCTCGGCCCGACGTACGGACGTGCGAGCTCATCGCCTGCGCACCTCGTCTGGCGCTCAGTCCAGGTGATCTTTCAGGAAGCGTTACGTTCCCTTTGCTCCTCCTTTACCCGTCGCCACCTACCTTGTTCCCACGAGGTCGACCGTGAGGAACCACGAACGAAGGAGGAAGCGATGATCGCACCTGGCACGATCGCAGATTGGACGTTGTTCGCCGGCATGGCGGGCTCGCTCTCGGGGCTCGCCCTGGGTGGGTATCACTGGGTCCTGCGGGAGGCCGTCGCCCCGGAGCGGATCCGGTCGCGTCCCTTCGTTGCGCCAAGCACTGGGAACCGCGTCCCCAGCCGGGTGTGAATCGCCGCCGGCAGAGTCAGCGGGCCGCCAGGACCCACATCTCCTTGAATGGCGTCGAGATCCGCCAGGTCGTCTCGAGACCGGGCGGCAGCGAGAACAGATCGCCCACGCCGAGCTCCAAGGTCGGCCCGCCGGCGATCTCGATCGTGACGGCCCCCTCGAGGATGACCGCCACCTCGCGCTGCTCGGGTGTCCAGGTCACCGGGCCGTCGACGCTCGTGAAACGCGTGAGCCCTGCCCAAACACCATCGGCGTGCACGAGCTGGTGCATCTGGCTGCCGGGAACGTCCGGGTCGGCTTCCCATTCATCTGTCGAGGCCCTCGACACGAACACGCCGGGATGCGGCTCCATCCGCGAAAGGCTAGATCAAATCGGATCAGTCCGCGCGCACGTCGCCGGGGCCTCGATCGCGCCGCGCGGCCACCCAACCGGGACTGTTGCTCAGTCGCGGTTTCGGAGGGCCTCGGCGGCCATCTCGAAGTAGTCGAGGAGCGCGCGTTCGACGTCGGGCGGGACCGACTGCTCCGTGATTGCGGCGCGCATGTGCACGAGCCAGCGATCCCGCTCCGCGGGCCCGATGTCGAACGGGAAGTGGCGCATGCGAAGCCGGGGGTGCCCCCGCTCCGAGCTGTACTCGGAAGGCCCACCCCAGTACTCGGCGAGAAACAGCGCCAGCCGATGCCGTGCCGGGGCCAGGTCATCGGGGTTCGGGTAGACACGGAGCAGCTCCGGGTCCGACGCGACACCGTCGTAGAAGCGATCGACGAGGGCCACGAAGAAGGGCGTTCCCCCCACGGCGTCATAGAGCGGCGGCGAGCTCACGTCATCACGATAGAGGCAGCGGTGCAGACAGACCGCGCCTCAGGCTGCCGGAAGGATCGCTCCGGCTGCCGCCGGAGTGAGGGCTCCCTTCGAGAGCAGCTCGCGCAGGTCCGCGGCAGGAACCGGCTTGGCGAACAGGAACCCCTGACCCATCTGGCAGTTGAGGCTGCGAAGACCCTCGAGCTGATCGGGTTCCTCGATCCCTTCTGCCACGACCTGCATGCTGAGGCTCGCGCCCATCGCCACCATCGCCGATACGAGCGAGGACTCCTTCGAATCGGGACCGATCCCGCTGACGAACGACTTGTCGATCTTGAGGATGTCCATGTTGAAGCGCCGCAGATAGCTGAGCGAGGAATAGCCCTTGCCGAAGTCGTCGATCGCCAGACGGACGCCGATCTCGCGGAGCTGCTGAAGCGTCTGCTCGTTGCGCTCGCTGTCTTCGATCAGGGCGGTCTCGGTCACCTCGATGACGAGCCGCTCCGGAGCGAGCCCCGTCTCTTGAAGCGCGCTCTTGATCTCCGAGACGAACGACGCCTGCTGAAGCTGCAACCCGGAGATGTTGACGCCGACGTAGGGCCCCACCTCGCCGGGATGCGACCATGTGGCGGCCTCGGCGCATGCCTCTCGCAGGACCCATCGGCCGAGCTCGACGATGATCCCCGTCTGCTCGGCCACGGGGATGAAGTCCATGGGGGCGATCAGCCCGCGCTCGGGATGCCGCCAGCGGACCAGAGCCTCGGCCCCGACGACGTTGCTGGAGTCGATCGAGACGATCGGTTGGTAGTGCAGGACGAACTCGTGGTTGTCCAGCGCGTGCTCCAACTCCGTCTTGAGCGCGAGTCGCTCGCGAACACCTTCCTGCATGGCCGGCACGAAGAATTGGAACCGCCCGCGTCCCTGGCGTTTTGCCTCGTACATCGCAAGATCGGCCTCGACGAGAATCTGTTCGCGGCCGGCCCGGCCACCGACCCGGTCTCTCGCGGTCGCCGTGACGATGCCGATGCTCACGCGGACGTAGATATCGGCGCCTTCGATCCTTAGGGGCTTCCCGACGGAATCGACGATCCGTTGGGCAAGCTTGGCGCCGTCATGCTCCGTCATCTCTTCGATCAGGATCGCGAACTCGTCGCCCCCGAGCCGCGCGATCGTGTCCTCGGGCCGGGCCGACCCTCGAAGACGTGCGGCGACCTCCACCAGCACCTGGTCCCCGACGGCGTGCCCATACGCATCGTTGACGTCCTTGAAGAAGTCGAGATCCAGCAGGAGCACACCCACCTGGTGACCGCTTCGCTCCGTCCGGTCGAGCGCGTGCTCCAGACGGTCCTCGAAGAGAATTCGGTTGGCGAGCTTGGTGAGCGAATCGTGGAACGCTTGATCGCGGAGCGCGTCCTCGAGCACCAGGCGTTCGCTCAGGTCGCGCACGTTCACGAGCACACCGTCGATGTCGGGATCGTCGAACTTGGCGACGGCGATCGCCTCGACCGGCAAGGTCTTGCCGTCGGCTTTCCGCATTCGCCACTCGGTCGCCTGATGGGAATGCTCCGACTCCTCGGCGCGGCGCAGCAGGGTCTCGACGCCGCGGGCGTCGTCGGGCAGGAGAAGCTCTCGGATATCTCGTCCGACGACCTGTTCCGACGTCCAGCCCAGGAGGTGTTCGACAGAGGTGCTCTGGAAGGTCACGAGGCCGTCGCGGTCGAGCACCGTGATGAGGTCGGAGGATCCGGCCATCAGCGAATGGAAGCGCCGCTCGCTCTCTTCGAGGCCCGACGAACGGGCCACGCTGTCGTGGAAGCGCCTGCGGGATCGCGTGGCCTTCAGCGATAGAGCGGCAAGGACGAGCCCACCGATCAAAAGGGTGAGCACCGAGCCAATGCCCTGCAGCCGGGTTGTGTCCTCGTGGACATGGCGAACATTTGCGCTCGCGGTATCGATCGCGGTCAGCAGACCTGCGACCGCGGGGTTGATCTTGTTGATGTGGAGGAACCTAGCGTCGGCGAGACGCCCACGGACGTGCAGGGCGAGGCCACGCTGGAAGTCGGCGTGAAACGCATCGAACGCGCCGAAGACCGGATCGACGGAGATTTCCGGTCTGGCGGTTCTGCCTCAGGTGGTTGAGCTTCCCCTCGACTCTGGATTGGAGCAAGGCCGCGTCGAGCTCGAGGCCCTCCCACGTCTGGCCCGGCGTCAGCTTCGGCAGCCTGAACAGCTCGATCGAGAGCGAGTCGAGCTCGTAGGTCATGGAACCGATCGACGAGAGGTCGTCCAGCGCCGCCGCCGTAGCCTCGGCGCGGAGTCCGAGAAGGACCAGGGCACTCGCCATCACCACCGCCACCGCGGGGATCAGCAACGCTACGACCAGCCCCTGATGCCTCCGATCGCCAGGGCGGTCCGCGAGGGTACCTCCCGGCTTGCTCATCTATGGGAACCATCGGCTCCCAAGGGGTAGCACCTTAGGGAAACCAGCTTCGACCGGGACCCGGCATCTCCCGCGAAACGCAAGAAGGGAGCCCACCGGGATGGGCTCCCTTCCCTCAAAACCGCTCCGCCAGGTTCGGCGTCGCGGACGTTTCGTGAAGCTTGGAACTAGACGGTCGCCGGCACGCCTTCGAGGAAGGCGAGTTTCCCGATGTAGCTCGTCTCGAGAACCAGCTTGTCGCCGATGTTCTCCTGAATCCACGTCGCCGCCACGGTCTGCGCGGCAAGCGCGTCCTCACGAGTGGTCCAGAAGCTGAGTGACAGGAGCGTGTTGTCTCCAAGGTCTGCCACCCCGTAGCGCATGAAGCCGAGTTGCTCCTGGAACTTCGGAAGCATGCCCGTCTTCGCCTTCTCTGCGATCTCCTGGAACGTGCTGTTGCGGATCGAGTACTTCGCTACGCGGACGAATTCCATAGTGCCCTCCCTTGTTTCGGCAATGCGATGCCCATGGCGCTGCTAGCGCTTACTGAGCCGGATACGGGAGCGAAGTGCCACTGGGGCCGCTCCCTTCCACCAGTGTACGTCTTTCGCCGTTTCGCCCACAGCGGCGTCCGCAAGGACCCACGACGAACCCGGCCGGCGCGTTGTCGACATACGCGAGGAGCAGATGGTGCCGGTCGGCTCAGTCGCCCACGGGGATCGAGCCGGTCACCCTCGTGCCGGCGCCCGGCGTGCTCTCGACCTGCAACGTCCCGCCGATCGCATCGAGTCGGTCGGCCATTCCCTGCAATCCCGTCCCGTAGGACGTCGAGGTCGAGTCGAACCCGCGGCCGTCGTCGACGACGCGAAACGCCAACGCACCCTCGGCCCGGAACAGCTCCACCTCGACGCGGCTCGCCTCCGCGTACTTGGCCGCGTTGTTCAGCGCCTCGAGCGTGCAGAAGTAGACCGTTGCTTCGACGTCGGGCCCGTAGCGGCCGATCCCGTCCGATTCGACCTCGACCGGAAGCGCGGCCTTGCGCGCCTGCGCCTCCAACGCGGCCGCGAGCCCCTTGTCGGCGAGCAGCGGCGGGTAGACCCCGCGGGCCAGGTCGCGGAGCGTCTCGAGCGCCTCGCCGGCGTCCTCCTGCAGCTGCTCCGCGAATGCCGGCACCGCCGCCGGATCGCGCTCCGCGGTCTGTTTGAGCAGCCGGAGCTTGACCGCAAGCGCCACCAGCTGCTGCTGGGCGCCGTCGTGGATGTTGCGCTCCAGCCGGCGGCGCTCCTCGTCCTGCGCGGCGACGAGCCGCTGCCGCGAGGCGCGCAGCTCCTCGATCAACCCCGCGTTGGCGATGACCGCTCCCGCCTGGGCCGCCAGATCGGCGACCAGGCGCTCTTTCTCCGGCGTCATCGGATCGCTCGGAGGCATCCTGACCCCAATCGCTCCGAGCAGCTCGCCACGATGGAACACCGGCGCGGCGTGGTCCTCCGGCAGCGCCGGCAGCTCGTCGCCGTGCAACGCCACCGCCGGGGCCGGCTCCGCGGTCGTCGCCCCGACCGCCAGCTCGTGGCCCACCCGGACCCACACCCGCGCGCGCGTCGCGCCGACCCCGGCCGCCGCGATCTGCGCCATCCGCGGAAGGACGTCGTCGGCCGTGTACGCGTCGGCCGCACGCCGAGAAAACTCGGCAAGGACTTCATACGGCGTCGCGCGCCCGCCGAACACCCAGCGGTCGGCGATCCGCTCCGCGATCCGACGAAACGGTCCAATGAGCGCGCCGACGACGAAGGCCACCGCAACCAGGACCCCGGTTGCCGAACCGGCGACGAGCGCGCCTACCGCCGCAGCAATCACCAGAAACGCGGCGGTCATCAAGATGACGACGACGCCGAACACGACCGTCTTTCGGATCACGAGGTCGATCTCGTACAGGCGGTACTTCAAGATGCCGATCGCGATCGCGACCGGCATCGCGAGGATCGCGATCACCATCAATGTCGCGAGGATGTCGAACACGGGCAGTGCGATGATCCGCTTGTAGGAGTCTCGCGACACGAAGACGTACACCCCACCGAGGGTGAAGGCGTAGGCCCCGAAGGCCGTCGCCAGCATCCCGGCCACGAACGCGAGCCACTTGAGCTGCTCGCGCTCGTCTCCGGTTGCCCGGCGGAATCGAACGACGAGGCTGGCCAGGCCAAGGACAAGAAGGATGAGCAGCCCCGGGGCGAACGCGTAGCCGACCTGCGTGAGCGAGGGTACCCCGATCGGGTTCACGAGCTCCCCGTAGTACGAAAGGGGCGAGATCACGGCGCTTCCGATCGCGAGCAGCCCCGTTCCCACGAGGCCGACGATCAGCCATGTGCGCCACCGGCCGGGCAGCACTCGACCGTTCGGGAACACGGCGAACACGACACCCAGCATCGCCAGCGGTGGGATCCAGACCCACTCGATCGACTCGGCCGCGATCCGAGACAGGAGCGAGGTGCTGTGGTTGGCACCGACCGTCCAGACTACGTACGGTCCGGCGATGGCCTGGACGGCGCCGAAGACCGAGCCTATGCACAGGAGCGGCCCGATCGGATTGCGGGGCACCCGCGTGGTGAGCAGCGCACCGGTCACGCCGAACGCGATCCCGAGCGGGATCGCAAATCCCCGGGGCCCGAACCAATCTGGGGGAAGCGGCGTATGGATCGCCCTGATCTCATAGAAAAGACCAGCCGCGCCCAGCACGGCGTCGAACGCCAGGACCCACCAAGGCCACCGGGCCCGCGCGCTTGTCTCCACGTGCTCCATCTCCTGGCGCATCCTGGCATCCCGAAGCCGTTCCATGGAAGAAGGAGAACCCCCGGGACCGAGTGGTGGCAGCATCCGTCCTCCAACTGAGACGGACGTCACAGTTCGGGCGCGGTCGGTCTTGCGATTGCCCTCCTCACCCTCGTAGCGTCGCAACTCGGTGACTCCTCCCCCACGGCGAGAGGAGAACCCATGCGAGGACGCTTCATCGCGATGGCGGTCGGATGTGCTTGGGCCCTGGCCGTCGCGGCCGGGCCCGCGAAGGAGGCGGTCGCGGTATCCGTCCCGGCCCGGCCGCACGTTGTTTCCGGCGTGTGTCCGTCCCCGACCCGGCGCCCGGCGGTCGGCGACCGGCGCGATCACCTGTGCGCGTCCGTGCGGACCGCCGAACTGACACGAACCGGGCGAGCGGCCGGCGCGACGGCCGTGGTACGCGGGACGTCGATCGCTCGGGGAGTCGCTCGCGCCGCGATCGGCGCGTCTCGCGGATCCGTTCGGCTCACCGCATCCGCGCCGCGCCCGGGCCGCGACTCCTTCGCAATTGCCGGACCGGACGGGCGCGTCACGGTCGCGTACTTCCCGGCCGGCGCACTCTCGGGCAACTTCCCGGGGACGAGGGCATACGATCCGGCGCTTCCCATCGGAGTGCTCGTCCGTCCCGCCGCGGCCGTCCGGACCGCCGCGCTCGAGCCGCCGACGCCCGGCCTGGTCCAGACGGGCTCGCTGTGTCTGCAGGTGTCGAGCAACTCGGACAACCGCAACACGACCGGTGCCGCGTTCTACGCGGCTTGCTACCGCTACTACCGGCCGGCCGGCGGGGACACATCGCGACGGTGGAGCTGGCGCCAGGTCTTCGAGACGGGATCCGGTCACGGCGGCAACTTCTCCCATCACCTGGCTCAGACGCGGAACCACGCCCGGTTGGATGGCGCGACGCTGCTCGACGACTGGTCGCCGGCGAGCACGGTCAGCTACTCGGCGTGCGGGTACACGACCGTCACGCTCGGTGCTTCGGGCAGCGGGTTCTCCGGATCCGTCTCGAGCGGCTTTCAGGTCTGCCCCGACACCTTCGGGATCCAGTTCATCGACGCGACGGGCAGTGGAACCCGCGGCCACCCCACACTGCAATGGGGATGGGACGGGAACAAGGGATGCGGCGGTGGAACGTGCAGCTATGTCGGAAACGCCGGCGGATACCAGGCGAAATTTCCGCAGGGCGGCCGGTTCGAACACCACGAGAGCATCGGCATCAGGTGGAAGTGGTGACCATGAAGCCGAAGATCCGTGCACTCGTGTTCCTCCTGACCGGGCTCGCGCTCGGCTTCGTCGCCGGACATCACGACGCCCCTGCGATGGCGGCTCTCCACGTCGAAGGAACGGTCCAAACGGTGACCGGTGACGGTGGCGCGTTCGCCTTCACCGAGCGCGATGGCACGACCACGTCGTTTGCGCTCGTACGGCCCGACGGGGCCGGGCTCGTCCGCCCGGGCGCGCATCTCGCGCTCACCTACATCGAGGTGCCGGGCTGGACCGCGCTCCTGGCAGTGGAGCCCGCGCCGTGAGGGTCAGCAGACGTTGGCGAGACGGCTCTTCGGCCAGGCCTGGAGCGCGAGGAGCTGCACGATCCCGGCACGGTCGATCGCCGGCGCGTCCTCGGGAAGGTCGTGGTCCAGATAGGCGTGAACGGCGGATCGCAGACCGGGCACCGGACGCTGCGCGTCGACGACCATCAGGTTCCGCAGGCACACCGCGTTGAAGACCGGCGGTTGCCGCCGGAGCCGTTCGAGATCGAACTCCTGGAGCGTGGCCCGGGCCGTCGCGGAGGCCAGGTCCAACGCGTCGTGGTCGCCCGTGGCGCGGTGGAGCAGAGCATGGGCCCCCGCTGCGCTCCCCTGGTTGTACGTCCAGAGCGTCTCGTCGGTGCCGCGATGATCGAGGTGGTCGGCATAGAGCCCGCTCGGGCGGCGAAGGGTCTCGTCGAGCCATGCGAGGAGGCGACGCGCGAACGCCGGCGCGTCCGGATCGCCGCCGGCAAGGTGCACCCGAAGGGCGAGCTCGGCCGCCGGCGCCGTCGAGCAGGTGTTCCGCACGGTCCGGCCCTCGGACCATCGGATGCCGCCGTTCGCGTCCTCGCCTCCCCGCACGAACGCCAGCAGCCGGTGAGCCTCCGCCAGGAATCTGCCGTCGCCGGTCTGCAGGTGCAGCTGCGCGAAGCAGAGACCGATCCACGCGTTGTCGTCGAAGTACCGCCGCCGGGCACCCGGAACCGGGACGTACCCGTCGCCCCGACGGTAGCGCGCCAATCCCAGCACGAGCCCGTCGACCTCGCAGAGATCGCCGTCGATCGCAGCCAGGTCGATGGCGGCCGCCAGCACCTGGCTCACGGGCCACACGGCCGCCGGCGTTCGCCGGCCCGGTGCCTCCACCACCCGCATTGCGCCATCGCGCCGGCGAAGGTGCCGTGCCGCGAGCGCCGCCCACGCCTCGCGGGCTCGCTCCTCCCAGGGCTCCGACGTGGGCATCGCCGGATGCTACCGGCCCTTGGGGCCGGGCCGTTCCCGGCTTCGGCTAGGCGGAAACCGTGAACAGGATCTTGCCGGTCTTCGCGTCCACGAAGGTGCACGCGGGCGCCGTGTACGAGGTCGGGCGATCCTTCTCGGACTCGTCCGGCCGTATCGGCCCGAAGATCGGGAACTGGGCGTTGGGGTAGACGACGAGCCACGCGTCCCGATCCTCGTATGTGGGGTTCGCCACGCACCCGGTCTTGTCCAGATCCCCCGTTCCCATGTGGCAGTCGGTGAACGAGACGAGGACCGGATCGAGATGGTCGGAGTCCTTGAAGAACGAATCCTCGAGCGGCGCCGCGGCCCCCGGATCCTTCCCGACATCGATCGTGATCCCGGCGGCAGCAAGCCCATCCTCGTACGGCTCCACCGCGCGAAGATCGGTGGTGCCCACCGTCTGCGCGCGCACGGGCGTGGACGCAAACCGCACGACCGCGGCCGCCGCGGCGATGACGAGCGCCACCGCCGCGACCAGGATCACCGGGCGGCGGACGTGGACGAACGACATGTCAGGCTCCTCTGGCGGCGTCGGTGTCCCGGCGCCTCACGGACACGGCCGCGTCAACGGGTCGGTCCACACGGCGAAGGAACTGGGGAGGCTCCCGGTCGACTCGTGGTAGCAAGTCGGCGGACCGCCGAAGCTCGCGGCCGCAAGCGTCGTGATGTTCGAGGCGTTTCCGCTCGCGTTCAGCTTCTTGATCTGCGTGACGCTCACGTGGTCCGAGGAGACTCCCGGAATGTCCGCCTGCGGAAACCGGCTCTCGGCGGCGAACTGCGGGGACCACGGCGCCGTCCAGGCGTCCTTCGGATCCCAGCCCGGCACGGTGACGTCGATCGTGCCGCCGTCCTTCTTCATCGTGATGCGCCCGGTCGAGTTGCTGTACTGCGTCTCGTACGTGTGCGTCCCCGATCCGGGCGGGGTCGACGTGAGGACGGTGAACGGTGTGCACGTGTCGCACGTGGTCCACTGGGAGAAGACCTGATAGCCGGCCTGACCCCAGTCCTGCCCGAAGCGGCCGTAGCCTGCCTGCGCCCAGCCGTCGCGTGCCCCCGAACCCGTGACCATCACCCAGATCACCGAGGCGGCTGGGGTTCCGCAAATCGCCGGATCGTCGCTCTCGATGACCGCCCGCGAGCCCCAAACCGCGGTGGCATCGAACGTTGCCGCGCCCAACCCCCGAGAATGACCGTCTCCGCCACAGCTGCTGCCCGCCGCGGCGGCGGGTCCCGCGACCATCACCACCGAGGAACCAGCGAGGAACAATGCCGACGCGAACGCTCGCAACCTTTGACCGGCCACCGCAACCTCCGGACTCTTCGTCGAGGACCGGCGATGACGGCACGAGCGCGCGTTTCATACACGGCTCTTGTCGGGGAAGGGCCTCCGGGTTCATTTCCGAGGAACCCGGCGCCGCGATCCTTCCTTTGGTGTGCTGGCACCGAGACAACCACCGTGATTTGGGCAGCTCAAGGTCGAGCGATGGGCGTTTTGCTGTCAGAATGCGATCTTCGGCGCGGCTTCGGGCAGAACCACCGGAAGGGCGAGGCGCAGGCCGATCCCGCGCACGGACTCGATCCGCGCGTCCGCTCCCGCGCTCTCCAGCTTCCGTCTCAGCCGTTTCACCGCGGAGTGGACGAGCGAGACGTCGCCGTCCAGCGTGACGGCCGGGGGCCACCCACGTTCCAGCAGTCGCGTGAACGAGCGCACCCTTCCGATGTCGAGAGCCAGGTCCGCCAGCACCGAGAACTCTCTGGGCGTGAGGTGAAACGGGCGATCGTCGACCGTCGCATCGAATGCGGCCGTGTCGAGACGGAGGTTGCCGGCTTCCACCACGGTCCGCGCGCTCGCCGAGGTGTGCTCCCAGTTGAGGAGCTCGACGGCCGCCGACACGCTCGGGCAGAGCAGCACGCTCACGCCTTTGGAATCGATCACCGCCTGGCGCAGATCGGGCGCGGGGCGACCCACGAGGATCACGATCGCCTCGCTGCTCATCGGCAAGCTTCGGGGATCGACTGAATCCTCGCGCACGCCTCGCGGAGCTCGTGCCTCAGCTTCCTCAGCCGGACCCTCTCGGAACGGGCCTCGCCGGGTGGCGGGATGCGACTCAGCTGCGCCTCGATCACGGCGATCTGTTGGCTGGTGTCCGCGACCCGGCCGAAGTTCACTGCGACCTCCGGAGCCATTCGGACGGCGGCCAGCTCGAACCGCGTCCGTGAGAGCCCCAGGCCGAAGGCGATGCCGACGACGAGGACCGCGGCGGCGGCAACGGCGGAGATCCGCAGCGCAAGCGACGCGCGCCTCGTGGGAACCGTCCGCACCTCCGCCTCCAGCATCGCCCGTCCCCGAACCCGGGCGGCCGGAGTGGGTCCCTCGACCGAGGCCCCGGCGATGCGAAGCAGCTCGAGCGCGTCACGTTCGGTCATGTCTCGTCTCTCGTTCTCGGCGATCCTTCATCCGGCTCTTGTCGCAGAGCCCCGGAAAGTTCCCGGAGCGCGGCCCGAGCCCGAAAGAGCCGGGATTTGACGGTTCCCTCGGGCACCCCGACCACCTGCGCGATCTGTCCGTAGGAGAGGTCTTCCCAGAGATTGAGCAGGAGGATTTCGCGATCGTCCGGGTGCATGGCCCCGACGACGGCGGCGAGCTCCGACCGGAGCAGAGCGGCCTCGTTGGGCTCCTCTCCGCTGGGCGCCGTGGCCCGCAGCAGCACGGCCAGACGTCCCTCGGCCTCCATCCGCGACCGCTCGGCACGCAGCGTGTTCCGCAGGACGTTGAGCGCGATGCCGTAGAGCCACGGCAAGGCAGAAGGGCGTTTCAGGTCGTACTTGGCACGAACCCGGATCGCGACCACGAAGACCTCGGCGGCAAGCTCTTCCGCGGTCGCGGTCCCAAGCCGGCGTGCGAAATACCGGTAGATCGCGGAGTGATGACGGCTGTAGATCTCGCCAAACGCGTGGGGATCGTGCAGCGACGCCGCGATGATCGCGGCATCGCTGGGTGGCTCGTCCCCTTCCGGCATCGCACCGCCTCCCCGTTGCGCCCCACGCTAGGCGTTTCGGGGGCGGGTGGGAAAGCAATGGCGGGGATTCGGGGCCGCGGGGCCGCGGAACGGGCGCTCAGGCGGAACCGGGGCCCTTCGTCCGGACCCGTTCGACCTCGACGAGTGCCTCTCGGAGCTGATCGATCCAGTCGGACTCGTTGCGCTGCACCAGCCGGACACACCAGGCGAGGGCTTCGCTCCGGCTGCGGGCCACGCCGGCGTCGATCAGCGTGTCGAGCACGCGCCGGTCATCCATCCGCAGCCGCGTCATGACGGGTACCCCGAGGTGCGTAAAGAGCCGGCGAATGTCGCCGCAGGTCGCTCCCCACGAAACCTTCTTGCCGAACCGCCGCTCGGCCTCGTCGGCGATGTGCATTCGCTTGCCGCGCGTGTCCTCGCGGTGCCCGGCAATCCGGCCCTCCCGCGCCGACGCCAGCTCGTCCTTCGACGTCACCTTCGGAAGATCCACGTCGGCGAGCGTCCCGACCACGAGGATCTCGTCGCGGTCGACCGTCACGTCCGGCGGGTCCGTGAACCAGCCGTCCGGAATCCGGCCGGCGAACCAGCCGCTCACATCTTCGTTCGTCCCCATCGTCCGCCTCCTTCCTTTGGAGCTTTGGCATTACATGATTACACCATTACTCGGATATCGGCAAGCGGACCAACGGCGGCACGGCGAGGAATCAGTGGAGTACGGCAGGCGAAGGCGCCGCTAGGGCTGGACGGTTTCGAGCTCGGCTTCGGGCTCGGGCAGCGTCGCCACGGTTCCCGCGATCAGGAGCGGCCTGGCGGGCAGGAAGAACAGCGCGATCATCGCCCCGAGGAACGTGACGCCGACCGCGACCCAGACGGCGGCTCCCATGCTGTCGGCAAACGCCTTGTGGGAGGCCTGCAGCAGCGCGTCCCCGGCCGATCCCCCCAGCTTGCCCGCCGCGGCGGCCGCGGTCCCGACCGAGTCGCGAGCCTGCCCCGCGAGCGTGGCGGGCAGCCCCTTCACCGCGGGCACCATCGCCGCCGAGTAGCGCGAGGAGAGCACGCTGCCGAGCACCGCGACTCCGAGCGCGCCGCCCACCTGACGTGTCGTGTCGTTCATGGCGGAACCGACTCCGGTCTTCGCGAGCGGCAGCGAACCCATGATCGAATCCGTCGCCGGCGCCATCGTCGATCCCATCCCGATCCCCAGCACGGCCATCGAGGCCGCGATGAGCCAGTACGAGCTCGACACGTCGACCGTCGTGAGGATCGCCAGCGACGCGGTGACGGTCAGAAGCCCGCCGGTCACGACGATCTTGGTGCCGACGCGGTCGACCAGATGTGCGGAGAGCCGCGCCGCGACGATCAGCGTCGCCACCGGCATCAGCCGGACGCCGGCCTGCAGCGGCGAGTAGCCGAGGACGAATTGCAGGTACTGCGTGATCAGGAAGACGCTTCCGAATAGCGCGAAGAAGACGAGCGTGATCCCGAGGCTCGCGGCCGTGAAGCGCGGGTTGCGGAAGAAATGCATCTGAAGCATCGGATGCTTCGCCCGGAACTCCCACCAGACGAACACCGAGAGCAGGACGGCGGCGATCCCGAAGGAGGCGAAGATCAAGGTGTCGCCCCAGCCGTAGACCGGTCCTTCGATGATGCCGTACACGAGCGAGATCAGCCCGCCGATCGAGAGCAGGGCGCCGACCGGGTCGAGCGGCGTCGCGGCCGGGTCTTTCGACTCGGGGATGAAGAAGCGGCCCGCAACGAGCGCCGTCACGACGATGGGCACGTTCACGAGGAAGACCGATCCCCACCAGAATCGTTCGAGCAGCCAACCGCCGATGACCGGGCCGATCACGATGCCGAGCCCCGCGACGGCGGCCCAGGTGGCGATGGCCTTGCCACGCTCGTGCGGCGGGAAGATGTTGGTGATGATCGAGAGCGTCGACGGCATGATCAGCGCGCCGCCGATCCCCATCAAACCCCTGGCCCCGATGAGCAGCGTCGGAGAGTTGGAGAACGCGGCGCCGAACGAGCTGACACCGAAGATCAGCAGACCGACCGCGAGGGCGCGCTTGCGTCCGAACCGGTCCCCCAGCGCCCCCATCGTGAGCAGAAGTCCCGCAAACACCAGGATGTACGCGTCGACCATCCACTGCTGTTCGCTGGCCGTCGCGTGGAGCTGACGAACCAGCGTCGGCAGCGCGACGTTGAGGATCGTGTTGTCGAGCCCGATGACCACGAGGCTCAGGCAAAGAACCGCGAGAGCCAGCCACCGTTTGTCGTAGAGCTCGAGTTCCTCTTCCACCACTGCTTCCACCACTTCCTCCTCGGCGTCGATCCTGGGACAACCATGCCACCGGGCGGGTTTGTTTCCACTCGCCGGGCCTCAAACCGCCCTTCGATACCGCCGGACGGCGATCGGAGCGAAGACGGCGATGATCCCGATGCTCCACGCCAGCGACTGCAGCAGGTAGGAGGCCGTCGGTCCGCCGACCATCAGCGCACGCACCGCTCCGACCGTCACCGACACCGGCTGGTTGCGGGAGAACGGCTGGAGCCACCCGGGCATGTTGTCGACCTGGACGAACGCCGACGAGGCGAACACCAGCGGCGCAAGCACCGGAAACGCCGCGGCCTGCGCGGTCTCGGGATCGCCGACGGCGAGACCGAGCGTCGCGAAGATCCACGACAGCGAGTACCCGAACAGCAGCAGGACGAGCAGGCCGAGCGAGACCGCGAGCGGGTTGGTGTGCACCCGGAAGCCGACGGCGAAGCCGACGAGCGCCATCAAGATGGTGACGAAGAGGTTGCGGCTGAGGTCGGCGGTGGTGCGGCCGGCGAGCACCGCCGATCGGGCCATCGGCAGCGACCGAAAGCGCTCGAGCAGCCCCGATTTCATGTCGGTGGCAAGCCCGATGGCCGTCGCGATCGCGCCGAAGACCGCGGTTTGCACGAACACACCGGGCATCAGGTAGTCGACGTAGGGGATGGGACCGGTCAGCCGGACGGATCCGCCGAACACATACCGGAACAGCAGCACGAACACCACCGGCTGCACCGTCGAGAACACGAGCAGCTGGGGCACGCGGCGGTAGCCGATCAGGTTTCGCCAGGTGACGGCGAGCGTGTCCTGGATGGCGCCGGAGACCCGGTTCGGGCGCCGGGCCGCGGCCGCGCTGCGAACGTCCGTGGCCTTGGTGGTCACTCGGCCCCCCTTTCCGCTCGAACGGTCTCGTCCGTCGTCGCTCCGTCGGCAGTGGCATCCTCCGCGAGAACCCGGTGGCCGGTGAGGGCAAGGAAGACGTCGTCCAGGCTCGGCTCGCGAACGGCGAGGCCGGCCGGCGCGAGCCCGTGCGCGTCGAGCTCTCGCAAGACCTGCACAAGCAGCGTCGGCCCCTCGTCGGTCGTCACGTGGACCGAGATTCCATCGCGCTCGGCGTGATCGACGCCGGCGCGAGCCAGCAGCTCCGCCGCGCGAACGGCCTCCTCCTCGCCGGCGAGCGTCAGCTCGATCACCGTGCTGCCCAGCTGCGCCTTGAGCGACTTCGGCGTGTCGTTGGCGATCACGTGTCCGCCGTCCACGACGGCGATGCGCCCGGCGAGCTGGTCGGCCTCCTCCAGGTACTGCGTGGTCAGCAGCACGGTGGTCCCGTCGGCAACGAGCTCGCGGATCATGTCCCAGAGCTCGTTGCGGCTGTGGAGGTCGAGACCCGTGGTCGGTTCGTCGAGAAACAGGACCTTGGGGCGAGAAACGAGCGCCGCCGCGACATCCAGACGCCGCCGCATGCCGCCCGAGTAGGTGCGGGCCGGGCGGTCGGCCGCGTCCGTCAGCTCGAACCGCCTGAGCAGTTCGTCCGAGCGCGACGGGATGTCGCTTCGGACGACTTGGGCGAGCCGCCCCATCAATCTGAGGTTCTCCCGGCCGGTCAGGTTCGGGTCGATCGCCGCGAACTGGCCCGCCAGGCCGATGGCGTAGCGCACCTCGACCTCGTCGCGCACGACATCGAGCCCGAGGACCTCCGCTCGCCCGGCGTCGGGCCGAAGGATCGTGGTCAGGATGCGGACGGCCGTGGTCTTGCCCGCACCGTTCGGCCCGAGCAGACCGAACACGGTCCCCGTCTCCACGTCGAAGTCGACGCCCTCCAGGGCGACGACCGACCCGAAGTGCTTGACGAGACCCTCGACGTGAATTGCCGTGCCGCTCACGGCGGGCATGATGCCACCTATCCTTGGACTTCGTCAACTTTTTGTGGACGCGGATGTTCGGAGCACTGGAAGTTTCGCGATCCAGCGGGTACTATGGCTGCATGGGCGCGCGCAGATCGACGCACAAGGCCCCCAGCGAGACGAAGCAGGATCTCGCCGCCGAGGTCTGGCAGCTGCTCGTGACCATGTCGTGGACCCAGCGTTCACGCTTCGTGAGCCTTGCTCGTGATCATCATCTGACGCCGGGCGACCTGAAGGCGCTGCTCCAGCTCTCCGTGGACGTGCCGGTGCCGATGGGAACCCTCGCGCAGGCCTGTCATTGCGACGCGAGCACCGCGACCTGGATGGTCGACCGGCTCGAGGAACAAGGGCTCGCCGGGCGAAAGATGCTGCCGGCCGACCGCCGCGTCAAGGCCGTCTCGCTGACGAAGCGCGGCGCGAAGGTGAAGGCCGGACTGCTCGAGCGCCTCTACGAGCCACCGGAGGATCTCGTGTCCGCCGATCGCGCCACCCTCGAACAACTGCGGGACGCGCTGCTGAAACTTCCGATGGTGCAGCTTGGGATGAGCGAGGCCGACGGCGCCGGGCCGGGCGCCCAGGTTGAAACTCAGACCGGGTAGCCGGCTCCGGACTCGCGCGGGGTCGCTCCATCCGCCATCGTCGCGGCCAGCCGGGCGAATATCCGGCCGGCCCGGCTCCGAACGGGGACGAGAAGCCCTCGATCCTGCGCCCTGGCCGCCGTTCGCTCCAGCGGAATCACCGCGAGCGGATCGGCGCCGAACACTCGGTGGACGTCGTCGGGCACGATCTCGGACCGGCTCGCTCGGTTGACGACGAAGCCGACGCGATCCGGCGGCCAACCGGCTGCCCGCAGCCCGCGCGTCGCCGCGCGAAACGACAGCACGTCGAGTGCCAGAACCTCGACGATGCGATCGGCGGCATCGAGCGCCGCGCGCGCGATCTGACCCAAGTCCCGGGACGTGTGGACGATCACCACATCGGCCGCGATGCCGGCCGCATCGACCATCCGCCGCACGTCTGCGACCTCGACCCGCGACGCTTCCTCGGCCGGCGGTGGGAGCAGCACGCCGAACCCCGACTCGTGACGCCAGAGCGACTCGTCCAGCTGTGACGGCCGGAGTTCGTCGCCCAGCGGCAGCAAGTCGGCGAGCGTCCGGACGCCGTCCTCGGGCGCGGCGAGGGCGGTGGCCACGTCGCCGAAGACCGGGTCGGCCTCGATCAGGATGCACGCCCCGCGGGCCGCGGCGGCGCGGGCAAGGTGCGTGGCAACGAATGTGGCGCCGACGCCGCCGCGGGCCCCGTGCACACCGATCACCACGGCGCGGCGCTCGACCGTCTCCGAAGGTCGAAGCGACGCGACCGTCGCGGACGCGAGTTGCTCTCGCTCCCCCGGCCAGACGAAGAACCCGGCCGCGCCCGCGCGGATCGCGGCCCGGAGCGAGGCCACCGACTCGTGCGTGTCGAGCGCGATCACCGAGCATCGTCCGAGCCCGTTCGCGCGCTCCAAGAGCGATGGCTGGGCGACGATGGCGTCCGGTTCCAGCTGGCGAACGGCGGCGACCAGCTGACGGTCGTCCGCCGCCGTCCCCACCACTCGCGCGCGACCAGTGCGATCGAGGAAATGCATGACCTCCTCCGCCACGTCGTGCTCCTCCAGCGCCAGCACGACCCGCGCCACGTCCTCCATCTGCACCAGCCTTTCGCGGCCGAGCGACGAGGGGGACGCGGGAACCGTACGCCGAGCCACCGACACGCCGTGGCCGGTCCGCGACGCGCGTAGGCTGAGCGCCCATGCCTCCGCGCCACCTTTCGATGCGCGTACGCCGTCGCCGCGCGCTGGCCGGGCTCATCGCGATCGTCGTGTTCGGGTTCGGCGTGTCCCGGCTCATTTCGCGCGGAAGCTCGACCCCCGACGCCGTTGCGCACTCCCCCACGGCGATCGGGTCACCGACCGTCGACTCGCCTCCCGCCTATCTGGCGTGGACCTCCGGCGGGTTCCCGGACGCGTTCCGGCAGACCGTCGAGCTTCCTGCCGCGCGGCGTCTCGTCGTGGTGGCCGGCGACACGCGGTGGCTCACCGCGTCCGAGAACGCGCAAGGGGACGCCGTCGATCGCCCGGCGCCCCTGATGATCCCGATCGACGCGTTCGCGGTCGACCCGGCCGAGTACGCGCCGTTTCTCCCCGACGACGTCCGCGAGAAGGTGACCGAGGCGCTTCGCGCCGGCAAGGGCGTGCTCGGCGAACGGAGTGCGGCGCTGCGCCGTCTCGGCGTCGGCGGAACGTTGCACTTCGGTGACGTGACCATCCAGGTCGGCGCGGTGGTTCCCGACGACGCGATCGGCTGGAGCGAGCTGCTCGTCTCGCGGACCGTCGCGAAGGCGCTCGGCATCGTCCACGACCGGTATCTGCTGGCCGACATCCCGTCGGCGCCGACGGAGAACCGGTTCGAGGCGATGATCGCGAAGAACCTGCCCGCGGACACGCTGATCCGCGTCGCGGCGCCGGGCACAACTCGGTTCGTGCGGGTCGCGAGCGGCGTGAACCCGCCGATCGTGCTGAAGGAGGTCTTCGGGGAGTTCGCCGCGAAGCCGCAGCAGGACGATCCCGCGGTCCTCGACATCGACCAGGACTGGGCGAACGAGCACATGGCGACGCGCGAGGTGCCGCTGCTCGGCCGGGTAACGTGCAACAAGGCGCTGTTCCCGCAGCTGGTCGCGGCGTTGACGGAGATTCGGGACAAGGGACTGAGCGATCTGATCCACGTCTACTCGGGGTGCTGGGCGGCTCGCACCGTGGCTCGAAGCCCGACCGCGCCGCCGAGCACGCACGCATACGGCGCCGCCATCGACATCAACGCGCCGGAGAACCCATACGGTTCGACGCCGACGATGGACCACCGGATCGTGCGCATCTTCGAGCGCTGGGGATTCATCTGGGGCGGCCGGTACCTCATCCCCGACGGCCAGCATTTCGAGTACGGGGGGCCGCCGTCGGCGACGACGTGATCCTCGAGCGGCCACTCGGCGTCGCCGAGTACCGCATGCTCCGCCGCCACGTCGGGTGGGGCGACATCGCCGACGACGCGGCCCTCGAGCGGGCGCTGGCCGCTTCGATCTACACGGTGTGCGTCGAGCGCGACGGCGAGCTGGTAGCCGCGGGGCGCGTCGTGGGAGACACCGGCGTGTACGCCTACGTCCAGGACGTGGTCGTGCTGGAGCCGTATCGCGGTCAGGGACTGGCGCGCGCCGTGATGGACCGCATCATGGCTTTCATCGAAACGACATATCCGCCGGGTGCGTTCGTCGGGCTGATGGCCGCGAGCGGCGTCGAGGGCTTCTACCTGCGGTACGGCTTCCAGCGCCGCCCTGAAGACGGCCCCGGCATGTTCCGATACGTCCGCTGAGGCCGAACCCGCGCCGGCGTTGCCCTCGCCTAGACTTCGGCGGATGGCGCACGTGAGATTGCGGGCACCGCTGAAGGATCGCGCCGGGGGCGAGGCGAAGCACGACGTCCCTGGCGCCACGGTCGGCGAGGTGCTCAGGGCTCTGGAAGAGCGCCACCCGAAGATCACCGGGTGGATGCTCGACGATCACGGCTGCGTCCGCCAAAACGTCAACGTGTACGTCAACGGCGAGCCGGCGCGTGAAGACGTGCCGCTCTCGCCCGAGGACGACCTGCAGGTACTCCCGTCGATCTCTGGAGGAACGAGATGACCGAGCTGTTGGTGGGAACGAAGAAGGGGCTGTTCGTCCTCGAGGGCGATCCGGCATCCGGGTCCGCGTTCGACGTGCGTGCGCGAGCGTTCGCCGGCGACGTCGTCGAATATGCGATTCGCGACCCGCGGACCGGCCGGTACTTCGCGTCGGTCACCTCCGGCTTCTACGGCCCGCGCGTGATGTTCACCGACGACCCGGGCGGCGAGTGGCAGCAGTCGAAGGGTCCCGCGTTTCCCGAGGACATCCCCGACACCACGGTCGAACGCATCTGGTCCATCACCCCCGGCGAAGCACCGGGCGTGCTGTGGGCCGGCATCGCGCCGGCGTCGCTGTGGCGAAGCGGGGACGACGGAGAGACGTGGGACCTCAACCGCGGCCTCTGGGACGTTCCGACCCGCCCCGAGTGGAACCCGGGCGCCGGCGGCCTCGCGCTGCACTCCATCGCCTGCTGGCCGGGCGACCCGAATCGCCTCGCCGTCGGAATCTCCTCGGCCGGCGTCTGGATCACCGAGGACGGCGGCCAGACGTGGCGCACCGGCTACGACGGCCTGGTCCCCCTCTACATCCCCGAGGAAGCCCGCGAGGGCACCCACGCGTTGTGCGTCCACAACATGCACCGCGCGCCACGGCGGCCCGAACGGCTCTTCATGCAGTTCCACGGCAGCGTCTACCGCAGCGACGATGCCGGCGGATCGTGGAACGACATCGCGGAGGGTCTGCCCAGTGGCTTCGGGTTCCCGGTGGTCGTCGATCCCGCCGACCCGGATCGCGCGTTCGTCATCCCGCTCGTCGGCGCGGAGGACCGCGTCACGCCCGAGGGCGAGGCCCGCGTCTACGAGACGCGCGACGCCGGCGCCTCGTGGACGGCCCACGGCACCGGACTTCCCGGGCCCGAGACGTACCTGACCGTGCTCCGCCAGGCGTTCGGCCGCGGCGGCGAGGGCGACGGGCTCGAGCTGTACTTCGGCGCGACCAGCGGCGACGTGTTCGGTTCCGGCGACGGCGGCGAATCGTGGTTCACCGCCCGCCAGTACCTCGCCCCCGTAACGAGCGTGCGTGTGGCCTAGAACCGCTCAGCCGGCGAGGGGTACTCGTCCCGTAACCGTGGTTCCGTCGCCGGGGGCTGAAGCGATGCGCACGCTGCCGCCGAGGGCCGCAAGCCGGTCGGCGATCCCCTGCAGACCGCTGCCCATCTTCGTCAGCGCGGGATCGAATCCGGCGCCGTCGTCGCGAACGTCGAACATGAGCGCCGCCTCTTCGAGGTTCAGCCGGATCGAGACCTGCGAGGCGTTCGCGTACTTCGACACGTTCTGAAGCGCCTCCAGGCACGAGAAGTACACCGCCGCCTCCACCTCCGGCGGGTACCGCCCGACTCCGTCGGCGTCGATCTCGACCGGCAACGGCGCCTTCCGCGCCTGCGCCTGGAGCGCCGCGGGCAGCCCCTGATCGGCCAGCACCGGCGGGTAGATCCCGTGCGCCAGATCGCGGAGGGTCTCCAGCGCGTCGGTCGTCTCGGTCTGGATCTCCTCCAGCAGCGACCGCGCCTTCTCCGGATCGCGATCGAGGATCCCGCTCACGAGCCGGCCCTTCACCGCCAGCGCCACCAGTTGCTGCTGCGCGCCGTCGTGGAGGTTCCGCTCGATCTTCCGCCGCTCCTCGTCCTGCGCGGCGACCAGGCGTTGCCGCGACGCGCGCAGGTCCTCGATCAGCCGGACGTTCCGCAGCACCAGTCCGGCCTGGGCCGCGAGGTCCGTACAGAGCTTTGCCTGCTCCACGCCGAGCGACTCATCCGGTGGCGTCACCACGGACAGCGCGCCGAGCAGATCGCCCTGGTGCCGAACCGCGAACGTCCCGCCGGCGCCGGGGATCTCGACGGGATCGTCCTCGCGAGCGGGCGCACCGACCGCGACGGGCAGCCGGCGCGTCGGCCGGCCAGGTGGCCGCGGGCCGAAGCTCGTTGCCGACGTGCAGCCAGACCGATGCCGTCGCGGCGCCCGTGCCCTCTCCGAGGATCCGCGCCATCCGTTGCGGCAGGTCGTCGGTCGCGTACGCCTCCCCCATCCGCTCGGAGAACTCGGACAGCACCTCGTACGGCGTCGCCCGCTCCCCGTACACGAGCCGGTTCGCCAGGTGTCGCGCGCGACGGAGCACGGGCTGGAACGCGATGGCGACGACCGCCGTAGCGATCGCCGTCAGCGGCCCGCTGCGAAGCACGTCGGACGTCGATCCCGAGCGCGCCGACCCCGGCGACCACGACGACGTACACGAGCGTGACGAAGACCACCAACACCCCACCGACCACGGTCTTGCGGATCACGAGATCGATGTCGTACAGGCGGTACTTCAACATGGCGATGGCGATCGCGACCCACAGCGCGATGAGGGTGAGACTGCTCGCGATCTCCCAGAACCGATTCCCCGAGAAGCCTCCGACAAACGTCAACACGGTGAACGCGGCCGCGAACGTGAACCACTTCATCTGGAGCCGCTCCTCCCCGCGAGACCGCCGGTACCGCCGGACGACGGCAACGAGCGCCAAGAACAGCAACACGGGGAAGCTGAAGAAGGCGACCGGAAAGAAGACGGCGCCGATGAAATGACCCACGCCGGTGGCCGGCAGGTCGTTCGAGAAGGGACGGTTCCACGTCGCGGCCGACACGACGCCGCTCATCAGGACGAAGACCGCGCCCACGACGAGCGTGGCCATGACCACGAAGTGCCACCGGCGCGTCGCCGCCGTTCCGGTCGGAAACAGCAGCAACAACAGGATGAGCATCGACGTGGGGATCGGCCAGATCGTTCTGGAGACCCAGAAGCCGGCGAGTCCCCCGGGCAGCGAGCCGGGGTGCGCCGAGCGCGTGGACGGCATAAGCCTCGCCGAAGCTGCCGAGCCCGAGGGTGGATCCGGCGACGAGGAAGACCCAGCCGATCGAGTTCTCAGGGCGCTTGACCGCGATCAGCATCCCCAGCACGCACACGGCGATGCTGTCGACGAGATCCGCAACGCCCGCGAAGCCCCAGGCGGTGGCATCCTTCGGATGCGGGCCGTTGCGGTCGACGAACAGGAGAACCACCGTCACCACGATGAGCAGGATCGCAAGACCGCCCACGGCCTTTGCGACCCGGCCCGACGTGCGCCGATCCAGCCGTTCCAATCGTTCCACGGTCTTCATCGTAGGTCGCCGTCCCCGCTCCGGGGCAGCGAAGGATGTCAGACCCCGGCCTCATGATGGGCCTCATGGGAATCGTGATCCAGCTCGACGAGCTCCGGGCCCGCCGGAATCCCTCGGGCGCCGCCCTCGTGCGGCTCGACGCGGCGGTGGCCCGCCTGGACGTGCAGGTCACCAGACGGGGCGACCGGCTGCCGGAGCGCCTGGCCGACGAGCTGATGCGTATCGCGCAAGCGGTCACTTCGGGACGGGCCCGGGCTGCCGCCGATCGGGCCGAGCGCCTCGCGGACCTGCTCGAACACCCCGCCCTCGGCGCCTCCAGCTAGACGGCGACGCGGCCAAGCGCCGTACGAGTGCCTCGGTTGCGGCGGCGTCCCGCCGAACGGATAACCACCCACCCGAGCACCGCCGCGACGGCGATCGCACCCGCGGCCGCGGCGGCGACGGTCGGCTTGCCGGCGGGAACGGCCGACGCGATGCGGCTGCGCAGCCGAACCGGGCGGCGGAACTGGAGGATCTCCCAGCCCCGCTCCTCCGCGGCCTTGCGGAGATCCTTGTCGGGGTTGACGGCGACCGGGTGACCCACGGCCTCGAGCATCGGCAGGTCGGTCGCCGAGTCGCTGTAGGCGAAGGAGCCCCCAAGGTCGAGGCCGTTTCGCTCGGCCAGCTCGCGGATGGCCTGCGCCTTCAGCTCGCCGTAGGCATAGAACTCCAGCTCGCCGGTGTAGCGGTTGTCGCCGCTGACCTCGGCCCGGGTCGCGATGACCCCGGCGACGCCGAAGTGCCGGGCCAGCGGGCGCACGATCTCTTCGGGTGAGCTGGACACGATGTACAGCGGACGCCCGACGGCGCGATGCTCGGCCATCAGGTCCAGGGCCTCCTGGTACACGTACGGGTCGATCACGTCGAGCAGAACCTCCTCGACGAGCCGCTCGACCTGGCCCCGGTCCCACCCTTTCGTGAGCCGGAGCATGCCCTCCTTCAGGCGCTCCATCTTCTGCTCGTCGGCGCCGATCAGCAGGTAGACGAGCTGGGCGTACACGCTTTGCAAGAGCTGGCCGCGCGAAACCATCCCGGCCCGGTACAGCGGCCGCGACAGGGCAAGCGAGGACGACCTGGACACGATCGTCTTGTCCAGGTCGAAGAACGCGGCCTGTGCGGATGGCTCCATAACCCACCATGCTATTCGAGCGCGCCGACGAGACGGAGAGGCTGCACTCGAGTCTCGGTTGCATCGGGGAAGCCCTTGTGGTGCAGGAGGTTCGGCAGGGGCGGCCTGGGCCGCCCCTGCCGCGGGGAACCCCTAGAACATCCGGAACGTCTTGGTGTTCTGCCCGGTCGCGGCATTGAACGCCGCGTCGGTCAACGCGGCCGCCGGCACGTAGGTCAGCGCCGCCTTGCCGCCGGCGCCGAGCGAAGCGCATCCGCCGCCGGAGCACGTGGCACCGACCGTCACCTTGAGGAGCGTGCCGCCGGTGCCGAGTGCGACGCCGGAGTTCGCGAACGACGCGCTCGTGCCGTCGGCGCCCACGTAGGCGTTGGAGCCGAGGTCCATCGTGCCCGAGATGATGCCGGCGATCGCGAGCAGGTCGTTTCCGGCCCCCGAGGGGTCCGACTCGGTCACCGTCACCGTGTTCGGCACCGACGCCGGCCGGATCGGCTCGCTGAAGGTGATCTTCAGCTGGTCGCCGGGCTGCATGAGCCCGTTGCCCGAGCCGGCCTTCCGCGCGAGGTTGATCGGCACCGGCGCCGCGTCGTCCGACGGCGCGATCGCCGCGAACGACGTCTGGTTCCCGGCCGCGTCGCGGATCCCGTTCGGGTTCGCAGCCAGCGCGATCCGGAACGATCCGACCGCCGTGTTCTGCGCACCCGCCCCTTCCGTGATCGTCAGCGTGGCCTGGGTCCCGGCGACGCTCACGCTTGCCAGCGTGCCGCCGGACGGGACGTTCGTGAGCGTCCACGGGGCGTTCCCGGCCGTGTAGGCCGCGAGCGTCTCGGAGAACGTCGCCACGACCCGGTCGATCCTGCCGTCGTGGTCCTGGTCGAGCATCGACAGGCCCGTCAGGTTCGGCGCCGCGCCGTCGGCTCCGTTCTGCACCGTGATCGGATCCGACACGTCGGAGAAGGAGCTGAACAGCTGCCCGTCCGTCGCCCGGATCTGGTACGTGTGCATGCTGAGCGGGGAGAGCCCCGTGTCGGTGTAGTTCACCGTCGTGGTCGACGAGCTGGTCACCACGGCGATCGGTCCCGGCAGCGAGTCCCGGTACACCTCGTAGTCGAGCGACGGGTTGCCGGCGTCGAACGACGCGTCCCACGTGAGGCTGATCGAGGACGAAGTGTTCGAGACGCCGCTGGGCTTGCCCGGCCGTGTCGGCTGGGTGTTGTCCTGGACCTTGAACATCGCGAAGCCCTGCTGGTCGTTCCCGCTCACCTGCGTGAAGTCGCCGCCGATGTAGAGCCGGTCGGTCGTCGCCTCCACCGCGAACACTCCGAGGATGGAGTTGGCGTGCGCCGTCCACGGCGTCACGGTCCCGTTCGACGTCTGCATCGACGCCAGGTAGACGCGGGCGAGGTTGTTGAACACGTGGAAGTGGCCGCCGATGTACAGGACGCCGTCCTGCACGTCGAGGCCCTGCACGTTCCCGTCGCCGCCCTCGGTCCAGCGACGCGCGCCGGTGGCCGAGGTGTACGCGTTCACGACGTTGTTGAACGTGACATAGAAGGAGTCGGCGTCGTCACCGACCGCGATGTCCGTGACCACGTCCGTCGGGCGCGGTCCGGCGAAGGCCGCCGGAGTGCCCGAGGTCGGGTCCAGGATCGCGATCCGGTTCTGGGCCGACGCGCCGACGGTCGTGAACGAGCCGCCGACGATGACGCGGCCGGTCTGGTCGAGGTCGAGCGCGCGGACCAAGTTGTTCGGCGCCGGCGCCCACGGCAGGAGGTCGCCGGTGGTGCCGTTCAGCGCCGCGAGGCGCGTCCGGTTCGTCCCGTTGACGGTCGCGAAGTTCCCGCCGATGTAGACGGTGCCGCCGCTCGAGACCGTGACGGCCCGGACGACCGCATCCACGAACGGGTTCCACACGTCGACGCTCCCGGTGCCGGTCGCGTCGACCGCGGCCACGCGCTGGTGCGAGGCGCCGCCGACCTTCTTGAAGGCACCCGAGACGTAGATCGTCGAGCCGTCGGCCGAGGAGTCCAGCGACCACACGACGCCGTTCGCGTTCGGGTTCCACGGCAACAGGTTTCCGGTCAGCGCGTCGAACGCCGCCAGCCGGTTCCTGGTCGCCGTCGTGCCGCTGTGGTCACGGACCTGGGTGAACTTGCCGCCCAGGTAGACGACGTTGCCGACGCGCTCGATCGCGATCACGCGGTCGTTCGTCTGCCAGGTCTGCTCCGCGTTGAAGTTCGGGAGCTTGAGCGCGTCGACCACGGTCGCCGACGCGACGGCGGGCGAACTGGTGACCGTTCCGTCGTTCGCGGTGACCGAGACCTCGATCGTGTCGCCGGTGTTGCCGTTGCTGCTCTGCGACAGGTCGAACGTGTCCGTCGTCGAGGCCGTGTTCGAGGTGGTCTTGCGAAGCGTCCCGTTGACGCGCCACTGATAGGTGAACGTCGGCGTGTCGGCCGCGTCGGGGTCGTTTGCCGCCGTCGTCGCCGTCAGCGTGTCGTTCGTGCCCGGGCTCGAGTTGTTGAGCCCGACCGTGGGCGCCGGCGGCGAGTTGACCACCGTGACGGCCGAGGACGTGAGCGGCGCACTCCCGACGAACGGGTCGTGCGCGACGACCCGAACCGAGATCTGGTCGCCCTTGTCACCGCGTCCGGGCACGCTCATGTCGAGCGAGGCACCGGTCGCCCCGGAAATGTCCGAGCCGTTCTTGATCCACTGGTAGGTATAGGTCAGCGGGTCGCTGTTCGGGTCGTGACCCGAGACGGTGGTTGTCAGGGTCTGGTTCGTCGTGGGGTTGGACTGGTCGATCACGGCCGAGTCCATGACCGGCGGGTCGTTCGATGCCGGCGGCGAGAGCACCGGGCCCTCGACGCGGGCCGCGCCGTTCGGGAGCGTGCCGGTCACGAGCGAGCCCGCCGTGTCGGCGATCGTGTTGCCGCTCTGCTCGTTCATGCCCCACCGCCCAATGAGACCCGTGGCCGTCGCGATCTCGCTGTTCATCGTCGCGGAGATCTGCGCCTGCGAGCGAACGAAGTCCCAAATGCGTGCCTCATCGACCGCCCCGGCGAAATAGCCGGACGCAGCGCCGGTCGAGTCGAGGGCCGAGCCGATGGACGCGTGCTGGATCGAGTTGTTCTGCGGAAGCGCGATCGGGTTCCCCGAGGTGTCGGCGGTCTGGACGGGGCTGGTCGCCGTGAGCGCGCCGTCGATGTAGATCTTCCAGAGCCCGGTCGACGTGTCGTAGGTCGCCGCGACGTGGTGCCAGGCGCCGGTGGGAACGGTGTGGGTCGCGTCCGTGTACGGGTGGTTCAGGCCGCTCCCGTCGCCGGCGCCGCCCGTCGTGCTGTTCTTGTCCTCGAAGTCGACGCCGATGTGACCGGTCGCGTCGATGCCGAGGAAGAAGTTCATGTCGACGGTGGAGCCGTCCAGCTCGTTGCGGCCCTTGGCGATGAGGGGCGTGAAGTTGGTCAACCCCCCCGTGCCCGTCGTGGGCAGGGCGACGCCGGCCCCGGTCCGGTCGACCCAGGCCTCGAGCGTGAAGGACGAGACGCCGAGCGCCGGCGCGGCTCCGAACGTCGCGTACTGGCTGGTCCCGTTGAGGCTCAGCGCCGGGTTGGTGAGCGGGGGCGGCGGCGCGTTCAGCGCCGGCGCGCCTGCGACCCACGTGGGCCCGTTCGTGAGGGTTCCCGAGACGCCGGCCGTGCCGACGGTGTCGCCCGCCGTTCCCTGGTAGCCCTCGTTGAGCCCCCAGCGGCCGAGCAGGCCGGCCGTCGGCGACGTGATCTCGGTGTTCATCGACGCGGAGATCTGGGCTTCCGAGCGAACGGTGTTCCAGATCCGGGCCTCGTCGATCATGCCCTGGAAGAAGCCGGAGGCAACGCCCGTCGAGTTGAGGGCCGAGCCCAAAGAGGCGTGCTGGATCGAGGCGTTCTGCGGCAGCGCGATCGGGCTGCCGGTCGTGTTCGCCGTCTGGACCGGGCTGGTCAGGTTGAGGCCGCCGTCGATGTAGATCTTCCACAGTCCGTTGGAGGTGTCGTACGTCGCGGCGACGTGGTGCCACGCGTTGTTGGCGAGCGTGGTCGTCGTGGAGAAGGCATGGTTCAACCCACTGCCGTCACCGGTGCCGCCGGTGGTGCTGTTCTTGTCCTCGAAGTCGACCCCGATGTGGCCGGCGGCGTCGATCCCCAAGAAGTAGTTCATGTCGACGGTCGAACCGTCGTTCTCGTCGCGTCCCTTCGCGAGGATGGGCGTGTAGTTGGCGAGGCCGCTCGTACCGGTCGTGGCAAGCGGCGTGCCGTTCCCCGTCTTGTCGATCCACGCCTCCAGCGTGAACGAGGATGCACCCAGGCCGGACGCCTGGCCGAAGGTCACGTACTGGCTGGTCCCGTTGAACTGCAGCGCGTAGTTGCCGGGAGGCGGCGGCGGGTCGAGCGCCGGGGCGCCGGCGACCCACGTGGGGGCGGCCGAGGAGGCGCCGAGCGTTCCGACGATGCCGTTGCCCGAGACGTCGGCCATGGAGGTGCCGGAGCCCTCGTTCAGGTGCCATGCGCCGAGAAGCCCGGCGGTCGCACCGATCTCGGTGTTCATCCCTGCCTGGATCTGTGCCTGCGAGCGAACCGTGTTCCATACGCGGGGCTCGTCGATCTGACCGGCGAAGAAGCCGGCCTGGGTGCCGACCCCGCCGGACTGCATCGCCGTGCCGATAGCGGCGTGCTGGATCGAGCCGTCCTGCGGAAGCGCGATCGGGCTGCTGGAGGTGTTGTCGGCGTGCATGACGGGACTCGTCCCGTCGGGGTTGCCGTCGAGGTAGAGGTGCCAGATGCCGGTCGTGCTGTCGTACGTCGCGGCGGCGTGATGCCAGACGTTCGTCGTGACGACGGTGGAGCCGACGAACGGGTGGTTCAGTCCGCTGCCGTCGGCGGCGGGGGGGTTGGGATTGTTGGTCGTGCTGTTCTTGTCCTCGAAGTCCACCGCGAGCCGGTTCGGAAGTGTCGCGTCGCTCGGGTCGGTGATGCCGAGGAACCAGTTCATGTCGACGTTCGACCCGTCGGCCTCCCCACGGCCCTTCGTCAGCAGCGGGATCGCCTGCGGATACGTGGTCCCGTTGAGGCCCAGGGTGCCGGTCGAAACGGTCACACCGGCGCCGGTCCGCATGAACCACGTCTCCAGCGTGAAGGAGGTCGCGCCGAGGCCGGCGGCCTGCCCGAACGTCGCGTAGTCGTTGCTCCCGTCGAACTGCAGGGCGTTGTTCCCCGCCGCGTGCGCGACCTGCATGCCCAGCGGCAGCACGCCGGCGAGCATGGCAGTGACGAGCACGGCAACGCCGGAGCGACGGAACAGAAGACGGAGCGGGTTGGCGAATACGGGGGGAGTCATGGCGGGCGTTCCTCTCTCCTCTAGACGACTTGGATGGCCTTGGCGGGCGACCAGCCGAGCGTGACGCCGTCCGACGTCCGCCGCAGCCGTGCCCGGAACTTGTAGGTGCCGGTTCCCGCGTCGGCGGTGTAGCCACCGTTCAACGCGCTCGTGCCGGTAACCCAGTTGGTCCACGCCCCCGAGTGGCGTTTGATCTGGATGTCCCAGGCGTACCCGGCGGGAGCCTGCGTGCCGGCCCACGTGATCGTGAAGATCGTGGACGTTCCGCCGCTGCCCTGAGAGACGGCCGGCGGGATCTTGATCGTCGCCGTCGCGCCCGTGGTCGGGTCGCGATAGGCCCACTTGCCGGCCCCGATGAACACTCGGGCGTACACGCCGTTGACGGCGATCGAGCCCGAGTCGTAGAGCCCGAACCCGGAGTTGTCCACGACGCGGTGCGCCACCGACCCGGTGTTGGTCCAGCGGACGGTGGAGCCGATCTTCACGCCCTGGTTCGCCTTCGAGAACCCGGAGTTGTTGACCTGGAGCGGGAACGCCTTCGCGACCGTGATCCTGATGGTCGCGATGTTGCCGCTGCCGCCCGCGTCGCTGCCGCGGAACGTGAACGAGTCGTTGCCCTGGTACTTGTTGGCCGGCGTGTAGGTGCGCGCCGGCGCCGGTCCCGGTCAGCGTGCCGTGCGCCGGGTTCGACAGCACGGTGAAGGTGATCGGGTCGCCGTTGGCGTCGGTCGCGGTCAGCGTGATCGCGGCCGCGACGTTCCGCTCGACGAGGACGTCCTGGTCGTTGGCGACCGGGGGCGTGTTCGTCGCGCCGATGTTGGCGGTCGCCACAACGGGTGTGCCGCTCGCCGTTCCGTCACTCGGCGTCACGGTGACAGTGACCTGGTCGCCGGAATCGCCGTTGCCGGCGACCGACAGGTCGAACGTGTCGGTGAGCGAGGACGAGTTCGACGTCGTCTTCCGCGTCGTGCCGTTCACCCGCCAGACGTAGGTCAGGGTGACCGTGTCGTTGTCGGCGTCGGAACGGGTCGCCGTCGCCGTCAGCGTGGTGTTGTCCTGCGGCGTCGACGTGTTGAGCGAGACCGTGGCCGTCGGCGCGGTGTTGAGGATCGTGACCGACGAGCTCGTCATCGGCGCGCTCTGCAGCGTGCCGTCGCTCGCCCGCACCCGCAGGCTGATCTGGTCGCCCTTGTTGCCGTTGTTCGCGCCGCTCAGGTTGAGCGACGAGGACGTGGCGCCCGAGATGGCCGAGCCGTTGCGGAGCCACTCGTAGCTGTAGGTGACGCTCGCACCCTCCGGGTCGTGCCCGGCCACGGTGCTGGTCAGCGTGTCGTTCGTGTGCGGGGACGCCTGGTTGATCGTCACCGAGTCCATGACCGGCGGCTGGTTGGACGAGCCGCTGGTCGTGAAGACCGAGGTCGAGCCCTGGGTCGAGGCGATCCCGTCGTCGGCGACCGCGTACCACTCGTACTGCGAACCGGAGGCGAGGCTCGTCCACGGCAGCACCGCGTGTCCGCCGGAGGCGACGTTGTGCACGACCCCCAGCGTCTGGATCGGGTTCGATCCCATGTCGAACGGCATGCTGAACTGGCTGTTCGCGTCGGTGAACGATTGGTCAAGGGTCGGGCTGTAGGAGTAGCTGTCGATCTGGTTCAACGCCGGCCGGAAGGTCATGTACCGGAGCCAGCCGTTCCCACCGCCCGGCTGGAAGTCCTGGTAGTCCACGACCACCTGGTTCACCGGCTTGTTGCACGCGTTGTTGTCGACGCGGTTGGCCTCGCCGTGGTAGTGGCCGTTGATGACCAGGAAGATGTTGCAGTTCGGGAAGATCAGCTGGGTCCACACGGCCGCCGCCGAGAGGTGGTCGGGACGGCCGGTGATCGTGGAGGTCGGACGCTGGGCCGACGGGTTGAGGAAGGCGTGCGTCGTGATCATGACCTGACGGTCCGGGTAGGCGTTGATCACGTTCTGCGCCCAATCGATCGAGTACTGGGGCATGTCGACCTCGAGGCTGATGAACAGGAACTTCAGCGATCCGACGTCGAACAGCTCGTAGTTGTCCTTGTTGAGCCGGTTCGTGCTTTCCGCGATGTTGTCGTTCGGGTCGCCCATGTAGCCGCCGTACCAGGAGTTGCTCGAGTACCGGCTGGGCGGGAAGTACTGGTCGTAGTAGGTCGCGTTGCCCTGGGAGTTGATGTCGTGGTTGCCGGTCGTCACCGAGTTCGGCAGGCCGGCGTTGTCCAGGATGTTCTGCGCCTGGTCGGCGCGGACCCACTCAGCCTGGATCGTGTCGAAGTTCTGGGTGATGTCGCCCAGGTGCGTGACGAACAGCGTGTTCAGCTGCGCCTGCGAGCTGACCAACCAGTTGGTCTGGTCGAGGTACTGCTGGAACCGGGACTGCCCGGTGGGGCCGTTCCCCACGTTCTCCGCGTAGAACTGCGTGTCAGGAAGCACGCCGATCGTGAAGTCGCCGGGCAGCGCCGCCGCTACCGGGCGCCCGTAGAAGGTGACGTCCATCGGGTTGCCGTCGGCGTCGTTGACCGTCACGTCGAGGTTCGGCGACTGCGAGACGCCGGTCGCACCGTCGTTCGGCGAAACGACGACCGGCGCGTCGGGCGCCTGGTTCGAGCCGCCGGTGCCGAGCGCAGGGGCGCCGGCGACCCAGGCGGGGGGGGTGCCGGAGGGGCTGAGGTTTCCGGTGATGGTCACGCCGGCCGAGTTACCCGTGGTCGTGCTCGTGCCCTCGTTCAAGTGATACAGACCGACGAGGCCGGTGGTCGGGCCGATCTCCGTGTTCATCGACGCAGAGATCTGGGCTCCCGAGCGAACGGTGTTCCAGATCCGGGCCTCGTCGATCATGCCCTGGAAGAAGCCTCCGGTGGCCCCGGTCGAGTTGAGCGCCGAACCGAGCGAGGCGTGCTGGACCGAGTTGTTCTGGGGCAGCGCGATCGGGTTGCCGGGGGTGCTGTTCGTCGTCTGAACGGCGCTCGTGGCGTCGAGGCCGCCGTCGATGTAGACCTTCCACAGTCCGTTGGAGGTGTCGTACGTCGCGGCGATGTGGTGCCAGGCGTTGGTCCCGACGGTCGTGGTCGTGGCGAAGGCGTGGTTCAGCCCGCTGCCGTCCCCGGAGCCCGTGTTGGTGCTGTTCTTGTCCTCGAAGTCGACGCCGATGTGGCCGGCGGCGTCGATCCCCAAGAAGTAGTTCATGTCGACGGTGGACCCGTCGTTCTCGTTGCGTCCCTTCGCGAGGATGGCCGTGTAGTTGGACAACCCGTTCGTCCCGGTCGAGGACAGAGCGGTTCCGTTGCCCGTCTTGTCGATCCACGCCTCCAGCGTGAAAGAGGATGCGCCCAGGCCCGCGGCCGTTCCGAAGGTCACGTACTGGCTGGTCCCGTTGAACTGAAGGGCGAAGTTGGACGAGGGCGCGCCACCGCCGAGCGCGGGCGCGCCGGCAACCCAGCTGGGCCCGCCGACGGGCGCGCCGGGGGAGTTGGTCCCGGACGAGTCGATCAGAGTCGGTCCCGACCCCTCGTTCATGTGGTAGTCGCCGATCAGACCGGCCGTGGGCCCGACCTCGCTGTTCATCCCGGCCTGGATCTGCGCCTGGGAGCGGACCGAGTTCCAGATGTGGACCTCGTCGACCTGGCCCTGGAAGAACCCCTGAGCGACTTGCCCGCCCCGGGCGAGGTCAGCGCGGTGCCGACCGAGGTGACCGTGGTGGTCGACGATGCCGGCGAGAAGCTCCCGATGTTCAGGGTCTTCTGGAGGTTGCCGTTCAGGAAGAGGCGCCACGTCGTGCCGTCGTAGGTGACCGCCGCGTGGTACCAAGTGTTGTTGCTGATCGTCGTGCCGGTGTCGATCACCGGGTGGTTCAGGCTCGTCGCGTTGTCCTCGAAGTCGGCGGCCAGGTGGTTGTTCGACAGGCCCAGGAAGTAGTTGACGTCGACACTGGGGTTCTCGGTCTCGCCGCGCCCCTTTGCGATCAGCGGGACGGCCACGTCCGAGCCCTCGAGCCCGCTATTGCCGGTCGAGGTGGTCGATCCGTTCCCGGTCTGGTTGAACCACAGTTCGAGGGTGAAGTTGGTCGCGTTGAGCTGACCGGTGGCGCCGAGGGTTGCGTACTGCGACGTCCCGTTGAGCTGCAGCCCCTGGTTCCCCACGGCGTGGGCAGCCGGAAGCACCGGCAGGGCCACGGTCATCAGGACCGCCGACAGGACGGCCCCGCAGAGGCCCTTGATTCGCTTGGTGGCTCCCGGTCGCTTCATCTCGATCGTCCTCATCTCTCTCCGCCGAAGTTGCGCCCCGGCGATCAGCTGACGGTGATCTTCTTGGCGGCGGACCAATCGGAGGTCGCGCCTCCGCTGGTGTTGCGCATCCGCGCGCGGAACTTGTAGTTGCCGGTGCCGGCGTCGGGCGTGAAGTCCGCGCCCATCGTCGTCACGCCGTCCTGCCAGCTCACCCACTGCCTCGAGCCGGCCCGCTTGATCTGCACGTCGAAGACGTAGCCCGCAGGCGGGTCCTCGCAGGCCCACTGGATGGCGAAGACGGTGCTGGTGCCGCCGGTCGTGGACGACACCTTCACCGGGACCTTCGCGCGGCCGGTGGTGCTGCCGATCAAGAAGTTGTAGTTGCCTGCCGCCGTGTAGCGGTAGTCGAACTCCGAGCTGGGGTTGATCGCACCCGACGAGAACAAGTTCAGCCCGCTCGTGTCGGCCACGGAGTGCGCCGACGTCCCCTTGTTGACGAACCGGACGGCGCCGCAGATGGCGGGTGTCGTGTTTGCCGGGTTGAATGACCCGTCGTTGATCGTGACCTTCTTCTTGGGCGCGATCGTGATCGTGACGGTCGCCAGGTTGCTGTTGGCGCTGCCGTCGTTTGCCCGGAAGGTGAAGGTCACGATCGCGGTGAACGAGTTGACCGGCGTGTAGGTGCGCGAGGATCCGCTCCCCGAGAGCGACCCGCTGTTCGGCGGGGTCACGATCGAGTAGGTCAGCGGGTCGCTGTCGGCGTCGGTGGCGTTGAGGGTGATGACCCGGGCCGCAGCCTTCGTCACGCCGTAGTTGGAGTCGAACGCCACCGGCGCGTTCCCGCCTCCGCCGCCGGCGACCGTCGCCGTGTCGGTTTGCGGCGTGCCGCTCGCGGTGCCGTCCGAGGGCGTGACGGTGACCGTGACCGTGTTACCGGCGTCGCCGTTGCCGGCCACCGAGAGATCGAACTGGTCGGAGAGCGCCGTCGTGACCTGCGTCCGCTTGGTCGTCCCGTTGACCTTCCACTCGTAGGTGAGCGTGATCGTCTCGCCGGGATCGATGTCGCTCTTGGTCGCGTTCGCGGTCAGCGTCGCGTTGGTGTCCGGGGAGTGGTTGTCCAGGGCAATGGTCGCCGTCGGAGCCGTGTTCAGGATCGTCACCGGCGAGGACGTCGTGGGCGTCGAGTCCGCGGATCCGTCGTTCGCGGTCACTCGCACGCGGATCAGATCGTCCTTGTCTCCGTTGCCGGCCGGCCCGAGATTCAACGTCGAGCCGTTCTGTCCGCCGATGTCGGTCCCGTTCTTCGTCCACTGGTAGGTGAAGCTCAGGGCGTCGGCGTCGAGGTCGGACGAGGTGACGGAGGCCGTCAGGATGTCGGCGGTGTGCGGAGAGCTCTGGTTGATCGTGACCGCGCTCACCACCGGCGCCGAGTTCAGAACGGTGACCGGCGAGGACGTCACCGGCGTGGAGTCGACCGACCCGTCGTTCGCAGTCACCCGCACGCGGATGACGTCGCCGTGATCGCCGTTGTCCAGGGTCGCGAGGTTGAGCGTCGCGCTGGTGCGCCCGGGCAGGTCCGTCCCGTTCTTCGTCCACTGGTAGCTGAGCGTCGGCGCCGGGCCGTCGGGGTCGTGCGCGGTCACCGTGACGTGCAGGAGGTCGGTGGTGTACGGCGTCGTCTCGTTGATGACGGCCGAGTCCACGATCGGCGCGGAGTTGCCGACGACAGCCGAGTCGGAGACCAGCAAGCCCGAGAGCGACCCGTCCGAGGGCGTGACCTCCACCGAGACCGTCTCGCCGTTGTCGCCGTTGCCGGCGACCGACAGGTCGAAGGTGTCGGAGAGGGAGGAGCTGTTCGGACGTGGTCTTGCTTGACCGTCCCGTTCACCTTCCAGACGTAGGTCAGGGTGACCGAGTCGGCCGGGTCCAGGTCGCTCTTCGTCGCGTTCGCGGTCAGCGTCGCGTTCGTGTTCGGGGAGTGGTTGTCCAGGGCGACGGTCGCCGTCGGGGCCGTGTTCTGCACGGTCACGGGCGAAGAGGTGATGGGCGAGGAGTCGAGCGATCCGTCGTTCGCGGTCACGCGAACCCGGATCAGGTCGCCCCGGTCGCCGTTGCCGGCGGTCCCGAGGTTCAGCGTGGACGAGGTCGCCCCGCCGATGTCGGAGCCATTCTTCGTCCACTGGTAGGCGTAGCGTCAGCGGGTCGTCCGTCGGGCGTCGTGGGCCGTGACGGTCACCGACAGCGTGTCGTTGGTGGCCGGGGCGCGTCTGGTCGATGACGACCGAGTCCACGACCGGCGCCGAGTTGCCCACCGTCGCGGTGTCCGAGACCGGCGCGCCGTCGACGCGTCCCGTCGTTGGGCGTGACGGTCACGCGTCACCGTGTCGCCGTTGTCGCCGTTGCCGGCCATCGCACAGGTCGAAGTTGTCCGAGAGGGCCGTCGGACCGTCGTCTGCTTGGCTGTCGCCGTTCACCTTCCAGACGTAGGTGAGCGTCACGGTGTCGCCGCTCCAGGTCGCTCTTCGTCGCCGTCGCGTTGAGCGTCGCGTTCGTGTCCGGCGTGTGGTTGTCCAGCGACACCGTCGCCGTCGGCGCCGTGTTCTGCACCGTCACCGGCGACGAGGTGACCGGCGACGAGTCGAGCGAGCCGTCGTTCGCCGTGACCCGAACCCGGATCAGGTCGCCCGCGGTCGCCGTTGCCGGCCGTCCCCAGGTTCAGCGTCGACGAGGTCGCCCCGCCGATGTCGGAGCCGTTCTTCGTCCACTGGTAGGCGTAGGTCAGCGGGTCGTTCTGGTCGTCGTGGGCGGTGACGGTCACCGACAAGGTGGCGTTGGTGGCCGGGGCGCTCTGGTCGATGACGGCCGAGTCCACGACCGGCGCCGTGTTGGCGATCGTCACGGTGGCAGGCCCTGAGGTAACCGCGATGGAGTCCGCCGAGCCGTCGTTCGCCGTCAGTCGCAGGGTGATCTGGTCGCCGTTCGAAACGCTGATCGTGCCAGGTCGAGTGTGCCTCCGGTCTTTCCGGGGAGGTCGGTGCCGTTCTTGGCCCACTGCCTGGACACGGTCGTCGCGTCGAGGTCGTCGTCGTGCTGAGACGCCGTGAAGAAGAGGGTGTCGGTCGGGCCCGGGTTGTTCACGGTGATCGCAACCGAGTCGACGACCGGCGCGGTGTTGAGGATCGTCACCGGAGCGGCCACGAGGGTGCGGAATACGTGGAGCCGTCGTGGGCGCGAACGCTCACGGAGATCTGGTCGCCCTTGTCGCCGTTGCCGGCAGTGGAAAGGTTCAGCGCTCGGGCCCGTGGCGCCGCCGATGTCCACGCCGCCCTTCCGCCACTGGTAGGTGTAGGTCAGCGGGTCGCCGTCGGCGTCGGTGCCGTTCGGCGTGACGCTCAGGACGTCGTTCGTCTTCGGCGCTGCCTGGTCGATCGCCGGCGCAACCGTCGGCGCGTGGTTGCCGAGACCCGAGGACCCGGTCACCCACAGCGGGCCGTTCGTGAGCGTCCCGTTGATGGCCGAACCGGCCGAGTCACCCGCCGTCGTTCCCGAGCCTTCGTTCAGGCCCCAGCGGCCCAGCAGGCCGGTGGCGGACGTGATGGCCTTGCCCATGTTGGCCTGGATCTCCGACGGGGTCCGGACGACGTTCCACACGCGAGCCTCGTCGATGACGCCCGCGAAGTAGCCGCCGGGCGTGCCGTTGGACTGCAGCGCCGACCCGAGAGCCGCGTGCTCGATCGAGTTGTTCTGCGGCAGCGCGATCGGAGTCCCGGCGGCATCCGCGAGCATCGGTGCGGCTCGTCGCGTCGAGGTTGCCGTCCAGATAGATCTTCCAGAGGCCGGTCGTGATGTCGTAGGTGGCCGCCGCGTGGTGCCAGACGTTCGGGGCGATCGGGGTGTTCGGGTCGATGAAGGGGTGGTTGAGCCCGCTCCATCGCTGCCGGTGCCGGTGCCGGTGGTGCTGTTCTTGTCCTCGAAGTCGACCGCCAGCTTGTTCGTGTCCGTGTCGATCCCGAGGGAGTAGTTCATGTCACGGTTCGTCGCCGTCGAACTCGTTCCGCCCCTTCGTCAGGAGCGGCACCGCCGAGACGAGGCCGAAGTTGCCCGGTGCCCTGCCCGATGCGCCGGCGCCGGTCCGCTTGAACCACAGCTCCAGCGTGAAGGACGACGCGCCGAGTCCGGCGGCCGGCCCCATGGTCACGTAGTCGTTGATCCCATCGAGGCGGACGCCGTAGTTGCCGAGCGCCGACCCCTGGACCAGAACCCTGGCGTGGACCCATGCGGGGCGGCAGGTCGGGCTCCTGTCGGGCTTGCCCCCAACGTTCCTGTTACCAGAGTTGCCGGAGGAGTCCGCCGTCGTCGTCCCTGTCCCCTCGTTCAGCCCCCAGCGGCCGACGAGGCCGACCGTCTCCGGGAAGTTCGAGCTCGTCGTTCATGGTGGAGTCGATCTGCGACTGCGAGCGAACCGTGGTCCAGACCCTCGCCTCGTCGATCTGCCCGGCGAAGATACCGGCCTGCGACACCGGTCGAGGTGCAGTGCCGAGCCGAGCGCGGCGTGCTGGATCGAGCCGTTCTGCGGCAGCGCGATCGGGTTCCGGCGGCATCCGCGAGCATCGGCGTGCTCGTCCGGTCGAGGACCGCCGTCCAGGTAAAGCCTCCAGATCCCGGTCGAGCTGTCGTAGGTGGCGGCGGCGTGGTGCCAGACGTTGGCGCTGATCACCGCCGTGCCCATGAACGGGTGGTTGAGCCCGCTGCCGTCGCCGGTCGCGCCGGTCGTGCTGTTCCTGTCCTCGAAGTCGACGGCCAGCCGGTTGCCGTTCGTCCCGTCCGTCGGGTTCGTGATCCCGAGGAACCAGTTCATGTCCTTGTTGGACCCGTCCTCCTCACCACGCCCCTTCGTCAGCAGCGGCACCGCCAGCGGGAGCGTCGTGCCGTCGAGCCCAAAGTTCCCGGTCGAGACGTTCGCCCCGTTCCCCGTCCGCTTGAACCAGGTCTCGAGGGTGAACGACGACGCGCCGAGCTCTGATGTCGCCTGCCCGAACGTCACGAAGTCGTTGCTCCCGTCGAACTGCAGGGCCCCGGCGCCGAGGTAGAGGCCGGCGATCCACGTCGGCCCGTTGGTAAGCGTGCCGTCGCTCGCCGGCGAACCGGCCGAGTCGCCCGCCGTCGTCCCGGACCCCTCGTTCATGCCCCAGCGCCCGAGCAGCCCGGCGCCGATTCGATCTCGCTGTTCATCGTCGACTGGATCTGCGACAGCGAGCGCGCGGAGTTCCAGACGCGAGCCTCGTCGATCTGACCGGCGAACGCACCCTGCTGCACTCCCGTGGACGTTCATGCGCCGTCCCGATCGCCGAGTGCTGGATCGAGTCGAACCGCGGCGTGAAGCTGCGACCACTGGTCGCAGTCCAGCTCGCCGTCGAGGTACATGTTCCAGACGTTCGCGCCGTTGTACGTCACGGCCGCGTGGTGCCAGACGTTGCCGTGCACGACGGTCGCCTGCCGATCGCGGGATGGTTGCCGCTCGTCGCGGTGTCCTCGAAGTCGGCGACGAGCTTGAACTGATCCGCGCCCGACGCGTTCTGCATGCCCGAGGAAGTAGTTCGTGTCCGCGGTTTCCTGGGCCGTCGGCCTCGCCGCGTCCCTTCGTCAACGAGCGGGATCGCGTGGCTCCACCCGCCGTTGCCCGTCGACGTCCGCGTCGTGGCCTGCGTCGTGTTGCGCTTGAACCAGAGCTCGAGCGTGAACTGCGACGCACCCAGCGGCTGAACGGCCGCCCCGCCCGCGTTGCCCATCGTCACGTAGTCGTCCATGCCGTCGAGCTGAAGCGCCGAGTCGACTGGGCGGCGTCTTCGCGGAGGCGACGGAGGCGAAGCCGATCGGAAGGAGTTGCACGAGCATGCCCGACAAGCACGAACGGCGGGCGTGCGCAGACGGCGAAGAGCGGACGCGGGCGGGGTCATCGTCTCGGTTCCTCCGGTGGTGAGCGGGCTCGGGGGCTTCCTAGGTCTTCTTCTATGAGGAAACAACCTGATACGGAATCCTCCGTCCACCAGATGTGGTACCGCATCGGACGAAGTGCGTAATCCTACCCCCTCCCCCGGACCTAGGGTCAAGGGTCTGACCAGGGAAAATGAACGGTCGCGGGCGATCCGCGGTATCGGCGCTGTGAACCGGCATTCGGGCAGGTGAGCGAGGGGCCCGGGGGATAGTCGGTCGCTCTTGAACGCACCTGCGAGACCGCAGTGCGCCTAGGGCGAAGGTCTCGACTTGTGGGCTCGAAGCCCGGCCGGCTTCAGATCGTGGCCGCGGCGGGCTCCGGCTCGGGCCCTCCGGAGGTCCTCTCGCTCCGCCGGATCCTGACCAACATCACGATGCCCGCGGCGACCATTCCGATGCAGATGTACTGCGCGCCGGTGAGCCCGAACTTCGTCTCGTCGTAGGCGCGCAGGAAGTCCGTGAGGAACCGCTCGATGCCGTACCAGAAGAGGAACGTCACCACGACCCAGCCCGGCGCCGGCTTGCGTCGCGCGACCCAGAACATCAGCAAGGTGAGCGGCGCGAGCAAGATGAGCTCGTAGATGGCGGTGTTGTGGATCACCGGGTGGATCGTCCCATTGAGGACGCCGGCGATCGGTTCGCGCGTCGCGCCGCCCATGTACCTCCACCCCAGGAAGGAGTTCGTCGTCTTGCCGAGGTGCTCGCCCACCGAGATGCAACCGATCCGTCCAACCATGAGTCCCGGCACGAGTCCGAGCGCCATCGCATCGGCCAGCGTCCGCCCGTCGATCTCCGGATGCTTGCGGAGAAACCACCGGATCATGCCGACCGCGACGAGGAACGCGCCGGAGAACTGGAGGCCGCCCTGCCACACCGCGAACGCCGACAACGGGTCGTCGGTGAACTGCGAGATGTGGGTCAGCACGAACAGCACCCGCGAGCCGATCAGCCCGAAGATGATGATCCGCCAAGCGAACCTGCTGAGGAGCTCGGGGTCCATGCCGTGATCCCGCGCGTAGCGCAGGAAGACCCACGACCCCAGGAGCATCCCGAGCGCCACCATGAGCCCGAACGTCCGGACGGTGATCGGCCCGACGTGGAACGACGGGAAGGTCTTGTAGGCGATCGAGGCCAGCATTTCGAGTCCCATGCTACGCCGGACCCCGCCGGAGACCGGGCCCACGGGTGATGTCGGCTCGCGCCGACCTCCGCCGGCAGGTGAAACAGAAGCTGGAGAGCCGCCCGGGGCTGCTTGCGGTTTGCTTGCGCGGCGCGATTGACTTGCGATATGCTTGCGCCATGAATTTTCTGGATACGACCGATCCCGAGATCGCCGTCGCGGAGCTCGAGGCTGCAGCGAGCGAGCTGCTCGACGACCTCGACCGGGTCATCCCCTCCGCCTTGCGCGGACACGAGGGCGCCGCTCGTGAGTACGTGCGCGCGTGGCGCGGCTTGTCGGCACGGTGTCTTACGCTCGCGCACGACGCGGTGCCCGACCTCGTGGTCCGAACGAACGCCGGAGAGGTTTTTCTGATCGACGTGAAGCACGCACGCTCCTCGATCGGCGGGTCCCTGCTCGACCAGCTCGCGCTCAGCGCACCCTTCTCACAATGGGTGACTCGGTTCGGCGCCGGCCGCGGAGCTGCCCTATGCCTCGTAGGCCGGCTCCGGGACGCGATCCCAGGGCTGTCCCCCATTCCGGCCGGACCAGGCGGGCTTCCGCACTGGGATGTCGGCCCGGCGGCGTTCGCGCGGTTCGCCCGCCAAGTGTGGGTGGAGCTCCAGGAGCAGCAGCCCCTCCTTCAGCGGATCGAGAGCGTCTTCGGCCTCAGCCGAACCGAGCTCGCCGGGCTCTTCGAAGTGCGGCGTCAGGCCGTTTCCCAGTGGATCGACGACGGCATCCCGTCCGCGCGCCGGCCCAAAGCCCTTGTGGTCGCGCAGATCGCGGATCTGTTGGAGCGGAATCTCCTCCAGGACCGCATTCCCGCAGCCGTCCGAACCCCGGCCCGCGCGTACGGGAACCGTTCGATGCTGGACATGATCGCCGACGATCGCCACGAACGGCTCCTCGAACTGGTTCGCGACTCCTTTGATTGGGCGACGAGCGCTTGAGGTTTCGCCATCTGCGGCGCGGCGGCCGCCATCTCCGCGTGGCCGATCCCGACTGGGCACGGCCGCTCGACGGCCGCCCGTCGGCGGAACGCGGTGGCCGATGGAACGCCCCCGGATCCTTCCCGGTCGTCTATCTCTTCACCACCGTCGAACTGGCGCGATCGTTCGTCCTCGCCAAGTTCCGGGGGCTTCCGTATTCGGTTCTGGACATGACCGCGGAGCGCCGACCCGTGCTCGTTCACACCGACGTGGCCGAGGACCGATTCGTCGACGCGGTCACGAACCAGGGGTGCGCCGCAGCAGGGCTCCCCCGCGCGTACCCCCTGGACGATTCCGGCTCGGCGTTTCCTCAGGAGCGTTGCCGGCCGATCGGGCAGGCGGCGTGGGATCAGGATGAGCCCGGGATCGCGTGCCGGAGCGCGTCGGCCCGCGCCGGGGACCGCGGCGAGGAGCTCGCGTGGTTCCAGCGCGCCGAGCGGCTCCGGCTCGCCGGCCGGCAGGCGTTCGAGGACTGGTTCGTCTAGCCCGTGTGCAGCCCAGCCGAACCTCGCCGAAGAGGATCCAAATCCGCGCGGGTGGGGTACCTTCGTCGAAGCTGTACTGGAGGCCGACTCAGGAGGTCATCGTGATCGCAGGTGTGCTCGGAACACTGTTGTGGATCGTCATCGTGATTCTCGTTATCGGCGCCGTCATCGGATTCATTGCGCGCGGGAAATCCCGCTAGGCCTCTATTGGCTGTTCAACCTTCCTCTCGCGAACGACCACGCGCCTCTGGGTCCGAGGTGGTGTTGCTTCTTCGAGAGACGACGGCTTGAATCCTCTCGGGCCCGGCGGCACTGCCGGGTGGTGGGGAGTCGCTGAGTCGGAGGTGATAGGTCGGGATGGTGGATACCAACGACCGCTTCGACTCGATCGTCAAGCAAGCCACCGCCGCATTCGGCGTGGTCACGACCGTCCTCGCGGCTGTCGGAACGGTTAGCGGCGACCTGCAGCGCACCCTGCGGAACTTCCGAGGCCTGGTGCTCGTCGCAATCGTCTTTCTGGTGTTCGCCCTCGTTTTCAGCGCCATCGCGGTGTTCGTCAAGAAGAGCCCCGAGTGGCTGCTCGCCCTGAGCGGCGGGCTCTTCGCGGGGAGTCTTGTCATCGGGCTCGTGACTGCGGTGCGCACCGCGGGACTCATCGAGCAGCCGAGCATCTCCGCCAAGGTGACCCTGGGATCCAGAGTCACGGTCGACGCCACCGTGACGGAGAGCGGGCTCCGGGCCGAAGACCGCCTGCACGTCTTTGCATTCGGGGACGGACCTCATGGGCTCGTGCCGCTTTTCCAGGCTGACATCGGGCCCGACACGCATGGAGACGTGAGCTTGCCGATCTCAATCCCCCTCCGACCCGGCGAATACACCACCGTCGTCGTCGGGGCCGCTACGAGCGCGGATCGCGACTGCAACCATGCAACCGATACGAACGAGCAGACCTCGGTCACGGGCGACGAACGCCTGGGATGCCTTCGGGTTCTCCTCCCGACGGCGTCGGCTCGTCCCCAGTTGACGGCGGCTCTCACCAAGGACTCAACGGGAACGCAGCTCGTGGACGTCACGATCTCCGCCTCGGGCGTCGGGAGTCACGATCTCGTAGCCGTCGAGGTGCTCGCGACGGGCTCCGGTCGGACCCATTCGTTGTACTCCTCGCTCCTCGCGGCAGACACAGACGGAGTCCTCCAGACCAATTTCCAAGTGCCGCTGCCTCCCAATGTGAAGTTGGCCTGTGCGCTCGCGCTGAACGACACGGACGATGCCACCGACAAACCACCGATTGCATGTCCGCCCTCGTCCAAGGACGCCGACCTCGTGGGAGTCGTCCTGACGGTGCCGAGCTAGCGGCAGCGTCGACCCGGCTACCGGTCCCTGCCTCGTTCGCTGTCGAGCACGGCCATCTGCCGTTCGTCGTAGCGATCTCCGGCCACCGACCCCGGCGGGACGGCACGCTCGATGGCGGCGAGGTCCTCCTCGGTCGGCTCCAGGTCGGCCGCCGCGATCGCCTCGGCGAGCCGCTCGCGCTTCGTGGTTCCGATGAGCGGGACGATGTCGTCGCCGCGGGACAGAACCCACGCGATCGCGAGTTGGGCGAGGGTCACCCCTCGCTCGTCGGCGATCGCGCGGAGACCCTCGAGGAGCGAACGGTTGCGATCGAGATTCTCGGGTCGAAAGCGCGGGAAGTTGCCGCGGATGTCGCCGGGCGCCCGCTTCTTCGACAAGCCACCGCCGATGAGCCCGCGCGAGAGCACCCCGTAGGCCGTGATGCCGACGCCCAGCTCCCGGCAGACCGGCAGGATCTCCGCTTCGATCCCGCGCGAGAGCACGGAGTACTCGATCTGGAGATCGGCCACGGGATGCGCGGCACTCGCCCGTCGGACCGTCTCGGCTCCCGCCTCGGAGAGCCCCACGTGACGGACGTAGCCGGCCTCGATCATCTCGGCGATGGCGCCGACCGTGTCTTCGATCGGCACGGCCGGGTCGAGCCGCCCCAGCCGGTACACGTCGACGTGATCGGTGCCAAGCCGTTGCAGCGTGTAGGCCAGGGCGTTCTTGACGGCCACCGGCCGGCCATCGAAGCCGATGTAGGCGTTGGCCGGATCGCGGAGCGCTCCGAACTTGACGCTGATCGTGACGGCGTCGCGGTCACGGCCCCGAAGCGCCTCGCCGATCAGCATCTCGTTGTGGCCCATGCCGTAGTAGTCGCCCGTGTCGAGCAGCGTGATCCCGGCGTCCAGCGCGGCATGGATCGTGGCGATGCTCTCGGCCCGATCGGCCGGTCCGTAGGCGCCGGACATCCCCATGCACCCCAGACCGATCGCCGACACCTCGGGTCCGGTCGAGCCAAGTTTTCGAAGCCTCACCGACATCCCTCCCGAGGGGATGGTCTCGCCCTGCCCGGCGAACGACACACCGGCGCTGCCGGCGCCGTCACCGACGGCCCGGCGGCTACGCTCTGCCGCGGAGGCGTCAGGGTTCCTGGTGGGCTCCGCGGTCTTCAACACCGTAGGGGGGGCGCAAGCTCCCCGGCGGGTTCGATTCCCGTCCGCCTCCGCGAAGCGAGCACGGCAAGAAGCGTCAGTCGACGGAGCGGCCCAGCGCGGCGGCGTGGCGGGCGACGACCGTCTCGCCCACCGTGGCCCCCTTGCGCCGGAACAGCTCGCGGGCTCGGTCGAACGCGCCCCGCGCCTCGTCGTCGCGGCCGGCCAGGTGGTGGATCTCGGCCTCGGCGAGACACAGCCCCGCGCGATCCATCAGGTCGTCGCTCCGGTCGGCCCACCCGATCGCCTCGGCGATCAAGCCGTCGGCCTCGTCGCGACGCCCGTCCCGAGCCGCGAGCACGGCTTCGATCGTTCGCCACAGCTGCTGGTTGATCACGTCGTCGCTCGAGGTCGTGTCCCGGCACACCCCGGCCCAGCGATGGGCCTCCTCCCTGCGCCCAAGACGCAGGCAGGCGAGACCGCGCTCGCCCGCCGAGGTCGACGAGTTCGCGACGTTGCCGTGGCTCACCAGGATGTCGTAGGCCGCGCCGATGAACCGCTCGGCGGCCTCGTCGGCCCCGGCGAAGGACTCGATCCGGAACCGGGACTCGTACATACCCGGAGGCGCCTCCCCCCGAAGCTCGGCCGCCAGGCGCATCGCCTCGTCGCTCAGCCGGCGGGCCTCATCGAAGCGGCCGAGCATCGCCAGCATGATTCCGCGCGCCGCGGAGACGAACGCCCCCAGCGACGGGAACGTGGCGATCTCCGTGTCCATCTCGTCGAGCACGTCGCCGATCTCCGAGACCGTCGCGGAGCCGAGGATGCTCGCGGTGGCGCGGATCGTCGACGCGGCGTACAACCAGTGCCGGTCGCCTGCGGTCCGCGCGCTGGCGAGCGCGCGATCGCACTCCAGCTTGGCCTGCGTGAATCGGCAATCCATCCAGTGGACCTGCGAACGCAGCACGAACGCGATGGCGAGCCCCGCATGGTCCTCGAGCGCCTCCAGCTCGGGAACCATCTCGTCGAGCATGGCCGCCAGGCGCGGGGCGCCGCCCTCGGGCTCGGCGACCGCGCGGGTGTAGGCGATGCCGAGCGACGCCGTGATCTCCGAGGCCCGGTCACCGGCCGCAGCGGCAGCGGGGAGCGCCTCCTTGAAGAACGGGGACGCATCCGCCTCGAGGTCGCGGCCATCGAGCGACCACGCCACCGCCAGCAGGTCGCGGGCCCGCAGGGAATCGGTCGGCCCCCGCAGCGCCGCGGCGCGCCGGTACAGGTTCTCCGAGGCCCGGAGGTCGCCGCGATCCCAGGCCCGCCTCCCGGCTGCCGACAGCCGGTCGGCGGCGCGGGCCGCGATCGAGCGGGCGTCGTCGTCCTCGGGGCCGAGCTCCAGGCGCAGCCCATGCGCCTGCTCCAGGTGGTAGCCGGCGAACTCGTCGAGGTCGGCCACGTTCGCGCGTCCGACCAGCCAATCGGCGAAGCGTTCGTGGAGTCCGGCGCGAGCCTCCTTCGGCAGCATCTGGTACGCCGCGTCGCGCAGCAGGACGTGGTGGAAGCGGAAGGCCTCTTCCCCGGGGACATCCGAGGCGTCGGGCCGGATCAGGTCTCGGCGGAGCAACTGCTGCACCCGGCGGGCGACCTCACCCCGCTCCGCTTCCGGCGTCAGCTCCCGGAGCGCGCCCAAGTAGAAGGACAGGCCGACGATCGAGGCCCGGCCGAGGAGCACGCGGTCGGCCTCGTCCAGCCGGTCGAGGCGTGCGTCGAGGAGCGCCTGGATCGTCGGCGGCACCGCGACCTCTTCCAGGTCCCGCGTCGCGACCCACCGCCCGTCCTCGTTCCGAAGCGCGCCGTCGTCGACGAGCATGGCGAGGGTCTCCTCCACGAAGAGCGGATTCCCGCCGGCCGCCTCGTCGATGCGCCGACGAAGCACTTCGTCGAGGTCGCCTCCGGCGAGGAAGTGCTCCATCAGATCGCCCACCTCCTCGGAGGACAGCGGCTCCAGGGCGACCGTCGTGGCGTGCAGCTTGCCTCCGCCCCAGCCGGGCGAGACGTCGAGCAGCTCCGGACGTGCCATGCAGATCGCGAGGATCGGCGCGTCGCGGCTCCAGTCGGTGAGCTGGTCGACGAGGTCGAGGAAGGCCGGCTCCGCCCAGTGCAGATCGTCGAGCACGAGCACGACCGGCCGGACCCGCGCCAGCCCCTCGATGAGCCGCCGGACGGCCCACCCGATCTCTTCGGCCGTGGCCGCCAGCCCGACGTCCCCGCCGACGACCGCGGCCACCCGGGAGGCGACCTCGGCGGCGGAGGCGTCGGACGGGATGAGCGCGGCGATCGCCGCGGTCAGATCTGGGTCGTCCTTCCCGCCCATCGCGTCACGCACCACCTCGATCAGCGGCCAGTACGTGATGCCCTCGCCGTAGGAGAGACACCGCCCGCGCAGGACCGTCGCGTCGGCGCCGATGCGCACGAGCGCCTCCTGGATCAGCCGGGACTTCCCGACGCCCGCGGGGCCGAGCACGGTGAACAGGTGGCAGACGCGGTCGGCGACGACCTCCTGGAACGCCTGAGCGAACTGGTCGAGCGGGCGGCCGCGGCCGACGAGCGGCGAGTCCATGCGGCGTGCCGTGCCGGCCGCGCCGGCGTGGACGGCGACCAGGCGGTGCGCGGGAACCGGCTCGGCCTTGCCCTTCACCGCCAGCGGCTCGACGTCTTCCATGACCGCGGCATCGCGCACGAGCCGCGCCGTCGAGTCGGCGATCAGCACGTCGCCGGGCGGGGCATTCTGCTCCAGGCGGGCGGCCACGTTGACCGTGTCGCCGGTGATCAGTGCCTGACGGGTGGAGGCGTCGCCCGCAACGACCTCGCCGGTGTTGACGCCGATCCGGCACTCGAGCGTGGCACCGTGGTCGCGCTCGAGCTCCTTGTTCAGCAGACGCAGGCCCTCCCGCATGTCGTCGGCGGCTCGAACCGCCCGGATCGCGTCGTCTTCATGGGTGGTCGGGATGCCGAAGACCGCCATCACGGCATCGCCGATGAACTTCTCCACGGTGCCGCCGTGCCGCTCGATCGCCTTGGTCATGGCGTCGAAATAGCGCATCATCACGCGCCGGAGCGCCTCGGGGTCCAAACGCTCGCCGAGGGCGGTCGAGCCCGTGACGTCGCAGAAGACGACGGTCACGGTCTTGCGAACCTCTGGAGCCGGCGCCGTCTCGGAGAACCGTTCGCCGCAAGCGTTGCAAAAGCGGGACCCCTCGGGATTCTCGACCCCGCACGCAGGACAGGCCAGCATGGTCGGATGAGTCTAGTGGCCCGGTGTTCTCGCCGTTCCGTGGGGAGGCCATGGGCTGCCGGATAGCCTCGGGCGCGGTGGCGATGCGCTACGAGCCGCGAAGATAGCCATCGGGCCTCCCGTCACTCTCCGGGAGGCGTCGGATACGCTGAGATCACCGTCCGTCTCAGGAGGCCAATGCCATGACGACGACGCACACGCTCGAGCTTCCCGACGCCCACATCGTCTACGACGTTCACGGCCCCTTGCCCACGGCCGACGGCCGTCCACCGCTGCTCATGATCGGCCAGCCGATGGACGCGAGCGGATTCGCCACGCTGGCATCACTCTTCCCCGAACGCACGGTGGTGACCTACGACCCGCGCGGCCTCGGCCGCAGCACTCGCAACGACGGCAGGGTCGACCATGCTCCGGAGATCCAGGCCGGCGACGTGCACGCGCTCATCTCTGCGCTCGGCGCCGGGCCGGTGGAGATGTTCGCCAGCAGCGGCGGCGCGGTGACCGCGCTCGCGTTGGTGGCCGCCCACCCCGAGGACGTGACCACCCTAGTCGCGCACGAGCCTCCCCTGATCCCGGTGCTCCCCGACGCCGCCGCCGCCGAACGAGCCCGTGCGGGCGTTCGTGACATCTACGAAGCGAAGGGGCGGAATGCCGGCATGGCCGCCTTCATCGCGATGACGTCATGGGGGGGCGAGTTCACCGACGACTACCTCGCCCAGGCCCCGCCGATCCGGCTCAGTTCGGGATGCTGGTCGACGACGACGGCTCGCGTGAGGACCCGCTGCTGTCCGATCGATCCTGGGCGATCAGCAGCTATCGCCCGGACGTCGAGGCCCTC
>CAVYBY010000008.1:0-377465 GCA_963766935.1 uncultured Actinomycetes bacterium | reverse complement strand
CATCCAGCTCGACGATCATCCGGAAGCGCCGCGGATCCGGCATGGTTTCGCTCCCGCCGCGCCGGCCGAGGTCCTGCACCGATGCGATTGAGAGCAGGGTCAGCCGGTTGATCCCCCCGGCGTACTCGGGTTCCTCCACGCGGGCCAGAATCATCTCGCGGCCGGCATAGCGGCTCAGCGCGGCGGCGAGCGGTCCGTCCACCGGCCGGGCCACGACCCACCGGTCGTACAGCTTCACCTTCCGCGGCTCACCCGTGCCGGCGGCATCCGCCGTCGGCCCGCTCGCCATCGGGGAACTCGAACGAGAGGCGATCCACACCCGGTCGAACCTCGTGCGCACACCGAGGAATGGGCCCTTCGCGGGCGTCGTCAGCCGCCAGGCCGTCGGCCTCCAGGATCATGAACCGGCGATCCCCCACGGCTCCGGTCACGCGAAGGTCGAGCTCGTCCGGATGGTGCAGCGCCGTCGACGAGACGGGCGTGATGTTGAACCGAGCGACCACGGCCACGCGGCAATGGTAGCTGCGCCGGGAACCCAAATGGGCTCTCGAGACAAGAGCTAGGCGTCGGCACCCGATGGGATGGAGGGTTCATGAACGGGGAGCTCGAGAGCTGCGCCTGGTGTTTCGATCCCGCGACGGCCACGGTCCTCGTGCAGGTCACCCCCCGTGGGGACGAGCACGAGGTGGACTTCTGCGACCGGCACATCGAAGAGCTCTTACCGGAGCCCGGCCCGCCGACGACCGGGCTCCGACGGCGCCGGAGCGACGGTAGCCATGTCCGGCGGCCATGAACGCCATCTCCACGCTGAGGACGATCCTGGGGTATCCACCCCGGGCGATGAGGAGCGATCCGGCCGATGAAGGCTCCGCTCGGTTTCCTACAGACATAACCCCACCGGGGGATTCGCGAAATCCGCCCCCCGTCCCATCACGGCTTGCCTGTTTCAGGGGATAACTGATGACACAACCCCAAGAAAAAGGCCAGCTTGTGACGCTTCTCCACGATCTTTCCGGTCCCGCGCACCGCACGAGTCGTCCTTCCCTGCTCGTGCGGGTCGCCGCGCTGCTGTTCGCGGCGCTCGGGGCCTCCACCGTGGCGGCCGCGACGGCGGTCCCTTCCTCCATCAACCCCTCCGGTCTCGCCGTCGTCGCAGCCGCCGCGGTTTCCCTTTCGCTCCTGACCTGGATCCTCCCCTGGGAACAGTGGGGGACCCGGTCGCTCCTCGTACTGGTTCCGCCCGCGCTCGCCCTGGTTGCGGTCGGAAAGCTGCTTGGCCCCCCGGGCTACGACAACGGCATCTTCTTCCTGGCCATCAGCGCATGGATCGGGCTCTCGCAGCCGCCGGGCACCGCACTCTGGTTCGCACCGCTCACGGCGATCGCCTACGCGGCCCCGCTCTTCTTCGTGCAGGGAGGCGCCCAGGACGGGCCCGTCGCGCAGGGAACCCAGATCGTCCTGCTGTCCGTGATCGCCGGCGAGTCGATGTCGTGGCTGACCCGGCAGCTCGAACGGGCGAGGGCGGAGCAGGCAACCACCGCGACCGATCTCGAGCGCGCTCGCGGTTCGGGCGAGCGGCTGCGGTCGAGCCTCGCCCAGCTCGAGCGGCTCGCGTACCACGACGTGGTCACCGGTCTGCCGAACCGGACGTTCCTCGACGAGCACCTGCGACTCACGCTTGCGGCGGCCCGGCGAAGTGGCGAGGCGGTGGCCGTCTCGGCCCTGGACCTGGACGGGTTCAAACCGTGAACGACACCCTCGGTCATTCCGCCGGCGACGCGCTGCTGCGAGAGCTGGCCCATCGCTTCCGCGCGGTGCTTCGCGAGGGAGACTTGATCGCCCGCCTCGGCGGCGACGAGTTCATCGTCGTGACGCCGCTGCCGGGAACAACCGAAGATCTGGGACCGCACGGGGCGGCCGTGGCGGAGACGCTGCGGGATCGCCTCGTGGCGGTCCTCGACGAACCGTTCCTCCTGTCGGGCAGGAAGCTCACGCTGTCGGCCAGCGCCGGAGTGAGCCTGTTCCCGGAGGACGGGACCGACCCGCGCACGCTGATCCGGAGCGCGGACTCGGCCATGTATCACGACAAGTGGGCGCGTTCCGGACGGCGCTCGCGCATCAAGGGCTCCTCGGGCTTCGACGAACAGCCGCTGGTGGAGTCGATGTCCGCCGGGCTCGAGCGCTCGGCCGATCTGGGCGCGTGGTCGCTGGCGTTCCAGCCGATCGTCGAGCTGGCCCTCGGCCGGACCATCGGGGCCGAAGCGCTGCTGCGCTGGCCCGACAGCACCTACGGCGACGTCGGGCCGGCCGGCTTCCTCCCCGTTGCGGAGGAGCTCGGCCTCTCGGTGTCGATCGGCGACTGGGTGCTCGGAGGAGCTTCGCCGGCGTTGCGCCGAGTGGCGCGAGGAGGATGTGCTCGACGACCTGCGGATGCTGACCTTCAACGTTTCGCCGAGGGAGCTGTGGCACCCAAGCTTCCTCGACCGGGCCGTCGAGCTGTCCGACGCGATCGGACGGCAGGACCTCTTATCGCCGAGATCAGCGAGGTCGCATTGGCGATGACGCCGATGAAGGCCAAGGAGGTCCTCATCGAGCTCCGCGCGGCCGGCGTTCGCGTGGCGATCGACGCCTTCGGTACCGGACCCTCCTCGCTGGAGCTGCTGCGAGAGCTGCCGGTCGACATCGTCAAGCTCGACCGCGGCCTGGTGAGCGGGATCGACCTGGACGAACGAGCTCGGCGCTCGTCCGCAACGTGATCGACATGTGCCGCGATTGAAGCTCATCGCGATCGCTCAGGGAGTCGAACGACCCGCACAGGTGGGATTGCTCGTGGATGAGGGGTGCATCCTCGGTCAGGGTTTCCTGCTCGGCCCACCGACGACCCCGGACATCATGACCATTCGTCTGCGGGCCACGGCAGAGATGGCCTCGACGATCGTCATCGACGACGAGGACACGGTCGTTCAGCTTCATCGCGTCGAAAGGTTTGCCCGCGGGCGCGACGAAGCGACCCACCCCGGCTGACCGGCCCTCCGGGGGCGCGAAGCCTCCGGAGGGGACGACGAACCGGCCCCACGACCCGGCCGACTATGCTGGCCCCGTGGCCCTCTACCGCATATCCGGGCCGGTGGACGGCTTGGTCGCCCCCGTAGTCGTCGCCGCGTTCGACGGGTGGATCGATGCCGGAGGAGCCGCCACCGCCGGCGCGAACCAGCTCGCCCGTGACGGCGAGGCGATCGTCACCTTCGACGGCGACGCGCTGATCGACTACCGAGCACGCCGGCCCCTGCTCGACGTGCTCGACGGGACCCTCACGCACATCGCCTGGCCCGACCTCCAGATGCTCCGAACGCGTTCGGGCGGGCGGGATCTGCTCGTCCTCGTGGGTCCCGAACCGGACTTCCGCTGGCGCGAGCTGGGGACCTCCATGCTCGACCTCGCGCTCCGACTCGGCGCCGTCGAGTGGGTGAGCCTCGGGGCGATCCCGGCCGCCGTCGCGCACACCCGGCCGGTTCCCGTCTTCTCGACCGCGTCGCGGCCGGGCCTGCTCCACGAGGACGAGCAACCCGGACCCCAGGGACTCCTGCGCGTGCCGTCGGCGGCGCTCTCGTCGATCGAGATCGCGGTATCGGGCGGGGGTCTGCCGTCGGTGGGGTTCTACGCGCAGGTGCCGCACTACGTCGGCGGTTCCTACGCGGCGGCGTCCATCGCGCTCATCGAGCACCTTCAGCGTCATCTCGGCGTGCAGCTGCCGTTGGGGGATCTTCCCGACGAGGCGGCGGCGCAGCGCGAACGGCTCGACGCCGCGATCGGGGCCGACGACGACTCCGCCGAGTACGTGCGCCGGCTCGAAACGATGGCCGACGACGAGCGGATCCCCTCCGGCGACGAGATCGCCTCGGAGATCGAACGGTTTCTCCGACAGAGCGGCGGCGAGCCCGGCTCGATCGACGAGCGATAGCACTCGTCTGCTTCGCCGGCGTGCCGGCTCCCATGTACGATGCTCGCGCAAGCGCGTCGCGAGGCGAAGTCCGGTCGAAGTCCGGCGCTGTCCCGCAACGGTAGGTCCGCCCTTCGGGGCGGGCGAGCCCGGTCGCCCTCCGCGACGCACGGGCTGAACGACTCCCTCGAGGACGGGGAGCGTCGGCCGAGGGGCACCGCGGTGCGGACCCGCCCGTCGATCGACACCCTTGTTCGGGGAGTCGTTCCGATGGGGCGCGAGGACGCCCGGAAAGGAGGCCCCCCATGGGCCGAACCCTCCGACGGCTTGCCGCCGTCTGCCTGATCGCCGCGGTGATGTTCACCGTGCCGGTCACGGCCAACGCACGACCGACCGACCGACGGCGAGCCGCGTTCGGCGCGGCGTATCTGGCTGCCGCGCAGCAACCCGACGGCTCGCTCCCGGCGTTCTCACCGATCGGGTCGACCGCGGACGCGGTGCTCGCATTCGTGTCCGCCGGCGTCGGACCGAGACCGGCGGCGCGAGCGCTCGCATACCTCGAGGCGCAGACCCGAGCCGGCAACATCGACACGGTGGGCCTTCGAGCCAAGGTCGCGCTGGCGGCGAGCGCCATGGGCCGCGATCCGCGGCATTTCGCCGGTCACAACCTCGTATTCGAGATTCGCGGGACCCAGGCCGGAACCGGACGATTCGGCAACGGGACCGCCTCCGTCCTGGATCAGGCGCTCGCGATCCTCGCGTTCCGCGGAGCCGGGACGCGTGCCTCTCACGATGCGCTGGCGTGGCTTCGCGCCGCCCAGTGCCCCGACGGGGGGTGGGCCTTCGACGAGCCGTACGCGGCCGGCCGAGACAACGCCCACTGCCGGTCGAAGACCGCTCCTTCGTCGGACTACTTCCTGTCTGACACCAACACGACCTCCTACGTCGTGCAGGCGCTCGAGGCATCGGGCAATGCCCCGCTGGGCGCCGAGGACCCGTTCGGGTTCTTCTCGGCCATCCGCGATCCGAAGCACCTGGGGTGGGGTTACACCTGGGGGTACCGATCAACGGACGCGAACTCCACAGCCCTTGCGCTGCAAGCCTATGCGGCGGCGGGGCGGGCGACGCCGCACGGAGCCCTCGCGGCGCTCCGCCGGCTCCAGCCCGCGGCGTGCGGCGGCTGGGCGTTCACGTGGAACGGCGACACGCGGGGGCCGGTCGACGTCGGAGCGACGATCGGCGCGGTGCCCGGAGTCGTCCTGGCGGCGTTCCCGGTCCACGCGGGGACCCTTCGCGCACTTCCGCACCGGGAGGCCTGCGTCTGACGCGCACGCTTCGCACCCTCGCGGCGATCGCGGCGCTGCTGGCGCCGGGGATCGTGCCGGCCGCGCTCGGGACGTCGATCGCGTGCGCCTCGGGACGGCATGCCGCGCTGGTGATCGACACGGGTACCCGGGAGATCGAGCTGTGCGTCGGGCTCCCGGGTGCCAGCGTGAGCGGGATCGACCTCGTTCGGCTCGCTGCCCAGCAGCACGGACTCGACTACTCGCTCGGGTTCGGAAGCCAGGCCGTGTGCCGCCTCGCCGGAACGGGACCCGACGGAGGCGACTGCTGGGCCGAGTACCCGAACTTCTGGGGCTTGTGGCTGCAACAGGGTGGCGGCTGGGTCTGGGCCTCGACCGGCGCGGCATCGGTCTCGATCCCCGCCGGCGGCGCCGAGGGCTGGTCGTGGGGATCGGGCGACGGCGCGTCGGGGCATCCGAAGCCGCCGTTCGTGACCGACGACGACGTGTGCGGCGCCGCCGAGACCCCGCCGTCGCCGAGCGGGACACCGGCGCCGCATCCGTCCGCGTCCGCCGCGCAGCCTTCCGAAGGCGGTGGGACGCCGCACCCGTCGGCGGAGCCCACCCCGAGCCAAGCGCCGGCGTCGCCCCGCCGAACGAGCACACCCTCGCCTGAGGCCGCTCCGAGACAGACCACCTCGACCGGTGCGACGGCCGACCTCGGCGGCATCGCCGCGGCATCCGCGCGCCATCCCGGGAACGGACCGCCGGGGGCGGGGATCGCCGCGATCGCACTCGCCGCGGTGCTGCTCGCCGGCGGCTCCTTCGCGCTTCGCCGTCGAGGCCGCCGTGCGGGCTGAGGTCCATCCCGGCGCCTGGATCGCCTGGGTCACCGGCGTGGGCGGCGCCGCGTTCCTGACGACCAACCCGTTCTATCTGGTCGTCCTTGTCGCCGCGGTCTGGTTCGTCTCGGCGACCTGCCGCATCCCCGGGCCCACCGCTCGCTCGTTTCGCGTCTTCGTGATCGGCGGCACCATCGCGATGGTGCTTCGCACCGCCCTCGTCGTGTTCTCCACGGTCGATGCGGGAAGCGTCGCGTTCGCGGCGCTGGAAGGCGTGCGCCTGGCGGCGATCCTGGTGATCTTCGGCGCCTACAACACCGTCAGCGACCCCTACGCGGTGCTCCGCCTGGCGCCCTCGCCGGTTCCACGAGCCCGCGCTCGCGGCGGCGCTCGCGTTGTCGCTGGCGCCTCGCACGGTCGAGAGCGTGGTTCGCGTGCGGGAGGCGCAGCGGCTGCGGGGCATCGGCACGTCGGCGCTGCGCTCGCTGTCCGCGCTGGCGGTCCCGGTGCTCGAGACGGGGATGGAGGAATCGCTGACGCTCGCGGAGTCGATGGACGCTCGGGGCCACGGGCGGGGGCGGCGCTCGCGGTACCGGCCCCAGCCCTGGACGGCCGGCTCGTCGCTGATCGCCGCGTCCGGATTCGTCGTTCTCGGCGCGTTCGTGTGGGCCGGCGTGGAACGCGCCGGCGGATTGCACCCGGCGACGTCGCCGCTCGAGTGGCCGGCGGTGGCGCTGCCCCTCGTGCTCGCGGCCGCGTCGGCCGCGGTCCCGGGTGTGTCCGCCAGCCTCGCGCGCGCCGCGAGCAGGACGGCGTTCCGGCCGGAGGCGGCCTCGTGAGCCGCGCGGCGCTGCGATACGACGGCGTGACGTTCACGTACCCGGACGGGCAGCGGCCCGCGCTCGAGGACGTCACCGTCGCGATCGAAGAGGGACATCTGGTGATGGCGATCGGCCCTACGGGCGGCGGAAAGTCGACGCTGCTGCGGTCGGCCAACGGACTCGTTCCGCATTTCACCGGCGGCACGTTCCACGGCCGCGTCACGGTCGGGGACCGGGACACGTTGTCGAACCCGCCCCGCCGGCTCGCCGACGCCGTCGCCTTCGTTCCCCAGGATCCCGGCGCGTCCTTCGTCCTTGATCGCGTCGAAGACGAGCTGGCCTACGGCATGGAGAACCTCGGCGTCGACCAGGCGCACATGCGCCGCCGCGTCGAGGAGACGCTGGATCTGCTGGCGATCGAGCCGCTTCGCGATCGAAGCGTCCGGACCCTCTCGGGAGGAGAACGGCAACGGGTCGCGATCGCGGCCGCGCTGGCCGCCGGCCCGCGGATCCTCGTGCTGGACGAACCCACCTCGCAGCTCGACCCGCAGGGGGCGGAGGACGTGATGGCCGCCCTGCACCGACTGGTGCACGACCACGGCATGACGGCGCTCGTCGCCGAGCACCGGCTCGAACGGGTGGCCGGGTGGGTGGACGGCGCGCTCGGCATCGACGGTGGGCACGTCGTCGCGGGAACCGCGGCCGAGGTGATCCGGTCGGTGGGGATCGGCCCACCGGTCGCCCGGCTCGGGGCCATGATGGGGTGGGACCCGGTGCCGCTGACCGTGCGAGAGGCGAGGGCGGCCGCGGGAGGCGCCGCACCCGATCCCGCACGGGCGAACGGGTCGCGCCCGGCGCCGGGGAGTGCCGTGGTCTCGGTTCGAGGCGCCGGGGTTCGCTACGGCTCGCTCGATGCGATCCGGGATGTCTCGCTCGAGATCGGCGAGGGCGAGATCGTCGCGCTGATGGGCCGCAACGGTGCCGGCAAGACCACGCTGCTGCGAGCGGTCGCCGGCGTGCAGCAGCCCGCGACCGGATCGGTCACCGTCCTCGGCCACGCGCCCCGTCCCGGCGCCGATGCCGCGATGTGTCCGCAGGAACCGGAGCATGTGCTCTTCGGCGAGAGCGCGGACGCCGAGGTGCGAGCCACCCTTCGCGGCCGCGGCCGGCCCGGCGAGCCCACGATGCCCTGGCTCGAATCCCTCGGGATCGGACACCTCGCCGAGCGTCACCCGCGCGACGCCTCCGCCGGCGAGCGACTGCTGGTCGCCGTGGCGGCGGTCGCCGCGACCGGGGCACCGGTGCTGCTCCTCGACGAGCCGACCAGGGGACTCGACCCCCGGGCCAAGGATTCCCTGCTCCGGTTTCTGCGACGGCGAGCCGGCGACGGGCTCGTCACCGTGGTGGCGACCCACGACGTCGAACTGGCGGCCGCCGTCGCGACACGCGTGGTCATGCTCGCCGGCGGCGAGCTGATCGAGGACGGCGATCCCGGCGTCGTGCTCGGCGACTCCACGGTGTTCGCCCCCCAGATGACGCGGGTGTTCGGACCGGGGTGGCTCACGCCCGATCAGGTCGCGGCGGCGCTCGCATGAGCGGACGCCTGCGGATCGTCTTGCTCGTCGGGCTGAACGCCGTGGGAGCGCTCGCGTTCTTCTGGCCGTTCGTGCTGAATGTCACGCCCGGGTCGGACCAGAACCATCGCGTGGACGCGCCGCTGATCCTTGCGGTGTTGATCCTGAGCCTCGGAACGCTGCTCTTCGTCGAGCTCGGCCGCGGGGGGCTCGGGCCGAAGACGGTTGCGCTGCTTGGCGTTCTGGGCGCAGCCATGGTGGCGATGCGGCTTCCCGGCTTTGTCGCGGGATTCAGCGGAATCTTCATCGTGGTCCTCGTCGCGGGCAACGCGTTCGGGCCGGGGTTCGGGTTCCTGCTCGGCGCGGTCGGGATGTTCGCGAGCGGGCTGTTTCTCGGCGGGCTGGGTCCGTGGCTTCCCTTCCAGATGGTGGCGACCGGCTGGGTCGGGATGGGCGCCGGCCTGCTGCCGACCGGTTCCTGGCGCGTGCGGATCCCGGTGCTCGCGGTGTACGGGTTCGCCGTCGGGTACGCCTACGGCGCCGTGATGAACCTGTGGTCGTGGCCGTTCGTGGCCGGCGGGTCCGCCGTCGGCTGGGACCCGGCGGCCGGCGCGATCGCCAATCTGCGCCACTATGCGGCGTTCTACGGCGCGACCTCGTTCGCATGGGACACGTTCCGTGCGGTCGGCAACGCGGTGCTGGTGCTCGTCGTCGGCAAGCCACTCCTGGCGACGCTCGACCGCGCCGCCCGCCGCATGCGCCTCGTCGTCGCCTGACACGCGGGTAGCATCCCGGCATGACCGAGGCACCGAGCGCGCGCACCCGCGTGCGCCGGCATGCGGAGCGGGGCCACTACGACCACGAGACGATCGACCGAATCCTCGACGAGGCGCTGATCTGCCACGTCGCCTGGGTGACGGGCGACGCCACGCCGCACCTGATCCCGACGATCCACACGCGCGTCGGCGACACGCTCTACCTGCACGGTTCGGCCGCGTCGCAGACGTTGAAGGCGCTCGACGGTGGGGTCGAGGTGGCGGTCGTCGCGACGATCCTCGACGGCATCGTGCTCGCCCGCTCGACGTTCAGCTCGTCGATGAACTACCGCTCGGTCGTCCTCTACGGGCGCGCGACGCGGGTCACCGACCGCGACGAGCAGGTGATGGTCGCTCGCTCGCTGGCCGAACACGTGGCGCCGGGGCGCGCCGCCGAAGCACGCGAACCGACCGAGGACGAGCTGCGGCAGACGCTGATGCTCTCGCTCCCCATCGACGAGGCCAGCGCCAAGGTACGAACGGGCCCACCGATCGACTCGGAGGAAGACCAGCGGCTGCCGATCTGGGCCGGGGTGCTCCCCCTTCGGATCGAGCCGGGCGAACCGCTGGACGCGCCGGACCTTTTGGCCGGCATCGACCCGCCCAGATACGTCACCGACTACCGCCGCCCCGGCTCGACCGCGTGAGCTCCACCTCGGAGGCGGGAGGACCCGGACCCGAAGCCGCGGCGATCGATGCCGACCTCGCCGCCGAGGCGGCCTCCCGGCCCGGAGTTCGGCTGCAGCTGCGCGAGCTGTCACGGCCGGCGTGGGTCCTGTTCGCCGGGACCTTCGTCAACCGCGCGGGGTCGTTCATCCTGCCGTTTCTCGCGCTCTACATGACCAATCGCGGCTTCTCCGCGCAGGAGGCCGGGGTGACGATCGCGATGTACGGGGTCGGCGGGCTCGCCTCGCAGGGGCTCGGGGGGTGGCTTGCCGATCGCCTCGGACGGAAGAACTCGATCGCCGTGTCGATGTTCTCGTCCGGCGCCGCGTCGCTTGCGCTGTGGCGCGCCGATTCGCTCGGGGGGATCTACGCGATCGTCTTCCTACTGGGGGTCTCGGCCGAGCTGTACCGGCCGGCGTCGACGGCACTGCTCACCGATCTCGTCCCCGTCGCGCGGCGCGTGACCGCGTTCACGGTTCTGCGAGTGGCGATCAACATGGGGTGGGCCTTCGGCCTCGGTCTCGGCGGGCTGCTGGCCGAGCGCTCGTTCGGCTGGTTGTTCGTCGGCGACGCGATCACGTCGGTCGGCTTCGGTCTCATCGCGCTGCTGTTCCTGCCTCAAGGGGTGCGGACGCGCCGGCACGAAGAGCCGGCACGTGGGACGGGCCGGGCGATCCTGGCCGACCGCGGGTTCCTGCTGATGATGGCGGCGGTCTTCCTGGTCGCCCTGGTCTACATGCAGACCGCATCCACGTTCAGCCTCCAGGTCCGCGACGCGGGATTTTCGAAAGCCGCCTACGGAGGGCTGCTGGCGATGAACGGGATCCTCATCGTGTTCCTGGAGCTTCCGATCACGACCCGGCTGCAGCGGGGACGCGGCACGCGGATCATCGCGACCGGCAACCTGCTGGTCGGGTTGGGCTTCGCGCTGACGGCGTTCTCGACCCGGCTCGGCATCCTCGTGAGCGTCATCCTGTTCTGGACGCTGGGCGAGATGCTCGCCGCGCCGCGATCCACGACCTTCGTCGCCGACCGGGCCCCCAGCCATGCTCGTGGCCGCTACCAGGCGGCCGCCGGGAGCGTCTACGCCCTGGCCGCGATCGTGGGACCCGTGTTGGGCACCATCCTGTACGGTCTGCGCCCCAACGCTTTGTGGCTTTCCTGCGGCGCTTGCGGCGTCGCGTCGGCCCTGCTGGCCACCCTGGCGGGGCGCCACCCGGCCCCGGAGGCGCCTCCGCCGAGTTGACGGACCCCCCATGGGCCGTGGTATCTATCGATACGGTATATCGGTTCGATATATCGAATCGACACTGATGTAGGACGGAGGAGCGAGTGCTGGAGCTGGCAGTTCTTGGACTGCTGAAGGATCAACCCATGCACGGGTACCAGCTCTCGCGAGAGCTGGGGGAATCCCTGGGCGGGTTCTGGCGCGTCTCCTACGGCTCGCTCTACCCGACCCTTCGGCGCCTCGAGCGCGAAGGTGCGGTCGAGAGCGTGCCCGGCGACGACGTCAAGAGCAGTCGCCGGCGGCGGACCGTCTATCGCATCACCGAGAAGGGCGAGCAGCTCTTTCTCGAGTTGCTGCAGGAGACCCCGCACGACACCCAGACCGAGGAGACCCGGTTCCGCGTGCGGCTTGCGTTCTTCCGATACCTGCCCCCCGAAACCCGTCTGCGGCTCCTCGAGCGGCGGCGGGCGTCCCTGCTGGACCGCTTGTCCTCGATCACGGACTCGCTGCGGACCACCCGAGGACGCGCGGATGACTACACCTTGGCGCTCATGGAGCACGGTCGGAGCGCCACCGAGAACGACATCGAGTGGCTCGAGGGGCTGATCGACGCGGAGCGCACCAAGCGGCCCGCGAGCCCGCGCGCCACGACGGGGGGGCGGAAGCGCCGCTATCGCGACGCTTCCTAGAAAGGAGCGCAAATGAGCAAGGTGAAGATCGCGATCGTGGGCGTGGGCAACTGCGCGTCCGCGCTCGTCCAGGGTCTCGAGTACTACAAAGAGGCGCCCACCGGGGACCGCGTTCCCGGTCTCATGCACGTCGAGCTCGGCGGGTACCACGTCGCCGACGTCGAAGTCGTGGCGGCGTTCGACGTCGATGCGAAGAAGGTCGGCAAGGACGTCTCCGAGGCCATCTTCTCCGAGCCCAACAACACGATCCGCTTCTCCGACGTTCCCCTCGCCGGCGTCACGGTCTCTCGCGGCCACACGCTGGACGGGCTCGGCACCTACTACCGCGACATCATCGAGGAGTCACCCGAGGCCCCGGCGGACGTGACGAAGATCCTGCGCGACAGCGGCGCGGACGTGCTCGTCTCGTACCTGCCGGTCGGGTCCGAGCAGGCAGCCCGGTACTACGCCGAGCGCGCGCTCGAGGCCGGCGTCGGTCTCGTCAACTGCCTTCCGGTGTTCATCGCGTCGGACGCCGCGTGGGCCAAGCGGTTCGTGGACGCCAAGGTGCCGATCATCGGTGACGACATCAAGAGCCAGGTTGGCGCGACCATCACGCACCGCGTCCTCGCGAAGCTGTTCGAGGATCGCGGCGTGAAGCTCAACCGCACCTACCAGCTGAACTTCGGCGGCAACATGGACTTCATGAACATGCTCGAGCGCGAGCGCCTGACGTCGAAGAAGGTCTCCAAGACCCAATCCGTCCAGTCCCAGCTCGAGAAGCCGCTCGACAAGCAGAGCATCCACATCGGACCGTCGGACCACGTTCCGTGGCTGGAGGATCGCAAGTGGGCGATGATCCGCCTCGAGGGTCAGGCGTTCGGCGACGTCCCGCTGAGCATCGAGATGAAGCTCGAGGTGTGGGACTCCCCCAACTCGGCCGGCATCGTGATCGACGCGGTCCGGTGCGCGAAGCTCGCGCTCGACCGTGGCGTCGGCGGCCCGCTGGTCGGTCCCTCCGCGTACTTCATGAAGTCGCCGCCGGTGCAGTTCACCGACGACGCCGCCAGAGAGATGGTGGAGACCTTCATCCAGGGCACGTCCGAAGGGGCCACCGCCGACTGGACGTCCTTCTTCGACAGGACGGACGCCTAGAGGATCGGTCCCGCGGCCGGGGGCCGGATGACCTCCGGCGGCAGCACCCACCACACGCGCTCCGCGCTCCGGCACGCGGATTTCCGGCGCTTGTTCGCCATGCGTCTCCTGAGCCAGTCGGCCGATGGGCTCATGCAGGCGGCCTTGGTCGCCACGGTCGCGTTCTCCCCCGAGCGCCAGACGACCGCCGCCGGATTCGCCATCGCGTCGTCCATCGTCGTACTGCCCTACACGTTCATCGGCCCGTTCGCCGGTGTGTTCATCGACCGCTGGCCGCGCCGGGCGATCATGGTCATCGCACCGCTGCTGCGCGCCGGACCCGTGTTCCTCGTGCTCGCGAGCCCGACACGTGAACCCGCCCTGTTCTACGCCGGGGCGCTCTGGGTGACGGCGACGAACCGGTTCTTCCTGTCGACGGCCCAGGCGGTCGTTCCGCGCCTCGTCCCCACCGAGGACCTGCTGGCGGCGAACTCCCTGGCGACGATCGGAGGCACGGTGGCGCTGCTCGTCGGCGTCACGATCGGTGGAATCGTCTCGGACGCGCTCGGATCGGGAGTGATCATCGCCGTCGCCTCGGCCGAGTGGCTCGCCACCTCGTTCGTGGCGACGCGGATCCGCAGCGACCTGCGGCCCCGAACGATCGCGGGACAGCCGGAGCTGATCCGCAACGCGGTTCGGCGGGTGGGCCGCGAGCTGCGCGAAGGAACGCTGGCGCTCGCCCGGACCCCGCGCGCGATCGGGCCGATCACGTCGATCTCGATCGACCAGATGGGCCAGGGCCTCGTCCTCGCCCTCGCGGTGGTCGTGTTCCGGGAGCGCTTTGGGGAGGGGGTCGGTTCCTTCTCCTGGCTGATCGGGGCCGGCGGAGCCGGCGTGTTCCTCGGGCTGCTCACGATCGGGTCGCTCGACAAGCGATTTCCGAGGGAGTGGATCGTGGCGGGCTCGTTCGCACTCGGCGGCGTGACGCTCATGCTCGTCGGTCTGTACGTGAACCGTTGGTCGGTGCTCGTTGCGAGCTTCGTGATCGGGCTGGCGTTCGCCTGGAAGAAGATCCCGATCGACACGACCGTGCAGGAGGCGGTTCCCGACGGACTTCGGGGCCGCATCTTCAGCGTCTACGACGTCGTCTACAACGTGGCGCGCGTCGGCGCGCTGGCACTCGCCGTGCCGATGATCCCGCGCTTCGGAGTGGACGGCTCCGTGCTGATCGTCGGGCTCGTCTTCCTCCTGTGGACGCCGGTGCTCCCGTTGTGGCTGCGGCGGGCGCCCGAGCTCCGGCTGCGCTTCGCCGAGGGTGCGCGCGCCGAGGAGTGGCCCCGCGCCGTCGTCTGGGGTGGCGTGGAGGAGCCCGTCGAGGTGATCCATTCGGCGCTCGAGGAGCGAGCGGGGACGAGATGGCGAACCTTCCGGCTGGCCCTCGAAGACGGCACCGTGTTGGACGTGAGCCGCGCCGAGCCGGACGGCGACTGGCGCCTCGACCGCGAGACCGGCGCCGAGACCTGACGCGCCGGTTCCCGGCATACCCCCCTCCGTTCCCCCAGCAGCTCTGTACGCAATTCTGACTACCGCGTGCGCGGGAGAAGAGAACCCGGTTCTGTGGGTATGGACCACCGGCCTCGCGCGATGCACATTTGCGTCGCGAACGGACGTCGACCCCCAAGCCCGGCCACCACGGTCCGGCACGGGACCACCGGCATGCCGTCCTCGGCGCTAGACACTTTTCCCCCTCGTCGCGCCGGGGGCGGCGCCGGTCAAGCCCACGCCCCTTCGCCGCTCGAGCCCCCCGCGACCCCCCGGGAGTAGGCTCGACCCGTGCCCCGCGACTGGGACGCCGCCACCTACGATCGTCTGCCGATTCCCATGACGGGCTGGGGCGAGGACGTTCTCGCCCGCCTCGACCTGCAGGGAACCGAGCGCGTCCTCGATGCCGGCTGCGGCACCGGCCGCGTGACCGCATTGTTGCTGGACCGGCTCCCACGGGGCCGCGTGATCGCGCTGGACGGTTCCCCCTCAATGTTGGAACGCGCTCGCGCGCGGTTGGGAGACGATCGCGTCGAGTACATCGAAGCGGACCTCTCGTCCCCGCTCCCGATCGACGAACCGGTCGACGCGATCCTGTCCACCGCCACCTTCCACTGGATCGCCGACCACAGCGCCCTGTTCCGGAACCTTGCCGCGGTGCTTCGGCCGGGAGGCCGGCTCGCGGCCCAATGCGGCGGCGAAGGCAACATCGCCTCGATCGAGCGGACACTCATCGAGCTGGGCGTCGCGAGCCCCGGGTGGAAGCATTTCGCGAGCCCCGAAGCGACCACACGGCGTCTCAAAGCAGCGGGGTTCACCGACGTCCGGACGTGGCTCCAGCCGGCGCCGACCCCGGTTCCTCCGGAGAATCTGCCCGCCTATCTCGAGACCATCTGCCTTTCCGGCGTCGTCGAGAGGCTGTCGGAGCCCAGCCGCCGGGCCCTCGTCCAGGCGGTGGTCCGTCACCTGCCCGGGTCCGTCATCGACTACGTCCGGCTCAACATCCTCGCCAGCCGGGGCGAAACGCCGCGGGAATGACCTTCGGCGGGGCCCCCGCTCGGTAGTGTGAGCCCGTGGCCGGGGTGTTGGTTTTCGCGCTGACCCTGTTCGCGGGCGTGCTCATCTCCGGGGTCGCGCACCGCACCGTGCTCTCGACGGCCGTGCTGTTCCTGGTCGTCGGGTTCGCGGTCGGCGACGGCGCGCTGGGAATCGTCTCGGTCGGCCCGAGGGATCCGCTGGTTCGCATGCTCGCGGAGCTTGCGCTGTTCACCGTGCTGTTCACCGACGGGATGCGCGTCGGAGCGAGCGACCTCCGCCGGGCCTGGCACCTCCCCGGCCGCGCCATCCTGCTCGGGATGCCGGTCACCCTGCTGCTGACGGCGGTTCTCGGCCGGCTTCTGCTCTCGCTCTCGTGGAGCGAGGCGTTCCTCATCGGCGCCGTGCTGAGCCCGACCGACCCGGTCTTCGCGGCCGCGATCGTCGGCCGGGAGGACGTTCCGGCCCGCCTGCGCAAGCTGCTGAACGTCGAGAGCGGTCTGAACGACGGGCTCGCCCTTCCGATCGTCATCGTCTTGCTGGACGTCGTCAGCCGCGAGCACGTCGACGGGACGCGCATCGTCCTGGAGCTTTTGGGAGGAGTCGCGCTCGGCATCGTGGTGCCCTGGCTGGCAACGTTTATCGAGCGTGCCTCGCGTCTGTCGCATACCGCGGCGTACGAGCCGCTGAACGCGTTCGCGATCGGCCTGCTGGTCCTCAGCATCGCCTCGCTGACGCAGGCCAACGAGTTCCTGGCCGCGTTCGCGGCGGGCATCACGGTCGCCTCGGCCGGCCCCGAAGCACGAGAGTCATTTCACCGGTTCGGCGAGCTCGTGACGGAGCTGTTCAAGCTCGCCGCGCTCATGATCTTCGGGATCGCGCTTCCGCTCTCGACGTTCGGCCATCTGGGCGTCGCCGCGTATCTGTTCGTGGTGCTGGCACTCGTCGTGGCACGGCCGGTCGCCATCGGCCTCGCGCTGCTGGGAGCGGAGATCTCGCGCCGCGAGTGGCTGGCCGCGGCCTGGTTCGGACCGAAGGGATTCGCGTCGGTCGTCTACGGCCTCTTCCTGTTCGAAAGAGGGATCCCCAACGGGTTCCGGCTGTTCGAGATCGTGGCCGCGACGATCACCGTCTCGATCGTGGCCCATTCGTCGACCGACGTGCTCGTGGCGCATCGTTTCAACGAACCGGGGACGGAACTGGGCTAGATGAAGAGCTGGATCGCGGCTTCGCGCATCTCGCGGAGCGCGGTCGCGGCGCCCACCGGCTGCTCCAACCCGTCGATCAGGTCCTCCTGACGAAGACCGAGCAGGTCCATCGTCATCTGGCACGGCAGCAGGCGAACGTCGGTCTCGACGGCCAGCTCCAGCAGCTCGGACGGCCGCGGCACCTGGTGCCCGTCGGCGAGGTGCTTGAACATCGCGGGACCGGCGCCGGCGAAGTGATAGCGGCTGAGCTTGGCCTTGTGCGCCGAGCCCGGGTTCATCACCGACATCATCTTCTGCATCCAGTTCTCGCCGGTGATGCGCACCCCGGGCTTCACGATTGCGAACAGACCCCAGAACGTGAAGAAGATGCTCGCCTCCATGCCGCTCGCCGCCGCGGTGCTGGACAGGATCAGCGTCGGCCAAATGCGATCGAGGTCGCCGCCCCACGCGATGATCGACAGCTTGTTCTTGCGTTCGAGTCGCGCTCGATCGGCGTCTTCGAGCGCCTCGACGCGGGCAATCAGATCCGAGAGATCCGACGCCGGCGCTGAGGTCGCGGCGTCGAGGATGGTCCCGAGGTCGGTGTCGGTGGCTCCCATGCGCGCCTCACCTCGTCCTGATCAGGTAGCGGTACTCGCCGCCCAACTCGGTGGACTCGAGCAGCTCGTGACCGGTCAGCTCCGCCCAGGCCGGCACATCGGTGCGGGAGCCGGGGTCCGTTGCGACCAGCTCGAAGCGGGCTCCGGGCGCGGCACCCTTCAAAGCCTTGGCGAGCGAGACGAGCGGCCCGGGGCAAGCCTTGCCTCTGGCGTCGACGGTGGTGACGGTGGTGACGGCGGCGTCGGTTGTCGTGTCCATGCGGAAAACCTCCATGAGCAAGATGGAAGAGCGGTTCGGGCTTGCGGGAGCGCGCGAGTGCCCGGTCCTCGCCCTCAGGCGGGACAGCAGATGCGGCTGGGGATCATCGCCGCAACGGTTCCGAGCTCGCGGGTGCAGATCATGAGGACCCCGATGCTACGGCGGATGCCCCGGCGGGACAACCGGCCGGGACAGGAGTCAGAACATCGGCCGGCCGGCGAAGTCGGCCGCGTCCGGGGTCGCGAGGCATCCCGCCGAACGCCCGAGCCGGCGGAGCCCCGCCAGGTCGCCGGCCCCGTAGTCGACGACGCCGCCCCCGTCGCGATTCATCAGTTCGAACGGAGCCTGAACATGCCCGAGACCCACCAGGTGGCCGAGCTCGTGGAGCAGCGTGGGTCCTTCCTGGCCGGGATCGGAGAAACCGGGGACCTGCGGCAGGCCGACGTTGATCGCGACGATGCCCGTGACGAAGACGCTGGTCCCCGGCGCCGCGATCGCCTGGGTCGCCCCGAGCACGGAACGGGTCTCGCCGCCGAACACGTCGGTCTCCTCGGGTCGCACCCATGCGATGAGGACGGGGGCCCACGTCGGCACCCCAGCGCGCATCTGCACCGCTTCCCGGTCGGTCGTCGGACGATCGGAGCTCGTCGCCCAGGGACCGGAACTCGATGCCGGTGGCCGAGGAGACCTCGCCGAGGGCGTCTCCCAGGTCGTCCAGCGAGCCCGGGGGCGCCTCGCTCGCGTTGACGACGTAGCGGATGGGCTCGCACGGGTTCCATCGGGTCGGGCCGTTGGTTCCGTCGGCCTCGAGGAACGTGTAGTCGGAGGGGTCGCCGGGCGGCCCGGCCGAGCCCAGATACACCGCCAGCGTGCCGCCGAAGGCGAGCAACAGGGCCAGGAGCGCCGCGATCGGTCCCGACCCAACGGCGACGAAGGAAGCCCGGCCGAGGCGGGGCGACGGCGGGCGGTCCCAGATCCGGCCTCGGAGGGATGTGGGAGGGCGGCGGGAGCGGCAAACCATGGGGGGAAGCACGATCCACGGGTTACATCGTAGGCGGCGCGGGAACATCCGATCGGCGGCGGAGCAGGTGCGGCATGCCCGGCCCGTAGACCGCCACGAGACGGGCCGTGACCGCGGAGGCAGGGACCGGACCGAACGTCCGGCTGTCGGTCGAGGCGTCGGGGCGATCCCCCTCGACCCACCACTCGCCGGACTCCAGGAGCCGGTCGCCGATCCGATCGCCGGGACCGGCCATGATGCGTTTCACCATCTCGAAGCCGGGGCGCTCCTGGTGCTCGACGACCACCACGGCGCCGCGCCGGAGCCTGCGCGGGGCGACGGCGATCGCCCACTCGCCCGCCTCGAGGGTCGGCTCCATGCTCGATCCCGCGACGACCACGCGCTGTGGTCGCGTGCGGACGAACGCCGCGGCGATTGCGACGGTCGCCGCCGCCGCGCCGAGCATCGCCGGACGCTTTCGATTCCGACCCCGGTGGTACGGTTCAGACGAGGGTTCCTCGGAAGGAGGCCGTTCCATGCATCCAGCATTCATGAAGCCGCGTCGCGTCGTCCACGCGCACTGCGATCTTCCCTGCGGCGTCTACGACCCGGCCCAGGCACGCATCGAAGCCGAGTCGGTCAAAGCGGTCCAGCAGCGCTACCAGGACGCCGAGAAGTTCAAGACCGACGGCGAGACCGTCGAGGACTACCGGACTCGCTGTCTCGACATCAAAGAGCAGCGGGCCGACATGGTGAAGGACCACCTGTGGGTGCTGTGGACCGACTACTTCAAGCCGGAGCACCTCGAGAAGTACCCGCAGCTGCACGATCTCTTCTGGAAAGCCACCAAGGCCGCCGGAGCCGCGAAGAAGTCGCAGGATCCGGCGCAGGGCCAGTCGCTCCTGGACCAGATCGACGAGATCGGCAAGATCTTCTGGGAGACCAAGGCGTAGCGTCCGCATCCGCGAAGGCGTAAAGAATCGACGGAGGCCGGGCCAGACCCGGCCTCCGTCGTTCGTTCTGCCCCCATCAGCGCCGCCGGCGCTCACGAGGCCCCCTCATGAAAGTGGCGAGCGGGTGGGGCCGTCGGATCCCCCACCCGCTCGCGCGATGCGCCTCTCGGCGCACATCTCCTCCCGGCTCGAGGACGGGAGGCGAGCCGACCCAACAACAAGACCGGCGGGCCGGGGCGGGTCTGGCGGCGCCCCGGCCCCGCCAGGTCTCGTCGCCCATATCGGCATCGAGGGTCCTCCCGGCGCATGCGCCGAAGGGCGGAATCATCCGGCCGTTCGGCGGAAGAGCCCCGCATCGACCTCCGGGGAGACCTTCGACCGAGGCGCGGGCAAACGCACTGCTAGGCTCGCCATTCACGTGAAGGACATCGGGCTCGTCGGCGTGCCGTTCAGCGGGACATCGACCCTGTTCACGGCGCTCACCCGAGCCGGATCCCATGGGGGCCAAGCGAACCTGGCGGTCGTGGCGGTGCCCGACCCGCGGCTGGGTGTGCTGACCGAGATGGAACGGTCCCGAAAGACCGTCGCCGCCCAGGTCCGGTTCGTGGACGTCCCGGGGGGAGTGTCCAGCGCCCAGGGCCTCGCCAAGCTCCGAGAGGCCGAGGCGCTCGCCGTGGTGGTTCGCTGCTTCGGGGTCGATCCAACGCCGGCCGCGGATCTCGCGAACGTCCGCGCCGAGCTGCTGCTGGCCGATCTGGGGGTCGTCGAGAGCGCGCTGACGAAGGCCGAGAAGCGGGCCAAGGGCAAGCCCGGCGAGGAGGTCGAGGCGCTCAGCCGCGCCAAGGAGGCGCTGGACGCGGAGCGGCCGCTGCGCGAGGTGAAGCTGTCCGAGGCCGACGTGGCGCAGCTGCGGGGCATCGCGCCGCTGACGCTCAAGCCCGAGATCGTGGTGGCGAACCTCGAGGAGGGAACCACCGTGCCGCCCGACCTGGAAGATGCGGTCGGCGTCTACGCGTCGATCGAAGCCGAGACCGCGGAGATGGATCCCGACGAGGCTCGCGCGCTGCTCGAGGAGTTCGGCGTCGAGGAGCCGGGTCTCGAGACGGTGATCGGCGCGTGCTACCGCGCGCTCGACCTGATCACGTTTCTCACGACGGGCGAGGACGAGACGCGCGCGTGGGAGGTGCGGCGCGGCGCCAAGGCGCCCGAAGCCGCCGGGGTCATCCACACCGATCTCGAACGCGGCTTCATCCGCGCGGAGGTCATCGGCTACGACGAGCTGGTCGCTGCCGGCTCGATGGACGCGGCGAAGACCGCCGGCAAGATCCGCGTCGAGGGCAAGGACTACGTCGTGGCCGAAGGCGACATCCTGCACGTCCGCTTTGCCGTCTAGGGCTGCGGCCCGATCCCGCTGTCCGGGCGAGTCGCCGGTGGGATCCGGTTCCGGGCCGAGCCTCTATGCTCGCGCCGTGGCGGACACGTACCGGATCGGGCAGGCCGCGGAGATCCTCGGCATCACGGTCGAGACGCTCCGCCGGTGGGAGCGCGACGGCAAGCTGCGCGTCGATCGCACGCAGGGCGGCCAGCGTCTCGTCCCCGCCCCCGAGGTGGCCCGCCTGCTCGCCGAGCAGCACGGGGACCGGCCGATCGCCGCCGGCAGCGCCCGGAACCGCTTCCCCGGGGTGATCACCGAGGTCAAGCGTGACGGGGTTGCCGCGACCGTCGAGGTCCAGGCCGGTCCGCACCGCGTCCTGGCCCTGATCACCAAGAGGCAGCCGACCAGATGGCCCTCAAGCCCGGGATGCAGGTCGTCGCGACGGTGAAAGCCACGAGCGTGATGGTGAACCTGCCCGAAGCCTGAGGGTCGGATCCAGCTTTCAGGGCTCGTACCCACCTGTTTTTCTGGTAGATGAGGGCGAAACACTGCTAGGGTGGGGCCCCTCACGATCCCGGAGGTTCGGATGCCGCGCCGGCTCGTTCCCGTCCTGCTGATCCTCTTCGCCGCCGCCGCCTGCACCTCGAAGGGCGTCACCGGCCCCTCGGAGCAGTCGCGGACGGAGATCACGGTCCTCGCCGCCGCCTCCCTCACCGAGGCGTTCCCGGCCATCGCCGTGCAGTACAACCAGAAGCACCCGAATGTCACGATCACCTTCAGCTTCGGACCCTCGGACGGGCTCGCACAGCAGATCGACGGCGGCGCTCCGGTCAGCGTCTTCGCCTCGGCCAGCACGACGTGGATGGACGACGTGGAGAAGAACGGACCCGGGATCTCCTACGGCGGCAACTTCGCCCAAAACCGGCTCACGATCATCACGCCGGCGGACAACCCCGCGGGCATCGGCTCGATCGCGGATCTGGCGAAGCCCGGAGTCCAGCTCGTCCTGGCCTCCGAGGGCGTGCCGGCCGGCGACTACGCGCGGGATGCGCTCCGCAAGGCCGGTGTCGGCAAGGCCGCGCTCCGCAACCTCGTGTCCAACGCCCAAGACGTGAAGGGGGTCGTGCAGAGCGTCGTGCAGGGCGACGCCGACGCGGGGATCGTGTATCAGACCGACGTCACGGCAGACGTCAAATCCGACGTCCACGAGGTGGCGATCCCTACGCGAACGAACGTCGTCGCCACATATCCGATCGGCGTCATCGAAGGCGGCCCCAACGAGGTGGCAGCGACCGACTTCGTGGCCTTCGTCCTGAGCAGCGCCGGTCAAGACGTGCTCGAGTCGTTCGGATTCCTCCCGCCTCCGGCCTGACCCATGAACCCGGCGCGCCGCCCCCCCGCCGCGCTCCTCGTCCCCGCCGCGCTCGGGGCGGTGCTCGTCGTCCTGCCCGTCGTCGGGCTCGTCGCCCGTGCGCCGTGGACTCGTGCCGGCGATCTGCTTCGGTCCGGCGTGACCCTGGACGCGCTCCGCCTGTCGCTGGTCGTCTCGACGGGGGCCTCGGCGCTCGCGCTCGTCCTCGGCGTGCCGCTCGCATGGGTCCTGGCGCGAGCCGAGTTCCCGGGCAGGACGATGCTTCGGGCGGCGGTCGTCCTGCCGCTCGTGCTGCCGCCCGTCGTCGGAGGGATCGCGCTCATCTCCACCTTCGGCCGGCGCGGAGTGCTGGGGTCGTGGCTGTATCGCGCGTTCGGGCTGCAACTCACGTTTACGACGTGGGCGGCGGTGCTCGCGGCGGCGTTCGTCTCGTTCCCGCTGGTGGTGCTTGCCGTCGAATCGGGAATCCGGGCCCTCGACCCCCGGCTGGAGGACGCGGCGGCGGCGAGCGGCGCCTCCCGCGGGTATGTCTTGCGGCGCCTCACGATCCCGCTGCTCGCCCCCTCGATCGCGGCGGGCGCGGCGCTCGCCTGGGCGCGCGCCCTCGGCGAGTTCGGGGCGACGCTGATGTTCGCCGGGAACCTGCGCGGACGCACCCAGACGCTGCCGCTCGCCGTGTTCCAGATCTCGCAGACCGATCCGCGAGGGGCGACCGTCGTCGCGCTCCTGCTCGCCGCGATCTGCCTCGTCGTCCTGGTGCTGCTTCGCCGGAGGTTCCTCCCGGCATGAGTCTCGAGGCGACCGTGAAACTGCGACGCGACGAGTTCGTCATGGACGCCCGGCTCTCCGCCGAGGAGAACGAGACCGTCGCGCTGCTCGGGCCGAACGGTTCCGGAAAGTCGACGCTCGTCGGGATGCTCGCCGGAATCGTCCGGCCCGACGCCGGCACGGTCACCCTCGATGGCGTCGTGCTCGACGACCGGCGTACGCACGTCCAACCCGAGCACCGCCCGATCGGGCTCGCCCTGCAGGATCTCGCGCTCTTCCCACATCTGCCGGCGATCGAGAACGCCGCGTTCCCCCTCCGGGCCGGCGGCGCCGGACGCGCCGACGCGACCGAACGGGCCGGCCGCCTGCTGGAGCGCCTCGGTCTGCCGGTCGCCCGCCACGGCGCGCGCCCGCGCGATCTGTCGGGCGGCGAGGCTCAGCGCGTCGCCCTCGCCAGGGCGCTGATCCGCGAACCACGGCTGCTGCTGCTCGACGAGCCGACGTCGGCGCTCGACGTCCGTGCGCGGGCCGAGCTGCGGCCACTTCTGAAAGGAATCCTCGCCGGCTTTCACGGCATCCGCATCCTCGTCACCCACGATCCGGTCGAGGCCATGACGCTCGGCGACCGCCTGGTGGTCCTGGAGAACGGCCGGGTCAGCCAATCCGGCCGTCCGGCGGAGCTGCGCGAGGCGCCCCGGACCCCGTACGTGGCCGAGCTCGTCGGCGTGAACCTCTACGCCGGGCGTATCGAGCCGCTCGAACCGGGCGCGGCGAGGCTCCGCACGCCCGATGGGGACCTCGTCGTCGCCTGGCCGCAAACGGACGGACCCTCCGAGGACGTCGTCGGTCTGCTGAGACCCGCGGACGTCGCCCTGCACACCACACGGCCGGAGGGTGGCTCCGCCCGGAACCTTCTGCACGGGCGGATCACGGGGCTCTCGCTCGAGGGCGAGCGCGCCCGCGTGCGAATCGGCTCGGCCCCTCCGGTTGTCGCCGAGGTGACGCTCGGCTCCGTGGATCGGCTCGGTCTCATCGAGGGAGCGGAGGTGTGGGCCTCGTGCAAAGCGGTCGAGATCCGGCTGCTTCGCTCGGGCGGCGCCGCATTCCCGGAGGCGGGTACGCTGGGCGAGTGACAACCGTGGCCCCCCACCGCGCAACCGACCCCGGCAGCGCCCCGGAGGGTGAGCCCCAGAAACGCCGGAACCCGATCCTGTCCTTCCTGACCGAGGTGCCGGGGATGATCCTCTCGGCCCTCGTGCTGGCGCTTCTGATCAAGACCTTCCTGATCCAGGCCTTCTTCATTCCGAGCGGTTCGATGGAGCAGACCCTGAAGATCGGCGATCGCGTGATCGTCTCGAGGGTCCCCTATTACTTCCGCGATCCCCACCGCGGCGACATCGTCGTCTTCGAAGATCCGCACGCCCGGGCCGCGAACCGCGGAGTCGTCGGTGGATTCTCGCACTGGCTCTTCCAGGGACTCGGGGTGCAGCACCCGGACCAGGAGGACTTCATCAAGCGCGTGATCGGAGTCCCCGGGGACAAGGTCTGGGCCAAAGGCGGATCCGTCTACGTCAACGGCGTCGCGCTCGAGGAGCCGTACACGCACGGGTCGACGGCAAACTTCAACCGGACACTGGTCCCGCCGGGCCAGCTGTTCGTGATGGGCGACAACCGGCCCGACTCCGACGACTCGCGATTCGGCCTCGGGTTCGTCCCGATCGACCACGTGATCGGAAAAGCGTTCGTCGTGATCTGGCCCTTGTCGCACCTCGGGTGGCTCGGCTGACCGAACTCGGTTACGAAGGGTGGGCCGAGGCCCACGCATCGAGCAGCTCGTAGGCCTCCGCCTCGCCGATCGGTCCGCGTTCGAGCCGCAGCTCCATCAGATACGAGAGGGCTTCGCCGACACGCGGCCCCGGCTCGATCCCCAGGTGCTCCATCACCTGCCGGCCGTCGAGCGAGGGGCGGAGCGCCTCCAGGTTCTCCTGCTCAGCCAGACGAGCGATGCGCTCCTCCAGCTCGTCCTGGAGCCGCTGGAACCGCTGGAACCGCTGCTCGTTGCGGGTCGTGACGTCGGCGCGCGTCAGCTGGTTCAAACGATCGAGCAACGGACCGGCGTCCCGCACGTAGCGGCGCACCGCGGCGTCGCTCCAGCCGTCCTCGTATCCGTGAAAGCGCAGGTGAAGCTCGATCAGCGTGCGCACCTGCTCCACGACCTTCGTCGGGTAGCGAAGGGTGCGAAGACGCTCCTCCGCCATTCGCGCACCGACCGCTTCGTGATGGTGGAAGCTGACGCCGTCGGGGGTGATCTCGCGTGTGGCCGGCTTGCCGATGTCATGCAGCAACGCAGCGAGCCGGAGCGTCCGGTCCGAGGGATCGCACGCCGTCACGACCGCGTAGGTGTGCTCCAGGACGTCCTTGTGCCGCTGCACCGGGTCCTGCTCGAGGCGGAGCGCCGGTACCTCGGGAATGAACCGGTCGGCGAGCCCCGAGTCGACCAGGAGCCGCAGGCCGGTCGCCACGTGCTCCCCCGTCAGGAGCTTGTCCAGCTCGTCGCGCACCCGCTCGCGCGAGACGATCTCGAGCCGTTCTCGCATCCGGCCCATGGCCTCCACGACCCGCTTCGACGGCTGCACGGCGAGCTGCGAGACGAATCTCGCCGCGCGAAGCATCCGAAGCGGATCGTCCTCGAACGCGACGTCGGGCTCGAGCGGCGTGTCGAGGACGCGCTCCGCGAGATGCTTCACGCCGCCGAACGGATCGACGAACTCGCCCTCGGGCAGCCGGATCGCCATCGCGTTGATCGTGAAGTCCCGGCGCGACAGGTCGGTCTCGACGTCCTTCGCAAACGTGACCTGCGGCTTGCGATGCTGCTCGACGTAGGCCTCTTCGCGGAAGGTCGTGATCTCGAGCGGGCGGCCGTGACGCACCGCGCCGACGGTCCCGAACCGCACGCCGACGAGGAAGATGCGGTCGGCCCAGCCCCGCAGGACCTGCGTCGTCTCGTGCGGCTTCGCGCTGGTCGAGAAGTCGAACTCGACGGTTCGCTGGTCGCGGTCGAGCACGAGGTCGCGGACGGCGCCGCCCACCAGATACAGCTCGTGCCCCGCATCGCGGAACCTCGCGCCCAGCTCCTTCGCGAGTGGGTCCACGCTGAGGTTGGCCACGCGCCCACGATACCCGTCGATCCGCGCCGGCAGGCGTTGTAGCGTTCGGCCGTGCCCGTCTGGCTGGGCTTTCTCTGGACGCTCCCCAACACGGTCCTCGGCCTGGTCCTCGGCCTGTTCGCGTTTCAGGCGCCCCGGCTCGCCGACGGCCTGGTGATCTTCGACCGGACGCCTCGCGGGCTCACCGCGTTGCTGCCCAGGTTCGGACGCGCGGCGATGACCGTGGGGTTCGTGATCTTGTCCGCGGAACCGGTAGCCGGCCGCCTCCTGGCGCACGAGCGGCACCACGTCCGTCAGTACTGCGCGCTGGGGCCGTTGTTCCTGCCGGTGTATTTCCTGCTGGCGATCCCCTACGGCTACCGGCGTCACCCGATGGAGCTCGCGGCGGAGCGCGCCGCCGGTGAGCCCGCCTAGACGACCGCGTCGGCCTGGGTGGCGTCCTCGTCGAGCGGGATGCCGGCGCTTCGGTCGAGCGACCCGGCGAGCGCCAGGTCGAAGTCGTGCGGGCTGGTGGCGGTTCGCCGAGCTTGGTCTCTGGTGACCAGGCCGCTGCGCACCAGCTTGACGAGGCTCTGGTCGAAGGTCTGCATTCCGTAGAACTCGCCGTTGGCCATGACGTCGAAGATCTGGTCCGTGGTATCGGGATCGACCAGGCGATCGAACACGCGCCCGGTATTGATCAGCACCTCGATCGCGGCCACGCGTCCGATGCCGTCGGCGCGGGGAACCAGCCGCTGCGACACGATGCCCGCGAGCGCCCCGGCGAACGAGGTTCGCACCTCACGCTGCTGGGTCGGCGGAAACAGGTCGAGCACGCGGTTGACCGTCTCGATGCAGTCGATCGTGTGGAGCGTGGAGATGACGAGGTGACCCGTCTCCGCCGCCTGGATGGCGGAGATCGCCGACTCCGGGTCGCGGATCTCACCGACGAAGATGACGTCGGGGTCCTGGCGAACGACGTGTTTGAGGGCGGCCCCGTACGATTCCGTGTCGATCCCGACCTCACGCTGCTGGATGATCGAAAGGGCGTCTTCGTGCACGACCTCGACGGGGTCTTCGATCGTGACGATGTGCGCGCGCCGCGTCCGGTTGATGTGCCCGATCATCGCGGCGATCGTCGTCGTCTTGCCGGCCCCCGTCGGACCGGTCACGAGCACGAGTCCTCGCGGCGCGTCGGCCAAGGTCCGAAGGGCCGGCGGAAGCCGGAGCTCGTCGAACGTGGGGATCTCCGACCGAACGCGGCGAAGCGCCACACCGACCAGGCCGCGCTGGCGGAAGACGTTCATCCGGAAGCGCCCGACGCCCTTGAGGGTGAAGCCGAGGTCCGCTTCGTTGGACACCTCGAACTCGCGCCGCTTGTGATCCGACATCAGCTCGACCGCGAACGAGGCCGTCTGCTCGGCCGTGAGCGGCTCGAACCCGGTCGGCTCGAGGGCCCCGTCGATCCGGACGAACGGCACGTTGCCGACCTTCAGGTGCAGGTCGGAAGCACCGCGTTCAACGGCGTACCGAAGCAGTTCTGCGATCTCCATACCTACGTCGGCTCTCCACGTGCGTGGTCGGCTACTGCAAGTAGCTTCGGCCTCCGGGCGGCCCGACCTAAGTGCCGGACGCTACGATGCCGTTCGATGGGCGAAGGGCAGAGTGGGAACGGCGGAAAACCCCGGCGCCGCAAGCGTCGTGGCGGCAAGCGCCCCAAAAGTGGGACAAGAAGCGGGACGGGGGCCGCGCCGGGAGCTGAGGGGGTCCAGCCCAAGAGCGAAGGCACCCCCGCCCAGAGCCGCCCCGACAGGCCGAGAGCCCGGTGGGCCCGGGAGACCTCGGCGGGCGGAGTCGTCTACCGGCGAGCCGGGCAGGACGAGACCGAGATCGAGGTCGTCCTCGCCGCCCGGCGCACCCGGAGGGGAACCCTCGCCTGGGGTCTGGCCAAGGGCGGGATCGAGCCGGACGAGTCGCCCGAGGAGGCCGCGATCCGCGAGGTCCGGGAGGAGACCGGGCTCATCGCCGAGATCGAGGCCACCCTCGGAGAAACGAAGTACTTCTACGTCTGGGAGGACGTCCGGATCAGAAAGACCGTCCACTTCTTCCTGATGCGGTGGACGGGCGGCAACCCGGCCGACCACGACGACGAGATGGAGGACGTCCGCTGGTTCCCGCTCGGACGGGCGCTGAAGCGGGCGGCCTATCGCGGCGAGCGCGATGTCCTCGCGCGCGCCGCCGAGCTCCTGCAGTGACGCCGGCCGGCAAGGCTACGATGGGCTCGCCGGCATGAGCATCCAGCGGGCGACGCGCGCCCTTCTCGTGGCCGGGGCCGCCCTCGCGGCGCTGGCCGCTTCCCTGCCCGCGACGGCGCAGGGAAACACCGACGTGTCGCTCAGCCTCGTCCAGCAGACTCCCTGGACGACGGCCCGCCATCCGATGGAGACCTTCGTCCTGCATGCCGAGAACGACGGAACCACGTCGGTGAGCGACCTCTCGGTGACCGTCACGATCGGCGATGTCCTGCGCTCCCGAACCGAATACAACTCGCTCCTCGACAACGGGCTCACGACGCCCCCCATCTTTGCGGTGACGTTCCAACAAGACGGCTCGCTCGATCCGGGGCAACCGCGGCGGTTCGAGGTCGCCGTCGATCTGTCCACCACGCAGATCCAATCGAAGCCCGGCGACGACTCCGCCGTGTTTCCCGCGCAGATCGATCTTCGAACCAGCAACCAGACGATCGCTTCGCTTGCGGTCCCGCTCATCCGCGTCCTGCAGCGGCCGGAGGCGCCCTTGCAGATCGCGTGGTGGATCGAGGTGGCCGCGCCACCCGCGATCGACCCCGACGGGAAACTGGCGGCGCCCGGAATCGAGGTCGCGATCGCCAAACGCGGCTGGCTTCGGAGCGAGGTGGAGGCGGTGGCGGGCCTCCGCGAGCAGAAGCGGGCGGAATCCATCAACGTCGTCGTGGAACCCGCTCTCCTCAACGAGTTGCTGCAGATGAGCCACGGGTACGCGCGCGCCGACGGCTCCACGGTCGCGGCCGGCACCGGCAGCGCCGCCGACGCGGCCGCGGTGCTCGAGGACCTTCGGCAGATCGCAGCCGACCCGGACGTGTCCCTTTCCGCGCTGCCCTACGCCGCCCCGGAGATCCCCTCGCTGCTCGAAGCCGGTCTCGCCGGCGACGTCGAGGCGCAACGAACGCTTGGCGACGAACGGACCGAGGCCATACTCGGCGTTCGCCCGACCCACTTCATCGCTCGCCCGCCTGCCGGTGCGCTGTCCGACGCGGCGATCGACACGCTGGCCGGCGAGGGAGCCCTGACCCTTCTCGCCAACACCGACACCGTGGCGCGCCCGGAGCAGGAGAACGAGTTCGCGCCGCCGCCCGTCGCGTCGGTCACCACGGATCGCGGGGCGACCGTGCGGCTCATCCTTCCCGACCCGAGCGTTCGGGCGATGTTCGACCGCCCCGAACTCTCCAACGATCCCGCCCGGCTCGCGCAGACGGTGTTCGGCGAGCTCGCGCTGATCTGGCGGGAACAACCCGTGCCGGGTGGCGGGGTCGTGCGAGGATTGACCGTGCAGCTCCCACCCGGACTTCCGCGGTCGTTCTGGCAGGCTCTGATCCCCGCGATCGCCCGTGCTCCGTTCCTTCGGACCGTCGTGGCAGAGGATCTTCCCAACCTGGTGGGCGTCCCCGCCGAGACCACCACGCTGGCGCCGGCGGAGGCGCGCACGTTCTCCGCCGAGTACATCGCGCGACTCAAGAGCCAGCACCGAAACGCCGCCGCGCTGCGCTCGATGCTCCCCGCCGGCAATGAGCTTCCGAACCGGCTGGATCGCTTCCTGCTGCTGGCCGAGTCCGGGGCGTACCTGGACAACGAAGGCGCCGGCAGTGTGTGGCTGGACCGGGTGGCCGACGTCACCGGAACGCTGTTCTCCGGCGTCTTGCCGGACACATCTCGGTCGTACTCGTTCACCTCCGGAACGGTTTCCATCCCGTTGCAGTTCGGCGATCCCGGACCCACGCCGCTGACCGTCGTGATCCAGCTGCGGTCGAACCGATTCCGATTCCCCGACGGAGACCAGCGAACCGTCCGGCTGATCCGGCCGGGCCAGATCGAGTCCTTCCGAGTCGAGGCGCTCGCCACCGACCGCAGCCGGATCGACGTGCTGGTGAGGGCGCCGGCCAATCCGGACGGGCACATCGGGCGGGTGATCGACCGCCAGGAGCTCGTCGTTCGTGTGACGGCGCTCAATCGCATCGCCGTCGGCGTCACGCTCGCGGCCGCCCTCGTGCTGGTCGTCATGTGGTCCAGGAGATGGTGGCGACGGACGACGACCTGATCCCCGACGCGCCGGTCGTGGCAGAACCGGCACCCGAGGAGACGCGGGCGACGTTCATGCGCGACACGGCGCTGATGTCCGTCGGAACGGCGCTGTCACGACTGACCGGGCTTGCCCGCGTCTCTGTGACGTTCTGGGCGCTCGGCGTGTCGTTCGTCTCGACGACGTACTACGCGGCCAACACCACCCCGAACATCGTCTACGAGCTGATCCTCGGCGGGATCCTCACGTCCGTGTTCGTCCCCGTCTTCGTCGAGTGGGAGCGCAACCACGGACGCGCCGAATCGTTTCTGCTTGCCCAGCGCATCCTGACGCTGGCGCTGGTCGCTCTGTCCGTCCTTGCCGCGGCCGCCGCGATCGCCGCTCCCTGGATCATGCGGCTGTATCTGGTCGGATCCGACGCCCCGAATCGTTCCGCTCAGGTCGCGTTTGGCGCGTACCTGTTGCGGTGGTTCATGCCGCAGATCGTCTTCTACGGCATCGGGGCCGTCGCCGTCGGCGTGCTGAACGCCAACCGCCGTTTTGCCCTTCCGATGTTCGCGCCGATCCTCAACAACGTCTCGGTGATCGTCACGATGCTCGTGTTCGTCTCGGTCCACGGGGACAGCGCGACCGGCCTCACGCTCGGCGGCCGGGAGAAGCTGATCCTCGGGCTCGGGACCACGTTCGGGGTCTTCGCGATGACAGCGGCCCTGTGGCCGTCGCTTCGGGCCATCGGCTTTCGGTTGCGGCCGCGCTTCGACTGGAACCATCCCGGGGTCCGCAAGCTGGCGCGGCTCGCCGCCTGGATCGTCGTCTACGTCGTCGCGAACCAGCTCGCCTATCTCGTGGTCATGATCCTGACGAACGCCGTCGACCCCGAGCGCGGCTACACCGCGTACCCGACCGCGTTCATCTACTTCCAGCTTCCGTACGCGATCTTCGCCGTGTCGATCTTCACGGCGCTGCTGCCGCCGATGGCCGAGGGGTGGGCCGCGGACCGGCCGGACCGGGTTCGCGAGCTGTTCTCGCGCGGCGCGCGCGACATGGTCGTGATCGTGGTGCCGGCGGCGGTCGGCTACCTGGTGCTCGCGAGACCGATCATCCGCCTGCTCGCCGACTACGGGGCGGTCGACGTCGGTGACGTCACGCTTCTTGCCCACACGCTGCAGGGGTTCGCGGTGGGGTTGCCGTTCTTCGCCGCGTTCCAGTTGCTCACGCGCACCGCGTATGCCACCCACGACTCGCGGACGCCGGCGCTCGTCAACGTCGGCGCCGCCGCGGTCAACTTGGGCGCAGACCTGCTCTTCATCGCGTTCGGCTGGGGGGTGCCCGGCCTTGCGCTCGGGCACGCGGTCTCGTACATGGCCGGCACGGCCGTCCTGGGGTTGCTCCTTCACCGGCGTCTCGGTGGCCTCGACGGCCGCCGGATCGCGAGCACCATCGCCCGCATCGTTCCGGCGGCGATCCTGACCGGCGGCGCCGCGTTCGGCGTCGCGGCCGCGAGCGAAGCGGCGTTCAGTGTCACGACGCCGGTCGCCCGGGCCGTCCAGGTGGTGACGGCCGTCGGCGCCGGCCTGCTGGTATTCCTGCCCGTGTCCGCCATGCTCCACGTGGAAGAGATCGCCGAGGTCAAGCGCGTGCTTCTCAGGAGGATGGGCAGAGGATGAGCCGGTGAATCGGGCGGCCGATGAACGCGGGCTGATCGGCAAGATCATGGTGGTCTGGTTTGTCGTTCTGGTGCTCTTCGGGGTGCTCGCCGTGGACGCCATCTCGATCGTGCACACACACCTGCAGATGTCGGGCGTTGCCGACAACGCGGCGCGAGCGGGGGCCGACGCCTTCCATCAAAGCGACAGCGTCAACCGGGCGTGTGCCGCCGCCGCGGACTCGATCGCGGCTGCCCACCACGGGCACCTCACGAAGCGGGGCTGCCTGGTGGACACCCAAACGGGAACCGTGACGATCTCGGTGCGGACCACCGCCTGGACGTTGCTCGTCGGCCGGGTCGAAGCGCTCCGCAAGTTCTCGCACATCCTCGAGAAGAGCGTCGCCGGGCCACCGCTTCTATGACGTCACGTCCGTGAGCGAGGCCGAGTCCGACGAGACGCTCGTCCGGCGCCATCTGAATGGAGACCCGCGAGCCTTCGAGCTCATCGTGCTGCGTCACCGAAGCCGCGTCTATGCGGTCTGCGTCCGCATCCTGGGCGACCATCAAGACGCCGAAGACGCGGCCCAGGACACATTCTTGTCGGCGCTTCGAAAGCTCGACCGGTTCCGCGGCGACGCCCTGCTCACCACCTGGCTTCATCGGATCGCCGTCAACGCCTGCTACGACCGCCTGCGGCGGCGGCGGCGCGAACCGATCCCGCACCGCCGCGAGCCCGACGCCGCCGACCCCGAGCCGGCCCTGGCCGACCATGCCGACGATGTGGCGGGCGCGACGGACGTCGCCGCCGCGCTGGCCCGGGTCCCGGAGGAGTTCCGGATCGCCATCGTCCTGGCCGACGTGCAGGACCTTCCGTATGAGGAGATCGCTCGGATCCTCGGCATCGCAACGGGTACCGTGAAGTCGAGGGTGCACCGGGGCCGGATCGCCCTGGCCCGTGAGCTGGGCGTGCCGAGCGATCGCGGCGACCGGGGGCGGGAACCGACCGGCGAGGCCGGAGCGTCTGAGGAAGAGCGATGACCCATCCCGATGAGCTCGAGCTGGCGGACTACGTCGACGATGCCCTCCCCGACGCGGAGCGGGCGCTCGTCGAACGTCATCTGACCGCGTGTGGGACCTGCCGTGAGGACGTCCTCCTGGCGCGGGCGGGCCGCGCCCTGGCCACCTCGCTCCCCGCCCTCGAAGCTCCCGACGAGATCGGCCGCCCGGCCATCGAAGAACGGGCCGGCCCGAGCGTCTCGCCGTCCGCGCACCGCAGGTGGGACCGGCCGCTTGCCGCGCTCGCCGCCGCCGCCGTGATCGTCGCGGTGGCCGTGATCGGGCCCAAGCTCCTTTCGTCGTCGAACGACGCGGGCATCACCTCGGCCGCAGCCCCGAGCGCGACCACGGGGATCGCGCCGACGTTTGACAACGGCGCGGAGGGCGCTGCGGCCGAGCGCCAGAACGTGAACTACGACCGCGCCGCACTCGCCAGCTTGGCGACCGGCGAGTTCTCCGGGAACGTGCCCCAATCCCCACCGAGCGAGGGCGGCGCGGTCGCGGTCGCCGTGCGTCCATGCTTCGTCGCCGACCCACCCCCCGACGCGAGGGTCCTTCGAATCATCCGCGCTCGGTACGAGGGCACGCCCGCCGTGATCGTCGTCTTTGCCCAGGGCGCCGGTCCCGACCACGTCGTCGTCCGCGCGCTGGCAGGGGACTCGTGTCGCGTGCTCGCCACCGCCGCCGCTCCCTGAGCCTCCCGGACCGCCCGGAATAGGCGGGCGTTCTTGCCTATGGGAGGATTGACCAGCATGGACGATGTTCGCGATCTGATCGTTGTGGGCTCCGGGCCGGCCGGCTACACGGCCGCGCTCTACGCGGCCCGGGCCAATCTCGCGCCGCTCGTCCTGAAAGGGCTGGAGGCCGGCGGTCAGCTGACCCTGACCACCGACGTCGAGAACTACCCCGGCTTCGCCGACGGCATCCTCGGTCCCGAGCTGATGGAGCAGATGGAGAAGCAGGCCGCCCGGTTCGGGTCGGAGATCCTGGCCGTGCACGCAACCGCCGTCGACCTGTCATCGCGCCCGTTCCTCGTCGAGGCGGGCGACCAGCGGTGGCGCGCGAAATCGCTGATCGTGGCGACCGGCGCAAGTGCCCGGTGGCTCGGCATTCCCGGTGAGGACATCCTGCGCGGACGCGGCGTCAGCGCATGTGCAACCTGCGACGGCTTCTTCTTCCGCGACCGCGAGCTCGTGGTCGTCGGCGGCGGCGACTCCGCCATGGAGGAGGCCACGTTCCTCACCAAGTTCGCGTCGAAGGTCACGATCGTCCACCGTCGCGGAGAGTTCCGCGCATCGAAGATCCTCCAGGACCGCGCGTTGTCGAACCCGAAGATCGAGGTCATCTGGAACGCCGTCCTCACCGAGATCGTGGGGGACGGCGCCGTGGCCGGCGTGATCCTCGCGGATGTGAACAGCAACGAGACGAGCGAGCTGAAGACGGACGGCGTGTTCGTCGCGATCGGTCACACGCCGAACACCTCGCTCTTCGAGGGCCAGCTGGAGCTCGACCCAAGCGGCTACGTCGTGGTGCAGGAGCCGAGAACGACCACCAACGTGCCCGGCGTCTTTGCGGCCGGCGACGTGAGCGACTCCATCTACCGGCAGGCCGTAACGGCCGCCGGCCAAGGCTGCAAGGCGGCGATGGACGCGGAGCGATTCCTCCAGGAGGAGGCCCACAGCGGCTAGGGGCCGGGGAATCCCACCTCCCCGCCCGGCGTTTTGGGAGAGTAAGAGCCAGATGTCCCCCTCGAACCACCGATCACAAAGGAGCTGAACCACCGATGGCCAACCATGCCGACGTTACCGACGCCGACTTTCAGGCGAAGGTCCTGGACTCCGAAACGCCCGTGCTCGTCGACTTCTGGGCCGAGTGGTGCGTGCCGTGCCACATGGTCTCCCCCGTCGTGGAGGAGATCGGGCAGGAAAAGGGCGAGGCCCTGCACGTGGTGAAGCTGAACATCGACGAGAACCCGGGCGTGACGCGCAAGTTCGGCGTGATGTCCATCCCCTCGCTGATCCTGTTCAAGGCCGGCGAAGAGGTCACCCGCGTCGTCGGCGCGCGCCCCAAGGGCGCCATCCTGCGGGACATCGACCCGCACCTCGCCTAACCCTTCGGGCCCGCCCGGACCTGGGAGTACCCTCGGCTGATGCATGTCTACCGTCCCGGGGACGGCGGCCCCGAGATCCGCGACATCCAGGAGCGCCTCGCGGTATTCGGCATCGAGATCGACCCTGCCGAGCGGGACGGATCGTTCGGCTCCTCCACGCAGGAGGCGGTGCGCGAGTTCCAGCGCCGCCGCCACCTCCGGGTCGACGGTCTCGTCGGCCCCGACACCTGGGGACAGCTGGTGGAGGCGGGCTACGACTTGGGCGATCGCGCGCTCTACGTCCACGCCCCGCATTTCCGCGGTGACGACGTTCGGGCGCTGCAGCGAAAGCTCAACGCGCTCGGTTTCGACTCGGGCAAGGAGGACGGCCTCTTCGGCCCGCAAACCGGCCGCGCCGTCCGCGAGTTCCAGCGCAACGTCGGTCACGAGGCCGACGGCATCGTCGGCGCCAGCACGATCGCGACGCTCGACCGGATGCGGCCCCACGAGAACGCCCCTTCCCGTGCGCTCGTTCGCGAGCGGGAACAGCTCCGGTCATCCAGAGGAGGCATCCAGGGCCGGCTCGTGGCGCTCGACGTCGACCCCGAGTCGCCCGACGTCGCCGTCGTGATCTCGATCGCGCGCGTGATCGAGACCGAGCTGACCGCGGAGGGAGCCGGCGCCGTGGTGCTGGCCGATCGAGGTGGCGGAGCCGACACCAGTGCGCGCGCCCTCGCCGCGAACCGGATGGAGGCCGCGACGTGCATCTCACTCTCCATCGCCGCGGCGATCCCCGAGGGGACGGGGCCCACGTGCTCGTACTTCGGCAGCCGCACGACGCACTCACCGGCCGGAATGCTGCTCGCCGGGCTGATCCTCGAGGAGCTCGAGGGTGAGCTCGCGCAGCGTGGGCGGCTTCAGCGCCTCACGCAGTCCATCCTTCGCGAGACGCGGATGCCGGCGGTGATCATCGAACCGTTGTCGGTATCCGAGGTCGGCGCGCGGCAGGAGACCGAGGTGGAGCTTCCACTCCGCGTCGGGCGCGCCATCGCGCGCGGGATCACGCGGTACTTCGCCGGCTAGGAGCGCCGGCCGAGGATTCGCAGGACGAGCCCGAGCAGAGCGCCGAGCCCGGCCGCCCGGACGGCTCGTTGCTGCTCGGTGAGCACCGGCGGATCGGCTTCCTCCGGCGGCTGCGCTCCGCTCGACATTGGCGGATAGGCTACGCGACGTGCGGGTCTGCCTGATGCTGGAAGGCCAAGAGGGCGTCGACTGGGAGCGCTGGACGGCGATCGCCGAAGCCTGCGAGCGCCTCGGCTTCGAGGGGTTGTTCCGCTCCGATCACTACGTGAGTGTCATGGGCGGGCTGGAACGAGGCTCGACCGATGCCTGGACGCTGCTCGCCGGGCTGGCGGCGCGAACCAACCGGCTCCGCCTCGGCACGATGGTCTCCCCGGTCACGTTTCGCCACCCGGCGGTCCTGGCCAAGACCGCGGCGACGGTCGACCAGATCAGCGGCGGACGCGTGGAGATCGGGATGGGGGCCGGCTGGTGGGAAGTCGAGCACCGGGCGATGGGGTTCCCCTTCCCGCCCGTGCCCGAGCGGTTCGCGATCCTCGAAGAGCAGCTGGAGATCGTCACGGGCTTGCTGACGCAGGATCCATTCACGTTCCACGGCCGGCACTACGACCTCGAAGAGGCGCGCTTCATGCCGAAGACCGTCCAGCTTCCCCACCCCCCGATCGTTCTCGGAGGCACCATGGTGGGCCCGAAGATGCAGGGCTTGATCGCGCGCTTCGCCGACGAGTTCAACACTGTCGGCGGAACACCCGACGCCGTCCGCCGGCGCTTCGACCGAGCGCGGATGGGCTTCGATGCCGCCGGCCGGGATCCGGCCACACTGACCACCTCGCTCATGACGTGGTTCTTCCTCGGGGAATCCGAGCCCGAGTACCTCGCAAAGCTCGAGCGCGCCCGGCAACGCGATCCGAGGGCCGGAGCGTTCGCCGAGTACCGAGCGGACATCGAGGAGGACTGCATCGTCGGCACACCCGACCGCGCGATCGAGCGCTTGGCCGAGTACGCGGCCGCCGGAGTCCAGCGCGTCTTTCTCAACCACGAGCTCTTCGAGGACATGGAGATGCTCGAGCTGCTCGGCAAACGAGTCCTTCCCGAAGCCGCCGGTCTCGTTGCGGCCGGGTCGGCGGGGACACCGTGAGCCCGTTCACGCTCTTCGCGCCGGTCTTCTTCATCGGCGTCGTGAACATCGGCGTCGTGATCTGGGCGTTGGTCGACGCGGTCCGCGTCGAGAACGACTCCATGTATCAGAGCGGGAACAAGCTCGTCTGGGTCCTCGTGATCGTTCTGCTGGGATTCGTCGGGGCGATCGTCTACTTCGTGATCGGAAAGCCGAAGCCGGTCGCGGGTCCCTCCCGGTCCGTTCCGAGTCCGCCGCCCGGCGCGCTTCCGCCACCACCCGGTCGATGAGCGGCACGGCGGCGAACCAGTCCGCAACCCGGCCCGGCAGCTTGCCGTTCTCCTCCGAGCTCGCCGACGGCGAGCGGCTCGTCTGGATGGGCAAGCCCGTGCGGACGCCGCGGTTGTGGGTGAGCAGCCGGCTCGTCCCACCGTTCGCCATCGCCTGGGCGGTGGTCTCGGCCGCCCGACTGATCACCCTGTCTCGCAGCTGGGGCCGGCACGAAGTCGGCCTCTCGGTCGTCGTCATCGCGGGGGTGCTCCTGTTCGCCGGTCTCACGATCCTGCTGATCCCATTCGTGCAGCAGTGGTCACGAGCCCGCCGGTATCTGTACGCGATCACGGACCGCCGCGTGCTCGTGGCCGATCGTTTGAGCCACGGGACCGGCCACGTCGTGTCGCGCTCGCTCGGCGAGCTGGGGCTGACGACGCATTGGGTGCGCCGGGACGGCGCCGGCTCGATCGAGTTCGGCGCCGCCGACCTGAGCTTCGACGACGTCCCCAATGCGGATGACGTGTTCGATCGGTTGCGGGGCCAGGTCGACGGGTTGGGCTGAACCGGCCGGTCCCACAGGTGTTGAGCAGCGGCGATGCTACGCTGCCGTTCCCGTGGCCGAGTTCTCGATCGATCGTTTCGTCGACCGCTACGCGTCACGGACGTCGGGGATGTCGGCGTCCGAAGTGCGAGCGCTCTTCGCCGTCGCGTCGCAACCCGACGTGGTGTCGCTTGCCGGAGGCATGCCGTACGTCGAGGCCATCCCTTCCGAAGACGTGCTCGAGGTCGTGCGCGGGGTGCTCGCCGAGCACGGGTCGACCGCGCTCCAATACACCGGCGGTCAGGGACACGCCGCGCTTCGCGAACGGCTCGTCGCGCTCATGGGCGAAGAGGGAATCGGCGCCGATGTCGACGATGTGGTCGTCACGACCGGCGCGCAGCAGGCGCTGGATCTGCTCGGCAAGATCTTCATCGACCCCGGCGACCTGATCGCGGTCGAGGCGCCGGCCTACGTCGGGGCGCTCACCGCGTTCTCCGCCTACGAGCCCAGGTACCTCACGATCGACCTCGACGACGACGGGATGGTCGTGGACCAGCTCGAGGAGGCGCTCGTTCGAGGCGAGCGGCCCAAATTCGTCTACACGGTCCCGAACTTCGGGAATCCGGCGGGTGTGACGCTATCACTCGCAAGGCGCCACCGGCTGGTCGAGCTCTGCCGCGAGGCCGGCGTCCCGATCGTCGAGGACAACCCGTACGGCCTGCTGCGGTTCGAGGGAGCCGCGCTTCCGTGCCTGCGCTCGCTCGACCCCGAGAACGTGATCTACCTCGGCACCGTCTCGAAGGTGTTCTCCCCCGGTGTGCGGGTCGGATGGGCCTTGGCCGAGCAGTCGGTCGTCCAGCGGTTGGTGCTCGCGAAGGAAGCGGCCGATCTGTGCGGGTCGTCCTTCAACATGCTGCTCACCGAGCGCTACTTCGCCGGCGACCGGTGGCGGACCAACCTTGGCGTCCTGGTCGAGACCTACCGGCTTCGTCGCGACGCGATGCTCTCGGCCCTTGGCGAGCACTTCCCCGACGGCGCCACATGGACCCGGCCGGCCGGCGGCTTCTACGTGTGGGCGACGCTGCCCGAGTGGTCCGACACGAAGGCGATGCTGGCGGCGGCGGTGGAGCGGCGTGTCGCCTACGTTCCCGGTACGGCCTTCTATCCCGACGGGCGCGGCAAGGATCGGATGCGCCTGGCGTTTTGTCACCCGCCCGAGGACCGCATCCGCGAGGGCATCGCGCGTCTCGGCGGGTTGCTCGACGACGAGGCCGCGCTCTATCGATCGCTGCACGGAGATCCGGAATGAACATCGCGGTGCTCGCCGGTGGGCGCACGCCCGAGCGCGACATCTCGCTTCGGTCCGGGCATCGCGTGGCCGGGGCGCTCACGGCCCTCGGCCATGCCGTCGGCGTCCTCGATCCGGCGGAGCTGCCGCTGGCGCAGACGCTCCAAGAGCGGAAGCCCGACATCTGCTGGTTAGCGTTGCACGGCAAGGCAGGTGAGGATGGCACCGTTCAGCGGCTGCTCGAGCTGCTCGACATCGCCTACACGGGCACGCGGCCGTTCGACTGCGAGATCGCGTTCGACAAGGTGCTCGCCAAAGACGCGCTCCACCGGGCGGGCATTCCGACACCGGAGTGGGTCGCGATCGAAGGCTCCGCGCTCCGCGATCTCGGAGCGGGCGTGGCGCTCGCCGGCGCGGCCGAACGAGTCGGGCTCCCCTGCGTCGTGAAACCCTCGCGCAGCGGCTCCGCGCTGGGTGTCGGGTTCGTCGAGCGCGAAGCCGACCTGCCCGCCGCCGTCATGGCCGCGCTGTCGTTCAGCGGCGCGGCGATCGTGGAACGTCGCGTCGAGGGGGTCGAGGTCGCGGTCGGGATGATCGGGACGCCGTTCGACGCGCTCCCGCCCATCGAGATCGTTCCGAAGGACGGGTGGTACGACTACGCGGCCCGCTACACGGCCGGCGCGACCGAGTATTTCGCGCCCGCCCGGCTCGGCGCCGAACAGACGGCGGAGGCCACGGCCGTTTCGGCTCGCGCGGCGGACGCGCTCGGGCTCTTGGACCTGACGCGCGTCGACCTGATCGTGGACGGTCACGGCAAACCGTGGGTTCTGGAGGTGAACGTGTCCCCCGGCATGACGGACACGTCTCTGCTGCCGATGTCGGCCCAGGCGGCCGGCATGTCGCTCGAGCATCTGTGTGACGCCGTCTTACGCTCTGCGACGGCTCGGGTCCGGCGTCCCGCGTAGCGGGGCCGCGGTCAGTCCGGCGAGAGTCCGGGACCCGACCCGACGATCTCGCTCACGATGCGCTCGAGGTCGTCGGCCGATCCGAACTCGATGACGATCTGGCCCCGCTTGCGGGTCATCCGGATCTGGACACGCGTGGCGAGCTGCTCCGACAGGATCTCCTCGACCTCGGCCAGCCCGACCTCTCCCCCCGCGTCCGTCGTGACGGCGCGACGAGGCTCGCGCTCCGGCGGCCCATCCACGTAGCGCCGGACGAGGTCTTCGGTGTCGCGCACCGACAGATCCTCGGCCGCGATCCGAAGACCCAGGGTCGTCATGGCTTCGCCGTCGCCCATCGAGAGCAGCGCGCGGGCGTGGCCGGCGGTAAGCCGCTCGTCGGCCAGCAACTGTTGCACGTCGAGCGGAAGCTGAAGCAGCCGGATCGTGTTCGCGATGTGTGACCGCGACACACCGACCCGTTCGGCGAGATCCTCCTGTTTCAATCCGAGCTCCTCGAGCAGCTGACGAACGCCTCCGCGAGCTCGATCGGTCCGAGGTCCTCGCGGTGGATGTTTTCGATGAGCGCTTCGCGCAGCAGATCGGAGTCCTCGGAGTCCCGCAGGACGACGGGCACGGTCGCGAGCCCGGCGAGCCGGGCGGCCCGCAGCCGCCGCTCCCCCGCAACCAGCTCGTATCCCGCGCCTGCGCGCCGCACGACGATCGGCTGCAGGATCCCGACCTCGCGGATCGAGGCCGCCAACTCCGCGAGGGCAGCGTCGTCCCAGCGCGTCCGCGGCTGCTTGGGGTTGGGACCCACGGAGTTCACGGGAACCTCGAGCAACCCGGCCGAGACCTCACCGGGCTCCTGGGCAGTCGGGATCAGCGCGGAGAGTCCACGCCCCAACCCACCTCGCTTCGACATCACTCCCCTCCCTTTCGGAACAGCCGCCATCGCCGCTTGGTCGGCGCCTCTTCATCGAGCGCCCCGCCGATGTCCCCGATACCGGATTCGGGCTCGGCTTCCACGTCGTAGGGGTCCGTGGCCCGCCTGCCGTCCCTCGGGCCGACCACGGTGACCGGCCGCTCCGCTCGCTCACCCGGCGGCGGCGGGGACGCGGGCGGGCGGACCTTCGACTGGGGACTCAGATCGACCTCTTCCCAGAAATCGTCGAGCGCGACCGGCGCCGGATCGGCGGGGGTCTCGGCAGGGGGCGCGCTCGCCGCGGGAGCCCCCGGCTGCGGCTTCGCGACCTCCGGACCCTTCGGCCGGGCGGATCCGCGGCCGCGCTTGGCGTGTTTCGGCGGGCTCTGGCGGTTCCGCCTGGACGAGGCGGGCTGCGGCGGCGGGGCCGACGACCGAATGGGAGAAGGATCCGGCGTGGGCGGATCGGGTTGCGGGGTCGGCGGAGCCGGATCGGGAACCGGGGTCGGCGGACTCGGATCGGGTTGGGGGCTCGGCGGACTCGGATCGGGAACCGGGGTCGGGGGAGCCGGATCGGGCTGCGGGGTCGGCGGCCGGGGATCGGGCTGCGGGGTCGGCGGAGCCGGATCGGGAGGCAGATCCGGCTCGGCGTGAACGAGCGGCGGGGGAGTCTCGACGACGAGCGGCTGGGCCTCCGGCACGACCGTCGGCGCCTCGGTTTCGACCACACTCGGCTCGGGCGCGGCCGGCTCGGCCACCGTCGGTGTGACGTTGTCGCTTACCGCCGGAACCACGATCTCGGGGAGCGTGTCGTAGCTGGGGATCGGGCCGGTGGGCTTCGGCCGCAGCGCCACCTCGCGGGCAAGCTCGCGGTACGTCTCGGCCCCCTTGGAACGCGGGTCGTACACCGTGATCGGCTGGCCGAACCCCGGGGCCTCCGAGAGCCGGACCGTTCTCGGAATGATGACGTCGTACACGAGGGACCCGAAATGCCGCTGGACCTCCTCGACCACCTGCTCGGAGAGCTTCGTGCGGGGGTCGAACATCGTCATGACGATCCCGGTCAGCCGCAGGCCCGGGTTGAGGTTGTGCTGGACCAGGCTCACGTTGCGCAGCAGTTGGCCCAACCCCTCCAGCGCGTAGTACTCGCACTGGATCGGCACGATCAGCTCTTCGGCGGCCGTGAGCGCGTTGATCGTCAGCAATCCCAGCGAAGGCGGGCAGTCGAGGAGCACGAAGTCATACCGGCCCTCGCGGACCGGCTCGAGCGCCTTCTTGAGCCGCGTCTCGCGCGAGAACTGGCTGACCAACTCGATCTCGGCTCCGGCGAGGTCGATCGTCGAGGGAACCCCGTCGAGGCCGGCGACCGCCGTCGGGGTGATCGCCTCCTCCAGCGAGGACCCGGCCACGATCACGTCGTAGACCGTCATCCGGCGCGCTTCGTGGCGAATCCCCATCCCAGTGGACGCGTTCCCCTGCGGGTCGAGATCGATCGAGAGCACCCGATAGCCCGCTTCGGCCAGCGCCGCGCCGAGGCTGACGGCCGTCGTGCTCTTGCCCACGCCACCCTTCTGGTTGGCGATGGCGACGACCCTGGCGGTCCCGGGTTCGCGCGGCGGCTTCGGCATTCTTTTCGGCGCCGAAGCCGGCCGGGGAACGGTCGCGGATGCGCCGGGCATGGGGGAAGAGGCCCTGGTCACTGACGGCTCATGATAGCCAGTGGACCCATGCTTGCAAGCGAGTCGGTCAGCACGGCCCGAACTGAAGGTGGAACCTCCCGGTCCGGGTCGAAGGAGCTTCCGGCCCAGTAGACGAGGATCCCCTCCGGCCCCAACAACGGCTCGGCCGCGGCCCACGCGGTCGCGGCATCGCGGAAGGCGCGGGCGGTGCACACGTCGAAGGGGCCCTCGGCAGCCGAGACGCCCCGGACTACGCGGGCGTTCGGGACCGGCACGCGATCGATCGCCAGCTCGAGGAACGCGATCCGAGTCCGCCGGACCTCGGTCAGCGCGACCTGGAGCTCGGGAACGGCGAGCGCGAGGACCAGGCCCGGCAAACCCGCGCCGGACCCGAGATCGCACAGGGTCCGAGCCTGGGCCGGCAGCACGGACACGGCGCGGAGGCAGTCGAAGACGTGGCGGGATCGCAGCTGATCCAGATCGCCCGTGGCCACCAGTCCGAGCTGGGCGCCGCGGGACGAGAGCAGCTCCACGTACCGGTCGAGCGCGGAAGCCGCTTGCGGATCGAGATCGGGCGGCCCGTCGCCGGGCCAAACCTCATGTTTCACGTGAAACATCCCCCGGGGGGCTCAGACCCGTCTGATCACCACGTAGCGGCTTGGTTCCTCGCCCCGAGACAGGCTTTCGACACCCGGAACGGCAGCCACCGCATCGTGCACCATCTTGCGTTCGAGCGCATTCATCGGTTCGAGCTCCTGCTCGCCGCCGGTCTCCAGGGCCCGGTGGGCCAGTTCGCCCGCACGAGCCTCGAGGCGCTCGCTCCGGCGCTTCCGGTAGTCCTCGCAGTCGACGATCACGAGGATCCGATCATCCAGCCGGCGGCTCACCACGTTTCGCGTGAGCTCCTGGATCGCGTCGAGCGTCTGGCCGTGGTGCCCGATGAGCAGCGCCAGGTCCTCGGGGTCGCCGTCGGCGATATCCACGTACATGTGACCGCCCGAGGAATTCGGCTCGGCGATCGCGTCGATCCCCATCGCCGCCAGCAGCTCCTCCACGAAGTCCGCCACCGCATCGGCCTGCTCTTCCAGGTCGTCGTCATCGGGCATCTCGGAGGGTCCCTTGACCAGGACGACGGCCTCGCGGCCGGGGCCGGGCTCCTGGACCACGTGAACCGTGGCCTCCTGCTCGCTCACGCCCAATTCGGCGAGGGCGCGCTCGATGGCCTCCTCGACCGTGTCGCCCCGGGTCTCGATCTCGCGCATGGTCACCTCTTCCGCTTGCGCCGTCTCGAGGACGAACCCCGGTTGCCGTTCTTGGAGCCCCCGGACCCGGTCGATCCGGTGCCGCCGGACTTCCTTCCTCCGGAAGAACCCGACGTGCCGGATCCGCCCGATCCGGACCCACCGGATCCCGGCTTGGACCCGCCCGAGCCCGTCGACCCGCCCTTGCCGCTGCCCGGCTTGCGCTGGGTCGTCTCGCGCTTGATCAGTTCTTCCTGCCGCCGCTTTCGCTCTTGGTCGGCCTTCTCGATGATGCGGCTGAAGACGTTCTTCCGCGGTCCGCTGTCATCGCCGGTCGCCTTGGCGGCGATCTTGGCTTGACGCTGCTGAAGGCTCCGCTCCGCGGCTGCCGGCCCGATGTGGCCGGCCAGCATCAGGAAATGCTGCTGGGCCACCTGGATGCCGGTGGACAGGGTCCAATACAGCACCACTCCCGCCGGTAAGCCGATGCCGAGGAAGGCGAACGTCAGCGGCATCAGCCGCATGATCATCTGTTGCTGCTGCCCGGCCGCACCCGGTGGGTTCATCCCCTGCATCTGCCGCTGCTGGTAGTACGTGCCGGCAATCATCACCAGCAGCAGCCCACCGAACGGGATCTTCGCGGGCCACTTCGAGCCGCAGTCGAGCGGCTGGTGGGTGGTGAGACCGACGATCGGCACGCCCGTGCTCGTGAACAACGGCTTGCCGGAGACGACCGGGTTGTGCTTGGTGTCGGACACTTCCGCCTGGCTGCCCGCCTGGACGAACGAGCACTGAAGGTTCACGAACAACGAGGTCTCGTGCGTGACCGTGTCGGCGAACAGCGCATCGCCGATCGGGATGTGGTTGTTCATCACCCGGTAGCCCTCGATCTGGGACACGACCTCGGTCTGCTGACTCTGCGCGTCGACCGGCAGGTACTGGGGCGGGCGGATCACCGCATAGATGGTGATCAGGATCGGGAACTGGAGCAGCATCGGGAGACAGCTGCTGAGCGGGTTCACGCCGGAGTCCTGGTAGAGCTTCATCTGCTCTGCCTGGATCTTCTGGCGGTCGCCCTTGAACTTGCGCTGGATCTCCTTGATCTTCGGCTGGATCGCCTGCATCGCCTGCATGTTCTTCATCTGCTTGATGAACAGCGGGAGCAGCAGCAGCCGGATCACCAGTGTGAGCACCAGGATGGCCACGCCGAAGTTGGGGATGACGTCATACACACGGGACAGCACCCAGCCGGTCGCGTTCAGCAGTACCTGGAAAACCGGCGTGATGAAGGGGATGTCGGCGATCATGGCCGGACCTGTCGGGAGGGCGCGTTCGGAATCGTCTGTATGATGTGGTCATGCAGGTCAGCTGGGGGCACCGGGTCGAGTCCGCCACGTGCCCACGGATGGCAGCGAGCGATGCGGCGCGCGGCGAGGAGCGAACCGACGAGCGCACCGCGAGTGCGGACCGCCTCCTCGGCGTAGTGCGAGCAGGACGGGAGATACCGGCACTGGCCGCCGGCGAACCCCGAAAGGGTCGCCCGGTACAGCCGGATGAGCCCGATCAACGCGAACCGGGCCGGGATCCCCGAGATCCAGGCCGCTCGGCGGATGCCGCTCACGAGCGCACCGCCTCACGCTCGCGGAGCAGTTCGGTCATCTCGGCCACCAGGTCTTGCGTCTTGGCACCCAGAATGGCCCCCCGGGCCACCAGGACGACGTCGTCCTCGTCGAGCTGGGCTCCGGCCTCGCGCCACGCCGCCCGGAGGACACGACGGGCCCGGTTCCGCTCGACCGCACCGCCGATGCGCTTCGACGCGACGGCGGCGCACCGACCAGACCCGGGCGCGAGCAACAGTACCATCCGCCTTCCACGCAGCGGACGGCCTTCATCGAGCACGCGGCGGACCGGGTGCTTGCGCAACGACGGCTCAGGGAGTGATGCGAGTCCGGCCCTTGCGCCGGCGGCGGGCGATGATGGCGCGGCCCGCGCGCGTCCGCATGCGAATGCGGAAGCCGTGGGTCTTGGCCCGATGACGGTTGTTCGGCTGGTAGGTGCGCTTGCCCTTGGCCATGGAGATCCTTCGTGAAGAGAGACGAGCGCCGACGGGTACTCGGCGGGGCAGTATACGAACCGCGAACATCCCAGGACAAAGGGGTTGACAACAGAAAGAGTGACAGGACCCCCGGCGCGGCCTAAACCCGCGAAAACACGGGTGCTATAGTCCGCCCCGCCTCCCCACTCGGTCTTCCAAACGTGGACCGGTGTGTGCCTGCAAAACCTTCCCCCCGAAGGGTTTTCCACCATTGTGGAAAGGTTCTGTGGATAGCGATGGCGGTTGCCTTTTCCGAACATGACGCGGTTGCGGCCTGGTCGCACGTCCTGGAGCGCGCCGGTGTGGATCTGCCCGAAACCACGGTCGTCATGTGGTTCGCGGAGGTCCGCCCCACGAGTCTCCGCGACGACGTCCTGGAGCTCGCCGTGCCCAGCCAGCTCATCCGGGAACGACTCCAGCACCAGCATCTCGGGCTGATCGAGGGAGCCGCGGCCGAGGCTGTCGGGCGACCCGTCAAGGTCATCCTTCAGGTGGACGAGAACGTGCGCGCGGCAACCGAGGACGAGACGGAGCCCGCGACCAGCGGCCCGCCGCCCGCCTCGTACGCCGCGATCGGCAGTCCGATCCCATCTCATGCGCCCGGTGCCGTGGTCGTTCCGACCCTGCCGTTTCCCAACTACACCTTCGACGCGTTCGTCCCGGGGCCGTCGAACCGCTTCGCGCACGCAGCCGCCATGGCGGTCGCCGAGGCGCCCCCCTCCACGGCGTACAACCCGTTGTTCATCTATGGGGGAGTGGGGCTCGGCAAGACGCATCTTCTCGTCGCGCTCGGCCATCACATGCACCGCCTCAAGATGTCCATGCGCGTGAAGTACGTCACGTCCGACCGCTTCGTCACCGAGTTCATCACCGCGGTCCGCGAGCGCCAGGGCGATCGCTTCCGGCAGAAGTACCGCGAGGTGGACGTGCTGCTCGTCGACGACATCCAGTTCCTCGCCAAACGCGAGGAGACGCAGACGGAGTTCTTCCACACCTTCAACCACCTGCACGCCGCCGGGCGCCAGATCGTCATCGCCTCGGACCGCCCCCCGCACGAGCTGTCGGGCATGGAAGAACGCCTGGTCAGCCGGTTCCGATGGGGCCTGTGCGTCGACGTGCAGCCGCCCGACCTCGAGACGCGCATCGCGATCCTGCAGGTCAAGGCCGAGCGCGATCACATCACCGTGCCGCCCGATGTCATCGAGTTCGTCGCGTCGAAGTTCGACCAGTCGGTGCGCGAGCTCGAGGGCGCGCTCGTGCGCGTGGTGGCGTGGTCCGAGCTCACCGGCCAGGTCCTCGACGTCGGCTTGGCCGAGCACGCGCTCGAAGACCTCATCCCGCAGACCGAGAGCGAGATTCCGCCGCAGATGATCCTCGAGGAGACGGCCGGCTACTTCTCGCTCGCGACGAGCGACCTGTTGTCCAAGTCCCGTTCGCGGCCGCTGACGCATGCGCGGCACATCGCCATGTACCTGACGAGAGAGTGCACGGGACTCTCGCTCGTCAAGATCGGGGAGCTCTTCGGCGGTCGCGACCACAGCACTGCCCTGCACGGCATCAAGAAGGTCGAGCAGGACATGCGCGAGCGCGACGCCACGCTCCGCCAGGTCCAGGACCTCACCAAGGTCATCCGCAACCGGGTTCGGAGCGGGGTGTGAACTCGGTGGGCAACATCCGCCCGGCCGGTGCACCGATCCGCTCGTTCGGCCCGTCCGAGAAAGAGCGACACGTTTTCCCCACCCACTTTCCACAGCCGTGGACTGTCGGTGAGGGCCGTTACCCTGCGGAGATCGGGTGACTCTGCACCTTTCCACAATGCCTACCACTGTCAGTAGAGAGTTCTAAGACCAACATGAGAAGGGAGTGGGGATCGTGAAGTTCAGGTGCGACCGTGACGTGTTCTCCGAGGCGCTCCAGACCGTCCAGCGTGGGGTGTCATCGCGTCCCGGCATCCCCGCCCTGACGGGAGTCCTGATCGAGGTCACCGAGGACGGGCAGCTGACGCTGACGACGACGGACCTCGAGGTCTCGGCGCGGCTGTCGGCGCAGGTGCAGGCCCAGGACGCGGGAACCGCGCTCGTGCCGGCCCGGTTGCTGGCCGACACGGTGAAGTCGCTCTCGGACGCGCCCATCGAGTTCGAGGCCGATCAGTCGCAGGCGAGGATCCGCTGCGCCGCGTACGAGGGCACGCTCCGGCTGCTGCCGGCCGAGGACTTCCCGGGACTGCAGGCGCCGGGTGGGACCCGGATCACGGTCGAGGCGGGGACGTTCGCCGACGCCGTCGCGCAGGTCGCCAGGGCGGCGTCGCGCGACGATGCGCGCCCGGTGCTGACCGGGATCCTGCTCGAGATCAGCCGCGAGGGCGTCGTGTTGGTCGCGACCGACTCGTATCGCCTGGCGGTGCGCGATCTGGTCGCGACCGCCGACGGCGAGGCCGCGGTGATCGTGCCCGAGCGCGCGCTGACCGAGGCCGGACGCGCCGCCTCGGTCGACGAGAAGGCGGAGCTGGTCGTCTGGGTCGACGAGTCGCAGGTGTCGTTCACGATCGGGGCGCTGACGCTCACGTCGCGGCTGATCGAGGGCGAGTTCCCCGCCTACCGGCAGCTCCTGCCCGAGACCCACGAGAGCCGGCTGGTGGTCTCGCGCCAGCAGTTGCTGGATGCCGTCCGCCGTGTGGGGCTGCTCGCCCGCGACACGACTCCGGTGCGCATGGAGTTCAACGCGCTCGGCGTCAAGCTCTCGTCCAGCTCCCCGGATCTCGGACAGGCGGTCGAGACCGTCGAAGCGAGGTACGAGGGCGAGGATCTGAAGGTCGCCTTCAACCCGCACTACCTGGCGGACGGGCTTGGTGCGGCCTCGGGCGAGTCGGTGCGGATCGACGTCCGCGACGGGTTGAAGCCCGGCGTGGTTCGCGGCGACAGCGACGAGTTCACCTACCTGGTGATGCCGGTCCGGCTCCCGGCCGCGGTCGGCTGAGGCCGGCGGGAGCGCGGGCGGCCAGATGCGCCTGCGCTGGGTCGAGCTTCGCGACTTCCGAAACCACGAGCACACCCGCCTCGAGCCGCCGCCGGCGGGACTGATCGCCGTGGCCGGACCAAACGGCGAGGGAAAGACGAACTTGCTGGAAGGGATCGCCTTTCTCTACGCGCTCGCGTCGCCGAGAACGTCGGCGTCGGCCAATCTGGTCCGCGAGGGAACCGAGTCCGCGTTCGCGCGCGGGGAGTTCGAGACGCTCGGAGGCAAGGTGCTCGTCGAGATCGAGATTCCGCGCAAGGGAGCGAACCGCATGCGCATCGACCGCTCGCCGGTTCGCCGCCGCCGCGACGTCCGCCAGCGCGTGCGCGTCGTGTTCTCCGGACCGTTCGACCTTCGCGTTGTGACCGGCGATCCGTCGAAGCGCCGCGACTTCATCGACGAGCTGGTCGTGTCGCTGCACCCGGCGCGCGACACGCTGACGACCGCCTACGAACGGGTCCTTCGTCAGCGGAACCGGCTCCTCAAGGAGTGGGACGGTCGTGGAACGACTCCGCCGGGGCTCGATGCCTGGGACGAGCAGCTGATCGAGAGCGGCGTCGCGCTCGGCCGTGCCCGCGCCGACGCCGTCGAACGGATCGCCGATGCCGCCCGCGAGGAGTTCCACCACGTGACCGGGTACGGGCTGCATGTCGCCTACGCGCCGGACGTGCCCAGCCGCCGCCCCCGAGCCCGAAGCCGCGTTCAGGACGCGTCTGGACGAGCGCCGGACCGACGAGCTCCAGCGTCGGACCTCGCTCGTGGGTCCGCACCGCGACGATCTGGAGCTGGCCGTCCGCGATCTCGGCGCCCGGGCGTTCGGCTCCCACGGCGAGACGTCGGCGGCCGCGCTCTGCCTTCGCCTGGCGCAAGCGTCGGCGGTCGAGGCGGAGGTGGGGGAGCCGCCGGTGCTGCTCGTCGACGATCCGTTCAGCGCGCTGGATCCCTCGAGGCGCGATCGCGTCGGTGCGCGCCTGGCCGAGCGCGGCGGCCAGGTCGTGATCAGCGTCGCCGACGACGCGGCGATCCCGGCCGGCGCCGCCGAGGTATGGGACGTGCGCGCCGGCACGGTCCGGGTGCGGGCCGCCTGATGCCGCACTCCAAGGGATTCGGCGGCCGGCGCGAGCGGCGGAGCGGCGACCCGGTTCCGCTGGGCGAGATCGTGGACAGCCTGCTGACCGAGCCGGCGTTCGCGCGCGGCCTTCCCGTCGCTGCGCTCGCCCGTCGCTGGCCCGAGATCGTCGGTGAGCGCCTCGCGGCGGCGACCGCGCCCCACACCCTCGAGCAGGGCATGCTGACCGTACGGGCGACCGACGGGCCCTGGGGGGCACAAGCGCGGTTCATGGCCGACGAGATCCGAAACAAGGCCGACGAGGCGCTCGGCGGCGGGCAGATCCGCACCGTCAGGATCGTGGTCGTTCCGGCAGACGAAAACCGCTGGTAGAGAGCGGAATTCAGGGGCCCGAACATCCCCTGAATGACACCCGCGGTTGGTAGAATATGGGGGTTCGTGCGAGCTCCCGGCGCACGCCTCCCGCGATCCGCGAGGGGCCGCCGCGTGGGCCGGATACGGAGGACGTTTGGCTACCGCTGAGAGATCGGTTCCGACCCCGGAAACACCCCCGAAAAAGCCGTCCCGAGCATCGAAAAAGCGATCCGGCTACGACTCCAGCAACATCCAGGTGCTGGAGGGAGTCGAGCACGTCCGGCTTCGACCGGGCATGTACATCGGCACGACCAGCTCCCGGGGCCTGCACCATCTCGTCTACGAAGTCGTCGACAACTCGATCGACGAGGCCATGGGTGGTCACGCGTCGCGGATCGTGGTGACGCTGCATGCCGACGGGTCGGCGAGCGTGTACGACAACGGCCGCGGCATCCCGGTCAAGCCGATTCCCGGTTCGAAGAACCGCCGTCCGGCGATGGAGGTCGTGCTGACGACGCTCAACGCCGGCGGAAAGTTCGGCGGCGGCGGCTACCGCATCTCCGGCGGTCTGCACGGCGTCGGCGTCTCGGTCGTCAACGCGCTCAGCGAGAAGCTCGTCGTCGACGTCCAGCGTGACGGGTTCTCCTGGCACCAGGAGTACGCCCGCGGCAAGCCCACGAAGAAGCTCGCGAAGGGCAGGGCCTCGACCAAGACCGGCACCACGGTCCGGTTCTGGCCCGACCCCGAGGTCTTCGTCGAGACACGGGAGTTCGAGCGGAAGGTCCTCGTCGAACGCCTCCGCGAGCTCGCGTTTCTCAACAAGGGCGTCGAGATCAACCTGGTCGACGAGCGCGAGGAGCCGGCCCACAAGGAGACCTTCAAGGCGACCGGCGGGCTCGTGGACTTCGTGAAGCACCTTGCTGCGGGCAAGGACGCCCTCACGAAGGTCATCGCGGTCGAGGCGAAGGAAGAGGACGCCGAGGTCGAGATCGCGCTCCAGTGGACCGGCGGCTACTCCGAGTCGGTCTTCTCGTTCGCGAACACGATCAACACCCACGAGGGTGGGATGCACGAGGAGGGACTCAAGAAGGCCCTCACGAACGTCATCAACCGATACGCGCGGAACAAGGGACTGCTCAAGGAGAAAGAGGACAACCTGATCGGGGAGGACGTCCGCGAAGGGTTGATCGCGATCGTCAGTGTCAAGCTTCGCGACCCGCAGTTCGAGGGGCAGACGAAAACCAAGCTCGGGAACGCCTCGATGCGCTCGCTGGTCGAGACGACGGTGAACGGCGCGTTCGCCACGTGGCTGGAGGAGCACCCCGGCGACGGCAAGCGGATCGTGCAGAAGGGACAGGGCGCGGCGAAGGCGCGCCTCGCGGCCAAGCAGGCGCGCGACCTGACGCGCCGCAAGTCGTTCCTCGAGTCCGGTTCGCTGCCGGGCAAGCTGGCCGACTGCCAGCTCTCGGACCCCGCGTCCTGCGAGATCTACATCGTCGAGGGCGACTCGGCCGGCGGTTCGGCCAAGCAGGCCAGAAACCCTGCCACACAGGCGATCCTGCCGATCCGCGGGAAGATCCTGAACGTCGAGAAGGCGCGCCTGCACAAGATTCTCGAGAACCAGGAGATCCAGGCGCTCATCACCGCGATCGGCACCGGCATCGGCGAGGAGTTCGATCTGGCTCGCGCGCGGTATCACCGCATCGTGATCATGGCCGACGCCGACGTCGACGGCGCGCACATCCGGACGCTGCTGCTCACCTTCCTCTTCCGACACATGCGCGAGCTGATCGACGCGGGCTATGTCTACATCGCCCAGCCGCCGCTCTACCTGCTCAAGGAAGGAAAGAAAGAGCTGTATTTCTACACGGAGCGCGAGTGGGAGATCTTCCGTAGCGACGGCAACGGCGAGAAAAAGCTCGATCCGCAGCGGTTCAAGGGGCTCGCCGAGATGGACGCCGACCAGCTGTGGCGAACGACGATGGACCCGGAGCAGCGGATCCTGTTGCAGGTGGAGCTGGAGGACGCGGTCGCCGCGGACCGGCTCTTCACGATCCTGATGGGTGAGGACGTGCAGCTGCGCAAGGAGTTCATCGAGACCAACGCCAAGGACGTTCAGAACCTCGACGTCTAGGAACGACCTGTAGGGAAAGGGATCGCGTGTCGCAGAACCTGTTCGCCGGCCGTATCGAGCCCGTCCAGCTGGAGGAGGAGATCCAGCGGTCGTACCTCGACTACGCCATGTCCGTCATCGTCGGCCGCGCGCTGCCCGACGTCCGCGACGGCCTGAAGCCGGTTCAGAAGCGGATCCTGTGGTCGATGTACGAGTCCGGTCTGCGACCGGACCGGCCGTACCGCAAGTCCTCCAACGTCGTCGGTGGCGTGATGGGCAAGTACCACCCGCATGGCAACACGGCGATCTACGACGCCATGGTGCGGATGGCGCAGGACTTCTCGCTGCGGTACCCGCTGATCGACCCGCACGGCAACTTCGGTTCGGTCGACGGCGACCCGGCCGGCGCCGAGCGGTACACGGAGGCGCGTCTGGGCGGGATGGCGATGGAGATGCTCCGCGACATCGACGCAGAGACCGTCGACTTCGTCCCCAACTACGACGGCTACGAGCAGGAGCCGCTCGTGCTGCCGTCGCGCTTTCCCAACCTGCTCGTCAACGGCGCCGGCGGCATCGCGGTCGGCATGGCGACGAACATCCCGCCGCACAACCTCGGTGAGGTGATCGACGGGGTCGTCCACTACCTCGACCATCCGGAGGCCACGCCGGGCGACCTGATGAAGTTCATCAAGGGCCCGGACTTCCCGACGGGCGGACAGATCATCGGCAGAGACGGCATCCGCCAGGCCTACGAAACCGGTCGCGGATCGATCCGCGTGCGCGCGGTCTGCACGATCGAGGAGGGCCAGCCCGGCCGTTCGCGGATCGTCGTCAGCGAGCTCCCGTACCAGGTCAACAAGGCGCGACTGGCGGAGAAGATCGCCGATCTGGTCAAGTCCGGGCGGGTCAAAGAGATCGCCGACATCAAGGACCACTCCAGCGGACGCGCGGGGATGCGGCTCGTCGTCGACCTGAAGCGGAACGCCAACCCGCAGGTCGTGCTCAACCAGCTCTACAAGCACACGCAGCTGCAGGACAGCTTTGGCGTGATCATGCTCTCGCTCGTCGACGGCGTGCCGCGGACGCTCAACCTCGCGGAGACCGTCGGCTACTACGTCGACCACCAGGTCGACGTCGTCACGCGGCGCACCCGGTTCCAATTGCGCAAGGCCGAAGAGCGCGACCACATCGTTCAGGGCCTGCTGATCGCGCTCGACCATCTCGACGAGGTCATCAAGATCATCCGCGCGTCGCAGGACGCCGACGCGGCGCGGACGAGCCTGATGAAGAAGTTCAAGCTCTCCGAGATCCAGACGAATCACATCCTGGACATGCCGCTTCGCCGGCTGACCAGGCTCGCGCGCGCGGAGCTCGACGCGGAGCACGCGAAGCTGCTGGCCGACATCAAGCACTTCAACGCGCTGCTGAAGGATCCGAAGAAGATCCGCGGCGTCGTCAAGGACGAGCTGCTCGAGATCAAGAAGCGGTTCGCGGATCCGCGCCGCTCGCAGATCCGCGCCGACGAGGCGGATCTCGACCTCGAGGATCTGATCGCCGAGGAGGACGTGCTGATCACGGTCAGCCGCGCCGGTTACGTGAAGCGGCTGCCGCTCGACTCGTTCAAGCGTCAGGGGCGGGGCGGCAAGGGCGTCCGCGGGCAGAACTTGAAGGAAGAGGACGTCGTCAAACACGTGTTCACGACGACGACCCACAATTGGATGCTCTTCTTCACGACGAAGGGACGCGTCTATCGCGTCAAGGCGTACGACATCCCGGAGGTCGGGCGGACCGCGCGCGGGCTCTACGCGGCGAACCTGCCCGGGGTCGCGCTCGACGGCGACGAGCGGATCAGCGCCGTCATCGATCTCAAGGAGTACACCGAGGGCGAGTTCCTGCTGTTCGCGACGAAGAACGGGATCGTCAAGAAGACGGCGCTGCCCGAGTACGACTCGCCGCGTACCGGCCTCATCGCGATCAACCTCCGTCCGGGCGACGAGCTGATCGACGTCAAGCTGACGGAGGGCAAGGACGAGGTCTTCCTCGTCTCGCGCGCCGGGCAGGCGATCCGGTTCAAGGAGTCGCTCGTGCGGCCGATGGGCCGGGCCACCGGCGGCGTGATCGGGATGCGAGTCGCCGAGGACGACCGCGTGATCTCGGTCGGGCTCGCCTCCGAGGGCGAGGAGATGATCAGCGTCACCGAGCAGGGATACGGCAAGCGCTCGCCGCTCAAGGACTACCCGACCAAGGGCCGCGGCGGAAAGGGCGTGATCGGGCACCAGATCACCACCAAGACCGGCGCGCTCGCCGGCGCCTACGTCGGGTCCAAGGACATCGACATGTTCGTGATCTCCTCGAGCGGCCAGGTCGTGCGGGTGCCGGCGGGCGACATCCGCCGCGTCGGTCGCGCGAGCCAGGGCGTGCGCACGATGCGCGTGGAAGAGGGCGCGCACGTGGTCGCGCTCGCGCCGGTGATCATGCAGATGGAGGAGTGAGGGTGCACCCGGCGGCGGGTGCGGCGCTGCTGGTCGGACTCGGCGCGGTTGCCGCGGCGCTGGAGCTGCGGGGCCGGTCCGTCGTTCCTCCGCTCGTGATGGACGCGATCATCGCCGTGCTCGGCGCCGGCATGGGCATCGGCGCGTTGCTGTTCCAGGACGACATCGCCACGAGAGCGTGGGTCCTGGTGCCGATCGGGGGCGCGGCACTCGCCGTGTGGCACATGCGTGCGCTCTTCGCGAAGACCGGTCCGTTGCGGATCTGATTGCGTCCGGATGTTCGCTCCGGGTAAACGGCAGTTCGACAGCGTAGGCTTAGGGGCTCATATGGCCCAGACCACACGAGACCCGCAGGGACGCAACGATCCGCCGCCCAAACGGCGGGCGTCCGAACCACGCCGCGCGCCTTCGAACACGCCGGCGTCGTCGCCGGGGACCGAACCGGTGACGGCGCCGCCGCCGGCTCCGCAGGTCGAGCAGCGGGCGTCGTCTGCCGGTATCCCGGTCGCCTCCGACCCAGTCCTGGATGTGGCGCTCCCGACGCCGAGGCGCGCGTCGCGCAGGCGAGGTGAAGCGGTCGAGGGAGGCAGAGCGGCTCGGAAGCCGACGGATCGCGGCACGGGCGGTGCGCCGCGCCGCTGGAGCTCGCGGCGGACGCGGGTCATGATCCGGCAGATCTCGCCGCTGTCGGTGCTGAAGTTCTCCTTGATCTTCTATTTCTGCGTGATGCTGATCGTGTACCTGGCGCTCGCGATCATCTACGTGGTGCTGACCGCGGCCGGTGCCATCGACTCACTCGAGCGGATCCTGGGTGAGCTGTTCGCGTCGGGCGAGATCTCGACGCGCGGCGCGCAGCCGTACGTAATCCACGGCGGGGTGCTGTTCACGTGGCTGTTCGTCGCGGGCTGTATCGCGACGGTCGTGTGGTCGTTCATCAACGTGCTGGTCGCGTTCATCTACAACCTGATCTCCGACGTCGTCGGCGGCGTCGAGATCACCCTCGCGCAGCGCGACCGCAACTGACGCCGACCCTTTGACGGGCCCAAGGCCTGTCGCTACCCTGCCGCGCATGGGGCCTGTAGCTCAGCTCGGTTAGAGCGCTTCCCTGATAAGGAAGAGGTCGGTGGTTCAAGTCCACCCAGGCCCACAACAAGGACGAGCCGCTCAGGGTCGCATGTCCGAGCGCGAATCCTAGGGCATGGGTCATGCGGATTGGCAGGCGAGCCACCCCGTGGCGGTTCCGCCTGAGCGGTTTGATCAACCTGGTGATCTGGACGTGGTTCGCGTACCCGGTTGCCACGCTGGGACTTGGCGCTTCCGCGAAGGTTGTGTTTCTCGGGTAAGCGCCTTCGGGATCGGGTGGTCATTGGTGCTGATCTTCGGCGTTCGCGTTGAATGGCGTTCTCATTTGACCAGGGGAGACCCGAGGGAGCCTGAAGAGAGATAACACCGCCCTGTACTAAAGGTGTCTGCTTCCACCGGTGGCTGTGGCGAGTGAGGAGGGGGGAAGCCTGGGTAGGACTTCCTTGTCGGAACCGGCTGCGAGACTGGCGGCGACAACGACGTGCGAGGGAGTGTCGAAATGACCAACGTGATTCTGTTCCACCACGCGTTGGGAGTGACTGAGGGCGTGAAGGCGTTCGCGGAGCGAATCCGCGAGGGCGGCCACAACGTGACGGTCGGCGATCTGTTCGAGGGCCGCACGTTCGACAACATCGAGGAGGGCGTCGCGCACGAAGAGTCGATCGGCTGGGAGCCGATGATCGCGCGGAGCGAGGCGGCGATTGCCGATCTTCCGGCCGAGGTCGTCGTCGCTGGATTCTCGCTGGGCACCGTGTACGGGCAGCGGCTCGTGCAGACGCGCCCCGGTGCGCTCGGCGCGCTGCTGTACCACGGCGGGGACAACCCACCGGGGGAGTTCGAGGTTCCCTGGCCCGCCGGCGCCGGGCTCCAGGTGCACGTCAGCGAGAACGACCCGTGGTTCAACCTGGAGGGCGGGCAACAGCTCGTGGCCGAGACCGGGGGGAGCTTTTTCTCTACCCGGGCTCTGCGCACCTGTTCACGGACAGCTCGTGGAGCGAGTACGACAGGGCGTCGACCGACCTCGTCGTCGAGCGCACGCTCGCCTTCCTCGATCGCACCGGCTGAGCGCTCCGATCCCGATCTGGGTGTCGACGTTCAGGATGAGGAGGGTCGCGGCGATGGCGAACACCCCGTCCGCGATCATGCGGCCGCGCCGACGAGCCGGAGCACCTTGTCCCCAGCAATCCCCGTGGCGAAGAGCTCTCCGGATTCGCTCTCGCCGAACGAGCTGAGCGTCCGGCCGGTTTGCAGCAGGACGGCCGCGGATGCGTTGGGGTCGGAGGCGTCCAAGCCCCAGATCGTTCCGGAGCAATAGTCGGTGTACAGGTACGCGCCGAGGAGCGCCGGCCACCGCTTCCCGCGGTAGACGAAGCCGCCGACCACCGCGCATCCCTGGCTGTGGTTGTAGACGGCCACCGGGAGCGTGAGCCCGGCGGGGTCGCATCCCGAGGCAGGCTCGTAGCACGAGTCGCCCTCCATCACGTTCCACCCGAAGTCCGAGCCGGCCCGGTTGCCCGCGACGTGGTCGATCTCCTCGTAGTGGTTCTGGCCGACGTCGCCGATCCACAGGTCGCCGGTTGTCCGGTCGAAGCTGAACCGCCACGGGTTCCGCAGGCCGTAGGCCCAGATCTCGGGACGCGCCCCGGCGACGCCCACGAACGGGTTGTCGGGCGGGATGCCGTAGGCGAGGCCGTCGGTCCGAGTGTCGACGTCGATCCGCAGGATCTTGCCGAGCAGGGTGTCGAGCCTCTGCCCGGCGCCCTCCGGGTCGCCGCCGCCGCCGCCGTCGCCACTCGAGATCCAGAGGTATCCGTCTGGTCCGAACGCGAGGTTCCCCCCGTTGTGGTCGGAGTACGGCTGGTCGATCCCGAGAACCTGCCGCTCCGACGCCGGATCCGCGCGCTCGGAGTCTCCGGTCGAGACGCGGTACTCGGCGAGGACGGTGTCGCCGTTCGTGTCCGTGTAGTCGATGTAGAAGCGACCGTTCGAGGCGAACTCGGGGTGGAAGGCGAGGCCGAGGAGGCCCTGCTCTCCGTCGGAGGCGATCCGGCTCGTGAGATCGAGGAACGTCGACGGTCTCGTTGCGCCGGGTTGGAGGACGTCGATGCGGCCGGCTTTTTCGAGCACGAAGAGCCGGTCCGTACCGTCGCCTGCGTTCGTGACGAGCACGGGGGCGGGGATCTGCCCGGCCACCAGACGCAAGGACAGGTGGAGCGCGGCCGGGTCGAACGGCGTGGGCGAGGCGCTCGGGTGCGGCGTGGGTGTCGACCGAGTCGACGGCGTCGGCGTGACCGGGGTCGTCGCCGGAAGGGTCGTGGTTCCGGCCGGTGGAGCCGAACCGCCCGTGCAGGCTGCGGCAATCAGTATCGCTCCGGCGACGAGGGCGGCGGCCGGGATGCGACGATGCTCGATGCCGCGCGTCATGGTGGGGTTGCATCCTGACACGTCCCGCGCCGGGCCGGGACCTGATCGTCCCGGGATCGCCGCTAGGGAAGCCGCGCCTCGAACACGATGGTCTCGGTGAAGTTCGACCCGTCGACCTGGTAGGCGAAGCAGCCGGGTCCGCGGATGAACGTGGACGTCGGCAGGCTGTACCACAGTCCGTCCGGGCGGTTGCCCGTCGAGAGTGGGAGCTCCTCCAGCGTCGGCGCGTCGCCGACGGCGATCGAGAATCCGATGCCACCTGCTCCCGTGAGTTGCGCGGCGCGGATCAGCACCGGACCGTGATAGTCGGAGGAGACGACCCAGATCGCCTTGAGGTCGTACCAGCCCGCCGGGGTCCGGTTCGAGCGGCGCAGGGTGAAGGGCTGGGCGAAGTCCCCGGCGAACCACGCCGGGCTCTCGCCGCTGGCGATCGTGCTGCCCGTGAATCCCGCCCCCACCGGACGGATCGTCCGGCCGACCGAGGTCGGGCACCCCGCGCCGACGGCCGGCGTTCGAACGGGACGGTCCTCCAGCGAGGACATGATCGCCTGCTCGCTCATCGAGGCGGCCGGCAGGGTGGGGGTCCCGGTGTCGAGCCGGCTGGCGCCGACCACGACGCCGGCCCCGACGAGGACGACCACGAGGCCCACGACGAGCGCGCCGCCGACGGCTCCGCGCCTGGCTCGCCGCACCAGCGTCGCCGGAGGGGCCGAGTGATGCGGGAGCTCGTCCCACATCGTCGCGAGCGTCCGGCGGACGCGGGTCTCGAGGTCGGCGCCGTCGTGGCGGGGCCCGGTCATGGAGCGACTCCCGCGCGAAGGGAGTCGAGACCGCGGTGAAGCAGGGCCTTGACCGCCCCCACCCGGCACCCGAGCAGGTCGGCGATCTCGGCCTCGGGCAGGTCGAGGTAGTACCGCAGGGCGATCGCCGATCGTTGGCGGACCGGAAGGGCCATCAGCGCCCCTCGGAGGGAGTCGCGATCTTCCACCCGCTCGTCGGCCGCCTGATTGGGACGGGCGAGGGATCGTTCCCGCTCCAGATGGGTGCGCTCGAGCCGCCGCCGGCGGAACTGCGAGTTGGCCAGGTTGACGACGGTGCGCCGCAGGTACGCCTCGAATCCGTCGGGATTCCGCAGATGTCCGAGATGCCGCGCCACCTTCACGAACGCCTCCTGCATCAGGTCTTCCGCGAGCTCGCGGTCGCCCGTGAGCAGGTACGCGAGCCTGACCGAGGCATCGGCGTGCCTGCGGTACAGGTCGTCGAGCCGGCTGCTGCGGGCTTCGCGTTCATCGCGTCGGGTCTCGTCGCTCACGTCTCGCTCATGTCGTGTACACCAACTAGGACGCTCGGCACCGGTGGAAGGTTACGGTTGCCGTCGACTTCGGGACGCCAAAGGAAGAGGTGGATGGCTCGCCCGTCCAGCTCGTTATCGAACGAGGCGGGTTGTGCCCGGGGTGACTGGCGGGTGAGGATCGGGCTGTGACGGAGAGCTCGACGTTCGGCTACGCCCACACCAGTGACGGGGTCTACATCGGCTATCGCGTGGACGGCGACGGTCCTATCGACCTTGCCTGTCAGTCCGACTGGCCGGGCAACATCGACCTCGAGTGGATGGACCCGACGTGGGGGCCTTGGCTCCGCGAGTTGCGGTCGTTCTCCAGGGTGATCACGCACGACCCGCGCGGCATCGGACTGTCGAGTCGCAACGTCGAGCTCCCCACGCTCGAGACTCGTGTGTCCGATTTCGTCACCGTGCTCAACACGATCGGGAGCCGCAGACCGGTGCTCCTGGGTGTCTTCGCGAGCGGAGCGGTCAACGTCCTGGCCGCCGCGATGCGGCCGCGACTTCCGCGAGCGATGGTTTGGCTCGAGCCGACGCCGCGCTTTGCCTGGGCCGAGGATTTCCCCTGGGGCCAGACGCTCGAGGACCGGGAAGCAGAGCTCGAGTTCATCGACCTTTGGGGAACCGACGCCTATGGGAGGGCGTTCCTCGAAGACCAGGAGGTCGCGGGGAACGTCTTGCCTGCGGGGGCCGCGTTGTCCACGTCGATCATGAGTCGCGGCTCGTGCACGCCCGATGTGGCGCGCAAGATGGCGGACATCTGGTACGAGATCGACGTCCGTAGCGTCCTCGATGTCGTGCACACACCCACGCTGCTGCTCGTGCACAAGGACCGAAAGGGCAGCGTGGAGCAGGCCGAGTACATCGCGTCCAAGATGCACGCCGCTGAGGTCCGGGAGATGCCGGGCGACGCTTGGAGTACCGATGAGTTCCCCGCGTGGGCCGAACAGATCCGTGACTTCGTCGGCGCCGAGCGGCCGCCGGCCGCGTTGGGCACCGTCTTGGCCACTGTGATGTTCACGGACATCGTCGGTTCCACGCAGCGGTCCGCCGAGATGGGCGATCGAGCGTGGAAGGAGCTTCTCGAGCGGCATCACGGGATCGTGCGCGACTCGCTGCGTCGCCTCAACGGCATCGAGATCGATACCGCCGGCGACGGCTTCTACGCCACGTTCGACGGCCCCGCGCGTGCGATCCACTGCGCTCTCGACATCGCCAAGCGTATCCGGGAGCTCGGTATCGAGATCCGAGCCGGCATCCACACGGGCGAGTGCGAGGTCATCGATGGCAAGGTGGGCGGGCTGGCGGTCTCGATCGGCGCGCGGGTTGCCGCGAACGCCCAGGCATCCGAAGTGCTGGTGTCGCAGACGGTCAAGGACCTCACCGCCGGCTCCGGCCTCGCGTTCGAGGATGCCGGCGACCACGACCTGAAGGGCGTCCCCGGCCGCTGGCGCCTGTACCGGGTTATCGGTTCGCCGGCGACCCGATCTGGGTAGAAAGGCGTCAATGAGATTTCGCAAGGGCGCGCGGTTGGATCCGTCGCAGATTCAGGATCGGCGGGGACGGCCGTCGGGGCGCGGGCTGGCCGTTGGCGGCGGTGGAGCCGGTCTCGTGATCGCAGTGGTTCTCATCCTCATGAACGCGTTGAACAGCGACTCGCCCTCGACCTCGATCGAACAAGCACTTCGCGATCTGTCCGGTGTCACGGTGGGGAGCAACTCGACGCCGCCGGACTTGAGCCACTGCCAAACCGGGGCGGATGCACAGGGGAGCGAGGACTGCCGGATCGTCGCGTTCGTGAACAGCATCCAGGAGTACTGGCGGGGGCGGATCGACGGGTACCGCGAGGCGCCGACCGTGTTCTTCGTCCAGGAGACCTCCTCGGCGTGCGGTCGCGCGACGACGGAGGTCGGACCCTTCTACTGCCCGGGTGACGCGCAGGTCTACATCGACCTCGGCTTCTTCCAGCAGCTCAAGGATCAATTCGGCGCTCGCGGTGGCCCGCTCGCGCAGGGCTACGTGCTCGCCCACGAGTACGGCCATCACGTGCAGGACCTCCTCGGGACGCTCGACCGCGCCGGTGGTGGCAGCGAGGGTCCACAGAGCGCGTCCGTTCGAATCGAGTTGCAAGCCGACTGCTACGCCGGCGTCTGGGCCGCCCACGGCGTCGACACCGGCTATCTCGCGCAGATCACGGACACCGACATCGCCGACGCGTTGGATGCTGCGGCCGCCGTCGGGGACGACCGCATCCAGAAGGAGTTCCAGGGTCGCGTGAACCCGGAGACGTGGACCCACGGATCGGCCGCGGAACGCCAGCAGTGGTTCGACACCGGCTACCAAACTGGCAACCCGAGGAAGTGCGACACGTTCAGCGGCTCCGTCTGACGCTTCGATGGGCGGAGCGCGGTGCCGGCTCACCACCGCGAGGCGGTTCGCGAGCCCGCCGATCCCGTCGCGGTCGACCACTCCATCGGCGATCAAGCGCAGGCCGCGACCCACGAGGTCGGCCCGGACGTCCCAGTCGGGCGAGTCGGGGCTGGTCTCGGGACGACACTTGCGGCACGCCCGGAACCCCGCGGCCTCCGCGCCTGCGGCCGCGTAGAAGCGGGCCGACGAAGGACTGGCAGGGTTCGGACCTCCTGCTCCGCCGAACCGCGGGGTGATCGTCACACTCAGATGGACGCTGGCGAAGACGCCGACGTCCATGCGTTCCTAATCGCCGACATTCGCGGGTACACGGCGGCGGTCGCCGAGATCCGGCGTTGCCGCTCACCGGATCCGAACGCGTTACGCCTCGTCGACGGGGTGGGGGTCCTCGTGGTCGGTCGCGCCCGGAGCCTCGTCGCGGACCGTCAGTGCCGCCTCTTCGGGGGACGGGAAGTCGTCCATCACGCGGTGCCCCTCGGCGACCAGTTCGTCCTCGAGGTCGGGAACCCCGTCGTCGACGACCTCGAGCGCCTCGTCGATCGTCCGTCCGGAGGGCCGCTCCTCGGCCAGGGCCTCCTCGAGTCCTTCACCCTCGAGTGCCTCCGCCGGCGTCGTGCCGTGCAGGTCCGCTCCGAACGGGTGGTCGGCCCTCATGATCTCGGCTTCGAGCTCCTCGCCGTCGTTCTCGTCCCACGGATCGTCCTTTTCCATCTTGCCTCCTTCAGTCGATGGACGGGCTTCGCGCGTCGCGATCGTTCCCCATCTCCTGAGCGTACGCGAGGCCCTCGCGTAGAAGTCGGTGAGCCGGTCCGGTGAAAGGGAGCCCCTCGCGGCTCCCTGATAATGAGTCATGCGATTCCGCAAGGGTGCGCGGCTCGACCCGTCGCAGATCGAGGATCGGCGGGGCCGGCCGACGGGTCGTGGCATCGCCGTCGGGGGCGGAGGGGCCGGTCTCGTCGTCGCGCTGGACTCCGCCGCCGCCGTGGGCGAGGACCGCTCGGTGTGACCACGCCGCTCGCGGGACGGGCCCGCGTCGGGATCGGAGTGGCGTTCGCGATCCACGGCGGGCTGATGGGCAGCCTGGGCCCCCGGCTGCCCTCGATCAAGGTCCGGACGGCGGTCGACGACGGCGGCCTGGGTCTCGCGCTCACCGGTTTCGCCGTCGGGCTGTTCGCCGGCACGCGGCTTGCCGAGCCGCTGCTCAGGCGGGTCGGTTCACGCACCCTGATCCGCGTGGGGATGCCGCTTCTGGCCCTGGCGTTGATCGGTCCGGGGTTCGCTCGGGATCTCCCGACGCTGGCCGTCTCGCTGGTCGTGCTTGGTGCGGCGAGCGGCGTGCTCGACGTCGCGATCAACACGAATGCCGTCGGCGTCGAACGGAGCATCGGCCGACCGATCATGTCGGGGATCCACGGTCTGTGGAGCGTCGGACTGCTCATCGGATCCGCGGCCGCTGCCGGCGCCGCCGCGATCGACATGGCTCCGTCGGAGCAGTTCGCGATCACCGCGGGGGCGCTTTCCGTGGTCGCGCTCGGCACGCTGTGGATGCTCGCGTCCGATGAGCACCGCGCCGGCGCAGATCGCGGACACGCCGATCATCCGCTGCGATCCCGCCGCGTCGTGCTCCTGGGATTGATCGGCTTCAGCAGCTTTCTCATCGAGGGATCGGCGATGGATTGGGGAGCCCTGTACCTGCGCGAGTCGCTCGGCACCACGGTGACCGTTGCGGCATTCGCGGTCGTGGCGTTCTCCGTGGGCATGGTGACGTCGCGGTTCGCCGGGGATCGGTTGTCCGCGCGCCTCGGCTCGGTGACGCTCGTCCGCGCGGGGGGCGTGGGGGCGGCCGCGGCCCTCGGAATCGGGATCGTTCTGCGCGAGCCCGCCATCGCCGTCGCATGCTTTGCTGTGCTCGGCGTCAGCCTGGCCTCCGTCGTGCCGACCGCGTTCAGCGCGGCGGGCAACACCTTCGTCGGGCGTGGGACCGCCCTGGCGTGGGTCGTGACGATCAGCTATCTGGGCTCGATGGTCGGTCCGGCGACGATCGGATTGGCGGCGGACCTGGTTGGTCTCCGTCTCGCGCTCGTTATCCCCGCCGCCTTTGCCGTGGTCATCGCGGGGGCGGCCCCGTGGGCCGATCGGGTGCCGCTTGCGGCACGGGCCCGGCCGAGTGCTTGACCCGGCCGGGCCCTCGCGCTGCGTGTGGTTGCCGCTCGGCTACTCGACGATGACGTCGTAGAAGCCGTCGAAGAATCCGACCGGTCCGCTGGTGGGAACCACCGTCCTCACCGTCGCCGTGTCGAGGTACAGCGTGATCTCGATCGAGGCGTTCATGGCCTTGTGGCGCCAGGCGTTGAGCAACTGCGGGAACGACGACGGATCGCCCAGGGGAAACTCGGCCTGACCGGCCTCGATCGTCAGGAACCCGAACTGGCCCCTGGTGCCGGCCGGGACGGCCAGCGCCGCGTCGACCGTGGTGGAGGCCGTGCTGCGGTACGGAGTCAGCGTGAGCCGCAGCGCCAGATCCTTCTTCGGGGCGGCGGCGATCGGCTCGGGCGGCTTCACGTACTTCGTCCCCTGCAGCACTTTCACGCCGGTGATCAGCTCTGCGTTGTAGGTCGGGCTCACCGACCCGTTCACGGAGATGTGCTTGAGGTGGACTTCTTCGAAGGGCTGATTCTCGAGGCTGTCGATCAAGAAGAACATCTGATCGGCCACCGCGAACCCGATGGAGTATTGGTCGGCGTACGAGTCGGCGATCCTCACCGTGAAGGCCTTTCCGCTCGCGCGGACGCCTTTCACGGTGATCGTCACGTCGGCGGAACCGACACCGTCGTAACCGAGCGCCTTCTGGATCGAGAACAGCGTGTGGAACGCCGCCGCGTCGGCCGTGTAGTTCGGATAGACCGCGTGCGTGGTCCCGTTGAACCCGCCACCCGTGCTCGATGTCAGGTGCGACGTGATGAGCGTCGTCGGGGGCGTGACCCCGAGTTGTGCCCGGATGCCGGTCAGCGTGTCGCGGTCGACCGTGCCGGCGACGCCGCCGAGGTTCGCGACCTTGAAGGGCGCGCCCGCCGAGTCCGGCTGGACGTAGACGGCGGTGGCCGGGTGAGCGGACATCGAAACCGAGCCCGCGGAGAGGAACGGGTGGCCGAACGCCACGGCCGTCCCGTTGCAGACGAATGTGGTCGTTCCGATCGCCGCCAGCGTGGCGACGCCGTAAGAGATGGCCGACGCGAAGTTGCCACCCGCCGAGATGGAGGATGCGGGTGCCGACGCTCCACCGGCGGTCGCTCCACCGGCAAGGACCCGCGCCCCGGGCAGGCGCTGCTGCAGCCGATCGAACAGCGCATGGTTCCCCGCGGTCTCGGTGCCCGAGACCCACAACGGGACGGCGAGCTGCTGGAACCCCCCGGCCGCCTGGGCCGATGTGGCATCTCCGGTCGCGGCGACCCGGGAGGCGGCGGACGTGGTGGCCGAGACCCGCTCGCGCATGACGGCGCTTGACTGTGCGCGTGTCGTGGTTGCCGCAAGCTGCGTGAGGATCGGCTTCATCGACGCGGCCGGTGTCAGACCGGCGATCTTGGACGGGCCAAACGACAACCCGTAGGAAACCGATCCGATCAGCTTGCCGTTGCCTGCGTAGACCGGCGAGCCGGACATCCCCTGCCAGACCCCGCCCGCCCGGTCGAGTGCCGGCGAATCGAGGTCGGCCATGATCATGTCGACCCCCGGCGCGATGCCGTCGGTGATCCGTCCGAGGATCGTGGCGGTAAAGGGGTCTGGAACGGTGCCGCGCTCGACGGTGTAGCCGGTGCCGGTCACGCCGTCGACCGCGTTCTTGGTGGGGAATGCCGCCGGGCACTGGGTCGGGCCGGCGGCCAGTGCGGGGGTTGCCGCAGCCAGCGTGCCGAGCGCCAATGCGGTTGCGAGCCCCACAGCGAGAAGACTTCGTTTGAAGACTGGTCGGTGGGCCGAACGGGGTGCGAGACGCACGGTGGACCCTCCCTGCGGCCGGGGGCGCAACGGGGGTGGCGCCCGGGTGCCGGATCATTCCACGGCGGCCGTGGGTTGTCTATGCGGGCATCACAACGTGTACGTTAGAGTCTCGCAGTAACAGTAGGGAAGAGATTCGGGAGCCGGCCGTTCGGCCGGTTCCTACGGGAAGGAGAGGTCCGTGGGTGAAGAGGCCGAAGAGACAGGTAAGAAGAAGGGCTTCTTCCGTCGGTTGATGAAGCTCGCGTTTATCGCGGCGATCGTGACCGCCGTCGTCCAGGTTGTGCGCCGGCGCCGCGGAGAAGACGTCGACGACGTGGAGTGGCAGGAGCTGCCGCCGCCGGCCGGCGGCTGAGAAGACTGAACGGCGCGTCGCAGCTCGCTGCCGATGCGGCTCGAGCCGCCGGCGTCGAGCTTCGACCGCTGACCTCGATCGCCGATGCCGAGGCGATCTTGGCCGTCATGGCGGCCACGTGGGGTCCGCAGCAGTTGCTGCCGCGTGAGGAGATTCTTGCTCTCGCCTACAGCGGCAACGTCCCGCACGGCGCATTCGACGGGGAGGACCTCATCGGCTTCGTCCTCGGCTGGGCGGGCGTCGACGAGGACGGGCTGCACCTTCATTCCCACATGCTTGCCGCGCTGCCGGATCGCCGGCATCGCGGCGTCGGCTATGCGCTGAAGCTGGCGCAACGCGCGCGCTGCCTCGAGCGTGGAATCGTCGTCATTCGCTGGACCTTCGATCCGCTCGTCGCGCGCAACGCCTATTTCAACCTGCACAAGCTCGGCGCGGTCGGGGACCGGTTCCACCGCGATTTCTACGGACCGATGGAGGACGCGATCAACCGGGGCGATCGCTCGGACCGGCTCGTCGTCCGCTGGGATCTGAAGCGAGAGCCCGGGGCGCCGCCCGCCGCTCCGACTCCGGCTCCGACTCAGGCCGAGGTCGCGCTCGAGGCCGCATCCGACGGATCGCCCGAGCGCCGCGCGATCGCTGCCGGGGCGACCCACGTCCGGACCGCCGTTCCGCCCGAGCACCTGGCGATGCGCGGCGAGCGGCCCGACCTCGCCGCGGCGTGGCGCGAGGCCGTCGCGGATGTGTTCGAGGAGTTGTTCGAGCACGGCCTGATGCCGACCGATTTCGACGTTGCCGAGAGCGCCTACATCTGGACCGTTGCGGAAGACCGGTCGTGAGCCGCGTCCGCGCGATCGAGCTGTTCCTCGTGGAGCTGCCGCTGCTCCATCCGTTCCGTACGAGCTTCGGCGAGACGTCGGTTAAGCGCTGCCTGCTGGCCCGAGTCGAAACCGACGATGCAGCCGGCTGGGGGGAGTGTGTCGCCGACGACACCCCCGCCTTCTCGTCGGAGTTCACCGAGGGAGCGTTGCTGGCGATCCGCTCGTTCCTTGCGCCGGCGCTGTTCGCCGCCGATCCCGGGGTGCTCGAGGATCTCGACCAGGTCGACCGCCTCTTCGGCGCGGTTCGGGGAAACCCGATGGCCAAAGCGACGCTCGTCGACGCCGTCGTGGACGCGGGACTGCGCGCCCGCGGGGTGTCGCTCGCGGCGTTCCTCGGCGCCGGCCGCGACCGTGTCGAGTGCGGCATCTCGGTCGGCATCCAGCCGACGGCCGAGGCGCTCGTCGAGCAGGTGGACGGGTACGTGCGCGAGGGCTATCGCCGGATCAAGCTGAAGATCGCCCCGGGCCTCGACGTCGACCGGGTCGGCGTGGTCAGAGGGCATCATCCGGGCGTCCCCCTTTCCGTCGATGCGAACGCCGCCTACGCCCTTGCCGATGTGGATGTGTTCAGAGCCCTCGACGAGCTGGCGTTGGTGATGATCGAACAACCGCTTCCCTACGACGACCTCGTGGAGCACGCCAAGCTCCAGGCCGCGATCGCCACGGATCTCTGCCTCGACGAGTCGATCCGCAGTGCGGCGAACGCGAGGGCCGCGCTCGAGCTCGGCGCCTGCCGCATCGTCAACATCAAGCAGGGCCGGGTCGGCGGCGTGCTGGAGGCCCGGCGCGTGCACGACGTGTGTGCCGCCGTCGGCGCGCCGGTCTGGTGCGGCGGGATGCTGGAGACCGGGATCGGCCGAGCCACGAATCTCGCCCTGGCCGCGATGCCGGGGTTCACCCTTCCCGGCGACACCAGCCCGTCCTCGCGCTACTTCGACGAGGATCTGACTGCCCCGTTCGAGATGGCGCCGGACGGCACGATGGCGGTTCCCGACGGGCCGGGGATCGGTGTCGACCCGCTGCCGGAGCGACTGAAGGCGGTCACCGTCCGCCGCGAGACCCTCCGCCCGTAGCCGGCCGGAAATCCCCCATCCGGCGGGGTCATCGGGCGCGCAACCGCTGCTACCGTCGATCCCCGTTCCTCGAAGGAGGAACCTTCGACCGCGGAACCGTGAAAGGCGATCCGAACCATGTCCGACGACGCCGAGCGTCCCTGGACCCCGGACCCTCCTTCGCTTCCCCCGCCTCCGGAAGAGGCGCCGGTGCGGCGGAGGGCTCCGCGGGCCATCGTGGTCGCCGGCGCCATCGCGGCCGTGCTCGTCGCCGGCGGGGCTTCGGCCGCGTTCCTCGCGATGCGCGGCAGCAGCGAGGAGCTGCTCACCCGGCTTCCCGCGAGCACCGGCTTCGTCGTCGCGGGGTATCTCGATCCGTCGGCGAGCCAGAAGGCCAACCTGTTCCGCATGGCCGGCCAATTCCCGTCGCTCGGCCGCGAAGGGCTGTCCGTCCAAGCCGGTCACGCCGTCGACTCGCTGCTCGCAGGGACCGGCCTCTCACGCCGGGATCTCGACTGGATCGGGGTCGAGGTGGCGTTTGCCGGCAGCCTCGACAAGTCCGGAACCGCCCGTCTCGGCCTGCTCGTCGACGCCGACGACGTGGACGGGGCCCAACGGTCGCTGGCCACGATGTGGGAACGGGTCGGCAAGGATCCGGACGTCTCCACCTATAAGGGAGTCGACATCAGCGTCGGCCCGGCGCCCGAGGCGCTCGGCGGGGACCAGCTCGCGACCGCCGTCGTCGACGGCGTCGTGGTCGTGGCGAACAGCCGGGCCTTCATCGAAGGCGTGATCGACGCCGCGCAGGGCGACACGGCCGTGCTCGCGGACGATCCGGGCTTTCGAACGACCACCGAGCCGCTGCCGGCGGGGCGTCTCGGGATCGCGTACGTGAACGTGAGCGCCCTGCTCGACGCGGCGGGGCCGGATGCGCCGGCGGAGGCCGGCATCGAGGGATTCGCCGTGACGGCTTCCGCCGAGCCCGACGGTCTCGCGCTCGACTACAACGTCTCGACGGACCCCGAGAAGTTCCCTCCGGGGCTCCGGAGTGCCCTGGAGGCGCCCGACCACGAGAACCCGCTGCTCGGCGCGGTCCCCGCGGACGCATTCGGGGTGACGGCGTCCGAGCACCTCGACGCATCGCTCGGCGCGGCGCTCGACCAGGCCGAGGCCGCCGACCCCGGCCTCGCCGAGCAGCTCGGGAAGCTGGGGATCACCGGGCCCAATGGCCTGCTGACGTCGTTCGACGGCGACATGGCCCTGGATGTGGCGCCGGGGAAGCCGACGCCGGGCGGCGTGCTGATCCTCGGATCGAGCGACGACGCCGCGATGGGGCGGTCGCTCGACACCCTTGCGAACGCCCTGCTCGACCAGGTCGGTGTGTTCGGGATGGCGGGCTCGCCCTTCACCAATCCGAGCATCAGTACGGACGGCGTGCTGCTCACCGATGCCTCGTTCCAGCGGCCCCACTGGAAGAGCTCCACGTATCGCGGCGTCCGCATCAGGACGCTCGCCTCGGCGTTCGCGCCGCCGATCTCCTACGCGGTCGCCGACGGGATGGGCATGGTCGCCAACACCCCCGGCTCGATCGAACGGGCGATCGACGTCGAACGCGGGACCGGCGACGCGATCACGACCGACGATGCCTTCGCCGCGGCCCTTCGCCGTGTGCCGTCCTCAGACGGGTTCACGTACCTGAACGTGGCCGCCATCTCGGACGCGATCCGGGATTCGCTCGGGCCCAAGGAGCGAATCGCCTTCGCTCTGGGCGTTGCGCCAGACCTCAAGGCGGTTCGCGCCGTCGTCACGGGCTGGGATATCGACGAGCACCGCCAGCATGGCCGGCTTTTCGTCCACATCCCGTAGCCGGTCGCGCAGGGCCGGTACGAGAGCGGTCAGGACGAGCCCCGCGACCACTGCGAACGCCGCCGGGTACCCGGTCCGGGCGGCCACGATCCCGAATCCGGCAGCGCCGATCCCAAGACCGGCGTCGTAGGCCACGCTCCACACCGCACTGACCGTTCCGAATCCGGATGGTGACACCCGGTCGCACATCAGCGCCAGGCTCGCGTTCTGTGCGACGCCGAACCCGGCTCCGAACACGATCATCCCGGCCACCACCGCCACAGGGCTGGAGACGAACACCAAAGCGAGCATCCCGGTGGCCGACGCGAGCACCGAGGGGATCAGCAACGTGGCAGGGTGGTGGCGATCGCCGTACCGCCCCGCCCACCACCGGCTGAGCGTGGTCGCCGCGGCCTGGGTCAGCAGGGCGGCCGCGGCGAGCGCCCCGGACGCCTGCGTCAGCGCAAGTGGCAGGAAGGTGACGACGACGCCCGCGGCCATCGCCGTCGCGGAGAAGATGAGCGACGGCCGGACGAGCGAGGGCGTTCGCAACGCGGCCAGGACGCGCACCGGCCCGTCCGACTCGGGTTCCCGCCCCGGCAGGCCGGGCACGCACGCGAGCCCCGCGAGCGCGGCCACGGCTCCGGCGGCGAACACAGGTGAGTATCCGATTCTGCCGGCGAGCCAGAGGCCGAGCGGCAGCGCGATCACCGCGGACACGCCCGCGACGACGCCGTAGAGGGCGAGCCCCTCGCCCCGGCGCGATTCGGGAACGAGCGTCGCGGCCAACGCCCCGCCGACGACCATGACGATCGCAAAGCCGAGACCGCGGACCAGGCAGACGGCCACGATGGCGGCCATGTTCGTCGAGACGGGGAGCGCCAGCGCCGGCACGCCCAGCAAGAGCAGGCCGCAGGCGAGCATCGCGCGGGGACCGAACCGGCGCATCAGGCGGGGCGTGAGAAGCTCGGCGGCGACGGTGGAGCCCATCAGCGCACCGGTCGAGAATCCGGCGCCGACCCCGCCGGCGATCCGCGTGGCAAACACCGGGACCACCGAGAGCAGCAGGTAGAAGCTGGTCGTCGCGCCGAAGCTGGACGCGAAGACCAGCAGCAGCGGGCGGCTCATGATGGGAGGCCGGGCGTTCGAGGGTGTCATCGCTCACAGATCGGAGCCGAAGGCGGCGGCTCGACATCCCGGGGCTAGCATTTTCTCGCCCGCTTGATGTCGAAACCGGCCCGACGGGTCCGATGTCCCCGCAAGAGGCGCCCACGGGAGGCGCCGGAGTCCGGGAGGACGCGATGAAGTACATGCTGCTGATCTACGACAACCCCGACACGCGGGAGCTGTTCTTCAGCGACCAGGGGGCGGGGCTGATGAGCGAGATCGACGTGCTCATGAAGGAGCTGACGGACTCGGGTGAGCTGGTCGGCGGGGAAGCGCTCGCCGATCCGTCGAACACGAAGACCGTCGCGGGGCGTGATGGTGTGCCGGTGATCACCGACGGTCCGTTCGCCGAGGCGAAGGAGCACCTGGGCGGCTACCTGATCCTCGAGTGCGAGAGCATCGAGCGCGCGACCGAGATCGCCACTCGCTGGCCGAACGCTCGGTTCTGCGCCATGGAAGTGCGCCCGATCATGGATGTGGCCGGCGAAGAGCTGTGACGTCGGATCGACGCGTCGAGGACCTGCTTCGCGAGCTCGCGCCGCGGGTCCTCGGCGCGCTGATCCGCAGGTACGGGAGCTTCGACCTGTGTGAGGACGCCGTGCAGGAGGCGCTGCTGGCCGCGGCCGTCCAATGGTCCGAGCGCGGTGTGCCGGAGCACCCGCGCGGCTGGCTGATCACGGTCGCCTCCCGGCGGATGACGGACCGGCTCCGCAGCGAGATGTCGCGCCGGCGCCGCGAGGACGCGGCAGCCGCGCGAATCCCCGCCGACGAGACCCTCGTGCCGGCTCCCGGCGACGACCGGCTGCCGGATCAGGACGACACGCTGACCTTGTTGTTCCTGTGCTGTCATCCGGCGCTGTCACCCGCCTCGCAGCTCGCGCTGACACTGCGGGCCGTCGGCGGCCTGACGACGGCGGAGATCGCCGGCGCGTTCCTCGTTCCCGAGGCGACCATGGCCCAGCGGATCAGCCGCGCGAAGCAGGGGATCAATGCCAGCGGCATCGGGTTCGGCGTCCCCCCGAAGGAGCGGGCCGACCGGTTGCGCGTGGTCCTTCACGTTCTCTATCTGATCTTCAACGAGGGCTACACCGCGACGTCGGGTCCCAACCTGCTGCGAATCGAGCTGACCACCGAGGCGATCCGGCTCACCCGCGAGCTGCATCGATTGCTGCCGGGCGACGCAGAGGTGGCGGGGCTGCTCGCGCTGATGGTGCTGACCGATGCCCGCCGCCCGGCGCGCACGAGCCCGTCGGGCGAGCTGATCCCGCTGGCGGAGCAGGATCGCGGCCGGTGGGACCGTGCGGCCATCGCGGAAGGTGTCACCCTCGTGACCGACGCGCTTGCCCGGTCGCCGATCGGTCCGTATCAGCTCCAGGCCTCGATCGCCGCCGTGCACGACGAGGCGCCCAGCGCCGAGGAGACCGACTGGCCGCAGATCCTTGCTCTGTATGTGCTGCTCGAGCGGATGTCGCCGAATCCGGCGATCAAGCTGAATCACGCCGTCGCCCTGGCGATGGTGCGGGGGCCCGAGGCCGGTCTCCGCCTGCTCGAAACCCTGGACGAGGACGATCGGATGGACCGGAACCACCGCGTCGACGCGGTTCGAGCCCATCTCCTGGAGATGGCCGGCGAGCGCGAAGCCGCCCGAACCTCCTACCGGAACGCGGCCCGGCGCACGACGAGCCTCCCAGAGCAGCGCTATCTCGAGGCCCGTGCCGCCGGGTTGAAGGACGACGACGAAGACTCGCGTTCTTGAGCGAGCCCCTCGCATGGGCGACGATAGCGACGCGCGCCCGTCAACGCGCCCGGAGACCATGAGGAAGCGCGTCGTTCAAGCTGAGGCATACGAGGTCGTCGACGAGCACGGCCGTGTTCGACTTCGGTTCGGCGTCTCGAAGGAGGGCGAGCCCTTCATCTCGATGCTCGATCCGGAGGGGCACGCGAGAACGCGGTTCGCCATCGGCGCCGACGGCTCGGCGGGCCTCGCGATCGGCGACGAGCACGGGAAGGTGCGCGCGACGCTCGGCCTTTCCTCCGACGGATCGGCCAGCCTCGCCTTCGGCGACGCGAACGGCAGGATCCGCGCCAAGTTCGGCCTTGCCGCCGAGGCGTCGCCGACGGTCAGCGTTCAGGTGGACGGCGGCGAGCTCCAGCGCGTTCAGACGCTCATGGGCGAGCAGGGCACCCCAACGCTCGGGCTCTACGACACCACCGGGAAGGTCCGCGTGCGGTTCGGCCTCGCCGCCGAGGGGGCGCCGATCATCCGGCTCCTCGATCGGGAGGGAAAGTTGCGCGCCCTGATCGGCCTGGCGACGGACGACTCGCCGTTCATCCAGCTGCTCGACGCGGACGAACACCCGACGGGCACCGTTCGATGAGCGGTTGGTGGGCCGCGGCCTTCGTGGCGCAGTGGATGCTGGTCGTCGCGTTGTGCGTGGTCGTGCTGGCGCTCGCGCGTCAGGTCGGTGTCCTGCACCTGCGGCTCGGCCCTCGCGGCGCCCTCGAGATCGACACCGAGGGTCCCGCGGTCGGCGAGGCGCCGCCGCCGATCTCCGCAACCGCGGCCTCCGGCTCGACGCTCGTGCTCGGCGGGCCGGGCGCCCCTCGGCTGGTGATGTTCTCCTCACCGACCTGCCCGGTGTGTGAGGACGTGGCACCGTCGATCCCGGCCGCGGCCAGGGCGGCGCGGCTGGTGCCGCAGGTCGTGCACGATCCGGATGCGGAGCGCGCCTACGAGATCCCCGGGACGCCGTTCATCCTCGTCCTCGACGATCTCGGCGTCGTCCGGGCGAAGGGGACCGTCAACAATCTCGAACAGCTCGAAGGGCTGGTCGACACCGCGCGCCGCCGGACGAACGCCCCGGACCTGAGGGCCAGCTGATGGCGCGGGAACCGCGGGGGACCGGCCACCGGCGTGAGCCGGGGGTCACCGAGCGCGCCGGGCGGGCCCTGGCCTCGCACACGAGCCGGCGCGGGTTTCTCGGGACGCTCGGCAGGGCAGTGGTCGCCGTGGCCGGCGGCGGGCTCGTCGCCTCGGTGCTCGCTCCCGGCCGGGCGGAGGCGCATCACATCTGCGGTCACACCTTTACGACCGGTTCGTGTCCGCACCCGTTCTCTCCGTTGTCGCGCACGGACCGCTTCGGGTTTCCGCTGCATCCCACCTACGGGTTCCCGGTCGACGATCACGGAAAGCTGTACACGGACCCCGAGACCCAGACCCGCAGCAAGACCTGCCAGCAGCACGTCCCCAAGGTCTACCCGTTCGTTCATCACCCGCGCTACGGCGGTGGGTGGACCCGGTGCTGCACGGGACGGCTCCGCCATATCCAGGATTGCTGCTCCTCCTCGCGCGTCCGGATCAACGGCGACGGTTCCGTGCGCGGGTACTGCGCGGCCCACCTCCGCGTCTTTTGCATCACCTACCGGGAACTGAACAAGGCGTGCTAGATCCGGCGACGGTGGCGATCGTCGCCGCGGCTGCCGCGATCGCCGGCTGGTCGGCGCTGTACGGGCCCTGAGGCATGTCGATGGCGGAGACCATCACCCCCGTGGTCTACGGGGGCCGGGCGCGGTGGGCGGTGGCCCTGAGCTTGCACGCCGCGGCCGCGACGATCGCGGCGGCCGTCTTCGGGGCCGCGCTCGCCTCGGCCGGCCTGGTGCTGGGCGCGCCCTGGGGCCGGGCCGGCTGGCTCGGCGTCGCGGCGGTCGCGCTCCTGTACGCCGTGGGCGAGAGCTCGCATGCCTCCGTGACCGTTCCGCAGCTTCGCCGCCAGGTCCCGGACTGGTGGCGCACCTATTTCAACCCGTGGACGACCGCGATCCTGTACGGCGGGGGACTGGGGGTCGGGTTCTTCACGTTCGTTGCTCACGGGACGCTGGCCGCCGTCGCGGTTGCCGCTGCCGCCTCGGGCCACCCGCTCGCCGGTGCGCTGATGCTCGCGCCGTTCGGGCTGGCCCGCGGTCTCTCCCCGCTGGTGGCGAGCGCCGTTCGCACCGACGAGGACGGCCAGCGACTGGTCGACCGTCTGGCGGCGACCCCATCCGAGCATCGACGTCGCGCGAACGGCGCGGCGTTGCTGACGATGGCCGCCGTGTTCGTCGTCGCGTCCACTCGGGCTTCGGGCGGCTGGGCGAGCTTCGCGGTCGCCGTCTTCGCCTTCACGTTCGCGTGGGCCTCGGTCTCGAAGCTCGTGACCTGGCGCCGCTGGACCAAGACCGTTTCGGCGCACCGTCTGCCCGGCCCCGTGCCGGCGGTTGTCGCCGTCTCCGTGCCGGTGGCCGAGGCGGCCGTGGTGGTGCTCGGTCTTGCCGGCCTGCAGCGGGCATCGGCGGTCTGGGCACTGGCTCTTCTGGTTGCGTTCACGATCGAGACGGTGCGGGTCGGCTCGCACGGACGCGCACCCTGCGGTTGCTTCGGCGGCCGCGGGGAAGCGGATGTCTCGATGGTTCTCGCGCGGAACGCGGCGCTCGGCGCCGCTGCCGTCGTCGTTCTGCTCGCCCCGTCGGGCGCCCCGACCATCCACTGGCCGGGCCTGCCGGATGCGAGCGAGATGGTGCCGGCTGCTCTCGCGACGGGCGCCGTCGTCGTTGCCGCGGTGACGATGTGGCGCTCTTCGGCCTGGCTCGGAACGGGGAGACGGTGATGCGTCGCGCGGCGTTGCCGTTCGTGGTCGCGGCAGTCGTCGCCGGCGCCATGACGACGGCGCTGGCAGCACCGGCGCCGCCTGTCCAGGTCGCGGACGCGAACGACACGCCCGGCCGGATGGACGTCAAGCTGGTGAGGTTCCACTACTACCCGGGCCCCGCGACGTGGGACGTGGTGATGTTCCGGCCGTGGGTCGCACGGGACGTCTGGGATCTGGGCAACGTGTTCGTGTTTCTCGACACCCAGGGGAGCGAAGCGCCGGAGTACTACGTCGCCATTCGCTCGATCGGGCGCAAGCTCGTGGCCGACCTCCACCGCTCCCGCAACGACCACGTCGTGCTCCCAATCACGGTCCGCCGGCGAAACCGCCTCAGCGTCACGGTGAGCGTGCCGATCTACCGGCTGCGGTTCGGGCCGCACCGAACCTTCTACCGGTGGTCGGTGATGACGTCGTTCATCGGACGACCTTGCCCGGCAACCTGTTTCGACCAGGCTCCCGATCCGGGTACGCCGTCGCCCGAGCAGCCGCGTCCGAAGGCGTCCCAGCAGTAGTCCTGGGCTGGGGAAACGCGGACGGCGTCACGGAGGGCGAACGGCACCGCTCAAGGCCTACGCCGAAAGTCCCGATATCAGAGTGAGGTCCCGGTCACGGCGGACCGAGAAGGGTTGCCGGGCAGCGACGAGATCAACGATCTGAGAGGGGTTTGCAGTGCAGCGAGTCAACCGGAAGCCATCCGATCGCGGATCGGAGTGCGGATTCACTCTGGTGGAGCTTGTCGTCACGTTGCTCATCCTCGGAATCCTGATGACGATCGCGACCCCCGTGTTTCTGGGCGCGAGATCGCGAGCCCACGATTCGACCGCCAAGCGCATGACGATCCGCGCCGTCAAGGCCGCAAGGATCCTCGCCACCGACACGGGCAACTTCTCCGGGGTGACGTCGGCCACGCTCGCCGAGACCGAGCCCGAGATCACATGGCTGAACAAGGGACAGAAGAGCACGGCCGGCGACGAGGTCAGCCAGGATGTTCCCGATGTGAAGAAGCTCGCGCAAACGTTCGTCGCCGCCGCGTTCAGCGAGTCGGGCACCTGCTTCTTCGTTCAGTACTCGGTGACGGGCGGAACCGAGTACGGGACGCTCACGAACGTCAAATCGAACAAGTGCAAGGCCAACGGCATCAAGAACGTCGTTCTCAGTACGACGGCCTGGTAGCCGCCGTCACGCCCACAGACGCGCGCCGACCGCCGCGGCCACGGCGCATGCCACGAGTCCGGTGATCCACGCGGCCCCGACCATCAGCGTCAGCCGGTCCTCCCGCTGTTCCACCGCGCGGAGCGACCGGCCGGCCAGGACGGTCCCGCTGCTACCGGCGGTGTCCGACCATGGGACGACCACGATCGCCTCGCGAACCCCGTCCCGCGGTTGCCATGTGATGGTGTTCGACCCCCGGTCGCGTGCCGCCTGCAGGACGCCCGGCGGCGGCTTCGGGACGGCGCCGTCCAGCGTGCCGGTCGAAGCCATGACGGCCCCACCGTCGTCGTAGGCGATGGCGAACGGCGCGAGGCTCGTGGCGATGTCGACGTTCGGCCCGGCGATCACGTCTTCGGGCCGAAGACCGGCCGAGAGCCGGGCCGCGGCATCCTCCGCAAGCTGGATCTGCGGGTCGTCCGCCCCCGTTCGGTAGCCCTGCTGCACCGCGCCGTAGACCAGCCCGGCGGTGATGGTCACCACGGCCGCCGCGGGAAGCCAGAACGCGATCGTTCGTCGCAGGGTCGGGGACATCTCCACCTCCACCAATTCGCTCGACGGCCCACCGCCGTGGTCCGCACCAGCCTGACACGCGCGGCTTGCGGCGATGCGGAGCCGGGATGGAGGAGCGATGGAGAATCTGTGGCGCGGGGATCGCGATCAGGCGCGTTCGGCCGCCGCGACGTACATCGCCAGGACGCCGGCCCAGTTGTCGTCGTAGCCCGAGCGAGCCTTCTCTGCGAGGTCTCTCAGCCGCTTCCCGCCCGCGGTGCTCGAGCTCCACGTGGGTCTCGGCGCCATCCGGTGTGAACGTCACCTCGATCTCGGTCGGTGGGTTGTCGGAGAGGTTGGGTTTCCACGCGAGCACGAACCGATGTGGCGGATCCCACGCGAGGACGGTCGCCCAGACGCCTTCGGTGCCGTCCGACATGACCTCTACGACGTTGCCGCCCTCGCGCTCGTCGAACCGGATCGACTCTGACTTCACCGCGCCGTCGAAGCTGTCGGCCGCCATCGAGAACGCCTCCATCGGCCACCACGTGTCCAACTCGCGGGTGAAGATCCGAAACGCGTCGTCGGGGGACCGGCGCACACTCACGTGTGTACGGATGGGATCGAGGCTCATTGCCGTCCTCCTTCTGCGATCTCTTTGAACTGCCCGAGCGCCGTCTGCCAATAGGTTTCGAGGTACTCGCGTAGTGCCGTCATGCCAGACGGCTCGACCGAGTACAGATGCCGGGTCCCGTCCCGCTGTTCCGCCACGAGCCCGGCGCCCTTGAGCACCTTCAAGTGCTGGGAGACCGCGGGCCGGCTGACGGGCATCTCGGTGGCGATGTCGCCCACGGCACGGGGGCCGTCGCGAAGGAGCTCCAGAACCCGGCGCCGGCTCGGGTCGCCGAGCGCATCCAGAACCATCGCGGCGGCAGCGTTAGTGTTCACTTACGGTAAGCTAACGCTTACACATATGGATCGTCAAGGCCGTTTGAGGCCGATCGGCCCTAGACCTGGCGCCGGCTACGCGTACTCGTCGGCGTGATTCCCCTCGTCGATCTCGACGGTGCGGCTCCAGATTTCGAGCGTCTCGGCAACCGTCTTGCCGTTCTCGTCGGCCGCGGCCTTGACGTCTTCGTACCTGATGTTCTTCTCACCCATCTCGAGATGAGCGTCCATGCATCCACAGGTCAGGCACATGACGGACCTCCTTGTCGGATAGCCGGTTCCCACGCGTGTCCTCAACCATATCGACGGTCACCCGGCGCGGGCCGGTCGCGTGCTCGGTAGACTCGGTGCCATGAATCTCAACAGTCTCTTGATCGGATCCGAGAATCCTCAGCGTCTGGTGGACTACTACACCTCGCTCTTCGGCGAGCCCCAGTGGAACGAGGGTGGCTACACGGGCTGGCTGATCGGCTCCGGTGCGGTCACCATCGGTCCCCACGACCAGGTGAAGGGGAAGAACCCGGCGCCGGGCAGGTTGATCTGGAACATCGAGTCCTCCGACGTAAAAGGTGACTTCGAGCGACTCACCGCGGCGGGAGCGACGGTCGTCCAAGCGCCCTACCAACCTGGTGCGGAAGTCGCACCCGGGGCTTGGATCGCCACGTTCTCCGATCCGGACGACAACTACTTCCAGCTCATGAGCCCGATGATGGAGGGCTAGGCCCCCCGGGGACGTTCGGGGACGTAGCTCAGTTGGTAGAGCGCCGGCTTTGCAAGCCGGAGGTCGCCGGTTCGAACCCGGTCGTCTCCACGAGTCCATGTTTGTTCGCCCGCCGTCCTTGTCTCGTCGATCGCTCCGGCGAATCGTGCCGGCGCTCGTCGTCGGTCTGATCGCCGGCTCGCTCGTCCTGTCGGGCCCTGCGCCCGACGCGGTTGCGGCGAGGCCGCCCTATCGCGCGACCGTCCAGACGATCTCGCCGGCGTTGCGCGCCCGGATGGTCGGCGTCTCGTGGCACGCCGGCTGCCCGGCGGCGATCAAGGATCTGCGTCTCGTCTCGGTCCTGTATTGGGGCTTCGATCGCGCGGCCCATCACGGCCGGATCGTCGTGTACCGGCGCTGGGCCTGGGCGACGGCGGCTGTGTTTCGCAAGCTGTACGACGCGCGGTTTCCCATCCGGCGGATGCGCCTGATCGAGGCCTACGGCGGGAACGATCGCGCGTCGATGGCCGCGGACAACACATCGGGGTTCAACTGCCGGTACCGCGCCGGCGTCTGCTGCACGTGGTCGCGACACGCGTACGGGCTCGCGATCGACATCGACACCGTCGAGAACCCGTTCCTGTTCCACGGCGGATACTCGCCGCCCGCCGGCCGCGCCTTTCTCGACCGATCGCAGCACCGGCGCGGCATGATCCATCACGGCGACGTCGTCTGGCGCGCGTTCCACTCGATCGGCTGGGGCTGGGGCGGCGACTGGTCGGGCGAGAAGGACTACCAGCACTTCTCTTCGAACGGCCGGTGACCGCTCGGATTCAGCAGACGACCGACAGGTACGGGTTCGGATCGACGGCCGGGCCGTCGCCGGGGTGCCATTCGAAATGGTCGTGCGGGACGGTCGCGTCGCCGCCGGATCCGACATAGCCGACGACGTCGCCGGTCTTCACGTCGCCGAGCTTGCCGAGCGACAGCAGGTGCGCGTTGAACACGTAGCCGAGATCTCCTCGGACCCGCACCTCGAGACCGCCGAGGTCGCTCGAGCCCGACCACGCGTATCCGTCGAACGGGGCGCGGATCGGCGTGCCAGTCGGCGCCGCGATGTCATTGCCCCGGTGGATGTGCAGCGGGACACCCGGCAGGTCGACGAGGATCCCGTAGTTGTCGGCGACTTGGTACGGCGGGTCGACCGGGCAGATGTGGAACACCTCCCACTGGGCAAGCCAGTCGCGGAGGTACCGACGGCGTTCGAGGAGTGTTCGCAGTCGAAAGGCGTTGTGGCGCCCGATCTTGTGGAGTCTCCGGTTGGACAGGTCGATCTCCTGCGCCATCAGTCGCCCGACAAACCGGCGCCTGGCGGGCGAGGCAAGATGCGTTCGAATGGTGAGCAGCCGGATGCGTTCCGCGTGCTCGATCCGGACGAGCAGATGATTCTCGGCCGCCTGTTGCCGGTCGCGGACGACGCCGAGCACCCGGTGGATCCTGTGGAGCTCTCTGTGGGCCAGGCCGACCTGAGACTCGGCCGCGGCGGGGCCGGCGACCCCGAGAGCGACGAGGATGGACAGGCTTACAGCCCCCGCCGTGGCGGGTCGGGACAACGGTCGGCGGTGCACGATGACGGACCCCCTCGAAGATGGCTCTCGGCTTGTAGGGATGCGGCCAAGGAGCACAGCCGGCGCCTCAGGTATCGGCACACAGGGCCGATGGGCTTGAATCCGAGCCTTTCGGCCGCCGGCCGAAGGGGTCCGCGGGCCGGGCATCCCCCGACCGCCCCCTTGTCGGAGTCGGCCGAGGCCGTACGATGCTGCGATGCACGTCCTGGACCGCCTCACGAGACGCCGTTCGAGCCGCTACGTCTGGGCTCCGTTGACGCTGGTCTTCGTCGGCCTCCTGTACGGCTCCCACCTGGGAGAGCAGCGAGCGCTGACCCAAGAGCGCAAGCACGCGGCCACCCGAGCGGAGACCATCGCGACGGGGATCGGGACGGGGCTTACCGCGAATGATCTGGACGGGCCGATCCTGGGGCCCACGCGCCGCGGCGTGATGGACGCCGTGGGGCAGGACCCGTCCGCCGCTCGCGTCATGATCTTCAGCCCGGACGGCAAGACCGTCTTCTCGACGATCGCCGTCGCCGAACGATCCCCGGACCCCGGCCGGTTCGCGGCTGCGCTCGACGGAACGACCGCAAGCCTGCGGGCGACCGAACCGCTCGAGGGCGACACCGGCCATTCGGTCGACATATTCGAGACGTTCGTCCCGCTTCGCGTTGCCGGTCAGACACCCGTCGTGGGCGTCGTCGAGGTCGACCACCGTTTCAGCACACTCACGCGCGCCGCCCAGTCTCCGTGGAGACCGTTGCAAATCCTCTTCTTCGTGTTCTCGGCCATCGCGCTGGTTCTGTTCGTGCTCTCGCTCAGGCGGCCGATCGAAGTGCTGCCCGGGGCTCAGACCGGAAGGCGAAGGTCATCGGCGATGGCGGGAAGGAAGAGTCCGGTCGAGGGCGAGATGAACCGGCTGCGGGCCGCGCTGATCGAGGAACGAGAGCAGCGGCGCCAGGCAGAGGAGACGTACGGCTTCCTCGAGCGCCGCTTACGTGAGGCGGAAGGCCTTCCGTGGCAGGGAGCGTCCGACCGAGGCCCGAACGAGCTCGAGGAGGCGCTTCGTGGGGCCGAAGCTCGTGCGGCTCGTGCCGAGGCACGCGCGGCAGAAGCCGAGGAGCGGGCGCAAGACGCCGAGTCCCGGGCCGCCGAAGCCGACCTCCGGGCGACGATCGCCGAAGCCCGGCAGGTGGATCAGCGCTCGATCGTGGCGGAGTCGGAGGCCCGCGCCACGCGGGCGGAGACCAGAGCGGTTGAAGACGAGGCAGAAGTTGCGCGATTGCGTGAAGCCGAAGCCGCCACCCATGCGGAAGTCGATGTGTTGCGAGGCCAGCTGGAAGAAGCCCGGGAGCGAACGCGCAAGGGCGTCGAGACCTACGCCTTCCTCGAGAGCAAGCTCCGCGAGGCGGAGGATCGCATCCGGACCGTATCGGACCTCGGGACGGGGGCGGACGCGAAGCTTGCCGGGCTGAGGCTGGACCTGACGGCGGCCGAGGGAAGAGCGCAGCAGGCCGAGCAGGAATTGGGCCGTTTGCGCCAAGCCGAGCAGGAGGTTGAGAAGCTCCGGCGCGAGCTCTTGCGGGAACGCGAAGACGTCGAGCACACGCCGGATCCCGAGGTGCTCGCGGCGCTCGTCTCGCGCGTCGACGCCGCGGAAGGGCGTGCGATGAATGCGGATCGGCACCTCTCGGATCTCGCAACGGCTGCACGCGCGGCCGCGTCCGAGCCCACTCCGAAGCCGGAGGCGCAGAAGCCCCCCGCCGCCAAGCCCGAGCCGGAGGCGCAGAAGCCCCCCGCCGCCAAGCCCGCGCCGCCGGCCGCAGCGAAACCGCAACCGGTCCCAGAGGCGCCCGCCGCGAAGCCGCAGCCGGTGCCCGAGCCGGAGGCCGCCGCGAAGCCGCAGCCGGGCCCAGAGGCGCCCGCCGCGAAGCCGCAACCGGTCCAAGAGGCGCCCGCCGCGAAGCCGCAGCCGGTCCGGCCCGTCGCGGGGCCGATGCCCGTGCCCACACCTCCCGCCGTGGGCGCACCGAGGCCCGTTCCCGTGAAGGCCGCGAACGAGGCCGATGCCGACGACGACGACGACCTCGACGAGGCGGAGTCCGACCTTCCGAAGCGGGCGATGACGCTTCGCAACAAGCTCGCGCGGACGGCCATGCTCAAGAAGCTCGGGCACAAAGGCGACGGCGCGGCCTGAGGCCGCCCGGCGCTACGCGGGCGCGAGCCGGTAGATCGTCGTCGTGTCGCTGAAATAGATGCGGCCCGATCGGTCGACCTCCATCGACAAGACCGGTCCCGCCTGATCGAGCACCGCTGCCGGCCCGTGGATGATCGCGGTTCGGGCGCCATTCAACGTGTACCGGCGGATCACCCCGTCGTTCACCGCCCCGACCAGCAGGCGCCCCTGGAAGGCGGCACCCAGTCCGCAGCCGTCGCAGAACGCCGCGCCGGTGATGCCGATCGTCGAGACGAGCCACGCCTTCGGCCGGACGCGCGGGGCCGGGCCGCTGTTGTTCGTGTTTCCCGGCGCCGTGCCCACCGCGCAGTTCTCGCTCGGTCCCCAGCCGTGGTTGCCGCCCCGCCGGATGAGGTTGATCTCGTCGTTGCATTCCGGCCCGTTGTCCGTCTCCCAGAGCCGGTTGGTCATCGGGTCGAAGGTGAAGCCGATCGAGTTGCGGATCCCGTAGGCCCAGACGCGGGTGTGGAAGGGGTTCGTCTTCGGGATCGTCCCGTTCCCGTTGATCCGCAGGATCTTGCCTTTGAGGCTGGACAGGTCCTGCGAGTTGGCGCTCGCTGCGCCGTCGCCGACCACGATGAACAGCTTGCCGCCCGGTCCGAACAGGATGCGCCCGCCGTTGTGGTTGGACGCGGGGCCGGCCGGGATCGACAGCAGGATCCGCCCCGATCCGTGACCGTGCGCGACGTGGATCCGAATCACCTGGTTGCGCAGGCCGGCCGGGGTCTGGCGGGTCGCGTAGACGTACACGAACGCGTGTCTGGGCCAGTCCGGGTGGAGCGCCACGCCGAGCGCGCCACGCTCCCCGTCGAAGTTGATGTTGCGGACGTGGTAGATGCGGCGGTCGATGCGCGTGGACAGGTTGCGGAACCGGAGCCACCCCGTGTTCCGCTCCAGATAGACGAGAGTTCCGTTTCGCGCGAACGTGAATCCGACCGGTGAGGCCAGCCCCGTCGCGACGGGGACCGCGCGGACCCCGGCGGCGTCGGCCCGCCCCGCCATCCCCAGGGTCACCAACATCGTGAGTCCGGCGGCGAAGCCGCGGGTCGCTTTTCCGAGTCGCATGCGATCGACTCCTCTCCCGGACGGACCTATGGGACCATGCCCTGCGTGACCGTGGTGCCGCCCTCCTGGTTCGGCGTACCCCAGCTGCGTTCGGAGGACGCGCGGTTCCTCCGCGGCGAGGGGCAGTTTCTGGAGAACGTCGCGATTCCGGGCGCGCTGCGGGCGGTCTTCGTCCGGTCCATCATGCCTCACGCGCGCGTGGTCCACGTCGACCTCGAGGCCGCTCGGGAGGCGCCGGGGGTGGCCGCGGCGTTTGCCGCCCCCGACCTGGAGCTTCCGCCCATGCCCCCGTCCGGCAACGTCGAGGGTGCGACCGGGACGCTCGGGGGACCGTTCATGCGGGATCCCCTCGCCCGCGAGGTCGTCCGGTTCGCCGGCGAGCCCCTCGCGGTCATCCTGGCGGAGTCGCTGGCGGCCGCGGAGGACGCAGCCGAGCTCGTGCTCCCGGAGCTCGAGCCACTCGACGCGGTGACCGACCCGTTCGCGGCGCTCGCGCCGGGCGCCCCGCTGCTCTGGCCGGGGTTCGGGACGAACGTCGCCGAGACGCTGGACTCGTCCTGGGATGACGACGCGCTGGCCGGCGCCGATGTCGTCGCGCGCGCGCGGTTCGTGATGCCCCGGCTGGCGCCCTGCCCCATGGAGCCGAATGGGATCGCCGTGGCGCCCGACGATGACGGCGGGTACACGGCCTGGGTGTCGAGCCAGGTGCCGTTCGACGTCCGCGACGACCTCGCCGATCTGCTCGACGTGCCGAAAGAGCGCGTGCGCACGATCGCTCCCGATGTCGGCGGCGGTTTCGGCGCCAAGCTCCAGGTCTATCCGGAGTACCTGGCCGTGGCGGCCGCGGCGAAGCGGCTCGGACGGCCCGTCCGGTGGCACGAAGACCGGACCGAGTCGATGCTCGGGCTCACCCACGGCCGGGGACAGATCCACGACGTCGAGATCGGGGCGACGCGCGACGGAACGATCGTTGGTCTGCGGGTCGACATCGTCGCCGACATGGGCGCGTATCCGATCGGGGCCTTTCTGCCCGGCAACACGCAGGAGATGCTCCCGGGCGCCTACCGGATTCCGCGGGTCGCCAGCCGGGTTCGCTGCGTCGTGACGAACGCTACCCCGATCGCCGCGTACCGGGGAGCGGGTCGTCCCGAAGCCACCGCCTGCATCGAGCGCGCCGTCGATCTGCTCGCCGACGAGATGAACATCGATCCGGTGGCGCTCCGCCGGCTGAACTTCATCCGCCCCGATGCGTTTCCCGTGACGACGGTGACCGGCTCGATCTACGACTCGGGCGACTACGAGGCTGCGCTCGACCTCGCGCTCGAGCATGCCGGGATGGAGCGGTTGTACGCCGAACGGGCCGCGCGGCGCGACCGCGGCGACCACCTGCTGCTCGGCGTCGGCGTCGCCAGCTACGTCGAGGTGACGTCGTTCCGCAGCCGCGAGTACGCCGGCGTGACGGTGCACGATGACGGCCGCGTCACGGTGAGGACCGGCACGTCGCCGCACGGACAGGGACACGAGACCACGTTCGCCCAGATCGCCGCGGGGGTCATGGGCGTTTCCTTCGAATCCGTGCGCGTCGTCCACTCCGACACCGGGCTCGTCCCGCGCGGGGGCGGAACCTGGGGGTCACGGTCGCTCCAGGCGGGAGGGTCCTCGGTGTTCGAGCGCGCGACCGAGGTCGTGTCCGAGGCCCGCCGCCGGGCCGCCGGCTTGCTGGAGGTCGACGACGCCGACATCGAGCTCGAGGACGGGGCGTTTCGGGTTCGCGGGGCCCCCGACCGGGCGGTGACCTGGCAGGAGGTGGTCGCCGCCGCGCCCGACGGCGTCACGGAGCTTCGGTCCGAAGGCGTGTACCGCGAGCCGGAGTCGACGTACCCGTTCGGGACCCACGTGGCCGTCGTCGAGGTCGACGTGCAGAGCGGCGATGCCCGGCTTCTGCGCCACGTCGCCGTGGACGACTGCGGCCGGATCCTCAACCCGGCGCTCGTCGACGGCCAGGTGCACGGAGGCCTCGCTCAGGGGATCGCCCAGGCGCTGTTCGAGGAGGTTCGGTTCGACGAGAACGGGACCCCGCTGACGACCACGCTCGCGACCTATCCGATGCCGGCGGCATCGGAGCTGCCGATGTTCGAGCTGGCGCACACGCAGACCGACACGCCGGTGAACCCACTGGGCGTGAAGGGCATCGGGGAATCGGCGACCATCGGCTCGACCCCCGCGGTTCAGAACGCGGTCGTCGACGCCCTGTCCCACCTGGGTGTCCGTCACGTCGATCTTCCGATGACCCCCGGTCGCATCCTCGCCGCGCTCGACCGGTATGGTGCGGCGCCGTGAGCCGCAACGGGATGCCTCGGTGGGAGCGGCGGTTCCGCGCGCCCACCATCACGATGCCGGGGTGGGCCCCGTCGGCGCCGGACCGCCTCTGGTACGAGGGCACCGAGAGCGGGATCTGGCAGGTGCACACCTGGGATCGGGTCTCGGGCGCGCGCCGCCGGGTGACCGACCAGCCGGTCGGGGTCATCACGGGCAACATCAGCCCCGACGGCAGCCGGGTGCTCTGGTGGCAGGACGAGGACGGCGACGAGTCCGGCCGGTGGATGAGCGAGCCGTTCGAAGGAGGGGAAGCGGCTCCGCTTCTCGAAGGTGTGCCGACCGGTTGGGACGAAGGGTTCGCCCAGACCGATGGTCTAATCGCCGCTTCGGTGAGCGGTGCCGCCGGCTTCTCGGTCTACGTGGCGGCCGGCGGCGCCCCCGCCGTTCAGATCGGACATAGCGAACGATGGCTGCGGGTGGCCGGCTCCGAAGGCGGCTACAACCCGGGCGGGCTCTCTGCGGACGGGTCGATGCTGTGCCTGCAGCTCGGCCACATGATGCATCCCTCGCTGCGGGTCGTGGACCCGCGCACCGGTGAGACGCTCGCCGAGCTTCGCGACGAAGGCCGCTCGCTGTCGGCGGCGGCATGGTCACCGGCGGCCGGCGACGGACGGCTGGTGGTGACGCACGAGCGCGGGGGCGAGGAGGCCGCGGCGATCTGGGAGCCGGCAACCGGGGCATGGACGGACGTGGCCTCGGAGCTGGTGGGCCCCACCGAGGTGTTCGGGTGGTGGCCCGACGCGACGGCGCTGCTCGTCCGGAACGAGTTCGAGGCTCGGCACCGGCTCTATCGCTTCGATCTGGCCTCCGGCGAGCTGTCGCGGATCGCGCATCCCGACGGGCAGATTTCGGAGGCGGCGGTTCGTCCCGACGGCACGGTTTGGTTTCACCATTCGAGCGGCGCCACCGCCCCGCGCATCCTCGACGACCAGGGCAACGACGTGCTCGTTCCGCAAGGGGAAGAAGCCCCCGTGGGCCGGCCGTTCGTCTCGTTCCGCTTCGACAACCCGCAGGGCCAGTCGGTCCACGGCTTCTACGTGACGCCCGAAGGCTCGGGCCCGTGGCCGGTTCTCGTGCGCCCGCACGGAGGCCCGACCTGGCTCGACGAGGATCGCTGGCACCCCGAGGTGCAGTCCTACGTCGACGCGGGACTGGCGGTGGCGATGATCAACTACCGCGGCTCGACCGGATACGGAGCCGAGTGGCGCGACGCGCTGATCGGCAACATCGGCGGTCCGGAGCCGGAGGATCTCAACGCCGGTCTCGCTCACCTGGCCTCCATCGGGATAGCCGATCCGAACCGAGCCGCGATCGGTGGCTGGTCCTGGGGCGGCTACCTGACGCTTCTCGAGGTCGGCAAACACCCGGAGCTCTGGCGGTGCGGGGTGGCGGGCATCCCCGTCGGCGACTACGAGGTCGCCTACGACCAACTGTCCCCGTCGCTGCAGGAGTACGACCGGGCGCTGCTCGGCGGGACGCCGGCCGACGTGCCCGAGCTGATGCGAGACCGCAATCCGATCAACTTCGTCGACGAAGTCGTCGCTCCCCTGCTCTTCCTCATCGGCGAGCACGACAGCCGCTGCCCGCCGGCGCAGGCGTTCGCGTTCGCGGATCGCCTCAAGGCCCGGGGACATCCGCACGAGGTCTACGTGTTCGGCACCGGGCACGGCTCTTACGACATCGACGAGGAGGTGCGCCAGCAGCGGACGATCCTGCGGTTCCTGGCGGCCAACCTTCCGGGCGTCTCGGAGCCCGGCGCCGGCTGATCCCGAGGTCCGCGGTGGGCGCGCCCGTCCCGCCCGGCTACGGTTGAGTCGTGCCCACCTGGTTGCTGTGGCTCACCGCCGTCCTGGTCGGGGGCGTGATCTGGATGATCGGAACCGCGATGCTCCGGTCGCTCTCACCCAGGCCGCAGGACTCGCGACCCGACGGCGTCGAAGACGTCGACGATCTGGAGGTCTATCTCGTCTGCGGGGAGTGCGGGACCGAGCTCAAGGTTTCGCGGCTCGGCGAGCTGGAGGTCCCGCGCCACTGCGGCGAACGGATGCAGGTCGTCCGACGACCTCCCGCCTGAGCCCACGGTTTTCCACAGGATCGGACCGGTTTTCCACAGATCGGCGTGGTGGCGCGATTCGCTTGTCCACACCACATGAACCCCAGGTGAACCGGGTGGCGGGGCCGGCGCTCAGCGCCAGTACATCGTGCCGATGAACCCGACGGCGATCACGCCGAGCCCGATGCCGAGCCAGACGCTCGAGGTCTGTCCGCCGGTGCCGGGGACGAGGCCCATGTAGTTCAGCACGATCGTGGCGACGCCGAGCGCCATGACCACGAGGATGAGGGGTCCGTACCAGCGGGGGCTGCCCTTCTTGACCTGCTTGCGCTGCGGCTCCAGCTGGTAGCGCTTCCCGTGCGGTTTCGGCCGCTTCTTGGACTCCGGCATGCAGCGATCGTACCCGAGTCGCGCCGCCGTCTCCCCGATCAAGCGGGGAGGAGGCGAAGCGGAGGTTCCTCGGCGCCGCCGGGATCGGCGACCGGCAGCAGCCTCCCCTCGGACCATGCCGGCGACTGGTCCGCCCAGTGCGGCGATGCCGGGTTCCCGCTGTTGCCGGTCGTCAGGACCTCGGCCGAGCGATCCAGATCGGAGAGGTCCCAGACGACTCGCCACGACGGGACGACCACGGCGTCGTAGCCGTGCTGGGTGTCGAGCCCGCCCTGGTTCACCGTCTGCTCGTCGCCGCCCATCTCGACGTCGGCCGCGGTGAACAGCGTCTCGAGTCCCGGGATCCCGGCAAGCGGATGCGCGAACCGCGCGTGGTGCAGCGCGCCCCAGCTCCAGGTGCCCGGGTCCTCGCCGAGCCGCTCGTGAAGCTCCGCGACCGCGTCGTCGAGGGAATCGCCCAGGAGCCGTTCGCCCAGCGGGACGATCTCGGACGGAGTCTCGAGGAGCGCGGGGAGCACTTGATGGTGCCAGGGCTCGCGCCACGCGTGGTAGGCGCGGAACAGGTCCTCGCCCAGCATGTCGCCGAGCGCGCGCCGCGCGATGCAGCCGGACCAGACATTGAAGAGCGCCGCGGTCGCCGAGTCGGCCCGCAGGTCCCCGTCCCAGCCGCGAAGGAGCCGCAGCGCCGGCGTCCTGCGGTCGTCTCCGTTCTCCACGCCCGCCAGGAGGGCCGGCAGCATGGTGCGCGCCGGCAGCGACACCGTGTCCGTCTGGATCGCGGCCATCGAGTCGACGTCGTGGTCGCTCCGCCGCTCGAGCAACTCGGCGATCCGCAGCGCGCGAAACGGCGGATGAAAGTCCACGCCGATCAGATAGGGATAGTCGTCGTCGTGGATGCGGTTGTTGGCGGTCACGAGGTAGCCGCGTTCGGGGTTTTCGATCCAGGGCAGCTCGTCGGTCGGGATCCAACCGGTCCATTCGTGTGCGCCGTCCCACCCGGGCACCGGCGCGGTGCCGTCTCCCTGCGCGCGGATCGGGAACCGCCCAGTCGTGCACGACCCGATGGTGCCGTCGACATCGGCATAGGCGACGTTCAAGCCGAGACCCGTCAGACCGTGCTGAACGACGCGGCGGAACTCGGCGAACGAGGTGGCCCTCGCCGCGTCGATCGTGATGGACGGCCGGACCCCCGATTCGCGCCCGGCCCAGCGCAACGCATACGTCTCGCGCAACGGGACGTTCGAGCGGCCGAGCGGGCCGATCGCGGCGGCCTCGAGGAGCGGGCCGTGCCTCGTCTCGCGGACCTCGAACGCGACGGGATCCCCGCCTCGAACCTCGATCGTCTCGTGGCGGACCGTGACGGGCTCCCAGTCGTCGCCGAAACGGGCGGCCGTGCCCGCATCGTCCAGGCGCTCCAGGTAGAGATCCTGTACGTCGCCGGTGACGTTGGTGGCTCCCCATGCGTGGTGATCGGTCGCACCGAGCAGGATGCCGGGGCTGAACGTCAGGCCGACCCCGCGGGCGGCGTACCCGGGTGCCCTGAGCCGAAGCTGAAGCCACGCGCTGGGCTGCAACACGAGCAGATGCGGATCGTTCGCCAGGAGCGGGGCACCGCTTGCGGTTCGCGTTCCCGACACGGCCCACGCGTTCGAGCCTTGTCCCCGCGGTCGCGACGCCGCGGCCTCGAGGACCCCGCGCAGCGCACCCGCGACCAGCGCCGGGGCGGCGGTGGGAATCGGCGGCAACAGCACCCCGACGGCTTCGGGCCCGGCCTGCTCGGCGATCCACGCCCGAAGCACCTCCTGCTCCAGGTTGTTCGAGAGGCTCCAGGCCATGAACGCGAAGCACGCCGCCCAGTCGGACTCGTCATCGGGAAGGTCGGGTGTCGCGTCGAGCAGCGTGTACTCGATGGGCGGCGCGGGCATGGCCTCGGTCCAGGCGCGGACCCCGTCGCGGAATCTCGCGTGCATCGACCGGCTGGCTTCGTCCCAGTCGCGGCTCATCGCGCGTCCGGCCTCGTGCAGACCGATCGTTCGAACGCGCCGGTCCTCCTCGATCGTCCGTTCGCCGAACAGCTCCGAGAGCCGCCCGGTCGACGCGCGAAGCGCCAGATCCAGTTGGAAGAGGCGCTCGCCGGCCGTCACGACCCCCTGCGCGAACCAGAGATCCTCGAGGGAGGAGGCATCGATCGTGTACGCGCCGTGTGCGCTTCGCCGCACGTCGACGCCGGCGCCGAGACCGGGAAGCCGCATCTCGCCGCCGGCCGGGAACAGCGACGGGGCCGCCATGGCCCGCATCTGGTCGTCGGCGCTCATCCGGCGTCCCGTGTGTTCCCCAGCCAGCTGGCATAGAGCTCCGCGTACCGGCCGGCCCGGGCGACCAGCTCGTCGTGGGATCCCGATTCGACGAGCTCCCCCCGGTCGAAGACGAAGATCCGGTCGGCGTGCTCCGCGGTGGAGAGGCGATGCGCGATGGTCACCACGGTTCGCCCCGCCGACAACCGGCGAAGGGCCTCCGTGATCCGCCGCTCGGTTCCGGGGTCGACCGAGCTCGTCGCCTCGTCGAGGATCAGCAGGCCGGGTGCGGCGATCTGCGCCCGGGCGAGCGCCACCAGCTGCCGTTCGCCGACCGAGAGTGCCTCCCCTCGCTCCCCGGTCGCGGTCTCGAGCCCGTCGGGCAGGGACGCCACCCAGTCCCCGAGCCCGAGCTCTTCGAACGCCGTCTCGACATCGCGGTCCGAGGCGCCGGGCCGGCCGTGACGGACGTTCTCACGGATCGTCCCGTCGAACAGGAACCCGTCCTGCGGCACCATGCGGACGCGGCCACGGCGCGCGGCGGGAGCGACGTGCCGCAGGTCCACCCCGCCGATGCGGATGACTCCCTGGACCGGATCCGCCAGGCGCGACAGAAGCTTCGCAAACGTCGTCTTCCCGCTGCCGGTCTCACCGACGACCGCGACGCTCGCGCCGGCGGGGACCCGTAGGGAGACGCCGCGCAACACCGGCTCGCCGTCCTCGTAGGCATAGGTCACGCTCTCGGCCGAGACCTCGAGTGCTTCGTGCGGAAGACCGACGCCGGGATCGGGCTCGACGATATCCACCGGGAGGTCGAGCACGGCCAGGATCTTGCGCCAGCCCGCGATCGCGGCCTGCGTCTCGGAGTAGATCTCCGGAAGGTCCGAGAACGGGTCGAGGAACAGCTGGGCGAGAAAGAGAAAGGCGCCGACCCGGCCGACCGTCAGACCCCACTGCTTGCCGAACAGAGCGCCGAAGATCACCACGGCGGCGACGGCGACGGCCATGAAGAACACGGCCATCGGAAACAGCGTCGACGCGCGCCGGTGCGCGCGCATCTCGGCGCGGTAACGCTCCGCGATCGCGCCCTTCACGCGCCGGTCGATCGCCTCGTCGAGACCGTAGGCGCGCACGACCGCGGCGCCCATGACGGACTCGGAGACCTCGGTCAGCATCTCGCCGACTCTCGTCCTGACCAGGCTGTACGCGTTCGAGAACCCCGCCTGGAGCTTGCCGACGATCAGGAGCAGCGGGATCACGAGCACGACGATGGGGATCGTCAGCTGCCACGAGTACACGAGCATGAGGACCAGCGTGCCCGCGATCTGCACCGCGGAGAGGATCCAGGCGATCCCGCCCCACTCGGTGAACTCGGTCAGCGAGTCCACGTCGGAGGTGACGCGGGAGACGAACACGCCCCGGCGCTCCCTCGTCTGCTCGGCGATCGAGATGCGATGCAGGTGAGCAAACGTCCGAACTCGCAGGTTGGCGAGTGCTTGCTCGGAGGACGTGGCGAGGCGTCGCGCGCTCGCCCGGCCCGCCAGATAGGAGCCGATCACGGCGATCCCGGCCACGCCACAGATGCCGTAGACGAACGCCGGCCGGAATCCGCCCTCGAACCCGTGGTCGAAGATCTGCTGCACGAGGATCGGGCTGACCAGGTTGGCGATCGTGACGACGAGGGCCAGGATCAAGGTGAACCCGATGCCGCGTCGCAGCTCCGGCGACTCGCGGAGCCCGCGACGCAGCACCTGGCGGGTTCGCATCAGATCCGGGGGGATCGGAAGCTCCCGATCCGGGGCGGTGACCGCGGCGGCGGCGCTCACGCGATCCTCCGTTGGTACGCCTGAACGATCCGGCGGTAGCCGGCCTGCGTGTCGAGAAGCTCGTCGTGGGTGCCGGTCGCGACGAGGCGCCCGTCGTCGAGGTAGAGCACCCGCTCCGCGAGCGTGATCGTCGACAGCCGGTAGGCGACGAGGATCAGTGTCGTGTCGAGCTCTTCGCGCAAGCCGCGCAGGATCTCCGCCTCGATCGTCGGGTCGACGGCGCTCGTTGCGTCGTCGAGGATCAGGATGCGGGGGCGGCGGACCAAGGCGCGCGCGAGCGCCACTCGCTGGCGCTCCCCGCCTGACAGCGTGATGCCGCGCTCCCCGACGATGGTGTCGTAGGCGTGGGGGAACCGCCGGATGAACCCGTCGGCCTGAGCCACGCGCGCGGCCGACACGACCTGCTCCTCGCCGGCGCCGGAGTCGAGTGCGATGTTCTCCCGGATGCCGTCGGCGAACAGGAACGATTCCTGGAACACGAGCGTCGCGGCGGCCCGCAGCTCCACGAGCTCGACGTGACGCACGTTCACCCCGCCGATCAGCACCTCACCGGCGTCGGGGTCGTCGAGCCGCACCAGCAGCTGCGCGAGAACGCTCTTGCCCGACCCCGTCGGTCCCACCACCGCGACGGACTCGCGGGGCTCGACGGCCAGGTTCAGCCCGTCGAGCACCGAAACGCCGTCGATCCGGTAGGTGAGCCCGACGACTTCGACGCCGAGCGGCCCGTCCGGCAGCGAGACAGGGTCCTTCGCCGGCCGGACCGTGATCGGGGTGGCCAGGACGTCGTCGATCCTCGCCTTTCCCACGACCGCTCGGGGCAGCTCGCTGAGGATCCAGCCGATAAAACGCATCGGCCAGGCCAGCAGGTACAGAAGGGACACGAACTGCACGAGCGATCCGAGCGTGAGACCGCCGTGGCCGATCCGCCACGAGCCGATCGCAAGGATGAGGATGATCCCGATCGCCGGCAGCGACTGCAGCGCCGGCTCGTAGGTCGCACGAATGAATCCCGCGTCGACTCGTTCGGAGCGCAGGGCGTCCGCGCGCTCGGCAACCCGCTCCGTCTCGGCGGCCTCCCGCCCGAGCGTCTTGACGACGAGCGCCCCGTCGAGCGACTCGTGCACGACGGAGGACAGGCGCGCGATCTCCTCCTGGGCGCGGCCGACCGGTCCCTGCATCCGAATGGCGAAGGAGCGGTTGAGCAGGGCCAGGGAAGGGATCACGAGCAAGCCCACCGCGGCCAGATACGGGTCGGCGAGCACGAGCGACACGATGGCGAACAGCGCAAGCAGCATGACGCCGGCCGCGAACGGCACGGGGTACAGGACATGCACGGCGGCGTTCACATCCGCCTCCATGTGCGCCAGGAGCTCGCCGGTCGGCGTCGTCCGGTGGTAGGCCACCGGGAGCTGCTTGTACCGGTCGGCGACCTGGACCCGGATCGTCTGCATCATCCGCTCGCCGCTCATCCCGCTGAAATAGCGCCGGATCCCGATGCCGGCCGCGCGAACGGACGCCACGGCCAGGATCGCGGCGACACCGATCCAGATACGGCCCGCCGGGACGCCCGTCCGAAACGCCGGGACCAGCACGCTGTTCGTGACGTGCCCGAGGGCGTATGTGCTGCCGATCGAGCCGACGGCATACAAGAACGCACCGACCACGGCGGCCGCGAACGGCCCCGGATGGGTCCGGATATACAAGAAGATGATCCGCAGACCCCGAAGGAAGAGCCCGCGGCGTTCTGGGGTGGCGGTGCGAGTGACGTCCATGGTTCCCCTCGCGCTGGTGTTCCGGCCATGCATCCTACGAGCGGGCGCCTTGCCGCCCCCATCCGGCGCAAGGGAAGATGCCCCCCGTGACCGACGATCGACCGTGGTTCCGGAGCTGGCCGTCCGACGTTCCGAGAACGCTGGCCCCGTACCCGGACGTCTCGCTGTTCTCGCTGCTCCAGGACTCGGCGGCCGGGTTCCCCGATCGCCCGGCGACGGCCTTCTTCGGCAAGCACCTGTCGTTTCGGGAGCTGCTCGGCCAGGTGGAGCGGTTCTCGGGGGTCCTCGCCGGCCTCGGGGTGAAGAAGGGCGACCGGGTCGGTCTGATCCTGCCGAACTGCCCGCAGTACGTGATCGCCTTCTACGCGTGCCAGCGCCTGGGCGCGGTCGCGGTCGGCAACAACCCGCTGTACACGCAGCGCGAGCTGCTTCACCAGCTGCGGGACGCCGAGCCGCGCGTGATGGTCGTGCTCGACCAGCTCTATCCGACGTTCGGGGCGATCAGGGACCAGCTGAACGTGCAGGACGTGGTGGTCACGAAGCTCACCGACTCGATGCCGCTGCATCTCAAGTATCTGGCGCCGCTCAAGTTCCGGCGCGATGCGAAGGCCGAGGGCAAGCCGTGGCCGCCGGTGCCCTCGGGCGAGAAGGTTCGGTGGTGGGCCGCCTCGATGAAGGCCGTCGGCTCGGCTCCGCCGCCGGTCGAGGTGAACCCCGGGACCGACATCGCCGCGCTGATCTACACCGGGGGGACCACGGGACTTTCGAAGGGCGCGATGCTCACCCATCGCAACCTGGTGTCCAACGCGATCCAGGGCCGCGCGCTGTTCAGCGAGATCAAGAACGGGGAGGACTGCATCATGTGCGTCCTGCCGTTCTTCCATTCGTTCGGCATGGTCGCGTTGAACATCGGCATCTACGCCTCGCTCAAGATCGCCATGCTTCCGCGCTTCGAGCTGGATCGGTGCCTCAAGACGTTGCAGAAGGAGCGCGCGACGTTGTTCCCGGGCGTGCCGCGCCTGTACGTCGCGCTCAACGAGGCGGAGGAGACGAAGAAGTACGATCTGCGCTCGCTCAAGGCGTGCATCTCTGGTGCGGCGCCGCTGCCGCTTGCGGTCGCGAAGCGCTTCGAGGAGATCACCGACGGCGGACGGCTGGTCGAGGGGTACGGGCTGACCGAGTGCTCGCCGGTGACGCATGCGAACCCCGTGAAGGGGCGCCGCAAGGAGGGCTCGATCGGCCTGCCGATCCCGGACACGGACTGCAGGATCGTGGACCTCGAGGATCCGGACCGCGAGCTGGGCCCGGGAGAGCGCGGCGAGCTGTGCATCCGCGGGCCGCAGGTCATGGCCGGCTACTGGAAGCATCCGGAGGCGACGTCGGAGATGATCCGCAACGGCTGGCTGCACTCCGGCGATATCGCCGTGATGGACGAGGACGGTTACTTCCGGATCGTCGATCGCATGAAGGAGCTGATCATCGTCAGCGGGTTCAACGTCTACCCGACCGAGGTGGAACACGTGCTCTACACGCACCCGAAGGTCTCGAAGGTGGCGGTGGCCGGCATCCCCGACGACACGACGGGCGAGGCCGTGAAGGCGTTCGTCGTTCTCCGCGAGGGCGAGACCGCGACTGAGGACGAGATCAGAGCCTGGTGCCGGGATCCGGCCCAGGGACTCACCGGCTACCGCGTGCCCAAGTTCATCGAGTTTCGCGACTCGCTGCCCGAGACGCTCGTCGGAAAGGTCCTGCGCCGCGTGCTCCAGGAGGAGGACCGCCGCCGGCGCGAGGCCGCGGCTGCGTCCGGCTCGTGACCTCGATCCACTGGCCGATCGACGACGACGCGTTCGTCCGGACGTTCGTTCCCGGCGACGCCGAGGAACTCTATGCGCTGGTCGATGCGAACCGCGAGCGGCTGCACCCGTGGATGCCGTGGGAGGAGACGACCCTGTCGCCGGCCGACACTCGCGCGTTCATCGAGCGGTCCATCGCGGCGGAGGACGACATGGACGCCAACGGAATCTGGGTCGGCGGCGAGCTCGTGGGGTCGATCGGGATGCGCATCGACACGGTCAACAACAACGGCGAGATCGGCTACTGGATCGCCCGGCCGTTCGAGGGGAAAGGCTTGGTCACTCGCGCCTGCCGGTTGTTCGTCGCGGATGGGTTCGGCCGGCTCGGGCTGCATCGGATCATGATTCGGGCCGGCGTCGAGAACGCCCGCAGCCGCGCCATCCCCGAACGGCTCGGGTTCACCTACGAGGGCACGATGCGCGAGTCCGGCCGCGCCGGCGGCGGCGCGTACGTGGATCTCGTGGTCTACGCCTTGCTCGAGAACGAGCCTCTCACGCCGTAATCGCTCGGCTCCATCAAGCGGGTTCGAGGAGCGCGTCCACGCGGGCGCGCTCGTCTTCGTTCAACGGGCGAAGCGGTGGACGGGCGTCCTCGGTGGAGATGATGCCGCGGCTCCTGAGCAGGTGCTTCATGGCCGCGTGGAACGGGATCCCCGAGAGCGCGGCGCGCAGGGCGACGACCCGCTCGTGTGCCCCTGGGTCGCGATCGTGGACCAGGCGTGCGACGAGGTCCGGGAACGCCGTGGCGAGCCCGCTGACGGCGCCGACGGCGCCGCGCTCCATGCCGGCCAGGACGACCGGCTCCAGCCCGACGAAGACGTCGAGCCCGTCGAGGAGATACGGCTCGACCGCCTCGATCGGGGTGTCGGAGACCTTCAACCCGGCGAGGTTCGTGGCCGTCGTGCGCATCCGTTCGATGACGGGGATGGGGATGGGATAGCCGCTGCGGGCCGCGAACTCGTAGATGTAGAACGGCACGGGATCGCACGCGGCTGCCGCGGCGCCGAGGTGGGCGAAGAGCTCGTCGCCGTCGAGTGGGAAGAAGGGCGGGGCGATGACCGCGACGGCGTCCGCGCCGGCGTCCCGCGCGTGGGCGGCGAGGGCAACGGTGTCGGCGGTCGACTGCGCGCCCGCGTGAACCGCGATGAGGAAGCCGTCGCGGCGTTCGCGCATGCAGCGTTCGAGCAGCCGGCGGCGCTCGTCGACCGTGAGGAGCATGCTCTCGCCGGTGGTGCCGCAGACGAGGGCGCCGTCCAGTCCGCCGCCCGCGAGAAAGCCGAGGAGCGGTCCGACGCCGGCCTCGTCGAGCGTGCTGCCCCCGTCGGTGAGCGGCGTCGCCATGGCCGCGATCGCGCCGTGCAGAGGGGTTCTCGCCGCCGAGCTCATGGGCGGCAGTGTAGGGGAGCCGTCTAGAGCGTCGGTTGGTCCGCCGCGGCGAACACGCGGGTCGGTGAGAAGGGATTCGTCTCGAGCCTTCCCGCCAGCACGTCGGCGCAGATCCGTCCTCCGGCGGGCCCCAGCATGATGCCGTGCCCGCTGTACCCGGTGTTCTCGAAGAGCCCGGGCACCGGCGTCTCCCCGATCAGCGGGCGGTAGTCCGGGGTTACCGCGTACTGCCCCGCCTGCAACAGCCAGGCATCCGACCCGCGCTCCCAGACCTCACGCCAGAACGGAACGACGCGCGCCGCGCCGACCGGCGAGTCCGGATCCAGCAGCCGGAACGCGAACCGATGATCGGTCGGCACGTCGAAAGCCGGCTCGCTCGGCGGCGTCTCGGGATCCGTTCGCATCAGCCACGCACCGCCCGCCGCCGGACGCCAGTGCGTCCCCGTGTCCTCGTCGATCGTCATCGGCGCGTTGCCGGGCACCCGGTCGCACGAGGGCACGATCAGCTTCTGCCGCACGATCGTGACGATGGGCAGCTCGATCCCCGCCGCGCGAGCGACCACCCCCGAAAGCGGGCCCGCACAGATCACCGCCCGCTCGCAGCTCACGATCCCCCGCGCGGTGCGTATCCCGGCGAGCCGCCCGTCGCGAATCTCGAACCCCTCGGCCGCGCACCCCGTCACGACCGGCGCGCCCGACCCCGCAATCAATCCGAGCGTCAGCCGCTTCGTGTCGAGGAACCCGTCGCCGGCTCGCCAGCGGGCCTGCACCACGTCCCCCGACACCCACGGCCACCGCGCCCGAATCTCGTCGCCGTCCACGACCTCCACGTCGGTCTGCCCCCAGCCGTGCAGGCGATCCACCAGCTCTCGCTGCCCGGCGGCCCGGTCCTCGTCGGTCGTCAGCCACAGATACCCCTGCCGGCGAACGTCCAGCGGGAACTCCGACTGCCCGGTCGCCTCCTCGAAGTTCAGGAAGAGCTCGGCGGACTCCCGTACCAGCTCCAGCTCCTCGAGCGTGTCGAACTGCAGGCGAAACGCCCCCGCGGCGACGGACGTCGTCAGCGTGCAGAGCCGCGGCCGCGCTTCGAGCAGCAGCGATCGCAGACCGGCGCGAGCCGCGTGGAAGGCCGTTGCGGCGCCGACCACCCCGCCGCCCACGATCACGAGGTCGGCCGACGACGGCAGATCGTCCAGGTACCGGATCGGCATCGCCAAACGCTAGCGCGCCGGCTCAGGACCTGACCTGGGCCAGCCGGTACCCGACGCTCCGCACGGTCTCGATCAGCCATGCGTGGTCGTTCCCGAGCTTCGCGCGCAACCGCCGGACATGGACGTCGACCGTCCGCATTCCGCCGAAATAGTCATAGCCCCAAACCCGCGTGAGGATCTCCTCGCGCCGGTACACGCGGCCGGGGTGCGACATGAGCAGCCGCAGCAGCTGGTACTCCATGAACGTCAGGTCGAGCGGCTCGTCCTCCAGGTTCGCCTGGTACGTCGCCAGGTTGATCACGAGCGGGCCGCGCCGGATCGACTCCTCGTCCTGATCGCCCCGCCGCCGGTCGAGCAGGCGCATCCGCATCGCCAGCTCGTCACCGTCGAGCGGCATCGCGATGAAGTCGTCGACCAGGTGCTCGTGCTCCCGCAGCCGGGGCAGGTGCTCCGTCCTCACGAGCCAGACGAGCGGCAGGGTCCGCGCGCTCCGGCGGATCTGCTCCGCTCCTTCGAGCAGCTCGGAATGGAGTCCGTCGGGAGCCGCGATGAGCGCCACGTCGAGCCGGCCGGCCGGCAGCTCCTCCCCGTTCAGCACCCGGGGGCGATAGCCCAGGAGCACCAGCTGGGTCACGAGCATCGCAAGCAGCTCACCCTCCGGCGCCACGATCAGCGCCGGCCCGGGAGGGCTCAAAGTCGCGGAAGGTTCCGCTCGAGCTCCAGCCCCGTTACGTAGCTCCTGTGCTCGTCCCATTCGGCCCGCTTGTTGGCGATGAACCATTCGCAGAGGTGGTCGCCGAGCACCTCACGAACCAGCGTGCTCTGTTGCATCTCCATGAGGGCCTCGGGCAGGCTCTCGGGGAGTGACGTGATGCCGCGATCCCAGCGCTCGATGTCGGTCATCGAGTAGATGTCGTCCTCGGCCTCCGGCGGCAGCTCGTACTCCTCTTCGATCCCGCGGAGGCCGGCGGCGAGCATCAGCGCGAACGCGAGGTACGGGTTGCAGGCCGGGTCGGGAGCCCGGTACTCGATCCGGCTCGACGCCTCCTTGCTCGGCTTGGCGAGCGGCACGCGAACGAGCGCCGACCGGTTCCGCGCCCCCCAGCACACGTAGATCGGGGCCTCGAAGCCGGGCACCAGCCGCTTGTACGAGTTGACCCACTGGTTCGTGACCGCGCTGATCTCCCGGGCGTGGCGGAGCAACCCGGCGGTGAACGACCGGGCGGTCTTCGACAGGTAGTAGGGATCGGTGGGGTCGAAGAACGCGTTGTGCTCGCCTTCGAACAGCGACAGGTGGGAGTGCATCCCCGATCCCCAGGCGCCGCTGATCGGCTTCGGCATGAACGTGGCGTAGATCCCCTGCTCCTGCGCGACCTCTTTGACGATGAGCCGGAACGTGACGACGGAGTCCGCCATCGTGAGGGCGTCGGCGTGGCGCAGGTCCACCTCGTGCTGCGAGGCCGCGACTTCGTGGTGCGAGTCCTTCACCGGCACGCCCATCTGTTCGAGATAGGTGATCGCCAAGCGGCGGAAGTCGCTGCCGACGTCGAGCGGTGTGAGGTCGAAGTACGAGCCCACGTCGAGCGGTTCGGGATGGGTGGCGTCCGGGAACAAGAAGAACTCGATCTCGGGCCCCACGTAGAAGCTGAAGCCGAGATCGGCCGCCTGCCGAAGGGTCCGGCTCAGCACCGCCCGGGGGTCACCGGCGAACGACCCGCCGTCGGGCGTGCGGATGTCGCAGAACATCCTCGCAACGCCCGGGTTCTCGGGCCGCCAGGGGAGGCTTTGGAAGGTCGTGGGATCGGGATGGGCGACCATGTCGGATTCCTGCGCCCGCGCGAACCCGTCGATCGCCGACCCGTCGAAGCTGACGCCCTCCGCGAGCGCCTCCCCCAGCTCCTGCGCCGGGATCGCGAATGACTTCAGGAATCCGAGGACGTCCGTGAACCACAGGCGGATGAAGCGGATGTCGCGCTCTTCGACGGCGCGAAGCACGAACGTACGGACGTCGCTCTCGGGCTGCTCCATCGGGCGACCCTAGACCCGGCGCGTTTCACGAGCGTTGCGTTCGCGTAAACAGGACGTAACCAGTCCGGGTCACGGAGCCGACGAGTTCGACGGCTCCTTCACCAGCTCGAAGTCGGGGTAGGCGGGAGCGCCCATGAGCGGCAGGTCGAGTCCTGCGAGCTCTTCTTCGGGCGTGACCCGGATCCCCTGGATCTTGTGCTGCAACCGGAAGAAGACGTACGAGCCGCCAAGCGCCCACACGAGCAAGGTCGCGACCCCGACGAGCTGGGCCACGAGCTGCGCGCCGTCGCCGAAGAAGAGGCCCTTCACGGTTCCGTCGACACCGTTCCATCCGGACCCATACGTTCCGTCGGCGAACAAACCGACGGCGATGACGCCCCACAGGCCGCAGATGCCGTGGACGCTGATGGCCCCCACCGGGTCATCGATCCGCCGCCGGTCGAAGAACAGGACGCTCTCGACGACGAGGACGCCGGCAATCGTGCCGATCACCGCGGAGGCCCACGCCGGGACGAAGCCCGACGGCGCCGTGATGGCCACGAGCCCGGCGAGCATGCCGTTGGCCATCATGCTGGGGTCGGGTTTGCCGAACTTGCTCGGTCGCATGCACCACAACATGCAGGCGAAGGCTCCGAAGGCCGAGGCGATCACGGTGTTGACCGCGACCACGCTGATGCGCAGGTCGGTGGCGGCAAAGGTCGAGCCCGGGTTGAAGCCGAACCACCCGAACAGCAGGATGAACGTCCCCGCGATCGCGAACGGGATGTTGTGCCCGCGCATCGGATTGGAGGACCCGTCGGCGTTGTAGCGCCCGATCCGAGGGCCGATGACGAGCGCTCCCGCGAGCCCGCAGAGTCCGCCGACCGCGTGCACCACCCCGGACCCGGCGAAGTCGACGTATCCGTGGCCGAGGCTCAGGGTGCGGCCGAGCGCCGACAGCCAGCCTCCACCCCACGCCCACATCCCGAACAGCGGATACAGGACGATCGAGATGAAGAAGCCGTAGACGACGAACGCGTTCCACTTCCAGCGTTCGGCCATCGACCCGGTCACGATCGTCGCGGCCGTGTCCATGAAGACCAGCTGGAACATGAAGAACGCGAACACGCCGACGTCGTAGGTCGCGCCGGTGGACAGCGCGAAGCCCTTCGTGCCGAAGAGGCACCAGTCGCCCAGGCAGAACGAGCCGGTGAGGGGCGGCGTGCCGCCGATCGCGGCGATCCCTCCGACGCCGCCGAACTGGAGCGCGAACCCGGCCAGGAAGTAGCCGATCACCCCCACGGCGAACACCATGAAGTTCATCGACATCGTGTGCGCGGCGTTCTTGGCGCGGGTGAAGCCGGTTTCGACCATCGCAAAGCCCGCCTGCATGAACAACACGAGGAAGCCCGTCATGAGGAGCCAGACGAAGTTGATCCCGATCTTGTTCTTGCCGATCTGATCCGTGATCGACTTCAGCGTGGAGTCGTCGAGTCCCGAGGTGGTCGGGGCACCGCCGGGCAGCACGTCCGTGGACGAGCCGGTGGTGTCGCCGCACGGATCGCCGACACCCGCCTTCCCGCCGCATGCCTGGGCGAGCGCCGGGCTCGCCGGCGCCCACACGATCAACATTGCCACCAGCACGAGCCCGGCCGCGAACCCCTTCCGCACCGTCCCCCTCCTCCCGAGATCTGCCTTCCGATGCCGGGCCGATCGTAGGGAGGGCGCGTTTCCCGCTGGTTTCCCGTATGTGACGACTGCTTTACGACGTGGCGGCTCGCCGTAACGCAGCGTTCACGTGCAAGACACACCCGGGTAACCGCAGCCGCCTACGGTGCTCCTTCGTCGATCGGGAGTGCGAGAGATGCACGATGGTGATCGACACGTCGCCGCCGGGATCCGGTACCCCGCTCCCGACCGGCGAACCGAACGCGACGCATGCGGCATCGGCTTTGTCGCGAGCACGCGAGGCGGTCCGAGCCGAGGCGTGGTCGATCTCGCCCTGGAGGCGCTCGAGAACCTGCGCCATCGCGGCGCGATCGCGGCCGACGAGGCGACCGGCGACGGGGCGGGGATGCTCCTGCCGATCCCGCGGCGCATGCTCGCGCGCGAGCTCGGGCCCACCCTCGGCGACCCGGATCTGACCGGGATCGCCGTCGTCTTCGTCGGCGACCGCGGCGCCCGGTGGCCGGTCTGCGCCATGGTGGAGCAGGCGGCTGCCGCCGAGGGGCTCGGCGTCTGGGGGTGGCGGCGGGTGCCGGTGGACCCCGACGCGCTCGGCGACCACGCGCGGGCGACCGCCCCGCGGATCATCCAGGCGATCCTGCGGCGGCCGCACGGCATGGATCCCGCGGAGGCGGATCGACTGGCCCACCGGATGCGGCGGCGCATCGACGCCGCGGCGCGAGAGGCCGGGCGAGCCGTGTACGTGCCCTCGTGCAGCTTCTCGATCGTCACCTACAAGGCGCTCCTCAGCGCGGAGTGGCTCGCGCCCTTCTACCCCGACCTGCGCGCCCCCGACTTCGAGGCGTCGTTCGCGATCTTCCACCAGCGCTACTCCACCAACACGGCGCCGACCTGGGAGCGAGCGCAGCCGTTTCGGATGCTTTGTCACAACGGCGAGATCAACTCGATCGCCGGGAACCGCAATCGGATGCTCGCCCGCGAGGGGGCTCTCGGGTTCGCATCGCCCGCCGAGGAGGCGCTGTTTCGTCCGGCGATCGACGATGCCGGTTCGGACTCCGCCATGCTCGACGAGGCGGCCGAGCTCCTGACGCGGGAGGGCCCGGGGGACGCGGCCGCGACGTCGCCCGCGTCATGTCGATGCTCGTCCCGCCGGCATGGGAGCACGCGAGCGAGATGGACGACGAGGTCCGGGCGTTCCACCAGTGGCATGCCTCGCTCATGGAGCCGTGGGACGGGCCGGCGGCGCTGGTGTTCACCGACGGACGGGTGGTCGGCGCCGCGCTCGATCGCAACGGACTCCGCCCGTTGCGATGGATCGTGTGCGACGACGGCCTGGTCGTCTGCGCGTCGGAGGCCGGAGTGATCGACGCGCGCGATCGCGGGCGGGTCCGCCGCGGCAAGCTCGGGCCGGGTGACATGCTCATCGTGGACCCCGAGCGAGGGACCGTCGACACCGAGCCGATCCTCGAACGAGCCCGGCTCCTTCCGTTCCCAGCTTGGGTCGCCACACACCGGGTCCGCGCGGTGGACGTGCTGCCGGCGGCGCCACACGTCGAGGACGCGCACCGCCTGCGGGTCGCGCACGGCTACACCCGGGAGGATCTCGACCTTTTGTTCCGCCCCGCCGCGTCGACCGGCAAGGAGCCCACGTTCTCGATGGGCGACGACACGCCGATCCCGCCTCTTTCCGAACACGACCGCCCCGTCACGTCGTTCCTGCGGCAGCGCTTCGCGCAGGTGACGAACCCCGCGCTCGACCACATCCGCGAACGCTCGGTGATGTCGATCGGCGTGCTGCTCGGCTCGCGCGCGCCGCTGCTTCAGGACCGGCCGGAGGCTGCGGCGTTGCTCGAGACCGACTCCTTCTTTCTGTGGCGGTGCCCGGACGGAATCCGGCTGGATGCGACGTGGCCGGCGGCCGAGGGCGCCGCCGGTCTCGCCCCGGCGATCCTGCGGCTGGCCGCAGATGCCGTGACGGCGGCGCCCGGACATCCGGTGCTGGTCGTCTCGGATGCGGCCGTGAATGAAGACCGTGTCCCGGTTCCCTCCGTCCTCGCCGTCGGGGCGGTGAACGCCGCGCTCGTCCGCGCGGGCCTTCGGACGCGCACCTCGATCGTGGCCGAGGCCGATGATGTGCGCGAGTCGCACGACGCGGTGTGCTTGCTCGCGGTGGGGGCCGAGGCCATCCACCCGCGGCTCGCCCTCGTCACGGCGGCGGGATTCGCCGCGGGCGGGGAGGCCGGCGGCGCGAGCGAGGCGTCCGCCTATCGCGACGCGATCGAGGAGGGCGTCCGCAAGGCGATGGCCAGGCTCGGGATCTCGTGCCTCGACTCCTACCGGGGCGCCGAGGCGCTCGACATCGTCGGCCTCGCCTCGGAGGTCGTGCACCGATGCTTCGTCGGGCTCACCTCACCCGCCGGCGGGCTGGGGTTCGACGAGCTGGGTGAGGCCGCGTGCCGGAGGCACCGCGCGGCCTACGGCCCCGACCCGGCACTCGCGCACCCCGGCGAGGTGAAGCATCGTCGGGGCGGCCAGTATCACGAGACGAACCCGGACGTCGTCCGCGGGGTCCACCGGACGGTCGATCCGTTCCTCGAGCGGCTCCGGTCGACGACCGCCGGTGACAGAACCGCGCGAACGGAGTCGCGGCGGAGCGGCGGGCGGGCGGAGTCGGCGGCCGCATCCCGCTCGGCGTACCGGCGCTTCGCCGACCTCGTCGAGACGCGCCCGCCCTCGGAGCTTCGCGACGCCCTCGAGCTGGTGACGGCGCGCCGCCCCCTTCCGCTCGGCCGCGTCGAGGAGGCGCAGGCGATCCTTCGCCGGTTCTCGTCCGGCGCCATCTCGCACGGCGCCATCTCGGCGGAGGCTCACCTCGCGCTGGCGCTGGGGATGCGCCTGGCCGGGGCCCGCTCGAACACCGGTGAGGGCGGCGAGGACCCGGAGCGATTCCGGACGCCGGCGAACGCTGCTATCAAGCAGATCGCATCGGCCCGCTTCGGCGTGACCCCCGAGTACTGCTCGTTCGCCGAGGAGCTCCAGATCAAGATCGCCCAGGGCTCGAAGCCGGGGGAGGGAGGCCAGCTGCCCGGGTTCAAGGTCACGGACGAGATCGCCCGCCTCCGGCACACGCGCCCGGGCGTGGCGCTGATCAGCCCGGCGCCGCATCACGACGTCTACTCGATCGAGGATCTCGCCCAGCTGATCTTCGATCTCCGGCAGGTGAACCCCGACGCCGACGTCTCCGTCAAGCTCGTCGCCGAGGAGGGCGTGGGCACGATCGCCGTCGGGGTCGCGAAGGCTCTGGCGGACGTCGTTCACGTCGCCGGCGCGGACGGTGGCACGGGCGCCTCGGCGCTGTCGTCGATCAAGCACGCGGGGCTGCCCTGGGAGCTCGGTCTCGTCGACGCGCAGCGCGCGCTGTCGGAGGCCGGCCTTCGGGATCGCGTCCGGATCCGCGTCGACGGCGGGCTCAAGACCGGCCGCGATGTGGTCGTCGCGGCGCTGCTCGGCGCCGACGAGTTCTCGTTCGGCACGGCCGCGCTCGTGGCCGAGGGCTGTCTGATGGTCCGGACCTGCCACCTCGACACATGCCCGGTCGGGATCGCGACCCAGCGGCCCGAGCTCCGGCGGGCGTTCGCCGGCACACCGGAGATGGTGGCGACCTTCTTCACCGCGGTTGCCGAAGAGGTCCGGTCGCTGCTGGCCGGTCTCGGGGCAGCGTCCATCCAGGAGATCGTCGGGCGCGCCGATCTGCTGCGCGTTGGGCCCGATCGGCTCGACGGGAGCGCGCTCGACGTCGGGTTCCTGACTGCGCCCACGGACGGCGCCCGCTGCTTCGCCCAGCCGCAGCCGGAACCGGGCCGGTCGGCGCTCGGCGACGAGGTGTTCCTCAGCGTCTGGCCGTCGCTCCGCCGCGGACGCTCGCTCCGGCGCGCGTTCCGGATCTCGAATGCCGACCGGTCGGTCGGCGCTCGCCTGGGAGGGGCCGTCGGCGCCGCGTACGGCTCCGGCCCCACGCCGGGGTCGGCCACCGTGACCTTCGAGGGGGCGGCCGGTCAGTCCTTCGGCGCGTTCCTGGCGCAGGGGGTGACCTTCCTGCTCAAGGGGTGCGCGAACGACGGCGTCGGCAAGGGGATGTCGGGCGGCACGATCGCGATTCGGCCGCCGGAGGACGACGCCGGAGATCCGGTGCTCGCCGGCAACGCCGTCCTGTATGGGGCGACCGGTGGCGAGCTCTTCGTCGCCGGCAGGGCCGGCGAGCGGTTCGCCGTCCGCAACTCCGGCGCCGTCGCCGTGGTCGAGGGGTTCGGCCAACACGGTTGCGAGTACATGACCGAGGGCACGGTCGTCTCGCTCGCCCCCGTCGGCCCCAACGTCGCGGCCGGGATGACCGGTGGCACGCTGATCGTCTTCGACACCGACGGGTCGCTCGAGCGGCGGCTCAACCCCGAGCTCGTGGCGGCGAGTCCCGCCCGCCGGGCCGATCTCAACCGGATGTGGGGGCTGATCCGCCGGCATCTGGAGATGACCGGCTCCACGCTGGCCTCGGCCCTCCTGGCCGATCCCATTGCGGTGCAGGGCCTGGTCAGAGTCGTTCGCCCGCGGCCCGATGTCGTGGTGGCCGCCGCACGGGCGGAGGGGACGCGCCGGCGCGCTCGCGCCTCGGCCGCGGCGTTACGCACCCGTAACGGACGTGACACGGGGACGTAACGGTCGGCGCATACGGTCGGGTATGTGACCGGCTCGCAGTCCGTCGCCCTCGCGGTCTTCGCCCTTTCCTACGGCGCCATCGCGTCGGGACGCGTCCATCGCACGATCGCCGCGATGGTCGGGGCGCTGGTCATGGTCGCGGTCGTGCTCCGCGGCCACGACCTCGCGTCGGTCGTCGACTGGAACACGCTCCTGTTCATCTTCGGGATGATGGTCGTCATCGGAACGATGGAGCGTTCGGGCCTCTTCCGATGGCTGGGCCTGCACGCCGCGCGCGTGGCCCGGCTCGATCCGCTCCGCCTGTTCATCGCGCTGCCCGTGCTCGCGGCGGTGCTCGCGGCGTTCGTCGACTCCATCACCGTGATGCTGTTCCTGGGCGTCCTGACGGTCGAGATCTGCCGTCTCGCGCGCCTCCCCGTCCTTCCGCTCCTCATCGCCGAGATCACGGCGGCCAACATCGGCGGCGCCGCGACGATGGTCGGCGACCCGCCGAACGTGATCCTGGGCACCCGGTTCGGCCTGTCCTTCTCGGACTTCGCGCTCGGAACCGGCCCGCTCGCGGTGGTGGGGGTGGTGCTCGACGTCGCCGTCATGGCGTTCTTCTCTCGCGCCACGATCCGCTCGGCGCGGCAGGAGCAGCGAGGCGACCCAGCCGGCCACGCCCGTGCGGTCGCGATGCTCGATCCGCGGTCGGCGGTCGGGGACCGGGGCATGTTCGTCCTCGGCTGGTGCGCACTCCTCGGGGTCGTCGCGTTGCTCATCACGCACCGGATCACCGACATCCCCGTGGGCGCGGTCGGCGTGGGCGCGGCATCGGTGGTTCTCGTGGCCGGCGGTCCCGGCCACCGGACGCCGTCGCTCCTGGAGGCAGTGGACTGGATGACGCTGATCTTCTTGGGCGCTCTCTTCCTGCTGGTCGGCGGGGTCGAATCCACCGGCGCCCTCGCCGCCCTCGGCGATCAGATCCTCGGGCTCGGCGGCGGGACGGCGGTCGCGATCGCCGTGCTCCTATGGGTGGGCGCGATCGGCTCTGCCCTCGTCGACAACGTGCCGTTCGCCGCGATGATGGCGCCGGTCGTCGGACACCTGGCGGCCGCCGGACTCCCGCTCGGTCCGCTCGTGTGGGCGACCGCGATCGGCACCGACATCGGCGGCAACGCGACGCCGATCGGCGCGTCGGCCAACGTGGTCGCGCTTGCGACGCTCGAGCGCGCGACCGGGGAGCGCGTCGGATGGGGCGCGTACATGCGCCTCGCCCTGCCGGCCACGGTGATGGTGGTCGCCGTCATGCACGTCGGCCTGCTGCTCCAGCACGCATAGGTGTACGAGCGGATCCTCGTCCCGTTGGACGGATCGTCGGCCTCGGAGTCGGCGCTCCCCGTGGCCGGTTCCCTCGCCAGCCGGCTCGGCTCGGAGCTGGTGCTGATCCGCGCTTCAGAGCCGCTGCCGATCGTGCCGTCGTCGCGAACGCCGGTGGAGCTCGAGGACGCGGACGAGGCCTACCTGCGCCGAGTGGCCGAACCGCTGGCGCGCATCCACGTGCGCGTGCGCACCATGGTCGTTCGCGGCGACCCGGCCGAGGTGATCTTGGAGCGCGCGCAAGCGCTCCACACCGATCTGATCGTCGTCGGCGTCCGGCGACCCCACGGGCTTCGCGGGCGCGCCCGGCGGCGGGTGCTCGATCGACTGCTTGCCCGCAGCGTCGTGCCGGTGCTCGTCGTCGGATTCGACCGCCGGGGCGGCGAGGCGCTCAGAACTGCGCCTGCTCCGTCGAGCCCTTGAGCGCCAGGGTCGACCCCGCCCCACCGCTCACGATCTCCGAAACGAGATCGAAGTATCCGGTGCCGACCTCCGCCTGGTGCCGGGTGGCCGTGTAGCCCTCCTCCTCGAGCTCGAACTCGCGCTGCTGCAGACGCACGTACGCGGTCATGCCCTGGTGCGCGTACCCCTTCGCCAGCTCGAACATGCTCGCGTTGAGCGCGTGGAAGCCGGCGAGCGTGATGAACTGGAACCGGTAACCCATGGCCGCGAGCTCTTTCTGGAACCGCGCGATGGCCGCGTCGTCGAGGTGCGACTGCCAGTTGAACGACGGCGAGCAGTTGTACGCGAGGATCTTCCCGGGGAACCGCGCGTGTACCGCTTCGGCGAACGTGCGGGCCTCGTCGAGATCCGGCGTTGCCGTTTCACACCACAACATGTCGGCGTACGGCGCGTATGCCAAGGCCCGCGCAACCGCCGCGTCCATCCCGCTTCGCACGCGGAAGTACCCCTCGGAGGTCCGCTCGCCGTTGACGAACGGCAGGTCGATCGGGTCGACGTCCGTCGTCAGCAGCGTGGCGTTGAGCGCGTCGGTCCGCGCGACGAGCAGCGTCGGCACACCCAGCACGTCGGCCGCGAGCCGGGCCGCGGTCAGGGTCCGGATGAATGCGCTGGTGGGCACGAGCACCTTCCCGCCCAGATGTCCGCACTTCTTCTCGGAGGCCAGCTGATCTTCGAAGTGCACGCCGGCCGCGCCGGCCTCGATCATCGCCAGCATGAGCTCGAACGCGCTGAGCGGGCCTCCGAAGCCGGCTTCCGCGTCGGCGAGGATGGGCGCGACCAGGTCGGCGGCCGTCCCTTCGGACCAGGCGATCTGATCGGCGCGCCGCATGGCGTTGTTCAACCGCCGGACGACGGCCGGGACCGAATTCACCGGATACAGCGACTGGTCCGGGTACGTCTGGCCGGAAAGATTCGCGTCGGCGGCCACCTGCCAGCCGGAGAGGTAGATGGCCTGGAGTCCCGCCTTCACCATCTCGACGGCTTGCCCGCCGGTGAGCGCGCCGAGCGCGTGGACGTAGTCGCTCCCGTTGATCATGTCCCACAGGCGCTCTGCGCCCCGGCGCGCGAGCGTGTGCTCGACACCGAACGAGCCGCGGAGCTTCAGCACCTGCTCGGCCGAGTACGCCCGCTCGACCCCGCGCCAGCGCGCGTCCGCGTTCCACTCGGTCTCGAGCACCTGCGCCTGTGCGCGGATCCGTTCGTCGATCCTCGGGTCGGTCATCGGGGGTCTCCTTGGCGTTGTGGGCGGATAGGGAAGAGCGGCCGGGACGGGGAACAAAAAAACCCCCCGAGCAATCCCCCTCGAGAGGCTTCCGGCGCGCAGGGCTCCTGACGGCGTTGCGCGCCGGCTAGGTACCTACGTAATTGAACGATGATTCAAACATACCAAAGGCATCTTCCCACTGCCCCGCAGCGCGTGTCAAGAAGGCTTCTCCGGCAGTCAACGCCTACGGAACGATCTTGGAGATCGGGAGCTCGAGGATGTCCGTTGCGCCGGCGGCCTTCAGCTGGGGGATGAGCCGGTTCACGCCCCGTTTCTCGACGACGGTTTCGACGGCGAACCCACCCTCGGAAAGCTCCGAGACCGTCGGCGCCTTCATCGAGGGGACGGCCGCGAGGACGGCGTCCAGGCGGTCGGCGGCCCACGTTCAACTTGATGAGCACGTGGCTCTCAGCCTCGAGCGCCCCGCGCAGGAGGGTGACGATGTCATCCATGGCCGCGCGCATCGGCGCTTCGGCGGCCGCGGCTCGATTGGCGATCAGCACCGGATCGGATGTGAGCAACGTCTCGATGATCTTCAACCCGTGCGCGCGAAGCGTGTTGCCCGTCTCGGTGACGTCGACGATCGCGTCCACGATCTCGGGCACCTTCGCCTCGGTGGCGCCGTGCGACCACACGACCTTCACGTCGATTCCCAGAGCGGAGAAGTAGCGCTCCGTGAGGCGCTGGAACTCGGTCGAGATCCTGGTGCCGGGCGGGATCTCCTTCGCGGCGCCGGCAGGGTGCTCGTTCGGCACGGCGAGCACGATGGTCGTGCCGTGACCGGTCCCGGATTTCGCGTAGCGCAGCGTGGTGAGGACCTCCACGTCGGCCCCGGTCTCGGCGATCCAGTCCTGACCCGTGATCCCCAGGTCGAACAGCCCGTCCTGCACGTACACCGGGATCTCCTGTGGACGCAGCAGGCTGACCCGCTCGATGCGCTCATCGTCGATCGTGCCGTGGTAGTCGCGGGCCGAGCCGCGGCGAACCGTCAAGTCGGCTGCCTCGAACAGCCGCAGGGTCTGCTCCTCGAGGGAGCCCTTGGGAATGACCAATCTGAGCACGGTGGTCGAGTGTACCGACGCGGCCGCGCCGCTCTCTAGCCGGGTTCGCCCCCGGCGAGCGCCCGGAAGAAGCACGAGCGCTCGCCCGTGTGGCAGGCCGCCCCCTCCTGGTGCACGCGGGCCAGGAGCACGTCGCCGTCGCAGTCCACCCGGAGCTCCTCCCAGTGCTGGACGTGTCCGCTGGTGTCGCCCTTGCGCCAGAGCTCCTGCCGCGACCGGCTCCAGTACACCATCCGGTGCTCGTCGAGCGTCCGTTCGACGGCTTCGCGCGTCGCCCAGGCCACCATGAGGACGTCGCCCGTCTCGACGTCCTGGACGACGACGGTCACGAGTCCCTTGTCGTCGAAGCGAAGCTCGGCGGGGTCGACCGATGTCACAGCCGCACCGTGATTCCGGCCGCCGCGAGGTGCTCTTTCACCTGGCGGATCGTGAGCTGCTCGAAGTGGAAGCGGCTCGCGGCAAGGACCGCGTCCGCGCGGCCGTCGGCGAGCGCTTCGGCGAAGTGCGCCATCTCGCCCGCGCCGCCGCTCGCGACGACGGGGACGGTGACCGCGCCGCACACGGCGTCGAGCAGGTCGAGGTCGTAGCCCGAACCCGTTCCGTCACGGTCCATCGAGGTGAGCAGGATCTCGCCGGCGCCCCGCTTGGCCGTCGCCTCGACCGCCCATGCCACCGCGTCTCGTCCGGTAGGGGTGTGCCCCGCGTCGACGAAGACCTCCCAGCCGTCGTCGTCGCCGCGACGGCGAGCGTCGACCGCGACCACGATGCACTGCGTCCCGAAGCGTTCGGCGCATCGCTCGAGCAACGTGGGGTCGCGGACGGCCGCGCTGTTCAGCGACACCTTGTCCGCGCCGGCCCGCAGCAGGTCGTAGACGTCGGACTCCGCGCGGACGCCGCCGCCCACCGTCAGCGGGATGAACACTTCCTCGGCGGTCCGCGCGATCAGATCGAGCGTCGCCCGGCGGTCTTCGACCGTGGCCGTGATGTCGAGGAACACGAGCTCGTCGGCGCCCTCGGCGTCGTAGCGAGCCGCAAGCTCCACCGGGTCGCCGGCGTCGCGGAGCTCGACGAAGCGCGTCCCCTTCACGACGCGGCCGGCGTCGACGTCGAGACACGGGATCAGCCGCTTTGCGAGCGTCACTCCGGCATCCCTCTGGTCACCTGGGAAAGCTTGAGCGTGTGCTCGTAGAGCGCCTTGCCCGAGACCGCGGCCTCGCAGCCCAGATCGCGGAGCGCCCAGACGTCGTCGGCGCCGCGGATCCCGCCGCTCGCGATGACCGGCGCGTGGGCCAGACGCAGGACTTGCCCGTAGAGCACGAGGTCGGGGCCGTCGAGCGTCCCGTCTCGCGCGATCGAGGTCACGAGGTACCGAGGCGTGCCGGCCTCGTCCAGCGCGCTCAGCGCATCCTCGAGCGGCGGACCCTCCTCGGTCCACCCGCGCACCATGATGCGACCGCCGCGAACGTCGGCCGCGACGACGATGCGTTCGGCGAACTCCTCGACCGCCCGACGGACGAACCCCGGGTCGAGCGCCGCCGAGGTTCCCAGCACGACTCGCTTGGCTCCGAGCTCGAGGATCGCCGAGATGTCCTCCAGCGAGCGCATCCCGCCGCCCACCTGGACGGGCACCTGCACGGCGCGACAGATCGCCTCGACGGCCGCGCGATTGTCGCCCTCGCCGAGGGCGGCATCCAGGTCGACCACGTGCAGGCGCCGCGCTCCCTGTTCCTGAAACGCCTCGGCCACGCGTGTCGGGTCGTCCGCGTACGAGGTCTCCTGGCTGGGATCCCCCCGCAGGAGCCGAACGGCCCTGCCGCCCCGGAGGTCGATCGCGGGGATCACGATCACGAGGCCGTCACCCCGGCGACGAAATTCCGGTAGATCTCGAGGCCCCACCGGCCGGATTTCTCCGGGTGAAACTGTGTCGCGAACACGCTCCCGTCGGCGACCGTCGCCGAGAAGATGCGGCCGTGCTCGGTCACCCCGACCGTCGCGGCGCCGACATCGGGAGCGTAGGAGTGGACGAAGTAGAAGCGGGTCTCATCGGGGATGCCGGCCGTCATCGGGTGCGGTCGCCGGGTCGACACGGTGTTCCACCCCATGTGCGGAACCTTTGTCCCCGGCTCGCCCGGCGGGAGACGGCGGCACGTTCCCGGAAGGATCCCGAGCCCGGCCTGCCCGTCCTCGTCGCTTCGCTCGAACAGCACCTGCATTCCGACGCAGACACCGAGGACCGGGGTTCCCGCGGCAACGGCGTCCCGGATCGTGACGTCGAGTCCGAGTCCCTCGATGGCGCGCACGCACTGTCCGAAGTGGCCGACGCCGGGGATGACGACCGCGTGGGCTCCGCCCGCCTCGGCCGGGTCCGCCGTGACGAGGGGGCGGCCTCCCGCCACGTCGACGGCTCGCGAGACCGAGTGCAGGTTCCCGCTGCCGTAGTCGAGGATCGCGATGGTGGGGGACATCCCGCTCAGAGGGTGCCCTTCGTGCTCGGGATCTCGTCGCCGGCGATCGAGCACGCATCGCCGAGCGCCTTCGCCATCGCCTTGAACGCCGCTTCGACGACGTGGTGCGGCGAGCGTCCCCGCTCGAGCACGACATGGATGGTCACGCCGGCGGCTTGGGCGAAGGCGCGGACGAAGTCTTCGACGAGCCCGGTGTCGAACGTGCCGATGAGCTCCGCCGGGACCGGGACGTCGTAGTGGACGAACGGCCGACCCGACAGGTCGAGCGCGACCTCGACGGCGGCCTCGTCCAGGGGAACGGTGATGGAGGCGAACCGCCGGACGCCGGCCTTGTCGCCCAGCGCCTCGGCGAGCGCTCCGCCGACGGCCAGCCCCACGTCCTCGACCGTGTGGTGACCGTCGACATCCAGGTCGCCCTTGCACGTCACCGTCAGACTCCAGCCGGCGTGGGTTCCGAGCTGCGTCAGCATGTGGTCGAAGAACGCCAGGCCGGTGTCGGCCTCGGCCCGTCCGGGTGCGTCGAGGTCGATCTCGACGTGAACGTCGGTCTCCTTCGTGGTGCGGGATACGATCGCTGTGCGCGTCACCCCGAGAGCACCTCCTTCAAAGCGGCGAGGAACAGATCGACTTCGCTCCTGGAGCCCGCCGTCACGCGGAGCGCATTGGGGACCACGCTCGACATGTCCCGAACCAGCACGCCGCGATCCAGCAGTCCCTGCCAGATCTCGACGGTCCGGCCCGGCGGTTCGAACAGCACGAAGTTGGCGTCGGACGGATGCACCGGCACGCCCATCGCGCCCAGCTCGAGGACGATGCGATCTCGTTGGGCGCGGATCCCCTCGAGGATGCGCATCGCTTCGGTCCGGTGACGAAGCGCCACGAGCCCGGCGGTCTGGGTCAGCTGGCTCACGTGGTAGGGGAGCCGCACCCGTTGCAGGATCTCGACGACGGGCGGCGCCGCGAGCACGTAGCCGATCCGGGCTCCCGCCAGCGCGAACGCCTTCGAGAACGTTCGGACGACGACCACGTTTGGGTGGGTCGCCACGAGCGGGAGCGCGCTGTTGCCGCCGAACTCGCCGTAGGCCTCGTCGACGAGGACGAGCGCGCTCGGCCGGCCGGCCGCGAGATCTTCGATCCGGGCGACCGGCTGCGCGTTGCCCGTCGGGTTGTTCGGCGAGCAGACGAAGACGACGTCCGCCTTCGCCTCCAGAGCCCGTTCGACGTGCTCGGAACGGAGCTCCCACGGTGGCTGCAGATCGATGCTGACCATTTGTGTGTTGGTCAGCCATGCGAGCCGGGAATGCAGGAGATAGGTCGGCTGGAACGTCAGGGCGCGGCGATCAGGTCCGCCGTAGGCGAGCAGGAGCTGGGTGAGCACTTCGTTGGAGCCGTTCGCGACCCAGATCCCGTCCGGGTCGTGGCCCGTGGCCCGTCCGAGCTCGCGGCGGAGCTCCATCATCCCGCCGTCCGGATAGCGGTGCAGCGGCAGCTCGCGCACCGCCTGGGCCAGCTCGTCGAAGAACGCGACGGGAAGTGAGTGCGGACTCTCGTTCGTGTTCAGCTTGGCGACGACGTCGAGCTGGGGGGAGTCGTACGGGGCCACGTCCCGCAGACCCGGGCGCGGCTCCGGGCCCAGAAGCTCGATCATGGCGCCACGTCCTCGGGGGCCGTGGCGGTCGTGGCGGCGCTCCGTTCGCGGGGCTCGGCGCGGGCGCGCATCGAACGGGCGTGCCCGACGAGTCCTTCCGAGGTGGCGATGGCGGCGGCCGCCGGCGCGAACCGATTCGCGGCCTTCTCGTCGAGCTCGACCACGGACGAGACCGTGACGTAGTCGGCGGCGCGCAGGCCGCTCGCAAATCTCGCGGTCCCGGCGGTCGGCAGCACGTGGTTGGAGGCGATGCCGTAGTCGCCGAAGGGAACCGCCGTCCATCGGCCGAGGAAGACGGCGCCGGCGTTGCGGATCTGTGGGAGGAACCGCCGCGGATCGGGCACGAGCAGCTGGACGTGTTCCGCGGCGACGTCGTTGACGGCTTCGATCGCGTGGTCGAGGTTCCGCACGAGCACGGCACAGGCGTGGCCGAGCGCGGTCTGGACGATCTCGCGGCGGCCCGCCGAGGCGGCCGCGATCACCAGCGCGGCATCGATGCGCTTGATCAGGCCGGCGTCGGGCGAGATGAGGAACGTCCGCGCCATCGGGTCGTGCTCGGCCTGGGCCACGAGGTCGAGCGCGACCAGGTCCGGGTCGGCGTCGCCGTCGGCGACGATCGCGAGCTCCGTCGGGCCGGCAAGGCCGTCGATGCCGACGACCCCGGCCACCTGGCGCTTGGCCTCCGTGACATAGGCGTTGCCGGGACCGACGATCCGGTCGACCGCCGGGACGGACTCCGTGCCGTACGTGAACGCGCCGATCGCCTGTGCGCCGCCCGACTTGACCACCTTCGTCGCCCCCGCGCGCTGGGCCGCGTACAGGACCGAGGGCGCAACGAAGCCGCCGGGAAGAGGCGGCGTGCAGAGCACGATCTCCTCGACACCGGCGACGACCGCCGGAACGACCGTCATGCAGACCGACGACGGGTACACGGCCCGGCCGCCGGGCACGTAGCAGCCGACGCACGCGAGCGGTCGCACGATCTCGCCGAAGCGAAGCCCGTCTCGTTCCTCCCACCATTCGGGCGGGAGCTGGCGAGCGTGCAAGTCGACGAGGCGTGCGCAGAGCTCGTCGATCGCGATCTTCAACCGGTCGGGGACGGCTTCGCCGGCGATGTCGAACTCCTCGGGCTCGACGAAGAGACCGGACTGGCGGAGGTCGGCGCCGTCGAACTTCAAGGCGAGCTCGATCAGGACATCGTCGCCCTCGACGAAGACGCGCTGAAGGATGCCGCGGACGATCTCAGCGACGGCGGGATCGGTTTCGAGCTTCGAGGGCTCGAGCCGCCCGCCCCGCTCTCGCAGGTCGAGGAGCTTGAGCACGGTCAGGACTCCTCAGGTGCCTCGGGATGGTCCTGCCCCCGCATCGAGAACCGGTCTTGTGCGTACAGCAGCCATCCGCTCACGCCCACCATCAGGGACGCGAGGACGAGCATGCCGAGCGCCAGCAGAAAGGGGCCCTCTCTCGTCATGGGGGTTCAGCGTACCGAAACGGCGCGGCCCGGCCTCCTCGGCCGGGCCGCGCCGCCGAAGAGGTGACTACTTTCCGGCTGCGACGCTCTTCAGCCGGGCGCCGGCCGTGACCTTGACCGTCTTGCTTGCGGGAATCTGCAGGGGCTCACCCGTTTGCGGGTTGCGTCCGGTGCGCGCCGCGCGCTGCACGCGCTGGAAGGACACGAACCCCGGGAGCAGGATCTTGTCGTCGCCCTCGGCAACCGTGGCCTCGACGACATCGGTCATGCCCTTGATGACCTCTTCGACCGTGGCCTTCGCGACCCCGGTCTTCTGAGCGATGGCTTCCACCAACTCGCTCTTGTTCATGGGTGCACCTCCTTCGATCTGGACCTCGATCTCGGCTGCGAACCCGGCGACCCTACCCGCGATCGGTGACCCATGACCCCTGATTTGGGCGTTCCGGCGGGGAGGTGGTACCGCTATGCATTGTGCTGCAACGCGTTACGTTTGTCTTCGGAACGGCGCTCGGCCTCCAGACGCTCCAGGTCCACATCGTCGTAGTTCATGTAGCCGAAAGCGCCGCCGATTCCGGGGTGGACCCGGCCGATCAGCTCGTGCATGCGCTGGGCGACGCGCCGGTACGTGGGGTGGCCCTGGGGCTGGGAGCGCAGCTCGGTCAGATGCATGGCCTCGCGGGCGTCCATCTGCATTACGAACCGGATGCGGAAGGCCATGGAACCGCGTACTGGGCCGCCTCGAGGTGCCCCGCCGACGCCAGCCGGGCCTCCGTCGCCGCCCCGAGCCCCATCACGCGATCCCACGACGATCGGAGCCCCGCATCGTCGATCGCGGCCGGCGTGTCGCATCCCCGCGCGGCGGCGAGGCGCTGCCATTCGATCGTGAGCAGCCGGTGACGCTGGAGATCACGGAACGCCCCGTAGTCGCAGAGCACGTCGAACCGGTAGCCGGTCCGCTCCAAGGCCCGCCCGGGCTTGTGCCGCCGGTTTTCCGGTCCCCGACGCTAGCGGCGAGGACTCGGCGCGCCGCCTCGGCCGACATCGCTTCGCGATCCGGCCAGAAGCTGGTCGTCGGGAAGGTCGGAAGCGGCATACAGGATCAGCCGCCACCACCTTGACTCGCCCTCGGGGTCGAACTCCGTCAGCGTGACCTCGCCGCGCGCCTCCGGGGCGATCCCCGAGGAGGTCTTGCCGGTCTCCTCCTCGATCCGCTCCCGCGTGCGCTGCCAGTACGCGCCCACGCCCCGCCCCGATCGGGCAGTCCACGCGGGTCAAGAACTCCGGGATTACCGCGCGAAGCTCGTCCGCATCAGGTCGCCGTACCCGCGCACTCCTCGAGCGGATGGCCCGCAGGCGCAGAGGAGCTGTTCGTAGGTCTGCCCGGTCGCCGTATACCCCGAGGTTCGAACGTGTGGCGGCCGGCAGCAGGCCGCGGAGCGCGTCACACGTCTTCGCGCTGATCGTCGAACGCTACACGGCGTCCGAGTCTGCGGGGTCCTTTGGGAACCGCTCCGGAACCGCGCCAGCATCGGTCCAACATCGCCCGTACGGCCGAAGACCTCTCGAGATACGCGCCGAACTCCGTCTTCAGCTCCGTGCCTTCGACTCTCTGGCGGGATCGTGGCGCGCCAGCGACCGGCGGGCCGGTCGTCGTAGCGCATGTAGCGCGTGGACTGCTCCAGGTACGCGGCCAGCGCCCCCATTCGAGGCCTTGGCCAGGAGCTGCGACGCCTGCTCGCACGCCAGGTGCACGCCGCCCAGCTGGGCGACGGAATCGTCCCCGTACTCCACGAACACGCGCTCGTAGAGCCGCTTCGCCCGCTCGCTGCCGGTGCGCGCGATCTCGCCGGCGCTCGTCCACGTCGCCGGCGAACTCGTCGAGGAACAGCCGCCGGAGCGATTTCGTCGTCCTCGAATAGCGAGCGAACAGCGCCCCCTTCACCGCCTCGGGCAGGTTGACGAGCGCGAAGACCGGCCCGTCCAGGTTCGTGAAATGCCGTTGCAGGACCGCGCGCTCGTCGGGGGTGAACTCCTCGCTCGCGTACCAGACGGTCATGCGCGCACCTTAGGGCGTCGGGGGTGGCGTCGACGGCGGAGAGGAAGCGGGCTCACCCGTGAACAGGTTGACGGTGCCGCCCGCTTGCACGGTCGATCCGGCCGCCGGATCCATCGCGGCGACCCGGGCCGGCTTCGGGCACTGGGCCAGCATCGGCGCGGTGCCGGCGAACACGGGCTTCAGCCCCAGTCCGGAGAGCTGCGAGGACGCGGCCGCGAACGAGATACACGTCACGTCGGGAAGGACCACGGTGCCCGGGCCCGAGGACAGCACCACGTCGACCGGGGAGCCCACCTTGACCGAGCTGTTGGCCGGCGGGTCCTGGGTCACGATGCTCCCGGCGGGGATCGTGTCGCTGGGAGCCGTCTGCGTGCTCGTGCCCAGCGTCAGGCCGAAGCCCTGCAAGATCGAGGCCGCGTCCGCCGGCGTCTTGCCGGTGAGATCGGGGACGAGAACCTGTTTGGGCTTGGCGATCGTGATCGAGACGGCGCTGCCGGAAGCGACCTGCGTCTGGGGCGCCGGGTCCTGGCCGATGACCGTGTTGGGCTGTGCCTGGTCGTCCTCCTGGGTCTGAACGGGGAGGACGAGCTTCAACCCGACCAGCCTCAAGGCGGCGTCGGCCTCGGCCCTCGTCTTGCCCGTCAGGTCGGGAACTCCCACCAGCGCGGGTTGGTTCTTGTCGGTGAGCGACTGGGCGATCAGATACCCGCCGCCGCCGAGGATCGCCACGACGAGCACCCCGATCAGCACCCCGAGCCAGACCTTGCGGCCGCTGCCGCGCGGCTCCATCTGCGGGGGCAGCACCTGCGTGTGCTGCGGCCGCGAGATCACCTGCGTGGCCTCCGCGGCCGTCGACTCCGACAGGATCGGCGTCGCGAGGACCGGCTCCCCCTGCCGCACGTGCGCCAGATCTCGTGAGAACTCGTCGGCGGTCTGATATCGGTTCGCCGGGTTCTTCGACAGCGCCTTCATGACGACCGCGTCGAGCACCGCCGACACCTCGGGGTTGACCGTCGACGGCGGGACCGGGTTCTCGTTGACCTGCTTCCACGCGACGGCGACCGGCGACTCTCCGGTGAACGGGGGCCGTCCGGTCAACAGCTCGTAGAGCACCGTGCCGAGCGAGTAGATGTCGCTGCGCGAGTCGACCGGGCCACCCTGCGCCTGCTCGGGCGAGAGGTACGAGGCCGTTCCCATCACCGCGGAGGTCTGCGGGGCGGTTGCCTCGCTCCCCAGAACGCGGGCGATGCCGAAGTCCATGACCTTGACGACGCCGTCGCGGGTCACCATCACGTTGCCGGGTTTCACGTCGCGGTGGATGACGCCCTGCGCGTGGGCGGCCGAGAGCGCGTCGGCGATCCGCCCGGCGATGTCGACCGCTTGCATCGGGATCGGCTTGCGCCCCGACGCGAGGAAGTCGGCGAGCGTACGCCCCTCCACGAACTCCATGACGATCCACTGCGTGTTCTCGTCCGAGCCCGAGTCGTAGACGCCGACGATGCCGGGGTGGTTGAGCCTCGCGGCGGCCTGGGCCTCGCGCCGGAACCGCTGGACGAATCCGGTGTCTCGCGCGAACTGGGCGAGCAGGATCTTGATCGCGACGGTCCGGTTCAGAACCGGGTCCAGGCCGCGGTAGACCTCCGCCATGCCGCCCGAACCGATGCGTTCCTGCAGCCGGTATCGGTTCCCGAGAACCTGTCCGATCATGGTCTCCCTCTGTCCCAGCACGTCGCGCGGGCGGCGCACGCCGCGATGATCTCCCGCGCGAGGGGTGCGGCCACGCGGCCGCCGGTGGCCTCGCTGCCCTGGCTCCCGCCGTCCAAGACGATAACGGCGACGGCGATGTGAGCCTGGGAGCTCTGGGTCCCGGCCGGGGCGAGCGCGAGGAACCAGGCGTTGGGCGAGGTGCCCGGCCCGTTGGTGGCGGTCCCGGTCTTGCCGGCCACCGGGATGGGGAAGCCTTCGAAGGCGCTGGTCGCCGTCCCGCCGTGCGTGACGTGGATCATCATCTGGCGAAGCTCCTCGGCGTTGGTGGCCGAGATCGGCCGTCCGTACTCCTCGGCTCCGAACTCGCGGACGACGCGGCCTTGGGGGTCCCGGATCTCGCGCACGAGCCGCGGCCGCATCATGATCCCGCGGTTGCCGACCGAGGCCGCGATCAGCGCCATGTGCAGCGGGTCGGCCAGGTCGTTGTCGAGGCCGGTGGCCGACAGCGCGACCGCGCCCTGGCGATCCGCGAAGTACGACGGCACCGGAAACCTGCCGGTCTGGAAGGACAGCGCGAACGGGATCGTCTGGTCGATGCAGCTGGTGCGGCCGGGGGGGTCGGTGGGACAGAAGCCGAACCGGCGCGCCTGCTCCGCGAGGCGGTCGGCGCCGAGCTTGAGGCCGATCTTGCCGAAGACCACGTTGCAGGAAACGGTGAAGGCCTGCTCCAGGGTGATCTGCTTCGCGCCGCCGAGGCACCACTCGTCGCCGAAGTTCTCCAGGGTGGAGCTCGTCTGCGGCAGGTCGAGCCGGTGTGGGTTGTCCCACTTGCTCTCCCTGCCGTAGCCGTTCTCGAGCGCGGCCGACGCCGTGATGACCTTGAAGATGGAGCCGGGCAGGTACACCTCGTCCTTGGCCTTGGACAGGAGCGGCTTGCCGGGCGCGGCGTTCAGCCTGGCCCACTCCGCGCGAACGGCCGTGTCGTTGTCGCCGGAGAGCTTGTTCGGGTCGAACGACGGGTTCGAGGCCAGCGCGAGAACGTCGCCGGTCTCGACGTCGACGGCGGCGATCGCGCCCCCGTTCGGCAGGCCGTCCACGAGCCCCATCGCCACGTGCTGCAGCTGGGAGTCGATGGTCGTGATGACCTGTCCACCTTGCTTCGGCCGGCCGAGGACCAGGTCCGACAGCGTCGACGTCGCGAGCTCGGGGGCGTCGCCGGACAGGTACTGGTTCATCGCCTGCTCGAGGCCGCTTCGGCCGTAGATGCGCGAGTAGTAGCCGGTGAGGTGCCCGGTCTCGGCTCCGAGCGGGTAGGCGCGGAGATACCGGTACCGGCTGCTCGTGCCGGCCCGGACGCTCTCGGCCATCACGACGCCGTCGTCGGTGAGGATCTTGCCGCGCTGCACCTCGTACTCGGCGATGATCTGGCGTTGCGCGTTCGCCGGGTTGTTCTCGATCCGGCCGGCCGCGACCACCTGCACGTAGGCGAGCTGGCCGAAGAGCAGCCCGAACATCGCGACGAGTGCCACCCCGAGCCGCCGGATCTGCCGGTCCACCTCAGCGCCTCCCCGGTTCCCACGCGCCCGCCGAGACGCGCACGAGCAGCCCGAGCATCACGAACGTGGCCAGCCGGCTCGATCCCCCGTAGCTGACGAGGGGGAGCGGCACACCGGTCAGCGGGATCAGGCGCGTTACGCCCGCGACGATCACGAAGGTCTGCAGCGCAAGGGTTGCCGTCAGGCCGGTCGCGAGCAGCTTGCCGAACGTGTCGGTGCGCTCGATCGCGATGCGAAGCCCGCGGCCGACGAGCGCCAGATACAACAACAGGAGTGCGCTCGTGCCGAGCATGCCCAGCTCCTCGCCGAACGCCGAGAAGATGAAGTCCGACGCGGCGTACGGGATGAGTCCCGGCGACCCCCGGCCGAAACCCGTCCCGGCGATGCCGCCGGTCGCCAGGCCGAACCAGCTCTGGGCGAGCTGTCCGAAGCCGAAGTCGTGGACGGTGGCCGGGTCGAGCGCGTGCAGCCAGTAGTCGACGCGGGCCTGCACGTGGCTGAACGCCAGGTAGCCGATGACGGCGCCGGCGACGAACAGCGCGGCCCCGACGAGCAGATAGCCGAAGCGCCCGCTCGCGACCCAGAGCATCACGACGAAGACGCCGAAGAACAGGAGCGACGCGCCCAGGTCCCGCTCGAGGAACAGCACGACGAGCGAGGCGGCCCAGGCGAGCGCCAGCGGCCCGAGATCCTTTGCGCGAGGCAGCCCGAACCGCCCCGTTCCCGCGGCGAGCAGCTCCCGTTTCTCCGTGAGATACGAGGCGAGAAAGACGACCACGAAGATCTTGCCGAACTCCGCCGGCTGGACGGTGAACACGCCGACGTTGATCCACAGGCGGGCGCCGTTCACCTGCGTGCCGATGCCCGGGACGACCGGCAGCAGCAGCAGGGCGACGCCGGCGAGGCCGATCGTGTACGTGTACGCGTCGAGTTGGCGGTCGTCGCGGACGATCACGAGCGTCAGCGCGTACGCGGCCAGACCGATGAGGAGCCACACCGCCTGCTGCTGGGCCACGCCGGCTTCGCCGCGGCCCAGCATGATCCGGTAGATCATCACGAGCCCGAGACCGGCCAAGACCGCCGCGATCGGGAAGACCACCGGGTCGGCGCGCCGCGCCGCCCACCGCGTGACCGCCCACGCGCCCAGGTACGCCAGGCCGATCACGAGGCCCCACGACGTGAGGTCGGCCGGCACGCGGTCGTCGAGACCCAGCCCGACGATGGCGTACGCGGCGACGGTCACCGCGATCGCGACCAGCAGCAGCCCGAGCCCGCGGCTCGCCTTTGGCGGGCGCGTCAGCTCGGCGCGGCTCACCCGCCGGACCCCGCCGTCGATCCGGTGCTCGCCGCGGCCAGGTCCGTCCGCATCTGCGTCACGATGCGCTCGGCGTCATTGCGGTCCGCCGCCGTGATGCCCTCGGCCAGGGCTCCGTAGAACTGGAGATGTTCCACTCGCGCGGCCGGAAGCTCCGTGACCTCCGCGGCGTGGTGCAGGCGAAATCCGAGCACCTGTGCGGGGATCCCCTGGAACACCGCGACGTGGTTCCCCGAGACACCCACGTACCACTGCCGGTCCAGATAGACGCGAAGCCCGACCAGAACGGCCACGGCCACCAGCAACGTGACGACGGCGCGCATGCCCCAGCGCCGGAGTGTGGGCGCGGCCGTCGCGGCGAATGCCGCCGGCCCAGAAGAGGGCGGCGAGGGCGAGGGCGAGGACGAGAACGAGGCGCCCCCATCACCCTGCGTGGCCTCCTCGTCGTCGTGGACGTCGAGGACGACGACGGTGATGTTGTCGATTCCCCCCGCCCGGTTCGCGGCCCGGATCAGCCGCTGGGCGGCCTCGTCGGGACCCGGCGTGCTCTCCAGGATCGCCTTGATCTGCTCCTCGGTGACCATCCCGGTCAGCCCGTCCGAGCACACGAGCAACCGGTCGCCGGCGGCGATCCCCACGCTCAGCTCGTCGACCCTGACGCTCGGCTCGGTCCCGAGCGACCGGACGAGGACGTTGCGGTGGGGGTGGACCTCCGCCTCCTGAGGCGTCAGCTCTCCGGCCTTCACCATGCGGTTCACGAGCGTGTGGTCCTCGGTCAGCTGGCGGAGATCACCGGCACGCAGGAGATACGCGCGGCTGTCCCCGACGTGCGCCAGGATCGCCTGGTCGCCGTCGATCTGGATGGCCGTCAGCGTCGTGCCCATTCCGGCGACGGCCCGGTCCTCGATCGATCGCTCGAACACCGCGTCGTTCGCGTCGCGCACCTGGCGGCCGAGCGAGTCGCCGTGCTTGCGGAAGGTGCTGCGGAGGGAATCGAGCGCCAGCTGCGACGCCACCGCCCCGCCGCGATGACCGCCCATCCCGTCGGCGACGGCGTACAGCGGTGGCTGGACGAGGTAGCCGTCCTCGTTTCGTTCGCGGACCTTGCCGACGTCCGTCTCGGCCCCGACTTCGATCCTCATCGCCGGAGCTCCACGACCGTCGTCCCGATCCGGATGCGGTCTCCGGGCTGCACCATCGCGGGGGCGGCGAGCTTCTGCTCGTTGACGAAGGTCCCGTTGGTCGAGCCGAGGTCTTCGACGTACCACGATCCGTTGCGGCCGAACAGCCGCGCGTGCTGCTGCGACGCGTAGGTGTCATCGATGCGCAGCTCGCACTCGGCGGCGCGGCCGATCGTCGTGCTGCCCGTCACCGCCATCGTGCGTGGGCGCGCGCCGCCGGACGGATGGATGATGAGGGTGGGCGGCGGCGGGGCCTTGGGCTCGGCCTCCGGTTGGTTGCGGCGCTTCCGCTGCGGACCCGGCTCGACGGTCAGACCGCGGACGACCCACCGCATCGACCGCCAGATGAACAGGAACAGCAGGGCGAGCAGCCCGTACTTGAGCGCCGACAACGCGAACGGGGTGACGCTCTGGCCGAGCAATCAACCCCTCCGGTACTCGATCAGCGTCGAGCCGATGGTGATGCGGTCGCCGTCTTCGAGGGTCCGCGTCTGCACCGTCTCGCCGTTCAGGCGCGTGCCGTTCGTCGATCCGAGGTCGACGAGCGTCGAGGCGCCACCACTGGTCAGGATCTGCGCGTGGCGGCGGGACGCACCTTTGTCGCGAAGGACGACCTCGCACTCGGGGAGGCGGCCGATCGTGACCGTTGCCCGGTCGAGCGCGACGGTCTTCCGCTCGCCGTCCTGGTGGACGACGAGGGAGCTGCCGCCCGCGGCCGCCGGGGCCGGAGCCGGCGCGACCGGTTCCTCGCCCTCGACGAGGGACGCCCGGCACTCGATGTCGCCTCGCCGGAGCGCCTCGTCCGTGGTGATCTCGACCTCGGGGGGGCCGGGAAGCCCCCAGCCGCGCTCGGCGGCGTTGTCGCGCACGACCTGTTTCAGCTCCGCGACGAGCGCCGCCTCGATCTGTCCGAACCGCTCGGCGTCCTCGGGGGCGAGGACGAGGACGAACCGGTTCGGCGCCCAGATCTCGTTCACGCCGACGGTCTTGCCGTCGTCCATCGCGCGAAGGATCCGCTTGGCGAGCTCGACCGGCTGCACGCCGCTTCGGAACGCCTTGGAGAAGAGGCCCTCCACCAGGCCTCCCAGACGGCGTTCGAAATCGCGAAGGATCGGCACGGTGAGTTTGAACGCGGTCCTGGCCCGCGTTCGGCCTATCCTACCGGCCCCCTCGACGCTCATGTCCGGCGGCCCGATCGAGCGCGGTGCGCTGCTACGATGCCCGACCCGGGCGAGTGGCGGAATTGGCAGACGCGCAGGATTCAGGTTCCTGTGTCCTTTATCGGACGTGGGGGTTCAACTCCCCCCTCGCCCACCCGGCAGGAGTTCGGTTCTCGTTCGCGCTTCGGAGCATCGATTGAAGCCCGTCGTCGGTGTGGCTGCGCCCGACGCGCGGACCCTCGATTGCGCGGCGGGAGCTTCATGCAGATGCCGGGCACGTTCGTCGTGGATGAGACGGGCATCGTGCGCTTTGCCCATCGCAACCGGCACGTGGCCGACCCTCCTCGAAATCAGGCGATCCTCGAAGCGGTCGAGAGGATCGGCGCCGCGGCGCGGCCGGCTCCGGGGGGCCGGGTAGCCCCCTACACCTGTTCGGGGATGCGACGAGGCCGCATGGCGGCGACCACGAACCACCCCACACCCAGGTAGACGCAGATGTCGCCGATGCTCACGGCTTGACCGACTGGGGCACCGATCCCGATCGCGTCGCCGAGCGGCAACAGGACGGTTCCGTCGTCGGCCAGCCGGTGCTTCACCATCGTCCCGGTGCGGAGCTCCGGCAGGGTTGCGAGCTGACCCGACCGCGCGAGCGCCTGTTGGGTCACCGGCATCCCGTGGTTGGCGACGATCACGAGCGCATTGAGCAGCAACCCCGCCCCGATCAGCAGGAATCCGGGCGAGCGCAGGTTGATCCACGCGAACGCCAGCAGCAGCACGAGCGAGACGAGCAGCGCCAGATAGCCGCGCTCGCCGTGGATCGGCGCGAGCTGGAGGGCGAGCCCCACGACGGCCAGCCACCAGGCGCGCGGATGGATCGTGGGGAATTGCCGGATGTCGCCGCCCGATACGAGGCCGACGAGCAGCGCCCCGACCGCGGCCACGACGACGAGGATCAACTCGGGCCATCGTATACTTCGGCTTCCCCGCGGACGCCTAGGTTCCGGGGACGAATCGACCCGGCGGAGCTGCGATGCCTTTCGACGATCGGACGCTCAGCCTCATGGTCGTCATCGCCCTTGCGCTGGCGGTCCTCGCCATCTTGCTGGCCGGCGTCGTCAGCCGCAGGCGATCGGGCGACCCCGGCGAACCATGGCGTCTCGACGACGCGCTGCGAGGCCTGCTCGAGGGCCACGCGCGGCGTATCGAGCGGCTCGAGGCCGCGGCCCGGGCCCTCAACTCGACCGACCGGCGGCAGCAGGGCGAGATCGAAGCCGGCGTGCGGCGCGTCGGGCTTCTGCGATACGACGCGTTCGAGGACGTGGGCGGACGGCTCTCGTTCTCGTGCGCGTTGCTCGACGAGGACGGCAACGGCGTCGTGCTGACCTCGATCAACGGGCGGCAGGAGACGCGCGTCTACGCCAAGTCGATCGTCGCACGCCAGAGCCCGTACAACCTCTCGCGCGAGGAGGAGGAGGCGATCCGTCAGGCGATGGCCTCGCCCGCCGAGGTTGTGGAGGCGGGATGATCTGGCGCCGCGAAGAGGCCGAAGGTGCCCACGAGCGAGGAGCGCATGCTCCCGTACGAGAGGAGCGACGCATGCCCGATGGGGACGAGGTCACGGTGGTGGGCGCGGGGGCCAGGCTCGAGGGCAACGTCGTCTCGGCCGGGTCGATGCGGATCGACGGCCACGTCAAGGGCCAGATCGTCGCCGACGGTGACGTCACGCTCTCGCCGCGGAGCCAGGTGGAGGCGAGCATCCGCGCACGGAACGTGACGGTCGCCGGCCGGCTGCGCGGCGACATGGTTGTGAGCGGCAGCGCCCACATCGCCCGGGGCGGGATCGTCGAAGGCGACATCACGTCGTCAACGCTGGTTGTCGAGGAAGGCGGCGTCTTTCAGGGCCAGAGCGTCATGGGCGGCGTGCCGGCGGAGGCGAACGACGTGCAGCCGGAACCGATGGATCCCGACGAATCGCAGGTCTCCTGAGTCATGCTCGACATCAAGGCGATCCGAGAGGATCCCGAGCCGTTCCGCGCGGGGCTCGCGCGCAGGAACCTGGCCGAGGCCGTCGACCGGCTGTTGGCGGTCGACGAGCGCCGCCGCGCCCTCACGGCTCAGGTGGAGGCGCTTCGCGCCGAGCAGAACCGGGCCTCGAAGGCGATCGGGCGGGCCGACGGGGCGGAGAAGCAGGCGCTGATCGACGGGGTGGCGAAGGTTTCCGCCGAGCTCAAAGGTGTCGAACCGGAGCTGGCGGCCGTGGACGCGGAGCTCGGTGAGTTGCTGGCGGCCACGCCCAACGTGCCGGACTCGAGTGCGCCCGACGGGTTCACCGACGAGGACGCCGTCGAGGTTCGCCGCAGCGGCGAGCCGCCGGCGTTCGACTTCGAGCCGCGCGACCATGCGTCGCTGGGTGAGCTGCTCGGTGTGCTCGACATGGATCGCGGGGCTCGCACGTCGGGTTCGCGGTTCGTGTACCTGCTCGGCGACATCGTGTTCGTCGAGTTCGCGCTCGTGCGCCACGCGCTGGACATCCTGCGGGCGAAGGGCTTCACCGCGGTGATTCCGCCGGTACTCGTGCGCGAAGAGGCGATGTACGGCACGGGGTTCCTTCCGGCCGACGAAGCCCAGCTGTACACGACGACCGAGGACGACCTGTATCTGGTGGGGACCTCGGAGGTTCCGCTGGCCGCCTTCCACATGACCGAGATCCTCGACGACGCCGACCTGCCGCTGCGGTACGCGGGCTATTCCACGTGCTTTCGCCGCGAGGCGGGCACGTACGGGAAGGACCTCGGCGGGATGTTTCGCGTGCACCAGTTCGACAAGGTGGAGATGTTCTCGTTCGCCCGGCCGGAGGACTCCCGGGACGAGCACGAGCTGATGGTTTCCATCGAGGAAGAGATCATCGGCAATCTCGATCTGCCCTACCGGGTGGTCAACATTGCCGCCGGCGACCTGGGCGGCTCGGCGGCCAAGAAGTACGACATCGAAGTCTGGTTGCCGGGTCAGGGGAAGTATCGCGAGCTGACGTCCTGCTCCAACTGCACGGACTACCAGGCCCGCCGTCTGCAGACGCGCGTGCGTCGCGCCGACGGCCGCCTGGAGCCGCTGCACACGCTGAACGGCACGGCGACGGCGGTCGGGCGAACGTTGATCGCCGTGCTCGAGAACCATCAGCGAGCCGACGGCTCCGTCGAGCTTCCGCCGGCGCTCGCTCCCTACCTTCCTGAAGGCGTTCGCACGCTGTCGCCGCGCGCCTGAGCGTCCTCGTCGACGGGGTGCTCGTGCGAGACGTCGAGCGTGATCCCGTGCCAGACCCAGCGGCCGGTCTCGTCGAGTGTCGGTGACGCCATGGAGCGCAGCCACACGATCCGGCCGTCGCGCGCGAAGACCCGATAGGTCAAGTCTTGCTGCTCGCCGTTCACGTGGATCCGCTTCGCGTCGCGCAAGACCCTGCTCCGGTCTTCCGGGTGAAGCATCGTGGCGAGGTGGTCCGGCTCCCCGACCAGCTCCTCGGGACGGTAGCCGAGGACCGCCTCGACCTGCGGCCCGATGAAGACGACCCGGCCGCGGCCGGTCTTGGGGTCAATCGTCTCGCTGTACGGGATCGCCGGGATGCCGTTCACGTGTGCCTGGAGCCGGGCCTCGTGTTCGCGCAGGCGGTCCGTCTCCTCCTTCGCAGCCGTGACGTCGAGAAGGATGCCGTGGAAGGACCGTGCTCTGCCTTCGGCGTCGTGATCTCCCGTGCGCCCTTCCGTGTGGAACCACACGATCCTGCCGTCGGACGCGATGAGCCTGTGGTCGAAGCTCCACGGGGCGCCGGTCTCGATCGTTCGAGCCATCTCCCGCCCGACGAGCTCGCGATCGTCGGGGTGAACGGCGCGGATCCAGGTACTGCTGTCGGAAAAGTAGTCGTCCGCATATCCGAGCATGGATGCGACGCTTCGCCCGAAGTAGTGGATGGCCGGCTCGGCGGCGCCCCCGCGGTCGGTCTCGTACCGGAAGACGACCACCGGGCTCTCCTCCGCGATCTCGACGTATCGTCGCTCCGCCTCGAGCGCATTGGCCTCGGCGGTCTTCTTGGCGGTGATGTCCACGAGTGCGCCCTGATAGGTCATCGGCCGGCCCCGGTCGTCGCGCTCCAGCAACCTGGCCTGATCGAGCACCCAGACCACCCGGCCATCCTTGGCCAGGTAGCGCATCTCCATGTTGAACGGCTCTCCGGTTGCCGTTACTCGCCGCGCTTCGGCAAGGACAGCGTCGCGGTCGTGCGGGTGGAGCCTGGTCGTCCAGAAGCTCTCGAACGCCACCCACTCTTCGGGGGTGTATCCGACCAGCTGCTCGATCTGCGGGCTGACGTAGTTCCGCGACGGCTTTTGCCGGTCTCGCTGCTCCTCACCCTCGACGTCCCAGATGTAGACGACGACGGGCAGGTTTTCGACGAGCCGGCGATATCGATCCTGCGCGCGGCGCAGCTCCGCTTCGGCGTGGTAGCGCTCGTCGATCTCGAGCGCCATCATCTCGTTGGCTTCGGCCAGTGCCGCGGTCCGTTCCTGGACCCTCAGCTCGAGCTGGTCGTTGGCACGGCGCAGACGTGCCTCGAGGCGGACGCGCTCACTGATGTCGAGCAGCACACCGAGCCACGTCTTCGGGCGGCCCTTCGCGTCGCGGATCAGCACGGCTTGGTCGCGGACCCACACCACGCGCCCGTCGGATGCGATCAGCCGATACTCGCGCCACCACGGTTCGCCGGTTTCGTTGTGACGATCGTGGGCGGCAAGCTGGATCTCCCGGTCGTCGGGGTGCAGCAGCTCCGTCCAGATGTCGCGCTGCGCGAGCCACTCCGATTGCGGGTAGCCGAGGATCGCCTCGACGTGCGGGCTCACGTACAGGGCGCGCCGCTCGTCGTCGGGCCCCATCTCGTAGACGACGGCGGGGACCTGCTCGACCAGCGCGCGATACCGGGCCTCCGATCCCTCGAGCGCTTCCTGCGCGTCGAGGACGGAGGTGATGTCGGCGAGCATGCCGATCCACATCCCCGGGCGTGTCTCGTCCCCGGGGACCGGCATCGCGCGATCGTGGACCCACAGCGTTGTGCCTCCCGGCCCCGCGACGCGGAAGCGTTCGTCCCACGCCAGGCTCGAGCCGTGTGCCTTTCGGAGCCACTCGTCGCGATCGTCCGGGTGGAGCCAGGCGTCGGCGCGGGCCTGAAGATCCATCGTTTCGAAGCCTTCCGGCCACCCGAACACCGTTGCGCACTCGGGGCTGGCGAACAGGATCCTGTCCGTGGGGTCGTCCATCCCGACCACGTAGAAGGCGACGGGAACGTGGCCCAGATCCTGGGCGATGCTCCCGATCGACCGGCGGGTGCGTTTGCCCCAGCTCACGCTCTCAGGGTAAACCGGGTCGCCCTCCGACGAAACACAGCTTGGGAAGATGTGCCGGAAACGTTCTACAGCGTTAGAAGGCCGGGGGCAGGCCGAGGTCGGCGGCGAGCAGGAGGCGCTGGATCTCGCTCGTGCCCTCGCCGATCTCGAGGACCTTTGCGTCGCGGTAGAAACGGGCGAGCGGCAGTTCCTCCATGAAGCCCGCGCCGCCGTAAATTTGAATGGATTCTCTCGCGTTTGCGACCGCCGCCTCGCTCGCGACCAATTTCGCCATCGCGGCCTCGGCCACGAACGAGCGCCCGGTGTCCTTCGACCAGGCGGCGCGATAGGTCGCCAGGCGCGCCGTCTCGACTCGAATGCGCATGTCCGCCAGCTTCAGCTGGATGGCCTGCATGGCGCCGATCGGCCGGCCGAACGATGACCGTTCCTTCGCGTATTCGAGGCTGTGGTCCAAACACGCCTGCGCCAGGCCGACCGAGAGCGCGGCCACCGAGATCCTCCCGCCGGACAGGGCGGCCAGGCATTGCGGGAACCCTCGCCCTCGCTCTCCCAAGAGCGCGTCATCGGGCACCCTGCACGCCTGGAACGACAGTTCGTGAGTGTCGCTGGATCGCCACCCGAGCTTGCGGTAGGAGGGGGCGACCGTGACCCCGGGCGAGCCGGCCGGTACCAGCAACGTCGACAGGCCGTCCGTGCCGCCGCCCGGCTCGGTTGCGGCCGCGACGATATGGACGCCCGTGATCGGCGTTCCGGAGTTCGTGATGAAGGCCTTCGTGCCGTCGATCGTCCACTCCCCGCCGTCGGAGTGCGCCGTCGTGCGCGCCGCCGCGGCGTCGGACCCGCCGCCGGGCTCGGTCAACGCGAAGGAAACCAAGAGCTCGCCGCGGCAGGCCGGTGGGAGCCAGCGGTCCTTCTGTTCGGGTGTGCCGAACCGATCGATCATCCCCGCGCCGAGGCCGGCGGAGGCCGAGAGCGTGATCGCCAGCGACTGATCGACGCGTCCCAGCTCTTCCATCACGATGCAAAACGTCAAGGAGTCGGCGGAGCTCCCGCCGTACTCCTCAGCGAAGGGGAGCCCGAACAGTCCGAGCTCCGCCATCTTGCCCACCATGTCGAGCGAAAACTCCTCGCGTTCGTCGCGCCCGGCTGCTCCCGGGGCCAGGACATCGTCGGCGAACGCGTGCATGACGCTGCGAAACTCCTGCTGTTCCGGCGTAAGGTCGAAGTTCACGCCGGTTTGAACCCCTCGATGTCCAGGATCGAGGCGGTCCGGTCGGCGGCCGGGCGCGCGACGATCACGACCCGCGAGCCGATCTCCCACGGGCCGTCGCCGAGGAGCCGGTGCAGCAGGAGCGTGTCGGCGCCGTCAAGCTTCACCAGGCCCAGGGGCAGGGGCTCGTCGAGCGGTTCACCGTCGATCCCCACGTGACCGATCGTCCACGAGGCGAGCTCGCCTCCGGGCCCGCAGTCCGTGTCGGGCGTGAGCTCGGCCATGCATCGCTCGCAGAAGATCCGCGCCGGGAGATACGTCACCCCACAGGCCTCGCATCGAGCGCCCAGCAACACACCACGATCGCGCAGAGCCTCGAGGAACGCCGTGTTCCCCACACCGGGCGTGTATCGGAACGCGACCGGCAGCCCGCCTCGGATGGTGCGCGCCATCTAGGCTTCACCGCCTCGCGGCCGGAAGTACGCGATGTCGAGGATCGAGCCGGTGCGCTCGCCGGCCGGCTTCCAGACCGCCTCGACCTCCATGCCGATCGAGACGTTGTCGGGCGCCACCTCGCCGAGCATGTGCAGGAACCCGCCCTCGCTCGCCCCGTCGAGGCGGATCACCGCCGGAATCTCGGGCGGGTCCAGGCGCACCATGTCCCATCGCACGAAACAGATCGAGAAGGTCTCGACGCGCCCGGTCGAGGCAACCTCCGCCCACGTATCCGTGGGCCGGAAGCACCGCTCGCAGAATCTCCTCGGCGGCACCAACGTGCGCCCGCACTGCGTGCAGACCGTCGCCACGATCCGTCCGTCCCTCAGGCCCTCCAGGAACGCGCCCATCGCCTCTCCCGCATCCCAGTCGTACTCCAGGTCGAGTGAGGTCTCGACCGCACCCGGCGCCGTCCGGAACTCCGACTCGGACAGGGCGGTGGCCCTGGGGGCCGCTGGTGGGCTCTCGCGTGGCGGACCGACTGCGTGGTTTCCGTCGGTCCCGAGGACGACGACCGTGCCCACCTGCATGAGGTCGCCCCAGGCCTGGGCGACGCCACGTTCGGGCGTGCCCGGCACTTGGCGGGCGCCGGCTTCGCCACGGAGCTGCCAGAACAGCTCGGCGACCTTCATCAGGCCCGCCGCGGCGATCGGATTGCCGACGCCCAGAAGACCGCCCGACGGACAGACCGGGAGGTCGCCGTCGCGCGCGGTGACTCCGGCGGCGGCGGCCTCGGGCGCCTTGCCCTTGTCGAAGAGCAGCAGGCCCTCGAGGTGGTGAAGCTCCTTGTAGTCGAACGGATCGTAGGGCTCGGCCACGTGGATCTGTTTTCGTGGCTCGGTGACGCCGGCCATGTCGTAGGCCATCCGCGCTGCGTTCTCCACGTACTCGGGGTAGACCAGATCGCGGTTGGTCCAGTACGTCGTATCCAGGTTCCAGCCGACTCCCTGAACCCAGACCGGCTTGTCGGTCAGCTTTCGTGCCGCGTCCTCGCTCGCCATCACCAGCGCCACCGCGCCGTCGCTGATCGGGGATACGTCGAGCCGCTGCACCGGCCACGCGAGCGTCTCGCTCGCCAGCACGTCGTCGACGGTGATGTCGGCCTGTCCCAGGAGCGCGGCGGGGTGATCGGCCGCGTTCCGCTTGTTCTTGACCGCCACCGATGCGATGTCGCGCTTGTCCAGACCGTATGCGTTCATGTATCGGTTCATCTCCAGCGCGAAGATCCAGAGCAGGTTGGGTCCGAGCGGCCGCTCGATGATGTTGTCGAAGATCGTCAGGAACGCGCCCTGCGGGTGCGGCTGGCAGCTCGACATCTTCTCTTCGGCCACGACGAGGACGACGTCGGCGCTGCCCGAGGCCACCGTGTACCACGCCTGGATGGGTGCGAAGACCCCGCTTCCTCCGCCGACGTAGGTGCGCATCATCGGCTTGCCCCAGGCGCCGGCTCCGTCCGCCAGGTAGTCGCCCTTTCGGTGCACGCCGTCGAATGCGTCGGGAGCGCTAGTCAGGCAGACCGCGTCGACGTCGGCAAGCGTGAGGCCCGCGTTCTGCAGGGCGGCGCTCGCCGCGATCCAGCTCAGTTCCTTTCCGGTCTCCTGTGCGCGGCGGACGAACCTCGTCATGCCGGCGCCGATGACCGCGACGCGCCTAGCCACGACGCATCACCGCGACGGCGGCAGAGGTCGACGGCAGACCGCGCCAGGACTGCGCAACCGCGACGCGGACGTCGCCCGAGCGCAGGCGTTCGACGCAGGCGAGCGCCCGAGCAAGACCGTTGGCTTCGTGCAGATACCCCTCGCCGAGCGCCCCGCCGGAGGTGTTGACCCGGCCGGCGTCGAGCTCGGTTAGTCCCAGCGCGTCCAGGTGCTGGAGCTGCTTATAGGCGAAGGTGTCGTCGACCTCTGCGAGGTCCACGTCCTGCGGCGTGACGTCCGCCTGCCGGAAAGCCATCTCGCCGGCACGACGGGCCGCGACGGCGGATCCCCAGTCCCGGCTCTCGATCGAAGGAGCGTCCTGGCTCCAACCGATGCCGTCGACCCAAACGGCGTCGCCGCCCGTGGCCTCGGCGCCGCCGAGCACGATCACCACGCATCCGTCGGCCCCTTCAGCCGCTTGATCGCGGGTGAGCGGTTCGAACAGCGGCGAGGAGTCGTTGAAGGGGGCGTACGACGCGCGCGCGCTGCTTTGACCGTGCTCGCGGTTCCGCAAGGCGACGGCCGCACATTCTTCTTCGGTGTGGCCGCTCTCGTGGAGGAATCGGCGCATCTCCAGCCCGGCCAGGGCCAGGGCGCTCGCGCCGAGGGGTCGGTTCAACACCGGATCCATCGCAAAGCGTTCCAACCGGCCGGGCGTCAGCAGGTCGCTTGCCTTCGAGTGCGCCTCCACCGCGACGACGTTCGCGATTCCCGATCGGATCAGCATGACGCCCGTCACCAGCGCGAAGAGGCCGTCGCTCGCCACGGTGTGCACGGGACGCTGGACCGCACCCAGCTGATCCGGCACGTACTCGTCGAAGATCGACGTGCCCTCCTCCATGTCCTCGGAGGCGCAGACGAACGAATCCACGTCGTGGCGGGGATCGACACCCGCGTCCGCATATGCGCGTTGGGCGGCGTCGAACATCAGTTCCTTGTAGGAGACGCCCGGAGTCGTTGGGGAGAACCCGGACCAGCCGATCCCCACGACCCCGGTACGCGGTTCCACGCCACGGTTCTACCATGCCGTCGGTGGCCGGAAACGTGTGGACGCCCTCGGGCGAGTACCTCGAACGCGCGAACGTGACGCGGTTCATGGCCGCGCACGGCATCCAGACCTATCAGGAGCTCGTCGCTCGTTCGACCGCCGACATCGAGTGGTTCTGGGACGCCGTTGTCCGTGACCTCGGGATCGAGTTCTTCTCGCCGTACTCGACCGTCCTCGATCGCTCACGGGGTGTCGAGTGGGCGACGTGGTTCAACGGGGGAGAGATCAACCTGGCGCACCAGTGCGTGGACGTCTGGGCCGAGCGCACGCCGGCCGCGGCCGCTGTGATTTCGGAGTCGGAGGACGGCCGGATCCAGAGCCTCACGTACTCCGAGCTTCTTGCCAGGACGAACCGCGCTGCGAACGCGCTACGGGCGATCGGCGTAGAGCGTGGCGACCGCGTGGGCATCTTCATGCCGATGTGCGAGGAGATCGTCGTCGCGCTGATGGCCTGTTCGAAGATCGGCGCGGTGTGGGTGCCGATCTTCAGCGGCTTCGGCTCCGCCGCCGTGGCCGCCCGCTTGGTCGACGCGGGCGTGAAGGTGCTGATCACGGCGAACGAGTCCATGCGCAAGGGCGCCCTCGTCGCGATGAAGGAGATCGCCGATCGGGCGGTGGACCTCGCGGGTTGCGTCGGGCGAGTGCTCGTGTGGCACAGGACCTCCGACGGTGCGCGCGCGGACCTCCGACCCGGGGACCTGGCGTGGGAGGAGCTCCTGTCCAGGCAGTCACCGGACTTCGCCACGGAGCGGCTGGATCCCGAGCACCCGCTGTTCATCGGCTACACGAGCGGGACCACCGGCAAGCCCAAAGGCGTCGTGCACGTGCATGGCGGGTTCCTCGTGAAGATCGCCGCAGAGGTGGCCTATCAGACGGACGTGCGTCCGGGGGACGTACTTCACTGGGTGACCGACCTCGGCTGGATCATGGGGCCGTGGGAGATCGTGGGCGCGACGGCGCTTGGCGCGACGGTGCTGCTGACCGAGGGCGCGCCGACATTTCCCGGACCCGGCCGGCTGTGGGACACGGTGGAGCGCCACGGCGTGACCGTCCTGGGGGTCTCCCCGACGCTCATCCGCGCGCTGATCCCGGCAGGCGAGGAGCCGATCCGCGCGCATGATCTGAGCAGCCTTCGGATCCTCGCCTCGACCGGCGAGCCGTGGAATCCCGACCCGTACATGTGGCTGCTGCGCGAGGTCGGCGGCGGGCGACTGCCCATCATCAATTTCTCCGGCGGAACCGAGATCGGGGCGTGTCTCCTTTCGCCCTCCCCGGTCTCCCCGCTGAAGCGGTGCACCGTGGGCGGCCCCGCGCTCGGCATGGACATCGACGTGTTCGGCCCCGATGGGACCCCAGTCGCCCCGGGCGAAGTCGGAGAGCTCGTGTGCAAGCAGCCGTGGCCATCGATGACGCGCGGCGTCTGGGGCGATCCGGAGCGGTATCTCGACGCGTACTGGCGCCGTTGGCCGGGTGTCTGGGTGCACGGCGACTGGGCGACCGTGGACGAGGACGGTTTCTGGTTCCTGCACGGACGGAGCGACGACACCCTGTCGATCGCGGGCAAGCGGATCGGTCCGGCGGAGGTGGAGTCGGCGCTCGCGTCGCATCCGGCCGTCCTCGAGTCGGCCGTCGTCGGTGTTCCCGACGACGTGAAGGGCGAGACGATTTGGTGTTTCGTCGTGCGCACGCCCGGCGTCGAGACGACCGCCGCCGAGCTCGCGTCGGTCGTCGCCGGGCAGCTGGGCTCGCCGTTTCGCCCGTCGCGCGTGGTGTTCGTCGACGACCTTCCCAAGACCCGGTCGGCCAAGATCGTTCGCAGGGCCATCCGCGCGGTCGCGATCGGGGACGACCCCGGCGACCTGTCCAGCTTGGAGGATCCCGGCGTCCTCGACGCGATCCGCGAGGCGCTGACCGTCTGAGAGCGGTCGAACAGCTTGCCCGATTCCAGGGCCCGTCGTACCCGGAAATGGTCATTTCCTCTCATCCGGCCGGCGATCAGAGTGGCCGAAGCATTTGAGGTCAAAGCCGGAGAGTTACAGCAGGGGGCACGAGGCCATGCGGCAGCGGTTCATCCACAAGACGCGCACCCACCGCCGCCGCGACTCCCACACGGCCGAGCCCGAGACCACCCAGTACCCGGCCGCCCATGAGCACCTCCAGCAGGAGATCGAGCAGATGCTCGAGGTCATCGACGAGGTGCTCGAGGAGAACTCGAACCTCGATCTGGCCTAGAACGGTTCCCCGAACCTCACCCGGTAGGCTCCTCGGCGGGAGGATGGCCGAGCGGACGAAGGCGACGGTCTTGAAAACCGTTTAGGGCGCAAGTCCTACGTGGGTTCGAATCCCACTCCTCCCGCCGGTGGATGCTCGGGCTGTCCGCGCCGGTAGTGCGGACGTACGCTCGGCTCCCGAATGGAAGCGAACGTGAGCTGACGTGATTCCGAGACGTCGGAGCGGTGTTCGTTGCAAACGGGTTTCTTTTGGCACCGTCAAAGCGCCGGACACTGCCGTCTATGCTGACCGCGATCCGCATGCGGGAATCTGGGGCCCGGCCGTGGAGGAACCTGAGATGAGCTACGTCATGAAGCTCGAGCGGCAGTTCGACGCGCCGCCCGACGTGGTCTTCGACGCGTTCGTCGACCCTGGCACGCAGGCCGCGTTGCACGGCTCCGGACGAGACGACTGGACGGTGCACCGGGTCGACGCGGACGTCCGCGTCGGTGGTACGTCGACCGTCGTGATGGGGCCGGGCGGGAAGGAGCCGGACACCGAGACGCGTGTGTACACGGTGATCGATCGGCCGCACCGGCTGGTCATGCGCTACTCGATGCAGGTCACCGACTGGGCTCGGACGGTCGACACCGAGCTCACGATGACGTTCGAGAACCGTGACGGCGGGACGCTGCTCACCATGGTGCAAGCGGGCTTCGAGCGTGAGGAGGACCGCGACGCGTTCCTGGGCGGATGGTCCGCGTACCTCGACGCGTTGCAAGCCGTCGCGGCCTCGCGCATCGGCGTCGAGGGTCTCGGTGGGGGCGATGAGCTCAAGGCGAGACACGACGCGTCCTGATCGCGAGAAGGTTCGTCACGATGCGGTGCGCTTCACTTGATGTTGCTCGATCGTTCGATCGGCGGCGCGGACACTTGTTCGAGATCCCGTCACGGCGTCGAGAAAGGCCTCACGTGGCAGCGTCAGGAGCCTTGCCGGCGTAAGCGCCGTGACCGTCGCGTTTCGTGGAGCGTTCCGAAGGAGCGCGGTCTCCCCGAAGAAGCCTCCGCGAGCGATCCTGTCGACCTCCTTGCCTGCGACCGACACGGCGAACTCGCCGCTCTCGACGCCGTAGAACAGCTCACCAGGCTCGCCCTCTCGAATGACCACCGTCTCGGCCGTGACCTCGAGCGGCGCGAGGTGTGTCAGGAGCCGTTCGAGCGTCGGCGGTCCGAGAGGCCGGAAGATCGGCATCGAGCGGAGAAGCTCGAGTTCCTCGCCGGCATAGGCGCGCTCGCCGGAATCGAGTGCTCGCAACCGTTGCCAGCCGAGGATCACGAGCACGGGCATCAGCCCGCCCGCGATCGCGAAGGTGGCCGCGGCTCCCAGCTGCGATACCAGGATCGGGACGATTGCCGAACCGATCGCGAGCGTCAGTGATGAGAGTCCCTCCTGCAGACCGAAGACGCGGGTCAGCACGTCGTCCGGCACGGCTCGTTGCAAGAGGGTGCGTGCCGACACGTCGACGAGGCTTCTGCCCGCGCCCCCGACGGCGAGCAGCACGAAGGCGATGGCCGGGATGCCGCTCACGCCCGCGAACCCGAGGGAGACGCCGGCCAAGACCGCTCCGAGCACCACCGCCGGCCGCAACCGCGACCGCCCGATCAGCAGGACCGTCGTCGACGCGCCGATCAGTGCCCCGATGCCGCCCGCCGACGCCATGGTTCCCGGGCCCGACTGACCGAGTCCCAGCACGTTGAGGGCGAGGTAGACGCAGAGGACGTCGAGCATGCCGAGCACCACCCACTCGGCGCCGATGAGCACCACCACGAAGGCCGCGCCGCGGTCGTATCGCAGCTCGACAAAACCCTGCAATGCCTCCGAGGGATGCCAACCGCCGCCGTCGCGTCCTGTCTCCTCGAGCGGATCCACTACGCGCGAGGTGGCGACGAGCCCCGCGCCGACGGCGTTTGCGCCGGCCATCGCCGCGTACACGAGCCATGGACCGGAGACCACGACCAGCACGCCGGTAATTGCCGGGCCGACGAAGGTGGCGAGACCCTCAAGCGTGCTCGAGAGTGCGTTTGCCGCGGAGAGCTCCTCCGGCGTTCGCGCCAACCCCGGCAGCGCCGACAGGTGAACCGGTCGTGTGATCGTCACCGTCACCGACGTGATCGAGGCCATCGCATACACGAGCGGCAGGGGCGCGGCGGCAGACAGAGCGATCGCCGTGAGCCCCATCGTGATCGCCTGTAACGCATAACCGATGGCGAGCGCCCGATCCCTGCGGATCCGATCGCCGAGCGTCGCGGCGATCGGCGCGAAGAGCGCGCACGGGATCAGCTGGATCACGGCGACGAGCGCGGCCCCCGCCGTGCCGCCACGATTGAACGCGTACACGAGCATCGCGATCCACGTTCCCCACTCCGCGGCGTTGAACACGAAGAACGCGAGCAACGCCCGGGCGAGCGACGGATTTCGCAATGCTGCGACGACCACGGAGGTTCGCCGGGCGGGTGTGGCGTCCGTCGAGGGTTCGCCCGACATGGCGAGGACCTTAGCCGACCTTCCCTCCGAGACTCAGGGCCCTTGTCTATGCTGATTTGACTCGAGCGGAGGAGGTTCCATACGAACACGCGCGTCCGTCCCCGGCTGATCCTGTTCTCGGTCGTTGCCGTTCTCACCGCCGCGTGCTCGAAAAGCGGCACGCCGGCCCCGGCCGGCTCGTCATCCACCCAGGTCGCCTCGTCACCGACGCAGGCGGCTTCACCGGCCGACGTCACCACGCTCGATTACCACGTGCCGGTGTTCTCGATCTCAGACTTCAACGCCCTGCTGTCGGGTGACTACGTGGGCGGCGACACATTGGACCTGAAGGGATACAAGCTGCGGTCGGTCTGCGGAGAGGACTCGCCCGAGCCGGGGGCCGATGCCGGTTATCTGACAGAGATCCAGGACGGCGGACACACGCTCTCGCTCACCACGAGCGTGCACGGGTTCAGCGACCCAGCCGACGCGAAGACCGCGTTCGACGGTCTCAAGGCGATCGCCGGCAGCTGTCAGACCTACACCAACAACGGCGACTCGTTCCAACGGATCGACTCGCCGGTGATCCGTCCGGCGGGGGACGACACGTTCGACCTCTTCGTCCAGAAGACGGATACCGGGCTGATCGTCTCGGACAACTTCGTGCTCCGAGGTCAGTTTGTCCACGACGTCCGTTTCGTGTGGGGTGAGAGCGCGCCGCTGACCGTTCAGTCAGCCGGCGTCATCGTCGACGAGGCGGTCAAGAAGTTCATCGACTGGTCCGACAACCAGGTCGCCTGACTCGGCCCGACGGGCGCTACGTCGTCGTCGCGAGCAGGTCTTGGAGATTCGTGGAGAACGTGTCCGGATCGAGCTGCCCCGACACCGTGGTGACCTTCGACTGGTCCGTCCCGTAGAAGATTGTGTCGGGCTGACCGAGCAGCCCGAGCGAATCGCGGATCTCCCCGTTCGGATCGAACACGCTCGGATACGGGATGTTGAACTCCTCCTGGAATGCCGTCGCTCCCCCGATGTTGTCCTGGATGTCCACGCCGAGGAACTGGATCGTCTGGCCGTATCGCTTTGCCGCGCGGGCGAGGATCGGGGCCTCGGCCCGGCAAGGAACGCACCACGACGCCCAGATGTTGACGACCACCGGTGTCCCCTGGAGCTGGCCCAGGAGCTGCTGGAACTTGTCCGCGTTGAATGAGGGGAGCCCCGGCGCCGTCGTGGGGAGCAGGTCGGCGCTTGCGGCGTTCAGCGCAGGGGTCGTGCCGGCGGACGGGGTCACCGTTCCGGAACGAGAGCAGCCGACGATGCCGGCCGCGATGAACGCCGAGGCAAGGACCAGAGCGGCCCACCTCGGTGCGCGCTCGTTCACAAGAGCGGCTCGAGCACCGCGTCGATCTCCCCGGCGGCGGTTGCCCCCGGTCCCAGCCGTCCCCGGATGACGCCCTTGCGATCGATCACGATCACCCATGGCTCGTCCTCGAAGCCCCACGCCTTGAAGGCCGGCGAGAGGTTCTCCGCGGTCGCCGGCGGCGGTTTCAGATCCTTGCCGGGAAGAAACTCCTCGACGTGGATGAAGTTGGCCTTGTCGGGTCCGTACTTCGTGAACACGACGAGCTGTTCGTCCACCACCGGCCCGCACATCTGGCTTTCGCACAGGAGCGGCGTGGCGAACGAAACCACCGTGGGCTTGCCGTTTCGGAGGGCGTCGTCGAGCGAGATGTAGTGCATCTGGTCGGGAGGTCTCCGGGTGCAGATCTCCTCGAGGCCGTGCCTCGTGGTTGCGACCGGAGTCGAAACCGAGTGCGCCTTCGTGCCGATCTCGGCGGGGACTTGGGCGTCGGAGACCGGGAGCGACGACGTGCCCGCGAGGGTTCGCCCGTTCGCCGTCACCGTCGCCGCGATGGTCCAGATGCCGGTCGAGTCCAGGTCGACCTCGGCGACGTAGACGCCGACGGTCAGAGGGCTCTGTGGTGACGTGTCCTTGGTGACGCTGTATCCATCCATCGGGTACCAGGTGGCCTCGACCGGGCCCGTGGCCCGAGCGGCCGTGTCCTTCGCGAACCAGACAGAGGGCTGCGCCGCCGGCAGCACGGATTGCCCTGCGACCAGGAAGAACGCGAACGATTGGGGACCCTGCTTCACGGGTGTGGTCGACCCGATCACCGAAAGCTGCCCGGCGCCCTCGGTGAGCGCGTCGATCGACCCGGGGGCGGCCGATGTGGTGCCCGGCTGCCGATGCGAACAGGCGCCAACGGCGACGGCCAGTGCTGCTCCGCCGGCCGTCAGTAGGAGCTCTCGTCGCGTGATTCGGTGTTCCGTCCCAGCTCCAGTCTCAGGCAGGTGCCTCTCCAGTCTCAGGCAGGTGCCCTCCAGGAGCGCGTTCCCGGCGCGTGTGGCCCCCGCGAACGAGAGGATAACCGCCCACGGCATTTAGCGGGCCCCCAACGCCTCGGCCGCGAGACACCGGGCGTCTCGTGCCGGACGCGGGAGCATGACAACCGTGCAATGTGCCGGCGTCTCAGCCTCGTCCCAGGGCGCACACGAGACGATCGACGTGACAATCTTGTCATCCATCTTGCCTCCCACCCCCGACCCGGTCGAAGGTGCCTTCGCACGTATGGGCGTACCAGCCGACAGGGAGGGTGGCATGGGTCAATCACAGAGTCGTTGGAGGAGGCGCGGGGCAGCAGTAGCGGTTGTCGGCGTGCTGATGCTCGTGGCCTCGGCGTGTTCGAAGTCGGACAACGGGACGACGACAACGACGATCTTCGTTCAGCAGTTCAAGTACAACGGAGTGCCAACCACCCTCAAATCCGGGATCAACACGTTCCTGTTCCAGAACAAGGAGTCCTTCCCGATCACCCATGAGATGATCCCGATCGCTTCTGGCCGCCGGGCAGACGGCCCAGGACGTCATCGACGACGCCAAGGCGAATGGCCCTGGGCTCCGAGGACGAGCTGGCTGCACATCGGCGGCGACTTCGGCGCGGTCGACACCGGCGCCGGCATCGTTGAGACGCTGAACCTGCCGCCGGGCAACTACGCGTTCGCGTGCTGGCAGACGGGCACCCAGAGCGGAGGAGAAGACGGGCCGCCGCACGCCTGCGATCGGGATGGTTTCGAGTTCACGGTGACGTGACCCGCTCGACGCTCGAACGCCCCGAAGCTTCGGCCCTCCCTGTCGACGCTTGCCCGCTCCGCGGGCCTCGGTGCTGGCGGTGCTGCTCGCCGGGCTGCGCCCAGCAGGGGATCCGAGCAGGCCCAGCAAGTCCACACGCCTGTACTTGATCATCATGCTCCTGGCCGCCCCCGTCTTCGTGGGGTCGAGGCGGGCTGCTGTGGTGCGTCTTCCGGTACCGAAAGCGCGACGACGACCCCGCGCCGCAGACGGTGCGGTGGCGCCCGGCTCCCTGGGAGTCTTCTTCGTCATCCCCGCGCTGATCGTGGCCGCCGCTGTTCCCGTTCGGGGAAGCGACCCTCATGCACGATCCAGAAGCAGGAGACGCCGCAGGTCCAGATCCGCGTCGAGGGCTTCCAGTGGCAGTGGACCTTCTACTACGCCAACGAGGGGGTCTTCGTGAGCGGCAAGACGCTGGTCAAGCCCGCCGAGATGGTCCTGCCGTCGACGAGCCGGTCCACATCCAGCTCAGTCCCGCGACGTGATCCACTCCTTCTTCGTCCCGGCGTTCCTGTTCAAGCGGGACGTGATCCCAGGCCGGAACAACAAGTTCACCTTCACGCCACCCAGCTGGGGACGTTCCAGGGGCAGTGCGCGGAGTTCTGCGGCCTCTGCCACTCGAAGATGACCTTCGCCCTGAGTCGTGTCGACGTCCGACTATCAGGCCTGGGTCAAGCAGCAGCGGAAGGCCGTCCTGCAGCATCACGTCGCGCTCCGAAGGGAACGACGCTCCGCTCGTCGGCCACGACATCACCTGGAACACGTCCTGCCTCGCGGTGCCCGGGAACACGCCGTTCCACCGTGACCGTCACCAACCTCGACGCGGGATCGACCACAACTTCGCGATCTACGACAGCCCCGATCGGAACAGCAGTTCTTCCAGACCGCGAGGTTCACCGGGTCCGCGACCGAGGACGTTCAACGTCGATGGCTTCGGCGCCCGGCCAGCTACTACTTCCAGTGCGACGTGCACGGCCCGGCCATGTCCGGCGCGTTCATCGTGAAAGCCGGAGCGTGAGGAGACGGAAGGAGGTGACTCGACATGGCGGTGACCGAGGCCCCGACCAGACGCTGGCCCGAACCCGCGCGCGGCGCTCGCTGGGCTGGCTCACCACGACCGACCACAAGAAGATCGGGATCCTCTACCTGATCAACTCCTTCGCGTTCTTCGTCATCGGGGGCGTGTTCGCGCTGCTGATGCGCACGAGCTGGCCCGCCCGGGACGCAGTCCTTCGCCCCGCACGTCTACAACCAGCTGTTCACCGAGCACGGGACGATCATGATCTTCCTGTTCGTCTTCCCGGTGCTGGCCGGGTTCGGGAACTACTTCGTCCCCCTGCAGATCGGCGCCCTGGACATGGCGTTCCCCGGATCAACGCGCTCTCGTTCTGGCTGCTGCCGGTGGGCGGGCTGACCATCCTGTCCGGCTTCCTGGCGAAGGGCGGGGCGGCGGCGGCCGGCTGGACCAACTACGCGCCGCTCTCAGTGCAGGGCGGCACCGGGGAGGACCTCTGGATCCTCGGCCTGCTGATCGTCGGCACTGCGTCGATCCTGGGCGGCGATCAACTTCATCGTCACGATCCTGCGGCTCCGGGCCCCGGGGATGACCATGACGCGGCTGCCCATCTTCGTGCTGGGCGTCATGGCCACCTCGCTCCTGGCGATCCTGGCCATCCCGGTGTTCACCTCGGGCCTGATCATGCTCCTCGCCGACCGGCAACTGGGGACGGTGTTCTTCGATCCCACGCAGGGCGGCAACGTCGCTGCTGTGGCAGAACGTGTTCTGGTTCTTCGGCCACCCGGAGGTCTACATGCTGATCCTGGCGGCCTGGGGGATCGTCAGCGAGATCCTTCCGGTCTTCTCCGGGCAAGCCGCTGTTCGGCTACCGCGGCGTCGTGCTGGCATTCCTGCATGATCACGGCGCTGTCCTTCACGGTGTGGGCGCACCACATGTTCGCCACCGGGGCGGTCGAGCTTCCCTTCTTCTCGGCACCACCGAGATGATCTCGATCCCCACCGGCGTGCTGTTCTTCAACTGGCTGGCCACGCTGCGGAAGGGCCACCTCCGGTTCGAACCGCCGATGCTGTTCGCGCTGGGGTTCATCGCGATGTTCCTGATCGGCGGGATCGACGGGGTCTGGACGGCCGCCCCGGCCATGGACTTCGCGATCCACGACACCTACTGGGTCGTCGCGCACATCCACTACGTGCTTGTTCGGCGGGACGCTGTTCGGCGATCGATGGCCGGCGTCTACTACTGGTTCCCGAAGATGACCGGCCGGATGCTCGTCTCGGAACGCTTGGCATCTGGCAGTTCTGGCTCCAGTTGGTCGGGTTCAACCTCGCGTTCTTCCCGATGCACATGCTGGGGCTGCGGGGGATGCCGCGGCGGATCGCCGACTACGCGCCGGACCGCGGATGGAACCTCCTGAACCTGGTCTCGACGATCGGCGCCTACATCATCGCGGTGGCGATGCTCCTGTTCCTCGTGAACGTGATCATCACGCTGCGCAAGCCGCGCACGGCGCCCGACGACCCGTGGGGCGCCAACACGCTGGAATGGGCGACGTCCTCGCCGCCGCCCGCCCACAACTTCGACCCGCTGCCGCCGATCCGCTCCGAGCGCCCGGTCCACGATCTGCGCTTCGCGGGTGAGGAGGCGGAGGACATGAGCGCGGTGGCGATGCCTGAGCGGCGCACGCAGCGCGAAATGAGCGGGCCCGTCCTGGGCATGGTGCTGTTCGTCGCCTCCGAGGCGATGTTCTTCGCCGCGCTGTTCGGCGCGTACTTCACAATCAAGGCGAACGCGAAGGAATGGCCGCCGGCGGGCATCGAGCACCTCAAGATCGACGTCGCGTCGATCCTCACGGTGATCCTGGTCCTCAGCAGCGTGGTGATCCAGCTGTCCCTCCGATCCATCCGGCGCGGAGACCAGCGGCGGGCCGTGACCTTCCTCGCGGTGACGATCGCGCTCGGGGTCACGTTCCTGCTCCTGCAGTTCTACGACTATTCCCAGCTCGGGTTCGGTTTGAAGGACGGGGCATTCGGAACGCTGTTCTACGTGATGACCGGAATCCACATGGCGCACGTGTTCGGAGGCGTCGTCTTCCTCGCCCTCGTCCTCGTTCAGTCGATGAGCGGGATGGTCTCGCCTTCGAACTACGACTCGCTCGCGGCGGGGGCGATCTACTGGGACTTCGTCGACGTCGTCTGGCTGCTCCTGTTCACGACGTTCTACCTCCTGACCCCGAGGTGATGCGATGAACACGATCAGCCGGATCTGTCTCTGGCTTGCGGCGTTCCTGGGGATCGCCGCGGTGGTGTACGGGTTCACCAGCCACGAGAGGGGGGGAGCGACGCTGCTCCTCGTGGCGGCGGCGACCTTCTGCTTCCTCGGCCTCGTCTCGCGGGAGTTGGCGCGTCATGAGTCCGAGGAGGAAGCCGGCGAAGAACCGCCGCACGTGGGCCCGACCATCTGGCCGTTCGGGTTCGCGATCTCCGGTCTGTTCATCGCGCTCGGGCTGATCATCGTCTCGTGGCTGCTGATCGTGGGCGCGATCGTATTTGCGCTCGCGGCGGTTGGGTGGGTCCGCGATGTGGCCCGCTCGAGGGTGCACACCGACCACTCCTAGCCGGTCGGTCAAGCCCGGATCATCAACCAGCCGGCGACCCCGACCAGGGTGACGACGATGACCAGGAATACGGTCGCGTGGTACTGCGTCGGGCTCGGGCTTGGGAGTCGAGCCGGGTTGCAGGACCGGCAGACCGACTGCCCCCACTGGACGCGTTCACCACACCGGATGCACCGGTCGTAGCGGTCTCTGGCTCCCTTCATCGCGCGTGCCTCCTCTTCGTCGAGCTCATGTCAGCGACTTGCCCGGGGCCTTCGAAAGGGAGCGCATGCGCAAAAGGCGCTCGTCGGTGCGTCGCGCCTCCCGTTCGTCCGTGCGCATCCAATCGAGCATCACGAGGGCGAGCGTCGGAACGATGTTGACCATCCCTCCCAGCCACATCAGTGTCCCACCCATCTGCTGGTCGGCGAGTGCCTTCGCTTGGCCCTCGACCGCCGCGTAGGTGGCGTACATGGGCGTGTTCGCGCTCACGAGCACGAGTCCAAGAAACGCCATCGACGCCATCGCGAAGAAGAGATACAGGATCCGCGCCGGATGGCCGAAGCCCGGCTGCGAGGGGTCGCGGCCCACGATCGGCATCCAGAACAACACCGCGGTTGCGAGGTAGGCGAAGTGCTCCAGCGCGTGGATGCTGTCGTTTCGAAGGGACGTCTCGAAGAGGGACGTCAGATGCCATCCCCACAGGACCCCGAAGAAGAGTCCCCATGCAACCAATGGGTTGGAGAGCGTTCGCAGCGGCCGGTGACGAAGCGCCGAGGAGAGCCGCCGACGGGCGGGCGGCGAGGACGCGAGCAGCGCGAGCGTGACCGGGGCGCCGAGCGCGAGGAGCGGGGCGGCCACCATGGTGAGCAGCAGGTGCTGGACCATGTGAACCGAGAACGACGTCGCCGAGGCCGTGTCGATCGGGGAATCGAGGGCGATGAAGATGACCGCGAGCCCCGCCAGAAACTCCCGGCGACGATTGTGCGGGAACCGGTGATCGCCCCGCTCGCGACGCACCCGCCGGTCGGCCCGGACATAGAGAGCCCCGGCCGTGATCAGGCCGAAGACGACCGCGGGGTCAAACGTCCAGTTCGCGAGCATCGACGTCGAGTGCCGCGAAGGCGGTCGTGGCCATCCGTGCGTCCCGTGCCGGCATCGGCGAGTGCTCGATCCGGGCCGATGCGACCGGGGATATCGGCAGCAGGATCTCGAACGTGGTCCCGGCTCCCACCGTGCTGGCTACGCGCACCTCGCCGCTGTGAGCGTCGACGATCGCCTTGACGATCGACAGACCGAGGCCGAACCCACCCGTGTGCCGGCTCCTGCCCGGATCGGCCCTGGCGAACCGGTCGAAGATGCGATCGAGGTCGGCAGCGGGGATTCCCGCACCGGTGTCGCGGACGGAGATCACCGCCCGCCCACCGCGCCGGTGGATCGCCACCTCGATCGTGTCCAGTTCCCGCGTGTGTTTCACCGCGTTTTCGATCAACGCGTCGAGTGCCACCTCGAGGCGGTCGGCGTCGACGATGGCCGTGGCCTCCTCTGCCGCCCCCAGCAGCCACCGACGCGGCGTCGCCGTCCACCGGCGAACGGCGTCCATCACGATGGTTTCGAGATCGACCGTCGCGAGATGCAGGAACGCGGGATCCTCGCTTCCGGCGAGCAGGAGCAGCCGGTCGGCGAGCCGGCGCAGCCGCATCAGCTCGTCGGCGATCACGGCGGCATCCCCGGCCAGCGTGGGGTCGGTGGCGGCCCGCTGGATCAGCTCCACGTGACCAAGCGATACCGTGATCGGGGTCCGCAGCTCGTGCGAGGCATCCTGCACGAACCGCTTCTCCCGCTCGAGCAATCGAAGGTTGGCGAGGGAGACGAGCTCGGCGTCCTCCATCGCCGCGAGACGCCGCCGTGCGTGCCACACCATCGCCAGGAACATCGCGGCCATCAGTGGGACCTCGGTGAGCTCGTCGAGCGGCGTTGCGCCGCTCCTCACGTCGAGCCAGATGAACATGGCGGTCAGCGTCATCACGAAGGCGAGGATCACCAGCGTGGGGCGGGCCTTCCACACTCGGAAGCCGTAGAGGATCGTGAGGCTCACCCAGATGAAGTGGAACGGGACCGTCTCCCACGTGCTGAACACGATCATGGCTCCGAGGTTCGCGAGCGAGAAGAGCACCCAGGCAATGTCGAACCAACGTGCCCGGTTGGGCCATTCGATGCGGTCAGCCAGCATTGAGTCGGTATCCAACGCCGCGGACCGTGACGATCGCTGCCGAACCCAGCTTCGCGCGGAGCCTTCGGATGTAGACGTCGACCACGTTGGAGCCCGGGTCGAAGTGATAGCCCCAGACCGATGAGAGGAGACGTTCCTTCGACACCGTCTGCCCGGCGTTTCGCATGAGCTCGCCCAGCAACAGGAACTCGCGCTCGGCAAGCGGGATCGGGCCGGTACCGGTGTCCGCCCGGCGGCGGATGAGGTCGAGAGAGATCGAGCCGACCTGCAGGCGGGTGGGGCGCGATCGAGCGGCGGTTCGAAGCCGTGCCCGGACGCGAGCGAGGAGCTCTTCGAGCGAGAACGGCTTTGAGATGTAGTCCTCAGCGCCCAGCTCGAGACAGCGCACCTTCGACGCGGTGTCGTTCAGGGCCGAGAGGATCAGGACGGGTTGTGAGGGCTTGCGCTCGAGGATGCGCTGGAGCAGCGCCTGGCCGTCGAGGCCCGGCATCACGAGATCGAGGACCACCAGGTCGTAGGCGTTGGCGAGCGCGAGACGGAGGCCCTCCTCGCTCTTGCGCGCCGAATCGACCACCATCCCTTCGGCCTCGAGTCCGCGGTGGACGAAGTTGAGGATCCGCTGCTCGTCGTCGATCAGCAGGATGCGGCCCACAGGGGCGGTTTCCACCTCAGAACCCACAGCCGACGACGTCATGCGCCCCACCACGCCGCCTACTGTAGCGACCGCGGTTTGAACTGGGTAGTCAGTCGCGAGGCCCCCCGCTTCGGGTCAGTGGACGTTCACGCGGATCGTGTGAAGGCCGGTTGCGCCGTTGGGGATCGGGGAGGCCAGATCGCCGGTCTGTGTTGCTCCGTCCCCGTCCGTCGCCCGAACCGCCAGTACGTGTGAACCGGTGGTCGCCGGCCACTTGAAGATCCATTGGCGCCACGTGTCGGCCGTGTCCATCGCGGACAGGTTGGCGGGCTCCCACGCGCCGCCGTCGACCTGCACCTCGACACGAGAGATCCCGCGATGCTGCGCCCACGCGATGCCGGCGACCGGGACGTAGGCCGCAGCGACGTCGGCGTTCGCGCGGGGCGTGTCGATCCGCGACTCCGTCTTGATCGGCGCGCGCTGTGACCATCCACGCTGGATCCAGTACGCGTCGTACGCGTCGAAGGTCGTGAGCTCGAGGTCGACGAGCCACTTCGTCGCCGACACGTAGCCGTAGAGACCGGGCACGATCATCCGGACGGGGAACCCGTGCTCGAGCGGCAGCGGCTCGCCGTTCATGGCGACGGCGAGCATCGAGTCCCGGCCGTCGGTGGCGACCGCCGTCGGCGTCCCGACCGTGAAGCCGTCGCTCGACCGCCCGACGATCTGGTCGGCGCCCGGGTGCACGCCGGCCTCGTCGAGCAGGTCCTTGAGCGGGACGCCGATCCATCGCGCGTTGCTGATGTAACGCCCGCCGACCTCGTTGGAAACGCACGTGAGCGTGATGTCGCGCTCCATCAGCGGCCGCTTGATGAGCGTCGCGTAGTCGAGCGTGATCTCCCGGTCGACCATGCCGTGCACGCGCAGCGTCCAGTCGTCCGCATTCACCGCGGGGACGATGAGCGCCGTGTCGATCCGGTAGAAGCGGCGGTTGGGCGTGATGAACGTGCTGAGCCCGGGGATTCGCAGGTCGACCCCTTCGGGAAGCGGCGGCGCCGGGTCGGCGGGAGGGGGGATGCGAACCGAGGTCCGAGAGGCGGAGGCGTCGAAGCGGCGCACGAGGTACTGGCCCGCCAGCCCGGACAGTCCGGCCGCAACGGCGGCATACGTCCCCGCACCGAGGAACCGTCGGCGGTCGAACTCCGGTGCGCGGGCGCGCCGACGCCGGGTGGTCGCCGGCGGCCCGCTTCGGCTCCATGCGGAAACGCCGGCGGCGCGACGCAGGGCCGCGAACGTCAGGACGCCGATGCCCGCTCCGAGCATCGACGGCACCGCCGCCTCCGGTCCGAGATTCGGCCGGGTGACCGCGGCGATCGCTCCGACGGCCCCGAAGCCGCCCAGCGCGGCGAACCCGATCCAGGGCCGGGTGATCGACGCGACGCCCATCGCCGCCGCGATGACGGCGACGACCAAACCCATCCCGATCAGCAGCGCAGGCTTGTCGTTGGTTCCGAACGTCCGAATCGCGAATTCTTTGAGCCACGCCGGGGAGGCGTCGATCAGCGAGCTCCCGACGGCGTAGACGGGGGAGGACTCGCTGCCGGAGGTGCCGGCCACCAGGTGGGCGGCACCGAGCGCCACCGCCGCGGTGAGCACGCCGATCACGGCCCCGGCGGCCCTCGGAATCGTGCCGGAGCCACCTGTGCGTGCGGTTCGCGACGGACCAGCCATGTCTCTCTATTCGACACCATCCGCCCGCCGGTCGTGAGGAAGCCGCGCCGGCCTCCGTATCCTGGGGTCTGTGAGCGATCCCGTGCCCGACCGATTTCTGCGCGCCTGCCGGCTGGAGGCCGTGGACCGCACGCCCGTGTGGTTCATGCGCCAGGCGGGCCGGTACCTGCCGGAGTTCCAGCGGGTCCGCGGTGGGCGGGACGTCCTCGAGACCTGCCGGCGGCCCGACGACGTGGTCGAGCTGACGTTGCAGCCGCTCGCCAGGATGCCGCTCGACGCCGCCGTCGTCTTCAGCGACATCATGGTTCCGCTGGCCGCGGTCGGGGTGCCGATCCGGGTCGTGTCGGGGATCGGCCCGGTCGTCGACGAGCCGGTTCGCTCCCAGGCCGATCTCGGGCGGCTTCGCCCGCTCGAGCCCGAGGCCGACGTCCCGGAGCTGCTCGAGGCGCTGCGACGGCTCCGCAAGCAGCTCAGCGTGCCGCTCATCGGGTTCGCCGGCGCCCCGTTCACCCTCGCGAGCTATTTGATCGAGGGCGGTCCCAGCCGGTCGTTCGAGCGCACGAAGGCCCTGATGCTGGGCGAGCCGGCGACGTGGGACCGGCTGATGGAGCTGCTCGCCGGCATCGTCGTGGCGCACCTGGGGGCGCAGGTCGCCGCCGGTGCGCAGGCCGTGCAGGTGTTCGACTCCTGGGTCGGCGCGCTCGAGCCCGAGGACTACGACCGCTGCGTCGCGCCCACGATGCGCCGGTTGTTCGACGAGATCTCGACCCTCGGCGTCCCGACGATCCACTTCGGCGTCGGAACCGGGGAGCTGCTCGATCGGATGCGGGCTGCCGGGGGCGACGTCGTCGGCGTCGACCATCGCGTTCCGCTCGACATCGCGTGGGAGCGCATCGGGCACGATCGCGGCGTCCAGGGCAACCTCGATCCGGCCGCGCTGCTCGCGCCGTGGGAGATCGTGCGCGAGAAGCGATCCGCGTTCTCGAACGGGCCGGCGGCCGGGACGGGCACGTCTTCAACCTCGGCCACGGCGTGCTGCCGACGACCCCGGTCGACCGTCTCCAGCGGCTCGTCGAGCTGGTGCACGATCGAACCGAGCGGGTGACGGCATGACCCGCACGCCGACCGGGCTGCTCGTGATGGCGTACGGGACGGCGAGCGGTCCGGACGACATCGAGCGCTACTACACCGACATCCGCGGCGGCCGGACGCCGTCCCCGGAGCATCTGACGGAGCTGCGCGAGCGGTACCGGGCGATCGGCGACGTCTTCCCGCTGCTCGACACGACGCGCGCTCAGGCCGAGGGCACGGTGGAGGTGCTCAACCGGACCAAACCCGGCGCGTTTCGGGCGTTCCCGGGGATGAAGCACTCCGCCCCGTTCATCGCCGACGCCGTCGAGCAGATGGTCGACGCGGGGATCGAGCGTGGTGTCGGACTGGTCATGGCGCCGCACTGGTCGGGGATGTCCGTCGAGACCTACGTGGAGCGCGCGAGAAGCGCGCGCGAGGACCTCGGGGCCGGGGACGGCTCGAGCTTTCGTTCGTGCGCTCGTATCACGCGCATCCGGCGTTCGTGTCGTTTCTCGCCGGCCGGGTTCGCGAGGCGCTGAACCGGCTGCCGGATTCCGATCGCGGCCGGACGCCCGTCGTCTTCTCGGCCCACTCGCTGCCGGTGCGGACCGTCTCCGACGGAACCTTGCGCTGCAAGCTGTGCGACTGCGACGCCTCGTGCCGCTACCGCGACGGGCTGCAGGAGACCGCGGATCTCGTCGGAGCGAAGCTCGAGCTGGACCACGTGCGGATCGGGTGGCAGAGCGCCGGGCGAACGAACGATCCGTGGTGGGGCCCGCCGATCGAGGAGGTCATCGTCGAGCTGGCCGAGGCCGGCCACCCCGCGGTGGTCGTCTGCTCGGCGGGATTCGTGTCCGACCATCTGGAGACGCTGTACGACCTGGACATCGAGGCCACCAGGATCGCCGCCGACGCCGGGATCCGGTTCGAGCGGACCCGGATGCCGAACGCCGACCCGGCCTTCCTCGAGGTGCTCGCCCGCGTCGTCCGGGATCACCTGGAGGGGGCTCCCGCCGAGTGACCGGCCCACGCCGGGTCGCCGTGATCGGCGGCGGGGTGAGCGGCCTGACGGTCGCCTATCGCCTGACGATGCTCCGGCCGCAGCCCGAGGTCGTGGTGCTCGAGGCGGGCGAGCGGTCCGGCGGGAAGATCCGTTCGATCCGGGTCGGCGGGCTCGAGCTTCCCGCGGGGGCCGACTCGTTCCTGGCGCGCAAACCATGGGCCGCCGACCTGGCTCGCGAGCTTGGGCTCCGTCTGGTCTCGCCGTCGATGACCGGCACCTATCTGTGGACCGAAACCGGCCTCGTCCGGTTTCCCAAGCAGGCCGCGTTCGGGATTCCCGGCGACGTCGGCGACGTCCTGCGGTGGCCCGGTCTGTCCGGACGCGGCCGCCGCCGGGCGCTGCTCGATCTGGTGAAGGCGAAGCGGCGAAGCGGCGGGGACGAAACGCTCGGTTCGCTCTTGCGGCGGCGTCTGGGCAACGAGGCGACGGATCGCGCGATCGCTCCGCTGCTCGCGGGCCTTTTCGCCGGCAACATCGATCGCCTCTCGGTTGCCGCGACGTTCCCCGATCTGCGCGAGTGGGAGCGCGAGCAGGGGAGCTTGATCCGCGGATCGCAGGCCGCCTCCCGCGGCGCGGAGAAGCGATCGCGCGAGCCGATGTTCCTTGCGCCGCAGGGCGGGGTCGACCGGCTGGTCGGCGCGCTCGCCGACCGGCTCGGGCCGCGGGTCCGCACCGGCGCGGCGGCCGAAACGCTCGAACCCCGCGGTGAGGCATGGCTGGTCGGTGTGGCAGGCGGGGAGCGGGTCGAGGCGGACGTGGTCGTCATGGCCGTCCCGGCACCCGCCGCCGCCCGGCTGCTTCGCATCCCCGCTCCTTCGGCGGCCTCCGAGCTGGACGGCATCGACGCCGCGTCGACCGGCGTGGTCCTGCTCGTCTACGAGCCCGGCTCGCAGACGGCGTTGCCGGAGGGAACCGGGTTCGTGGTGCCGCGCGAGCTCGCGCCGATGACCGCCTGCACCTGGCTCTCCAGCAAGTGGAGCCTGGGCGCCGAAGACCGCCGTGCCGTCGTGCGCTGTTACGTCGGCGGGGCCGGCGACGAGGACGTCCTGGATGCGCCGGATGAGGACCTGGTGCAGGCGTGCGCCCGCCATCTGACCGCCGTCCTCCCGCTGCCGGCGACCCCGGAGCATTCCGCCGTGGTGCGCTGGCCCAAGGCGATGCCGCAATACGAGGTCGGCCACCTCGACCGTGTCGCGCGGATCCGGGCCGCGCTGCCGCCGTCGGTGTTCGTGGCCGGGCAGCCGTACGATGGCGTCGGCATCCCCGACTGCGTCCGTGCCGCCGGCAGGGTGGCCGACGCGATCGAGGCTCTGCTTCAGCCCGTTGCCGCCGGTGAGGAGAGGATCAGATGAGCGAGACGATCTACGCGCACTACCCGGTGTTCCGCGCCTCGTCCGAGCTCCGCGAGGCACTCGAGGATCCGGAGGAACGTCTCGGCGCAGCCCAGGAGATCGAGAACCTCGTCAAAGCCTGGGACGGGCGCGTCGAGGTGCGGGGGACGTACTCCACCGTCGGGTTCCGCGCCGACGCCGATCTCATGCTCTGGCTGGTCGGAACCGTCGTCGAGGAGATCCAGCGGTTCCTGGTGGAGTTCCGGCGAACGCACGCCGGCGACCTCCTCGATCCGGTCTGGAACTTCATGGGCGCCGTCAAACCGGCCGAGTTCTCTCCGGACCATCAACCCGCGTTCGTCCGCGGCGAGCCGCCGCGAAAGTTCATGTGCGTCTACCCCTTCGTCCGCACCCCCGAGTGGTACCTCCTGTCCAAGGAGGAGCGGAGCGCCCTGCTGGCGGAGCACGGCGTGATGGGACGGGAGTTTCCCGGCGTGCTGGCAAACACGACGAGCGCCTTCGCGTTGGGTGACTGGGAGTGGATTCTCGCGTTCGAGGCCGAGCGTGCGGACACGCTCGTCGACTGCATCCGCCGCCTCCGCGACGCCAAGGCGCGCCTGTATACGAAGGTCGAGACGCCCTTCGTCACGGGCATCCGTAAACCGGTGGCCGAGGTCCTCGACGACCTGGTCTGAGCAGCGCGGCTTGACCAATCGACCCCGGCGGGCCGACGATGGGGGCTCGCCACAGGACGAAGGGGGAAGCACATGCTGTCCGACTGTCCGATCATCCCGACCCTGCCCGCGGCCGACATCGATCGCGCCCGTACCTGGTACGAGGAGAAGCTCGACCTGAAGCCGGCCGAAGAGCGCGCCGACGGTCTCAGGTATGAGTGCGGCGGAACACAGTTCCTTCTCTACCCGACGTCGTTCGCCGGCACCGCGCAGAACACGCTTGCCGGCTGGCAGGTGACGGACATCCGAGCCGAGATGGCCGATCTTCGTGGCCGCGGCGTGACGTTCGAGGAGTACGACTTCCCGGGCCTCAAGACCGACGACGGGGTCGCCGAGTTCGAAGGCGGGAAGGGCTGCTGGTTCAAGGACAGCGAGGGCAACACCCTCGCATTGAACCAAGAGGCCTGAGCGAGAAGCCCGAGCGGGCCGGATCAGTCTCCGGCCGCGGAGAGCACCTCCGCGGCGTAGTCCGGCACGTATGTGGAGAGATCCTTCGGCGGGCGTTTGTACCCTTCGTCGCGCTGACGTGGCGGGATCTCGACTTCCGGGAGCTCGCGCTCCTCGATCGGAATCTTCGACAACAGATGCGCGATGCAGTTGAGCCGCGCCCTGCGTTTGTCGTCGGCCTCGACCACGTACCACGGCGCCTGGGGGATGTCGGTGTGGATGAACATGTCGTCCTTCGCGCGTGAGTAGTCGACCCAGCGCGTCCGCGAGTAGATGTCGGTATCGGAGAGCTTCCACCGCCGAAGCGGGTCGTCGGCACGGGCGCGGAGCCTGCGCTCCTGTTCCTTGTCGCTGACGGAGAACCAGTACTTGATCAGGATGATCCCGTCCTCGATCAAGAGGCGCTCGAAGATCGGGCACTGACGCAGGAACCGCTGGTACTCCTCGGCCGTGCAGAAACCGAGCACGCGCTCGATCCCCGCTCGGTTGTACCAGCTCCGGTCGAACAAGCAGATCTCGCCGCGCGACGGCAGCTGCGCGACGTACCGCTCGAAGTACCACTGCCCGATCTCCCGGTCGTTCGGCTTTGGCAGGGCAATGTGGCGCGTGACGCGTGGGTTGAGATGCGCGGTGATCCGCTTGATCGTGCCGCCCTTTCCGGCCGCGTCGCGTCCCTCGAAGATGACGAGCACGCGGGCATCGGTTTCCTGGACCCACTGCTCCATCTTTACGAGCCCCTCCTGCAGATCGAGCAGCGCCTTCTCGTAGAGCTTCTTCGGGAATCGATCCGGACGCTTCTCGCCGTGGTGCGTCATCGACGTTCGTCCAAGAGTGTCCGCAGGTCGCGGATCACGACGTGCCCGTTGGAGGCGGCCGCATCCGTGGGACCTCGAGCAATGAGGCGAGCCTGGATCCCGACGGCGGCGGCGCCGTCGCAATAGGCGGGCTGGTCGTCCACGAAAACCGCGTCGGAGGGCGCAGTGTCGAGCCGTTCGAGCGCGGCCAGGTAGATCGCCGGCTCGGGTTTGAGCGAGCCGACCTCGAACGACAGGACGACCGTGTCGAACTCGTCTTCGAGACCGAGCCGGTCGACGACCGGCCGCGTGGCGTGCGAGCAGTTGCTGACGAGCGCCGTCTTGACGCCGCGCTTGCGAAGCTCCCGCAGAACCGGGATCGAATCCTCGTGCAAGTGCACCGAGGTGACGAGCCGGTCGCGCTCGAGCTTGGTCAGCTCGCCGACGAGAGCTTGGTCTGGAGCGATCCCGAGCGCCTCGACGAGCACGGCCGCGTCGCCGGCCGCGTCGTCGTAGGCGCCCACGCCCCGAAGGTCGCGGGTCTGCTCGAAGGCGTGAAGCAGGTCGGCGGCCGAGACGCCGAGCCGCTCAGCGAACGCGTCGCGGATCAAGGACCACTCGCTCCACACGAGCGTGTCGTACAGATCGATCAGGACGGCCGAGGGTGCTGCCACGCCGTCAGGATACGGGGTGCGCGCTCTGAGGCGGGGTCGCCGGGATCAGGCCGAGCTGCTCGAGGGTTCGTGTCGGGACCACGTGGCAGTACGGGGTGTGGCCGTTCCGGTCGTAGTAGGACTGGTGGTAGTCCTCGGCCGGGTAGAACTCCGGCGCCGGAAGGATCTCGGTCGCGATCGGACGGTCGTAACGCGACCACGCGCGCTCACGCGAAGCCTCCGCGACGCGCTGCTGCTCGTCGGAGTGCGTGAAGATGACGCTCCGATACTGGTCGCCGACGTCGGGTCCCTGCCGGTCGACCTGCGTCGGGTCGTGCATCGCCCAGAACACCTCGACCAGCTGCTCGTACGACACGCGGGCGGGATCGAACGTCACGCGGACGACCTCCGCGTGACCGGTCGTGTGCGAGCACACATCCCGGTACGTCGGCGAGGCAGTGACCCCTCCGCTGTATCCGGACTGGACCCCGGTGACACCCGGGACGCGGGCGAAGACGTACTCGACGCCCCAGAAACAGCCGGCCCCGAAGGTCGCAATCTCACTCGTCATGGGTTCCATCTTCGTCTCCTTGCCGTCGGCGTGCATCGGGGATTCGGTTGCGAGGTCGATGCACTTGCAAAAACGCCCTTGGTGACCCGCGCATTCCGTGAACGCGCGTGGGTCGCTGATGGTCCTAAACCCCGGGCGCCCCGTCACGTAGGAGCCGTGGCCGACGCCACCGGTACCTCGAAACCCCCCGGCGGGCCGACTGCGCTCCGGGCGCCCGCCGATCCGAAAGGAGTGGGAAGCCACCAAGTCACCGGGAGGGTGATTGCGATGCGTCAGTGGGAGTTGTTCGGGATCACGGATTCGCAGCCGTCGTGGACCCCTTCGGGTGCGGCCGGCCGCAGTCAGCGCATGGTCGCCGTCTCACCGCGGCGGACGAGGGAGCGAAGCATGTTCCTGTGGAGCACCGACGCGGCGCTCCGGCTGAAGACCGTGAGCGACGCCGCCATCCGCCTGATAGGGATGGATCGGGACAAGTCGGAGGGTCGCGAGATCCTGGACGTGTTCGGCATGGAAGGGCAGAACCTTGCCGTTCTCGAGGCGCACACGGCCGCGTTGACGGGTCAGACCTCGACCTTCACTCTCGAAGGACCCGGGAACGGCCGGCTGCGGTGCCGCGTCGCCGCGGCGCACGACGGCGACGACCGGGTGATCGGTACGTTCACCATCGCGCGGCGCGAGCCCCGCGAGCCCGTGTCGCCGGCCGCCGCGGATCTCGTCGGCGCGAGGGTCGCCTAGCGTCCTACCCGGAAAACGAGCGCGCGGCCTCGAGCGTCTTTTCGATCTCGCCGGGGCCGTGCGCCGTTCCGATCGTCCACAACTCGTACCCCGATGGCGGCAGCGAGATCCCTCGATCCAGCATGTGGTGGAAGAACCTCGCGTAGCGGTCGTGGTCGGCCGCCCCCGCGTCGGCGAAGCTTCGCACCGGGTCCGCCGTGAAGAACACGCTGAAGAGTGAGCGGGCGCGATTGATCGTGGCGGGGACGCCGGCGCGATCGAACGCGGCGCCGAGTCCGTCCACGAGCTCGACGGCGGTGCGTTCCAGCCCCGGGTACGGGTCGGTGCTCCGGGCCAGGTTGAGCGCGGCGATCCCCGCCGCCACCGCGACGGGATTTCCCGACAGCGTGCCGGCCTGGTACACGGGACCGACCGGGGCGAGCTGCTCCATCACGTCGCGCCGTCCGCCGAAGGCCGCACAGGGGAGACCGCCGCCCATGACCTTCCCCAGCACGGTGAGGTCCGGCGTGACGCCGAAGACCGTCTGCGCGCCGCCGTAGTCGATACGGAACCCCGTGATGACCTCGTCGAAGACGAGGAGCGCGCCGTGCTTGTCGCAGAGCGCCCGGAGCCCTTCGAGGAAGCCGGGCTGGGGTGGCACGACGCCCATGTTCGCGGCGACCGGCTCGACCAGGACGGCCGCGATCCGATCCGGGTTCGCCTCGAACAGGGCCCGGACCTCCCCGAGGTCGTTGTAGGGCGCCGTGAGCGTGTCGCGCACCGCGCCTTCGGTGACGCCCGGCGATCGCGGGATGCCGAACGTCGCCAGACCCGATCCCGCTCGCGCGGCGAGCAGAGCGTCTGCGTGGCCGTGGTACCCGCCTTCGAACGTGACGATCCCGTCGCGCCCGGTGGTGCCGCGCGCCAGCCGCACCGCGCTCATCGCGGCCTCGGTCCCCGAGCTCGTGAGCCGCACCGATTCGATGCTGGGAACCGCGTTCACGATCAGCTCGGCGAGTGCCACCTCGCCCTCGGCCGGCGCGCCGAACGAGGTGCCCCGCCGCGCGGCGTCGATCACAGCCTCGATGATCTCCTTGCGCGCATGACCGAACAACAGCGCGCCCCACGACTGGACGAAGTCGATGTAGCGCTTGCCGTCGACATCCACGATCCACGCGCCGTCGCCGCTGGCGATCACCCGCGGGAGCCCGCCGACCGCACCGAACGCGCGGACCGGAGAGTTGACGCCCCCGGGCACGAGCTCGAGCGCCCGGGCGAACAGCTCGTCGGATGTTGTCACGTCAGCGTCCGCCGGTGGCCGGCCGATCGTTCGCGCTCAGCCGTTGCGGAGCCAGTCCGCGGCGTCTTTCGCGTGGTAGGTGAGGACTAGGTCGGCTCCGGCCCGCCGGATCGACGTGAGGATCTCCATCGCCAGCCGGCGCTCGTCCAGCCACCCGTTCGCCGCCGCCGCCTTCACCATCGCGTACTCGCCGCTGACGTTGTACGCGGCCATCGGGAACGCGGTCTCGTCTTTTGCCCGGCGGATCACGTCGAGGTAGGGAAGGGCCGGCTTGATCATCACGATGTCGGCTCCCTGCTCGATATCGGCGCGGATCTCGCGCACGGCTTCGTCGGCGTTGGCCGGATCCTGCTGATACCCGGTGCGGTCGCCGAACCGCGGCGCGCACTCCGCGGCGTCGCGGAACGGCCCGTAGAGCGCGCTCGCGAACTTCGCGGCGTACGCGATGATCCCGGCATCCGTATGGCCGGCGTCGTCCAATGCGTCGCGGATGGCGGCGACCTGACCGTCCATCATGCCGCTCGGGCCGACCAGGTCCGCGCCCGCCGCCGCTTGCGCGACCGCGATCGACCGGTATCGATCGAGCGTCGCGTCGTTGTCGACCTCGCCGCGGTCGTTCAGGACGCCGCAGTGGCCGTGGTCCGTGTACTCGTCCAGACACAGATCCGACATCACGACCGCGTCGTCGCCGAGCTCCTCACGGAGCACGCGGATCGCGCGCTGGGAAATGCCTTCGGCATTCCAGGCCTCCGATCCCTCGGCGTCCTTGTGCGCGGGGATGCCGAAGAGCATGAACGCATGAACGCCGCGCTCGGCCGTCTCGACGACCTCCTTGCGGAGCGACTCGAGCGTGTGCTGGAGCTGACCTGGCATCGAGCCGATGGGCGCCGCCTCGGAGATGCCCTCCTTCACGAACAGCGGCGCGATCAGATCCTCGGGCAGGACGACGGTCTCGCGCACGAGTGCCCGGATGGCCGGCGTCCTGCGGAGGCGGCGGAAGCGCTGCCTGGGGAAGCTCATCGGGACAGGGTAGCGGGCCGGGGGCCGATGGCGCGAACGACGGCCTCGACGAGACCGGCCGCGGTGTGCGGGCGGGCCACGGCGTGGACGTGGAAGCCGCCCTCCCTGGCGGCATGGGCGGTCACGGGGCCGATGCACACGACGCGGGCGCTGCCGACGCCGGTTCCCGCGAGGGTCGCGAATCCTCGCACGGTGGATGCGCTCGTGAAGGTCACGGCGTCGATCTCGCCGCGGCGGAGCGCCGCCCGCGCGGCCGCCGGAAGCGAACGGGGGACCCGCGTGCGGTAGGCGTCGACGCGCTCGGCCGTCCAGCCTTTGCGAGCGAGCTCGTCCTCCAGACCCGGCGGCGCGATGTCGGCGCGAGCGCACAGGACGCGTCCGGTCCCGCGGGGGAAGGCCCTCGCCAGCGCGGCGGTCGTGAAGGTCGCCGGCACCAGATCGGGTGCCCGGCCGGTCCAGTCGCGCAGGGCGCCGGCCGTTCCCTCGCCGATCGCCGCGACGCGCGCCCGCACTGCCGCGGGATCTCGCATCCTCGCCGCGAGCATGTCGACCGTGGCGACGCTCGTGACGACGATCCAGGAGAACCGCTCGCGCTCCAGGTCGCCGAGCGCCTTCGTGAGCGCGGCGGAGCGCGCCGGGTGGATCTGGATCGTCGGGGCGGCGAGCACCCGAGCGCCACGTCGTTCGAGCTCGCGAACGAACGCCGCCTCTCGGCCCGACGGCCGCGTCACGAGGACGGTCCGGCCCGAAAGCGGACGTCGCCCGGCGCGTCCGGACCTGGGCTCAGGCATCCTCGATCGCGGCCAGGATCAGCGCGGCGCCCTGGGCGAGAAGCCCGTCGGTGACCTGCTCGGCGGCATCCTCCGGGAACCGGGCCTCGGCGCTCGACCGAAGGATCGTCTCGCCGTCGGCGGTGGCGACGAGCGCGGTCAGATGCACCCGGCCGTGCAGCGCCGTGGCGAAGGCGCCGAGCGGGAGGGCGCACCCGCCGCCCAGACGGGCGACGACCGCCCGCTCCGCGTCGAATGCCCGGTGCGAGTGCGGGTCGTCCACCGACCCGATCGCAAGCGACGCAACCGAGTCGTCGATCCGGCACTGCAACGCCAGGCTTCCCTGCCCCGGCGCCGGGACCATCACGTCGAGCTCGAGCGGCCGGGCTTCGGCCGGCCTGATCCCCAGCCGGTGCAGGCCGGCCGCCGCCAACACCACCGCGTCGGCCTCGCGCTGCGCGAGCCGGTGCAAGCGCGTATCCACGTTGCCGTGCAGATCGACGAATGCGATTCCCGGGAACGCGGCGAGCAACTGGGCGCGCCGGCGCACGCTCGATGTCCCGACGACCGATCCCGGCGTCAGGGACCCGGTTTCGCGCAGCACCAAGACGTCGCGCGGATCGCCGCGAACCGGGACACCGGCAACCACGACCCCCTCGGTTTCCCCGGCCGGCAGGTCCTTCGCCGAGTGCACCGCGATGTCGATCTCGCCCGCAAGCAGCGCCTCGGTGATCGCGTCGGTCCACAGACCCTTCATGCCGTGCGGGGCGTCGGTGGGCGGTGGCGACTCGTCACCGCGGGTCGACATCGGAACGATCTCGGCGTCGGCGCCGACGCCGGCGAGCAGCTCGCGGACCAGTTCCGCCTGGGCGACGGCGAGCGTGGAGCGGCGGGTGCCGATCCGGAGCGCGGTCACTTACGAATCCGGGTCGAGCCCGAGTAGCTCGGCGAGGACGCGCGCGTGCACGCCCTCCGAGCCGGGCTCGGAGCGTTCCTTCAGCTCGACGATCGGGTCGTGCAGCAGCTTCGCGACGATCCCGTTGGCGAGCGCTTCGACGCCTGCCCGTTGCTCGGGTGTCAGGTCGGCGAGGCGCGCGGAGTGGCGCTGCATCTCGAATCGCACGACATCGTCGCCGTGAGCCCGGAGCGCGCGGATCAACGGGGCGAAGTCGTCGCCGCGCCGGCGGACGACGTAGCGCCGGACCTCTTCGGCCACGATCGCCCCGGCGCGCCGGATCTCCAGCGCCGCGGCTTGGTCGTGCTCCCCCAGCCGGTCGCGGACCGAGTCGAGGTCGATCAGACGGACGCCGGGAACCTCGGCGGTCTCGGGATCCACGTCGCGGGGAACGGCCAGGTCCACGAGGACGAGCGGCCGCTCGGGACGGCCGCGCATCGCGGCAGCCACGGTGGAAGCTTCGAGGACGCGCCCGACGGCTCCGGTGGCGGACACGACGAGGTCGGCCCGCTCGACGGCATCGGGGAGCGACGTCATCGAGCCGTGTTCGGCACCGGTTCGTTCGGCGAGCACCTGGGCGCGCTCGACCGACCGGTTGAGGATCCGGATCGGTCCGGCGCCGAGCCCCCGAAGGTGCGCGACGGCCAGCGCGGCCATCTGCCCGGCCCCGACGACGACCGCGGCGCGGCCCTCCAGCCCGCCGAGCTCGCTGCCGGCCAGGTCGGACGCGAGCGCGACGAACGCATCGGGAGCGGCGCCGAGTCCGGTCTCCTGGCGCGCCCGACGGCCGGCGCGGCTCGCCGCGTGGAACAGCCGAGCGAGCACGGGTCCGGCGAGGCCTTCCGCCTCCGCGCGCCGAAGGGCTTCGCGAACCTGCGTTGCGATCTGTGTTTCACCGAGCAGCATGGAGTCCAGGCCGGCGGCGACGGCGAAGATGTGCTCGACGGCGTCCTGCTCCCAGTGCGAATAGAGGGGATCGGCCAGCTCGTCGGGCTCGACCCCGCGCGAGTCGCACAGGAGCTCCTTCAGGGCGAGGAACCCGGCGTGGTAGGCGGGAACTTCCGCCGTGATCTCGACTCGGTTGCAGGTCGACAGGATGACGGCCTCGCCGACCCCGTCGGCGTCGGCGGCCATTCGGTAGGCCTTGACGAGGTCGTCGTCGGAGAACGCCAGCCGCTCCAGGACGTCGAGCGGGGCGCGACGAAACGAGACGCCCAGCGTGAGGATCGCCATCGGAGGCACCATCCTACTCATGGCCTTGCCACGGCACGTTTCGACCGGCCCCGTCCGCCTGACCGCGAGGGTCGGTGCTCTAGAATCGCCCTCGGAGACGTGCCTGAGTGGCCGAAAGGAGCCGCCTGCTAAGCGGTTATGGGCCTAACCGTCCATCCCGGGTTCGAATCCCGGCGTCTCCGCCGATCAGCCGGCGTGCTTGGCGGCCTCCCGGAGGGCGACCGTGGCTTCGTGGAAGACCTCCGACATCCGTACGAGCCGCTGGTTGAGCCGCCGGTAGACGGGGCCGAGCTTCTGGCGGATCGACGGCGGATCTCCTGGCGGAAGTCGCGCCGGGTCGGACTCCCGTCGGCGATCTTGCCGCGATCGACGTGGTATTCCTCCACAGAGTCGACGTAGGGGGCCAGATGAGCCTGCCCGCCCCACTGGAGCCGGTCCGCGCGCGGATCGTGCCGCGCGTTCTCGGCGGCATAGGTCTCGTAGGCGAACTGACGCCCGGCGCTCGTCAGTCCGGTCCGGCGGATGTACGTGTCGTTGGCCAGTGACGGATTCGCCGGCCTTCGAGCGCGTCGATCGCGAGCTGCATCCGGGTCGCGTCTCGCTGCAGCTGCTGGTGCGGGAAGATGTACTGGTCGAAGACGTCCAGCGCGACCAGGTTGCGCAGTGAGGATCAGCCGCTCCGCGTTCAGCATCAGCGCTCGACCGACCCGCTGCTTCGAGTGGGACGTTTGCCGGACTCGAGCCGCGCCTCCAGCGCCTCGGCGGCCGGCCCGGAACTTCGCCACGGCGTGTCTCGAGCCGCGTCCGCGGCATGTTGGTGGGTGCCGCGGCAGGTCGCGGATCCCGACCCCCGGCTCCGCCTCGTAGGCGATCCGCGCCTCTGCCTCGGTCGCGCGCGCGACGAAGTCCAGCAGCGGCAAGCGTCGAGCGGTCGTGGTCGACCCAGATGTCGTTGATGACCTCGATGTTCTGGCGCGAGGTAGGGGATGTTCACGTTCTCGAACGACGTCGTAGTTGGTGTGGTAGTTCGCGGGTCAGGTACGACGTGCCGACGGTGTTGAAGTACAGGCCCGGGATCCCCGCGGCCGTCAGCGTGAAGTGGTCGGCGTTGGCCCAGACGACGTTCTGCGCCACGCCGTCCCGAACGGCGTCCGCGGGACGGGTCGCTCTCGAGCTTCGACGGCGTGTCCAGCAGCTCGGACGTGCGTGCGGATCAGCAGCCGCTCGCCGGGATCGCCGGTGCCCAGCAGCTCGAAGTCGAGGCTGAGGATGGCCTTGTGTCTCCCACTCGCGGCGGCGCTGGTGCGTCACCGCGTACCAGCAGCCGATCAGCCACTCGTAGTAGGCGTCGGTGTAGCCGTACTCCTCGTTCGTGCTGGCCAGGAAGAGCAGCGTCCGCCGTGGCCGGAAGCCGGTGTCCCGAATCGCCTTCGCGATCCCGAGCATGGCGGCGATCGCCGTGGCGTCGTCGGCGGCACCGTGGAACCAGGCGTCGTGATGACCGGTGAAGATGATGTACTCGACCGGCCCGGTCGGTGCCCGGGATCATGCCGAGCACGTTGTAGCCGACGCCGCCGTCCTCGGCCCGGGTCAGCTCGACGTTCGACGTCAACGGTGACGAACGTCGGTCCCGCCGCGATCCGGGCCGCAGGTCGTTCGCGGCGTTGCGGGTGACGAAGACGAACGGCACCCAGTCGTCGTCGTAGGTGCCGTCGAAGCCCGAGCAGCCCGTCGTCGCGCTCGTTGTAGAAGGCGCCGGCCGCCGTGGTTCCGGTGTAGAAGATCACGGCCAGGGCGCCTTCGAGCGTGGCCTGGTGCCCGTGCCGGTTGACCCAGTAGTCGCCGAACTGCCCAGTTGACGAGCACGATCTTGCCGGTGGCGTCGACGCCCTCGTAGTCGCTGGCCTGAGCCGGTGCCGAGGTCGAGCACCTCGGCGTGTGATCCCGCCGGCGGGCGTGCCGGGCACGCCGCCCCAGGAGCTGGCGTCGAACGTCGGTCCACCGCCGTCGACGGCGACCGATGGCGCCGCCGAAGACCCAGCGGTCGATCGGGACCGGGAGCTTCGCGACGCGGCGCATTCCCACCGCGCTCATCTCTGCGCGCGATCCAGTCCACCGCCTCGAGGTTGGCCGGCGATCCTCCGGGACGCGAGCCCATGGGCGTGTCGCTGAAGCTCGCGACCTTCTTCGTGACACGACCGAGGAAGTCGACGTCGATCGCGGCGTTCAGCGATTCGAGGTCCCCCGTCGCGTCGAACCCCGCTGCCGCCGCAGCCGTGGGCGACGCCGCCAGCCCGCCGAGCGATGCCGCGAGCGCGCCGACTCCGACGCCCGTCGCGCCGCGCGTGAGCAGCGAGCGACGGGAAACACGCGCAGCCATGAGTCGGCGCAGCTCCTCTCGGAGTCCTTGGGTTTCGCTCACGTCGTGCGGGTCCGGCGCATCGGCTCCGTGGGCAAGGACGATGCTCGGGTCCTCGAACCGGGCGACCGGATGGTCTGCGTGCTCACCGACGCTCGGACGTGCGGAATCCAAATCGGACATGTTCCCTCCCCTTCCGTTCGGCTCCGCCGACGGCGGGGGGGGACCCGCACGGGTCGGGGGCGCGTTGACTCGGGCTCTGCCCGGGCAAGCGCTCCGCCCGGACGGGCTCCGCGTACATGAACTCTAACAATGGACTGACTGCCCAGTCAAAGTGGCGCCCGCCACACCGGGCGGGTTGTGTGGCTGCAACCGACCGGTAGGGTGGCCACGTGAGGGCGAGGATTCCGGTCGTGTCGATCCTCGCCGCGACGGCGCTCGTCGCCTGTCACGGCGGCGATGCTCCCGCCCCGTCCGCTTCCCCCGTGCGCACCACCGGGCGCGCCGACATCGGCGGCTATTCGCTTGCCTTTGAATGCGAGGGCGAGGGCACACCAACGGTGATCCTCGAGGCCGGGTACACGGCGTCGGGGATCGACACGTTCGGCGAGATCCTCTCCCAGGTGGGGGTCAGCACGCGCGTCTGCACCTACGACCGCGCGGGCGACGGTACGAGCGACGCGCGTCCGCCGAGCGTCAAGCCGCTGACCGGGGCGACACAGGCCGGTGAGCTGCAGGCGCTCCTGTCCGCGATCAAGGTCGCGCCGCCGTATGTGGTGGTCGGTCACTCCTACGGCGGCATGGTTGCGCGCGAGTTCGCGGCCCTGGCGCCGGCGGATGTGACCGGGATGGTGTTGATCGACGCGTCGAGCGAACCCGAGATCCCGGTGTACGAGCGGTTGCACGCCGGGCCGTGGATCGATGGAACCGTGACGCCGGGTCCAAACCAGCGGCTCGACATGCACGCAACCGTGCATGAGCTGCTGGACGCGCCCTCGCTCGGAGGGCTGCCGCTCGTCGTGATCACCGCGGGGGTCCTCGAGGACGAGTGGCTCGTCACGGCGCCCAGGCTCACGGCCAGGTCGCAGACCCGGCTCGCGGGGCTGTCGTCGAACTCGATCCACGTGCTCGACAAGGGTGTGGGTCACTTCATCCCGGAGTCGGATCCCGCGATCATCGTTGCGGCCGTCGACGCCGCGGTCGCGGCAGCGCGGGCGGGCGGACTGATCACGCCGTGCGCCGAAGCCTTCCCGCAGAATCCGTCGGCGGCCTGCCTCGACCCGGGCGAGCTGGGGAAACAGCAGGTCAAACGCGCGGATTGAGACCTGCCGTTGCTTCTGGGATCATCCCCTGGACGGAACAGGTCGGCGACCATCCTGATCATCCGGGCGGCCTTCGGCGAGTAGTGGGGGTGCTACCGCAAGGAGGCAAAGATGGGCGGATCCAGAGCCCGTTGGCTGCTCACGTTCGCCGGCGCGCTGGCTGCAATCTCGTTCGTGGTCGCGACTGCGGTCGCGCAGGGAGACGATCCGGGTTCGGTGCATGCCTGCGTCAACAAGGCAACCAGGGTGGTCCGGGTGATTCCCGCCGGGAAGACCTGTCGGCGGAACGAGTGGCCGCGGAATTGGGACATCCGTGGGGCCGCAGGTGCCACCGGCCTACCGGATCCACCGGCCCCGCCGGTCCCCTGAGCGCGTACGAGGTCGTCAACTCGGGGTCGGTCAACAACGCCGCGTCACCCAAGACGGTCACCGCGACATGCTCGGCGGGGAACAAGGTTTTGGGCGGTGGGTTCTTGCTCGGCGGGGACAATCCCGAGCTCGCGGTCGTTCTCGCCAACTACCCGCCTACCACGACCTCGTGGAGGGCGACGGCGCAGTCTGTCACGGGGACGCCGTCCTGGTCGATCCAGGCATACGCCGTGTGTGCTCTCGGCTGACACGAAGTCGATAGGAGGGAACCCCGGAGTGGCCCCGCGATGGGCCACTCCGGGAGAATCAGCCGTACTTCGAACGGACAACCCCCTGATTCGACCGACTCGGCGATGATGGGCGAATGGCGACCGATGCACTCGTGGGCGGCGATCAGCTCGACCAGGCTGCGCGCAATTGCGCGGCGGCGTACCGCATGTGGGCCGAGCGGATGGGCAAGCGAGCAGAGCTTTCGGACGATCTTTCCCTGGCCGATCTCGAGCTGCCGGTGTCGTTGCCGCCGAACAACGCCACGTTGCTTCGTCCCCTCACCGAGGAGACGATGGCCGCTACCCTCGAGCGCGTCCGGGCGTTCTTCCGCTCGGCCGACGGTGGCGGCTACGAGATCTGGAGCATCTGGCCGACACCGAACCTCGAGCCGCTCGGGTTCGAGGGCTACCAGATCCCCTGCTTGGTGCGAGACGCCGGCGGGGCAGGGCGTCCGGTGCCATCCGAGCTCGAGGTCGTCGAGGCCACCGACGCGTCCACCGTTCGAGACGCGGAAGTGATCGTCGATTCGGTGTTCGAAGCCCGGTCCGGCGAAGGCGCGATGTACCGGCCGGAGCTGCTCGGTGAGGACTTCCGCGTGTGGGTCGGCCGTGTCGACGGGCGGCCGGTCGCCACGGCTGCGGCGTGCATCGACGACACGTTCGTGGGTGTCTATGCGGTGGCGACTATTCCCGAAGCTCGCGGACGCGGGTACGGTGAGGCCGTGACGTGGGCGGCGACGACCTGCCGGCCGGAGCTGTCCGCGACGCTGCAGGCGAGCCCGATGGGTCTCCCGGTGTACGAGCGGATGGGCTACCGGACCGTGGCGCAATTCACCGTGTGGGAGGAAGACCGATGACCGTGCACCAGATGACCGGGCCGGCGAAGTCGGGGCCGCCCAAGGACCGGCCGCGAGCGCCCGCGCCTCCGCCTCCGCCGGCATGGCGAAACTGGCTGATCGTTGCCGGCGTGGCGCTCACGACCCTGCTGCTGTTCCGTCCCGGGACGCAGTCGAGCGTCCAGAAGGTGAGCTATTCCGAGTTCCTGCAGAAGGTGAACGACGGCCAGGTCGCCACGGCGCTGATCGACCCGAACGGCGCGGTCACCGGCGCGCTGAAGGGCGGGGCCGAGTACTCGAGCCAGATCCCGACGGCGCTGCAGGACCCGAGCCTTGCCGAGACGCTCCGCTCGCACGGCGTCTCGATCAGCGGCAAGCCGACACCGGGCGTAAGCGTGCTCAGCGTCATCCTGAGCTTCTCGCCCTTCATCCTGTTGATCGGCGTCTACCTCTATATCGGGCGCCGGGCGGGCAAGCAGCTGGCCGGCGGGCTGGGCGGGATCATGGGCTCGAAGGCGAAGGTCTACGACGCCGAGCGCCCGACGACGCGGTTTTCCGACGTCGCCGGCTACGAGGGTGCGAAGCAAGAGATCAGCGAGGTCGTCGATTTCCTCAAGCACCCGCAGCGCTACGCGAAGGCCGGCGCGTTGGGTCCCCGCGGTGTGCTGATGGTGGGACCGCCGGGGACGGGAAAGACGCTGCTGGCACGCGCGGTCGCAGGTGAGGCGAACGTTCCCTTCTTCGCCATCACCGGGTCGTCGTTCGTCGAGATCTTCGTCGGCGTCGGCGCCTCTCGGGCGCGCGATCTGTTCGCCCAGGCGAAGAAGGTCGCGCCGGCGATCATCTTCATCGACGAGATCGACGCGATCGGGCAGCGCCGCGGCGCGGGCTTCACCTCGAACGACGAGCGCGAACAGACGCTCAACCAGCTGCTTGCGGAGATGGACGGGTTCGACTCGGGCACCGGCATCGTGGTGCTCGCGGCGACCAACCGGCCCGAGGTGCTCGACCCCGCACTCCTTCGTCCGGGTCGCTTCGACCGGCAGGTCGAGATTCCCTTGCCGAACCAGCGCGAGCGGACGGCGATCCTGGCCGTGCACGCGAAGGGGAAGCAGATCGGACCGGATGTCGATCTGGACGCCGTCTCGCGTGCCACGCCCGGTTTCAGCGGAGCCGATCTGGCGAACCTGGTGAACGAGGCCGCGATCTTCGCGGTTCGAGCCGGACGCAACACGATCACGGCGGAGGACTTCTCCGAGGCGCGTGACCGGATCCTGCTCGGCCGCCGGGACGCGTCCAACGCGTTGATGCCCGACGAGAAGCGAGCCGTCGCGGTCCACGAGGCGGGTCACGCCATCGTGGCGGTGCTCTCGGAGCACGCGGACCCCGTCGCGAAGGTGACGATCCTCCCGGCGGGCCAGGCGCTCGGCGTCACCGAACAGCTGCCGGAGGACGAGCGACACCTGTATCCCGAGAGCTACCTGCACGACTCACTCGCGGTTCGGATGGGCGGACGCGCCGCGGAGCGCCTGGTGCTTGGCGAGGTCTCCACCGGCGCCTCGAACGATCTTGCCGGCGCCACTCAGCTGGCGACTCGGATGGTGCGCGAGTTCGGGATGAGCCCGCGCCTGGGCCCGGTCGGGTTCGCGAGCGGTGATCCGCAGTACCTGGGTGGTCAGGCGGTCACGAGCCGTCAGTACGCCGAGGCGACACAGCGCGTCATCGACGAGGAGGTCTCGCGGCTGCTCACCGAGGCGGAGGAGCGCGCCACGAAGATCCTCGAGGGCCAGCGGCCCGGGCTCGAGCGGGTGGTCCACCTGCTCGTCGAGCGCGAGACGATCGACGGCGCCGAGGTCATGGCGGCGGTCGGAGTGCAGGCCGCTGCTCCGCGTCCCGGCCACGAGCCGATGGTCGTGGCGCCCGACATGGTCGCGCTCAGAAGCTCCGACGAGAGGTAAGTCAGGCGATCGACCCGGTGTGCAGCGCCGCGGGGCCGAGTCGGCGCAGCGTCTCGCCGACCGGCAGACCCAACGAGCTTGCGATCGTGTTCAGGTCCGCCGATCGAAACGTGATGACGGCCGAACGAAGATCGCCGCGCCGGGCTCGCAGCTCGTGGGCGAACGCCGCGACGGCGTTGCCGGCTTCGTTGTCCGGCAGAAGGCTGGTGTCCACGGAGACTTCCGGGCGGCCGTCGTTCGATGTTTGCGTCAGCGCGTCCGACAGGAGGCGCTCCGGTGAGACCCCCAGCACCTCCGCCAGGCGAACGAACCGGTCGATCGAGAGCGACCGCTCGCCCCGCTCGTAACCGCCGAGCGACGAGGGCTTGAAGGCCCCGCCGCACCGCATGGCCAGCCCGCGAAGGCTCAGCCCGCGCTCCATCCTCGACTGCCGGATCGCGGCTCCCAAGGCACGATCGAGCTCGCTCAGTCCGTTCCTCCAGCCGTTTGAGTTGATGACCGCGCTGCGCGGTCACCATAGCAGTTCGCTCACCACGACGGGAGGGGTTCCGTCCACCAGATAGGGCCTTCTAGCAGCCATTTGGGACCCCAATCCAGCCGATAGGCAAGGCCGCGATTTGCGGTCTACACTGCGCCTCCCAATGCGGATCCCTGCTGAGCCGGCGAACGGACCGGCGGATGTCGGCCTAGCGTGGACGGCCCATGAGTTGAAGGGTCCGCTCGTCGGTGTCCTTGCCGTGCTCGAGCGCACCCTCGACGGGCAGGCCGATCTCGGGCAGCTCCGCGGGGCCCATCGCACGCTGGCCGAGATGGTTCGTCAGCTCGACGGTCTGCTCCTTCCCCCGACCGGGGACGCGTCGCTCCAACGGTCTGAGGTGGATCTGGTCGATCTGGCCTGCGAGGCGATCGCCCGGTGCGAGCTCGAGTTCGGGGGCTCTCGGGTGGTGCTGCACGCGGGACAGGACGTGACGATCGTGGCCGATCCGTCGTATCTGCTCAGCGCGATCACCAACGTCCTTCGAAACGCGCTCACGTACTCCGAGGCAGCGGAGAAGGTCGAGGTCACGGTCGAGCATGGTCGCGGCCCCGCCGTGGTCCGCGTTCTGGACCATGGCCCGGGGATTCCGGCCGAGCATCTGTCGACGCTGTTCGATCCGTTCGTCCGCGGAGACCGGGGACGGGCCCGCAAACACGGCACCGGGCTGGGTCTGTTCATCGCCCGGCGTGTGATCGACGTTCACGGCGGCACGATCCAGGTCGAGTCCCGCCCGGCGCACACGGTCGTCGAGCTGCGGATCCCGACCGGTCTGGCCGAGCCACGCTGATGAAGGTGTTGGTGGTCGAGGATCAGCAGCTCTTCGGCGAGGCGCTTGCCGCATCGCTTCGGGAGGAGGGCGCGACGATCCTCGACGTGACCGCATCGGGCGAGGAGGCTCTCGCCTCGGTCGACCGCGAATGTCCGGATCTCGTGCTCATGGACATCGGCCTTCCCGACGAAAACGGCCTCGATGTTGGCCGCGAGATCCTGCACCGTCACGCGGACGTCCGGATCATCGCCCTCACGTCGGATCGGGACCCACGGCTCGCCCGCGCGGCGCTCGGGGCCGGCTTTCAAGGCTTCCTCACGAAGGACGCCCGCATCCGCGACGTCATGAGCGCGATCCGGTCCGTGCTGGACGGCAGAGTCGTCGTCCCGAACTTCCAGGGTCGCGGGCCGGGCCGCGGCGCCGGGTCGTCCGCTCTGCTCTCGGACCAGCTGACACCGCGCGAGCTCGAGGTGCTGACGCTGCTCACGCGCGGCACGACGAGTCACGACATCGCCGACACGCTTTCGATCAGCCCCAACACCGTGCGCACGCACGTGCAAGGCATCCTCGCCAAGCTCGGTGTCCACTCTCGCCTCGAAGCGGCGGCATTCGCCATACGAAACGGCCTGGTGGATGCCGACGAACTTCGCCATCGCACCGACGCGGCATCGGCCGCTCAAACGCCGGTTTCCTGACGCTTCGTCCCCCCGGGAGGGGAGACCTACGAATGGTTCCATCGGCGTACACCGTCTACGTCGTGCAGCGGGTGTTCGACGTTGGTTTCCTGGCTACGTTGAGCCACGCAGCACTGGGGGACCTCTTCGAGGGGACGGAGGAGCCGCGTGGCCGAGGGGACCGGCGTTATCCGTGTGATGCTCGCCGACGAGCAGTCGTTGTTTCGCGAAGCGGTCAAGGTCGTCCTGTCGGGCGAAGCGGATCTGGTCGTCGTCGGCGAGGCACGCGACGGGCTGCAGGCGATCGCTGAAGCCGAACGCGTCCGGCCCGACGTCGCCTTGCTCGACGCGGATCTGCCCAACTGCGACGGCATCCGCGCGACCCAACAGATCAGCGCCCGGGTTCCCGATTGCCGCGTGATCGTGTTCAGCGGTCAGGAGGACGAGTTCGTCCTCGTCCACGCGCTCGAGGCCGGCGCGAGCGGCTACCTCTCGAAGGAGTCCCCATTGGTCGAGCTGATCGACGCCACTCGAGCCGTTCATCGCGGCGAGGCCCTCGTGCCGCCCCGGATGCTCGGCGGGCTCCTGCGGAACCTGATCCAGCGCCGCCGCGAGCGGGACGAGGCGCTCAAACGGATGGCGGGGCTCACCCGGCGCGAGCGCGAGGTCCTCGCCCTGCTGGCCCAGGGTGGCGACAACGACGCGATCGCGCAGGAGCTGGTGATCAGCTCCGAGACGGCCCGCACGCACGTCCAGAACATGCTGAGCAAGCTCGGTGTGCATTCGAGACTGGAAGCGGCGGCGTTCGTGACGCAGAACGGCATCCTCGACTCCCTTGCGGGGGCGGGACGATGAGCATCCTGCTGCGAACCGGGCGGCCGACCCGCAAGCCGGACCTGTGGCTGCGGCAGGCCGACCGAGAAAACGCCCTCTACGACCCGGAGTCCGGCTCCGTGCACCTGCTCAACACGACGGCCGCCGCCATCTGGGTGCTCTGCGACGGCGAGACCGATCCCGACGAGATGATCGACGCGATCTGCGAGCTGTCGGGGCTGCCCTCCGAGGTGGTCGTCGAGGACGTCAGGCGAATCCTCCTGCAGTTCGAAGAGGCCGACATCCTGATCTGGAAGGAGTAGTCGCGTGCCCCGCGTCAAACCCAGGATCCGCGCAGATCTTCTCGTCGAGGAGCTCGACGGCGAGGCGGTCGTCTTCGACGAGACGAACGGCGCGTTCCACCATCTGAACTCGACGGCCACCGTCGTGTTCGGTCTGTGCGACGGCACCGCGACGATGCCTCAGCTCGCCGCGGACGTCGCGCACGCATTCGACCTGCCCGTCGAAGAGGTCGAGCTTCAGATTCGCACGCTGGTCGGGCAGTTCCGCAGGGCGAAGCTGCTTTCGGTTTCCGGCCCTCAATCTCGATCTGAGTCTCTGTGACCCCGGACGCATCACTTCCCCAACGCATCGTCGCGCGGGTGCGACTCGACATCCCGCTCGCGTTTCTCGACGCGTTGATTGTCGTGCCCGCCTACCTGGTGCCGCTCGTCCTTCGGTTCGAGGGCGGCGTGCCGACGAATCGCTGGCACCGCTTCTTGGTCGTGCTTCCGGCGGTCGCGCTGATCCATCTACTCTGCAACTACCTCTTCGGCCTCTACGGCCAGATGTGGCGGCACGCGAGCGTCCAGGAGGCGAGGCGTGTCCTTCTGTCCGGCGTGGCGAGCTTCCTCCTTCTGCTGGGGATGACCCTGCTCCTCGGTCACGGACGGCGGCCGCTTCCACTGTCGGTGGTCGCGTTTGGGAACGCCTCGGCGCTGATGGCGTTTGGCGCGATCCGGTTCCAGAGCCGGCTGTTCGCGTTCCGCCGGCGTTCCGCCGATAGCGAGCGAGCGCGCGTCCTCGTGATGGGCGTCGGCGACGCGGGCGCGGAAGTCCTCGCCGACATCCTTCGGGACCCGCAGTCCACCCTCGAGGTGGTCGGTCTGATCGACGACGACCCGCGCTGTCTCGGACTCGAGCTTCATGGAGCCATCGTGCTGGGTGGGCACGGGTCGATCCCCGTCATCGCTCAAAAGCTCGAGGTGGACCAGGTGCTGCTCGCGATCCCGAGCGCCACCGGCGATCTGATCCGCGACGTGGCGATCTGCTGCGAGGAGGCGGGCGTCTCGTTGCGCGTGCTGCCCTCGGTGCGGGAGATCGTCGGGGGCCGCGCGACGGTGGGCGACCTTCGCGATCTGCGGATCGAGGACCTGCTGGGACGCCGCCAGGTCGAAACCGATCTGGCCGCCGTTCGCCGTCTCATCCGCGGCCGGCGCGTCCTGATCACCGGTGCGGGGGGCTCGATCGGTTCGGAGATCGCCCGGCAGGTGGAGATCTTCGAACCGGAGCGGTTGATCCTGCTCGATCACGACGAGACGCACTTGCACGACCTCCTGGTGACCCTCGACGGCTCGCGCGCCACGCCGGTCCTCGCGGACGTGCGCGACCGTCTTCGGACCAGCGAGGTATTCGACGAGTACCGCCCCGAGGTCGTGTTCCATGCCGCCGCGCACAAGCACGTGCCGATCCTGGAGAAGCACCCGCAGGAGGCCCTGCTGACGAATGTCGTCGGCACCGCGAATGTCGTCGAGGCCGCCGGAGCCTGCGGGGCGTCGCGCTTCGTCTTGATCTCGACCGACAAGGCGGTGCGGCCGACCAGCGTGATGGGCGCGTCGAAGCAGATCGCCGAGCAGATCGCGCGCGGGCTGTCGAGGCAGGGGACCGTGTTGTGCGCGGTGCGGTTCGGCAACGTCCTGGGGAGCCGGGGATCCGTCGTGCCCACCTTCCTCAGGCAGATCGCGGCCGGCGGGCCCGTGACGGTCACCGATCCCGAGATGACGCGGTACTTCATGAGCGTCGAGGAGGCGGTCCAGCTGGTGCTCCAGGCCGCGGCGCTCGCGCGCGGCGGAGAGGTCTTCACTCTCGAGATGGGGGACCCCGTCAACATCCTCGACCTTGCGCACCGGCTGATTCGGCTGTCCGGGCGCGTCCCGGGCCGCGACGTCCCGATCCAGGTGATCGGCGCCCGCCCAGGAGAGAAGCAGCACGAAGAGCTCGTCAACGACGAGGAGTCGCCGGTGCCGACCGAGCGTCCGGGGATCGTCGTCGCGATCCCTCCGGCTCCGGACCCGGTCGACCTTCGCCGAAGTCTCGACGAGATGGAGCGGCTCGCCCGGGAGAACCGCCTCGAGGATCTCGCGGATCGGATGCGGCAGACGCGCGCGACCGATGTGCGCGAGCCGGCCGGCAGGGCCGCCTCATGAGCGTCCGAGCGGTGGTGGTGGCGCACCGCGAGACCCTGGCCGCCGAGGGCATCGCGGCGGCGCTCGCGAGGTATCCCGCACTGGTGCCGGTCGGCGTCACGACGAGCGCCGCCGAGGTCGAGGAGTGGGCCCGCCAGGCAGACGTGGTCGCGATCGACGCCCGGATCCCGGGCGCGCCCGGCGTCATCGGCCGCTTGCGGAAACGGGGACTCCGGGTGGTCGTGATCGCGTCGGCGGCGCCCGAGGACGGCGACGACGAACAGGGGATCACCGTGGCGGTCGACGAGGACGTCTCACACCTGGCATCGGCGCTCGTGCCGGGGGGCGCGCCGCCGCCGTCTGGGACCGAAGGTCTCACCCGGCGCGAGGAGCAGATCCTCCGGCTTGCCGCCAAGGGGCTGGCCTGCAAGCAGATGGCGCGAGTGCTCGGGATCAGCCCCAAGACGGTCGAGCAGCACAAGACCCGAGCCTTCAGGCGGCTGGGCGTCCCGAACCAGGCGGCCGCCGTCGCCGCCTTGGCGGAAGGAGGGACGGGCCGATGGAGCCGATCCAGTATCTGAGAGCCCTCCGTCGGCGCTGGTGGGTTGTCGCAGCGGCCGTCGTCGTCGCGGGGACCGCGGCGTGGGCGACCGGCGAGGCCGTGGCGCCGCCGCCCGCCACTCCGACGGAGGCCACCTACGCGGCGGCCACCGTGCTGTGGAGCCCCGACGCGATCACCTCGGACTCGGCAAGTCCGAGCATGACCGTCGCGACGATCGCGAGCGTCCTGAGCCTTCCTGATGTCGCCCAGATCGCGGGCAAGCGGATGCACTTCGAGGGCGATCCGCTGACGCTCAGCTCACAGGTCGAGGCGACGGCCGACACCGGAAGCGGCTTCGTGACCGTTACGGGGTTCGCCGAGGCACCGGAAGAGGCGCGGAGCATCTCCGGCGCTTTCTCGAATGCGCTCGTCACCTACTTGGGGCACCTCAAGATCCGCCGGATCGACGAAAAGCAGGCGTTCCTGCAGAAGCAGATCAAGGTGCTTCGCGGCCGCGGCGCGGGGCCGCTCATGATCCAGCCGCTGGAAGACGCCCTGACCCAGCTTTCGATCGCCCGGATCACCCCCGTCACGCTGGGCGTGTTGCAGCCCGCCACCAAAGCCGAGCTAGTCTCGGCCACCGCGGCCGAATCGCCGGCGAGCCCGCTCTCGCGGGTCCCCCTCGCGGCGCTCGTCGGACTCGCCGCGGGGATCGGGCTGGCTCTGGTCCTCGAGCGATTCGACACGAAGATCCGAACCCGCGAGGCGGCCGAGGAGGCCTTCGGTCTGCCGGTTCTCATCGAGGTGCCGGTCATCTCGAGGCGCCGCCGGCGGGGTGTCGTCACGGCGTCGCATCCGGTCTCGCGCGCGGCCGACGTCTTCCGGCTTCTGGGGGCGGAGGTCTCGCGCTGGGTTCCCGGACCGTCCCGGCACCCGAACGGGAACGGCAAGCCGCTGCAGCAGCCGTCCTCGCCGAGGACCATCCTCGTCACCAGCGCCGAGCCCAAGGACGGCAAGACGACGGTGGCGGCGAACCTCGCGGCCGCCTACGCCGAGGTCGGGAACCGCGTGCTGGTGCTCTCGTGCGACCTGCGGCACCCGGCGATCCACAAGGTGTTCGGCGTTCCCGCGAGCCCGGGTCTCGTGGAAGCGCTCGGGGCGATGAACGGCGAGCTCACGCATGGCGCTCCGCTCGATCTTCGCCCTTACCTCGGACAGCCGTCGGTGGACCGGGTGACCGTGCTCGCCAGCGGCGCCCGGCCCGAGCGCCCGGCCGAGCTTCTGGGATCCATCAAGATGCAGCGCTTCGTGCAGCGAGCGAAGGAGGTCGCGGACGTCGTCATTCTCGACGGCGCTCCCTTGATGGTGGCGAACGACGTCGTCCCGCTGGCGCCTCACGTCGACGCCGTGGTGCTCGTGGCGCGGGCCGGCAAGACCAGCATCGCGCTCGCCGGAAGCATCTCCAGCTTGCTCGATCGTCTGGGCGCGAAGGTGGTCGGGGTGGTCCTCAACGACTCGGGCGGAGGCTCGATCTCGTGGTCGCACCGGCGGACCTACCGCGCGCCGCGGCGGCCCAGGAAGTCGCCACCGCAGGAGCCCCGGTCCGACGATCCTCCGACGACGGAGCCGCCGCCGGATCCGGGAATCGACATGTGGATCTCCCAGTGAGTAAGGGTCTTCCCCGTCTTCCGCGTCACCGGCAGGGGCGCTACGGTCTAACTTCCGGAGGTTTGTGTGCTCTCCACGCCTGAGCGGGTCGTCTGGGCGTTGATCACGTACACGGACTGGTGGCAGCCCGTCACGTCCTCGCTCTACAAGGTTGGGCAGCGGCGGGGCAACACGGCCACTGACGGCATCCGCGGTGGGTTGCTCGACACCCTGGCTGAGCGCACCGAGCTCTGCCGGCGGATGCAACTGATCGGCGAACGCGATCGTCGCCTGCTGCACCTTTGGTACGTGCGTCAGCTCCCGGCGAACGAGATCGCGCGGGAGCTTTCGATCAGCAGACGTCAGTGTTTCCGGCGGCGGGCGGCCGCCATCCGAAAGATCGCCGAGCTTGGTGAGCCGTCGACCGCACAGCGGATCCCAGCCTGAGGTCCTTGCGAGATCGCTTCGCCTTCCGCCGACAAGGAGGCAACCCCCATGCGGGCAACCGCTGATCTGCGTCGCCGCATCCTCAACCGCTCGGCCCACGTCGCCGTCGTCGGGCAGGGCTACGTCGGACTGTCGCTCGCCTGCGCGGCCGCGGAGGCCGGGTATCGCGTCACCGGCATCGACGTGGATGCAGGCCGGGTCGCCGGACTCTCGGAGGGCCGGTCGGTGGTGGCGGGTGTCGACGACGCGATCTGGCGCTCCGCCTTCGCGACCGGCCGGCTCGACTTCAGCTCGTCGGTGGAGGCCGTGCGCGACAGCCACCTGGTGTTCGTCTGTGTGCCGACGCCGCTCCTCGACGGCACACCCGACCTGTCGTTCATCGACGGTGCCTGCCGCGAGGTCGCGGCATGTCTCGGGCCGGGCTCGTTGGTCGTGTTGGAATCTACGACGTACCCGGGGACGACCGACCAACGCGTGAAGCCGCTCCTCGAGGCGTCGGGTCTCGTCGCCGGCAAGGAGTTCCTGCTCGCCTACTCGCCCGAGCGCATCGATCCGGGCAGCGGGGAGTTCTCGTTCAGGGACGTGCCGCGCGTGGTCGGGGGGGTCAATGCTGAGTCCACCGGTGTGGCGGCCCTGTTCTACGAGCAGCTCGTGGACAAGGTCATGGCGGTCTCTTCATGCCGGGCCGCGGAGCTGGCGAAGCTGCTCGAGAACACCTTTCGGCACGTGAACATCGCGCTCGCGAACGAGATGGCGATGCTCTGCCACGAGGTCGAGATCGACGTCTGGGAGGTCATCGCCGCCGCGGCGACCAAGCCGTTCGGCTTCATGCCCTTCTACCCGGGTCCCGGCGTGGGCGGCCATTGCATCCCGCTCGATCCGACCTATCTCGCCTGGCAGGTGCGGCGCGACGTCGGGCACCAGTTCCGGGTGCTCGAGGAGGCGGAGGACATCAACGCCCAGATGCCGGCCTGGGTCGCGGGGCGGATTGCCGAGGCGTTGAACGACGCGGGCAAGGCCGTGAAGGAGGCGTCGATCCTCGTGCTCGGCGTCGCGTACAAGCCCGACGTGGGGGATGTGCGCGAGTCCCCATCGCTCAGGATCATCCAGCAGCTCGCCAAACGCGGGGCTCGCATGACCTTCCACGACCCCTATGTCGAGGAAGTCTCGGTCAACGGAGCCTCGCTGTGGCGGACGGAGCTGACGAATCTCGCCATCTCTCGCGCGGACCTCGTCGCCTTGCTGACGCCGCACACGGCATACGACCTCGAGTGGGTGGCCGAGCACGCGAAGCTGGTGTTCGACGCGAGGAATGCGTTCGGACCGAGCCGTGGACCGACGGTGGTGACGCTGTGATCGGCGGGCCGGAGGTCCTCGTGCGGCGATCGCATCGCGCGATCTGGCGGCGCGCCCACGACGAGATCGTGGCAACGACGTCGTCGGACGAGAACGTCCACCGGCTGACCGGGGGCGCGGCCGAGGTATGGCGCGAGCTGGTGGTTCCGGAGCGCCCCGAGCGGCTGGTCGAGCTGCTTGCGGACCGGTACGGCGTCGCGCGCGCGGACCTGCAAGCGCAGGTGGCGGCGTGCGTGGACGAGTTGCTGGCGCTCGGGCTCGTCGAGGAGGTCGCGGGCGCCGATGTCTGACGCGGCGGTCACCGCTGCGCTCCGCTCGATCGCGGCGTTTGGGCTCCCGGCTCGCCGCGAGCCGGAGCTCTTCGCTCCGACGGAGATCCAGCGGCAGCGGTTGTTCGCGGGGATCGAGTTCGAGCGATTGAGCGGCCTGGCGCTCGAGAGTGCGGCCGCGGGATGGCTTCGGCTCGACGAGCCGTCATTCGAATCGCTCCGCTCGGCGCATCTCGAGTCGATGGTGTGGTGCCTGCGGATCGAGAAGAAGCAGCTGGCCCTGGCCGATGAGCTCGACGCCGCCGGCGTTCGGTTCGCCGTGCTCAAGGGGGCGTCGGTCGCGCGCACGGTGTATCCGGACCCGAGCCTGCGCTCGTTCGGGGACCTGGACCTGCTGGTTGCGACCGCCGACTACGACCGGGCGTGCGAGCTGCTCCAGCGGCTGGGGCACGTCCGAAGCCAGCCCGAGCCCCGCCCCGGATTCGATGCGCGCTTTGGGAAGGCCAGCGTGCATGTGCACCCGGACGATCGCGTCGAGGTGGACCTGCACCGCACGCTGGTGCTGGGTCCGTTCGGCCTTTGGATGCGACCCGAGGAGCTGCTGCGGTCGGCCGCCACCTTCGAGATCGGGGAGCGCGCGGTCGCGCGGCTCGACGACACGGGTCTCTTACTGAACACCGCGATGCACGCGGTCCTGGGGTCGTGGCCCCCGCGGCTTGTGCCACTTCGCGACGTGCTCCAAGTGACGCGGGCGGGTGCGGTGGACTGGGACACGCTCGAGCAGTGGTGCCGCGCCTGGCGCCTGACCGGCGTTCTCGGCCGCGCGTTCTCCGTGGCATCCGAGCAGCTCGGGCTCGAGCCACCGAAGGAGCTCGACCGCATCGCGCGCTCGGTCCCGCGAGACGAGACCCGGGCGCTCCGGCAATACGAAGGGAGCCGCCGGAAGGCGGGAGGCACGGCGCTCGCGACGATGCGCGCGGTCCCCGGGGTGCGTTCGAAGGCCGCCTATGTCGCCGCGCTGGCGTTCCCGGAAGAGAAGTTCCTCGCCGCTCGGACCAGTCCGGGGAGGCGTCCTTCCTACCTGCGGCGACTCGCAGTCCCCGCCCGATGGATGAGGAGCAGATGGTGATGAATCAGGACGACATCCGGATCGCCGTGCTCGGCTGTGGAGCCTGGGGTGTGAACCACGTGCGGGTCTGGAGCGGTCTCGGCCGACTCGCGATGGTGTGCGACCCCGACTCGCGCCGGCTGGACGCGCTGGCCGTGAGCCATCCCGACGTGCGGCGGACATCCGACCCGTACGACGTCTTCGCCGACAGGGACGTCACGGCGGTCGTCGTCGCCGCGCCGGCCGCGATGCACGCGGAGCTGGCGCTTGCGGCGCTCGATGCCGGCAAGGACGTGCTCGTGGAGAAGCCGCTCGCCGTCTCCGTCTCGGAGGCGGAGAAAGCGGTGGAACTTGCGGAAGCCACGGGGCGGGTCCTGATGGTCGGACACGTGCTGGAGTACCACCCGGCGGTCACCAAGCTCCGCGAGCTGATCGAGACCGGCGCGCTCGGCAAGCTCCTGTACCTGTACTCGAACCGGCTCAACTTCGGCCGGGTGCGCACGGAGGAGAACGCCCTCTGGAGCTTCGCACCCCACGACGTCGCACTGCTGTTGCGTCTGATGGGCGAGATGCCCGACGAGGTAGCCGTGCGCGGCGGGGCCTATCTGAGCGACGGTATCGCCGACGCCAGCCTCATGAGCCTGCAGTTCCCGAAGTCGGTTCCCGCCCACGTGTTCGTCAGCTGGTTGCACCCGTTCAAGGAGCAGCGGTTCGTCGCGGTCGGAGACCGGCAGATGGCGGTCTTCGACGACACGGCTCCGTGGGGGAGAAGCTTCTCCTGTACCCCAACGAGGTGGACTGGGTGGGGGGAAAGGTCCCGATCGCGCGAAAGGCCGAGGCGACCGCGGTCCAGATCGAGCCGGGTGAGCCGCTGCGGATCGAGTGCGAGGCGTTCCTCGAGGCGATCGCGAGCAGGGAAGCGCCGTTGACCGACGGAAGAAGCGGTCTCGATGTGCTTCGCGTGCTGGCGGCGGGCCAGCTGTCGCTCGACCGTGGTGGGGCGCCGGTCGGGCTCGAACGCGAAGAGGTTCCGAACTTCTACGCCGACGCGACGGCAACGATCGACGAGGGAGCTCGGATCGGGACCGGCACGCGCGTCTGGCACTACGCCCACGTGATGGGCGGCGCCCGCATCGGCAGGGACTGCATCCTGGGCCAGAACACGTTCGTCGCCGGCGGCGTTCGGATCGGCAACGGAGTAAAGGTCCAGAACAACGTCTCGCTCTACGACGGTGTCGAGTTGGAGGACTACGTGTTCTGCGGCCCGTCGGTCGTCTTCACGAACGTGATGAACCCTCGAAGCGAGATCGAGCGAAAGTCGGAGTACCGGCGCACCGTGATCCGGCGCGGCGCGACGCTTGGGGCCAACAGCACCGTCATCTGCGGCCGCACGGTCGGCCGGTACGCGTTCGTCGCGGCCGGCTCCGTCGTGACGACCGACGTCCCCGATCACGCCCTCGTGCTCGGTGTGCCCGCGCGCCAAGCGGGGTGGATGTGCTCGTGCGGCGAACGTCTGCCCCACGGCGACCGGCCCGTCACGTGCGCGACATGCGGCAGATCGTTCGAGAACGTGTCCGGTCAGCTCGTGGAGGCAGCCCAGTGACGATGCCGCTGTTGGAAAGCCGTCGACCAGGACAGCGAGAGCTGATCCTGGAGGCGGGGGCTCGCGCGAGGAAGCTCGCGGCGCTGCGAGAGATCTGGGCCTTTCGCGGCACGGTGCTGGCCTTTGCCGAGCGAGATATCCGCGTGAAATACAAGCAGGCCGTCCTCGGCGTCGTTTGGGCGGTTCTCCAGCCGCTGTTGTTCATGGCGGTGTTCACAGTCACGCTCGGCCATCTCGCGAAGGTTCCCGGAGGGGGAGTCAGCTACGCGGCGTTCTCGCTGTCCGCGCTGGTTCCCTGGACCTATCTCTCCGGCTCGGTGACGTTCGGCGCGAACGAGCTTGTCACCGACGCGGCCATGATCCGCCGGGTCTACTTCCCCCGCGAGGTGCCGGTCCTCTCGACGATCGTGAGCTCCTCGCTGGATTTCGCGATCGGGCTTGCGCTGTTCTTCATCGTTGGACCGCTCATCGGGGCGCATGTCATGTGGACGTGGCTGCTCACGCCCATCCTGTTCGCGCTGCTCGCGCTGCTGGCCGTCAGTGTCTCGCTGCCCCTTGGCGGCGCTGAACGTCTACTACCGGGACTTCCGGTTCGCGGTGCCGTTCGGGATCCAACTGTGGCTCTTCGCCTCACCCGTCGCATACCCCTTGTCGGTCGTCCCCGACCGTTGGAAAGGGCTCTACGTCGCGATCAACCCGGCGGCGGGGATCCTGGATGGCTTTTCGAACGTCCTTGCCCGAGGGGTTGCGCCCGACATGGCGTGCTCGGCATCAGCCTGCTGGGCACGTCGTGATCGGCTCGCTCGGGTACCTGCTGTTCAAGCGGCTCGAGCCGAACTTCGCGGACGTGATCTGAATGACGACTCCCGCTGTCAGCTTCGAGCATGTGAGCAAGAAGTACCCGCGGGGCGGAGCGAGGTCCGCGCTACGCATCGCTGCGACACGACCTGGCCTCGATCGGCAAGCGCACGCGAGCCCGACTGCACGGCCGAGGCGCATACGAGCAGGGTACGCCGGCCCTAAGCGACATCAGCTTCGACGTCGAAGAGGGCGAGAGCTTTGCGCTCATCGGTCCGAACGGCGCGGGGAAGAGCACGGCGCTCAAGCTCATCTCGCGAATCTCGTCCCCCACCGCGGGAACCGTCGGCTTCGCGGCCGGGTGGCGGCGCTCATGGAGGTCGGGTCGGGCGTGCACCCGGAGCTCACCGGGCGCGAGAACATCTGGCTCTACGGCCAGATCCTCGGGCATGAAGCAATCCGAAGTCCGCGCGCAGCTTCGATGAGATCGTCGAGTTCTCCGAGCTTGCCCATGCGCTCGACACGCCGGTGAAGTTCTACTCGTCGGGAATGCAGCTGCGGCTCGGGTTCTCGATCGCCGCGTTTCTCAACCCCGACATCTTCGTCGTGGACGAGGCACTTGCCGTCGGTGACGCCGGCTTCCAGGCCAAGTGCGCGGCTCGAATGAGGACGCTGGTCGGAGAGGGACGCACGCTAGTGTTCGTCTCCCACAATCTCCCCGTCATCCAGGCGATCTGCGGGCGCAGCCTCCTCCTGCTCGACGGCCGGGTCCACGCCATCGGCGACACGCAGGACGTGCTCTCCCAGTACATGGAGTGGGTCGACGAGCGCAACCAGCGCGGCCGTCAGGACGCCGATGGCGTCGTTGGACGTGGCCTGGCGGTCAGCAAGACGACGGTCCATGGGCTCGACGGGCAGGAGCGCTACCGCTTCGAGCGTGGAGAGGGTCTCATCGTCCAACTTCACGTGCGATCCACGATGGACCACCGGAGCTGTGCGGTGACCGTGGGCTTCAGCGACGGTCGCCCGGGGGCCCTGGCGGTGTGCTCCATGCTCGAGGACGAGGGCGGCACCGACCTCCCGCCTGGGGACCACACCATCTCGTGCCGGATCGAGAGCCTGCCCCTCGCCGCCCGGACCTACGAGGTCTGGATGTGCATCCACGATCCCAGCGAAGCAGTTCTGCGGATTGGACACGGGTGGCGAACTTCAGGATCGAGCTGCCCGGGCGGTCGGAGCCGACGAACCTCGTGCCGCCGTGGATGGTCAGCGCCGTGCGCCTGGAGCATCGTTGGGATCAGGGAAGCGGCGACGAATCGGCGGCGCTGTAGTGGTTCGGAACTCGGACGTGATGCCCGCCGTGATCAGCTCCGTGCGGAGCGGCTCTCTTGGATCTGTCCGAAGGCGCTCTGCTCGATCTGCACGACCAGGTGACGAGGCTCGAGCGAGCAACAGGCCCCGGGAATCCTGATCGAAGCGGGGTGCGCGCTCGGGGGCTCGGCCATCGTCATGACCGCGGCGAAGGCCCGCTCTCGCCCGCTGTTCGTGTACGACGTCTTCGGGATGATCCCCGCCCCGTCGTTGCGAGACGGGGAGGACGTTCACGCGCGCTATGAGGTGATCCGCGCCGGCGAGTCACCCGGCATCGGCGGAGGCACCTACTACGGCTACGAGGACGACCTGAAAGGCAAGGTGGCGGACAATTTCTACAAGTACGGCTTTCCGCCGGGGGAGCACAACGTGCGACTTGTGAAGGGCCTGTTCCAGGACACCCTCGATGTCGATGACCAGGTCGCGCTCGCGCACATCGACGCGGACTGGTACGAGTCGGTGTCGACTTGTCTTGCGCGAATCGCACCGCAGTTGATCCCCGGTGGAGTCCTCGTGATCGACGATTACGACGACTGGTCCGGGTGCCGGACCGCCGTCGACGAGTACTTCAGCGACAAGCACGACGAGTACGAGTTCGTCCGCAGGTCACGACTTCATGTCGTGCGAACGTCGCCGGAGGTCTCGTGAAGTACGCAAGCTTCAAGTACGACCGTTCATGGAACCTCGGCGACGAGGTCCAGACGCTCGCCACCGAGCAGCATCTGCCACGCGTCGACGTTCGGATCGACCGCGACTCGCTTGCCTTGGTCGAAGCGGACGAACCGCATGTCGTCATCTTCCAGGGGTGGTTCTCGATGGCGCCCGAACGGTGCTTTCCTCCGTCGGAGGCGATCGTTCCAGTCTTCGTCGGGTTCCATATCACCCCGACCTTCGGGTCCCGGCGTCACTTTCTGTCGGGAGCGAGTCTCGACTATCTGAAGAAGCACCAACCGATCGGTTGCCGTGACGACGCCACTCGCCAACTCCTCGAGCGCGCCGGGGTCCGCGCCTACACGACGCGCTGTCTGACGCTGACCTTCCCCAGACGGGAGCGGACGCCGAAGCGCGGCAAGGTGTTCGTGGTGCACGGTGAGGATCTGCCGATCCCACGGCTCCTGCGGCGGCGCGCCATCAACGTCACGCAGGACCTTTCCGCCACGGTCGGTGACGAAGCAAAGCGCGTCGCGGCGCGAGCGCTTCTGGAGCGGTACCGGGACGAGGCGCGCCTCGTCATTACCACCAAGCTGCACTGCGCGCTTCCCTGTCTCGCGATGGGCATCCCCGTGGTCTTCTTCGGCGACCCGGACAGGGACGACCGTCTCAGCATCCTGCGCGACCTCGGCGTCCCGATCGCCCGGCCGCGTCCACGACCTCGGCTCTCGAGAAGGGCGTGGCGCCTCGGCCCGGTCCGCTGGCTCTGGAGGATCTGGATGCGGTTCGCCGTCAACTGGAATCCACGACCACTCGACCTGGAGGAAGAGAAGGACAGGATCCGCGCGATCGTTCGGCGGGAGCTCCGGAGAGCGGAGATGGCGGCCGTCGAGGAGGCGTCGCCGATGCGCTCGGCGACGAGTCGAGCATGAAGAAAGGGCAGAGCTTGAGCATCCCTCGGATCATCCATCACGTGTGGGTGAGCGGCGACGCGATGCCCGACAGCGTGCTCGCCACTCGCCAGACTTGGATCGACCGTCACCCGGATTGGGAGTTCCGCGTGTGGCGTTTGGAAGATCTGGACTGGCTCAGGAACCGGAGCCTGTTCGACCGCTCGGCGCCCTACTCGCAGAAATCCGACTTCGCCCGATACGAAGTGGTGCATCGGTTCGGGGGTGTCTACCTCGACACCGACATGGAGTGTCTCCGCCCGTTGGACTCGCTGCTCGCCGGCTGCGAGTTCTTTGCGGGCCGCGAGCCCAACGGCAAGCTGGGCTCGGCGATCTTTGGCGCGGTGCCGTCGCATCCGATTCCTCGCCAGATGATCGAGCGTCTGCCGGCCTCCTGCCTTGTCCATCGAAGGGAACCGCTCAGCCACTCGACGGGACCGCTGCTCTTGACCAGGGTCGTCCGCGACGGGGCGTGGGAGGGCCGGGAAGGGATTCGCATCTTCCCTCCCGCCTACTTCTTCCCATACTCGGGGGGAGAGGTGTGGCGCCGCCGCGAGGTGTTCGCGCACGCGTACGCGGCCCATCACTGGCAGCACAGCTGGAAGGGCCAGCGGGGCGTGACCCCGAAGCCCGGGGACCTGCTTCCGCGATCGGGCGAGGCGAAACTCCCGTCCGCGCGCGCGTTGTGGCGCGAGGCCGGCGACCAAGTGACGACAAAGGCGAAGCAACAGCTGACGCGTCGCGTGTTGTGGCCCGCCAAGCGATTCGCAAAGGCAGCGGCCCACCGCGTCGTCCCGATCTCGGAGCCACTGCGGGCGGTTCCATGGGGGGCCGGCGAGGTGCTTATCGCGACACCGCTCGGCACCCGGTTGCTGTGTCCCACGGACGACCTCTCGATCGGGCCGGGGCTCGCGCTTTCCGGCACCTTTCATCAGCCGTTCGCCGACCTCGTGCAGCGGTGGCGGCTGCGCCCGGGGATGACCTTCGTTGACGTTGGAGCAAGTTTCGGCTTCTCGACGATCTTGGGAGCAGCGCGCGTCGGGCCCGGCGGCAAGGTGTTTGCCTACGAATGCAATCCCGAGCTTGTCGAGTTTGCCCGCCGCAATATCGAGATGAACGGCTTCGCCGACCGGGTCCGGCTGGTCGCGAAGGCGGCGCATCGCGACGACGAGGAACGTCGGTTGCGAGTTCCGGACCGTATGAAGGGGCTCGGCAGCCTGGCGCATTTCGACGGCGTGGATGCCGAAACCTTCCAGGAGTTCGAGGTCCCGTGCGAGCGGCTCGATGTGGGTCTGCGAGACGTCTCTTTTGTCGACCTTCTTCGAATCGACGTCGAAGGCGGGGAGGCCGCGGTGCTCGACGGCACCTCCGGACTTCTCGACGAGGGCAAGATCGGTGTGATCGCGATGGAGCTGCGAGATGACGAGCGGCAAGAAGGGGTTCGGGAAGAGATCGAGAAGGCGTTGACGTCGCTGGTCCAGGACCGAGGTGCCGCCCTTCACGTGTCCGGAGATCCGCGTGGCATCCCGCTGGACGAAGTTCTCACGGTGTTTCGCTATCCGCAGCTGCTCGTCCGGTTCCCCGGCGCCACGATCCTGCCCTAGCGCCGTGCTGATGGAGTCGACATTGGTCCAGACGGCTAACACGAGCGCGGAACGTGTTTTCGCGGGCGCCCGTAGCGCCGGCCCGCGTTCGCGGCCGTTGCGGGTGACGGTCGCTTCCACGGGGCTGTTCGCCGATCGGACCGCGGCGCTGCTCGCTGGTTCGGGGGTCGACGTGCGACGGACCGAGCAGCCTGATGCCGGTGTCGGCGCTTTTCGTTCACGGCTCGAACGGATCAGGCGCGGTGTCTCGGGAGACGTCGTCTTGCACCTGTACGGCCGGCGCGATCTGAAGCGGCTCGAGATCTGGCTTGCACGATTGGGGATACCGACCCTCACGCTGTGGATCGGGAGCGACGTCGTCCTGCATGCGCCCTTCGCATCCCGGGCCTTCGCGGAGCGGTCGTGGCACTGGTGCGTGGCGTCATGGCTTCGGGACGAATTGACCGGCGCCGGCATCGAGGCGGAAGTCGTGCGGATCACGCCCCCGCATGTGCCGCATCCCGCGCCGGCCTTGCCGCCGCGTTTCGCGGTCCTCGCGTACGCCCTGCAGGATCGTGGTGAGCTCTACGGGCTCGAGTTCGTCCTCGAGCTCGCGAGCAGACGGCCGGACATCCAGTTCTTCCTGCTGGGGGCGACGCCGGCCGAGTCGCTGCCCGCGAACGTCGCGGCCCTGGGTTGGGTCGGCGACATGGATGCGGTCATGGCTCGGACAACGATCTACGTCCGGCCGACGGCGCACGACGGTCTTTCGAACCTGGTCCTCGAGGCCCTCGCGAACGGACGGTATGTGATGTGGACGTACCCGTTCCCCGGTGCCGACGCCGTCGACACGGTCGATGCCGCCGAAGCCCGGCTCAACGAGCTGCACCGGCAGTACGCCGAAGGGCGGCTGTCGCCGAACACAGAAGGCCGCGCGGCAGTGATCGAGATGTTCGACCCCGTGATCGTTCGCGAGCAGCTGCTCCAAGGACTTACCGCGATCGTGGACCAAGGATGGAGACGGCCGCCGGGGCGCGCGCGTCGTTGGATCGCGCACATGGTTCTCCAGACGCTCCGAGTGACGCTGGGTGCCGACCGGGCATGGGCAGGGGTCGAAGCGTGACGACTCGGCGGGTGCTGATGTTCGCGAAGCGCTTTCCACCCTGCAACTGCTGGCCGACTGCGTCGGAGCGCGCCTACGGATTGGCACGCGGCTTGTCGGACCTGGGCTGGACCCCGGTCGTGATCACCACGCAGGTCCGCCCGCCCGGGTGCCACTGTGGTGCGGGCGGCCCCGGCCACGCAAAGTCCCAGGCTGACCGCGAACTCGAGGTGATCCGAGTGAACCTGCACGCACATACGACCGACGGTGCCCTTGGACGCCTCGTTCGCTTCGTCACCGGCAGCACGGACGACTGGGCGTCCGAAGCCCGCCGGGCCGCGGAGCGGTACCTCTCGACAACCGACGTCGAGCTGATGTGGACCACGGCGCCGCCGGTCTCCACCCTGCGAATCGGTCGCTCCTTCTGGCGGTCGCGGTCCATCCCATGGGTGGCCGAGTTGCGCGACGGCATCTGGCGGACCTCGGTGATGACGGTTCGTGGGAATGGCCCGAAGGCGTGGCTTCTGCGGAAGCGGGCGGCGATGCTCGCCCGTCCGTTGCGCGATGCCGATGACGTCGTCTACGTATGGCCCCAGGACGCTCGAGGCGATGCACGTTTGATCCGGCGGCCGGCACACGTGATCCCCAGCGCCTTCGACGAAGCCGCATGGGCGGCGATCCATGCCTCCGAGCGCCCGCCGACGGACCCGAGTGTGCTCGATGTGTTGTTCACGGGGGTCGTCTACCCGGGACGCTCCGGCTACTCGACGTTCTTCGAAGGCGCTCGCGAATACGGCCGGACGCGGTCGGGAGTTGCCCGGCCGGTCCGGATCTCGTACCTGGGACCGTCCTTCGAACGATTTCGTGCGGAGGCGCGACGCAGCGGCATGTCGGAGGCGGTGGTCGACCGCGGGGTGGTCTCGTTGGACCGGTCGAGGCACGCCATGTGCGAAGCGGACGCGCTGTTGCTGGTCACGACGTCCGACGGGCTTTTGGGCTCTCCGGGGGGCAAGCTCTACGAGTACCTGGCCGCCTCCAAACCCATCCTCGCCGTACCGGGCACCGACGAGTACGCGGCCGACGTGCTGCGGAGAACCGGCCGGGGGATCGGCGCCGCAACCGCGAACGGCGTGCGCTCGGCGCTGGAGCAGCTGGCGTCCGGATCTCTCGCCCTGCCGCCGTGGCCGTCCGCGGCGCTCGAGGAGTTCACGTGGGCGGCGAGAACCCGGCTTCTCTCCGATGTCTTCGAGCGCCGCCTCGAACGAACCGGCCATCCGGTCGGCGTGGGCTGACGCTCGCCGAGACGTCCGCCCGCCGTCCGGTCATCGACACATTGGAGGCACCTAGGTCATGCGCGTGCTCATGCTCCTCGAAAATCGATTCCCGCCCGACATCCGTGTCGAGGGCGAGATGGCCTCGCTGCTCGGAGCGGGTCACGAGGTGCACCTTCTGTGCCTGGAAGACGCCCGGGATGAGATCGAGCTCCCGGGGACGCTGCGCGACCTGGTGGTGCACACCGTCACTCCCAAAGCGGAGCTCACGGGTTGGAGGCGGCGCGTTCCCAACCTCTCCTTGCTCTGGTTCCACAACGGTCGGTGGGCGCGTGAGATTCGCCTTCTCGCGCGAGAGGTGGGGCGGTTCGACGTGATCCACGTGCACGACCTGCCGCTCGTGAAGACCGCGCTTCGCGCGGGAACCAGGACGGGCGCACGAGTCGTCGCCGATCTGCACGAGAACTATCCGATGGCGCTTCCCTTCTACATCAAGGGCAGGTCGCTCTCGCCACTCGGCCGGTTTCTCCTGGATCCGCGCCGGTGGGAGAAGTACGAGCAGCGGTCCGTCCCACGGTGCTCCGCGGTCATCGCCGTCGCGGACGAAATGGGATCGCGACTCGCCTCGGTCGGCGTGCGTCCGGAACGGATCACCGTCGTCGAGAGCTACGTGGACGTCGAACGGTTCCTCTCGTCGCCGCCGGACCTCGCGCTGCAGGACGAGTTTCGGAATGCCTTCGTCATCGGCTACGTCGGGGGTCTAGGTGGCAGTCACGACCTCGCGACGGCCATCCGCGCGATGCCGGTGGTGGCGCGGGCCGTCCCCAACGCGGTCCTGGTGATCGTCGGAGACGGCCGCAAGCGGGCCTCGCTCGAACAGCTCGTCGCCGAGTTCGGGATCGGCGATCACGTGCGCTTCGAGGGATGGGTCGAGTTCGCTCGCGTGCCCGCATATCTGGCCGCCAGCGACGTCGGCATCCTTCCGTTGGTCGGCGGTGTCCAGACCGACGCCGGACTTGCGAACAAGCTCTTCCAGTACATGCTCGCGGGCAAGCCCGTCGTCGCCACGGACCGAGCAGGGACCCGTCGCGTCGTCGAGGAGGCGGACTGCGGTCTCCTCGTCCCCCTCGGCGACAGCGACGGGCTGGCGGGCGCTCTCATCCGGCTGACCGATCCGGACCTGCGGACCCGGCTGGGAGAGAACGGGAAACGCGCCGTCCACGACACGTACAACTGGTCGCGCTCGGCCACCAAGCTTCTGGGCGTCTACGAGGACATGCGCGTCGCGGTTTGACTCGCACGAAGAGGGGTGTGTCATGCAGGTGCTGGTCGCCTACGGGTTGGAACACGAGCCCAACGACAACGAGATTGCCGCGCGGCTGGCAAGCGTGGCGGCTCACTACGGTCGCCTATGGACGGTCCCCGTGACCCGGCGTGGACGTGATGCCGGCAGGGTCGGACTCCATGTGTGGGACGCGACGGATTCGCCGTCGCGATGGCCGGTGTGGCAAGAGGAACCCTCCTTCGCGGTCGGGTCGCTCTATTACCCGCTCGGCTACGAGCGCGTCGTCGGGCAACGAACCGTGGAGCGGGCGGCCTCCCGCTCAGTCTGGCGCTGCTCGAACGGCCCGAGCGCGTGGCGGAGCTGACCCCTCCGTTCGTCATGTCCACCCTCGAACCGGATGTGGGCCGACTCACGTTGCTGACCGACGCACTGGGCGTCGGACGGCTCTACCAGCTGCGGTTTCCGGGCGGCTGGGTTTGGTCGAATCGTCCCGCGGCCGCCTGTCTGTTCGCAGGAGTCCGTGCGGCGGCCGACCTCACGGGGTGGCGAACGTTCGCCGCGACCGGTTGGTTCATGGGGGATCACACCGCGTTCGAGCAGGTGTACGCCGTGCCCGCCGGTGCACAGACCGGGTACGACGCCGGTGGACTGGGACGGTTTGAGCGCCGTGTCGACGTCCTCGCCGGGCTCGCGGCCAACCGCCGCGGCGACCCGCTCGCGGCCGATCGGGTCCACGAAGTCGCCGACGCGTTGCAGGAGCTCGCCCGGTCGGTTCCGCGAATGTGGTCGGGGGATCTCGTCGTCAGCCTGAGCGGAGGCCGCGATTCGCGAATGGTTGCGGCGGCGTTTCTTGCGGCCGGGGTTGACATTCAGCTCTACACGAACGACGCCGAGGCCGGGGAAGCCACGACGGCGCGGCGGCTGGTCTCCGCGCTTGCGATGCCGGTCCGGCACCGTGTGGACTCGGGGCCATGGACGACGGTTTCCGACGAGGGAGCTCCTCTTCTGGAACAGGCGCTCGGGTGGCATCGACTCCAAGAGGGATCGCGGATGGCCACGTACCTGAGTACGCGTCCGCCCGCCGGCCTCGCGTACCCGCAGCACATCGGTGTGAGCGGCGGAGCGGGGGAGATCGCTCACGGCCACTACTACCCCCCAGACATTGCGGACCTGGTGGCGCTCCCCTACGGCCGGCGGGTCGAGAGCATCTGCGAGCGGTTGGTGTCCCGTGTCGTCCGTCGCGCCGGCGTCTCGCCTGAAGCGAAAGCGGCGGCCGCATGGCAGGTGCGACGAGTTCTGGACTCGGCGACGACGGCGGGGCTGGACGACGCGAAGGTCCTCGACTACTTCTACGCGGCCGAGCGAGTTCGGCGCTGGGGCACCACCGCGGAAGGCAATGGCGTCGTCTCACCGCTCCTCGTTCCGGAGTTCCTGCGTGCGGCCTTCGACCTGAGCCCGGAGCAACGCCGGCAGAACGCCCTGCATCGCGCGGTGACCGGGCACCTGATCCCGGTCTGGAAGGACATGCCTTACTACCGGCGCTCGTCAAGTGAGGTCGTCCCTTCGCTGCGGCCTCGGATGGCGTTTGCGCCGGACCACGAGCTCATCGGTGCCGTGGTGGCCGACCCAGGTTCGTGGGGCGACGCCTTCGACGCGAAGAGCGTCGAGCGAGAGTGGCAAGGCCTGCGGTCCGGCGAGTCCAGGCCGCAAGGCGAGTCCCTGCTGCAGCGGGTCATCTGGCGGGCCGTCTTCGACGACTACCTGGCCGAGCTGAACGGCGAGCAGACCTCGGTGAGGTCGCCGCTGCCAAGAGCCAAGCGGCACTGGAGCAGCCCGCTCGCGCGGTCGCGCCGGTTCACCGCCCGCGCGCTGTGCCACGCCGCCCGGTTGATCAACGACCTCTGAGCCGTCACACCGCAACCGCTGACTATCGCAGCTCTTTGTTTGAAAGGCGTGCCGTGGATTGTGTCTTTGCCATCGTCGTCACCTACCGCCGGCCGGCCGAGCTTGCGCGCGCACTGACGGCGATCGGCGACCAGACGCTGCACGTGAGCGGTCTCGTCGTGGTCGACAACGGGGGCCCCAGCGAAGAGACGCAAACGCTCGTCGAGCGGTGCCGCGATGCGGGCCTCGACGCCGAGCTGATCGTTCCCGGGCGGAACCTTGGGCCGGCCGGCGGGCGGGCCGTCGGGATGGAGGCGGCCATGAAGCTGGCGGACGACGACGACTGGCTTGCGTTGTTCGACGACGACGACGAACTGCCGGCGCCCGACACGCTCGAAGGGCTCCTGAGGTTCTCGCAAGAGCTGCGCGTGTCCGACCCAACGCTGGGAGGCGTCGGCCTTCGCGGCGCGCGATTCGACTGGAGCCGGGGCAGAACGATTCCGATCCCGTCGCGCGTCCTGGCGGGGGGACCGGTTGCGGTCGACCACCTGCACGGCAATTTCTTCCCGCTCTATTCGGTGGCCGCCGTCCGGGACGTGGGAACGTTCCGTCCCGAGCTCTTCTTTGGCTTCGAGGAGCTGGAGTACGGGCTCCGGATGATCGACGCCGGATATCCACTGTTCGTCCACGGCAAGCTGGCGCAGTCCTACGAGCTCCGGCACTCCCGCGACCCGCAGCGAACAACGCCGCGCCTCGGACTGGATGAGCCTCGCTGGGAGCGCTACTACAGCCTGCGCAACGTGCTGTGGATCCTCATCCATCGGGGGCATGCGCTGCGGGCGGCGCGCGTGGCGTTCGTCCGAGGATTCGCGAAACCGATCGCCAACCTGCCTCTGCATCCCACCGCGGCCATCTCCCATCTCCGCCTCGGTGTCAGGGCCGTCCGCGACGCGTGGGGGAACCGGTTGGGCGCCGTCGCGGGCGTCGATCCGCGGGACCTCGTATGAGTGCCATCACCAGAGAGCCCGTCAAGAAGGTGACGCGTCCCGTCCTGGTCGTGGGCGTCGGGCGGTCCGGGACCACGCTCTTGTACGAGATCCTCGCTCGGCATCCCGACGTGGGCTGGTTCTCCAACCTGACCGACCGCTGGCCGTCCGTGCCGCAGCTGGCGGCGCTGTCGAACCTCTATCGAAGCTCCGCGATCCAGCGTGCCGGCAAATGGGTGCCGAAGCCGGCGGAGGGCTACCGGCTCTGGGCAAACGAGACGCCGCTCGACGGCCCGCTCGACGAGACGGATGTGACGGAGGACACCGTCCGGCGGGTGAACCGCGCCGTCCGGCGGCATCTGCGGTACCAAGGCAAGAGCCGCTTTCTCAACAAGAACACCCGCAACACGCGATGCATGCGGTACGTCGATGCGCTGTTCGACGACGCGCTGTTCGTGCACGTCCTTCGAGATCCCAGGGCCGTCGTGGCGTCGCTGCTTCGAGTCGGCTTCTGGCCCGACCTGCCGATCTGGTGCGAAGACGGCGTCACACCCCGTGAGTGGGCGGCGCAGGGGCGCGATCCGGCCGAGTTGGCCGCGAGGCTCTGGGCGGCGGATGTCGGCAAAGCCCGCGAAGACGGCCGGGCGATGCCTCCACATCGGTACCTCGAGATTCACTACGAAGAACTTGTATCCGAACCAGTTCGTGTTCTTCGAGATCTCCTGGACTTCGCGCGACTGGACAGGGATCCGAGCCTCACTTCATACGTGCAGAGCCTGGGGCTCGAGAGCCGCAACGAGAAGTTCCAAGACCAGCTCAACGAAGCGCAGATCCGCCTCGTCGAGCGCGCCGTTGGAGGCGGAAGAGTCTGAGGTGAAGACCACGACCCAAACTTCGACTCCAGTGGATCACCCGACGCAACAGAGCCCGCACTACTTTGTGCTCGCTCCCTCCTATCACGGCGCCACTCTGCTCGCGCTCTTGCTCAGCAATCATCCGAACATCGTCGATCCCGGCGATACCAATCCGCGGCGACCGGAGATCTGGTGTTCCTGCGGCCGCCGGCTTCCCGAGTGCGCATTCTGGACATGCGTCTTGTCGGCGGTACCCGCGCGAAGGGCGACCATAGGAAAGTTGCTTCCGACGGTTCCAGATCTGACGGCCAGCCCCTCCGTCAACGTTTGGCTCAGCGCGTTGATATCCACCACGGCGATCCTGTCCTCCGCGGATGCCTGGCGGTTGTCCCGCCGGCGACATGCCGAATACGTCCGCGCCTGGACCGCCTTCAGGAACGCCGCGCTTCTCGCAACCGGGGCCACCCTGTTGGTGGACGGAGAGAAGAGTGTGACGAAGTTCCTCGCGTTCAGGAGTTCGAGGGACCTCGACGTCCGGCTGATTCATCTCATTCGGGACCCTCGTGCATTCGCCCGCTCCATGAACCGGCATCGCTTCGACAAAGGGCTCTCACCGATGACGCCATCCGCCATCGCGGCCAGTTGGACGAAGGGTCATCGACGAATCCTTCGCGCCTCACGCGGTCTGGCGGCCGGCCGGGACTTGAGAGTGCGCTACGAAGACCTTGCACGAGAACCGGCAGCCACCATGCATCGCATCTTCGAGTTCATGGGTGTTGAGAACCACGACGTGTGTCGTCCACCCGGGAACGCTCATGTGATTGGAAACGCCATGGCCTCGACCTTCAACGGAGAGGTGAGACTCGACGCGGCTTGGGAGACCTCGTTGTCGCGGGACGAGAAGGAACGAATCGCGCAACAGGCGGAGCCCCTCTTCTCTCGCCTCGGATACAGACACGAATGAGGAGCTCCGATGAAGCGGCGTGAGTTCCTGCGATTGGGTGCGTTCGCGGCCGCTGGGGCCGGCCTGGTGCGGTCGATCTCCTCCGCGGTCGGCCTCGGCGGCCGCGCTGACGTCTGGCAGATCCGAGGAACCGTCCGACTCGATACGCACACGGTGCGAGCGGGGCGAACCCTCCGGTTCAACCCGAACCTCAGCACCACCCTGGTGATGCGCGGCAACCTGGTCGTCCGGGGGACGCTCGAGATGAGACCCGGGCCCGGCGTCACCCACACGCTCCGGTTCGAAGGGATCGACGAAGACGACTTCGTCGGCGGTGGCATGGTCGTCCTCGGTAGCGACGTCGGGTTGTGGGTCGTGGGCGCGGGCCGGCTGAACATCCGTGGAGACCGGCGGGCCGGATGGAACCGAACGGGCTCGGATCCAACGTGGAGGCGGAACCACGAGATATTGACCACGCCGTTCGCTGCCGGCGACGTCGCCACGTTCGCGCCCTTGTCGGGGCCGCTCGAAGAGGTCTCGGCTCCCGATGGGCGCGTGTTCACCCAGGAAGCGCTCAACCTGACGCGCACCGTTCGCATCGAGGGGACGCCGGGCGGCCGCACGCACATCTTCATCCACTCGTCGGCACCCCAGTCGATCAGGTGGGCGGAGATCCGCTACGTCGGGCCACGCCGGGGTTCCGGCGACGGCATCTTCGTGCCCGGCCGCTACGGCCTGCATTTCCACATGTGCGGCAAGGGCTCGGTGGGGTCGAAGGTCACCGGGGTGGTGATCCGCGACTGCGGCTCGCACGCGTTCGTTCCCCATCTGTCGGACGGCGTCACGTTCTCCGACTGCATCGCCTTCGGCGTGAACGAGGACGCCTACTGGTGGGACAACCCCGACCGCTCGAACGACATCCAGTACCGGCACTGCATGGCGGCCAAGCTCGTTCCGATCCCGATCAATCGGGGCTACCGGCTGGCCGGCTTCAATCTCGGCCTGGGCTCCGGGCTCGTTACGAACGACTGCGTGGTCGCGGGGAACCGGGGAAACGACGCGGCAAGCGGATTCATCTGGCCCAAGCAGACGAACTCGAGCTCGAACCTCGTGTGGTCGATGACGAACTGCGTTGCCCACAACAACAAGTGGTCGGGCATCTACTTCTGGCACAACGACACATCGCAGCATACGGTGACCGACTTCACCTCGTTCTACAACCGGATCGGATTCGAGCACGGTTCGTACTGGAACCTCCTCCACGTCGACGGACTGCTGACGTTCTCCAACAACGTGGGCGTCGTCATGCATTCGGTCTCGGCCACCGAACCCCATGACCAACTGGCGTACCGGGGTGCTCGCGTCTACGACGGACTTGCCGTCGCGAACCACGTCGTCTCCACGACCGGGGTCGCAACGTTCTACGGGTCCCTCATCTCGCGCGTCTCGGTCGAAGAATCGAACGGGCAACCGTCCCGCTACGACTTCGTGAACTGCACCAACGACGGCACCGGGACCCTCGAGCCGGCCGACTTCACCGTCAGAAACATGGTGCCGGGCAGCGCGTACCGCGTGCAGCGGGCGGACTGGACGGCGTTCCAGGTGAACCCGAACGGCACGTCGACCGTCATCCCGGCCTTCTTCCCCTACTGACCGAACCGGTCACCCGCGATCCACTAGGAGTCTTCGTGAAACGCGTCCTGATCCTCGTGAAGGGCCTCAATCGCGGCGGCACCGAACAGCTCCTGCTCAACTCGGTCCCGTATCTGGACCGCTCGCGGTTCGAGTATCAGATCGGGTACCTCGTCCCCAGCAATGCCGCGATGCTCGGCGCGTTGCGCGGACACGGCGTGCCCGCCTTTCAGCTGACCAACATGCCTGGCACCGGGTGGGTCCACGCCGTCCGCAAGTTCGTTCGAACGGAGGAGATCGATCTGGTGCACGTGCACTCTCCGTACCTGGCGATCGGAACGAGGCTGGCGCTTCCCCTTCACCGACGCCCTCCCATCGTCTACACGGAGCACAACGTCTGGCCCTCGTACCATCGGGCGACCTACGTCGGGAACATGGTGACGTTCCGGCGGAACGACCACGTCTTTGCCGTCTCGAATCACGTTCAGGCATCCATGCGGTACCCGCGCCCGTTCGGGCAACGGCGGCTACCGCCGATCGAGACGCTCCATCACGGCATCGATCACCGCGCCGTCGCCTCCTGGGTCGACCCGGACGGGGTTCGTCTGGAGCTGGGCATCCCAAAAGGTGCACGCGTCATTGGATGCGTCGCAAGCTTCACGCCGAAGAAAGCGCACCACGTGCTGCTGCACGCGATGGCCAAGGTTCTCGCGTCGGCATCGGACGTCTGGCTGGTGCTCGTCGGGGCCGGTCCGCTCGAGGCACCGACCCGCGACCTGGCGGCGGCGCTCGGCCTCAGCGACCGCGTGATCTTCACCGGCATCCGTGACGACGCCCAGCGGATCGTGAGCGCGTTCGACGTGTTCGTCCTGTCGTCGTTGCACGAGGGGCTGTCGGTCGCGGTCGTCGAGGCGCTGGCCCTCGGGAAGCCCGCGGTGGTCACGGATGCGGGCGGGCTTCCCGAGGTCGTGAGCAACGGCGTCGACGGGTACGTCGTGCCGGTGAACGACCCGGACGCGATGTCCGACGCGATCGGCCGACTGCTCGACGACCCGGAGCTGCGGCTGGCGATGGCCGGCGCCGCACGGAGCCATGCCCGCGGGTTTGACATGCGCGTCGCCGTCGAACGAGAGGAATCCGTGTACGAGGAGCTTCTGTCGTGAGCCAGTCCACTCGTGTTCGCGTCGAACTCGAACGTCCGGCGCCCGCGATCGCAGCCCGGCCTGTCGAGCCGTGGCCCCAGCCGGCCATCCTCGTTGCGGGGCTGCTGCTCATCGTCCTGTACGTCTGGCTGCTGATCACCCTCATGGGGCGCAGCTCCTTCGACATCTGGGGCGGGCTTCTCGTCGCTCCCGTTCTGGTCGTCGTGTCGATCCCGGTTCTTTCCCGCGAGGCGGCGCGCGAGGGGAACCGCCATCTGTATTGGTTCCTGCTCGGCGTGCTGCTTCTCCATCTCGCGGTCGCCTGGATCGGGCGCATTGTCGCGTTCGACTACTACGGCGGAGTCGCAGACGTGGCCCGCTACGACCGGGTCGGCAAGCAGCTCCTCGAGACGTTCCACGCCGGCGGCTTCACGTTCCACATTCCCGGTGGGGTCGGGGGGACAGCCTGGCCCGGCTACGTCAACGGAATCGTGTACACGTTCATCGGCCCGACCAACCTGGGCGGGTTCTTCGTCTACGCGTGGCTCGGGTTCTGGGGGGGGTTCGCCTTCTACCGGGCGTTTCGCATCGCGGTGCCGGAGGGCAGGCCGAAGACCTATGCGCGCCTGCTGTTCCTGTTTCCCTCCTTCGCGTTCTGGTCCTCGTTCATGGGGAAGGACTCGTGGATGGTGTTCGGCATGGGTTTGGCGGTGTACGGCGCCGCGCGCGCGCTGACCGGGAGTGCGCGGCGGGGATTCGTCCCGCTGGGGATCGGGCTGGCGTCCATGATCGCCGTCCGTCCCCATGTGGCCGGGATGATCGGCGTCGCGTTCGCGTTCGCGTACCTGCTGCGAAAGCCGAAGGCCGACCTGCGGGAGCTGGCGCCGGTCGCAAAGGCGATCGGCCTGGTGTCGGTTGCGGTCCTTGCCGGGGTGCTGGTCATGCGGACGGAGCGATTCCTGAAATCGGAAGGGATCGGGACGGAACACGGGCTGACGAGCGCCCTCTCGCAGACCTCGGAAGGTTCGTCGTACGGAGGGTCGGTCTACGACCCGCCGATCGTGAGCGGGCCGAGCCAGTTTCCCGAGGCTCTGGTCACCGTGTTCTTCCGGCCGTTCCCCACCGAAACCAGCGGGTCGCTCGAGCGCATGGCCTCGGTCGGCGGCGTGTTCCTGTTCTTGCTGGCGGTGTTCCGATGGCGCTGGGGGATGGCGGCCCTGTTGAGCATCCGCCGGCAGCCGTTCGTTGCGTTCTGCGCCGCGTACGTCGTGCTGTGTGTGATCGCGTTCTCGGCCTTCGCCAACTTCGGTCTGCTCGACCGTGAACGCGTGCAACTCCTCCCCGTGTTCTTCGTCCTGCTTTCGATCCCACCCAAGGCGCAGCTGTTGCGGACCCCACGGAGATCGAGCCGATGAGATCCAGGATCGCGCACGTCGCGACGGTCGACCTCACCTTGAGGTTTCTGCTCCTCCAGCAGCTCTGCGCGCTTCGCGATGCCGGGTTCGATGTGACGTCGATCAGCGCGCCCGGGCCGTGGGTGGCGGATCTCGAGGCCGAGGGCATCCGGCACATCCCGTGGCGCCACGCGACGCGCGCATGCGATCCGCGCCAGGACGCACTCGCCGCCGCCGAGCTGCTGGGGATCTTCCGCCGGGAGCGATTCGACCTGGTGCACACCCACAATCCCAAGCCCGGCGTCCTCGGCCGTGTCTGTGCGCGGATGGCCGGAGTCCCGTCAGTCGTGAACACGGTGCACGGCCTGTATGCCACGCCGGAGGATCGGTTGCGAAAGCGCGTTCCGGTGCTGGCGGCCGAATGGATCGCCGGCCGGTGCAGCGACCTCGAGCTATACCAGTCCGCGGAAGACCTCGCCTGGGCGCGCCGGCTGCACCTGACGCGCCCCGGCCGTTCGCTGCACCTCGGCAACGGGATCGACCTCTCGGCATTCACGCCGGACCTCGCGGGCGGCGAGCGAGCCCGCACGCTCCGGATCGAGCTGGGGATCGGTGAGGACGAGCTGGTCGTCGGGACCGTCGGGCGGATGGTGATGGAGAAGGGCTACGCCGAGCTCTTCGAAGCCGCGGACCTAGTGTGCGCGCGGGTGCCGAACGCCCGCTTCCTGGTGGTGGGCGAACCCGACGACCGCAAGCGGGACTCGATCGGTCCGGATGTGATCGAGCGCGCACGTGACCACACGGTGTTCGCGGGCTGGCGTGAGGACGTGGCCGACCTGATGGCGGCGATGGATGTCTTCGTCCTGCCGTCCTGGCGCGAGGGGCTGCCGCGCTCGGCGATCGAGGCGGCGGCAAGCGGCCTGCCGCTTGTGCTCACGGATATCCGCGGTTGCCGCGAGGTCGCTCGTGACGGCGTCGAGGGCCTCCTCGTCCCGGTTCGGGACCCCGTGCGTCTGTCCGATGCGATCGTCCGGATCCTTCGGGATCCGTTGCTTCGCACGAGGATGGGGGTCGCGGCGCGCGAGCGCGCCGAGGAGCGGTTCGACGAGCGCCGCGTTGTTTCCACGGTCGTGGAGACGACGCGGAGGCTGCTCGGTGCCCCGAGTCGCGAGTCCGGTCTTGATCCCGGCGAGGTGCAGGTCCGGCGTGCTCGAACCAAGGACGCACCGGCGATGGCGAGACTTCACCGCGAGTCGATGCCGACCGCGTTTCTGCCTGCCCTCGGGGACGGGTTCCTCCGGCGTCTCTATCGGACGGTGGCGGCCGACGCCGGCTCCGTGGCGCTCGTTGCCGAGGACGAGCGCGGGGTCGCAGGATTCGCCGTGGGCGTGTCGTCGGTCCGCGCGTTCTACGGCACGTTCGCCCGCCGTCAGGGAGCGATGGCCGCGCTCGCGGCCGTTCCCCGCCTCGTCGAGCCGTCGGTGCTGCGGCGCGTGGTCGAAACCGCGCGTCATCCGGCCGAGCTGGCGGGATTGCCCGAGGCCGAGTTGCTCTCGATCGCGGTGGACGCCTCGTGCCGGTCCCAGGGCGTCGGCGGCATGCTCGCCCGCGCGGTCGTGAGCGGACTGGCCGAGCACGACGTGCGCGAGCTGAAGGTCGTCGTCGGCGCGGACAACGACGGCGCGCACCGGTTCTACGAGCGGCTCGGGTTCCGCCCGGCCGGGCAGACGTCGGTCCACGCCGGTGTCGCGAGCGACGTGCTGGTGATGACGTGCCCTTCGTGATCGCGTGCGTCGCGGCCGCGGGGCTGACGCCGTTGTTCGCGCGGATCGGGGTTCGCGTCGGGCTCGTCGACCGGCCGGGGGAGCTGAAGATCCACACGCGTCCGATCCCGACGAGCGGCGGGCCGGCGGTCGTCCTGTCGGCGTTGCTCGCGATCGGCCTGACGGGAAACGGCGACCCGTGGATCGCCGCGGCGGTCCTCGTCGCGCTCATCGGTGGCCTCGTCGACGACCGGCGGCCGCTCGCGCCCTGGATCCGCGTCGTCGTCCAGGCGGCGGCAGGGGTGCTGCTCGTCGCCGGCGGGCTCGAACTCGGGCCACTCGGCGCGGCCGGGGGTGTGGGCCTCGTCTTCACGACGGTCGCGTGTTGCAACGCGGTGAACATGGCCGACGGACAGGACGGGCTCGCGTCGGGTCTCGGTGTCCTCGCCGCTCTGGGTCTCGCCGGCATGCTCGCGGCCGACGGCATCGCGGCTCCCGTGCCGCTGGCCGCCGCGGGTGCGCTGCTCGGATTTCTCTTGTGGAACCGCCCACCTGCCCGCGTGTTCCTCGGAGACGGCGGCGCGTACGCCCTCGGGGTTCTCCTGGCGGTCTCGATCGCGAACGCCGGCGAGGCCGGCTGGAACGGGTTGATCGCGGCCGCCGTGTGTCTGGGCGTGTTCGCCTACGAGCTGATCTCGACGGTGGTCCGCAGGGTGGCCTCGGACCGGCCCGCCTCGATCGGAGACCGGGACCATTCCTACGACCGGCTCTCTCGCCGCTTCGGCTCGCGGGTCAAGTCCACGCTGCTGATGTGGTCGTTCGGCGCGGCCTGCTCGATGGTCGCCGTCGACCTCCTTGGGGCCACATCGCTCCGCTGAGAGGCGGCAGATCGGCTACGCCGGCAATGTGCAGGAAAGATACGGCGGACGACTCATGGCTCTGCGCAGGGCGGGGCCTAGCGTGTATCAGGAAGCGCCGATCAGAGCGTCGAGCGCGAGGGGGAACAATGGACAAGCCCGAACGGCGCGTGGATCTCAACAGCGAGTTGGGAATGAGTCGCCGCGATCTGATCCGGCGAGGCGCCATCGTCGGCGGCACCCTTCTGTGGGTCGCCCCGGCAATCCAGAGCCTTGGGCCGAAAGCCCTGGCGCAGTCGGTCGGCTCGGGATCGTGCAGCGCCTGTTACTGCTGGGACGGCGACAAGACCAACCCGGGCGTCGGCCACGAAACCGGAGCACAGGATTTCTTCCTCGACCCCGGCCAGGCGAGCGCTGCCGACTGCAGGGACTGGTGCAAGCACCAGGGGGCATATGCGTCGAACGGCGGTGCGCCCAGCCACGCGTACGAGAACTACCAGTTCTGCAAGGGAACCGTCTGTGGCACCCGTGTCTCGGTCCACCCAGGGGCGGACAAGCACGGCGCCTTCTGCACGTAGCCCCTGCGGGCTGCGGTGCCACCTCGACACCCGAGGGCCTCGGTGGCCCTCGGGTGTCGGGCTTCTCGGTAGTGAATGGAGCGCTTGATGGGTCGAGTTGAGGTGCGCGAACTCGATGGCCGGCACTGGTCCTTCGACCGCCGGTTCCGGGCTCTCGACTACGCGTTCCGCGTCCGAAGCGACCTGGATGGTGCCGGCCGCGTCGTGGAGCGGCTGCTGGCTCCCTTTGTGCAGCCGGCGGCCGGCGAGCCCGTGTCCACGTACACGCTCACGCATCGGCTGAGCCCGGGACTCGAGGAGGAGCGCAGGATCTACTGCTACGAGCTCTTCCAGGACGGCGACAGCATCCAGCGAGTGCCCAACCCGGGATCGATGCTGGACTGGGTCATCCTCGACAGCACGCGACGCGCGGTGGAGGGGACCGACCGGTACCTGGCCGTCCACGCCGCCGTCGCGTCGCTCGCCGGGCGAGCCGTCTTGATGCCGGCGCCGCCGGATTCGGGAAAGACGACACTCGTGGCCGGCCTGACTCGCGCGGGATTTCAGTTCCTCGGCGACGAGGTGGCCCTGATCGAGCCGGAGACGGCGCTGGTCCATCCCTACCTGCGCCCGCTGCTGATCGAGCCCACCTCCATGCCGGTCTTGGACGGGCTCGCGTCGGATCTGCCGTTCTTCTACGAAGGGTTCCGCGGCCTCAGGTATCACGTCGCGGCCGAGGATCTCCGTGCGGGGGCGATCGGAGCCCCCGGCCCGATCGCATTCGTCGTGTTTCCCGCCTACCGCCCGGGTTCGGACACGGAGCTGCGGCCGATGTCGCGGGCGGCCGCGCTCATCCGCATCGCGGAGCAGTCATTCAACCAGCCGGTGATGGGCAGGCTCGGCGCACGGACGTTGTTCGATGTCGTCGGGCGCGCGCAGTGCTTCGACCTGCCGATCGACGATCTGGGCGATGCGATCCGAGCCGTCCGCGGTCTCTTCGAGCCCGCCCGCGTCTCGGCGGACGACAGGATGGTGACGGTGTGAAGACATCCGAGGCGCCTCCGCGAACCGGCTCGTCGATTCCGTTCACGTACAGCCGCGCGGCGACGGAGCTGATCCAGAGCCGGCGGCGGGTTGACGAGGCCCGCAAGTCACTGGAGCTGGCGCTGGAGATCTTCCGGACGCTGGACGAGAGCCCCACCCATGTGCCCATTCAGTCGCTCTTCGGTGTCCTCGGACAGCTCGAGGTGGCGGAGGCGGCGCTGTGGGAAGTCTTCACGTAGGAGACCGTCGTGACGGAAGACTCCGATCTGCGCAAGCGTGTCAGGGAGCGCAAACCGCAGAGCTCCTGAATGGACAAACTGGACCACCTCGGGTGGGTGGTGTCGTTTTCCCTTGAGATCGGTGAGGCTCGGTTCGCCATTCGCTCGACCTCGCACGCCTTCGGCGAGTGGCTGCGCGACGTGCTCGGCGCCTACGAGGTCGAGGACGTCGAAGACATCCTGTACTCGGTGGTGGTGCCCGAGCCGCCGGCCGGCCGGGCATCGAAGGAGTTCCTGATCCTGTACCGCGACTCCTCGGCCATCGTGCGCACGCTCGACCCGGCGACGCTCGGCCGCGCGTTGCTCACCGAGCTCGAGGTGTTCACCTTCCACGAGCGCGACGACGCCGTCTACGTGCTGGCATCGGTGGCCGACGTGCACGGAGTTCCGACGCTGGTGCCGCCGTCGCTTGCTCCGTCGTTCGCGAAGCTCGGCCGCCGGGCTTCGAGGCTTGGCTTGGCAATGCCGGGGGAGTTCAGCGTGGCGATCGATGTCGAGACGTCGGCCGTCGTGCCGCTCCGTCGGTCCCTCGATGTTCCGATCGACGCGATCGAACGACTGGCAGGCGTGTTGCCGTGGAGTGGCGAGGACGCGCTCCGGTTCGTCGCGGTGCCCGAGAAGGTCGAGGCGGTCTTCGTGCCGGCGGGAGATCCGGACGCGCCGCTTCGGCCGGCGCGCCGCGGATACACCCTGGCGAGCCTCGCGGATTGGACCCTCAACCTCGAGCAGGTCGGGGGTCCCGGCCTCGAGGCGCTCGGCCGGTTCGTCGAACGGGCGGCCTGCTACGAGTCGTCGTGGATCGACGCCGACGCGGCGATCGTCCAGCTGGCCGGCATGGCGCTGGAGGAAACGTGAACGAGCGATCGCCGGATGTGGAGCTGCCAGCCGACGAGATCGAGAGTGAGTTCGTCCCGGTGCCGCGACCCAATGTGGCTGCGGTCGTCCTCGACGGCGAGGCAGTGCTGCTCGCCGAAGGGTCGGCGAACGCCCACTACCTGAACGAGATCGGAACCATCGCGTGGACCGCGTTCGACGGAGCCGCCACGCTCGACGAGCTGGCCTCGGACTTCGCGGAGGTGTTCGGCGCCGAGCTCGACGTCGTTCGGGAAGACCTGCTGACGCTCGCGCGGCAGATCGGGCGGGCCGGATTGCTCGAGGGGATCGCATACGAGCCTCCGCCGGAGTCCTCCCCGTGGCCGCCCGGCGTGGCCGTCGGGGAGCCGATCCCGCCCTTCACGCTGCCGGACGTCGAGGGTGCCGAGGTCGAGCTCGCGGATCTGGGCGGCCGCCGGATGCTCTTGATCAACTGGAGCCCCTTCTGCGGCTTCTGCGCGCAGATCGCCCCCGAGCTCGCCGCGCTGCAGACCGGGCTTCGCAAACGGGACGTCGAGCTGGTCTTGGTCACGCGCGGGAGCTGGGAGGAGAACCGGCCGCTGCTCGACGGGTTCGACGCACGGGTGCTGTTCCGAGGTGAGGCCGAGACCGAGGTGTTCGCCGGCGTCGGGACGCCGGCCGCCTACCTGGTCGATGCGGAAGGACGTGCCGCCTCCGAGCTGACGGTCGGCGCCGACCAGGTCCCCGGCCTCGTTCGTTCCGCGGCCGGCCGGGAGATCCCGCTGATCAGCTAGGCGCGCCCGGTCCGCCGCCCTATACTCGCCGAACACGTGTTCGAGGACCTGAATCCGGAGCAGCTGGCCGCGGTGACCCACGGTGACGGCCCGCTGCTCGTCGTCGCGGGCGCCGGGACCGGCAAGACGATGACCCTGGCCTGCCGGGTCGCGGCCCTGATCGAGCGGGGCGTCGTCCCGTCGCGAATCCTGCTGCTGACGTTCAGCCGCCGCGCCGCGCGCGAGATGGTCGCGCGAGCCGAGCGAATGACGGGTGCGGCGGCGACGTCGGAGATCTGGGGCGGCACGTTCCACGCGGTCGCCAACCGGCTGCTCCGGCTCGACGGCCGCGCGGTCGGCGTGCGGCCCGGACTTCACCGTGCTCGACCAGACCGATGCCGCCGACGTGATGGACCTGATCCGCGGCGAGCTCGGGCTCGGCCAGGGGGAGCGGCGCTTCCCGCGCAAGGCGACGCTCGCGGCGATCTACTCGCGAACCGTGAACGCCGGCGAGAAGCTCGGTGTGGTCCTGGAGCGGTCGCTACCCATGGTGCGCCGACGAAGCGGGCGGGATGCGCGAGGTCTTCGAGGCGTACACCCGGCGCAAGCGCGAGCAGAACGTCCTGGACTACGACGACCTGCTCCTGTTCTGGCGCGCGCTCGTCGAGTCGCCCGCGGGACCGGCGCTCGCCGCCACGTTCGACCACGTGCTCGTCGACGAGTACCAGGACACGAACGCGCTCCAGGCGCGCATCCTCGAAGGTCTGCGGCCGCCCGGGACCAACGTGACCGTCGTCGGCGACGACGCGCAGTCGATCTACGGATTCCGGTCGGCGACCGTCCGCAACATCCTCGAGTTCCCCCAGCGGTTCGACGGGACGACGGTCGTTCGGTTGGAGCAGAACTACCGGTCGACCCCGCCGTTGCTTGCGGCATCCAACGCGGTCATCGCGCTGTCGCCGCAGCGGCACGAGAAGACGCTCTGGTCCGACCGCCGGGGCGAGGGGCGGCCGAAGCTGCGAACCTGCCTCGACGAGGCGGAGCAATCCGACGTGTTGTGCAAGGCCGTGCTGCGCCACCGCGAAGAAGGAATCCCGCTGCACCGTCAGGCGGTGCTCTTCCGCGCGGCGCACCACAGCGACCTGCTGGAGGTCGAGCTGTCGCGGCGGAACATCCCGTTCGTGAAATACGGCGGGCTCAAGTTCCTCGAGACGGCGCACGTCAAGGACACGCTCTCGCTGCTCCGCGTGCTCGAGAACCCGCTGGACGAGGTCGCCTGGTTCCGCGTGCTCCAGCTGCCCGAAGGGATCGGTCCGGCGACCGCGCGCCGGCTCCTCACGGCGCTCGGGGTCCGGCAGGAGGCGGACCCGGGTCCGTCGCCGCTCAGGCGGCTGCTCGACGATCCGCCGGCCGTGCCGGGTCCGGCCCGCGAAGGCTTCGACGAGCTGCGCGCGGCCCTCGGGGACTGCTCGGTCGAAGACCGTGGCGTGGACGAGCAGCTCGAACGGCTTCGCAGGTTCCTCGAGCCGGTCTTCGCCCGCCGTTACGAGAGCTCGACGGCGCGGCTTCGCGACCTCGATCAGCTGGCCGTGATGGCGGCGACGTCGCCGTCGCGAACGCGGTTCCTCGACGACCTGGCGCTGGACCCGCCTTCGTCGACCAGCGATCTCGCCGGCCCGCCGCTCCTCGACGAGGACTGGCTGGTGCTCTCGACCATGCATTCGGCCAAGGGGCTCGAGTGGGACGTCGTGCACGTCATCCACGCGGCCGACGGCATGATCCCGAGCGACATGGCGACCGGGGGCGACGACGAGATCGAGGAGGAGCGCCGGCTGCTCTACGTCGCGCTCACGCGGGCACGCGACGCGCTGCACGTCTACGTGCCGCTTCGCTACTACCGCCGCCCGCGCGGGCTCGAGGATCCGCACGCGTACGCGCAGGTGTCGCGGTTCCTGCCCGAGGAGGTGCGGGCACTCTTCGACGAAGAGGGTTCGGACGTGCCGCTGGAGGATCTCCGCTCGATCGACGCCGGGGCCGGCGCCCCGACCGTCGACGCGTTCCTCACCGACCTCTGGTCGGCCTGAGCCCGGCGGCTGGTCCCGGACCGAGACCGGCACGCTCGCGATCAGCCTGTGGACCGGGAGGGGGAGCTTCCTCGTCACCCAGCCGGCCGGGACGCCGCTCGCTCCGTGGGGCCGTAGGCGCCCGGGCTCCTCTCGTACGCGCGATCCTCCTGCTCGACAACCTCGGCGCGGACCGTGGCGAGCGCGGCGTCGTCGAGGTGCACGAGGGCCCTCAGGACGAGCACTTCGCGTTCCTCCTCCTGGGCCCCTCCCCATCCCACTCGGACGGTGCCGACTCCCGGCGCGTACAGCTTGCGCTGGTAGGCACCCGGCTCGGTCCAGCTGAACTCCCGAGTGACGAGGATGTCGTCGTAGCAGGCGACGGGAACGCACGTCCGTCCACCGAGCCGATCCACGCGTCCGCGGTCGTTCCAGCCGACCCGCGGTCCCCATCCCTGGGCGTAGCTGCGAGTACCGGACCGAGGGTCGGCCTGCATCTGGACCCCGGCGGCGGCCCCCTCGGACCCCGCGATCCACGCCGGGGTCTTCACGATCTCTCCGTCCTCGTACTCCTCCGGGTACTCGCCCAGATGCCAGACGGTGCCGCCGGCGTCCTGGGCGAAGAAGGCGAGCTCCGCTTCCTCGAGCCGCCCGTTCGTGAAGTCCAGCTCCCGGACGATCGTCGCGCGGACGCCGGCGATCTCCTTGGTCAGGTCGGTGACGACGACCACGACCCGGCGCCGGATGCGCTCCTCGTCGTCGAACGCGTGCCCTTCGAACACCATCTTCGTGCCGGGTTCCAGCGGGAACCACCGGTTGTCCACGATCCAGGATTCGGCGAAATTGGCCGGATCGAAGTCCTTGGCTGCCAGGGGTCCCGTCGTCGGGGTGACCGTGCCGGTCGGCCGCCGCGACGTGCACGCCGGCAGCAACAGGAGCATCGCCGCGACGGCGAACGCTCCGTTCCTCATCCTCACGCGAGGGCTCCGTTCGGCCGGGCGGGGACGGCCACGCCCCTGCCCATCCGCAGGTAGAGCGTCGGGACGATGAAGAGGTTGAGGAACGTCGACGTGATCAGGCCCCCGACGATGACGATGGCCATCGGGTGCTCGATCTCGTTCCCGGGGATCGTTGCCGCGATCGCCAGCGGCACGAGCGCCAGCCCGGTCGCCAACGCGGTCATCAGGATCGGCGAGAGCCGTTCCCGTGCCCCACGCAGCACGAGCGCCGGGACCGAACGTCTCGCCCTCGTGTTCCTCCAGATGCTGGTAGTGGTTGATCATCATGATCCTGGTGCGGGCCGCGATGCCCGAAGATGGTGAAGAAGCCGACGAGGGAGCCCAGTGAGATGATGCCTCCGGACAAGAACGTTGCCAGAACGCCGCCCACCGAGTGCGATGGGCAGGTCGAGGAAGGCCAGCCGCCAGCCGCAAGCTGTGCAAGGCCACCCGCAGGAGAAGGAAGACCCCGCTACGGCCGCCAGCGCAAGCAGATCAGACGGCTCTGCGCCGTTTGGCGCTCGGTGTACTCGCCGAGCATCTCCGCGTGGTACCGAGCGGGAAGTCGACCTCCGACCGCCCGCTCGACGTCCTTGCACCACAGAGCCGAGATCACGTCCCTCGACGTCTCGCGCCGATATCGATGCGGCGGGAGTCCGCCTCACGCTGGATTACGTTCGGGGCCGGCTGATGGCCACGTCGGCCACCTGTCCAGACGGACGTGACCCCGCCCGGCGTGTCGAGCAGGAGCCGGCCGATGTCGGTCAGGCTGCCGCGCGTCTCGGGCGTGGTCCAGACCATGACGTCGTAGGCCTTCCCGTCCCGGAAGATGTCGCCCACCTCTTCGCCCGAAACCATCGTGGACGCCGCTCGGCGACGTCTCCCGGCTTGATCCCGTAGCGCTGGGCGGCGTCAAGGTTGACCTCGACCTCCACCTGGGGCACGTCCTCTTGAAGCTCGACGTGCTCTTCGGCGATGCCGGGCATGTTCGCCAGAGCGGTGCTCGGACCTCTTGCGCCTGGGCCCGGAGCTCCTCCAGGTCCGGACCGAAGATCGCTGCACCACGATGGGTTGCTCGCTCCGGCGAGCACCTCCTCCACCCGCTCGTTGAAGTAGGTTAGACGTTGTGATACAGGCCCGGGTAGCTGTTCACGACGCCTGGACGCGGCGATCGTCTTGTCGTAGTTCGCCTTGGGGTCGATGCTGATCCAGTTCTCGCCGAAGTTGGCGCCGACGATCTCCTCGGCGAAGAGCGCTTGGCCGATATGGGAGCCGAAGTTGCTGACGCCCGGAACCGCACGGATGTCGCGGCTCGCGGCGGTCACGATCCGTCGCTCCTCCGGGAGCGACGTGCCCGGCTTGGTGATCCAGTGCGATCAGGAACTCGCGCTCCTTGAAGTGGGGAAGCAGGGCTTGCCCAGGTGGGGAACGACAAGGAGGCCGACGGCGACGATCGCGAACCCGACGCCCGCGACCGCAGCCGGGTGCACGGATGATCGGCGACAGCACGCGTTCGTAGGCGCGCTGCAGCACGCGGACGAGCGGCGACTCCCGCCGCTCGATCGGAGCCTTGCGCAGCAGGATCAGGCCGAGCGCAGGCGTGACCGTCATGGCGACGACCATCGAGGCCAGCACCGCCAGCCCGTAGGAGACGGCGAGGGGCCGGAAGAAGGCGCCGGACAGCCCCTGCATGAACAGCATCGGCAACAGCGTCAGCACGTCGATCAGCGTGGCGTAGATGATCGCGCTGCGTACCTCGATCGAGGCCTCGAGGATGACGCTCGCCGCCGAGCTTCGTTCGCTGCCCGTTCCGAGTCATGCGAAGACGCCGCACGATGTTCTCGATGTCGATGATGGCGTCGTCGACGACCACCCCGACGGCGATCACCAGACCCGCTCAGGACCATCGTGTTGATCGTGGCGCCCCGCGCAGGTGCAGCACGAGCACCGCGGCCATCAGCGACATCGGGATCGCGACGAGGCTGATCAGGGCGGTTCGCCATGCGAAGAGGAACATCAGCAGTGATCAGCACCACGAGGAGACAACCGAGGAGCAGAGCGTCGGTGAGGTTGTGGATCGCCAGGTCGATGAAGTCCGCCGACCGGAAGATCGTCGGGTCCATGGTCCAGTGCCGGTGAGGCCGGGCTTCATCTCGTCGAGCGCCGCCTCCACCTTGTGGGTGACGTCCAAGGTGTTGGCCCACGGAAGCTTCTCGACGACGAGCATGAGGCCACGGCCGTCGTTGATGACCGCGTCGCCGATCAGCGGCTGATGTTCCTTCGTTACGCGATTGGCGACGTCGCCGAGCACCAGCGGGCTGCCGCTTGTGGCGCGTGCCGACGGGACCTGCGCCAGGTCAGTCGGCGTGACGAGCGGAGCGGTGTGCTGGATGTTGACTCGCTGGTTGGCGGTCTCGATCGCCCCGCCGTTGCCGATCACCGCTCCGCTTGAGAAACTTCAAGATCCCGGACGTCCACGGCCCGCGGGTCGCGTCCATGACCTCTCGAGGGTGATGTTGTTCGGCGGCAGACGTAACGGGATCGATCTGCACCTGCAGCATCTTGAGCGCTCGCCCCAGATGGCGACGTTTGCGACGCCGGGCACCCTGAGGAGCCGTCCCCGGATCGTCCAGTAGGCGGTCATCGACATGTCCTGAGGTCGATCGTGTCCGGAGGACAGCCCGATCTCCATGACTCGGCCCGTCGTCGAGACGGGCGGATCATGACCGGCGGGCCGCCCACGTCGGGATCGTCTTGATCACCGCCGCCATGCGCTCGCTGACGAGCTGCCGCGCCTCCGAGGATGTCCGCGCCCTGGCGGAAGAACGAGCTCGATCGACGAGAGCTGCGGAAACCGACTTCGAGCGGATGTCTCGAGCCCGGTATCCCGTTCAGCGACTGCTCCAGCGGGATCGCTGACCAGGCTCTCCACCTCGGCGGCCGACAGCCCGAGGCACGACGTCTGGATCTCGACGCGGGGAGGCGCGAACTCCGGGAAGACGTCGACCGGCATGGCGGCAGCTGGCCCACCCCGAAGAACATCATCGCCCCGGCGAACGCGACGACCAGGTACCGGAACTTCAGGCTCGTCTTACGATCCAGCGCATCATGACGGCGCGTCCCTCTCTCCGTCAGTCTTCTCGGTCGGCTCCCCGGTCAGTCTTCTTTGAAGAGCCCGTACTCGGTGCCGAAGCAGCTCCTCGGCGCCCACCGTCACCATGTGGTCCCGGAGGAGGGCCGTCGGACAGGATCGCCTCGTCACCCTCGATGCCGGTCGACCGCGATCGGAGACCGGACGAAGACCGCGGCCCCGGGTTCGAGTAGGCCCACGTGTCGCCGTCGGCGTCGTAGAGCACCGCGGCGTACGGGATCGTCAGCCGGGCGCCGGACCCGGGCAGGACTTTGACGGCCTCGGTCTGGATATCGAGGCGCCGAGCCGCGTCCTCGGAGAGCGTGACACGAGCCACGTCGCTCCCCTCGATCGGCTCGACCGTGGCGACGTCGGTCTCGCGGTTGCCCTCCTCGCCGGCCCCGCCTCTACATCCGGCAAGGACCAGACCGAACAGGACGACCCCTGCGGCGATCCGTTCGTGGCGCACACGCATCTCTCCTCCTTGTTGTCTTGGGTGTTGCTCAGGTTCCCGAGACGCGACCCAGCTCGGGCACGTTGACGACGTCCTCCGGGGTGGCTTCGCGATCTCCCGCCGATCCGAAGCGGAGGTACAGGCCGGGGACGACGAACAGGTTCAGAGTGCGGACGCCAAGAGCCCCCCGAGCATCGCGACCGCCATCGGCTGGATGACCTCCTCGCCCGCCACGGCTCCGGAGAGCGCGAACGGCACGAGGACGAGGCTTGCGACGATGACGGTCGCAGAAGATCGGGATGAACCGCTCGTGGGAACCGCGCCGGACGAGCGTCATGCCGAAGACATTGTGGTCTCTTCGCTCGAGGTGCTGATAGTGCCGAAGGAGCGTGAGACTGGTCCTCGAGCCTGAGCGCGAAGGCAGCGACGAACCCGGCGACGGAGCCGATCGTGAGCTCCCGGCCGGCGACGAAGACGGCCAGCACGCACGCCAGCGGCGACCAGCGGCTGCGTGAAGAAGGCGATGGTCGCCAGGCGCCAGCTCCCGAGGGCTGCCTGGAGCAAGCAGGAAGACCCCGATCGCGGCCGCGACTGCCAGCGCCAAGACGCGTCGGTCGGCCGCCTGCCGATCGGCGTATGTGCCGACGAGTTCGGCATGGTGCTCCAACGCGAACGTCGATGCTCGCCGAGCCCGCGCCGGACGTCGTCCGCCACGTCGCCGACGTCGCGACCCCGCACGTCGGCGACGACGTCGAGGCTCCTCGACAGGTCTTGATGGCGGATCACCGTGGGTGTCGAAGCGATCGCCACATCCGCCACGGACCCCAGGCGCACGTGCCCACCGCGGGGCGTGTCGATCAGGAGGTCGCGCACGCTGCTCAGGCTGTTGCGTGTCTCGGGCGTGCCCCACACCACGACGTCGAACACCTTCTGCTGTTCAAAGAGGCTCCCGACCCCGATGCCGGAGAGGAAGGTCGCGGCCGCGCGTCGTACGTCGCCCGGAACGATGCCGTAGCGCTCGGCCGCCCGGAGATCGACGCTGACGTTCAGCGTGGCTTGCTGCGGCTGGAGCTCCGCGGTCGGATCGACGACGCCGTCGATCCCGGCCAACATTTCGACGACCTCGTCGGCCTCGCCGCGGAGGGCATCGAGGTCCTGGCCGAACAAGCGGACCACGACCGGGCTGTCGGCCTCGCGAAGTACCGCGCCGACCCGCTCGTCCGAATACGTGCGCACGTCGTGGGCGAGCCCGGGGTATCCGTCGATCACGTCTCTGACGGCACCGGCGGTCGCGTCATAGTCGGCGCCCGGGTCGAGACTGACCCAGAGCTGTGCGGAGTCGACGCCGACCACGCGGTCCGACGTGATCGCCCGCCCGACGTGCGCTCCGACGTTCCGCACGCCGGGGAGAGCGGTCAGCTCGCGGCCGAGCCGGCCCGTGATCCGATCCATCTCCGGCAGCGATGTGCCGGGGACCGCTCGCAGGTCGACGAGGATGGTCCCGTCGCGGAACGAAGGGAGTGTCGAAGAACTCAGGAAGGGCACCGCGACGATCGCGAGCAGCACGATCGCCGCCGTTCCCGCGAGCATGCGGCGCGGCAAGCGGCTCGAACCCGCGATGGCCTGGTCGTAGCCGCGCAAGAGCCATTCGACGATCGGTGAGCCGTCACGCTCGAGTGGTGCTCTCCGAAGCAGCAGCAAGCTGAGCACGGGGGTGACGACAAGCGCGACCACCATCGACGCGATGATCGCGAGTCCGAACGAAAGGATCACGGGCGGGACGAACGGCGAGGACTCGCCCCGAAGGAAGAAGAGCGGGACCACGGCGACGAGCGTGATCAACGTCGCGTACGTGGCCGCGTTTCGCATCCGGAGCGAGGCCTCGAGGATCGTCGTGGCCACCGACGGTTCCACGCCGTTCAAGCGTTGCGCGCGAAGTCCGCGCACCACGCCGTCGAGGTCCATGATGGCGTCGTCTATCACGACGGCGAGCGCCATCACGAGACCCGCCAGCACCATCGTGCTGATCGTCGTCCCGCGCACGTACAGGACCAGCCACGCGACGGCGAGCGAGGACAGGATCGACACGCTGCCTACGACGGCGCCTCGCCACCCGAACAGCAGCAGGCCGAGCCCGAGGATCATCAGCGCCAGCGCAATGAGCAGGGCGGCGCCGAGATTCCCGCTGCTGTGCTCGATGTAGGCGGCCGGCCGATAGACGGACGCGTCGACGTCGACGCCGGACAGCCCCGGTCGGAGCGCCCCCAAGGCCGCGTCGATGTCGTGGGTGACGGCAAGGATGTTTGCCCCGGGGAACTTCTCGACCACAAGCAGGAGACCCGGGTTGCCGTCGGTGAAGATGGCGTCGCCGATGAGCGGTTGGTGGTCCTCGACAACATTCGCCACGTCACCCAGCTGGAGCGGTCCTCCCGTCCCCCCTTCGATCGGCACTTTCGCCAGATCGCTCGCCGTGGTGATCGGCTGGAGGTGCTGGATACCGAGCCGCTGGTTCGCGGTGTCGATGAAGCCTCCGGTGCCGGGCGTGGACGCTTCGAGGAAGGTGAGTGGAGAGGCCCAGAGCGCGTTTCCGCTGGTCTCGATGATCCGGTCGAGCGTCAGCCCGTGCGCGGCGAGCCGGCCGGGGTCGACCTGCACCTGCAGCTGCCGCTCGCGCTGGCCCCAGATCGAGACGTTCGCGACCCCGGGCACGCCAAGGAGTTTGGGTCGGACCGTCCACCGAGCGAGGACCGACAGCTCGATCGGCGAGACGGTCGTGGACGAAAGCCGAACCATCATGACCCGGCTCGTTGACGACAGCGGCTGGAGCATGTGCGGGGATGCCGAGACGTTCGGCAACCCGGCAGCCTGCGTAAGGCGCTCCTGGACGACTTGCCGGGCGCGGAGCAGGTCCGTGCCGGAATCGAAGATCAGATCGATCGAGGAAAGGCCGGGGATCGATTCCGACCTGGTCGTGCTCAGCCAGGGGACGCCCGCCAGCAGATCCTGCTCGAGCGGGACGGTGATGAGCTGCTCGACCTCCGGCGCGGACAGGCCAAGCGCTTCTGTCTGGACCTGGACGGTCAGCGGCGAGAACTCGGGAAGCGATTCCAGCTGCGTGGAGCGGATCTGCCACAGGCCGAATAGCAGGACTGCCCCGGCCAGGCCGACCACGAACCCCCGGGCCTTCATGCTCCGGCCGACGAGCCATCGCATCATGACGGATGGCACGCTAGGAAGTTCGACCCACGCAGTCGTCACCTTTTGGGACGAATCGTCCTCGTCGCCGGGGACGAGACGCGCTCACCCCGATGCGCTATCGCGGGTTCGGCTGGACGAGACCCGTGTCGTAAGCGAGCACCACCGCCTGGACGCGGTTCCTGAGCTTCAGCTTGTCGAGAATGTGCCGGATATGGGTGCGAACGGTCGTATCGGCGACGAAGAGCTCGCCCGCGATTTCCTCATTCGAGAGCCCTCTGCCGACGAGCGTGAGCACTTTGAGCTCGCTGTCGGTCAGAGCCTCCAGCATCCGCGCCTGCTTCGGACGAAGGGCGGGAAACGAACCCGCCAGCGCGTCGAGGAGCCGGCGCGTCACCGACGGTGCGAGAAGGGCGTCGCCCCGCGCCACCACGCGGATGGCGTGGACCAGCTCGTCCGGCCGCACGTCCTTCAAGAGGAAGCCGCTTGCCCCGGCACGAAGGGCCTCGACCACGTACTCGTCGAGATCGAACGTCGTGAGCACGAGGATCTTGATTCGAGGGTCGGCCGCGGCGAGGAGCCGTGTCGCTTCGACCCCGTCGAGCACCGGCATCCGGATGTCCATCAGGACGATGTCGGGGCGGAGCTGCTCGGCCGCCTCGACGGCCGCCTGCCCGTCGGCTGCCTCGCCGACCAGCTCGATGTCCGGCTCCGCGCGAAGGGTCATCTCGTACGCCGCCCGCATCAGGGGCTGGTCGTCGGCCGCCAGCACGCGGATCGTCACGAGGGATCCGAGTCCAGTGGAAGCGACGCCTTGACTCGGTAGCCCCCGCCCGGCCTCGCCCCCACGTGAAGCTCGCCGCCGAAGAGGCCGATGCGTTCGCGCATGCCGAGGTGCCCGTACTTCGGTCGCGAGGCGTCGGCGTCCCGCTCGCGCGCGCCGCAGCCGTTGTCGTCGATCACGAGGACAAGGCGGGATTCTTCAAACTGCACGGCCACTTCGGCTTGGGCCGCACTGGCATGCTTGAGGATGTTGGTGAGGGCCTCCTGAACGATCCGGAAGGCCGAGAGATCAAGACCCGGGGGCACGGGCCGGGGAATCCCTTCGATCGTGAGCACCGTGGAGAGGCCGGCGTCCCGGACCTGATCGACGAGGACGCTGAGGTTCTGAAGACCCGGCTGCGGCGCGAGCATCGCTGTTTGCTCCGACTCCGTGCGGAGGAACCCCATGAGACGTCGCATCTCGACCAGCGCCTCGCGCCCCGTGCGTTCGATGGCGCCCAGGGCTCCGAAGGCCTCCTCGGGGGCGGTCGCGCGAATCTGTTGCGCCGCTCCTGCCTGGGCGACGATAACGCTGACGTTGTGCGCGACCACATCGTGGAGCTCACGGGCGATGACCCGGCGCTCCTCCACCACCGCATGCCGCGCGATCTCCTCACCAGCCTGCTCGAGCCGCGCGGCACGATCGGCGAGTTGTTCGAACTGACCTCGCCGGATCCGAAATCCGTCTCCGATGAACCACGCGGCGCCGACGATCAGGAACTCGGCGATGATGGTGTCGGGCTCGATCGGCTCACGCCCGATCACAAGGATCAGCAAGACGATGAGGGCGCCCCCGATGCCCGCGGGGACGGACAACCGCCGGTTGCGGTGGGCGGCAATCGTGTACAACGCGATCAGGAAGCCGAACGAGGCAAACGAGCGGAAATAACCCAGGGTTGAGTACAGGAAGATCGAGGCCGTCACCACCATCAAGACCAGCGCCGGTGCGCGGCGCCTCCAGGCGAGGGTTGCCGTCTGGAGCAGGAGCAGTGCGACCCCGAGCACATCGAGGCTCCGCAGATTGACGTCGCCCCCGCCCTCCGGCAGATCCACCCGCAAGTGCGTGGCTGCGCCGACGAGGGACGTGGCGGTGAGCGCGGCCGCGATGAGGCAATCCTGCACCCAGGGCTTCGAGAGCAGGAGCTTGGCGTCAAAGAACGGAAGCGGCGGATACTTCGCCCGCCCCGTTCCGAATGCGAGCTTATCGGTCGGCTTCATCTGGGCACCCCGGTTGCCCTCTCACGCGCGGATCGTATGCGCCTCTGCGAAACCTGTATACCGTGGAGAGGCTCCGAGGGCCCGCCTCGGGCGCGATCGCTCATGTCAGGTACCTGATGACGACCGGGTGATCCGGATGGGTCGAGTCGCCCGCGGCGCCGCAGACCAGCAGCCGTCCGTTCTCGTCGAGAACGGACGCCGGCGCGACGTCCAATCCCGGGGCGACGGTGGTCCTGGCCAGCCCGGATTGCCCGAACCCCTTGACGGGCTTGCCGTTCGCCTTGAGCTCCGCCGTGACGAACGCCTTCGCGGCGCTGCCGGAGACGAAGAGCTTGCCGCTGCCGGTGACGGCCAGCGAGTTCGCGGCGGCGTCGGTGCCGATCGCCGCGCTGATCGCGATCCCGTCTCCGTCGAACGAGGAGTCTGCGACGCCCGCCATGAACAAGCGCTCGACGATGAACCGGCGCGAGCCGGACACCAGCGCGGATCCGGCGACGACCAGTTTGCTGCCCGACATCGCGATGGCCGAGAACGATGCCGCGGTCGAGCCGGGCGGGTTCGGAAGCTTCAGCAAGCCGCCGGATCCGAATGACGTCACGCGTTGCCCGCTCGAGGTCAGCCGCAGCAGCAGATCGCATGCGCACGCGTTGTCGTGGCCGAGCGCGGTGATCGTGCCGTCGGCTGCCTGCGTGACCGAGCTGAGCGCGTTCAGCCCCTTGATGGTGGCGGTCCCGTCGGTGCCGAAGTTCGGATCGAACGTGGACTCGGGCATGATCCGCGTGACGGTCGGCCGCTTCTTGGCCGGCGTGCGGGTGGTCACGATCAGCACGCGGCCGGACGAGTCGGGGATGGCGTCGCGGGCTTGCGTCGACTGCGTGCCGATGATGCGCGCGCGGCCGTCGCCGTCGAAGCTCGTGTCGAGCGTTCCTCCGGTCAGCAGCCGGGCGAGCGCGAGGTCCTGTCGCGAGCCCGCGGAATCGGCGACCGACCCGACGATCACGATCCTGTCGTTCGGCATGACGAGTACGTCGGTCGGGTCTTCGAGCACGCCGCCGAGACCGATGGTCGAGGTGCCGCCGTTACCAAACGCCGTATCGGGCGTGCCGTCCGCTTTCAGGCGAGTCACGGAGGTAGTCGGATCGGACGCGGTGGGATCCACCCAGGCGATCAGGATCCGTCCTTGCCGGTCGATCGTGATCGCGCGGGCCTGTCCTTTGCCCGGCAGGGTCGCGACGCCGCCTTGGCCGAAGCTGGAATCGAGGTCGCCGGCCGCGGCGCTCACTGGGAACGCTGGCACGAGAAGGAAGCCCGCGAGCGCGAGCACGGCAATCCGATAGATATGACGCTGTAGGGCCATTGCCCCTCCCCGGCGGAGCGGCTGAGGCTAGCGAGTCGAACGGGGGCGGGTCAAGTGCTCGCGGACGGTGTTGCCATAGTGGGTCGCATGAGGGACGCACCGACGCCTGCGGTCGTGCTCGACATCGGGGGCGTCCTGCTCGACTGGGATCCGAGGCACCTCTTTCGAAAGCTCTTCCTCGGTGACCCAGCGGGGATGGAAGAGTTTCTTTCCACCGTCTGCACACCCGAGTGGAACGCGCAGACGGACGTCGGGGTGTCGTTCGCCGACGCGATCGCGCAGCTCGTGCCGCTGCATCCCTCGCAGGCGGATCTGATCGAGGCGTATCGGATCCGGTGGCCGGAGATGATCGCCGGCCTGATCGAGGGGATGCACGGACTGGTGGATGAGCTGCTCGACGCCGGCGTGCCGCTCTACTCGATCACGAACTTCTCGACCGAGACATTCCATCTGGCGCTTGAATCGTTCCCCGCCCTCGAGCGATTCGCAGGGATCGTGGTCTCGGGAGTGGAACGAGTGGCCAAGCCCGATCCGAGGCTCTTCCGGATCCTTATCGAACGGTTCGAGCTCGATCCGGGCGCCTGTCTGTATGTCGACGACCGCCAGAACAACGTCGATGCGGCACAGGGCGTCGGTTTCAATGCTTCGTTGTTCACCGACGCTGCCGGCCTCAGGAAGCAGCTTCTGGCAGAGGGTGTCCTCCCCGCCTAAGGCCGGGACAGGGGGGTTCGCTAGACTGACCCCGAGCGCCGGTAGCTCAATGGATAGAGCATCTGACTACGGATCAGAAGGTTGGGGGTTCGACTCCCTCCCGGCGCGCCAGTTGGTTCGTTTCGCCGGGTGCATGGTCGCCTGACACACTGAGTCCATGCCCATCGACCGCACCGACGCCCTGGTGATCGGGGGTGGCCAAGCCGGGCTCGCCACCGGCCACGAGCTTGCTCGCGTCGGCGTCGAGCACATGATCCTGGAGCGCGACCGCGTGGGAAGCATGTGGCGCGGGCTCTGGGACGGGTTCTGTATCAACACTCCGAACTGGAGCTTGGTGCTGCCGGGTCATTCCTACGACGGCGACGATCCCGATGGATTCATGAACCGCGAGGGCATCGTCGACTACCTCGATCGGTACGCGCATGGCGCCGAGAGCCCGGTTCGCGAAGGTGTCGGTGTCAGCGAGCTGCGACCCGCCGAGGGCGGCTTCCGGCTGGAGACGACCGACGGGCCGATCGCGGCCAGGACGGTCGTGGTCTGCACCGGCGCCTTCCAGCGAGCGTTCCGCCCGCCGGGGGCCGACGGGCTCCCCGCCGGCCTCCTCGCCATCGACACCCGCGACTACCGTGATCCGTCTTCCCTGCCAGAGGGCGCGGTGCTCGTCGTCGGGAACGGGCAGTCGGGCTGCCAGATCGCCGAGGAGCTGATCGACGGCGGGCGCGAGGTGATCCTCTCGTGCGGGCGAGCGGCGTGGGCGCCGCGGAACGTCGGCGGGCATGACGTGGTGTGGTGGGTGCTCGAGACGGGCTTCTTCGACCAGGCCGTCGATGCGCTCCCGTCTCCCGCGGCTCGGCTCGCTGCCAACGTCACGGCGAGCGGGGTGGCCGGCGGCCACGACCTGCATGTTCGATCGCTCCGCGCGAAGGGGGTCACGCTCGTCGGGCGGTTCGCGGGATGCGAGGGCGCCAACATCCGGTTCGAGGACGACCTGGCCGCCAGCGTGGCCTGGTCGGACGAGCGCTACTTGGATATCCGCCGGATGATCGAGGAGCTGTGCGCTGTGCGGGACATCGAGGACCCCGGCCTGCCCGACCCCGAGCCGTTCGAGGCGCGGGCGCCGGACGCGATCGCGACCGCGAGGCTGGGTGCCGTGATCTTCGCCGGCGGGTTCCGCTCGAACTACGCCGACTGGATCGATCTGCCCGGAGGCTTCGACGAGATGGGCTTCCCGGTCCAGCGCGACGGTGCCAGCTCGGTGGCGCCCGGGCTGTTCTTCGCGGGGGTGCATTTCCTGCGCAAACGGAAGTCGTCTCTGCTGTGCGGTGTCGGCGAGGACGCCGCGATCGTGGCCGACGCCGTGGGCGAGCACCTGGGCTGATCGAGCGAGAACGGCGCCGGCGAAGGGAGCCGTTCGAGGAGTGGCCGATGTTCGAGGTTCAGGAGTTCCCGTCGGCAGGGGCGTTGTTGCGCGGGCGACTGTATCGCCCGCCCGGAGCGAGGCCCGCTCCGGTCGTCGTCATGACGCACGGCACCTCCGCGACGATACCGATGGTGACCGACCGCTACGCGGAGGTCTTTCAGGAAGCCGGGCTCGCGGCCTTCCTGTACGACCATCGCAACTTCGGCACCAGCGATGGCGAGCCGCGTCAGGAGATCAACCCCTGGGTTCAGGCACGCGGCTATCGCGACGCGATCACGTTCGTCGGATCTCTCGCCGGCATCGATAGCGGCGCGATCGCGATCTGGGGTGACAGCTACAGCGCGGCGGAAGTCCTGGTCGTGGGGGCGGTCGACGAGCGCGTGGCTGCCGTCGTCGCCCAGGTCCCTGCGTGCGGCCCGGCCTTTCCACCTCCGGACCCCGACGGCTCGGTGTTCGCGGCTCTGCGCGACACGCTCCTTCATGGGGAGATCGGCGGGGGGACGGGGGGAACGGCCGATGGCCCCATGCCGGTGGTTTCGGCCGACCAGCTCAACACGCCCTCGCTGCTCACGCCGATCCAGGCCTTCCGCTGGTTCATCGAGCACGGCGGACGCCACGGCTCGGGATGGGAGAACCGGGCGACCCGAGTCATTCCGGCAACACCGGCCCCGTTCCATGCCGGCATCGCCTCCCCGCATCTCCAGCGCCCGCTCCTCATGATGATCGCGCCGCAGGACGAGATGCCCGGCGCGAATCCGGGAGTCGCGCGTGCCGTCTACGAGGCTGTCCCGGGGCCGAAGGAGCTGATCGAGATCGATGGCGGGCATTTCGGACTGCTGTGGCACCCGAGCGAACTCTTCGACCAAGCCAGCCAGGCCCAGCGCGACTTCCTTGTGAAGAACCTGGCGTGACGTCCGGTGTTCCCCTCCCGGCGCGCCAGTTCAGTCTGTTCCGCTGGCTGTTCCGCTGGGCATGAGCCCCAGCTGAGACATGAAGCTCATCTGATCCCAGTAGGCGTGGTGCGACGTGAGCGCCTCGCCGTTACTTGTAAAGATGGTCACGAAGGGGATGTTCACCGCTCGCCCCGTGGGTGGCATCTCCGTCCCATCGGGAGTGCGCATCGGCCCCTCGTTGGTGCCGACATACGTTCCCTCGAACGCGACCCGCTCTTCGGATGCGACCACGGAGTCGATCTCGAACCGGGCCCCCGGGAATCCCTCCGCATAGCCCTCGACGAAGCCGCGCGCTTGGTCCTTCCCGCGGAATCCACCGCCCGGCGTCCAGAACTCGACGTCGTCGGCGAGCGTTGCCAACGCCGCACCCACGTCGCCCGCTTCGACGGCGCTGAAGTACCGCCGAGCGAGCTCTTCCGCGTTCGCCATGGCTGAGATCCCCTTTCGGTTGGCGCACCGATACTCGTGCTCGATTGCTTCGACGCGAAGCCTAGGAGGAAGCTGGTCGTCGGGGCAACCACGAGTCCGGCTCAACGACGGAGGGCCCCCGGTCGGGGACCCCCCTGTCTCGCCGGTGCACTCGGGTGTTCAGCCGAGGATCGGGTACTTCTGGACCACGCGGGTCCGCTGCCACACCTTCCCGAACCCGTAGTACCTGCCTGCGTTGGCCAGGAACAGCCCCGTCAGGACCAGCATGTTGACCACGTGCTCGTCGACGAAGTTGTTGTGCTCGGGCCAGATTGCCGTAGCCGTGAAGAAGATCGCCATCCAGACGATGCCTCCGAGGCTCGCGAGCCGAACGCCGATCCCCAGGATCAGCGCGCCGCCGATCAGCAGCATCGACAACATGTAGATCCAGTCGATCCATGCGGCCGACGTCGGCCCGGCCGCCGTCATCTGGTAGCCGGTGATCGTCTGGTAGAAGTGCACGAACGGCCCCTTCATTGCAAAGCCGAGCACTCCCGCCGTTGGGGATGCGCCGTGAATCCAGGCGGCATCTCCGAAGAAGTCGATCTTCACGGTCTGTCCGGCGTCGTTGAGCACGCGACCGGTGGAGAATCCGAGGGCGAACGCCTTGTCCAGGAACGCCCAAAGAAAAGTCCAGCCCATTGCGACTCGCAGAAGTGCGAACACCCGCTGCAGGCCCTTCGTGTGGATCGGCTCCAGCCGCTCCATCTCCGGCATCTCGAGTGGGGTCTTGACCGTCATATCCATGTTCCCCGCCTCCTCCTTCTCAAGGAGCGTTCGTTGTGGGTTGCTTCCTGCCCCGAGCTTGCGGCCCCTGAAGGCCGACGACACGGGCCATCCGACCCCGTTCGGCCAGGACTTCCAGCAGGACCGGCCCGGCCGGCTAGAGCGTCGGCGGAAGGGGCTTGTCGGCGAACGAGGGTAGTCGGTTTCTGCGGATCCACGCCCGGCTGCCATCCCTGGGCGTCATGTGCCGGATGTCGCCGACCTCACGCCGCGGCCGAAGGTCTTGGCCCGGTCCACGTCCGACGCGGGGATCAGCACGAGCTCCAGCTTGAAGTCCATGGTGCACCCTCCTGTTTCTCGATCCGATCGTTCACCTGCAGTTCTCCGAGGTGAAACGTCCGGCCCGCCGGACTCATCGGGCCGGCGATCAGAAGAGGCTAGGGGCAGTGCGTCTTCTTGTCCGACGCGTCCCCGGTGCAGGTGTCCCTCCCTGCCCCTCCGTCGATGGAGTCGTTCCCCTTGGTTCCGTCGACGGAGTTGATCTTGTCGTTGCCGCCTTCGCCGTTCAGCGTGTTGGGACCGGGGGCGCCCTTGATCCGGTCGGCGAACTTCGACCCGATGACCCGCTCCGTGTGGAGGATGGTCATGAGACCCGGACCCGAGGCCGTCCCCGCGCCGAGATTGACCACGACCGCCCGCTTGGAACCCACGAAGCTGACGGTGTCCTGCCCGGTCTGGCCGTCGACGAGCACATTGCCGGAGGGCGCCATGAGGGTGTCGTTCCCGGGACCTCCCTGCAGCGTGTCGTCTCCGCCGTTCCCCGCAACCTTGTCGTTGCCCTTCCAGCCGGCAAGGATGTTCGGCAACGCGTTGCCCTTGATGTCGTCGGCGAACGGAGAGCCCGTCACGTTCTCGATGCCGGCGAGCTGATCGGTTCCCCAACCGGTTGCGGTGCCCGCGAGCAGATTGACCCGAACGGCAGCCGTGGCGTTGACGAAGGTCACCAGGTCGACCCCGGTGCCGCCGTTGACGACGTCGTTGCCCGTGGTCGCGAAGATCTTGTCGTTTCCGCCGCCGGCGCAGATCACGTCGTTGCCGGCGGTGCCGGAGATGATGTCGTCGCCGCCGGTGCCGAAGATCGTGCATCCCTGAGGCCCGGGAATGACGACCGTGACGGGTACGCCGGATGCGTTGAGGGAGCCGACCGTAATTCGCACGCCCTCCGGGGTCGTCCAGGATGCCCCGAAGGGCAGGACCTCGGTGAAGAAGTCCCCGTTCGGGCTCGAATCGAGGAGATCGGTGCCGTTCTGCGCGTCCGCGATGTGGATCTCGACGCCCTGCGTTGCTCCCGGATGCGAGGAGAGATACGCATCCTCACCGAGCGGCTGCCGAAGATCGAGCCAGTACACGGTCGATCCCGATTGCACCCGCAGCCCCTGGACTCCCACCGATGACCCTTCGAGCGGGGTGAGCGTCACCGTCGTCGAACCGGCAGCGCTGATGTCCTGAACCCGTTGCGACATCCATCCGAGATTGTCCTTCTGCAGCGCGCTGAACTGACCGGGCGTCGAGAAGCAGCAGTTGCCCATCGCATCGAAAGGATCGCCGTACTCGTCGATCGGATCGCAGGTCGAGCCGTACGTGACGTTGGCCCCGGAGCCGTTGTGGCACGTCAACGAGTGGGAATGCCAAAGGCCGAGGTTGTGACCGAGCTCGTGAACGGTGACGCGGGTGTCCATGTAGCCGTAGATCCAGCTGCGACGCCCGCCGACCTCTGCCTGTCCCGCCCACTGGGTGCAGCCCGGTGAGCCGTGCGGGACGTAGACCATCTCGCGGTCGTAGGCGGACGGGTTGAAGCCGAGCGCGACGGCCGCCGCCTCGGCGTCGGAGAAGATGCCGTAGATCTTGCAGGTCGTTCCTCCGACGCTTCGATCCGGGATCGTCATCCACGGCGTCGCCGTCGCCGTCAGCCAGGCCGCCCCATACGACGTGCCTCGATACCAGTCGGAGTCCACCTGCCCGATCTGTTGCTCCGCCGAGGTGGAGGTGACGGCGTCCTGTGGGGAGTAGCCGGCGAGCATGATGAGGATGCGCTGGTTCCCGCTCGGACCCGGAGACGGGGGAGGCCCGGTTTCCTCGATGCTGTCGACGTCGATCGTCGCTCCGTCGCGGACTCCGGCCACCTCGACCCGAGTGTTCGGCCCAGGAGCATCCGCTTCGTCGAGACTGAGCTGACGGGTCGTCCCAGCCGATTCCAACCAGTAGGTGGTCTCGCTTCCGAACGGGGCATCGGCATGGACGATGCGCAACCGGCCCTGGAACCGGCTATCCGGAGTCGCTCCCGCGTCGGCGATTCCGCTTGCCGCGAGACAGGAAACCACGACGAGCACGCCGATCTGCGCCGCGCGCCGGCCCCGGTGGGTCAGAGATGCCATGCGTGAGCCCCCTTCGTCGTAGGTGTATCGGCAGCCCACGGCGTTTACCCAAGCTCCGTATCCTGCGGGGCGTGGGCGAGGAACCGCTGTCTCTCATCGACCGGGTGGGCGTGCTTCGGCCGCTCCGGATCCGGGACTTCGCGCTGCTCTGGACCGGACTCACCGTCTCGATGGTGGGCGACGGCGTCTACTACATCGCCGTTCCGTGGCAGGTCTACCAGCTGCGCAACTCGCCGTCGGCCCTCGCGCTGGTCGGGATCGCGTGGAGCCTGCCGCAGATCGTCTTCGGCCTCTCGAGCGGTGTCCTGTCCGACCGGCTCGACCGTCGGCGGGTGTTGATCGCCGGCGATCTGATCCGGATGGTCGCGATCGGGACCGTCGGGATCCTCTCGATCGGGGACCACCTCACGATCCCGATCCTGGTCTCGCTGGTCGCCGTCTACGGGGTCGGCCAGGCGCTGTTCCTCCCGGCTTTCACCGCGATCATTCCGACGATCGTGACCGGGGAGCTTCTGGTGGAGGCGAACTCGCTCGGGCAGTTCATGCGGCCGTTCGCGATGACCCTCGTCGGACCGCTGGTCGGGAGCGCGCTCATCGCGTCGGCGGGAACCGGCTGGGCGTTCGTCGCCGACGCGGTCAGCTTTGGGTTCTCGGCCGCGATGATCCTTTCGATGCGGACCCGGCACCGAGCCGGGGGGAACGAGGAGCAGACGTCCGCCTGGCACGAAGCCGTCGAGGGGCTGCGGTACGTGCGGGCGAACCGGTGGATCCTCGTGGGGCTGCTGGGAGCGCTCGTCAGCCTGCTCTGCGTGTGGGGACCCTGGGAGACGCTCGTCCCCTACATCGTGAAGAACGACCTCCACGGTTCCGCGTGGGATCTCGGGCTCGTCTTCGGCGCGGGAGGGCTCGCGTCGGTGGCCGCCGCGCTCTTCATGGGTCAGCGGGCGAAGCTGCCCCGGCGGGCGCTGACGATCCTGTATCTGGCATGGGCCCTCGGGATGCTGGCGACGGCCGGGATGGGGATCGTCACCCATGTCTGGCACGCGATGATCGTCGCCGGGATCAGCGAGGGTTCGATCACGGTCCTGATCATCATCTGGTACACGGCGATGCAGCGACTCGTCCCGGACCGGCTGCTCGGCCGTGTGAGCAGCCTCGACTGGATGATCTCGACCGCCGGCGTCCCGCTGTCGTTCGCGATCGTCGGTCCGGCCGCGAGTGCCTTCGGCGCCGACTCCACCCTGATCGTCGCCGGCCTGCTGGGGTGCGCGATCACGCTCGCGTTCATGCTCGTCCCCGGCGCGCTCGGCCCCGAGCAGGACGGCTCCCTCGCGGCGGCCGAAGAGGCTGCCCTGGCTGGGTAGACTCGTTGCCGATGGAATACACGCATGTCGGACGGCTCGGCCTCGTCGTCAGCCGGCTCTGCCTCGGGACGATGAATTTCGGACCGCACACGTCCGAGCCCGACTCGCACCGGATCATGGACATCGCGCTCGCGAACGGCATCAACATGTTCGACACCGCGAATGTCTTCGGGCGGCATCTGGGCGCAGGCGCGACCGAGGAGATCATCGGCCGGTGGTTCGCCAAGGGCGGCGGACGGCGCGAGAAGGTCGTCCTCGCGACCAAGGTCTACGGCACGATGGGCGACTGGCCGAACGAGTCGCGGCTGTCCGCGCTCTCGATCCGCAAGCAGTGCGAGGCTTCGCTTCGCCGCCTCCGCACCGACCACATCGACCTGTATCAGATGCACCACATCGACCGCGACGCCTGGTGGGACGAGATCTGGCAGGCGATGGAACAGCTCGTCCAGGAGGGCAAGGTCATCTACGTCGGCTCGTCGAACTTCGCCGGCTGGCATATCGCCCGCGCCAACGAGCTCGCCAGCTGGCGGCACTCGCTCGGCCTGGCGGTCGAGCAGTCGATCTACAACCTCGACCAGCGCACCGTCGAGCTCGAGGTGTTGCCGGCCGTGCGCGAATACGGGATGGGATTCATCGCGTACTCACCGCTGTCGGGCGGGTTGCTCGCAGGCGCGCTCTCGAAGGTCACCGAGGGACGCCGCGGCGAGACGTACTTGCGGGGCGAGATCGAAGCGCACCGCGCGAAGCTCGAGAAGTGGGAGGCGCTCTGCGCCGAGCTCGGCGAACGCCCGGCGCATGTCGCCCTTGCCTGGCTGCTGCATCAGAAGGGTGTCACGGCGCCGATCGTCGGGCCACGCACCGAGCGGCAGCTGGAGGGCTCGCTCCGCGCCCTGCGAATCGAGTTGGACGCGGACGTGCTGAGCCGTCTCGACGAGATCTTCCCCGGGCCCGGCGGTCGCTGCGCCCGAAGCCTACGCCTGGTAGAACACAGCCAGCGCCCGCGAACGCAACGCGACGCTTGGGGAGGGCGGTCGATGCGGAGAGCCATAGCAGTGTTGGTGTCGGTGGCGACGATTGTGGGCATGGTCGCCGGGCCGGTCTTCGCGGACTCGGGTCCACCAGAACGGCCTCGGGACTCACGGTCCGCTCCGATCCCAACGAGAAGAACGTCCTGAAGCTCGACATCCGCAGGGTCATGACGCACCTGGGGACGGACGAGATTCTTTTTCGGATCGGGATCTGGCGGGCGGGAGGCTTCAGGACCAGCGGCTGGAGGTGACGATCAATCTCGACACCACGGGCACGTCCGACTTCGACTATCTGATCGAGATCGTTCGGTTCCAGCCCGCTGTTGCCTGGTCGAGCCGGCGGATGGCTTTTCGATCATCGGCAGGGTAGCCGCGCGGCACCCGGGCCCCCGGGACACCCTCTGCCGGGTCCCCACCGCTGGTTGACGATCGACAAGCCGGTTCGGTTCGTGGTGAAGGCCGTGGGCACTTCCGGTTCCACGACCGGGCCCCGGACCGAGGGGACTACTTCGGTCTTTGATCGACCATCCGCGCCAGGGCGAAAGGGGCGACCGATGCGGCGAACGGTGATGTTCGTTTCCATGGTGTGCGTGGTGACCATGCTGGCCGGTCCCGCGCAGAGCACCTCCGGCATGACGGTCCGGGGCGATGCCAACGAGAAGAACGTCCGGAGTCTGGACATTCGGCGGGTCATCACGCACGTGGGAGAGAACGTGGTGCTCATCCGCGTCGGGTTCTGGGGAGGATTCGTGCCTCCTCAACGGGTCAGGGTCTGGCTCGATACCAACGGTTCCCCGGCGGTCGACTTCCTGCTCAGGATGCAGACGTGCGAAGTGTCGACGCTTCCCATTGGGGACCACAGCTTCGTGGGCCGGGCCCCCAGGGGCCGCCTGCCGCGAGACGTGCTGTGCCGCATTCCGATGAAGTGGCTCCATATCGACAAGCAGGTGCGATTCGTCGTCAAGACCGTCACCGGCGACCGGGCGCCGGATCGTGGGAGCTACTTCGGCTTCTGAGTCTGGGAGGCGCCGCCGGTCGCGGCCTCCAGCTCGCGGGCCGCGGCCATGACCGCGGGCGCATAGCGTCTCGCCGAGAGGCGTCCGATCCGGCTCTCCGGGCCTGAGATCGATACGACCGCCCTGACCGCGCCGAACGAGGCCATGACCGGTGCGCTCACCGATCCGACACCGGCCTGGCGCTCACCGGCGCTCGTCGCATACCCCAGGCGCTTGGCGGTCGCGACCTGCTGGTCGAGCTGCTTGCCGATCGGCGTCTTCTCGGTGATCTTCTTCGCGCGCGCGATCAGGCGCGAGCGGCCCGGCTCCGGCATCCAGGCCATGAAGACCTTTCCCGCCGACCCGGCGGCGATCGGCAGCTCCGCTCCGACCTCGACGATCGTGCGGAGCTCGCTCGAGGACTCCACGTTGTCGATGCACACGCGTGAGTCCGCGTCGCGGATGTAGAGCTGAGCGCTCTCGCCGGTAGAACGGGCCAGCCGCTCGAGGATCGGGTGGCCGACGTCTCTCAGAGGGAGCTCGCGCATCGCGCGGCTGGCAAGTCCGAGCAGCCGGGGCCCGAGCCGGTAGCCGAAACCGCCGGCCTGCATCAGGAGTCCGTGCTCCGTCATGGCCCGGATCAACCGGTGGGCGGTCGGCCTCGTGAGGCCGGTCGCCCGCTGGATGTCGGTGAAGGAGCGGGCGCCGTCCTCGACGGCCGAGAGGATCGCCATCGTGCGATCGAGGACCCCAACCCGCGCGGGCGGTCGTGCTAGACTCGGCATGTTCCGACATATGGTACACGGTTCCAGATAGTGGAACACCTCGAAAGCCACCTCGATCGCTCGGAGGTCACCACGGCACCGAAGACGCTCGCCGAGAAGATCTGGGAACGCCACGTCGTGCGCAGCGCCGAGGGCGAACCCGACCTGCTCTACGTCGACCTGCACCTGGTCCACGAGGTCACGAGCGCCCAGGCGTTCGAGAGCTTGCGCATGCACGGCCGAAAGGTGCGCCGGCCGGAGCTGACCGTTGCGACGATGGATCACAACGTGCCGACCGCCGACGGCCCCGTCACCGATCCCATCAGCGCGCGGCAGATGAAGGCTCTTGCCGACAACACCGCCGAGTTCGGCATCACCCTGTATCCGTGGGGGGCTCCCGGGCAGGGGATCGTGCATGTCATCGGCCCGGAGATGGGCTACACGCAGCCGGGGATGGTGATCGTCTGCGGCGACTCGCATACCTCGACCCACGGCGCGCTGGGTGCGCTCGCGTTCGGCATCGGCACGTCTGAGGTCGAGCACGTGCTTGCCACGCAGACCCTGCCACAGGAGCGTCCGGGCACGATGGCCATCACCGTCGACGGCGAGCTGCCGCACGGTTGCTCCGCCAAGGACGTGATCCTCGCGATCATCAACCGGATCGGCACCTCGGGTGGGGCCGGCAAGATCCTCGAGTACCGGGGATCGGCGATCCGGGCGCTCTCGGTGGAGGGACGGCTGACCGTCTGCAACATGTCGATCGAGGCCGGAGCCAAGGCGGGCATGGTCGCGCCCGACGACACGACGTTCGCCTACGTCGAGGGACGGCCGCACGCGCCGACCGGGGCCGCGTGGGAGGCCGCGCTCGATGCCTGGCGCGCGCTCCCGACCGATGAGGGCGCGGTCTTCGACGACGAGGTCACGATCGACGCCGCCGCGCTCAAGCCCTACGTCAGCTGGGGAACGAACCCGGCGCAGTCCGTGACGATCGACGGGTCGGTCCCGGACCCCGCCTCCTTCGACGATGCGGGCCGCCGCGAGTCGGCCGAGCGCGCGCTCACCTACATGGCGCTCGAGCCCGGCACGCCGATCCGCGAGATCCGCCCGGACACGATCTTCATCGGCTCCTGCACGAACTCCCGCATCGAAGATCTGCGTGTCGCGGCCGACGTGGTTCGCGGCCGTGCGGTGGCAAGCGGCATCCGTGCCATGGTCGTGCCCGGATCGCTGGCGGTGAAGGCGCAGGCCGAGCGCGAGGGTCTCGACCGGGTCTTCTCCGATGCCGGTTTCGACTGGCGCGGCGCGGGATGCTCGATGTGCCTGGGGATGAACCCCGACATCCTGGGCCCCGGCGACCGTAGCGCCTCGACGTCGAACCGGAACTTCGAGGGCCGCCAGGGCAAGGGCGGCCGGACCCATCTGGTCAGCCCGGCGGTCGCGGCCGCAACGGCCGTGCTCGGACGGTTCGGCTCGCCCGACGAGCTCGCGGTGGCGGAGGTCTGACCATGGAGCCGCTCGTCAACCACACCGGCCGCGCGGTCCCGCTCGATCGTTCCGACGTCGACACCGACCAGATCATCCCGGCGGAGTACCTCAAGCGGATCGAGCGCACCGGATACGGCCGGTACCTCTTCGACGCCTGGCGAAAGGACCCGTCGTTCGTTCTCAACGACCCGCGCTACGCCGGCGCGACGATCCTGCTCGCCGGGTCCAACTTCGGAACGGGCTCGAGCCGCGAGCACGCGGTGTGGGCGATCGAGGACTACGGGTTCCGCGCCGTCATCGCCCCGAGCTTCGGCGACATCTTCCGCAACAACTGCACGAAGATCGGAATCCTGCCGGTGGAGCTCCCGCTCGAGTCGGTCCGCATGCTGATGGACGCGGTGATCGACGATCCGGCCACCGAGATCACCGTCGACCTGGACGCGCGGACCGTGACGGCTCCGGTCGTGACCGAGTCGTTTCCGATGGAGGACTACACGCGGTGGCGGCTGATGGAGGGGCTCGACGACATCGGCCTCACCCTGCGCCTGCAGGAAGCGATCACGGCGTACGAGTCGACGCGCCCGGACTGGTTGCCGACGGCGTGAGACCGGCCGCGCGGTAGGCGGCCGCGCGTGTCTCCTCGGTCTCCCGCCGAAGCCGCTTGCTGAGCGCCGCGACCCGCGTCTCGGGGTGTTCGAGTCGCCGTGCCGCCTCCGGGACCGCCGCGAGGTCGCGCTCGAACCGCTCGCGCGCCTGCTCGATGCCGCCGGTGGGATGGGTCCGTCGTCCCCCGAGCATCACGGGGACGAGGAGCGGCTCCCCGTCCAGCTTCTCTTCACGAAGTCCAATCGTGTCGCCGGTCTCGCTGCGGAACACCTGCTTCCCGCCCGGCAGGGTCTCCTTGCCCGGCGAGAGCTTCATGACCGGCTTGCGGTCGTATCGCACGAGTTTGTAGGCGGAATCCAGACACGGAGCGTCGTAGGACACACCCATCTGCGTGCCGACGCCGAACGCGTCGACCGGGGCTCCGGCGCGAACCAGCGTGTCGATATCGTGTTCGTCGAGCCCGCCGCTGACGAAGATGCGCACGTTGCCGAGTCCCGCCTCGTCGAGGGCCGCGCGGGCGGCGCGGGACTCGCGGTCGAGCTCGCCGCTGTCGATCCGGATCGCGAGCGCCCCGGAGAGTCCGCGAGCGCCGATCACATCGATCGCCGTCCGGACGCCGGCGGCCGTGTCGTACGTGTCGATCAGGAACGTCAGCGTCCCGCGGCCGGGAAGGTCTTCGGCGAAGGCGAGAAACGCGTCGCGCTCGCTCGGGAACGCCTCGACATAGGAGTGCGCCATCGTGCCGGCCGGCACCAGCCCGAGCTTGCGGGCGGCTTCCACGTTGGAGGTGGCGGCGAATCCGACGATCGCGCTCGCACGAGCGGCCGCGATGCCCGCGTCCATTCCGTGCGTGCGCCGCATCGCGAAGTCGACGAGCTGCCGGCCTCCGGCCGCCAGCACGTATCGGGCCGCCTTCGAGGCGATGGTCGTCTGTGTCGTGATGGTGTTCAGCAGGAACGTCTCGACCAGCTGGGCGACCGGCAACGGCGCCGTCACCTCGAGGATCGGCTCGTCGCGGTAGACGATGCGTCCCTCGGGAACCGCCCAGACGTCGCCGGCGAACCGCAGCTCGCCAAACGCCTCGATCGCGCGCGCATCGAAGCCGATCGTCTCCAGGTAGGTGAGGTCCTCGGGCTCGAAGGCGAGGGCCTCGAGGAACCGCAGGCACGGCTCGAGTCCGGCGGCGACGAGGAACCCGCGCTGCGGCGGCAGGTTGCGGACGTACAGGCTGAACGTCGCCGGTTCCAGCATCCCGCGGCGCAGATAGCTCGCGGCCATGATCAGCTCGTACAGATCGGTCTCGAGCGCCCCGGGCATCGGAAACAGGCTACCGGTACGCTGGATCGATGGCCGTGCTGATGGACCGGTTCGAGCAGCTTCTCCAGGATGCGTACGACGAGCTGCCCGACTGGGTCGAGCGCGAGCTCGACAACGTCCAGATCGTCGCGGCCGACGAGCCGCCGCCCGACAACCCGGGATTGATGGGCCTCTATGAAGGAGTTCCCAGGCCCCAGCGCGTCTTCGGCTACACCGGAGCGATGCCCGATTGCATCACGCTGTTCCGCTCGACCATCGAGGCCCAGGCGGGGGAGGACGACGAACGCCTGCGGGCACTGGTCGCCCGGACGCTTCACCACGAGATCGCCCACCATCTCGGGATCGACGACGACCGGCTTCGGGAGATCGGCGCCCACTAGGGCCGGATCGAGATGCCGGGCGACGAGGACCTCGTGCGGCTGGCGCTCGATGCCGCCCGCGGCTGTCTCGAGTGGTCGGACGTCCCGATCGGGGCGGTGGTCGAGCGGGACGGAGAGATCCTCGCGACGGCCGGCAACGAGCGCGAACGGCGCGGCGACCCGACCGCGCACGCGGAGATCCTCGCGCTCCGGGCGGCGGCCGAAGCCGTGTCCTCCCGGCATCTGGAGGGCTGCACGCTGGTGGTGACGCTCGAGCCGTGCGCGATGTGCGCGGGCGCGGCGGTGCTCGCCCGCGTCGACCGGCTCGTCTTCGGGGCGGGCGACCCCAAGGCCGGGTTCGCCGGCTCGCTCGGCAACCTCGTGCAGGATCCGCGGCTCAACCACGCGGTCGAGGTGACCGGCGGGGTGCTCGCGGACGAGTGCGGCGACCTGCTCCGCGCCTTCTTCCGCGATCGCCGCTAGACTCCCGGCCCCGGGAGGCGTGCCGGAGCGGACGAACGGGACCGCCTCGAAAGCGGTTAGGGGTCTAATCCACCCCTCGCAGGTTCAAATCCTGCCGCCTCCGCGAAGTCCTGCCCCGGCGCGTGTGTGCGCCCTCAACGGCGGTGAAAGGGGTCGTGCACGCAACTCGTGACGGCTACCGGGTGCCCGACGTCGAACGATGATGCACCGCGGTGGTCGGTCGTCGTTCTGGTCCTCCTCCTGGCCGGGACCGCTTGCCGACCCACGACTCCCGGCGAGTCACCGAGTCCGAGCGGCGCACCCCGTTCCCTCTCGGCGCTGAAGCTGGCCGTGCTCGACGCGGTGGGCGGCCGTCTCGCCTACTGCGACCCCGACGTGTATCCGGTGGCTCACGGCGGCGCCCTCGACAGCGCAAAGCGGCGCTTGCCGGAGATCAAAGCCGACCCGGTCTCCTTCCGGGCCATCCTGGAACATGAGGGACTGCCGGCCGACGGACCGTTCGCCCCCGCCGAGCTGATCGCCATCAACGAGGACTACAAACAGATGCAGGCGATCGAGCTGCAACTCGCGGGTTCCGGATACTCGTTCGACCTCCTCGTCCCGAGCGAAGGCTCGGAGACGGGCGTATCGCGTCTCACCGGTTCGGTGAGCGCGTCGGGGGAGGTCGACACCCGACATCGCGAGCCGGCGAGCAAGCCGAACTGCCCGATCTGCCTGGCCGCCGGGACCCGCATCGCCACACCGGCCGGTGAGGTCCCGGTTGAGGATCTGCGCGTCGGGATGGCCGTGTGGACCACGGACGCTGCCGGACGCAGGATCGCGGGCGTCGTTCTCGAGACCGGCCATACAGAGGTTCCGCTCGGACACGTGGTCGTCGAGCTGACCTTCGACGACGGCCGGGCGGTCACCGTCTCACCCGGCCACCCGACCGCGGACGCCGGCCCCGTCGGCGCGCTCGAACCCGGAGATCGATACGACGGCGGCGTGGTGCGAAGCGCTGCCCTGGTCCCATATGCCGGCAGCACCTGGGACATCCTCCCCTCGGGCCCGACCGGCACCTACATCGCAAACGGCGTGCTGCTCGGGAGCACGCTCGGCAAGGCCGTCAGCGGGTCGAACCCGGCGGGGTGACCCAGAAGTCCTGGCGCATCCCGGCGGCGTAGTGGCCCGGGAGGTTGCACACGACGATGTAGTGCCCCGGAGCGAGGTCGATCGTGAGCATCTGCACCGCGCCCACGTCCATGTCGCCGGTCTCCCCGACGTTCAGGACCCCCTTGGCCTCCTCGTCGATCCGGTTGGCCTCGCCCTCAAAGCTCACGACCGGCAGGCTCGCCGCGGCCTGGTCGGTGGCAAGGACCACGAACTCGTGGGTCATCGTGCCGGCGTTCGTGACGAGGAAGCTCACCCGGCCCTTGGGCGCAAACGGCTGCGACAGCGTGATCGACATGTCCGTGGGGCTCGCATCGACGAGCGATCCCGTGACCGGGGTGGCTCCTGGCGGGGTGACCCAGAAGTCCTGGCGCATCCCGGCGGCGTAGTGGCCCGGGAGGTTGCACACGACGATGTAGTGCCCCGGAGCGAGGTCGATCGTGAGCATCTGCACCGCGCCCACGTCCATGTCGCCGGTCTCCCCGACGTTCAGGACCCCCTTGGCCTCCTCGTCGATCCGGTTGGCCTCGCCCTCAAAGCTCACGACCGGCAGGCTCGCCGCGGCCTGGTCGGTGGCAAGGACCACGAACTCGTGGGTCATCGTGCCGGCGTTCGTGACGAGGAAGCTCACCCGGCCCTTGGGCGCAAACGGCTGCGACAGCGTGATCGACATGTCCGTGGGGCTCGCATCGACGAGCGATCCCGTGACCGGGGTGGCTCCTGGCGGGGTGACCCAGAAGTCCTGGCGCATCCCAGCGGCGTAGTGGCCCGGGAGGTTGCACACGACGATGTAGTGCCCCGGAGCGAGGTCGATCGTGAGCATCCTTGCACCGCGCCCACCTCCATGTCGCCGGTCTCCCCGACGTTCAGGACCCCCTTGGCCTCCTCGTCGATCCGGTTGGCCTCGCCCTCAAAGCCCACGACCGGCAGGTCGCCGCGGCCTGGTTCGGTCTCAAGGACCACGAACTCGTGGGTCATCGTCCCGGCGTTGTGACGAGGAAGCTCACCCGGCCCTTGGGCGCAAACGGCTGCGACAGGTGGATCGACATGTCGGTGGGGCTCGTCTCGACGAGCGCTCCCGTACCGGGGCGGCTCCGGGCAGGGTGACCCAGAAGTCCTGGCGCATCCCAGGGCGTAGTGGCCCGGGGAGGTTGCACACGACGCTGTAGTGCCCCGGAGCGAGGTCGATCGTGAGCATCCTTGCTCCGCGTCCCGACGTCCATGTCGCCGGTCTCCCCGACGTTCAGGACCCCCTTGGCCTCCTCGTCGATCCGGTTGGCCTCGCCCTCGAAGCTCACGACCGGCAGGTCGCCGCGGCCTGGTTCGGTGGCAAGGACCACGAACTCGTGGGTCTTCGTCCCGGCGTTGTGACGAGGAAGCTCACCCGGCCCTGGGCGCATAGGCCGCGACAGGTGATCGACATGTCGGTGGGGCTCGCTCCCCGAGCGCCACCGTCACCGGGTGGCTCCTGGTCCGGGCGTGACCCAGAAGTCCTGGTGCATGCCCATGGCGTAGTGGCCCGGGGAGGTTGCACACCACCGCGTAGTGCCCCGGAGCGAGGTCGATCATGAGATCCTTGGCGCGTCCCAGCCTCCATGTCCCCGGTCTCCCCGACGTTCAGGACCCCCTTGGCCTCCTCGTCGATCCGGTTGGCCTCCCCCTCGAAGGCCCACGATGGGGAAGTCCCGCGGCCGGGGTTCGGTCTTAAGGACCACGAACTCGTGGGTCTTCGTCCCGGTGTTGTGACGACGCGAAGCTGACCCGGCCCTGGGGGGCATACGGCCGAGGACAGGTGGATGACATGTCGGTGGGGTCGTCTCGACGAGGTGCGACGATCACGTTCGGCGCTCAGGCGTAGCCCTGAGGCTGCCACGTCGTGCTCCGCCGCCGCGCCGGTAGTTGGGCGATGTGCGCCACGTGCGCGGTCGGTGGGGGCGCCGCCTGCCTGCACGCGACCGGGTCAGCGCGCCGAGCAGCGCGACGATGGCCGCCCGGACCGAGCGTCGCCCGGCGCCGCTTCGTGCTCATGGTGGGCTCCCGATCGGTTCGCCAGTCGGGCCGCTTGGCGCGTTCGGCTCGAGCGAGCGCAGGTACGCGACGGTCTCCTGGATCTCCTGGTCGGTGAGGGGTCCGCCGTACTCGTTCAGCCAGGCCGGCATCGCGGTCCCCGGCACCCGCCGGCGATGATCCGCGCATCTGCTCGTCGGTGACCCCGGTCAGGAACTGCCTGGAGTTGAGCGCCGGAGCGTCCACCCCTTCTCCCTTGAGCCGTGGCAGGAGGCGCAGTTCAGCCCCCACAGACTGACGGCCCCCGGCCACCAGGGCGCTGGTTCTCCGACGGCGAGTGCGCCTGTCCCGCCGGGTGCCCTCGGTGGCCCGGTAGAGCGGGAAGGCGAGCACCAGCATGAAGAGACGAGCGCCCCGGCCCGCTGCCAGCGGCGGGTCGCCGCGACGTCCGCCGGGCTCTCGAGCGGCGTCTCGGGCATCAGCCGCCTCCTTGACGGGTGCCGGCTCGATGGACCCGGGGTCGCCCCGCCGGTTCCCTCCGCCACGCAGGACGGGCCCTCCGCCGTGCGAAGGCCCGGTCAGGATCCCGGCGCCGGGCCCTCTCGACCGTCGAGGAGTGTCCACGTACACGTGCCGTCGTCGCGGATCTCGATCGGGAACCGGTCCATCCCGCGCGGCGCCGGGCCCTGGATGTACTCACCGATCACGTTGTAGACGCTCCCGTGGCAGGGGCATTCGAACCGCCGGGACGAGTCGCAGTAGGGCACGCGGCAGCCCAGGTGCGGGCACTTCTGGTACAGGGCCCGCAGGCCGCCCTGGTACTGCGTGACGTAGAAGCGACCGTCGAGGAAGTACTTCACGGTTCCTTCCTGGAGGAAGTCCTCGACCGGCCCGCGTCGACCACGCCGCCGAAGCCGCCCGGCGGCTTCGGGTTCAGAAGGTCGTAGCTCGTCCACCCTGCCTCGATGACCAGGGCCGCGCCCAGCACCTTCCAGCTGCCGTTCAGGAACTCGCGCCGAAGGACCAGGCCCTTTCGTCCGCCTCGGCCGGCGCGTCGTGCTCGTCGTGCTCGTCGTTTGTCATGTCAAAGCTCCACGTAGAGATGGTGCCAAGGCCATACCCACGACCACTCCGGACCCCGGAAGCAGGCCCCGATGACGGTGAGCACGAGGGCGGCCAGCGCGAGCACCGTGAACAGGACGACGACCGGCTTGCGGTCGCGCGCCCTCCAGCCCGTGCCGCGGTCCAGATAGGGAAGATCACCAGGAAGGCCACCGCGGCGCCCGGTGCGAGCACGCCCGCGACCATCGGCTGAGAAGTGGGCCAAGAGCTCTTGAAGGCCGGCGAAGTACCAGGGAGCCTTCGCGACCGGCGGCGTCTGTGCCGGGTTCGCGATGTCCTTCAGGGGAGCGTCGAACAAGATGGCCAGCACGAAGACGATCGCGATCGTCGCTCCGGCGACCACGACGTGGCGGACGAGGAAATGCGGCCAGGCGAAGACCGAATCGTCGGGCTCCTGCTCGTCCTTCTGCTCCACCTCACGGGGGACGATGCCGAGGAGGCGGTAGCGAGGTTCCTGGTCACTCGCCATCGGCCGTCTCCTCACCGGCCGCGACGCTCGCAACGGCGACCTCCCCGGTGCCGATGCGGCCGCGCGCCTCCTTGCGCCGGTCGTCGACCGCGAACCCGTCCTTTCGCACGCGCCAGATGTGGATCGCCGAGCCCCAGCACCATCAGCCCCGGGATCAGGTAGATGTGCAGGACGTAGAAGCGCAGGAGTGTTGTCCCCGGTCACATCGGTGCCGCCCAGCAGGATCGTGTGCACGTGCGTGCCGAGCAGCGGCACGTAGCCCGCGATGTTGGTCCCGACCGTGATGGCCCAGTACGCCAGCTGGTCCCACGGGAGCAGATATCCCGTGAACGACATCAGCAGCGTCAGCAGGAGCAGGCTCACGCCGACGACCCAGTTGAACTGGCGGGGCGCCCGGTACGCGCCGGTGTAGAAGACCCGCATCAGGTGGATGAAGACGACTACCACCATGAGGTGCGCGGACCAGCGATGGATGTTCCGGACGAACTGCCCGAACGCCACGCTGGTGGCAAGCGTGTGCATGTTGAAGAACGCATCCGGCACGGACGGCCGGTAGAAGAACATCAGGTACATGCCGGAGATGAACAGGATCGCGAACAGGACGGTCGCGATGAACCCGAGCCGCAGCGTCGTCCGGGTCTTGAGGACGTCGCGCGACACCTTCACCGGATAGACGTGGAGGAAGAAGTTCTGAAACGACTGCATCGATCGGCCGCGGGCGGTGGACGAACTCGGGTGCCGGATCGCCGATCGGTATGCCTCGCTCTGTTTGAAGGCGTCCCCGGGGTGGAACACGGCCCGATAAAGACCCGAGTCGCGGACCTTCCTCCCGTTCGACATCGCGTCTTCCTCCTCAGACGTGGATCAGGTCGAGCGCGATCGGTGCGGTTGATGCCTCGGACCAGCCCTCGATCTTCAGCGCGTGGGGCGGGCAGCGGTCGACGCAGAGGGCACAGCGGATGCAGCGCTCCTCTTGCAGAATCAGCGCGCTGGAGGGGTAGGGCGCTTCGATGCCGTCGATCTCTTCGGCGGGCAGGATGCTGATGCAGTTCTCGGGGCAGATGTCGACGCACGCCCGGCAAAGGATGCAGAGATCGGGCTCGAGCGTGATGTTGAGGAAGCACTCGAGGCAGCGGGACGCCTCTTGGCGCGCCTGCTCGGGCGTGTACCCCAGTTCGATCTCGGGTGATCCCACTCGACGCTCCGTCGGCTCGGCGGGCACCGGGACGCGAGCAAGTCCCGTGTAGTCGGGCTCGCGACGAACGACGGTGAGCGGGATCATCCGCCGGGACGCGAGCGACGGCCGCGGCGCTTCCTCGCCGGTGAGCTGTTGGTGGATCGTCGCGGCGGCTCGCCGCCCGTCCGCAATCGCGTCGATCAGGTTTCGCGGGCCGAAGGCGACATCGCCGCCCGCGTAGATTCCCGAGGCGCTGGTCGCGAGGGTGTCGCGGTCCACGTTGATGGTCCCGCGCGCGCTGACCTCGATGCCGTCGCCCGGCTCCAGCCACGAGAGATCGGGCGCCTGGCCGATCGCAAGGATCACCGAGTCACACGCGATCAACTGCTCGGTGCCGGTCTCGAAGCTGGGGTCGAACCGTCCCTGCTCGTCGAAGACGCGGGCGACGTCGAGCGTTTCGAGCGCCTCGACGTGATCCGTACCGACGATCGACTTGGGGCCGAGCCGATGGAGCATCTCGACGCCCTCGACCTCGGCCTCCTCGATCTCGAACCCGTGCGCCGGCATCTCCTCCCGGCTTTCGAGCGAGACCACGCGAACCCGCCGGGCGCCCATCCGCTTGGCCACGCGAGCCACGTCGAACGCGGCCGTGGCCGCCGCCTCGATCGCCTCCGGCTCCTTCACGTCGGCCTCGCGGGTCGGAGACCGGCCGGCACTGAGGTCTCGGAGCGCAGTCCTCGCGGCGTCCAGCGCGACGTTTCCTCCGCCGATCACCAACACGTCGTCGCCGAGATCCACGCGGTAGCCGAGGTTGGCGTTCAGGAGGAAGTCCACGGCGCGCAGCACGCCGTCGAGATCCACGCCGGGGATCTGGAGCTCGCGGCTCCGCATCGCCCCGACACCCAGGAACACTGCTTCGAATCCCTCCTCCTTCAACGAGGAGAGCGAGAAGTCCCGGCCCAGCCGATGGTTCGTGCGGAGCTCCACGCCCATGTCGAAGATCGCCTTCATCTCGGCATCCAGCAGGTCGCGGCGCAGGCGGTAGGGAGGGATGCCGAGGACCATCATCCCGCCGGGTTTCTCCTGGCCTTCGAAGACGACCGGGTGGTATCCAAACGAGGCGAGGTCATGAGCACAGGCCAAGCCCGCGGGTCCGGCGCCGACGATCGCGACGCGCTCACCCCGGGGAGGCCCGATCGGCGTGATGGTACGGGCGATCTGGTCTCCGAGCGGGCTCTCCACCCCGAAGCGCTCGGTCGCGTACCGCTTCAGCGCTCGGATCGCGATGGGCTCGTCGATCACACCCCGGCGGCACGCGCTCTCGCACGGGGCGGCGCAGACGCGGCCGCAGATCGAGGCAAAGGGGTTGGGAAGGCGGGCGATCTTGTACGCGAGCTCGTCGTCGCCCGCAGCGATCGCGGCGACGTAGCGGCCGGCGTTCGTCAGGACGGGGCAGGCGCGCGTGCAGGGGACGTTGTCGTCGAACCATTCGGGGCCGACCTGGCGCGCCTGGAACCGCACGCTAACGCCGCCCCGCCCGGGGCTGGATCTTGACGAACAACCAGCAACAGATGACGAACGACACCATCCAGACCGCGACGACGGCGAGGTCCCGGCGGGTCGGCGACGTGCGAATCGCCAGGTAGGTCACCAACCGATCCGGCAGGATCACCAGCAGCACGACGCAGGCGAGGAACATCCCGACGCCCTTGGCGATCGCCGTCCCCCAGCCCTCCCGGTCGCTGGCGGACGGATTCGCATCCATGGACGGGACTTTGATCTTTCGGGCCGAGCGCGTCAAAAGCATTCGGCCCTATTTGGGGGGGCCGTTGGACCGCTCCCTCGAGTCGTGAGTGTCCTGAGGATCCGTCGAGGGCGTGACGGCCGCGGCCGCCGTTCAGCGAAGTGCCGCGTCCTCCGGGACGTCCCGTTTGTCGCGGTAGAGGGCCTCGTCCGCACGGGCCACCGTCTCCTCGGGCGACTCGCCGTTCTCGTACGCCGTGACCCCGGAGCTGAAGCCGACCAAGGGTGCGCCATCGAGCCACTGATGGTGGATCCGCTCGACGATGTCCGCCGCCCTCGATCCTGCGCCGTGGAACAGCAGAAGGAACTCGTCACCTCCGTACCTGATCCCCGAATCGCCGTCGCGGAGCGAGGCGCTCAGGTGCGCGCCGAACTTGCGCAGCACCTCGTCGCCGGCCGCGTGACCCTGCGTGTCGTTCAACTCCTTGAATCGGTCGAGATCGAGCATGGCGACCGCGTCGCCCGGCTGGAGATCGGACAGAACGAGGTTGGCGGAGCGGCGGTTTCCCAAGCCCGTCAGCTCGTCGACAAGTGCGTCGCTCATGAGCGCCTCGACCGAATGGAGACGCTCCAACATCAACCCGGCCTGAGTCCCAAAGCTCATCGCCATGTCCTCATCGAACCGATCGAGGGCCGCTCCCTCTCGCGTGAGATCCACGACGAGAACCCCTTGCACGGTGGAGACGCCACGCAGAGGAACAAGCACGAGCGCCGATCCGTCCGAGGGCCGGGCGGCGAGTGCCGAGGGGAGCTCGTCGGAGGAGATGACGATCGGTGTCGTGCCGGTCATCGCCGCAAACGGGGCGTTCGCATCCGGTTGTGCCACACGCGTGCCGAGCTCGACAGCCGGCCACTGTGCCGAACCTGCGACGACGAGGGCGCCTCCGTCCTCGGGTAGCAGAACCACTGCCCCTGCGGCACGCAGCAACTTCGTGGCGAGGGTCGATGCCACCGCGGCGGCCTGCCCCGCGTCGGTTTGTCGCGCGAGACTGTCGCCCGCCTGGAGCAACTCCTGCATGTCCCACAGGCGTCTGGCCTCGAGCAGCTCGGCTCGGCGGAGGTGCTGGGACAACCATCCGAGCGATTCGCCCACGACGGCCGCCATCACGAGGATCTCGATCACCGAGGTCAGCGCCTGGGGAGTCCGATGGTGGAACCACATCGGAACGAGGTACGCAACAGCCGCAGGCGGGATGAACCACAAAGAGGTGTGTCGTGGTTGTGTCATGCCGATCCACACGAAGACCACGATGAAGTAGGCGCCAAACGTAAACGTGTTGAAGCCGCCGAACTGGGCTGCCGAGCCCAACAGCAACAGACCGATTGGCGCGAGCCAGAGAGTGCGCGATCTTGGCCACCGCTGCCACGGCAAGAGCCAGCATGCGACCCCGATCAGGACGGAGGCGGCGCCGATCGCGGCCTGGGCCTCGGTGTTGAAATGCAGCGCGTCCGGCAGCAGCGATTGGGTGATGGTGACCAAGCCCGCGGCGACGAAGAGCATGCTGCCCATCCGGCCGATGGCGCGCTGAGAGATGGTTTCCATCTCGCGGGTCCCTCCTGACTGACCCTCGTCTCAGCTATCGGCGTCGCCGGGTCGCAGCTGGAGTTGACGGGCATTCTCAGGAGGCGTATCTTACCAAGAGGTTATATAACCGAAAGGTTGGGGTGGCCTCATGGTGACCGATCAGCTGGACCGCACGTTCTCGGCGCTTGCGGATCCCACGCGGCGGGCGATCCTCGCGCGGCTGGCCTCGGGCGAGGCCACGGTCACCGAGCTCGCGAAGCCGTTCCACATGTCCCAGCCGGCGGTCTCGAAGCACCTCAAGGTGCTCGAGCGGGCGGGGCTCGTCGCCCGTGGCCGGGAGCGCCAGTGGCGGCCGGCCCGGCTCGAAGCGGGGCCGCTGAAGGAGGTCGCCGAGTGGACCCAACGGTACCGGCGCTTCTGGGAAGAGAGCTACGACCGGCTCGACGAGCACCTGGACGAGATGCAGACATGAGAAAGGGGGAAGCGCGATGGCCGCAAACGGCAGGAACAAGCTCGTCGTAACGACTCCGTCGGACCTGGAGATTCTCGAGACTCGCGTCTTCGACGCGCCGCGCGACCTCGTCTTCGAAGCGCACACCTCGTGCGAACACATGTCGAGGTGGTGGGGTCCCAAAAGGTACGGGTTCGCGAGCTGCGAGATGGACTTCCGTCCGGGCGGGGCCTGGCGGATCGTGATGAGGGCTCCGGACGGTTCGGGTCCGGAGCACGGATTTCGCGGCGAGTTCCGCGAGATCGTCCGGCCGGAGCGGATCGTCTGGACGTTCGAGTACGAAGGCGTGCCCGGCCACATCTCCGTCCAGACGCTCACGCTGGAGGAGCACGACGGCAAGACCACGATGACGGCGAGGTCGGTCTTCGACTCCGTCGAGGATCGCGACGGGATGCTCGAGTCGGGGATGGAATCCGGCGCCGCCGAGACGATGGACCGCCTCGACGAGTACCTCGAGGTCCTCAGCGGTTAGCGAGCTCCAGCGGTCGCACCTGACGCAAGCACCGCACGAAGCGTCATGTTTCTCCGTCGGCGATCGCATCGCGAAGAGCATCTCGGAACGACATCGGCACGATGTCGGGGAACAGCGCGTCTGCGACCTCGGGGCGCACGACCATGGGCACCGTCATGCCGTCGATCAGCGGCTGCGCCGTCGCCATCGGCACCGACGTGGTGATCGCGCACCAGTATGAGGAGAGGCGCGGCGTGAGGAATGGAACGGTCATGAGGGCCGGATGTTTGCCACGGGCCTCAGCGACCAGCTCGATCATGCGCCGGTAGGTGAGGATCTCGGGCCCCCCGATCTCGACGATCGTGCGGCCCGGTGTCAGTGCGATGTCGAGCGCTCGCTCCAGGTACGTGACCACGTCGGCTATCGCAATCGGTTGCGACGGGGTGGAAACCCATCGAGGCAGGATCATGATCGGAAGACGGTTCACGAGATCGATCAGCATCCGGTAGGAGGCGCTGTCGGAGCCGATCACCATCGCCGCGCGGAGCTCGATGACACTGGGGCCCTCTTCCGCAAGGATGCGACCGGTTTCCTGACGGCTCGCCAGATGTTCGGACAGGTCTTGGTCCTCGCGGCCCAGCCCGCCGAGGTAGATCACCCGTTCGACCCCCGCCGCCAACGCCGCCTGCGCGAAGTTTCGGGCGCCCTGGGCGTCTCGCTCGCGGAAGCTGCCTCGCGATCCGGGCTCCATCGAATGAATGAGGTAGTAGGCGGCAGTGACGTCCTCGAACGCCGCCGGAAGCGTTTCCGAACGAACGACGTCGACATGGGCGGCCGCGAGCTGGGGCCACCTCGCAGTCAGGAGGTCGGGATGACGGCCGGCGACGCGGGGCGACCGACCCGTTGCGAGGAGTCGATCAACCAGCCGTGACCCGATCGATCCGGACGCCCCGGTGACCAGGATCATGCTCGGACCCTACAGCCCTCAAGTTCCCGGCCTCTGGAGCCGTTTCCTTCTCCATGGGTCGTCGTGGCCTCCGGTGGGGAGGTCTTGTCCTGCTGGTCGTTGTCTCTTTGGGCTGCGTCTCGGCCGTTCCGGCGGCGGCCCATGGGCGGCTCGGCGTCGGCGACTCGATCATGTTGTCCGCGGAGCCGGGCCTTGCGGCCCATCACGTCCACGTGAACGCCGTCGTCGGCCGGCAGTTTCACCAGGGTCTGCTGCTCCTCAGGCGTCTGGCGGCTCGCGGCTCGCTTCCCAGCGTGATCATCGTTCACCTCGGCACCAACGGGCCGATCGACTCGTCCGCGTGCGACGCGGTGACTCGGCTCGCCGGCACGTCGCGACGCGTCTTCCTCGTCACGATCTGGGTGCCACGGCCGTGGGAAGCCTCCAACAACGCGATCATCGACGCCTGCGCGGCGGCTGAGCCGAGGGTCAACGTGATCCGATGGTTCGACCGGGTGGCCGGGCACCCCCGCTGGCTCGCCGGCGACGGGTATCACCTGACACCGCTCGGCCGGCGCTCGTACGCGGCCGTCGTCATCGGCGCGGTTCGCGGCGTGCTCCGCGTGATCAACGCTCGCCGCTCCGACGCCTGAGCTCGCCTCCCGATCCGGCGCTACCATGCCGGTCACCCATGGCCCGTGGTCGCTTCCTCGCGCTCGTCTCCTTCCTCGCGCTGCTGACGGTCCTGCCCGCTGCGCCCGTGGCGGCCGTCACCGCCGGGCGGGTCGCCATCGGTGACTCGGTGATGCTCGGCGCCGCCGACGAGCTCCGGGCCGACGGCTTCCGCGTCAACGCTCGCGTCTCCCGTCAGATGCGAGACGCGGCGGCCCTCGTGCGAGGTCTCAAGCGAGCCGGCAAGCTCCCGACCAAGGTCGTGATCCACCTCGGCACCAACGGCTTGTTCCAGGTTTCGGATTGCGACGCTGCCGTGACCGCCGCCGGCCCGCACCGGCACGTGTATCTGGTCACGATCAAGGTTCCCCGGCCCCATCGCGCCCCGGACAACCGCCGGTTGCGAACGTGCGCTCGGCGCCACTCGAACGCGTCGATCATCGACTGGTTCACGCGCTCGCGGACCCACCCGGCCTGGTTCGCTCCGGATGGCTATCACCTCACGCAGCGGGGGCAGAACGCCTACGCCGCGTTCCTCGACAAGGCCGGCCGGGCGCCGCACTAGACTCCCCGGCGGTGGCCTGCCCGAGCGGACGAAGGGGCACGCCTGGAGAGCGTGTAGGTGGGCAACTGCCTCGCGGGTTCGAATCCCGCGGCCACCGCCGACTCAGCCGGTCGCGTCGTCGAGCGCCTTGGTGAACGACGTGAACGACCGCCGCACCGTCATGCCCAGGCGTTCGTAGAGCGACCGCGCCCCAGTGAACGAGCTGGTCGCGAGTCCGACGCGGAACCGGTCGCGCTCGTAGAAGCCGAGGAACGAGGTCTGCAGCAGTGCCCGCGCGATCCCTCGGTGGCGGTGCGATGACTTGGTGGCGAGTTGCTCGATCCAGCCTTCGTCCAGGCCGGCGTAGTGCATCGCGATGGACGCTCCGACGATCTCGTCGCCGTCGAACGCCAGCGGAGACAGCTCGGCCGAGAACGAAGCGTGGCCGGGGTGTGTCCGGTGCCAGTCCTCGAAGGTCATCGGCCGGCGTTCCGGCCAACCCCATTCGGCGAAGGCGTCCTCGATGAGGCGGTAGACGTTCCGGTCGTCGCGGCCCGGCTCATACGAGCGGATCCGGATTCCGGCCGGAACCTCAGGGGCGGGCAGCGGGGTATCGAACACCACTTCGAGGATCCAATCCGCAGACGTCGGCTCGTAGCCGTTGGCCCGGAGCATGGTCGCGGCGTCCGATCGGTTGTCCGAGACGATCTGCCGAACGCGGGTGATGCCCAGCTCGGGAGCCTGCTCCTCGGTCCACCGAAGCAGCGCGGTGCCGATCCCTCTCCCGCGCGCACCGGAGGCGACCACCACCTCGGCGCGTCCGCCGTCGGAGAGCTCCGCCATCCCGACCAGCGAGTCGGCGTCCAACACGAGCACGGTCATCGTCGCCAGGTTCGCTCCGGGTGCCGACCACGAGGCCTCGATGTCGCTCTCGTCGATCTCCACGAGCCCGTCGTCGTGCTGCTCGGCGGCGGCGACGAGCTCATAGGCCGCGTGCTGATCCGCCATCGTCGCGGGACGGGCGACGAATGGATCCGGCAGCCCGCTCGGGCGGCGGAAGACGGCCGCGCCGTTCGTCGACATGTCCGAGAGCGTACCGACGAGATCGCATGGATAGGGTTTGGCATGCTCGCCGCCGACCGGATCGCCGCCGCCTTGCCCGAAGGTCTTCGCCGGCGCGCGCTCGGTGTGCAGGGAGGCGAGGCGGTCGAGATCGACGGGCTCGTCGTGGGGCTGACGAACATCCCAACCCCGGAGCTGAATACCGTCGGTGTCGTCCGCGAGCCGGCCGATCCCGTCGCCGCGCTCGCCGCCTCCGAAGAGGTGTTTCGTTCGCGGGGCCATTCGTTCTTCGGGATCGAGCTGGAGCCCGGCCGGTTCCCCGGCGTCGACTCGGCCGTGCGGAGGTTGCCGGGCTCGTCCGCGTGGTCTCGCGCCCGGCGATGGCGGTGGAGATCGCCTCCTTGCCGGATCTGCCCGAACCGCCCCGCGTGACGATCGCCAGGATCCGGGAACGCGCCGCGCTGGAGGACCTCCGCCGGATCGACGCCGAGGCGTTCGGAACGCCACCCGCCGTATCGGCCGCGCTTCTCGACGAGCGCTGGCTCGCGTTGGATGCGTGCCGGCAGTTCTCTGCCCGTGACGGCGACGAAGCGCTCGGCGGTTCGACTGCGTGGCTCCTCGCGGGGACCGTCGGCGTGTTCGGCGTGTGCGTGATGGCGCAAGCACGGCGCCGTGGGATCGGGGCCGCGCTGACCGTGCGGGCAGCAGCGGCCTTCGGCGGCGATGCAGATCTGGCGTGGCTGAACCCCAGCGCCTCGGGCCGTGCGATGTACGAGGGGCTGGGGTTCAGGCCGGTCGCCACGTCGGAGGTCTGGATCCGGCCCCCGGCGTGATGCGGGTCAGGTCGCGGCGCCGTCCACGATGTCCCGGCCGGCGAGCGGCTGGTCCAGCGTGACGATCACTCGCTTGAAGACACCGATCTCGATGCACGCGACGTTGCCGGCCGAGGCGTCGTAACCCTCGAACAGGGTGATCGTCACCGCGTGGTCGCCGTAGCGCACGTCGACGTGGTCGAGGACGCTGCACGGCTCGATCCCGCTCACGAAGTCGACCTGCACGGTGCGGTCGTCGTCACCGACGGTCGCGGAGTCGTACGGCCGTGGGTGCACGCCGGCCATGCCGGGCGTCGGCACGACCACCTGCGGGTTGTTACCCACGGGCAGACCGGGGTTGCAGGCGCCGTCGGCCGGCTCGGGGGCGCCGGGGTCCGGCTTGACGCAGAGTCCCCCACCGGGCAGGCCGGGGTTCCCAGGGACGCTCGTGCCGGGGTCGTCCGGCGCGGGCCCGATCGGGATGACCGTCGGGATGATCGGATGCGGCCCGGCCGAGTCGTTCGCGGCCGAGGAGCCGGCGATTCCGGCGGTGACGAGCACCGCGATCGACAGGACCAGCGCCGCCCGAGCCTTCATCGTCGACTTCATCGAGCTACCTCCTTGAGCGTCCGTGGAGCGTTCCGTCGATCCTTGGACGCCGCTGGGGCGTGGGCGGTTCCCGGCCCCGGGGCTGTCCGGGACCGGCCGTATACTCCCCCGGTGACCGTGCTAGGCGGGGAGCCAGCGGTGCCCTGTACCCGCAATCCGCTCAAGCGGGGCTGAATCCCCGCCCGAGGCCCGGAAGGTCCGGAACGCCCGGTGCACGGAGTGTTGAAGGTCGGGTCCTGCGCGACGCCAACTCGCGAACCGGGTCAGGTCCGGAAGGAAGCAGCCCTTAGCGGGCCCTGGCGGGTGCCGCAGGAGTGCCTGGCCGGAGCTGCCGTGTGAGGTAGCGGCCGAGTTTTCCTCGGTCGACGGCGGGTGCACGGTCACATTGTTCGCCTCCTGGTGAGGCGGGGAGGGGCAGGGGTGGCCGGGTGGCCGACGAGAAGCAGCATCAGGCCCTGTACCGCCGGTACCGGCCGCAGACACCGTCGGAGGTGCTCGGCCAGGACCACGTCGTCCGCGCCCTGACCGGCGCGATCCGAGAGGGCCGGCTGCATCACGCATTCCTGTTCTGCGGGCCGCGAGGGACCGGGAAGACTTCCACCGCACGGATTCTCGCCAAGATGGTCAACTGCGAGTCCGGGCCCACGCCGGAGCCGTGCGGCGTCTGCGCGCAGTGCGTCGCCATCCGCGAGGGAACGCACGTCGACGTCGTCGAGATCGACGCGGCCAGCCACGGTGGGGTGGAGGACGCTCGAGATCTGCGCGAGAAGGCGCCGACCGCGCCGCTGCTCGGCCGCGAGAAGGTCTACATCATCGACGAGGCGCAGCGTCTTTCCCGCGAGGCGTTCGACGCGTTGTTGAAGGTGTTCGAGGAGCCGCCCGACGGCGTCCGGTTCGTGCTCGCGACGACGGAGCCGCACAAGATGCCGGCGACGATCGTCGGGCGGTGCCAGCGGTTCGACTTCCGCCGCCTCTCGGTCGAGCAGCTCGCCGATCACTTGCGGACCGTGGCCATCGCCGAGGGCGCGACGCTCACCGACGACGCGGCGCTGTCCATCGCGCGGCACTCCGAGGGCAGCGCGCGCGACGCGCTGTCGCTCCTGGATCAGGCCAGCGTGCTCGGGGACCGGACCATCGACGACGCCGCGCTCGCCGCCCTGCTCGGGGCCCCGCGCGGCAAGATCCAGCACGAGCTGGCCGAGGCCGTGGCGGTCGGCGACGCGCGCACCGTCTTCGAGCTGGTGGATCGGCTGGTCCAGAACGGCCAGGACCTGCGAAACGTGACCGCCGAGGCGCTCGCGCACTTCCGCGACCTGCTCCTCGTCAAGACGGCGCCCGGTCAGCAGGACCTGCTCGACGTTGCCGAGGATGGCTACGAGACGCTCCGCGTGCAGGCGGAGAAGTTCACTCCGCCGGAGCTCGCGCGCGTCATCGCGCTGCTGCTCGCGGCGCAGAGCGACATGCGGTGGACGACCAGTCCGCGCCTCTCGCTCGAGCTGGCGCTCGTGCGGGCGACGATGCCCGACACGGACCCGAGTCCGGCCGGTGTGGTCGGGCGGCTGGAACGGCTCGAGCGCCTGGCCAACGTGGCCCCCGGCTCGACGGTTCCGGCCGTCGATACGGTCGTCGTCCCGCCGGCCGAGGAAGAGCATCCGGCGCCGCCGGCCGCGCCGGCTCCCGCAGCGCACGCGGCCGACGCCGACAACGTGGACGTGGCGATGCTCCGCCGCTCGTGGCCGTCGCTGATCGAGCACCTCGGCTCGCAGAAGCAGATGATCCTGCGGACGGTCCTCGAGTCGGCGACCGTCGCCGCGTTCGACGGCGCGACGCTGCAGCTCGCGTTCCCGCCCGATCGCAAATTCGGCCCGCAAAAGGTCTCCGAGAAGCGGACGGAGCTCCGCGGGGCGCTTCGCGAGCTCTTCGGCATCGAGCCCGAGATCGTGTGCGTCGTGCGCGAGCTCCGGGTCGCGGACCCGGCCTCCGCCGTCGAGCTGGTCGAGGAAGAGGACGAACCCAACGACGAAGAGGCGCTCCGCCGGCTCCAGGACGTGCTCGGCGCACAACCGATCGACGCCTCCGTGGACGGGGAGTCCTAGCCGCCGTGTACGAGGGCCCGATCCAGGACCTGATCGACGAGCTGGCCCGGTTGCCCGGCGTCGGGCCGAAGTCGGCGCAGCGTCTGGCGTTCTGGCTCGTGAAGGCTCCGCCCGACGAGGCCAAGCGCCTGGCCGCCGCCATCGTGCAGGCGAAGGACCGCATCACGTTCTGCCGCGAGTGCGGCAACGTGGCCGAGGGCGATCTCTGCCGGATCTGCCGCGACGAGTCCCGCGACCGCACCCTCCTCTGCGTCGTCGAGGAGCCGAAGGACGCGGCCACGATCGAGAAGGCTGGGCTCGTCAAGGGCCGTTTCCACATCCTGGGAGGAGCGATCAGCCCGCTCGACGGCGTCGGACCCGACGACCTCCGCGTCGAGTCGCTCCTCGAACGCGTCGAGCGCGATCACGTGACCGAGGTGATCCTGGCGACCAACCCGAACCTCGAGGGCAACGCGACGGCGATGTACGTGGCGGCGCTCGTCAAACCGCTCGGCGTACGCGTCACGCGGCTCGCGAGCGGCCTTCCCGTCGGCGGCGATCTCGAGTACGCGGACGAGGTGACGCTGTCTCAGGCGCTGGAGGGCCGCCGCGAGATGTAGCGGCGGGCGAGCACCCACGCCCCCCAGAGCAGCGCCAGCACCGCACCGATCGGCAGCAGGTAGCCGAGCCCGACGATCACGAACCCGATGACGCTTAGAAAGCCGCGGACCGCGAGATGCAGCGAGTGCCCGAGGCTCGGCTTGCCCGCGTCGGGATTGGGAGCGCTGGTGACGTCCTGCTCCCGCATCGAGACCCGCAGCGTCGCCTGCGCGACCTGGTTGTTGATGAACGCGACCTGACCCTGGATCTGTTCGATCTTCAGCTGGACGGCGTCGAGCTGATCCTCCAGGCGGAGGGTGTCGGCGAGGTTGGTGGCGTTGTCCTGCAGTCGCAGCAGGACCGTGCGGCGGACCTTGAGAATCCGCTCGCGCGCGCGCAGGTCGACGAACTGGGCGGTGACGTCGTTGCCGGTCGTCGACTCCGATTCCACGCGGGTCGCCATGTTTCGAAGCTCGCTCATCACGGCGTCGAGCCGGCGTGCCGGGATCCGAAGCACCATCGTGCCCTGCCGGTCACCCTGGATCGAGGACGAGAACACGAACCCGCCGTTGGCGCTTGCGATCGCGGCGACGCGATCGTCCGACTTCCCGAACTCGCCGTCGGGAACGACCAAGCCGATCCGGCCGGCCCGCTCGATCTTCGACAGATCGCCCGACGAGCCTCCGAGCCCGCCGGACGCGCCGGTCACGTCGCCGCCGTCGGCGGCTTCGAGACCGCCCCGATCGCCCAGGTTGGCAGCGCCGGTTCCCGACGCCGGGCGCGGTGCGGCTGCCTTGTCCGCGCTGCTGCCGCCGTTCGTCACGAGCCAGCCGAGGGCGCCGGAAACGAGCAACAGGGGGATGGCCGCGGCCACGGCGAGCTGCCACCGGCCGCTCCGCCGGCGCGGACCCCGGCGGATCGGCGGGGCGGCGCGCGCCCCCGGAAGCTTCGCGCCGTGCGGCCTGACGGAGGTCCCGTTCGAGCAGCTCCAGATAGCGGATGTCGGTGTTCACGTCTCCACCTCCGTGGCGGGCCGGGGGTCGTGCTCGTGCAGGACCACGGCGAGCTTCCGCAGGCCGCGGCTCACCCGTTGGCGGGCGTTGGCCTCGGAGCACTCGAGCCGGCGGGCGACCTCGTCGTAGGGCAGCTCGTCGATCACGCGCAGCTGCATCGCGTCGCGCTCGCGTTCGGTCAGGGACGCCAGGGCGTCGCCGATCGCCGATCGGATCGGGGCGAAGTCGACCAGGTCCTCGATCCGCTCGTAGTCCTCGGGTGGGAGCTCGCGCTCGGGCATCCCAAGCTGCCGCCGGGCGCGCGCGTCCACCCCGCCGGCGCGGAAGAACCGCCCCAGCTGGTGCCGCGCGATGCCATAGAGCCATGCCACGCCGTTCGCCCCCGTGTCCTCGTAGTTCGCCCTCGAGGCGAAGGCCGCCGCGAAGGTTTCGGCCGTGAGCTCGGCAGCCGACTCGGGATCGAGCGCGCGCCGGGCGAAGTAGCGGAGTAGATCCTCCGCGTGGCGCCGGTACAGCTCGGTGAACGCGTCCGGATCACTCCGGCTCGCGAGCAGGAGCTCGGTGTCGCTGCGCTTCCCCGCCACGGCCTCTCTCGGTCCGTTTCCCATCTCATGCCCCACGGACAAGCCCATGTGACAGTGACGGGCCGGGCGTGCGGAAGGTTCCCGGCAGCCCGCTAGACTTCGTGCGCACCCGATCAGGAGCGTCGCGCAGCGTGCCCATCGTCGTCCAGAAGTACGGAGGGACGTCGGTCGAGACGGTCGAGCGCCTCGAGGCCGTCGCCGATCGCGTGGTCCGGGCACGCCTTCAGGGCAACGACGTCGTCGTGGTGGTCTCGGCGATGGGGCACACTACCGACGAGCTGCTCCAACGGGCGCACGCGATCACGGAGCGTCCCGACCCCCGCGAGCTGGACATGCTGCTCACCGCGGGCGAGCGCATCGCGATGGCGCTGCTGGGGATCGCCATCAACGCGCGCGGGTGCCGGGCCGCCAGCTACACGGGATCGCAGGCCGGCATCATCACCGACACGCAGCACGGGTCGGCGAGAATCGTCGAGATCCGGCCCGGTCGGATCCTGGAGGCGCTGCAGGGCGGAAGCGTCGTCGTGCTCGCCGGGTTCCAGGGGCTTTCGAGCGCGTACGAGATCACGACGCTCGGCCGCGGTGGATCCGATCTGACGGCGGTGGCGATGGCCGGCGCACTCGGGGCCGACGTGTGCGAGATCTGCACCGACGTCGACGGCATCTACACGGCGGATCCGCGCATCGAGCCGCGCGCGCGCAAGATCGAGCTGCTGTCGTACGACGAGATGCTCGAGCTGGCGAGCTCGGGAGCAAAGGTGCTCCAATCGAGATCGGTCGAGCTGGCGCGGAGGCTGGGCGTGCGCTTGCACGTTCGCTCGTCCTTCGGGGACGAGCCCGGCACCTGGGTTCGCGACCTTGAAGAGGGGGACGGTGTGATGGAAGACGTGATGATCTCCGGCGTCGCTCTCGACGGCGACGAGGCCAAGGTCACGCTCGAGCGCGTGCCCGACCAGCCCGGCGTGGCGGCCAGGGTGTTCAAGGCCGTTGCCGGCGATGGGGTGAGCGTCGACATGATCGTGCAGAACGTGTCGCACGGCGGCACGACCGACGTGTCGTTCACCGCTCCGCTCGCCGACCTGCCGCGGCTTCGCGGAACGCTGACCGGCATCGTCGAGCAGATCGGGGCGGCGCAGTTCAGCGTGGACGAGGCCATCGTCAAGGTGTCGCTCGTCGGCGCGGGGATGAAGAGCCAGCCCGGTGTCGCGGCCGACATGTTCGACGCGCTTGCGGCCGAGGGCATCAACATCGAGATGATCTCGACCTCGCCGATCCGCATCTCGTGCGTGATCCACCGCGACGACGGACCGAGGGCGGTTCGCGCGATCCATGCGCGGTTCGGCCTCGACGCCGACGGGACGACCCCCGTTCCCGAACAGACATGAGCGCGCTCCCCCCGCCGCCGCCGGTGACGCCGGGATCGTCCGCGTCCCAGCCGGCGCCGTCGCCCCAGCCGCAGGCCGTTTACGGCGCGGGGGATCCGTCCCGGGGCCCGATCGTCGTCGGGATCCTGATCCTCGTCGCGCTGGTCGGGGTCGGGCTGGCGGTCGTGCGCTTCACCGGAACGTCGGAGCCGTGTGAGGACGCCGACTTTCGCTCGACGCTGTTCCGGTACTGCCTCACGACGCCCGAGGGATGGATCGCCGGCCGGCCGGGAACCGCCGATGCCGCGGTCGACCAGTTCGCTCCCTCGGATGAGCAGGCGGCGATCTTCGTCGAGGCGAACGAGGCCGGGGAGCGGACGCTCGAGCGGTTTGCCGACGATGTCCGGGGGCTCGGGACGCAGTCGGGGTACGAGCTGACCGATCCGGTGGAGCGCGTCGTCGCCGGCGTCCGCGCGCGGCAGTGGGATGCCGTCTCGGGCGACGGATCGGCGGCGACCAAGATCCGCGAGGTGGTCTTCATCGAGGACGGAACCGCCTGGCGCGTGCAGCTCGCGTCAACCCCCGATCACTTCGACGAGAACACCGGGGCCTTGCGCGACCTCTTGGACACCTGGCAGTTCGCGTAGGCGCCGCGCGAATCCTCGTTGCGAGGCAGTCGAATGCTCGCTGGTAGGGTGATCGACATGAAGGTCGCGGTGATCGGCGCCACGGGCGCCGTCGGTCGCGAGATGATCCGCATCCTCCAAGAGCGGAGCTTCCCGGCCGACGAGCTGGTCCCGCTTGCGTCGGCTCGAAGCGCCGGCCGCGAGGTCCGTTTCCGCGGTCGCGAGCTGCCGGTGCAGGAGCTATCGCTCGACGCGCTCGACGGGGTCCGGGTGGCGCTCGTTTCCGCCGGCGCGACCGTGTCGCGGTCGTTCCTCCCCGGCGCGGCAGCGCTCGGGGTCACGTGCATCGACAACTCGAGCGCGTTTCGGATGGATCCGGATGTCCCGCTGTCGATCCCGGAGGTCAACCCCGAGGCGCTCGACGGCGACCCGAAGATCATCGCCGTGCCGAACTGCACGACGATCACGGCGATGCTGGCGGTGGCCCCGCTTCACCGCGCGGCCGGCCTGCGTTCGCTCGTGCTCTCGTCTTACCAGTCGGTCTCGGGCGCGGGACACAAGGGCATCGCGGAGCTGCTGGAGCAGGTCGAGAAGCTCCGCGGCGACGAGGAGTCTCTCGCGCATCCGGACCACGATGCGCTTCCGGTCGGCGACGTCGTCGGCACCACCATCGCCTACAACGTGGTCCCGAAGATCGGCGAGCTGGAGGACTCCGGATTCACCGGCGAGGAGGCCAAGATGATGGCCGAGCCGCGCAAGGTCCTCGGACTGCCCGGTCTCCCGGTCGTCGCGACCTCGGTGCGCGTTCCGGTGCTCGTGGGGCACGCGGTGTCGATCCTGGCCGAGTTCTCGCGTCCGATCGGCGTCGCCGAGGCGCGCGAGACGATCGCCGGCGCGCCCGGTGTGCAGCTCTACGACGACCCGGAGCACGGCCGAATCCCGACCCCGCTCGATGCGGCCGGACGAGACGACGCCCTCGTCGGGCGGATCCGGCAGGTGCCGGGGCGCGAGGACGCACTCGTGCTGTTCAGCTGCGCCGACAACCTGCGCAAGGGAGCGGCGCTGAACGCGGTGCAGATCGCGGAGCTGGTCGTCTCTCGGTAGCGAGGATCGATCAGGCGGCGGTGCCCGTCGGCAGCCGGCGCGAGATCCCGAGCAAAGCCAGCGCCGCCAGCACGGCCACGATCGCCGCCCCGGTGAGTCCGACGCGAAGCGAGAGGCCGGCCGCGCGCGCGATCGCCACGCTCGAGCCACCGAGACCCGCACCGATCCCGGCCCCCAGGACGTCCATGAGCAGCGTCGAGGAGAGCTCGCCGGCCTCGCTTCCGGCCGCCGCGCTCCGCATCACCGCGACCGGGATGGTCGGGAACGCGATGCCGATGCCCATCGCCGCGACGAGCCACCCGGCATAGACGAGCTGCACCGGGGCCGACGGGATCAGGCCGGCCCCGACGGCGGTGAGACCGACGCTCAGCAGGATCGCACCCGCCGCCACCAGCCGGCTGGGTGGCCAGGTGGTGGCTTTCCTCGATTGCCACCAGCTGCCGAAGGCCCACGAGAACGTGGCAAGCGTGATCGCGAGGCCCGCGATGCCGACGGACAAGCCGTGGATCCGGGTCAGTTGGAGCGGGACGAATCCGTCGGCCGACATGAACGCCACCGAGAGCAGGCACGCCGCGGCTGCCGCCGCCGGCAGACCCGGCCGGGCCCGGAGCGTCCCGGCGGGGACGATGCGCCGAAGCGGCGGCACGCCGATGGCCACACCGGCGACCAGCAGCGGGACGCTCCAGATCGAAGGATCCGTGAGCCCTCCGAGAAAGGCCGCCGCGCCGACCATCAGCTGGATCGGGTCGCGGATCGGGATCTCGACGATGTCGCCGGGGTCGACTTGGATGTCGCCGATGGCCGGCAGCACGAGGGCCGCGGCCGCCACGACTGCCGGGAGCGGCGCCAGAAACGCCCAGCGCCAGCCGACGGTGGCAGTCAGGAAGGCGCCGAGCGGCGGTCCGAAGAGGCCGGGCAGGATCCACATCGTCGCGAGCAGCGCGAGCACCCGCGGCCGCAGCCGGTCGGGGTAGGTCTTCGCGACCGTCCCGAGCGAGACCGAGTAGAGCCCGCCGGCGCCGAGTCCCTGCACGAACCGGCCTCCGACGATGACCAGCATCGTCGGCGCCGCCGCGGAGATGACGAGGCCGAGGCTGTACAGGCCGAGCATGAGCCCGAGCGGCGCCCGCGCGCCGAACCGGTCCACCGCCCGCCCGGCGATGGGGATCGTGGCGAACGCGGCGAGCAGATAGGCGCTGAACACCCATCCGTACAGCTGCAACGAGCCGAGGTCGCGCTCGACGGCCGGCATGATGGTCGCGACGACGAGTGCCTCGACCGCGGCGAGCGCCTCGAGCATCAACAGGCCGACGGTGAGCAGACCGCGCCGGCCGCGGAACACTTCCCGCAAGCTCGGCTGGCCCGCGGGCTCGCCCGCCACGTCCTTCAGCGCCATGGAAGGAGACTATCGGCGCGCACCGAGAGACCCCGCCGAGAGATCGCAACGGTGAGCGCGCCGAGAAAACGCGGATCAGAAGTGGAAGGGCACCCAGGGCGCGGGGCCGGCGAACAGCACGTCGAACACGCCGACGACCGGATCCCCGGCGTCGATCAGACCGAGGCGGACCGCGTCGCTCGCGGAGAGGAACCCCGTGAACAGGGCCGACAGCGTTCCGATCTTGATCGGTCGGAGCCAGTCGCTCGGCGCCGGAGACACCGTGGCGGAACCGTCGCGCACGGTCAGATGCCAGGGGCCGCGGTTCTCCTCGAGCAGGGGATCGTCCACCTCGAACAGCGCGTCCGCGTTGACGTCCGGCCAGCCGCGCGCTTCGAGGGCGGCTTCCACGTCGAGGATCCGTTCCATCCAGGGGTACCGCTCGTGCACCCGTAGATCCTGTTCGTCGACGAGCAGCGCGAGGGGGTCGTTGGGCGGACCCGTCCAGCGCATCCAGCGGCCGAGACCGCGAAAGGAACGGAGATACGCGAGCAGCGCGCGGAGCGCCGGCTCGGTCCGCCAGGCGAAGACCCGGCACCGCAGCCCGAACCCGATACCGAGGTAGCCGGGCGCGTCTTCGTTCCTCGTCGAGAGGACGCCGTCGACGTGGCCCGCTGCGTTTCGCACGACGACGGCGTGCTCGACCTCGTTCGGCGTGGTTTCGACCATGTGCAGGAACCACTCGGGATCCGGGATCCCGATCGTGCCGGTTCCTCCGCGCACCGCGGCCTCGACGCACGCGGCGGCGCCGACCAGATCGCGCTGCGGGTCGAGCGGCTCGACGGCCGGCGTGCTGCCGGGCGGATCCTCGGGGATCCGGTCGAGTGCCAGCTCGTGCTCGGTGAGGCTTCCCGCGATCTCGAATCCGAGCCGCCGATACGGGCGGAGCACGGCGGGAAAGAGGGCGGCCACCGGGATGCCGGCCTCCCGCTCGTCGCGAAGGAGCTGCTCGACCGCGGCGCTCGCAAGACCGGAGCCCCGGTGTTCGGCCCGGGTCGCCACCGCGTAGATGCCGGCGACGGCCATGTCCTTGCCGGCGAACCACTGCCGAGACCGAAACGCCGCCGCCGTGGCGATGACCCGTTCACCGTCGAACGTGCACTTGAACTCGCCGAGCCGGAACGACGGCCCGCGGCTCGCCGCCCAGCTTGCGGGACGGTTGAGTGCCAGGCGGAGCGTCTCGACGACCTGATCGCGCTCCGCCTCGGCCGGCGCGCGCGTCTCGGTCATGGGAACGGGCAGCGGCAGGGGATCGAGCCGCAGGCCGGACATCCCGCCGAGAAGCGGTCGGCTGCATCCGAGAGCGGGACCTCGACGAGGTTGGCGACCGACGCGAGCCACGCCTGGACGTCGCCCAGTTCGTGGACGAGGTTCTCCCGGTCGCCGGTCCGCAGGGCCCGCGCCAGCTCGCCGATCTCCTCGGTGAGGTGCAAGAACGTGGCGTCGGTTCCGCGACGCCGGTCGCGCTCCAAGTAGGTATCCGCGATGGTCTGCTGGAAGGCTCGGAGGTCCATGACCTGCGAAGTCTATGCCCGTTCCCCCAAACCAAGGAATAGTTGTCTACCGGCCGGTAGAGGACGATACTCTGCCGCATGGTAGAGAACGGCGACGGGTCCGAGATCGTCGCGCGGCTGGCCGGGAAGACCCTGTTCCTCACAGGCGTCACCGGGTTCCTGGGGCAGGTGATCTTCGAGCGCCTGCTGCTCGACCTGCCGCAGACCAAGCTGGTCCTGCTGGTGCGGTCCCAGCCGGGCGCGACCCCGCGCGAGCGGGTCGAGTACCTGTTCCGCAAGCCCGCGTTCACCGTGCTCCGCGAACGGCTGGGAGACGACGGGATCCGCGCCGCGCTCGACGAGCGCGTGCGGATCGTCGACGCCGACTTCGCCCGCGCCGAGCCCGAGGGCATCCCCGGCGGCATCGACGTGGCCATCCACTCGGCCGCCGCCGTCTCGTTCGACCCGCCGATCGACGAGGGGTTCCAGACCAACCTGCTCGGCGCGCTGAACCTCTACCGGGGTCTGCTGGCCTCGGGATCGCGGCCGTCCCTCGTGCACATCTCGACCGCCTACGTCGCCGGCGTCCAGAAGGGCGTCATCCCCGAGGCGACGCTCGACCACCGGGTCGACTGGCAGCTCGAGGCGGATCTCGCGATGGAGGCGCGCCACGACGTGGAGGCGCAGTCCCGGCGGCCGGAGCTCCTGGAGAACTTCCTGGCACGCGCCGCCAAGGAGCATTCGCGCGCGGGGCCGACGACCGTGGCCGAGGACTCCGAGACGCGGCGCAAGGACTGGATGACCAAGCGGCTGATCGAGTACGGGCGGCAGCGGGCTCGCTCACTCGGCTGGCCCGACGTCTACACGTTCACGAAGGCCATGGGGGAGCGCGCGGTCGAAGAGCTCGCGGCCGAGCGCGAGCTCGCCCTCTCGATCGTGCGGCCGTCGATCATCGAGTCCGCGTACCAGCACCCGTTCCCGGGCTGGATCGACGGGTTCAAGATGGCCGACCCGATCATCCGCGCGTATGGGCTCGGACAGATCCCGGAGTTTCCCGGCATCGCCGAGGGGATCGTCGACATCATCCCGGTCGACTTCGTCGTCAACGCGATCCTGGCCGCCGCCGCGTTTCCGCCCGAGCCCGCGAAGCCCAACTACTTTCACGTCAGCTCCGGGACGCGGAACCCGCTTCGCTACCACGAGCTGTACCGCACCGTGCGCGGCTACTTCGAGGCCCACCCGCTCCCGGCGCGCGGCCGCGGCGAGCACAAGGTTCCGGAGTGGACGTTTCCCGGGAACCTCAAGGTCGAGCGGATGCTCCACCGGGCCGAGCAGTTCACCGACGCCGCCGAGTGGGTCGTCACCCACCTGCCGAAGTCCAAGGGCATGCGCGACGCGGTCGCGCGCGTGGACCGGGACAAGGCCCGCGTCGACTTCGTCAAGCGCTACTCCGAGCTCTACGGCATGTACACCGAGACCGAGGTGGTCTACACCGACGACCGCCTCCATGCCCTCTGGAACCGGCTCTCGGTCGCCGACCGGGCGCTGTTCCCCTTCGACAGCGAGATGATCGACTGGACCTACTACCTGCAGGACGTCCACACGCCGTCGGTCACGAGCTCGCTTCGCGAGCTGGCGCGCAAAGACCGAGAGAAGCCGGCCGTCCGCATCCTCGAGCGTCCGGATCCGGTGCTCGCGCTCTTCGACATGGAGGGCACGATCATCACGTCCAACGTCGTGGAGTCCTATGTCTGGACGAGGATGGCCGACCTCGAGCCCGAGGGGTGGCCGGCCGAGCTCGTCAGCGTGTTCGGCCGCATCCCGTCCTACCTCCAGGTCGACCGGCGCGACCGGGGCGATTTCCTGCGGACCTTCTTCCGGCGGTTCGAAGGCGCGAGCGCCGAGGGCGTCGAGCGGTTCATCGACTCGCATGTGGGCGAGTTCATGCTGCAAAAGGCGAGTGCGGCCGCGATCCGGCGCGTCCGGGAGCACCGCGCCGCCGGACACACCACGATCCTCGTCACCGCCGCCGCCGAGATCTTCGTCCAGCCGCTGGCCCCGCTGTTCGACCTGGTGATCGGGTGCGAGCTGGAGGTGGTCGAGGGCCGGTACACCGGGTTCATGTCGCAGCCGCCGCTCGTCGGTGAGGCGCGCGCGGCCTGGCTCCACCGCTACGCCGCGGTCGAGGGCGTCGACCTCAAACACAGCTACGCCTACGCGGACTCGTACTCGGACCTGCCGCTCCTTCGGGCCGTCGGCAACCCGGTGGCGGTCTCGCCCGACTCGGCTCTGTACCGGTACGCGCGGCGTCGCCGGTGGCCCATCGAAGAGTGGGGCATGACCAAGGGGATGCCCCGCGTCCGGTTCCCGAAGCCGGCGTCGAGATGAGGGGGGCGACGGCCTAGTGGCGCTGGCGCTCGAGTACTTCCGTTCGGCTCCGCGATACGTGGGGGCGAAGGCGCTCGGGTCGCGCGCGCCGGGGCTCATCGCCGGTCCGTTGGCGCCGCTTCGTCTCGTGACGCGAGCCGATCCGCGGCCGCCGTCGGACGGGTGGGCGCGAGTGAAGCCCCTGCTCGCCGGCATCTGCGGCAGCGACCTGGCCACGATCGCCGGCCGTTCCTCGTTCTACTTCTCGCCGCTCGTGTCCCTGCCCTTCGTCCCGGGTCACGAGGTCGTCGGCGAGCTGCTCGAGGACTGCCGCGATCTGGTGGCCGGCCAGCGGGTCGTGCTCTCGTCCGTGCTCGGTTGCGCCACGCGCGGGCTGCCGGAGCTCTGCCCCAACTGCGCGGCCGGCGAGTACGGCCGCTGCGACCGCGTGACGGTGGGGGAGCTCGAGCCCGGGCTGCAGACCGGCTACTGCTCGGACACCGGCGGCGGCTGGAGCCGGATGATGCTCGCGCATCGCTCGCAGCTGTGGGCCGTGCCCTCGGAGGTCGAGGATCGCGTCGCCGTGCTGATCGAGCCGTTCGCCGCCGCGATCCACGCCGCCCTGCGGGCGGAGGTGCCCGACGGCGGGACCGTGCTCGTGGTCGGGGCCGGCACGATCGGGGTGCTCACGTTGCTCGCGATCCGCCGGTTCACCGTCTGCCGGCCGCGTGATCGTCGCCGCCAAGCACGCGCGGCAGCGCGCCGCCGCGACCCTCGCCGGCGCCGACGCCGTGGTGCGGCCCGAGCACGCGATGAAGGCCGTGCGCCGGGAGGCGCGCGCCGTTCTGCTCACCCCCGAACGCGGGATGCCGTTCCTGCTCGGCGGCGTCGACGTCGCGATCGAGTCGACCGGCTCGCGAAGCGGGCTCGAGCTCGCGCTCCGTGCGTCGAAGGCCGGCGGCCGCGTCGTCGTCTCCGGCATCCCCGAGAGCGGCGCCGACCTGACCCCGCTGTGGTTCCGTGAGCTCGAGCTGGTCGGCGCGTACACGACGAGCATGCAGCACGTGCCCGGCGAGGAAGAGCCCCGTCACGCGTTCGCCCTCGCCATCGAGCTCGCGACGCAGCTCCCGCTGCTCGGCGAGATGGTGGGTGCGACGTACCCGCTCGACCGGTGGCGAGAGGCCATCGACCATGCGCTTGCCGCCGGCAAGCTCGGCACGTTCAAAGTGGCGTTCGCGCCCCAGGACTGATCTCGAAAGGACGAGGACCATGCCCCGCCCAGGGTTCGTGTTGGAGGTCGACGAGAGGACGCCGCCGCTCCTCGTGCACGAGGGCGAGCGCTTCCGCATGCAGACGTTCCCCCTCGGGACGCGGGTGGTTTACCCGCCCGACCCGCTGCCGGGGATCCGCGACGTGAACGCGGCCATCCGCCACGCGCTGCTCAACCCCGCCGGCGACGCGCTGCCGCTGACGGAGCTGCTCACCGCCGGGATGAAGCTGACGATCGCCGTCGACGACATCTCGGTGCCGTTGCCGCCGATGCGCACACCCGACATCCGCCAGCGGATCCTCGAGCACGTCATCGAGCTCGCGGCGCGGGCCGGCGTGGAGGACCTCGAGATCATCGTCGCGACGGCGCTGCACCGCCGCATGACGGCCGCCGAGATCGAGCGGATGGTCGGCGAGCGCGTGTTCCGCTCGTTCTGGCCCTCGCACCTGTCGAACTTCGACGCAGAGGCGCCGGGCGCGCTCCTCGAGATCGGGACCACCGAACACGGCGAGCTGGTCGAGATCTCGAAGCGAGCGGCCGAGTCCGATCTGATCGTGTACGTCAACATCAACCTGGTGGCGATGGACGGCGGTCACAAGTCGGTCGCGGTCGGCCTCGCCGGATACCGCTCGCTCCGCCATCACCACAACGTCAACACGATGCTGCACTCGCGTTCGTACATGGACCCGCGGGCGGGACACAGCGCCATCAACGACTCGGTCAACCGGATGGGCCGCCAGCTGGCCAAGAGCGGCGTGAAGATCTTCCAGATCGAGACGACGATGAACGCGGAGACGTTCCCCTCGAATCTCGGGTTCCTCAACAAGCGCGAGTGGGAGTGGTCGCTCGCCGACCAGGGGCTGATGGCGGCGGCGCGGACCGGCAACGACGCGGCGCCGCCCCGCCTTCGCCGCGAGATCTACCGGCGGATCGAGGCGCCCTACAAGACCACCGGCATCAACGCGGGTGAGGTGGAGGCGGTGCACGACCGGACCCTCGAGAACCTGCACCGCCAGCAGCTCGTCGAGGTCCAGGGGCAGTCCGACGTGGTCGTGATGGGCGTTCCGTATCTCGGCCCGTACAACGTGAACTCGGTGCTGAACCCGCTGCTCGTGCACTGCCTGGGGCTCGGCTATCTGTTCAACATGTACCGCAACGCGCCGCTCGTTCGCGAGGGCGGCGTCGCGATCCTGTACCACCCCGTGCCGTGGGAGTTCCACCAGATCCACCACCCCTCGTACATCGACTTCTTCGAGGAGGTGCTCGCGGACACCACCGACCCCAAGGAGATCGAGGCTCGCTACGAGGAGCGGTACGCGACGGACCCCTGGTACATCCACCTGTACCGGACGTCGCACGCCTACCACGGCGTCCACCCGTTCTACATGTGGTACTGGGGCGCGCACGGCCGCGATCACTGCGGCGACGTCATCTTCGTGGGGGGCAACCCCGCCGCGGTCGCGCGCCTCGGATACCGCCGGGCGGACTCGCTCCGCGATGCGCTCGAGATGGCCAAGGACACCGTCGGGTCGAGCCCGTCGATCACCTACTTCCACGCGCCGCCGATCATGATCGCCGACGTCCATTAGAGGAGCGCGTCATGGCACGCATGGACGAGTTGAAGGAGATGGCCCGGGGGTTCCGGTGGGGACGACGTCCCCTCGTCCCGCGGTCGGCCGAGGCGCATGCCGCCGAGCGCGACGACCCGGTGTTCCCGAGCGACTGGGCGCGAAGCGAGCTGGGCACGGCCGCGCGGCAGGTGATCCTCAAAGCCGGGATGTGGCCGATCGTCGAGAACGAGCTGTCGCTGCGCATCCACGGCCGGGACAATCTCGACACCGTCGACCCGCCGGTGCTGTTCTTCTCGAACCACTCCAGCCACTTGGACGCGACGCTGATCATGACGACGCTGCCCGACAAGTGGCAGGCCAAGACCGCCGTCGGGGCCGCTCGCGACTACTTCTTCGACGTCTGGTGGCGCCAGGCCTTCACCGCGCTCGTGTACGGAGCGTTTCCGATCGACCGCTCCAAGGGCGCGCGCGGCGCCACCGACAAGGCCGGCGAGCTGATCCGCGACGGCTGGTCCATCGTCGTGTTCCCCGAGGGAACCCGTTCACCCGACGGGCACGTGCAGCGCTTCCGTCACGGCGCGGCGCGCCTGTGTCTGGAGGCGGGGATCCCCGCCGTCCCGATCGCGATCGTCGGCGCCTACCAGGCGATGCCGAAGGGGCGCTTCTGGCCGAAGCCCGGGCGGCCCACGGTCACCGTTCGCTACGGCCGGCCGATCTTTCCGGCCGAGGGCGAGACCCACCAGGACGTCTCTCGGCGCATGGCGCAGGCGGTGGCGGAGCTCTTCGACGAAGACCGCACGACGTGGTGGGACTCGCTCCGCCGCGCCCAGCGAGGCGAGACGCCGACGCTCGCGCCGCCCGCCGGACCGGAGTGGCGCCGCCGGTGGGAAGGTTCGAAACCGGTTCCGCGCCGGGGTCATCCGAGGGCCTGGAAGTAGACGATGCCTCGCGGGGACGGCCAGCAGCGGCGGACCACCATCGTCGAGGAGGCCATCCGCCAGTTCGGCCGCGAAGGCTTCGGGGGAGCGAGCCTCGAGCGGATCGCGAGCGCCGTCGGTGTCCGCAAGCAGACGCTCCTTTACTACTTCCCCACCAAGGACAACCTGCTGGAGTCGTGCCTGGCCGCGGCCGGCGAGCGTCTGGCCGGCGAGATCGTCCACGCCCTCGAGGACCAGGAGACGTACTGGGGCCGCGCCGAGGCGGTCATCCACGCGGTGTTCTCGCTCGCGTCGGAGTGGCCGGAGTTCCCGATGTTCGTACGCGAGGCCGGCCGTCTCGGTCCCGCCGCGTTCGACCGGTTCGCGAACGTCCTCGACCCGCTTCGCCTCCGCGCGATCGAGTTCCTCCAGGAGGGGATGGACCAGGGCGAGGTGCGCAAGCAGGACCCTGCGTTCCTGCTCTTCACGCTGTACACCGCGGTGGTCGGGTCGCTCACCGAGGCCAGCGTGCTGAACGCCGTGGTCGGCGAGAAGAAGGGACGCGCCTCGCTCCGCCGTCGCGAGCGCGAAGTGCTGTCGTTCGTCCGCGCGGCGCTCCAGCCGGAGGGATCTAGCTAGAGCGGGCGTGCCAGTGCCGGGGCGCGATCAGCTTGCGTGCCGCCTCCGGTCCCCAGGTCTTCGGCTGATACCCATGCAGCCGCGGGGGGTGCTCGAGGATCGGGGTCACGATCTCCCACGACCGCTCGACGGTGTCCTCCCGGACGAACAGCGTGTGGTCGCCCACCATGGCGTCGCGGAGAAGCCGGTCGTAGGCGTTTGCCGCGACCGTCTGGAACGAGCGGTCGTAGTCGAAGTCCATCCGGACCGGTGAGAGGTCGAAGCCGGGCCCCGGGGTCTTCGCCTGGAACGCAAGCGAGATGCCCTCGTCGGGCGTGGCGCGGATCGTCAGATGGTCGGCGCGCATCGACGACGCCCCGAGCTCACGGAACAGGTAGTCGGGCGCTTTGCGAAACGTGACCGTGATCTCGGTGAAATGCTGGGGGAGCTTCTTGCCGTGCCGCAGAAAGAACGGGACGTCGTCCCACCGCCAGTTGTCGATCCACAAACGGGCGGCGACGAAGGTCTCGGTATCGCTTTTCGGGTCGACGCCTGGCTCGTCGCGGTAGCCGTTGTACTGCCCGCGCACGACCTCGGACCGGTCGAGAGGCCGGACCGTGCGAAGCAGCTTCGCCACCTCGTCGCGCAGACCCTCGGGTTCGAGCGTCCGCGGCGGCTCCATGGCCAGAAAGGCGAGCACCTGCAAGAGGTGGTTCTGGAGCAGATCGCGGACCGCGCCGGCCGAGTCGTAGTAGCCGGCCCTGGCCCCGATCCCGAACGGCTCCGCGACGGTGATCTCGACGGAGTCGATCGCATCGCGGTTCCAGACCCGCTCGAATACGGCATTGGCGAACCGGAAGGCGATGAGGTTCTGCACGGTTTCCTTGCCGAGGTAGTGATCGATGCGGAAGACCTGCTGTTCGGCGAAGACCCGGTGGATCTCCTCGTTCAGGGCGTGGGCCGACTCGAGCGAGTGCCCGAACGGTTTCTCGACGACGAGCCTCGACTCGGGTGTGTTGGCTCCGATGTCGTCGAGGGCCCGAACGATCGGGGCGAATGCGCCCGGCGGAACCGCCAGGTAGTAGATGCGCCCGCCGCGACATTTGTGCCGGCGGTCGGCGTCCTCGAGCGACGTGGCGAGTCGCTTCATCGCCTCCGGGTCGGCCGCGGATCCCTTGATGTAGGAGAGCGAGGCCGCGAACGGCTTCCAGACCTCGTCGGCGAGCGGCGTCCGCGATCCCTCGCGGACCGACGAGCGCACGCGCTCGCGGAACGACTCGTCGTCGAACTCGGTGCGCGCGAACCCGATGATCACGTAGTGCTCGGGAAGGAGACCGTCGGCAGCGAGGTCGTAGAGCGCCGGGAGGACCATCTTGTGCGCGAGGTCGCCACTGGCGCCGAAGATCACGATCGCCTGCGGCTGCGGCGGCGCGAGGGTGCTGGGCGGCGGCTCGCCGGCGGCCGGCATGTCAGCTGCCACCTTCTGGGCGCTCGGCATGTCCGCCGAAGGCGCTTCGCATCGCCGAGAGCAGCCGGTTGGCGAAGTCGTCGTTGCCGCGGGAGGCGAATCGGGCGAACAGCGCCGTCGCGAGCATCGGCACGGGCACACCCTCGTCGACGGCGGCCTGCACCGTCCAGCGTCCTTCGCCCGAGTCCGAGACCCGTCCCTCGAACGCGGCGAGCCCCGGATCCGCGGCGAGGGCTTCGGCCGTGAGATCGAGCAGCCACGACGCGATCACGCTTCCACGTCGCCAGACCTCGGCCACGGAGGCCACGTCCAGGTCGTACCGGTAGAACTCGGCGCCGGCGATCGGCGCGGTCTCGGCGTCCGCCGTCTGCCTCTCGCTTCCGGCGTCGGCGTGCTCGAGCACGTTCAGTCCCTCCGCGAGCGCGGCCATGGCCCCGTACTCGATGCCGTTGTGCACCATCTTGACGAAGTGACCCGCGCCGGGCGGTCCGCAATGGAAGTAGCCGTCCTCCGCGGTGCCGGTGCCGGTTCCTGTTCGACCGGGTGTCCGCGGCGCGGCGTCGATGCCGGGTGCGAGCGCCCGGAAGATCGGATCCAGCCGCTCGACCGGTTCGTCCTCGCCGCCGATCATCAGACAGAACCCGCGCTCCAGCCCATGGACGCCGCCGCTCGTGCCGACGTCGACATAGTGGATCCGGAGGTCGCGAAGCCGCTCGGCGCGCTCGACGTCGTCCCGGTAGAACGAGTTCCCGCCGTCGATCACGATGTCGCCGGCCGAGAGCGCGGGCGCAAGCTCGTCGACGGCGCCGCCCACGACGGCCGCCGGGAGCATCATCCAGACGACGCGCGGCGGCGTGAGGGCGTCGACGAGCTTTTCGACGGATGCGGCGCCGGTGGCCCCCTCGCGCTCGAGCGCGGCGACGGCGCCGGCGTCGAGATCCGTCCCGACCACCTCGTGGCCGGCCCGGATCAGACGGCGTGAGAGGGCGTTGCCCATCCGGCCGAGACCCACCATCCCGATCTGCATCGTCCACCCATGGTAGAGCGGCTGCGCGTGGGCGCCGGGTTGGGGCAGGGAGGCTCTGGGCCGAAAGCCTAGGAGTAGAACTCGACGATCAGGCGCTCTTCGACCTGGACCGGCAGCGGGATCTCGCTTCGCTCGGGAAGCCGGGTCATCGTTCCGGAGACCTCGTCCTTGTTCCGGTACAGGTACGGGGGCGGATCGGGGGTGATCTCGAGCGCCTCGCGGACGGGGATCAGATTCCGCCCCTTCGGGGAGAGCTCGATCGTGGCGCCGGGCTTGACGCGGGCGCTCGGGACGTTCAGGCGGCGTCCGTCCACGTGGACGTGTCCGTGGGACACGAGCTGGCGGGCCTGCCGGGTCGTGAGCGCGAACCCGAGCCGCAGCACGACGGTGTCGAGCCTGGTCTCGAGATGGCGCAGCAGCTCTTCCCCGGTGACGCCCTTGGTCGCGGCGGCCTTGTCGTAGTAGCGGCGCATCTGCTTCTCGCTCACGCCGTACATCGCGCGCAGCTTCTGCTTCTCGACGAGACGCGTCTGGAACTCCGAGATGCGCTTGCGGCCGCGGCCGTGTTGTCCCGGCGGATAGGGTCGCTTGTTGGACGGGCAATTGGGACGCCCGCAAAGCGGCGCGCCGACGCGCCTGCAGGTGCGGTGCTTGGGTCCGATCTTGTCCATGCGAATGCCCAGCGTACCAAAGGGCCTGGTCGCTCCCGTGGGTCGGGCGCGCGTCGCTACGATCCGTGCGTGGATATGCACGATCGCGCGGCGGGATGCCTGGTGGGTCTGGCGCTCGGCGAGTCGGCCGGCGCCTCCGGCGGCGATGCCGTGGGTACGGCCATGGCCCGCTCGCTCGTCCGTTCGCTGGTCGAACGCGACGGGCTCGACCCCGGCGACGTCCTCGAGCGTCACGTGGCCTGGGCGGCAACCCGTCCCCTTGGCCTGGGCGCCGTCACCGCCGGGATCCTCGCGCGGGTGGCCGAGCTCCCGGGGGCCCCGGAGTCCGAGTCGGCGCGTCTGGACTGGGAGGCTCGCGGTCCGGAGGTCTCGGCCGGCAACGGCTCGGTTCGCTACTGCGCGCCGCTCGGCGCGGCGTATGCGCGAACCCCCGAACGTCTCGTCGAGCTGGCCCCAGCGCTCTGCGCGCTCACGCACTGGGACTTCCGGTGCCGGGCGGCGTGCCTCGCGGTCACGCTGACCGCCGCCGCGCTCGTGCGTGGCGAGGATCCCCGGCGCTCGGTCGAGGCCGCCGTCGGGGCGGTCCTCGAGCTCGAAGGGGGCGAGGAGCTGGAGCATCTCGTCGACGCGGCGGGAACCTCGCGCCCGGTCGGCGGTCCCGACCGGAGCTTCGTCTTCTTCGCGACCGGGCTCGGGCTTCGCATCGCGGCCTCCGGCGCGTCCTTCGATGAAGGGATCGATGAGGTGACCGGCTTCGGCGGCGACACGGCCGCGAACGCGGCCCTTGTGGGGGCGCTGCTCGGCGCGGCGCACGGCCTGGACGCGCTCGCGTCGTCGCGGCACCACCTGCCGGACGGTCTCTCCGACCTGCGGCACGAGGCCGATGCGCTGGGTGACCTTGCCGAACGCGGACCCTCGATGGCATAGGCTCGGACCATGGAGCCGGACGAGATCTTCGAGCTGATCGTCAAGGCCGACGAGAAGATCAAGTACGCCACCGCGGATCTCGGCGACGTGCGCCGAAAGCAGGCCCGCGAGCTGCTGGAGCAGGCGCTCGCGGCCGCTCGGGAGGCCGGCAACGACTCGCTGATCCGGCAGGCCGAGCTCCGGTTGTCGGATCTGGAGGGCGGTCCGGCCGCCGCGACGTAGCCGGCTCTGCCGGCTAGCCCGGACGGGCGAACGCGACCGGATTCCCGTACCCGTTCATCGAGCTCCGCTGTACCTCGCCGCTCGGGCCCGGGTGTCGCGCGTGGATGATCACGCCGTTGCCGATGTAGAGCGCCACGTGACTGATGGGGCTGTAGTAGAAAACCAGATCACCGGGCTGCAGCAGCGACGGGTCGGTGAAGTGCGGCAACAAGATGAACTGCTCGGCCGACGAGTGCGGGATCGAGACCCCCGCCTGCGCCCAGGCCCACGACGTCAGCCCCGAGCAGTCGAAACCGACGTTCGGGTCCCCCGAGCCGAACACGTACGGTGCGCCGAGGACGCTCTCGGCCGCACCCACCGCGATCTGGGCGCCCGATGCGTTGGCCGGCGGGACGTAGGTGCTCGGGACGTACCCGGTCCCACCCCCGGTGCCGCCCTGCGGCCCGGCGAACGCCGACCGCTGAGCGTCGAGCCAGTCCTGATAGACGCCGAAGTCGTGCTGGGTCTGCTTGTACGCGGACTCCTGCTGGGAGAGCAGGGAGACGACGTCGTCGCGACGGCTGCTGATGGTGTCCAGCTCCGTTTGGCGCTCGGTCTCGGCCTTGGTGAACCGATCGGCGGCCCACGACGCCTCCTGCCCGGCGACGTGCGCGGCGGTCGCAAGGTCGGTGTCGGAGCGGGCGATCGCTCCCATGAACTCGAGCCGGTCGGAGAACTCCGTGAAGCTCGAGGCGCCGAGGAGAACGTCGAGCTGCGAGCCCATCCCCGTGAACGCCTGTACCGCCCTGGCCGCAAGGGTCTTCTTGGCGTCGTCGGCGATGGAGCGGGCCCGTCCATCGCGCGCTTGGCGTCGTCCAGCTTGGCCTGACCTGGCTCAGCCGGTACTGGCCGCGTTGTACTGCTCGACGACGATCTCGAGTTGCTGCGCCACCTGGCTGACCTTGGCGTCCTGGCGGCGGCGACGTCGGCCTGGGTGGTCTTGTCGGGCGCGGCGACCGAGGAGCCGGCGGGCAGGATCACCGCCGGGACGGTGAATAGGACAACGACGAGGCCGAGCCGAGCCATTCGCGTCCGTTTGTCGCATTCGCCCCTGCGGAGTCTGCCGTAGAACGCCGATGGCTCCGGCGATCCGGAGCCACTCGTTGGCCGAGGCTACCGGCCGGTCGGGGGGCACGTCAAACCTCCCCCGGGTGAGGCTGCAGTAGTTCCTGTCGAGACAACACCGCAGGCAGGCCGCATGGCGGCCCGGTTGGGAGGTGTTCGAGGTCTGGTCGGGACGGCGGGATTTGAACCCGCGACCTCAGCGTCCCGAACGCTGCGCGCTACCAAGCTGCGCTACGTCCCGAGGGCGCCAAGTGTAACTGCGTCGCCGCCGGCGATCAGCCGGCGGGCGCGCGCCGGAGCTCCAGCAGGGTCGCCTCGGGGCGGCACCAGAAGCGGAACGGGGCATACTTGCTGGTCCCGAGGCCGGGCGAGGTGTGCAGCAGGGCCCCGCCCATCCGGATCGGACCCTTGACGAGCCGGCGCGGCATCGAGCAGTTCGTGACCAGCGCCCCGACGAGCGGCAGGCAGACCTGCCCCCCGTGGGTGTGCCCGGCGACCATCAGGTCGTAGCCGAGCGCGGCCGACTCCGGCGCCGAGTCCGGCGAATGCATCACCGCCATCCCGAACCGCTCGGGGCGGCCGGGGTGCGACCCGATAGTCCTGCCAGCCGATATGCGCATCGTCGAGCCCGAGCAGCTCGACCGCGCAGACCGTCCAGCGACGTCTCCCGGCGGTCGTTCGTCAGGTCGCTCCCAGCCGTCGGCCCGGAGCTGCCGACGAGATCGCCCGCCCGGCCGGCCGGGGCACGGCGGCTGCGCCGGTGCCGCCGGAAGTAGGCGAAGTAGTTGAGCGGGATCGGCGTGAAGTAGTCGTTCGATCCGAGGACGAACCAGGAGGCCAGTCGCCCACGGACGGGCCGGAGGGCCTCCACGACGCTCTCGACCGCTTCGGGCTCGGCGAGGAAGTCGCCGGTGACGATCGCCACGTCGGCGGGCGGCAGCGAGGCCAGGAACCGGGCCTTGCCTCGTTCGCCGGCCAGGAAGTGCAGGTCGGACAGGTGCAGGACCGTCAGGGTCGCCGGACCCGACGCCGGTAGGATGTCGAACCGGTGCCGGACCAGTCGGTACCAGCGGCGTTCGACGAGGATGCCGTACGCGACGCAGACCACGCCGGCAACGGCGACGGCGAGCGCAACTCGGGGAAGCACGGGGGGAGTCTACGGTGACCGGTACGAGCGATCTCGCCACTCGGATCCACGATGAGATGACCGCGGCACTGAAGGCCGGCGAGAAGCTCCGGCTCGGGGCGCTGCGCATGCTGCTTGCAGCCGTCAAGTACCGCGAGGTCGAGGTCGGCCATGAGCTCTCCGACGACGAGATCCGCGGGATCGCGGCGAAAGAGGTCAAGAAGCGGAACGAGTCGATCGAGGCGTTCGACGCGGGCGGTCGTCCCGAGTTGGTCGAGAAGGAGACGGCGGAACGCGATGTGATCGCGGTCTTCGCCCCCGAATCGCTGTCCGACGACGAGGTCGACGCGGCCGTCGACGAGGCGATCGCCGAGGTGGGCGCAACCTCGATGAAGGACATGGGAACGGTGATGCGCGTGGTGATGGGCGCGGCTCGGCAACCGGGCGGACGGATCCGTGGTGCAGGCGAAGGTCCGAGCGCGCCTGGACGGCTAGGGGCCGTTCCCCGCCGCCGTTCGCCGTTCCCCCCGCCGTTGCCGTTCCCCCCGCCCGCGGGTTCGACCCCGACCGTGATGGTGACCGTCGAGCCCTGTCGCGCCCGGTCCCGGGCCCTCGGGTGCTGCCAGACGACGATGCCGACCTTGGCCGCGTCGCTCGTCTCCTTCTCGATCTTCGCGACCGCGAACCCGGCGCGCCTCGAGCGCGGTGGTCGCCTCGCCCACTTTCATCCCGATCACGTGGGGCACGTCGACGATCCCGGGCACGCCGTTCGAGACCTGGATGATGACGGTGGAGCCCTCCGCCGGTCGAGGACCCGCCCGCCGGGTTCTGGGAGACGACGATGTTCTTTGCGACCGCCGAGTGGACCATCTCGACCTGGGTCGCGGAAGCCGGCGTCGCCCAGGGTCTTGATGGCGGCGTTCTTCTTCATGCCGACGACGTCGGGGACGGCGACGCTGACGGGCGCCGGTGGCGAGGGGAACCCGACGACCGGCATCCCGATGAGCGCTTTGGACATGTAGGCACGCCAGATCGGCGCCGCGAGGGTGCCGCCGAAGACCGAGCCCATCGAGTACGGGTTCCCCGGCGACCCCACCCAGACCGCCGTCGACAGCTGCTTCGTGTAGCCGCAGAACCACACGGCCACGTTGTCGTTCGCCGTGCCGGTCTTCCCCGCGATCGGCCATGGGCTCCAGCCCCGAAAGGCGCTTGCCGCGGTGCCGGACTTCGGGACGCGTCTCGAGCATGCTGGTGATCAGGTTCGCGATGTCGGCCTTGAGCACGCGGTGGCAATCGGGCCGGTGGTGGAAGAGCTCCTTGCCGTCGCGGAAGATCTGCTGCACCGAGTACGGCTCGCAGTGGACGCCGCCGTTCGCGAACGTCTGGTAGCCCCTGCGCCATCTCGAGCGGGGAGAAGTCGACCGAGCCCGTCGCGAGCGACGCCACGCCGGGGATGTTGAACTCGTCCTCGTCGATCCCCATCACGCGCTGTGCGACGCCGTCGACGATGTCGGGACCGACGTCAAGGATGAGCTGCGCGAACACGACGTTGATCGAGTGGGTGGTCGCGGTGTACAGGTTCACCAGCCCCTGACCGTGGCCCTCCGCGTTCGACACGCAATGGTCGGGACTGTTCCAGCGTGGATCGCAGAACGGCGACGAGCTGTCGTAGGTTCGGGTCGGCGGAACGCCCTGCTCGAACGCGGCCGCGAGCAGGAACGGTTTCCACGACGACCCGGGCTGGTGACGGGTCGTGGCGAGGTTCCGCTTGTCCGCCCTGAAGTTTCGCCCCGAGAGCATCGTGCGGATCGCGCCGGTCTGATTGTCGAGCGTGACGATGGAGGTATCGGGAGGGGGTGCCCCGGCCGGCGTCGCCGGGGTGACGGCGTAGGGCAGCCGGGCGGCCGCCTGCGCATCCGCCTGCCAGCCGGCGTCCAGGGTCGTGACGATGTTGAGACCGCCCTCGAGCAGAGTCCGCTGCCGGGCTTGCGAGGTCCGGCCGAGGTCGTCGTAGACACCTCCCTTGTTCTGCAGGATCTCGTCGGTCAGGTACTTCACGAAGAACGGCGGCTGCCGCAGCCGGAGCTTCCCGGCGCCCTCGGCCAGACCAAGCGGCTGTTCCTTGGCGCGCCCCGCTCGTATGGGGTTGATCCAGTCGGGACCGAGCGCGATCATGCGGTTCAGCACGTCGTTTCGCCGGACCTTGGTTCGCACCGGATGGTCGATGGGGTCCCAGTACTCGGGTGCGCGGATCACGCCGGCGAGCGTCGCGCCTTCGGCCAGCGTCAGCTTCGACGCGGGCTTTCCGAAGTAGAACTCCGACGCCGTACCGAAGCCGTAGACGCCGTTGCCCATGTAGACCTGGTTCAGGTACAGCTCGAAGATCTGATCCTTCGTGTACTTCTCCTCCACGCGCATGGCCAGGGCGAGCTCCTGGAACTTGCGGTCGAAGGTCTCGTCGGTCGGATCGAGCCCGAGGGTGTTCTTGACCAGCTGCTGCGTGAGCGTGGAGCCTCCCTGCACCACCTGGCCCGCCTTGGCGTTCTCGACCAGCGCGCGCGTCAGTGAGGTCCAGTTGAGCGCGCCGTGCTCGTAGAAGCCCTTGTCTTCGATGGCCAGGACCGCGTGCTGCGCCACGGGGCTGACGTCGCTTCAGAGTGGACGAGCTCGCGATTGTCCAGATAGATGGTGGCGAGCGTCGTCTTGCCGTCCCGCGCGTAGATCGTCGAACGCTCCGGGAAGCGGGGGATCCTGCGTGAAGTCGGCTCCCAGGCGTTGCAGCCGCGTGTCGACCTCTTTCACGCCCAGCGCCGCCCCGATGAACGGTGGTGCGATCACGATCGCCATCAGCCCCGACGCGAGGACGATCACGAGCAGCAGGAGCACGACGGCAAACGGCTTGAAGGCCATCCGGTCGGAGACGGGGCGGCGCGATGTGGGTCGTGGGGTCGCAGTTGCCTGGGGACGCATGGAAGGCGCAAAGCTTACTCCCGCGACCCCGTCGGTACGATGGGCGGGCATGCGCCGCCTCGCGTTCTCCGTGCTCGCTGCATCATGCGTCGCGCTCGCCGCCGCGGGTTCGGCGACCGCTCAACGAGCTCCCGATTCGGCCTCGCGCATCGTGGTGATCGGCGTCGCGGGGGCCATCGACCATCCCCTGCTCGGCTACATCGAGGATCGGCTCGACGAGGCCGAGCGCGACGGCGACGTGGTCGTCCTGCAGATCGACACGGCCGGGACGCTCGGTCTCGACGGCGTTCGCCTCGCCGACCGGGTCGCGCACCTCTCGGTCCCGGTCATCGCCTGGACCGGACCGGCGCCGGCTGCCGCGAGCGGCGCGGGGTTGCTCCTCCTCTATGCGTCCTCCGTCGCGTTCGTCGCACCGGGAGCTCAGACCGGGCCGCTCGATCCCGTCGACCTGGTCCATCCTGACCGGCGCCCACCGGGGCTCGAGGCCACCATCCGGTCCTGGCTCGACCTGCGGGGCAAGGACACCCGGCTCGAGCGGCTCGACGACGCGCTGACCGGCAACGAGGCCGTCCGGCTGGGAATCGTCCAGGACGGGGCCACCACCGTGCTGGAAGCCCTGGACAAGGCCGACGGGATGGTGGTTCAGACGGGGTCGGGGCCGGTCCGGCTTCGAACGCACGTGGCCAAGAGCGAGGACGAGCCGGGCGTGCGCACCGTGGACATCCACTTCGACAACCTGGGGCCGATCCAGCGCGTGCTCCACGCGGTGGCGTCGCCGACGATGGTGTACGTCCTGCTCATGCTGGGTCTGGGCGCACTCGCGTTCGAGCTGACACAGCCGGGGTTCGGCTTCGCGGGGTTTTCCGGGGTCTTCCTCATCGCGTTGGGCGCCTACGGGGGCTGGGTCGTGCCGCCGTCGGTCCCCGGCGCGGTGCTCGCGCTCGGAGGAATCGGGCTGATGGTGCTCGACGTGCACCTTCGCCGGCTGGGCGCGATGTCGGCGATCGGCCTGGTGGCGTTTGCCGCCGGGTCGTTCCTGGCCTGGAACCCGCACGTGGCCGACGCGATCCGCGTCTCGCCCGGGCTGATCGTCGCGTTCATCGTCGCCACCCTCCTCTACTACGGGTTCGGCCTGACCGTGGCGATCCAGTCGCGGGACCGCATCGCGTCCACGCAGCGGGGCCTGATCGGCCTCGTCGGGGAGGCCCGGGGCCGGCTCGCGCCGGAGGGGCCCGTCTTCGTCAAGGGCGCGATGTGGCGCGGCCGGACGGCCGGGGAACCCATCTCGGCCGGTCAGCGGATCCGCGTCCGCGGGATCGACGGCCTGGTCCTGCGGGTCGAGCCGGAGATCGAGCCAGAGATCGAAACGGAGACCGATCCGGACCCGGCCGGGCCCGAATCCCCCTAGGTCACCGGGTTCCCTCCATCTTTGGCACCACCTCTGACCTCGAACTTTGCTGTGCCGGGAATCCGATTCCGCCTCCGCGCGCGAACAACCGGGTAGTGAGCGTGGACGTGGTCAGGGATTGGCAGCAGTTCGCCGCGTGCCGCGGGGAGGACGCGGTCTACTTCTATGCGCCCAACTACTTCGAGCGCCGGTCCGAGAAGGACGCCCGCGAGCGGGTGGCCAAGACCATTTGCGGCCGGTGTGCCGTCCGCGAGCTGTGCTTGGAGGAAGCTCTTCGCTCGCGGGACCCGCATGGGGTCTGGGGCGGGTTGAACGAGATGGAACGCCGTGCGGTGCTCCGCGCCCGCGCCCGCGAGAGCGCCTGAACGCCGCGCCAAACTTCGTTTGAGAGGATGCCCTCGTGAGCGAGGCCGAGATTCTCTCCGCGCTGTCCGAGCTGGGCTACGAGCTGCCCGCGCCGCCGCAGGCATTGGCGGCGTATGCACCCTGCGTTCGCGCCGGCGATCTCCTGTTCGTCGCTGGACAGATCCCGATGCTCGACGGGATCGTGCTGCATCCCGGCCGGCTCGGAGACGGCGTTGCCGTCGAGGCGGCGCAGGAGGCGGCGAGGCGTGCCGCGCTCCAGGCCCTGTCGCTCCTGCGGGCCGAGCTCGGATCGCTCGACCGGATCCGCCGGGTCGTGCAGGTCTCCGTGTTCGTCGCCGCCACGCCGGAGTTCACCCAGCAGCCGCAAGTCGCGAACGGGGCGAGCGAGATGCTCGTGCAGGTCCTGGGTGACGCCGGGCGGCACGCTCGCGCCGCCGTCGGTGTGGCCTCGTTGCCGCTCGGGGCCAGCGTCGAGGTCGCGATGATCGTCGAAGCGCCGTAGCGCCCCGCGTTCAGCCGGTCGGGAAGCGAAGGTCTCCGGAGCGGCGCGTCACGCCGCGCTGGTCGAGCCATTCGAGCAGCGGCACCGCGAACTTGCGCGTCGTTCCCAGCCCCTCGCGGAACGCGCTCACGGTGATCCCGGCCCCGCCGGAGGCGCGCACCGCCGATTCGGCGCGGGCCACCAGGGCCGGCGTGAAGATCAGCTCCGGCGAGATCTTGCAGACGAGGCCGGAGCGGACCGCCGCGTCGATCACGTCGCGGCCGATCCCGGCGGCGATCAGCTCACGGATCGTCGGTGGGGTGGCTTCGACCGGCTCGCCGATCGCCTTCAGCAGGCGGTCGACCTCCTCGGACCGGTTCGCGAGCTCGACCCGGTGTCCGCGACGGCGCAGCGACGCCGCCGTCCGCTCCAGCGAGGTTCCCGCCGTCAGATGATCGAGCAGCGCGTCGACGAGCTCGCGGTTCGACGGCGCCGAGCGCAGCTCGCCGGCGATGACCCGCCGGGCGTCGGCGAGCGAGAGGCCCTCCTCCAGCGGGTGTTCGGTGTGGAAGGCGTTCACCGCGGCGGAGAGCACCGTTCCGGCCGACTCGAGCAGATCTTCCCGGACGAGCCACCCGCCGATCCGTCCCTCCGCGGCCTCCACGCCGGTGAGCGCCAGCGCTTCGTCGGCCGCGACGGCCCCTCGTTCGGCCGTCAGGATCGCCGGCAGGTCGGCGCGGGCGGCGCTCGACCGCGCCCTGAGCCGCGCCCCCGGATCGGGGCCGGCGCGAAGCGGCGGCGCCACGTCCAACACGGTGCCCCCGCCCACCGTCTCGCGGCGTCCCGCGTCGCGAAGCACGAACCGGTCGAAGACGTCGAGGACGAGCGGGTGCGGGGTTCGCACCCGGACGAACGCCTCGCCGCCGGGCTCGAGCGACGTCGTGCCGTAGAGACGGATCGTGGCGTCCACCTCCGAAGCGCCGGCGTACACCTTGTAGGCGCCCCGCGCCGTGATGGGGTGGCCGAGCCCCCGCACCGGTCGAATCACGCCCTCCCACAGCCGGGTCGGGCGCCAGGCATCCGGCGTGGTCAGCACGTCGCCGCGTTGCAGGTTCTCCTTCTCGAGGCCCACCAGGTTGGCTGCGACCCGGCCGACGTGGCACACACGGGTCTCCTCTCGCTTGTGCGACTGGAGCGAGCGGATGCGCGCCCGCCTGCGACCGGGCGACAGCTCGACGTCGTCGCCCTGCGTCAGGCAGCCGCCGGTGAGCGTGCCGGTCACGATGGTTCCGGCACCCTTGATGGTGAAGACGCGGTCGACGAACAGCCGCGTCCGTGCGTCCTCGGGCGGGGGTGCCGCTGCCAGCACGGCGTCCAGCTCGTGCAGAAGCTCCGCGATCCCGGCGCCGGTCCTTGCGGAGACGGGCACGACCGCCGCGCCGGCCAGTCCCGTTCCCGCGAGCTGCTCGCGAACGTCGTCGACCGCGATCCGCAGTGTCTCGGCGTCGGCCAGGTCGGCCTTCGTGAGGGCCACCACCCCGCCGCTCGTTCCGAGCACATCGAGGATCTGAAGGTGCTCCTCGGACTGGGGTTTCCAGCCCTCGTCCGCTGCGACCACGAACACCACCGTCCGCACGGGACCGACCCCCGCCAGCATGTTGGCGATGAACCGCTCGTGGCCGGGGACGTCGACGAAGCCCACCTGGCGGCCGCTCGGCAGCGTGCACCACGCGTACCCGAGGTCGATCGTCAGGCCCCGCCGCTTCTCCTCGGCGAAGCGGTCGGGGTCCATCCCGGTGAGCGCCTCGATCAGCGTCGACTTGCCGTGATCGACGTGGCCGGCGGTCGCGACCACGCGGAGCTCGCCCGGCATCAGGTCCCTGCCCGGCCCTCGAGGGCGCGACGGAGCGCGCGCGCGAGATCGGCGTGCTGCGCCGGCAGCACGGTGCGAAGGTCCAGCACCAGGCGTCCGTCGCCGGTGCGGGCGAAGACGCCGCTCGGCGTGCTGCCCCGCAGGCGCGTCGCGAGCTCGTTGACATCGGAGGTGGTGACTTCGAGCGCCCAGCTCGGAAGCTCGGCCCCGGGGAGCGAGCCCCCGCCCACGACCGACTGCGTCTTCGCGATCCGCACCGCTCCGATGTCGAAGGTCTCGTCGCCGGCGAGGTCGTCGAGGACCTCCTGGGCGCGCCGGCGAATCGATGCCGCGGATTCACGGAGCATGCGATGAACGGGGATGTCGTTCTCTGATCCGGCCGCGATCATGCCGAGCACGGTCTCGAGCGCGGCGAGCTGCATCTTGTCGACGCGCACGGCGCGCGCCATCGGGTGCCGCCGGAGCCGGTCGACGAGCGCGCGGCCGCCGGTGACGATGCCGGCCTGCGGTCCGCCGAGCAGCTTGTCGCCCGAGCACGTGACGAGGTCGGCGCCATCGGCCAGCGCGCCGGCGACGCTCGGCTCGCCCCGAAGGACACCGGGGTCCTCGCGCAGCAGCCCCGAGCCGACGTCGTGGATGAACACGAGGCCGCCCCGATGGGCGAGCGCGGCCAGTGAGGCCGGCTTCGGCGCGGCCGTGAACCCGACGACCTGGTAGTTGGAGGGGTGCACCTTGAGAAGGGCGGCCGTTCGCGGGCCGATCGCGTCGGCGAAGTCGCGGACCCGCGTGCGGTTCGTCGTGCCCACCTCGACGAGCTTCGCGCCGGAGGCGGCCACGATGTCGGGGATGCGGAACTCGCCGCCGATCTCGATCAGCTCGCCCCGCGAGACCACCACCTCTTTGCGCTTGGCGACCGCCGTCAGGCTCAGCAGCAGCGCCGCCGCGCAGTTGTTGACGACCAGCGCGGCATCGGCTCCGGTCAGGGCGGTCACCAGCAGCTCGACACGGGCCGAGCGGGTTCCTCGCCGGCCGGTTTCGCGGTCGACCTCGAGGTCGGTGTAGGAGGCGCCGGCACGGGCGGCAGCCTCGGCCGCCCGCTCGGGGAGCGGCGCCCGGCCCAGGTTCGTGTGCAGGACCACGCCCGTCGCATTGATCACCGGCCGGAGCCCGGTGGACGCCGAGGACGCCAGCCGCAGCGCCCCGGCGAGGATCTCGTCGTCCGCCGGCGGTGTCCGGCCCCGCGCCGCATCGAGGCGCACATCCTCGAGAACGATCGCGAGGCAACGCTTTACGAGCGGCCGTCCGAGCGATGCCGCCGCCCGGCGGCCCGGGTCCGAGCGGAGCAGCCGGTCGACGGACGGAACGCCGCGCCGCAGGTCGGACCGTGGCGGGGACATGACCGGGAGTCTAGGAGCCGGGTCGCGCCGTGGCTTCCGCGAATGGTGGTTTGAAGCCTAGGATGGGCTCCGGAGTCTTCGATCGAGCCGGGGGGGCGCGCGAGCGGATGGGCAGAGCCGGGCGATTCGGCACCGCCGCGGTCGCCATCGTGCTCCTCCTGCTCACCGCGACGTCGGCTCTCGGCCAGTCCGCCTCCCCGTCGGACGCGCCGGTTACGTTCGTCGTCGGCGTCACCAGCGACCTCAAGCGCGCGAATCCCTTCCGCGGGATCACCGTCAACGACGCCTGGACGACCGGCCTGATGTACGACGGCCTGCTCCGGCTCGGGCAGAAGGACTACTCGCCGCAAGGGGAGTTGGCCGACGAGTGGAGCACGAGCGAGGACGGGCTCACGTGGACCTTTCACCTCCGCGACGGCCTGAAATGGAGCGACGGCGAGCCGATCACGGCCGACGACTTCGTCTGGACCGGGAACTTCATCATCGACAACGACATCAGCTCGTGGAGCGACGGCTACCGCTTCACGAAGAGCATCGTGGCGACCGACCCGCAGACGATCGTCTGGACGACGAAGAAGCCGACGCTCATCCCCGGTCTCCCCGGTTACAACATCATCCTTCCGAAGCACGTGTGGGAGAAGTTCACGGTCAAGGAGCTGAAGACCTACAAGAACTATCCGGATCCGGTGACCTCGGGCCCGTTCACCCTGTCGGAGTGGGTTCAGGGGGAGGACTGGATCATGGACGCGGTCCCCGGTTACTGGCAGGGCTCCTCCCACATCGACCGGATCGTCTTCCGCGTCTACAACTCGAACGAGGCGGTGGTCCAGGCGCTGCTCAAGGGAGCGATCGACTACACGCAGGTGCCGACCGCCGATCTGTTCAACCGGGTGAAGTCCCAGAAGAACATCGGCACCGCGATCGACAGCGCGGAGGCGTTCTTCCAACTGTCGTTCAACGTGGTGGACGACCCGGGCAGCACGGCAAACCCGGCGATGCGCGACGTCAAGTTCCGGCAGGCCATCGAGCACGCCATCGACCGGACGACGCTGATCGACAAGGTCGCGCACGGGTACGGGACGCCGGGGTCGACCCCGATCGCGCCGGTCTACACCTATTGGCATTGGGAACCGCCTCCGGACGTGCAGCGCTCGTTCGATCTCGACGAGGCCAACCGACTGCTCGACGAGGCCGGATATCTGGACACCGACGGCGACGGAATCCGCGAGTCCCCCGGCGGGGGCAAGCCCTTGTCCCTTCGCCTCTACGCGGAGAACGACGACCCCGACGGGCTCAACGCGGCGCAGTTCATCGCCGGGTGGCTGAAGGATGTCGGGATCGATGTCAAGCGGACGACGCTGTCCGAAGGGCGGTTGTTCGACCTCTGGTACGGATTCGACTGGGACATGCTCGTCTACTCCTGGGGCACCGACCCCGACCCGGACTTCCTGCTTTCGAGCTTCACGAGCAACCAGTGTGGGTACTGGAGCGACACCTGCTACAGCAATCCCGCGTACGACGACATGTACAAGCAGCAGCAGACCACGCTCGACCGCGCCCAGCGGCAGCAGGTGGTCTACGAGATGCAGCAGACCCTCTACCGCGACACGCCCGAGATCGTGCTCTGGTATCCCAACTCGTTCGAGGCCTGGCGCTCGGACCGGTGGACGGGGTTCCTCCACTGGCCGGATCCGGACGGGGTCGTGTTCGTCGACAACTCGTATTCGGCTCGAAACGTGCGCCCGCTGTTCGCCGGGGCCGGCGCGACCACGGAGGGCGGTCTGCCCGGGTACGTCTGGCTGATCGGAGGCGCGGCGCTGGTGCTCGTCATCGTGGTGATCGCCTCTCGCCGCGCGGCGACGAGACCGGTTCTACGGATAAGAAGGCTCCGGGGCGATGGGGTGGCGGTACCTCGTCCGGAAGGTGTGGCAGGCCCTGTCCACGCTTGTGTTCATCGTCATCTTCAACTTCTTCCTGTTCCGCATCGCGCCGAGCGATCCCGCCCGACTGCTGACGCGCCATTCGGGCGTCCGTCTCACCCCGCAGGCCCTCGACGCGCTCCGCCACGACTTCGGCCTCGACCGCTCGCTGCTCGGGCAGCTGTGGCAGTACCTCAGCGACGTTGCTCACCTGCGCCTGGGTGACTCCTTCACCTACGAGGGGACCTCGGCCGCGCACGTGTTCCTTCGGTTCCTCGGGCCCACGCTGCTGCTGGTCGGCAGCGCGACCGTTCTGATGACCATCATCGGGATCTATCTGGGGATCCGCGGCGGCTGGAACCGTGGGGGGAAGCTCGATCTCGCGTCCATGGGCGGCTCGCTGCTGTTCTACTCGGCGCCCGACTTCTGGATCGCGATGATGCTGCTGATCGTGTTCTCCACGACCCTCGGATGGCTTCCCTCCGGGGGCCGGGTGACGCCGAACACCGACCTCATCGGCATGAGCTACCTCGTGGATCTCCTCAACCACCTGCTCCTGCCGTGCTTCACGCTCGTGATCGGCTACCTCGGCGAGTACTACCTGATCATGCGCTCGTCGCTGCTGGACGTGATGGGCGAGGACTTCATCACCACCGTGCGGGCCAAGGGCGTGCCCGAGGGGCGCGTGCTCTGGGGCCACGCCGTTCGCAACGCCCTGCTGCCGACGATCTCGGAGATCGCGCTCGGCTTCGGCTTCATCATCGGGGGCGCGATCACCGTCGAGTGGGTGTTCTCCTATCCCGGCCTCGGCTTGCTCACGATCAACGCGATCGACGCGAAGGACTATCCGCTCCTGCAGGCGATCTTCCTGTTCTCGAGCGCCGCGGTGCTGGTATCGAACCTCGCGGCCGACCTCCTCTACAGCTGGTTCGACCCGCGGGTCCGGGAGGCCTGATGAAGCTGCCGACCATCGAGCCCGGGCGCGACGGATCCGCCCCCGTCGGCACGGGCGTCGCCGGGAGCGTGCGCGGGCGCGGCCGCCGCGTCGCGTGGCAACGGTTTTGGGCCGTCTTTCGCACGAGCAAGATGGGGATCGCCGGGGTGGTCGTCCTCGCTTTGTTCGTGCTCATGGCGCTGCTCGCTCCGGTGCTCTCGGACACGGCCCGAACCGACGTGACGAGAGTCACCGGCCCGCCCCTCGTGGGCCCGTCCTGGGCCTACCCGCTCGGGACCGACAACCAGGGGCGCTCCGTGCTCGACCTCGTGATCTGGGGGTCACGCATCTCGCTGTTCGTCGGATTCCTCTCGGCGCTGGTTTCCATGCTCGTCGGCGCTTCGCTCGGGATCCTCGCCGGCTATCGGGGCGGAGTCTGGGACGTGCTCCTCATGCGGTTCACCGACTGGTTCCTCGTCGTTCCCTGGCTCGTGCTCGCGATCGTCTGTGCCACGATCTTCGGCCAGTCCATCTGGGTGATCATCTTCGTGATCGGGCTGACGTCCTGGCCGTGGACGGCGCGGCTCGTCCGGAGCCAGACCCTGTCGGTCCGCGAACGGCCGTACATCGAGCGAGCGCGCGGTCTCGGCGCCGGCGATTTCCACCTGATCCTCAAACACGTCCTGCCGAACGTGTTCCCCGTCTTGCTCGCCCAGACCATCTTGTCGATCGCCCTCGCGATCCTGTCGGAGTCGACGCTGTCGTTCATCGGCCTCGGCGATCCCGCACGGCCGTCGTGGGGCGCGTTGCTCGATGGGGCGTTCGAGGCGGGGGCGACGACGCTCGGCGCGTGGTGGTGGATCGCGGCCCCGGGCCTGTGCATCGTGCTCGTCGTCCTTGCGTTCACGATGTGCGGGACCGCGCTCGAAGAGATCCTCAACCCGAGGTTGCGACAGCGATGAGTCTGCTCGAGGTCGACGACCTGAAGATCGCGTATCAGACCAAGACCGGTCCCGTGCCGGCGGTGCGCGGCGTCTCGTTCGAGATCGAACGGGGGCAGGTGCTCGGGCTCGCCGGCGAGTCGGGGTGCGGGAAGTCGACCATCGGGCTCGGGCTGCTTCGGCTCCTGCCGCGCGGGACCGAGACGACGGGCCGGGTCATCCTGAACGACCGCGACGTCCTGACCCTCGACGCGAGAGAGCTCGGAACCGTTCGGTGGACGCAGGAGTCGATGGTGTTCCAGGGAGCGCAGCACGCCCTCGACCCCGTGATCCGCGTCGGCGCCCAGATCGTCGAGGCGATCGATGCGCACGAGAACGTCACCAGACGTGAGTCGTCGGCCCGAGCGCAGGCTCTGCTGGAACGGGTGGGAATCCCCGCCCGCCGCGCGCGCGACTTCCCGCACGAGTTCTCCGGCGGCCAGAAGCAGCGTGTGATGATCGCCATGGCGCTCGCGTGCCGGCCCAACCTCGTGATCGCCGACGAGCCGACGACGGCGCTCGACGTGATGGTCCAGGCCCAGGTGCTCCGCCTGCTGAAGGAGCTCCAGCGGGACCTCGGCCTGTCGATGCTCTTCATCACGCACGACCTCTCCGTGCTCGCCGAGGTGTCCGACCGTCTCGCGATCATGTACGCCGGCCGGATCGTCGAGGACGGTACGGCAGCCGAGGTGTTCGGCAATCCGAAGCACCCGTACACGAAGGCGCTCGCCGGCGCGTTCCCCCAGATCGGCGACGAGCGGTTCGTGCAGGCGCCGGCCGGTCTCGACGGCGACCCGCCCGATCCGCGCGAGGTCCCGGCCGGCTGCAGCTTCCACCCGCGCTGCGCCGAGATGGTGGAGCGGTGTCTCCACGAGGACCCACCGCTCTCCACGATCGGTTCCGGCCGGCGCGCCGCGTGTCTGTTGCTGGAGCCGTCATCGGCCCGTGCCGGCGGTGACGAGCGATGAGCGACGCCCCGGCGGCCCAGCGGATCCCGGCGCCCCCGTCCGGCGACGGCTCCTCGCTGCTCGAGCTGCGGGGTGTGCATGTGAGCTTCAAGGGCCGGGCGGGCCTGTTCGCAAGCAAGGCGCGCCGGGAGTCGGCGATCGCGCGCGCGGTCGACGGCGTCGACCTGTCGCTCACCGAGGGTGAGGTTCTCGCCCTGGCCGGCGAGTCGGGCTGCGGAAAGACCACGCTCGCTCGCGCGATCATGGGCTTCGTCCGGCCCGACGCCGGGGAGATCCGGTTCGAAGGGACGCCGCTCGGGAAGAACCTGCGCGCGTATCGGCGCAAGGTCCAGATGATCTATCAGGATCCCACCGGCGCGCTCAACCCTCGCCAGACCGTCTACGACTCTGTCGCCGAGGGCTTGCGGATCCACAAGGTTCCCGGCAATGAAGAGGAGCTGGTCGCGCGCGCGCTCTCACGCGCCGGGCTGCGCCCACCCGAGCGGTTCTTCCTGCTCTTTCCGCACGAGCTGTCGGGCGGGCAACGCCAGCGTGTGGTGATCGCCGGCGCGCTGGTCCTCGAGCCGCGCGTGATCATCGCCGACGAGCCCGTCTCGAATCTCGACGCCTCGGTTCGCGGGGAGATCCTCCGCCTGCTCCTGAAGCTCCGCCGCGAATCGAAGATCACGATCCTGATCGTCACGCACGATCTGGGTCTCGCCTGGACCATCGCCGACCGGGTCGCCGTCATGTACCTGGGCCGCATCGTCGAGCTCGGCCCCACGCGCGCGGTCCTGACGGCGCCGATGCACCCGTACACGAAGGCGCTGCTCGACGTGGTCCCGGAGGCCGGTGGGATCGAGCGGCCGCTGCTTGCGGGCGAGCCACCGGACCCGACGCGGATCCCGCCGGGGTGCCGCTTCCATCCGCGGTGTCCGGCGCTCGCCGACGGCAGCGCGACGACGGCGGGGGTCGATGCGCGGTGCAGGTCGGAGGGCCCGGTGCTCCTGACGCTTGCGCCGGAGCACGACGCCGCCTGCCACCTCGCTGCCGCGCATCCCCCCGGCTCGTAGACACGTGCGCCCGCGGTTCGCGTTCGTGGGGATCGCTCTTGTCCTCGCGGCGTGCACTCTGTCGATCGGCGGGCCCTCGCACCCGGGCGCGTCCGCCGGGCCGGGCGAATCGCCGACGCCGGTTCCGACGTTCGGGCGGGTCGAGACCGTTGCCTGTCACCACCGCGCGCGCTGCGGGACCGTGACCGTGCCGCTCGACCGCGGGGCCCCAGGCGGCGAGACGATCGACATCGGCTTCGAGCTGCACCGGCACACGGACCGCGACCGGCCGCCGCTCGAGACCATCGTGGCGACGGAGGGGGGCCCCGGGTACTCGACGACGGACAGCCGCTCCTACTATCTGGAGCTCTTTCGCCCGCTGCTCGCGCGTCACGACCTGTTGCTCGTCGACAACCGCGGCACGGGGACCTCGGGCGCGATCCGGTGTCCGGGCCTCCAGCGGATGACGTTTGCCGACTACGCCACCACGCCGCAGGCCTTCATCAACGCGGTGGGGGACTGCGGCCGCCGGCTGGGTCCCGCGTCCGGTCTGTACGGAACCGGCTACGCGGCCGACGACCTGGCCGACGTGCTCACCGCGCTGCGGATCCACAAGGTCGATCTGTACGGCGACTCGTACGGGACGTTCTTCGGCCAGGCGTTCGCGCTTCGGCACCCGCGCGATCTGCGCACCTTGATCCTGGACGGCGCGTACCCGGTCGAGGGCTACGACCCGTGGTGGCGTGACACCAACCGCGCGATCGTCGATGCGTTCCGCGCCGTCTGCAGCCGGGACGCCGGCTGCCGCGCCCTCGGCGGCGACCCCATCGAGCGGCTCGGGGCGCTTGTCGACCGGGTGCGGGCGAAGCCGATCGCCGGGCGCGCGCCGAACGCCGACGGGAGGGTGGCGCGCGTCGAGGTGGACCCCGGCACGCTTGCCGACATGGCCGCGTCGGCCGCGGTGAGCCCGACCGTCTACCGGGAGCTCGACGCGGCCGTCCGCGCGGCGACCCGGCCGCACGATCCCGACCGGCGGCCGCTCCTCAGGATCGTGCGCGAGAACATCGATCCGGGCGACTCCGGCGCCGTCCGCAGCTACTCCCAGGGGCTCGCCGACGCGGTGAGCTGCAACGACTACGGACAGCTCTACGACATGACCGCCTCCGCGGACGAGCGAGCCGCGCAGTACCGAGAGGCGGTCGCCAAGCTCGCCCGGGACGAACCCGATTCGTTCGCGCCGTTCTCCGTGGCCGAATGGACGACGGAACCGACCGAGGAATACGACTCCTGTCTGGAGTGGCCCGTCCCGGTCCATCCCGCTCCGCCGCTGCCGAGAAACCACACCTATCCGGACACGCCGGTCCTCGTGCTGAACGGCGACCTCGACTCGCTGACGTCGTCCGAGGGCGCGGCGACGGTGGCGTCCCGCTTCCCGAACTCCACGTTCGTCAAGGTGGCCAACGCCACGCACGTCACGGCGCTGGAGGACCCGGACCACTGCGCCTCGGCCATCGTCCTGCGGTTCGTTCGGACGGGCGGGGACGCCGGCGACACGTCCTGTGCCCGGCGGATCGCGCCGATCCGGGTGGTGGACGCGTTCCCGCGCCGCGCGGCCGGCGTCGAAGCCGCGTCCCGGGCCCTGCGAACCGCCCTGGTCGGCGTGAACACGGCGGCCGACGTCTGGGCTCGCTGGTGGAGCATGTACACGTACCGCGGGGTCGGGCTTCGGGGCGGCCGGTTCTCCACGGCCGGCTGGTTTCACGTGACGTGGGACTTGCACGGCGTCCGCTGGGTCGGCGACGTTCCGGTCGACGGTCACATGACCTGGGACCGGATCACGGGGGCGATCACGGCCGATCTCCGCCTCGGCGGTTCGCTGCCCGGGCGCGTCCGAGCCCGGTGGAACGACCGGGTCCCCCACGCCCGGGCGCTGACGCGCGTGACGGCCGGGGGCCGGACCGTCCGGCTCGTCGTGCCGGCGGCCTAGCGTGAGCGGCCGCAGCCGGGCGGGCTCGCTAGGATAGGTCCCGCGATGGTCGACACCGAGCGTCCCGCGTTCCAGTCCTCGCAGGCCATGTCGATGGTCCGCGGGGGCGGTCTCGACGTCGAGATCGCCGCCACGGGCGAGCTCTCGACCGAGGAGATGATCCTCAACATCGGCCCGCAGCACCCCTCGACGCACGGCGTGCTGCGCATCGTTCTGGAGCTGGACGGCGAGGTGATCAAGCGAGCCGAGCCGGTGATCGGGTACATGCACCGCGCCGCCGAGAAGCTCGCCGAGTTCCGCGACGCACGGCAGGTGCTCGTGCTGATGAACCGCCACGACTGGCTGTCCGCCTTCAACAACGAGCTCGGCTGGACGATCGCCGTCGAACGGCTCGCCGGCGTCGAGGTGCCCGAGCGCGCGCAGTGGATCCGAACGATGCTCGCCGAGTGGAACCGGATCTTGAACCATCTGATGTTCTGTGGTTCCTACCCGCTGGAGCTCGGCGCGATGACGCCGATCTTCTACGCGTTCCGCGAGCGGGAAATGATCCAGGACCTCATGGAGTCGTGCACCGGCGCGCGCATGCACCACTCGTTCTGCCGGGTCGGTGGGCTCAAGGACGACCTGCCGTACGGGTTCCTTGCGCGGAGCACCGAGGTGCTGGCCCAGGTTCGCAAGGCCATCCACGAGTACGAGAACCTGATCATGGGCAACGAGATCATCTTCGCCCGCACGAGGGGCATCGGTGTCATCTCGCCCGAGGTCGCGATCGCCTACGGGTGCTCGGGCCCCGTCCTGCACGCGAGCGGCGTCCCGATGGACCCGCGCAAGGACGAGCCCTACGAGAAGTACGGCGAGGTGGAGTTCGACGTGCCGCTCGGGTCCCACGGCGACAGCTACGACCGGCTGTGGGTGCTCGTCGAGAGGATGAAGGAGAGCTGCAAGATCATCGAGCAGTGCATGGAGAAGCTGCCGGCCGGCGAGTTCCGCGCGGCGAAGCTCCCAAAGAAGCTCTCGCTCGAAGGCGAGACCTACGTGCGCACCGAGAACCCGCTGGGTCTGATGGGCTACTACGTGATCGGCGACGGCAAGAAGGAGCCGTACCGGCTGAAGATGCGCACGGCGTCGTTCTCGAACGTCAGCGTGATCCCGGCGATCCTTCCCGGCACGCTCGTGCCCGACCTGATCTCGATCCTCGGATCCATCTTCTTCGTGGTCGGAGACGTCGACCGCTAACGCGGTCGCAAGCCGGAAGACCGCTAACCGGCGCCCCTCGCCCGCTCGAGCCAGGGCGGTTCGGGGAGGCCGGGCGAGGCCAGCAGCATCCAGCGCAGCCGGCCGAGGGCCGTCGGGTCGACGAGGAGCGTGGCGCGGCTCCGTCCCGACCAGGTGCGCACCGCCTCGATGCCGTCTCGCTCGTTCGAGCTGCCGCTGCTGGCGCGCGAGCTCCTCGCGGAGCCAGGCCTCGAACCCGAGCGCCAGGAGCGCTTCGCGCTGCGTCACCGTCGGGAACGCGACGAGCCCACGATCGACGGCGCGCCGCTCGAGCAGCTCGAAGTCGACGCCGGACGTGATGTCGGTGGCGCCGGGGCCGGCGAGCAGGTCGCCGACCACGCGATGCGCCCGGTAGCCGTGGACAGGCCCGCCGGAGGTGCCGAGTCCGCCGTAGTCGATGAGCAACGCGTAGCCGGGGGAGAGCCGGTGCGCGAGCTCGTCGACGAGTTCGAGTGCCCCCGCCGGCACGATCGTCTCGGAGTCCGGCGGTCCGGGCTCGCCCTCCCACCGGGCGTCGACCTCGACCAGACGGTCGCCGTCCAGGCCCACGCGGATCTCGCGGTCGCCGTCGGATGCGGCGAAACGGCAGGTTGTCCAGGAGCTCGTTCGCCACGACGACGTGCGGCGCGTCCGGGAGCGACGTGCTCGCTCGCACGCCGGCGACGTGGCCGAGCGATGCTCGCCCCGCGGCGCTTCGCTCGACGCCGACGTAGTCGACCGGCAGCTCGCCCAGCGCCTCGATCAGCAGGCGCGCGAGGGTGCCGTCGCCGGCGCCCGCCTCAGCGATCCGCAAGGGGGTTGGCCGCCCGAGACCGTCGTGGAGCTCGCGAATCGCCCGGGCCAGGTGCTCCGCGAACACGGGGTGCACGTGCGGGCTCGTGACGAAGTCCCCGCCGGTTCCGACCGGCGCTCCCTCGAAGTAGCCGCCCGGCGCGTAAAGGGCCAGGTCCATGTACTCAGCGAACGTGATGGGACCGCGTTCGCGGATTGTGGCGCGGATGCGATCGACGACGTCCACGCCCCGAAGTATCCCTGCGAGAATCGGCCCTCGTGGACGAGGCGATCCGGCAGGCGGCATCCGTGGTGGCGGCGCGCGAGGGCGCGCGCGGTCCGGAGGTGCTTGTGCTGGAGCGGGCCGGCGGCCAGCGGTTCCTCCCCGGCTACGTCGTCTTCCCGGGGGGCGCCGTCGACGAGGCCGACGGCGAGCTGGCCCGCGCGTGGTTCGGGGACGGCGACGAGGCTCCGCGGGCGGCCGGCGTGCGCGAGCTGGCCGAGGAGGCCGGCCTCGCGCTGACCGGCGCCGGACTCCGTTCGCCCGGCGTGGGCGGCTGGCTCGCGGACGTGCGCGACTCGCCCCCCGCCGCCGAGCAGTTGGTGGAGATCGCCCACTGGGTCGCGCCGCCCACCGTTCCCGTCCGGTTCGACGCGCGGTACTTCGCGGTGGCAGCGCCCGGCGGCGTCGAGCCGCGGGCCGACGGCCGGGAAGCGACCAGCGCGTGGTGGGCGTCGCCGGCCGAGCTGCTCGCCGGGTTTCGCGACGGAGGGCGCCGGCTGTATTGGCCGACGTTCTTCACGATGCTCGCCCTCGACGGCTGCCGGAACGTCGAGGAGCTCCTGGCGCTTCGCCTTCGCACGCGAGAGCCGCGTGAGGACGAGCTCGAGCGGCTCCCGCGCTCGACCTTCGAGCAGGACTGACCGCGGTGCTGCGGATCGAGCGGGTGCTCGCGCCCAACCCGGGTGTGTACACGCTGGACGGGACGAACACCTGGATCGTCGGCGCCGAACCGAGCGTCGTGATCGACCCGGGTCCGGACGACCCGGCGCATCTGGACGATGTGATGGCGGCCGCCGGCCGGATCGCCGCCGTGCTCGTCACGCACGACCATCCCGATCACGCGCCGGGCGCTCCCGCGCTGGCCGCGAAGGCCGGCGCCCCGCTGCATGCGTACCGTCTGCCGGGCGCCGAGCGGCTTCGCGACGGCACCGTCGTCGAGGCCGGGACACTCCGGATCGTCGCGTTGCACACGCCCGGCCACACCTCCGACCACGTCGCGTTCCACGTCGCGTCCGAGGCGGCGCTGTTCACCGGCGACGCGGTGCTCGGTCGCGGGACCAGCTTCATCGATCCACCCGACGGCGATCTCGCGAAGTACCTCGCCTCGCTCGAGCGGATGCTCGATGTCCACGCCCGGACGATCTATCCCGGCCACGGGCCGGTCGTCTTCGACGCGGATCGAAAGCTCCACGAGTACCTCGATCATCGCCGGGAACGTGAGGAGCAGATCATCGAGGCGCTCGCGGCCGGTCCCCGCACCACGGGTCGGCTCGCCGAACACATCTACGCCGGCCACCCGCCCGAAGTGCTCCCGCTGGCCGCCCGGTCGGTGCTCGCACACCTGCAGAAGCTGGAAGCCGAAGGACGCGTGCTGCACGAGGGACGCGGCGACGCGGCCGTCTGGCTGCTGCTCGCCGAGCCCAAGGCCTGCGCCCGGTGCGGCCGGCCGGTCCGCGGCCGTGCCCGCTACTGCGGTTCGTGCAGCCTGATCCTGCTGCAGGAGGGGTCGGGGGAGCCGACCACGTAGCGGCCGCGCCGCTCGCTCCATACGCGGCCGGCCCGAACGAGACGTCCCAGCGCGCGGTTGGCCGACTCCCTCGACGTTCCGGCCAGCGACGCCAGATCCTGCTGAGTCAGCGAGAGAGGGATCGCCGTCCCGCCCGGGACCGGCCGGCCGAATCGCTCCGCCAGGTCCCGCAGCCGCCGTTCGATCCGGCAGGCCACGTCCAGCCACGCGAGATCGGCGGCGAGCATCTCGAGTCGCGCGGCCCGCCGGGCCAGGGCGGAACACGCGGCATCGGTCGAGGCCGGCCGCAATCGGCTGGGACGTTCGGCCCGAACCGCCGCCCCCGAGACGATGCCGCGAGGCTCCCCGACGGCGTCGCCGGGGCCGAGGACGTCCAGGGTCAGCTCGCGGCCGTCGAGGCCGACCGTCGTGGCCCGCAGCAGGCCGGATTCGACGATCCAGACGCCCGTGGACGCCTCGCCCTGCTGGGTGACGCAGCGGCCGGCGCGGACGGGGATCACGAGGGGGAGTGGTTCCGAGCGGCGAGTCGCTCGTCCCAACGGGCACCACCCCTTCGGCCGGGACCATACCGGCCTGCCCCGACACGGTTTCCCCGAGGCGAGGGACACCGGTTAGTCTGGTGGGTGCTCGCCCGAGAGGGCGTTCCGGACCGGGTGACGAAGGGGGAGCAAGTGGCGAAGTCGAGTGTCGAAGCCGTGCTCGCGGCCGTGCCGCTCTTCGACAGTCTTTCGAAACGGCAGATCAAGAAGATCGGAATGCTCGGGAAGCCGGTCCTCTTCATGGCGGGGCACTCCATCGTGCGGGAGGGCGAGACCGGCGAGAGCTTCTTCGTCGTCCTCGAAGGTCAGGGCAGGGTCTTGGCCCGGGGTCGCACGATCAACCGGCTCCTGCCCGGCGATCACTTCGGCGAGATCTCGCTGCTCGACGGCGGACCGCGGTCGGCGACCGTCGAGTCCGAGACACCGATGCGGCTGTTCGAGCTGACGCGGCGTTCGTTCCTGCGAGCCCTCCGCGACGACACCGACCTGGCGATCGCGATGCTCGAGAGCCTGGCGCGGACCGTCCGCCGGGTCGACCGCTCGCTCGCTCGCTGACCTTCGCCGTGCGCGTCGAGTTCTTTCGCCCGCCGCCCCCGACGCCGGAGGGCGAAGACGCGCCGCCGCCCGAGGCGGTCGCCGTCGTCTCGTGGCGCGAGGGCCACCCGGTGGTCGAGTCGGCCGACGACGCCGTGCGGTCGCAGCTGGAAGGCGCGTTCCGCCCGACGCCCGTCCTCACCGACGATGCCGCCTACCGCCGGCTGGGCGCACACGGCGCTGCGGTGATCGGTCCGGGCAGCTTGCGGTGGTTCATGACCGTCGCCCAGGTGCGGGCGCCCGCCGAGACGGGTCTTCACCCGCGCTTCGATCCGGGCCCCGTCCGCGGCGGGTACGACCCCGCCGCCGGCTATCGGACGTTCGACGAGTCGATGGAACGAGTCCTGGGCGGGGATCCCGTCTGACGGGGGTCAGTGCGACGCGGTCCAGGCGCGGCCGGCGTCGCAGAAGGCCAGGAAGTCGCAGTACGTGCACCACGCCCCCGGCGTCGGGTCGAACGCCCCGTCGTCGATCCGGCCGAGCTGCGCCTCCAGACCCGCCCGCACGACCGCGGCTTCGCCCATCGGCCGCGTCCGCTCCTCGCCCGTGGCCAGGTAGACGTAGGACAGCGTGAGGTCCTCGGGGCGCTTGCCCCACACCTCCACGCACGCGAGACCGTACAGGTCGAGCTGCATCGCCGCGACCTGGTCGTCCGCTGCCGGCGGCTTCCCGGTCTTCCAGTCGACGATCTCCCACGGGCCGTCGGGCTCGCCGAAGATCGCGTCGATCCGTCCCCCGACCGTGAAGCCACCGACGCGCAACAGGAACGGCCGCTCTGCGAAGAGCGGCGCCCGCTCGGCGAACCGGCTTCCGAGGAAGGACTCCCGCAGTCGCGAGACCCGGCCGGGGTCGCCGGCGAGCTCCTCCTGGGTCAGGTCGGGCTGGTCGTCCGGCTCGAGCAGCCGTCCCTGGCCGCTCGCGCGGCGCTCGATCCATCGGTGGATCTCCGTCCCGATTCGCGCGGCCGGTCCGCTGAATCGCGGCAGCGGCCGGACTGTCAGCCAGTAGAAGCGCTTCGGGCACCGGGCGTAGTCGGTGACGACGCTCACCGACAGCGTCGTCGGTGTGGCCGGCCCGCCGCCCGCCCCGCCCTCGGCCGCCTCGCGCTCACGAAGGTGCGTGGCCGTTTCGCGCCGCTCCGCGGCGAGCAGGTCGAACGCGCGCCGGTCCTCGGGCGCGAGCGCGTCGACCAGCCGGGCCTGGATGCCGCCCGCGGCCACCGCCTCGGCCGCCGCGCCGCGCCAGCCGTCGGGGAATACCGCGTCGCTCTCGCCGGGGCGCGCCGGCTCCGGCCACACCCGGACGAACCGCTCGCGGAAGCCGAGCATCGGGTTCTCCTCCGACGCTTCCTCGGGACCCGGATCCACCTCTGCCAGCCCGCTCTCGGTTCCCCACGCCATCAGCTCGTCGAGGAACGCGCTCGGCTTTCTCGGCTTGATCGTCTCGCCGTACCAGAACGCGCCCGAGACGTGCAGCGAGCGCCGCGCGCGCGTCAACGCGACATAGGCGGTGCGCCGTTCCTCCACGATCTCCTGGGCGCGGAGCGCGTCGCGGAACGCCGATAGGTTGCCCTCGAACGCCGGCAGGATGTCGCGGTCCCCGCGCAGCTCGAAGTCGAGCGAGCGCCCGCGCTCGGCCGGGTTCTGCTGGATGTTGGGGTTGGGCAGCAGACCGTCGGCGACGCCGGGGACGAACACGTGCTCGAACTCGAGGCCCTTCGCGACGTGGATCGTCATCACCTTGACCGAGTCCTCGTCCGAGGGCTGGACCGGCGCCCACTCCTGTTTTTCCAGCTGTTCCACCTGCTCGACGTAGTCCAGGAACGAGCGCAGCGTCAGGTCCCCCTCCACGGGCTCGAAGGCGTGCACCTCGTCGAGGAACGCGGCAAGGTTCCGGCGCGCCCCCGACGAGCGCGCGCGGTCCACGTCGGCATCGAGCTCGGTAAGGATGCCCGTTCGCCGGATGATCTCTTCCAGCAGCTCGCCGACCGGTTTGCGGACGTCGCTTCGGAGCGCGCGCAGCTCGTCGCGGAACTCGAGCAGACGCGCGCGTCCCTCGTCCGAGAGCCCCTCGACCAGATCCAGGTGCTCGAGCGCCTCGGCGAACAGCACCGGCTCCGCCTCGACCTCGTCCTCGGCGAGCTGGAATCGTTCCGGCAGCAGCTTGCTCTGCCGGACCGCCAGTTGCGCGACGAGCGCCAGGTCTTTGAATCCGACCCGGTACCTCGGGCCCATCAGGATCCGGGCGAGCGCGACCGACGCGGTGGGGTCGTACGCGGCGCGCGCGTAGGCGAGCACCTCGACGACCTCGGGCTGCTTGAGCAGGCCGGCGAGACCGAGGATCTCGACGGGGATGTCCCGCTCGCCCATCGCGCGTTGCAGCAGGGGAAACAGGCGGCTCGTCCGGCACAGAACGGCGACGTCGGACCAGTGCGCCCCGTCCGCGTGCAGCGCGGCGATCCGCTCGGCGATCGCGACGACCTCCTGCCACTCGTCGTCGAAGCGCGCGAGGGTGACTTGCCCCTCGCCGTTGGCCGGGTGCGGCACCAGCTCCTTCTCTGGATCGGGCCGGAGCCTCGCCGGCACGGGCGCGATGATCTGATCGGCGGCCGCCAGGATGCGCGAGCCCGAGCGGAAGTTGGTGTAGAGCGGCAGCCGCTCCGCCGGCGCGCCGTCGGTCCCGGTGTACTGGACCGGGAAATCGAGCAGGTTGAACAGGGACGCCCCGCGCCACGCGTAGATGTTCTGGTCGGGGTCGCCGACCGCGGTGACGGGGTGGCCGCCGCCGAAGATCTGGTGCATCAGGCGGGCCTGGGCGACGTTCGTGTCCTGGTACTCGTCCAGCAGCACGGCCTCGAATCGCGCGCGAAGGTCCGCGGCCAGATCGGGGCTCGACCCGACCACGTCGATCGCCCTCGCGATCTGATCGCCGAAGTCGATCACACTCAGCTGTCGCTTCAGCTCGCGGTAGATACCCGCCGCGCGCGCCAGCTCGAGTCGCTCCTCGGCCGCGCGATACGCGCGGTCCGACCGGTGCGCGGCCAGTGCCTCGAGCCGCCCCTGTACCCACAGCACGATCTCGTCGGGCGTGACGAGGTGGTTCTGCGCCTGCTCGTCCAGGTCGAGGATCTTCTGCACGAGCGAGGGCTGCCAGGTCGCCTTCGCGTGCTCGAACGTCATCTGATCGAGGACTCGCGCACACAGCTCCATCCGCTGGGCCTGCGTGAGGACCCGCGTGCCGGGCTCGAATCCCGCCAGCACGCCGTGGTTCTCGATCAGCTGGGCGGCGAAGCCGTGGTAGTTGAGGACCTCCGGCTCTTCGCCGTCGCCCAGCTCGAGCCCGGCGAGCGCCCGGCGGACGCGCAGCCGCAGGTTCTCCGTCGCCTTGTTCGTGAAGGTGAGACACAAGACGTTGCCCGGCATCACGCCGGGGTGATCGGCGGACAGGCGCCCGGTCGCGACGAGCGCGAGGTAGGCGACCCGCGCGGCCATCACCGAGGTCTTGCCCGAGCCCGCACCGGCCACCAGCACGTACGGCCGGAGCGGGAACGAGATCGCGCGCCACTGCTCCTCGGTGGGCTCCGCACCCATCGCCTCCACGATCTCGGCGGGGATCGTCGCCGGGCGGCCGGTCACGACGACGCCGCCTCGACCGGGAACAACGGCCGGCCCTCCGGATACAGCGGGCAGAGAGTCTGGAACTCGCACCAGTGGCAGTCGGCGGTGGGATTCGGCCGGTACTCGTCGGTCTCGTTCAGCCGGCGTTTCTCGGCGATCAGCCGCGAGAGCTCGGCCCGGATGGCTTCCTGATAGGGCTCCTCGCTCCGGTGGTTGACCTGCCAGGCCGCCACCTGCAGATCGCCGGTCCGCCAGTGCCCCTTGACGAAGGCGAGCTCGACCCCCCGCACGGGCCGGAACTCCGCGAGGTCGTCGCACTCTTTGACCGCGAGGTAGTAGATGCCCAGCTGGAGGTTCTCCTCGGCCTTCGCGGTCGCCGGGTTCCCGGTCTTGAAGTCGGTGATCTTCGTCCCGCCCGACAGGATCGGGCCGATCCGGTCGATCACCCCGACGATCGTCGCGCCGTCGTGCTCGAACTCGAACCGGCGCTCCGAGGCGAGCGCGGGCGTCTCGGCGTAGTGCTCGAACCAGTTGCGCATCATCTGCGTCTCGGCAAGCTCGCGGAACGCGACGCTCACCGCTTTCGACGGGAAGACGCCGAGCCGCCGGGCTTTCTCCCAGCGGGCGTCGAGCTCCGCCACGATCGCCGGCTTCGACTTCTCCACCAAGCCGGTCTCGCATCGCTCGATCAGCTCGTGCACCGTCTTGCCGACCCATGCGTGGTAGCCGGCGGGGCGGCCGAGGCCCAGCTCGTCGCCGAGCACGTGCTGCAGCTCGCAATTGTCGAGCGTGCTGAGCCTCGAGTACGAGGTCCGGAGCGTCTCGTGCAGCGGCCGCCCGGTGTCGGTCCAGCTTCGCTGGAACCACCAGCGCGCGGGGTCGGCGTCAAGCGCGAGCAATCCGTCGAGCGCGGCCAGCCGGTCCACCACCGCGCCGGTCCGATCGGCGAGCCGGCGGCGCCAGGCCGAGCCCGCCTCGCGCACCGACACCGGCTCGTCGAAGGGTCCGGCCGGGGCGTCGGTCCAGGTGACGGCGTGTTCGGCGGCGAAGCGGGTTCTGGTCGAACGCTCGTCGGGATCGGGGTCGGCGCACACCAGCACGACGCCGCGCCGCGCGCGACCCAGCACCAGATCGAACAGCCGGCGTTCGTCGGCGAGACGGTCGCGCATCCGCGCCGCGCGCGTCAGGGATCCATCGAGGGCGGCGAGGTCGAACATCGGCTCGGGCCGCGACAGGCTCGGAAAGTTCCCCTCGACGGCGCCGGCGACGATCACCGTGTGGAACTCCTGCCCGGCGGCGCCGTGCGCCGTCAGAACGCGAACGGCGCCCGGGTCGGCCCGTTCGAACCGCGAGTACCCCGGGCCGTTCTCGCCGGCGTCCAGCTCCTCGAGGAAGGCCCGGACGCCGGTGTCGCCTCCCTCGCCGGAGCCGGTGACGGCGGTCGAGAACGTGAAGACGGCGCCGAGCTCTCGCCGCCCCTCCGCCGACCGCTCCGCTTCCTCGACGAGCCGGCGCGAGCAGGGGAGCAGGTTCCAGAGCGTCTTGAAGGCGTCCTGGGCCGACATGCCGGCGAACAGCGCGGCGCGGTCGAGCGTCTCGCGCGCCGCCCCGACCTTTGCCGCCTCCTCGGGCGAGAGCCCCTCGTCCACATCGAGCACCTCGGCCGCCGAGCCCCGAAGCGCCCGCGCCGCACGCAGCAACCCGCGCGCGGCCGCCGGCGACAGCCCGACGACGTCGGAGGTGAGGAGCTGCTCGGCGAGACTCTCGCGCCCGGCGGCGTCGGCGGCGATCCAGCGCAGCGCCAGCACGTACGGCAGCGTGGCCGGCTCCGTGGTCAGGATGAGCCCCCGCTCGGGAACGGCCCGCGGCACCAGCGCGTCGTCGAGCGCGCGCAGCAGGCCGCCGAGGTGCGGACCCTGCCGGCGCACCACGACCGCGAGATCCGACCAGGCCACGCCGTCTTCGACATGGATGCGGCGGAGCTCCCGCGCGATCGCCGCGTGCTCCTCCGAGGTGTGCGTCGCCACCCACGCGCGGACCTGGACCGGCGCCGCCCCGCGGTGGTCGGTTTCCAGCTCGAGCGATCGAGCGCCGGGGAACGTGGTGGCAAAGCGGTCGAGCGGGACCCGGGTCGTTCCCTGGAACGAGAAGACGTGCGCGTCCGGGTTGGCCGCGACGACCAGATCGGGCGCGCGCAGGCCGCGCAGGATCGCCTCCGACGCGAGCGTCGAATCCTGGAAGTCGTCGACGAGCAGATGGTCGAAGAGGCGCGCGCCGCCCTCGACCGCGAGCGCCGCCGCCGCACGTTGCAGCAGCGCGGCGAAGTCGACGGCGTTCGCCTCCTCCAGGGCCGCCTGGTACTTGCGGAGGAACCGCGCGAGCTCGTGCCAGCCGCTGAGGCCCCGGCGCTCGGCGCCGTCCACGATCGCCTCCGGAGTGACGAGCGACTCCTGCGCCCTGAGAAGGAACTGACGCACTTCGTCGGCGAAGCCCCGGAGCTCCAGGAGCCGGCCGTAGGCCGGCCAGTCCGGCGGATTCTCCTTCCGCAGCAGCTCCTGCACCTTGGCGAACTGCTCGGTGGCCGGCAGGAGCTCGGGCGGCTCGTCGAGACCGAGCGCGAGGTGCCGCTCGCGGAGGATCCGGTTGGCGAGGCCGTGGAACGTGACGACGTTCAGCCCCGGCAGGGACTCCGAGAGGCGACGGAGCAGGACGGACTTCGCCTCGTCTCGTGCCCGCGAGGAGCCGACGACCAGGGCGAGGCGGTCGGGGTCGGCGCCGTCTTCGACCAGCACGGCGAACCGCTCGAGCAACACCGCGGTCTTGCCGCTGCCCGCCGGGCCGATTACGAGCAGCGCGCCCTCCTCATGGCCGAGGACGCGCGCCTGCGCGGGGTCGGGCGCGAACGGGGGAGTTGTCACGGCGGGATGGTACTCGCGCGCAACGACACGCCGGAGCTCAGAGGTCTGGCCGGGGCGGCAGCCAGTCCTCGGCGGGGGCCTGTTCGCCGCGGATCATCCGCCGGTACCAGCTGTCCACGTCGCCCGGTCCGATCGCACCGACCAGCACGCCGTCGTCCAGCACCAGTCCATCTCGACCGCCGAGCCACTCCACGACGTCGTCCAGGGGGTCCTCGGGAGTAAAGATCGGCGTCTGGTTGAGCGGCGCGATGCCGTCTCGCACCGGGCGGAGCGGGTTCCGCGAACCCACCCGCCGGGCGCTCTCGGTCGAGAGCATGCCGATTACCCGGCCCGCCTCGACCACCGGGAACTTCTCGCCGCCCGCCCCGCGCAGAAACCGGTCGAGCGCGGTCGACAGCATCATGTCCGCCGGCACGCTGGGAGGCGGCGCGCGCATGGCGTGTCGCGCCGTCGCACCTTCCAACTGGTCCCGCAGCCGGATCCGGCCCTCCATGGATCGCCCCGACGACAGCATCACGAACCCGATGTAGCCGAGGAAGAGCCACCAGCCGCCCTGCTGCGTCAGCTGCCAGACGGCGACCCCGAGCAGCGCGCCCCCGATGAGGACGCCCACCGCGCCGGCCGCTCGAAGCCCCGACCGCCGCTTGCCGGTGATGCCCCAGACCGCCGCGAGGAGCATCCGGCCGCCGTCCAGCGGGAAGCCGGGCAGGGCGTTCAAGGCCGCGAACAGCAGGCTCAGCCTGGCCAGGTTGGCGAAGATCTCCGAGGGCAGGCCGCCGACCGCCCGCGCCGCGACCCAGAACACGCCGGCGATCGCGAGCGTGCTGGCCGGCCCGACGAACGAGACCAGGAACTCGCCGAGCGGACCGCGCGCGCTTGCTCTCGTCTCGGTGGCGCCGCCCCAGAAGACGAGCGTGATGCCCGAGACGGGCAAGTCGAGCGCGCGGGCCATGACGGCGTGAGCCGCCTCGTGAGCCAGGACGCTCCCGAAGAAGAGGGCAGCGGCGAACACGGCCAGGGCGGTCGCGGCGCCCGTCGAGACGTACACGCCGCCCTGCGTCAGCCCGATGTAGGTGGCGTACACGTACAGCGCCGCGATCCAGATCCACGAACTGCCGACATACAGCGGGATGCCGCGGATCGTCGCGACCTTCCAGCGCTTGCCACCCATCCCCATCTTGCCGTCGAGCCTACCCGGGCCGGCCCGGAAGGCCTTCGTCGCCTTGCGCCCCGATCTGAACCGTCGCCGAGACGCGCTCCAGCTTGGTGGAGACGGCCCGACCATCTTGGAGGAATCACTTGACAGTCGAACACACGTTCGAGTAGAGTAGTGGTCCCTCCCCCGCGATCAGGAGGATCTGTCTCCTCCATGTGAGGTCGCGGTGATGTTCCCCAATCGATCACTCGAATCAATGCTCTCGGAGCTCGACGGGCTGCAGGCCGAGATCGGCCGGGCCCAGCGCCGGGTTCTTTCCCTCATGGCCGAGATCCAGCGGTCTGAGGCCTGCATCGACTACGGGGCGCAGTCGGCTCCGCATCTCATGTCGATCCGCTATGGGACCTCGGGGTGGAAGGCCAACCGGATGCTCGATGCCGCCGAGGCGATTGAGCAGCTGCCCGCGGTGGCACAGGCGCTTGAGACCGGTGAGCTCGACCTCGACAAGGTCCTGGAGCTCTGCCGGCTCGCGACTCCCGAGACCGAGCGGGAGCTCCTCGAGTGGGCCGGGACGGTCTCCGTGGGAATGATCCGCTGGAAGGCCGACTTGGCCCGGCGAATGGAGCTCGAGGAGGCCGAAGACGTCGAGACGACGCGGTCCGCGCGCTGGGGTTACTTCGATTCCGGGCGGCGGTTCTATCTCAGCGCCCAGCTTCCCGCGGCCTCCGGGGCGGTGATCGAAGGCCGCCTGACCTCGCTTCTGAAAGAGATCCCCGAGCTTCCAGGAGAAGAGGGCCGATGGGGGATCGAGCAGCGCCGTGCCGATGCCGTGGTGGCCGCCTGCATCAGCGGGGGCAAGAGCGACGGGGTCTCCGAGGCGCGGGACATTGTCCCCACGATCGTCATCCACACGACACTCGAGGCGCTCGCCTCCGATTCTTCATGCAGTGAGATCGGTGGCGACGGGATCATTCATCCCGAGACGGTGCGTCGGCTGCTGTGTCACGCGAAGGTCCAGATCTCCCTCGAGGACCAGGCACGAAACGTGCTGCGGCTCGGCCGGACGACCCGGGTCCCCTCGGTCGCGATGATGCGGGCCCTTCGCTACCGGGATCGTGGGTGCCGCTTCGGCGGGTGCGGGCGTCGCGCCTTCCTCCATGCCCACCACATCAAGGAGTGGGCCAAGGGCGGCGAGACCGACCTCGACAACCTGATCCTGCTCTGTCACTTCCATCACAAGCTGGTGCACGAGCACGGCTGGGGCGTCAAACGAGATGCGGTCTCCGGCGAGGTCCGGTGGTTCCTGCCCGACGGCACCGGCTATCGGGCCGGCCCCGGCTCCATGCCGGTTGCCGTCGGGGTCTCCGCCTAACCGTGTTCTAGGAGGATTCCTCGACGGCCGCCCGTTCGAGTGTGATGTCCAGCAGGTCCCCCAGCTCGCGCGCGTTGCGCACGGCGAAGTCGCGATAGCAGTTGTTCATCAGCACGTGGGTTTCGCGGGTCTCCTCGGCCAGCGCGGAGATGCGTGGCGCCCACTCGCCCAGCTCCTGCTGCGAGTAGTCGTACTTGAACCTCTCGGACGCCGTCTCGCTCTTCGTGTTCCACGCCTCGGTGTTGCGCCCGTGGAAGCGCACCATCGCGATGTCGTCCGCCGTCGCCGCCGCGATCGGCGGCATGCTCGAGTCGAATCCCTGTGGCATGTCGACGCAGACGAGCGGCAGGTTCCGCTCCTCGAGAAAGCTCAGTGTCTCCTCTTGGTTGTCCTCGCGCATCCACGACGCATGGCGGAACTCCACCGCGATCCGGTAATCGGGAAGGCGTCCGGCGCACTCTTCGATGTACGCCTTGTTCGCGCGCGAGATGGTGAACCACTGCGGGAACTGGAACAGGATTGCTCCGAGCTTGCCGGCGGAGTGCAGTGGCATCAATGCGTCGCGGAACCGTTGCCACACCTCCTCGACCGCGGCGTCGGGCAGCTTGTCTCGGTACAGGAATCGCTTCTCGAGTTGCTCGGCCGGCAGCTCCGCCTTGATGTCCGCGTACAACGAGTCGGGCCGCGTCGGATGGTTCGTGAGAAGCGAGTACGCCTTGATGTTGAAGGTGAAGTCGGCCGGCGTCCGCTCGAGCCACAGCACCGAGTTCTTCTCGCTCGGCGGGTAGTAGTAGGTGGAGTCGACCTCGACCAACGGGAACTTGGTCGCGTAGAAGCGAAGTCGCTTCTCCGCCGTGTTGGCCGCCGACGGGTAGAACCCGCCGTCCTTCACCAGGGTCGGATCGGTCCACGAGGACGTGCCGATCAGGATCTTGCCGGACATGTCAGAGGTACCGCGCTGACGCCATCGCCACGACCGCGAGCAGCACGAGGGAGAAGCTCACCCGCTCGGCCACGACGAGGCGGCGCTGGAGCCCGCCGATCTGCGCAGCCGTCTCGGGCGAGGGTGTGCTGCCGGATTCGGCGACCTGCTTCCCGAGGGAAACGAGTCGACCGATCGTGGGACGCGTGACGATCGCGGCGACACCGAGCCCCGAGATCGCGAGCAGAGCGCCGACCGTCAACGAGGCCCCGAAGCTCGAGCCGAGCCAGTCGCCGAAGCTCGGATACGTGTGCCAATCGCGCCAGTACAGAAACGACCCGGCGACGACGGTGAACAGGGCGTCGATGAAGACGACATCCACGAATCGGCGCCGGCGAAGCTCCGACATGAACGGCGCCCCCGCTGCCCCGAGCGTCGCGGCGCTCGGCTGCACGAACACCACCACCACGAACAACGAGCCGACCCAGATGACGCCCGTGACGATGTGGACGATACGAAGGAACACCATGGGTGCATCCGCCGCCAGCATCACCCCTCCTCTCCAGACGCCCGCGAGCCTCCTATGGATCGAGCGCCAGCCCCACGCTTCGAGGAAGAAGCAGTGACCCACATGGGGCAACCTGCGTTCGTATCGGTGTGCAGATCAGGATGCGATCCACCGTGACGTGCCTACCCCGCCTCGGGGTCGTTCTTCTTGCGCCGAAGCACCGCGTCTCGGGCTTCCCCGAACTTCACACGAGCCTTGCGCAGCAACCGTTGTGCCCAAACGTACTCGGTCGAGAGGATCGTGAGCCCAAGGAAGATCGCCCCGATGCCGGGCCCCGGAAGCACGAGCATCGCCACGCCGGCCAGGAGGACCACGAACCCCAAGATCGTGACCGCCAGTCGTTTTCCGTTGCGGGCGATGAAGCGTCCGACGACCTTGAACGGAACGATCGCGCCGTGGTCGTGCCAGGGCCGGTCCCCGCCCTCCATGTACTGCTTGACCACGGCCGATGCATCGCGTTCCTCTGGATCGTCGCCCCAGATCTCGCGACGTTCCGATCTCCGTTCCTCGTCCCGTGGCCGGGGACTCATCCGCCCATCCTCTCAAGTCGCCCCCCAAGTCGTCTCCCCTGGTATCCGGCCTATTGTTCGGCCTACCGCAGATGGTCTATACCCGCGGGCAGGGGGGGCTGAACGACTCCCTCGGTCCCGCAAGGTCTGGAGAACGATATGTCGGCGGCAGCCAGCGGATCCATAGACAACCGACCGGTCCGCCCATCCATGGATCGGGAGCCGCTGGGCTTCAGGCTGCTCGCCCTGGCGTCAGCGTTGTTGGCCGTGGCCCTCGTTGTCAGCACCTTCATAGTTGACCCCAATGCCATTCGCGTGATCGGCCCAAGCGCACTCTTGTGGGCTCTCGCTGTGGCGATCGCCGGAGTTTTCCCGCTTCGCCTTTCCAGCGAGGTTCACCTTTCGATGGACCTTCCCGTGCTGCTCGCTGCAGGAATGTTGTACGGACCTGGCCCCGCCGCCCTTCTCGGGTTCGTCGCCTTTCTGGACATTCGTGAGGTCCGCCGTGAAGTGTCTCTTTGGAACTCTGTCTTCAATCGATCCCAGACTGCACTTGCCGCCGGGATGGCCGGGTTGTGCTTCTTGGCGGTTGGCGGGCAACTTGGGAGGTGGCCAGGGGCTCTCGCTGCAGCAGTCCTTGCTCTCTTGATTGATGTGGTCATCAACATGTCCCTTGTAGCGGTCTCCGTCTGGACGCGAACTGGCCGGCCGCTCCGCAGGGTTCTACCCGCGATGGTGATCGGTTCACCCGTGCGTCATGCGATCTCGTACGCATGCTTTGGCTTGAGTAGCCTCTTTCTCGCCGAGCTCGTCTTTCGAATCGGGCCCGTGGGGTTGGCTGCTGTTGCGATCCCAATCGTCGTTCTAGGACACGAGACATTCGCAAGCGGAAAGGGCATCGCTGAGTTGACTGGGGTCCTTCGCGTTCGCAACGCTGCTCTAGCCCGAGTCGACGATCGGATCGCCCAGGAGCGGCGAGATGAACGCCAAAGGATTGCGGAAGCTCTTCATGACGACGTTCTCCAGAGTCTTTACGGGGTGACGCTTCGCACGCACGTACTGCGCGAGGACCTACGTTCAGGTCAACTGCTTGCGCTCGACGATGACGTTCCAGGAATCCTGGAGGCGGCTGAGGGAGCCGTCGATGAGCTGAGGGGCATCATCCGCGATCTCCGCCGCTCGACCGTTGGAGCTGCGGGCCTAGTTGGGACTGTGCTGCTGCTCTCGAACCACCTCTACGAGGAGAGTGGGGTTCAGATCGTTGGCGACCTTGATGGCAGTGTGCAGCTTGATCCGGAGACCGAGCTTCTCCTCTACCAGATCGCTAAGGAAGCCATGCAGAACGCAACACGACATGCGATGTGCTCGACAGTTTGGGTCTCTCTGAAACAGGCGAGCGATCTAGTGACCCTAGAGGTTTCCGATGACGGACGGGGCTTCGACCAGGATCGTCCTCTTGACGAGATGCATTTCGGCCTCGAACTGATGAGGACTCGCGCGCAGTCTCTTGGAGCCGAACTCAGCATCACATCGACTCCCGGACATGGAACCTCGGTCCGGGTGCATCTCAAGACGCCATGAACAACAACGGGCCCGGGCATCAACCCGGGCCCGCTCAGTTCTCGGTGGGGCGTTCTACCACTTGAAGTGGGCCCCGCCCGCTAGCATCAGTGCCACCAGCGAGCCGAGAGCAATTGCGATGCGCTTAACAAGACGCATGCTGTCCTCCTCCCTTGGTCCCTCCCCGGGGGACGATACATCGGTCCCCTCAACGGGGGACCGCCTGTCAAACTATGGGTCCTCCCCCAAGTGGGGGCAAGCCCCTCACCCCCCCTACGCTGAACGTTGTAGAAGTCATCGCAATGGAACGGGTCGGTCGTGAGGCCTACTTTCACTGAGCACTGTGCCGGGGCAAGATGCTGGCAGCCCGCGTCGAAAGCTTGGAGGTCGGGTGTCTACGGCTACCGCTGAATCAGCGCACTCGCCAGCCGATCGGAACCGAACGGCGGCGAACCTGTTCCTGCTTGCGGTGGTTCTGCCAACGCTCCTCGGGCTCGTCCTCAACGCGGTCCAAGAGTGGCGGGAGTTCGAGCCTGAGTTGATCTCTTGGGTCGTACTGATCGCCGTTGTGGAGCTTCTGCCTGCCTCGACTTGGAGCGGCGTACAGGTGAGCCTGGGCTTCCCCCTCCTGGCTGCAGCCGCCATCGTCTATCCACCAGGCGTAGCGGCGACAGTTGCGTTCCTCGGTTCTTTTGATCCTCGGGAACTCAAGCGAGACATCAGCCCGCTGAGGGCCCTGTTCAACAGGTCGCAAGTCACCCTGGCGGTTCTGGCCGCTAGTGCGGTGTTTCATTTCCTTTCGGGCGTTGATCAACCCCTCGTCTACATGATTCCAGCGGCCCTCGTGGCCACGGTTGTTGACTACGCCATCAACATCTCCTTGGTCTCGTTCATCGTCGCCATCGTTCACCAGCTTTCCGTTGGCGTTGTGTTCCGACAGCTTTCACGAGGCCAGGAGTTCCTTGTCAGCTATGTGGGTCTCGGTCTCGTCGGCACCGTTCTGGCCAAGTTGTACGTGTTGCCAGGGGTTGGGTTCTGGTCGGTGGCGGTCGTGTTGGCGCCGCTGCTGTTTGCGAGGCAGATGTTCATCCGCACTCAGGCGCTCGAGGAAGCGCACAGTGAGCTGAAGGCGCGTGAGGAGCTGCTGAGACAGCTGTCCAACACGATGGCGCAGGAGCGGGCCGACGAGCGGCTCCAGATCGCCGGCTACCTGCATGACGACCTTGCCCAGGTCCTCTTCCGGCTCTCGATCCAAGTGGACGTGGCTCGGAAGCTTCTCGACAAGAAGGACCTGATGAGCTTGGGGGAGCAGCTCGACAAGATCCGCGAGTCGAAGCAGGACACGTCCGACCGCGTGCGGGCATTGATCCGCGACCTGCACCGGTCGCCGCTGGGTGCGAAGGGTCTGTCGGAGGCCGTGGAGTCCTTCGTCGACGAGGTCGGACGGGAATCCGGTGTCGTCTTCCACCACGACGTCGAGAACATCGATCTGCCGGCGCCGATCGCTCTGCTGATCTACCACATTGCTCGCGAGGCAGTGATGAACGCGCTCAAGCACGCCGGCGCTACCGACATGTGGATCATGGTTCGCCAGCGTGACGACGACATCGAGCTTCGCATCAAGGACAACGGCATGGGCTTCGACACCGGCGCGCCCGGACCTGAAGGTCACTTCGGGATGTCGATGATGCGCGAGCGCGCTCAGGTCGGTGGTGGAACCTTCGAAGTCGAGAGCGCGCCGGGCGAAGGCACGACCATCACGGTCAAGTTCCCGATCGCGCTGCTTCAGATGGAGAGCCAGTCCGGGGGAGGCGGTAACGGGCAGGCAACCTCCAATAAGGAGGGGCGTGCTTCCCGCGATACGACTGAAACCACGGAGCGAGCGGCCGGGGATTCGCGCGGAAGCGTCCCAGCATGACCGCGAGCAGGAACCACGCCACCGCCCCGTAGAGCAGCAAGTCTCCGGGGGAGAACACGACGCCCGTTCCGGGCACCGGGATCACGTCCGACAGCGGGGCGAGCACGTCCGTGTCGGTCAGCAGGTGGTGCTTGGTTCCCGGGTCCGCCAGGGCGAGCGCGAGCGGCGGAGCGCCGGCGATGCGGATCGCCTCCGCGCTGACCGGCATCCCGGAGTTCGCCGCCACGACCGAGAGGTTGAGGAGCAGGCCGAGCGCCATGACGCCGGCCCCGGGCAGCCACTTGTTGATGGCGACGAACACGAGGAGCAGCGCGTAGGACCCCGCGAGCATCGCGCCACCGACGGCGTCGTGGCTCACCCCGCGGATGACCGGCACGGGCGCCGCTTGCAGCGCGAGGCCGGCCAAGGCAAGGCCCCACCAGTGGATGAGCACGGCGTCGAACCGGCGCAGGCTGCCACCGAGGACGAGACCCACCACTACGGTGGCCGCGAGAAGGATGCCGATCGTATGCATGGGGAAGATCCCGGCCCCCCCGGCGCCGGGTCCCGAATTGTCGCGCATCCGGCCGCCGGGGCACGTCCCCCGCGCGACTTGCTACGTTCGAGGGATGCAGCCCGAAGATCATGGGTACTTCGGACCGGAATCCGTCTCGTGGCAGGTTCAGCGCGAGGTGACCGTGCTGTTCGGCGGAGCCCGGGCCCTGCTGATGCAGGCGGCGCACCCGCTCGTCGTCGCCGGCGCGGTCCAGACCGGCATGTACGAGCGGAATCCATGGAAGCGGCTCCAGCGGACGGTGATCCTGACCTACACGATCACGTTCGGGAGCAGGGCGCAGGCGCAGGAGGCGGCCGACCGGATCAACGGGGTCCACGAGCGCATCCACGGCGTGGATCCCGCGACGGGCCGGCCCTATGACGCCTTCGACCCCGACCTGCTGCTGTACGTCCACGCGTGCCTGGTCGACTCGGCGCTCCGGTTCGAGCAGCTGACGGTCGGAGCGCTCGACGAAGCCGGGCGGCAACGGTTCCACGAGGAGCAGATGCTCGCCGCCGAGCTCCTGCGGCTGCCTCGGGAGCGAATCCCGCCGACGGTGCCGGCGCTGCGCGCCTATCTCGCCGAGGTCGAAGCCTCCGGAATCCTGCGGGTCGGCGACGGCGCCCGCTCGGTCGCGGATCTCTTCCGCCGCCCGCCGAAGGACGTGCAGTGGCGGCCCGTCCTGCGGGTCGTCTCCCGCCTGGCCTTCGCCACGCTGCCGCCCGCATTGCGTGAGCAGTACGGAGACCGGCCCGGGCCGCTCCGGAACGCGCAAGTTCGCGCGGCGTTCCTCGCGATCCGGGCGATGCGGCCGGTGCTCCCGGCCCGGTTCCGTTTCATCGAGCCGTATCTCGCGTGGCGACGCGGCGAGCGGCCGTGGGAGACTGCGCCCCGTGACGGGCGTCGACGGGCTTCTGCTTGATATCGACGGCGTGCTGTCCATCTCGTGGCAGCCGATCCCGGGTGCGATCGAGGCGCTGGCCGAGCTTCGCGGCCGTCTTCCGCTGCGGCTGATCACGAACACGACCACGCACACCCGCGCGGGTCTTGCCGAGAGGCTGCGGGCCGCCGGCTTCGACGTGTCCGCGGACGAGATCGTGACCGCGGTCGTCGCCACGGCCTCGTATCTGACGGCCCAGCTGCCCCGGCGCGAAGGTCTTCGTGCTGTCCGACGGCGATGCCCGTGACGACCTTGCCGGCGTCGAGCTCGCCGGCGTCGACGATGCCGATGTGGTGGTGCTGGGCGGCGCGTGCGACGACTTCACGTACGCGACGATCAACGCGATCTTCCGGCGGCTGATGGACGGCGCCCGCCTCGTCGGGATGCACCGAAACCTGTACTGGAAGACGAGCGACGGGCTCGAGCTGGACGGCGGCGCGTACCTCGCCGGGCTCGAGGAGGCCGCCGGCGTCACGGCGACGATCTGCGGCAAGCCGTCGCCCGAGTACTTCGCCGCGGCGGTCGGGCAGCTCGGGCTGTCGCCGGAGCGGGTCGCCATGGTCGGCGACGACATCGTGAACGACGTGCTGGGAGCGCAGGCCGCGGGGCTCACCGGCATCCTCGTGCGCACGGGGAAGTTCCGGGAAGCCGATCTCGATCGCGGCCGTCCGGATCACGTCGTGGGATCGCTCGCCGATGTGCCGGGTCTGGTCGCCGGGTGAGCGACAACTCCTCCCCTCGCGCCCGTCACGCGCGGGTGATGTTCGAGGCCATCGCTCCGCAGTACGAGCGGATGGGGCCGCTGCTCTCTCTCGGGCAGGATCCGCGCTGGCGGCGGTTCCTGGTCTCACGCGTGAACGTTCCGCCGGGTTCGCTCGTGCTCGACGTGGCGAGCGGCACCGGTCTCGTTGCCCGCGAGCTCGCGGCCAGGCGGTACCGCGTCGTCCAGCTCGATCCGAACCTCGCCATGCTTCGCGCGGGTGCCCAACCCGAACCCGGATGGCGCCGGGCGGTGCTCGGGCGGGCCGAGGCGCTGCCCTTTCCCGACGAGACGTTCGATGCGCTGACATTCACGTACCTGCTGCGCTACGTGGACGACCCGGAGTCCACGATGCGCGAGCTTGCGCGGGTCGTCCGCCCGGGAGGACTGGTTGCGTCGCTGGAGTTCTACGTGCCCGAGGCTGCCTGGGCGCGCGCGGGATGGCAACTGCATACGAGGCTCGTCGTCCCGGCGGTCGGCGGGCTGGCGTCCCCCGCCTGGCGAAAGACCGGGAAGTTTCTCGGGCCCTCGATCGGCGAGTTCTGGAACCGGGCTCCGCTGGCCGAACAGGTTCGGTGGTGGCAGGCGGCCGGGTTTCGCCACGTTCGATCGAGGACGCTCTTCTTCGGCTCGGCCATCGTCGTGTGGGCGGTGCGTGGTGGACCCCGTGTCCCCTGAGGCCGGGGACGAGGAAGCGCGCCCGGCGTTCTACGCGCTCGCGTCCGGGGGCTGGCGCGACTACTGGACGCTGCTGCACCTCCCGTACACGCTGTGGCACCTCTCGTACGTGGCGATCGGAGCGGCGACCGCGCCGGTGCTGCACGTGCGATGGCTGGCCGAGACGCTGCTGGCGTTCTTCGCCGCGATGGGCATCGCCGCGCACGCGCTCGACGAGCTGCACGGACGACCGCTCGGTACGCGGATCCCGACCGGCGTGCTGATCGGACTGGCGGTGCTCGGTCTGGGGTGCGCCGTCGCCCTCGGGATCGACGGGATGGCCACGGTCTCACCGTGGATCGGGCTGTTCATCGCGGCCGGCGTTGTGCTCGTTGTGGCCTACACGCTCGAGCTCGCGGGCGGGCTGGTCCACACGAACCTCGGGTTCGCGCTGGCGTGGGGTGCGTTCCCGGCGCTCGTCGCCGGGTTCGCCCAGACCGGCTCGATCCGCATCGGCGCGGTGCTCGCGGCCGCGGGTTGCACCGCCCTGAGCGCCGCGCAACGGACGCTGTCGACACCGGTCCGCCGGCTCCGGCGCGAGGTTCGGTCGGTGCGCGGCGAGCTCGAGCTTCTGGACGGCAGCGCCGAGCCGATCGACGCCGGCGTGTTGCGGGGGCCGGCCGAGCGCGCCCTCCAGCTGCTCTCGGTGGCCGTGCCGCTGCTCGCGATCGCGCTCGTCCTGGCCCGCCCTCGGGTCTGAGCGGTCGCGCCGTAGACTCCCGCCGCATGTCGGGCGTGCACGAAGTCATCGGATTCGGGATCGTGGGGTTGTTCGCGATCGGCTGGCTCTGGCCGGGCGGCGCGTGGATCCTGCGAAAGGATCCGGGGGCCGCGTACTGGGTGTGGCTCACCGTGGCCCAGGTGGTGGCGGGGCTCCAGGTCGTGATCGGTGTGATCCTGCTGATCGCCGGGTACCGCCCGACGACCTGGCTCCACTACGTCTACGGGGCGGGTCCGATCTTCATCCTGGTCCTGGCGCACAACGTGGCGCGCGAGCTCGGCCGGGGGAGCGCCGATCGTGCGCCGACCCGCCCGTGGGTGGTGTTCGGGTTCGCCGCGTTCATCTGTTTCGGGCTGACGCTTCGGGCTCTCGTCACGGGTCTCGGGATCGGATAGCGGCCCGCGAAGCCCGGCCTATCGGCCCCGGCGCGGTTGCCGAGCCTATCGGCCTCGGCCCGCGAAGCCGGGGCCGGTAGGCTCGGAGCCGTGCGCCGCATCCTGAAGATCGCCGTGTGGACCGTCGTCGCGCTCGGCTGCGCGGGCATCGGCGCCTTCATCGCCGCCCACACGAATCCGTTCCCGCCCGGCGTCGAGGACCCGGGTGCGCGCTCGACGCCGCCGCCGCCGCCCTCGCCCACGGTCACCGCGGTCCACTGGAGCGGCACGTTCACCGCGAACACCACGCATGAGCTGCTCGCGAACAGGACCTGCTCGACGTCGTGGCGGGCATCGATGGAGCTCGACGTCGCCGCGGACGGCATCGTCACGGGAACCGGCCGCGCGCAGCTCCACGGCGGCCTGCGGTGCAGCTTCGACGTGGCGCAGGTGGAGGCACGGCGCATCGCGTTCCGGGTCGAGGGCCACGTGGGTCAGGACGAGATGCGGCTGCGCCTCGGCCACGCGACGATCGAGACGCCGATCGGCGCGGCCGACTTCGCCGGCTTCGTGCCGCTCGTCCTGGGAGGCCGGACCTTCCACCTCCCGGTCTCGGCCGGCAATGCCGAGCTTCGCACGACGATCCAGGGCCCGGACGCCGAAGGCGACGGGCGGTTCGTCGCGCATCTGAGATTCACGTTCGCGAGCCCTGCCACCAGAAGCTGATCACGCGCCGGTCGGGCGGGCCCACGTCCCAGAGCCCGTCGACCTTCCGCAGCCACGGTTCGAGCATGCCGGCCAGCTCGTCGTCCCGCTCCGCGCCGAGACAGAGCCGCCGCCGCACCATCGCCACGGCGTCGGCCCGGCGCTCGAAGCCGCCCGGATCGTTTCCGGGTCGCTCCGCGCGGTCCGGATCCAACCCGAGCTCGATGAGCGCCGCCCGTGCGTCGTCGGCGCTCGGGCCGGCGGGCCGCCGCCAGCCGTGGAAGGTCTCCCACAGGTCGCTCATCCAGGCGAGCGGGTGGTGTTCGGTCAACTCGACCACGACGCGCCGCCGCGCGTGCCTGGTCAGCGCGCGGACGAACGGCTCGATCGCCGCGACGTTGTACAGGACGTGACCGCACACGACGACGTCGGCGGGAGGCACCGACGGCGCCACGGCCGGCCATGTGCCTTCGATCGCCGCCGCCTCGGCGCCCGCGGCGCGGATCTGTCGGACGAACGTCTCGAGCATCGACGCGGAGCCGTCGACGCCGGTGATCGATCCGGCCCGCGCGGCGAGCGGAAGCGAGGTGGCGCCGCCGGCACAACCGACATCCAACACCTCTCCGCCTTCGGGCAGGACCTCGAGCGCCGCCGATGTGCTCGGCGTCGCCGGGATCGCCAGCGATCGCTCGGCTCGGCGCCGGAAGAGCTCGGTGGGGAAGGCATACGGAGACTCGGGCGCGGCCTGAAGGATCGCCTCGGGGATGGCCATCTCTTCGAGGGCAACGCCCCAGCGCTCGACGCCGGTCATTCCAGGATCTCCTGCGTGTCCGCCCCGAGCGACGGCGGCGGCAGCCTGACCGGAAGCGGCTTCCCGTCGATCCGGATCGGATTCCCGACGAGCCGGAGCCGTCCGTGCGAGGGGTCGTTCACGTCCTGCAGCGACGCGAGACCCTCGGTGGAGCCGAACACCTCGGCCATGTCGCGGATCGCCGCGCAGGGGACGGCGGCGCGTTCCAACTCGCGGAGCCACTCGGCTGCCGGCCGCGTGGCGACGACGGCCGAGATCATCTCGACGAGCTCGTCGCGGTGTTCGATGCGGACATCGTTCGTCGCGAAGCGGGGGTCGTCCGCCCACGCGGAGTGCCCGAGCACCTCACATGTCCGGCGGAACAACCGGTCGTTGCCCGCGGCCAGGATGAACGGACGGTCGGCCGCAGCAAACGCCTGGTACGGCACGATGTTCGGATGCTGCGTCCCCATCCTGCCGGGGACGAGACCGCCGATGAGGTAATTGGCGGCCTGGTTCACCATGGCGGCGACGCTCGCGTCGAACAGCGACACCCCGACGTGGCTGCCGCGCCCCGTTCGCTCGCGCTCGTGCAGCGCCGCAAGGATGCCGATCGCCGCGTACGTGCCGGCGATCACGTCGAGCAACGCGACGCCGGCTTTCGTCGGGGCTCCGCCCGGCTCCCCGGTCACGCTCATCAGACCCGAAAGAGCCTGCACGATGATGTCGTAGCCCGGGGCCGCCCCCGCCTCCTCGCCGAACGCCGTCAGCGAACAGGTGATCAGCGACGGATGCTCCGCCCGCAGCCCGGCGAGATCCAGCCCGAGCTCCGTCAGCAGCCCGGGCCGGAAGTTCTCGACCAGGACGTCCGAGCCGGCGGCCAGCCGGCGGATCGCGGCCGCACCATCCGTGGTCTTGAGGTCGAGCTCCACCGAGCGCTTGTTGCGGTTGAGCGCAAGGAAATAGGCGGCGTCCTCGCCGGCGAAGGGTGGCCCCCAATGGCGGGTGTCGTCGCCGTCTCCCGGACGCTCGATCTTGATCACGTCGGCGCCGAGGTCGCCAAGGGTCATCGTGCACAAAGGTCCGGCGAGCACACGGGAGAGGTCGAGGACCCGCACGCCGGCGAGCGGCGCCGGCCCCGCTTCCGTCATGGACCGAGCCTACCCTCGGGCGTCTCGCCGGCCCCGGGGGGCTTGGCGGGGTACCTCCCGACAGGGCATGATGGCTGCATGAACGACCAGAGCCTGGAGCGCGTGAACGCGTTCCTTGCCGCCGTGGCCGATCGGGTCCAGCCGGGCGAGTTGCTGTCGGAGACACCCGCCGAGCTCGGGCGCGACCTGGGCTTCCCCGACGCGCTCTCGACGGCCAGGGCGGTCCGGGCGCTGATCGCCCGCAAGCGGCTCGAATCGGCGCAGGGAACCTACCGGCTCATCGACGGCACGCCGGTCGCCGCCGGGGAACGCGAGGTCGTGGGGCGCCGGACCAGACGGTCCCGGTCCGCGCGCGGCACCGCCCGTTCGCCGTCCGGGTCTTCGACCTACTCGGATTTCGGCCGTGCCACGGTCGACCGGCTCGTGGATCTCGGACGCGAGGTCGCCACGCTCCGCGCCAGCCTGCGCACGACGCGTGAGGAGAACCGTGATCTGCGCGAGGCTCGCGACGAAGCCGAGCGGCGGGCGCGCGGGCTCTCGGACCGGGTCCATGAGCTGGAAGGCCGCGCGGAGATGGCGGAGTCGAACCTGCGCACGCTGCTCGCGTCCGCCCGTGGGAAGCAGGGCCCCGGCGCCGACGCCCACGTGTCGGACTCGGAGATGGCCGCCATCCTCGGCGTGCTTCGCGGCGACGAAGCCGAAGAGGAGCCGGCGGAAGAGAGCGCGCCCCCCGCCTAGGGACGCTGGTCCAGCTCCACCAGGTAGCAGGCGGCGAAGTGCGCCGGTGCGGGTTCGGAGAGCGCCAGGTCCTCGCCCGTGCAGCGTTCCTCGATTCCCAGCGACGCCGCCCGGCCCGAGGCCACCACCGGGCATCTCGGATGGAACCGGCAGCCCGGCGGGACGCGCGTCGGGTCCGGCGCCTCCCCGGTCAGGATCGGCCGGTCCATCCCCCCGGCCTCGGGAACGACGTCGAGAAGCGCTTTCGTGTACGGGTGCCGGGGGCGCTGAAGCACTTCCTCGGCGGGCCCCACCTCGACGATCCTGCCCAGATACATGACGGCGACTCGGTCGGCGACCGTCCATGCCAGGCCGAGGTCGTGCGTGACGATCAGGATCGAGAGCCCCAGATCGTCGCGAAGCTTCATGAGGAGCTGCAGGATCTCGCCGCGAACCGACGCGTCGAGGTTCGAGACGGGCTCGTCGGCGATGATCACCTTTGGATCGAGCACCAGCGCGCCCGCGATCACGACGCGCTGACGCTGTCCTCCGGACAGCTCGTGCGGATACAGGAGGTAGAAGCGCTCCGGTGGCCGGAGCCCCGCGTGTGAGAGCGCGCGCGCGACGAGCTGCTCCTCCGTGTCGCCGTTCGGTCCCGCATGGATCCCGTGGATGCGCAGACCCTCCGCGATGATCTCGTAGACCGTCTGCCGCGGGTTGAGCGAGGCCGTCGGGTCCTGAAAGATCATCTGGACCTCGCGGCGGTACGCCTTGAGCTTGCGTCCGAGCGGCGTGCCGCGGTACGCGATCTCACCCCGGTTCGGTTTGAGCAGCCCCATGATCGCGCGCGCCGTCGTCGTCTTGCCGCATCCCGACTCGCCGGCAAGTGCGAGCACCTCGCCCTCGTGCAGGGTCAGGTACACCCCCGCGACCGCACGGGCTTCGAGCGCCTTTTGACCGAGGAGCCCGGCGACGAGCCCGATCCGGCCCGCGAAGTTGACCTCGAGGTCCCGGACCTCGATCACGGGCGGTCCGAGGTTCAACGGCGTCGTCGGGGCGGTCGCGCGGTCGCTCACGGCGTCACCGTCGCGATCTCCGGCGCACCCGATGCGTGCACGCAGGCGGCGCGGCGGCCTTCGCCGGCCGGCCACATCTCGGGCACGAGCGTCGGGCAGACCTCGATCGCCTCGGCACACCGCGGGTGGAACGGGCAGCCGCTCGGGATGTGCTGCGGGTCGGGCGGGTCGCCGCCGAGTCCGGTGGGCTTGCCGCGGAACCGCGCGTCGCCGATCTGGGGGAATGCGGCCGCGAGCGCCTTCGTGTAGGGGTGCACGGGGCTGGTGAAGACCTCCTGCGCGGCTCCCTGCTCCACGATGGTGCCCGCGTACATGATCGCGAGCCGGTCCGAGACCTCGACCAGGACGGAGAGATCGTGCGTGATGAAGAGCATCGCGAGGCCGAGGTCCCGCTGGAGCGACTTCAGCACTCGAAGGACCTGCGCCTGGACCATCACGTCGAGTGCGGTCGTGGGCTCGTCGGCGATGATCATCGACGGATTGCAGGCGAGGGCCATCGCGATCATCACGCGCTGCTTCTGCCCTCCCGACAGCTCGTGCGGGTAGTCGTCGATCCGGCGTCCGGGCAACCCGACCTGCTCGAGCAGGCCGCCGGTCCGGGTGCGCGCGGCCTTGCCGGTGCCCATGTTGTGCACGGCCATCGCTTCGCCGATCTGCTCGCCGATGCGCTGGACCGGGTTCAGGGCGTGCAGCGCGCCCTGAAAGACGATCGACGCGCCCGTCCATCGCATCGCGCGGAGCTTTCCGGGGGAGAGCGCCAGCACATCCTGGCCTTCGAGCAGGATCTCTCCCTCGATGGCGGTCTTCTCGGGCAGCAGGCGCAGGATCGCACCGGCGATCGTGGACTTGCCGCAGCCGGACTCACCGGCCAGGCCCAGGACCTCCCCCTTGTCGATCTGGAGGTCGACGCCGCGGACGGCGGGCACGCCGCCGCCCTGCGTCGAGTAGGTGATGCGCAGGTCGCGACAGGAAAGGACGCTCATCGGCCTCTGAGCTTCGGGTTGATGATCTCGTCCAGCGCGTACCCGCACATCGTGAACGAGAGGGTAACCAGGACGATGGCGATTCCGGGCGGGATCAGCCACCACCAGTAGCCGGCGCTCAGGGCACCCTTCGTGAACGCGTCGTGGATGATCGTTCCCCACGACACCGTGTTCGGGTCCTCCAGACCCAGGAGCGCGATCGTCGTTTCGGACAAGATCGAGAGCGCGACGGTAAGGATCGTGTTCGCGAACAGCACGGGGAAGACGTTCGGCAGGACGTGCCGCGTCACGAGATGCCAGTCGCCCGCGCCGAGCACCCGAGCGCGTTCCACGTACGGCCGCTCCTTGACCGTCAGCGCCTGGGCGCGGACCAGCCTCGCCGTCCCCGCCCAGGAGGTGATCGCGATGACCAGGATCACGTTGAAGACCGTCGGGCCGAGGATCGAGGCCAGCACGATGGCCAGGGCGATCCACGGGATGACCAGGAACCAGTTGGTGAACGCGTTCAACACCGTGTCGATCCGCCCGCCGTAGAAACCGGCGGCGATCCCGACCAGGGCGCCGATCACCATGGTTCCGATCGTCGCGGTGACGCCGACGAGGAGCGAGATGCGGGCGCCGAAGATGATCAGCGACAGCACGGGACGGCCGAAGTTGTCGGTGCCGAGCCAGAACTTCCAGCTGGGTTCGAGGAACGACTGGGCCGTGGCGCGGGCGGGGTCCAGCTGGGTCCGGTCGACGAGCAACGGAGCGAGAAACGCCAGCAGCACGAAGATGATCAGGACGGCGATCCCCACCATGCCCTGACGGTTCCGCCGGTAGGTTCGCCAGTAGCCCGCCAGCGTGCGCCGGCGTCGCTGCCAGGCGATCGCGCGAGGTCCCTTCGGCGTGGGCGGCGGCCCGACGGGGACCTCGGTACCGGCGTCCGGCAGCGGGTTCACGATCGACATGTCAGGCGTCCCGCACTCTCGGATCCAGGTACCCGTACAGAAGGTCCGCCAACAGGTTGAAGAAGATGACGGCCCCGCTGAAGAGCAGGAACGTTCCCTGGATGATCGGATAGTCGGCCTGGCCGATGGCGTCGTACGTGAGCAGCCCGAGCCCGGGCCAGGAGTAGACCCACTCGATGATCACCGAGCCGCCGAGCACGAAGCCGAAGCTGTAGAAGATCAGCGTGAACGTCGGCAGGAACGCGTTCGGCACGGCATGGTGACCCCGTACCACGCGGTCCGGGACGCCCTTGGCCCGCGCCGTCATCACGAAGTCCTCGGTCATCACCTCGAGCAGCGACGACCGCATGATGATCGCGTACTCGCCGACATAGCCGAGCGTCAGCGTCAAGCACGGCAGGAAGAGATGGTTCGCCACATCGATGACGTGCGAGAACCCCACGGTGCCCTCACGCGCGTATTGCCCGGCCGGGAACCACCCGAGCAGCCCGCCAAACGTGATCAGCAGGATCATCCCCAGCCAGCCCTCGGGCATCGCGTACAAGACCAGGGAGCCGAACAGCGTCGACGTGTCGAAGGCGCTTCCGCGTTTCCACCCGCCCTTGATCCCGATGAGGACCCCGATCACGGTCGATAACAAGGTGGCGAGCCCGACGAGCAGCGTGGTGGGCCAGATGCGATGCAGGATCAGCTTCGACACGGGCTCGCCGGAACGCAGCGAGATGCCGAGCTTGCCCGTGAGCGTGTCCTTCAGGTAGATGCCCAGCTGCTGGACCAGTGGCTTGTCGAGCCCGAGCGAGGAGATCTGGTCCGCGATGTCCTTCTGCGTGAGGTGCTGGCTCCTCGCCAGGAGGCGGACCGGGTCGCCCGGCATGATCCGGAACAGGTAGAAGTTGAAGGCCAGGATGAACAGCAGCGTGACGATCGCCTGCAGAACCTTTCGCAGGACGTATCGCTGCGTGCCCACGAACCCTCCCCCTCAGCCGTCGCCGGCGGACGCTCGCTAGGCTTCGTCCTCCGCGCGTCGCCGCCGCATGAGGATGAAGAGTGCCGCGATCACCAGCAACCCGGCAAGCCCGGCAATCCAGACCCAGGCCGACAACCCCGGTTGGGACAGCTTCGCGCCGGCAACCGGCGTGACTTCGAAGTAGGTGGCCAGGGTCCATCCGATGATCAGCACGCCTCGATCGATGTTGGGCGACTTCACGTACCCCGTGAACCGATCGGTCCGGTATGCCTGGAGATCGCTCCAGTAGTTCAGCACGAGCGTCGGGACGTTCTTGGCCAGGAACAGCTGCATCTTGTCGATGATCTGCTTGCGCTTGGCCCGGTCGAGCTCGGACCGCTGCTCGGTGTACATCTTGTCGAAGGCCGGGTTCGAGTAGCAGCCGTCGCTCCATCCGAGGCACTGATCGGTCGTGAACACCGACATCATGAAGTCGGGATCGGGGTCGGGGCACCAGTCCCAGACGTACGCGTCCCAGTCGCCGGAGTACCAGAGGTCACCGGCCTTCTTCTCGTCGACGGTCACGAGCTTCACGCCGATCCCGATGTCGGCGAGGTAGCCCTTGAGCAGCTGACCGGTCTCGACCGAACCGTTCACGTCCGAGATCGTGAGGATGTCCCACTTGAGGGCTTCGCCGCCGTTCGGCATCTCGCGGATGCCGTCTCCGTTGGTATCGAGATAGCCGGCGTCGTCGAGCATCTGGTTGGCCTTGTCGGGGTCGTAGTTGAACTGGAGGTCGGGAGGGATGTCCGTGTACCAGGCCGCATCCTTGCCGGGCACGAGCACGCTGTACCCGACGTCGGCCGTCCCTTGGTAGACCTTGTCGACGATGGCCTCGCGGTTGATCGCGTAGCTCACCGCCTGCCGCACCCGCACATCCTCGACCGCCGGACTGTGAGTGTCGTCGGGTCCCTGGCCGCCGAAGTTGAACGCGAGGTTCCCCCAGCATCCGGCGTCCGCGGGCTGAAGCCCGATGTTGGGCTTTCCCTCCAACGAGTTGTAGAGGGTCGGGCTCAGGTCGTCGACGATGTCGACCTCGCCGGTCCTCAGGGCCTGCGCCAGCGCCTCCTGGCTGTCGTAGATCTTGAACACCACGTCCGTGAGCGACTTCGGCTGGCCCATCCAGTAGTCCGGCCTGACGTGGAAGTGGGTGAACTGCCCTTCGGACCGATCCGTGACGGTGAACGGTCCGGAGCCGACGGGGTTGTCGTTGGCGAACTCCTTCGCTGCCTTGCGGTTCGCCTTCGCGTCGGCGGGGTTGTTCCTCGGGTCTCCCGTGTTGAACTGCTTCCAGATGTGCTCGGGAAGGATCGGGATGTACGGGGGAACGGTGGGCGCGAACGTCGGCTCGGTGCTGTGCCAGATGACGGTTGTGGCGTCGGTGGCCTCGAAGGTCGGGCTGAAGGGCAGGTAGTCCTTGTAGTACGGCATCGCGTTGTCCGCGATGAACGAATACGTGAACGCCACGTCGTCGGCCGTTACGGGCTGACCGTCGTTCCAGGTGGCATCGTCGCGGACCTTGAGTGTCCAGTTCATCGAGGTCGCGTCGGGTGTCCAGCTGGTGACGATCATCGGCGCCGGGGTCAAGTCGTCGTTGTTGAACCCGATGCCGAGGTCGTAGACGAGCGTCAAGTACTCGTAGTCGGCGCCGCAGCAGAGCTTGAACGGGTTGAGGCTCGTGATGTCCGAGTGAAGACCCAGCGTGAGGGTGACGGGGGCGGCCGGGCTCGAGCCGGCATCTTGGGCCGACGCGATCGACAGCGGTCCGATCATGCCGACGGCCAGCGCGACGAGCGCCGCCCCGCCGGCTCTCCACAAGGTTCTGGTCGAGCCTGGCCTCATCGTGCTGCACCCCTTCCGTGTCGGGTGACCGGCGCGCCAAAACCCGATTGCGGGCGGCAACATTCCAGGTCAGAACCCTTGTATAGCACCAGGCCCCCCGATGACGCCAGACAGGGGCCCGGCCGGGACGTGACTCGACGTCACTCCGGCAGCCTCTCGGCCGGAGGCCGGCGCACCGGCAGCGGCTTTGTCCGGAGCTCCCGGACGAACTCCACGCACTCCGCCACGGCGGCGTCGAGCAGCGCGGCTCCCTTCTCGGGCGTCGCCTTGGTTGCGTCGCCGTGCACGCCCGTTCTCGAGATCGCGTTCCACCAGGGCATGATGTGCAGCGGCCCGTCGTCCCAGTCCATCCACGAGCTCGGTCCCTCGGGGAAGGAGTTCTCGTCGACGGCCTTCGTCATGTCGACCGCGTCCGGGTCGATGGCAAGGTAGATGCTGGTCTCGAGCTCGCACGCGTGTCCCATGCCGCCGCGCTCGGACTCCCGGACCTCGGCCACGACGCGGCGCCCGTCCTCGCTCGTCAGGTAGAAGGCGGCGGCGGCCAGCACGTCGGGGTGCTCAAGCCCGATCAGCCGCGCCGCCATGTCGCAGAGCGGGATGTTCGAGCCGTGTCCGTTGAGGAACAGGATCCGCCGGAAGCCGTGGCGAGCGAGCGAGGTTCCGATGTCGACGCAGTACTTCACGAAGGTCTCCCACCCGATCGTGATCGGGCCGGGGAAGTCCATGTGGTGCGGTGTGTACCCGTGCGTGACGGTGGGAAGCAGCACCACGTCCTCGGGGGCGGCCGCCGCGGCCCGCCGGCAGATCTCGCCGGCGATCCGCACATCGCAGTCGAGGGGCAGGTGCGGGCCGTGATCCTCGAGGGTCCCGGCCGGGATCAGGCACACACGGTCCTGTTCGACGGCCCGCCGCACCTCCGGCCAGGTGAGCCGTTCGTAGAGCATCGGGTTCGTGATCACCGCATCCAGCTCCGCAGCGGCGTGAGGTCGATCTCGTCGAACGGGTGCTCGCAGGGGTTCCCCGCGGCGACCCACATCCGCCCGGCGGTAACGTCGGCCACCATCGAGAACGAGACCGAGGCGGCGTCGTCCCCCTCGTTCGGATCCGGGTGGCAGCAGACGGCGCCCGGTCCTCCCACGTGGTCGCGCATCAGCTCCATCAGGTCCTCGGGTCCCTCGGGCGGCCGGGCGGCGAGTGCCTGCTCGATCCGCTCGAGCCGGTCGCGGCTTCCCTCCGAGGGCGGTTGCGCCTGATCGGCCAGGTCGCTCAGGTAGTGGTTGGTGTGGGCGCCTGCGTCCTCGAGAACGCGATGCTGGTGCGCCGTGGTCTCCACGATGAAGGGGTCCTCGTCGGCGAAGGCGAAAACGTGCCCGTATCCGCCCGCCCGGCCCGGCAGCGCCGCGCGGGCGATGGCGTCCACCCGGTCTCGCGCCTCGAGCGATCCTCGGGACACGAAGACCCGGGGGATGCCGACGCCGTCGCCCGAGGCCGTGAGCGATCCGATCCCCTGGGAGCCGCCGTGGCCGTTCATTCCCACCGCAGGCAGGCAGCAGGCGATCGTGGGGGAGGCGACCGGCACGCGGTCGGTCGGCATGTCGATCACCACCGCCGCATTGCCCGAGTCGCCCGCGAGCCAGTGCTCGTTGTGCGCGATGAGCGTCGAGCCCGCCGGGTTGCGGACGGCGACGGTTGCGCAGCGCTCGGGGTGGCCGTTGGACGTGGTGGTGCCTCCGGCCATGTGTTCCAGGAACAGGACGCCGCCATCCGCCGGACGCAGCAGCGGCTCCAGCTCTTCGAAGGCGTTGACCGCGAACAGCTCGAACGTGGGAACGGTCGCGCCGACCGACATCCCCTTGAGCACGGCCGTCCATTCCGGGAGCGCCACCTCGGTCGCTCCGAAATACGGTCCGAGGATGTCCTGCAGCTCTCGCGACGAGACGCCGCGGCGCTCGAGATAGCCGTTGTAGAAGGCGAGCGACCGCTCGATGAGGTCGCTGAGCTCGCGTCCGATCCGAACGCCGCGCTGGAACGCGTCGCCCTCGGCCACCACGACCCGGATCTGCGTCACCCGCTCCCTTTCCCCGTGGGCAGTCGCATGAGGGTACGCCCCTCGATCGAACGGATGAACTCCGTCTTGCCGTCGATGTAGGCAAAGATGTCGCGGGGATGGGCCGCCGCGAGCTCGCGCTTGAGCTCGCCGTAGCGAGCCGCGTCGCTCGCGTTCTCCCGGAGCCAATCGCGGAATGCCAGGTGCCGGCGCTCCCAGAGCCCACCGCTCCTGCACACGTGGATCTGGAACGCTCGCGCTTCGTCGACGTCGCGGCTGAAGAACTCGTGCTCGTCGTCGATCGGGTCGAGCGCCCACTCGTACCCGAGGGCTCGCAGGGGTTCCACGTAGGCCGACCGCGGCATCATCGATGTCAGCGATACCTGGATGTCGACGATGGGCTTGGCGGGAAGGTCCGGCACGGAGGTGGAACCGACGTGCTCGATCCGCGCGAGGAGAGCGTCGGGCAGCGCGGCGCGAATCCGGGCTGCCTCGGCCTCGAACAGGCCCGGCCACGCGGGATCGGGATCGGCGATCGTGTAGTCCCTCGTTCGTCCGCTCGTCTCGCCGGGTTTCGCCCGGCTGCCGCGGATCCGCGCGAGCAGGGTGAGCGCGCCGAACAGGGCCTGCTGGTCCGGATCGCCGGCCGCCGACTCCTCGGGGTGCCACTGCACGCCGAGGATCCAGGCGGCGTCGGGATCCGACGGATCGCCCACCACTTCGAGCGCCTCGACCAGCCCGTCGGGGCTTCGGCCGGTCGCGACGAGCCCGTTCCCGACCTGGTCGACCCCCTGGTGATGATGCGACACGCACGCGAGGGGTCGGTCGGATTTCGTCACCGCGGACAGCCGGCTTCCGGGCTCGACCGCGACGTCGTGGACCGTTTGCGTTCCCTGCAGCGGGACGCCGTGCTCGATCAGCCCGGAAACGTCGGGCAGGTGCTGCAGCAACGTTCCGCCGAAGGCGACATTCATCACCTGGAATCCGCGGCAGATGCACAGAACGGGAACGCCGGTCACCTCGGCGGTCAGAAGCAGCGCGATCTCGAAGGCGTCTCGGTCGGGCTCGACCCCGTACAGGTGCGCGCCTTCCTCGGCGCCGAAGCGGGCGGGCGCGACGTCGCCGCCACCGACGAGCAGCAGGCCGTCGAAGGGCGCGAGCACATCTTCGGGCGAGCTCCCTTCGCCGGGCGCGATGATCGCGGTACGGGCGCCGGCGCGACGCAGCGCATCCAGGTACGGGGCCGGAACGCCGTAGCCGCCGGAGGGCCACCGGGCCACACGGTCGCCGCCGAGGTGGTAGGCGGCCACGGCGACGAGCGGTCGGTACGACTCGCTCATCCGCGTCGCTCGCGGCAGAGCTCGCTGAAGCGGCGGAACACCTCCCGCCCCTGGCGTTCGTGTCCGGGGAGATGGCTGCGGGCCTCCGCCCGGACGCGGTCGGGCGTCTTGCCCCACTGCTCCTCGAGCTCGCCGAGCTTGCCGAACTCCGCCAGCCAGAGCTCCAGCTCGGGACCGTCGATCTCGAAGTGGAACTGGATGCCCCAGGCAAGCTCTCCCACGCGGAAGGCCTGATGCGGCACGCGGTCGCTCGTGACGAGCAGCTCCGCGCCGGTCGGAAGGTCGAACGTGTCCATGTGCCACTGGAAGACGTGGTCCCCGTCTGCGTAGTGCGACACCATGGGATCGGCGGCCGAGGCCGGCAGCGTCCGGATCGGCTCGAAGCCGACCTCGCGCTCGGGGGCCTTGCCGACGTCGGCGTCGAGGGCCCAGGCGAGCAGCTGAGCCCCGAAGCACACCCCGAGCAGCGGAACCTCCCGCTCGACGCAGGTGCGAGTGAGCTCGGCGACGTCTTTGATGAACGGCTGATCCTCGGCCTGCTCGATGTTGAACGAGCTTCCGAACACGACGACGCCGCCGACGTCATCGAGTGATGGGGGCGGCGCCCCGTCGATCGCTTCGCAGACGGCGACCGGCGCTCCCGTTGCCTCGACCGCGTCCCGCGCGAGCCCGAAGGTCTCGAACGAGTCGTTTCGAACGAACAGGATCGGCCTCATCGTCCGGGAAGTCTACGGGCGCCGCCCCATCGGGCGGTTTGACACCCGTTTGTCAGACAAATTACCGTTGGTCCGTGATCGATCCTTCCGGCCGGCCGTGAAGAAGCGACTGTCGTTCCACGTTCGGGACGAGATCGCGTCGCGGATCGAGTCCGGACGCATCCCGCCGGGCGGCCGGCTGCCACCGGAGCCCGAGCTCGCCGAGGAGCTGGGTGTGTCGCGACCGACGCTCCGGGAGGCCCTGCGCTCCCTGGAGGAGGACGGTTTCGTCACGCGAACGCGCGGGGCGGGGACCTATGCGACCGACCGTCCACGCCTGCGCAACAACCTGGACGTGAACTTCGGCGTCACCGAGGCGATCCGCGCGGCGGCGATGGTGCCGGGTACGAAGTCCTTCGAGGTGCACACCGAGGCGTCGAGCGAGGATGAGGCGCGCGCGCTCGATCTCTCGCCCGGCGAGCCGGTCGTGGTCCTCGAGCGCGTCCGAACCGCCGATGCGCGCCCGGTCGTTCTCTCGCGCGATGTCCTGTCGGCGGCTCGCCTGCCGGCGGCGGTGCTCGGCCGGATGCCCGCCGACGGATCGGTCTACGACCTCATCGAGCGCGAGCTCGGGGCCGTCGTGCAGCATGGCGTCGTCACGATCGAACCGGTCAAGGCCGACCGAACGGCGGCGAGGCGGCTCGGGGTGAAGACCGGCGCGCTGCTGCTCTACCTCCGCCAGGTGGACTTCGACGCAAATGGAGAGCCGCTGCTTCTCTCCCACGAGTATCACGTCGCCGAGGCATTCGAGTTCTCCGTGCTTCGGCGGGGTCCCGGAAGGAGGTCCACGTGACGACGGATGTCGGCAAACGGATGCGGATGAAGCGCGTGATCGACCCGGCGGGGGTCTCGGTCATCTGCGCACTCGACCACGGGATGACGTCGCCGACGTTCCTCGAGCCGCTCGCGCAGATCGAGGAGCGGACCCGCGAGGCGGTGGCCGGCGGCTCGAACGTGATCATGATGAGCAAGGGGATGATCCGGCAGGCCCTGCCGGCGTTCGGGCCGACCACGTCGCTCGCGCTGCTCCTGTCGGCCTCGGCGAGCCCCGAGGGGGGCCGGCCCGAGGTCGTCCAGATCGCCGGCGTCGAGGAGGCGCTGATGCTCGGCGCCGATTGCGTCGTGCTGTTCACCGCGCTCGGCGGCGACACCGAGGCCGGAATGATCGATGTGCTCTCCGGCGTCGGGCGGGCCTGCGCCGAGCTGGGCATGCCGTTCATCGCCGAGGCGGAGTTCCCGACCACCTACGCCTCGGTCGAGCAGCTGAAGGAGCAGTACGGGTTCGAGTATCTGCGTCGGAACGTGCGGCTGTGCGCGGAGCTCGGGGCCGACATCGTCAAGACCAACTGGCCCGGCGACCAGGATTCGTTCGCAAAGCTCGTCGAGGCCACCTCGGGCATCCCCGTCGTCCTGGCGGGCGGTTCGCTGCTGGAGGACGCGGAGCTCCTCAGCCGGATGGAGCAGGCCGTCGCCGTCGGCGCCGTCGGTTGCTCGGTCGGGCGCAACATCTTCATGCACCGCTCGCCCGAGGCGATCACGCGGGCCTTGTCGCGCGTGATCCGCGAGCGGTGGACGGCCGACAAGGCGATGTCCGCCCTCGCCGAGGAGCTGGAGACGGCCTCGTGAGGGCCGCGTTCATGACGGACGTCGACGCGGTCAAGGTCCGGGAGACCGACGAGCCGGCGCTGGACCCCGCCGGTGCCGTCCTGCGCATGGAGGCGTGCGGCATCTGTGGTACCGACGCCCGGACGTTCTTCAACGGTGACCCCAAGGCCCCGGCTCCCTGGCTTCTCGGACACGAGCCGGTCGGGGTCCTCGAGGAGGTCGGCCCCGACGCCGATCTGCCGCCGGGTGTGAAGCGTGGGCAGCGGGTGTTCCTCGGCTCGATCCTTACCTGCGGCGAGTGCCGATGGTGCACCGAGGGATTCCAGAACCTCTGCGAGCACCACCTGCTGTACGGCTACGACCCGTACCCCGGCGCCTACGCGGAGTTCGCCGCGGTCCCGCCGATCGCCATGAAGAACCTGATCCCGCTTCCCGACGACCTGCCGTCGGATCTCGCAACCGTCGCCGACCCGTTCGCGTGCGCGCTGAACGGCATCGAGCAGCTCGACGTGCAGCTGGGCGACACCGTGCTGATCCTCGGATCCGGCCCGATCGGATGCTGGCAGGCGGTCATGGCCCGTGACCGCGGTGCGAGCAGGGTCTGGATGAGCGATGTGAATCGGGACCGTCTGGATCTGGCCCTCGGCGTGGTCGGGCGCTTCGTGGACGACGCGTGGGTAGCCGGCGACGACAACGGCGTCGAGGAGGTCCTGACGCGAACCGGCGGGGTCGGGGTCGAACGCATCTGCGTCGCCGCGCCGGCGAAACCGGCCCAGCAAGCCGCGCTGGAGATGGCCGCCAAGCGCGCCAAGGTCGTCTACTTCGCCGGCCTGCCGAAGCACGATCCGGTGAGCCCGCTCGACATGAACCAGCTCCATTACAAAGAGCTGTTCGTGCTCGGCGCCTACGGGGCGACGCACCGCCAGTACCGGATCACGATGGACTACCTCAACCGGCGCCGCGAGGATCTCGCCGGCGTCGTCACGCACCGGTTCCCGCTGGAGCGGATCGCGGAGGCGTTCGAGACGATCCGGTCGGGATCGGGTCTCAAGATGGTGATCCTTCCGTGACCGGCCCGTACGTCATCGGCTGCGACGTCGGAAGCCAGGGGACGAACGCCGCTCTGTACGCGGCCGACGGGACGCTCGTGGCCTCGGCGTACGAGGGCTACGACCTCGCGTTCCCGCACCCGGGGTGGGCCGAGCAGGACCCGGATCTGTGGGTGGCCGCGCTCGAGCGCACCGTGGCGACGCTCGTCTCGGGCTTGTCCGAAGGGCCGTCGGCCATCAAAGGCGTCTCGTTCGGATCGCAGCTCGACGGGATGGTCGTGTGCGACGCCGAGGGGCGGCCGCTTCGTCCGGCGATGATCTGGATGGACCGCCGCGCGGAGCCGCAGGCGGCGGCGCTCGCCGAGCGTATGTCGCCCGGGGACTTCTACCACCGGGTCGGCGCCAACCTGGATTCGTCGCACGCCGTGTTCAAGGCGTTGTGGGTCCGCGACGAGGAGCCCGACCTGTGGAACGAGGCGGCCACGTTGATGTCGCCCGGCACGTACGCGCTGCGGGCCGTCGGCGGCGTCACGGCCGTCGACTACTCGAACGCATCCTCGCTCGCGCTGCTCGATCCGCGCACGCGGGCGTGGTCGCAGGAGGTACTGGATGCCGTGGGGATCGACCGAGGCCATGCTTCCGGAGCTGCTTCCCGGGACCCAGAGCGTCGGCACCGTCACGGCGGCGTTCGCCGAGGCGAGCGGGCTGGACCCGGCCACGGTCGTGGTCGTCGGGTGCGGGGACGAGATGGCCGCGACGCTGGGCGCCGGCGTCTTTGCCCCCGGAGAGGTCTGCGACGTCGTGGGCACTGCCGAGCCCGTCTGTGCCGCTTCCGCCGAGCCGCGCGAGGACCCGACGATGCTGGTCGAATGCCATCCGCACGCCGACCCCGACGTCTGGCTGCTCGAGAACCCCGGATTCGTCTCCGGTGGCAACCTCCGGTGGTGGCGCGACCAGTTCGCTCCGTTCGAGCGCCAGGCCGAGGCGGCCGGCAAGGGCGATGCGTACGACCTGCTGACGCGCGAAGCCGCGACCGTGCCCCCGGGGGCGGAGGGGCTCGTGTTCCTTCCTTGCATGCAGGGGGCGATGGCGCCCGAGTGGAACGGCGCGGCCCGTGGAACGTTCTTCGGGCTCACGCTCGCCCACACCCGCGCTCACATGACGCGGGCCCTGCTCGAGGGCAGCGCGTTCGCGCTTCGGGACATCCTCGAGGCGATGGCGAACGCCGGCCTCGGCGTCCGGCGTCTCACGATCGTCGGCGGCGGCGCAAAGGGACCGCTGTGGCGCCAGATCAAGGCGGACGTGACGGCGCTTCCGGTGCGCGTGCCGACGAGCGTCGAGACCACGGCGACTGGGGCCGCGATCCTTGCCGCGGTCGGATCCGGCGTCCACGCGAGCGTGGCCGAGGCGGTCGACGCGTTCGTCGCCTTCGAGCCCGACGAGCACCAGCCCGACCCCGAGACGGCCGAGATCTACGACGAGGCCTACCGTCGCTACCGCGAGGTCTACTTCGCGCTCAAGCCGGTGTTCGCCGCCGGGTAGTCAGCCGCGCTCGAAGTAGCGCTGCAGCTCCCAATCGGTGACGCACAGGTTGTCGTAGATCGACTGCTCTTGGACGGCCGTGTTCAGCAGGTGCTCGAAGACGAAGTCCCCGAACGCCTCCCGGGCGACCCTGCTGTCGCGGAACGACATCGATCGCCTCGTGCAGCGAGGAGGGAACCCGCGGAACGTCCTTGGCCTCGTAGGCATTGCCGACGAACATGTCGGGGGGCTCGATCCTGTTCTGGATGCCGTTCAGACCGGCCGCGATCGTCGCGGCGTAGCCGAGGTACGGGTTCGCGTCGGCGCCGGGGATCCGCATCTCGACCCGGTAGCCGGCGTGTTCGCCGACCGTTCGGAATCCGCACGTGCGGTTGTCGCGGCTCCACACGATCGCCGTCGGCGCCCACGATCCCAGCTGGTAGCGCTTGTAGGAGTTCACGAACGGCGCGAACATCCACGACATCTCGCGGGCGCCGGCCATGAGTCCGCCCAGATAGTGGCGGAACGTCTCGGACTGGTGGTGCTCCGCATCGTCCTCGCCACATCAGCGACTCGGTGCCGTCGGCGTTCCACACGCTGGAGTGCATGTGACACGACGAGCCGGCCTCGGCCATCGTCCATTTCGCCATGAACGTGGCGGCGACGCCGTTGGCCGCGCAGATCTCCTTCACGCCGTGCTTGTAGAGCACGTGGTAGTCGGAGGTGGCGAGCGCGTCGGAGTACGTGATGTTGATCTCGTGCTGGCCCTTGCCGAACTCTCCCTTCGAGAACTCGATCGGGATCCCCGCGCCGAGCATGTAGTTGCGGATCTGCCGGATGACCCACTCGTCCTTGGTCGTCTGCAGCATGTGGTAGTCCATGATGTACGTGGAGCTGGGCCGCAGGTCGCGGTAGCCGCGGTCGGCCATCTCGTCGTAGCCGTCGCGGAACAGATAGAACTCCAGCTCCGACCCGGTCTTGATCGTGTAGCCGAGTCGCGGCGGCGCGCTCGATCTGCCGCTTCAGGATCTGGCGGGGCGCGACCTCGACCGGCTCACCGGTCTCCTCGTCGGCGATGTCGCAGATGACCATCACGGTCTTCTCGAGCCACGGGCACCACCGCAGCGTCGACATGTCCGGGACCATCCGGAAGTCGCCGTAGCCGGTCTCCCACGACGCGTACTCGTAGCCGGGGAGCGGCTCCATCTCCATGTCGATCGCGAGCAGATACAGGCACGCGTGGAGGCCTTCCGCGCCCAGGATCTCTTCCAGGAAGAAGTGGGGCACGACGCGCTTGCCCATGAAGCGGCCCTGCAGGTCGGTGAACATGCACAGGACCGTGTCGACGGCGCCGGCCGCGGCCAGATCCTCCAACTGTTCGACGTCGAGCATTCCCTGCTGCATCGTCGTCGCCTCCCTACGCGCGGGAGCGCGGCGCCCCGCTTCCGGGCCGCCGCGCTCCGCGCACCGACGGTGCTTTCCTCTGCGGCTAGGTCGTGGCCGGCGGCGGGGTGTCGTCCCCCGCGCAGGATGGCCTCCTGCTCCGCACCCGACGTGCCGTAGGACTCCTGGCGGCACGCCCCGCTCACCCGCCGTCAGCGCGAACTCCTCTTCCGGCGAGAGCACCAGGCGGTGCCGCCCGGCGATCGCGAAGTAGATCGACCCCGAGGACGTAGTACACCGCGACCCCGTACACGCCCGGCCGGTAGTCGGCGTTGAGGAAGATCGAGCAGAGCGACACGACGGCGATGATGCCCGCCACCGCGGCTCCGGCCTCTCCCCACGGGCTGCGGTACGGCCGGTTGATGTTCGGCAGCCGCCGCCGCAGCATGATGAACGAGATGCACTGCAGCGTGTAGGAGATGACCGCGGCGAACACCGCCATGTACAGAACGGCCGCGACGACCTTGGCCGACGAGCTGCCGCCTCGCCTGCCCTCGAACCATTGCAGCCACACCACGAAGTACCCGACGATCGCTCCGGCGACAAGCGCGACCTGCGGGGTCTTGCGCTTGCCGGAGGTGACCGAGAGGAACTTCGGGAAGTACCCGGCGCGAGAGAGCGAGTACGTGTTTCGCCCGTAGGCGTAGATGATCGTGAAGAAGCTGGCGATCAGACCCAGCAGCCCGATCAGCCCCAGCAGGTTCGCTCCGGTTCCCTCGCCGAAGACGCCCTTGAAGCCGTCGAACAACGGCGTGCCCGAGGAGCCGAGTGAGAACGCGCCGCCGCCGACGCCGGAGTTGATGAACAGGGTCAGGACGCTCGCGATGAGGAGGGTGTGCATCCCCAGATCGTTCCCTTCGGGACGTCGCGCCGAGGGTCCATCGACTCCTCGGCCGCCAGCGGCACCTCTTCGATCGCCAGGTAGAACCAGATGGCGAACGGCAACGATTTGAGGATTCCCGAGAAGCCGAACGGCAGGAACGGACCTCCGCCGCCCGACAGCGCTGCGTCGCCGCCGCCCTTCGGGATGTTCCACCACAGGCTCGGGTGGAACTTCCCGGAGACCAGCGCGGAGACGTAGAAGACCGCGAGGATCCCGAGTGCGACGACGGTGATCGCGATCGTGAATCGCATCGTCGCCTCGATGCCGATGATGTTGATCCCCACGAAGATGACGTAGAAGACGAACCACCAGAACGGTTCGCTGTTGTAGAAGGGCTCGCCGCTGATGTTGAACAGGTCCTTCATGATGTCGTGCATCAGCAGGCCCATGGCGGCCACGACGACGGCCGGCGTGATGACGTACTCCATGTTCTCGGCGAGGCCGGTCAGGAAGCCGCCCCACGGGCCCATCGCGGACCGCGCGAACGAGTACGCCCCGCCGGTGTGCGGCAGCGCGGGCGACATCTCCGCGATGCAGTAGCACAGGCCGTAGTACATGACGGCGATGACGGCGGTCGCGATCAGCAGACCGCCGAAGCCACCGGTCCCCAGTCCCGCGTTCCAGCCGTAGAAGTCGCCGGAGATGACGGCGCCGACGCCGAGCGCCCACAGCGACCACACCCCTGCGTGGCGCCGAAGCCCCCGCTTGTCGAAGTACTCCTCGACCTACCTCTTGGTAGGTGACGGAGCCGACGCGGCGCTCATGCCCTCCTCTTCCTTCAGCCACGTGGAACCCCCCTTCCGATTGTCCACGAGCCGCTTTCGGCGGTATCGAGCCACAATCGCCGCTTGTCTGTCAAACGGTTTTCTCGGGGGCTGCCGCCCGGGGCTCGGATCAGTCCTCGGGGGTCACGTAGGCGGCCGTGATGCCGCCGTCGACGATGAGTGAGGCGCCGGTCATGTAGGACGAGTCGTCGGAGGCGAGAAACAGCGCCGCCTTGGCCAGCTCCTCGGCCTGTCCGAGCCGGCCCATCGGGATGTGGACGAAGCGCCGCTGACGCTTGGCGGGGTCGGAGAGAAGCTCCGCGAGCAGCGGGGTGTCGATCGGCCCCGGGCACAATGCGTTGCAGCGGATGCCCTTTCGGGCGTACTCGACCGCGATCTCGCGTGTCATGGCGAGCACCGCGCCCTTCGAGGCGGTGTAGGCGGTCTGCGACGTGGCGGCGCCCAGCCACGCGACGAACGAGGCGACGTTGATGATCGAGCCGCCGCCCGACGCGATCATCGCCGGCACGCCGTATTTGCATCCGAAGGCAACACCTTTGACGTTGATCGCGAGCGTCTTGTCCCACACGGAGGCGTCGGTCGACTCGACGGAACCGTCGGCGCCGAGCATCACGCCGGCGTTGTTGTAGAGCACGTCGAGCCCGCCGAACTGTTTGACCGCCGCGCCGACCATCGCCTTCGCGTCTGCCTCGACGGAGACGTCGGCGTGCACGAAGAGCGCTTCGCCGCCGTCCGAGCCGATCTGAGCCGCGACCGCTTCGCCGGCCTCGTCGGCGACGTCGGTCAGGACGACGCGCGCGCCTTCCGAGGCGAACAGCATCGAGGCGACCTTTCCCATGCCGCTGCCGCCCCCCGTGATCAGCGCCACCTTGCCGTCGAGACGCACCGTCGACCTCCTCGCTCTCGTGTGCGCCGAGAAGGGTACGCCCACGGCGGCTACCATCACGCGCGTGGAGATCCCGGCGACGCCGCCGACGACGACGCGGAAGTTCCAGAGGGTCGCGGAGGACCTGGCCGATCGTGGCGTCTCGGTCGCGAAGATGTTCGGGATGCCGAGCCTGCGGGCCGGAGGCAAGGCGTTCGCCGGTGTCTACGGCGACGCGATGGTCTTCAAGCTCGGCGGGGAGGCGCACGCGGCCGCGCTCGGTCTGAAGGGCGCGCAGCTCTTCGACCCCTCGGGCATGGGCCGCGCCATGAAGGAGTGGGTCTTCGTTCCGCCGGCTCACGCGAAGCGCTGGGCCGGGCTGGCCGAGCAGGCGCGCGTCTACGTGACCGGCGCCTGATCCGAAGGGGGACGCGTGGCAGAGCTGCTCGCAATTGGTGGGAAGCGGGTCGCCGCGGCCGACGGCGCGACATTCGAGGTCATCGAGCCGGCGACCGCCGCGTCCATGGCCGATGTGGCCCAGGCCGGGCCGGCCGATGCCGCCAGGGCGGTCGAGGTGGCATCCCGCGCCTTCGAGGAGGGGCCCTGGCCGCGCGTGAGCGCGCGCGAGCGCGGCCGCGTGCTCACCAAGGCGTCGTTTCTGATCCGCGAGCGGCTCGAGGACCTCGCCACGCTCGAGGCTCGCAACGGCGGCAAACCGATCTCGGCGGCGCGCGGCGAGATCGACATCGTCGCGAACGTCTTCGAGTACTGGGGCGGCGCCGCGAACAAGATCCTCGGCGAGACGATCCCGATCGTTCCGCCCGGCCTCGACGTGACGCTGCGCGAGCCGGTCGGGGTGTGCGCGCTGATCACGCCGTGGAACTTCCCCGCCGTCATCGCCTCGTGGAAGATCGCGCCCGCGCTCGCGTGCGGCAACACGGCGGTCGTCAAGCCCGCGACCCAGACGCCGCTCACGGCGCTCGCGATCGCGGAGATCCTGGCCGAGGCCGGGCTGCCGGATGGGACGCTCTCGGTCTTGCCGGGGCCGGGTTCCTCGGTCGCGACCGCGCTCGTCTCGGACCCGCGTGTGGCCAAGGTCAGCTTCACGGGCTCGACGGAGGTCGGCGTCAAGGTGATGCAGGCGGCGGCGGAGAACATCACCCGCGTCTCGCTCGAGCTGGGCGGCAAGAGCGCCAACGTCGTGTTCGCCGACGCGGACCTCGACGTCTGCGTCGAGAAGTCGCTCTGGTCGGTGTTCGACAACGCCGGACAGGATTGCTGCGCGCGTTCGCGGCAGCTCGTGCAGCGCGCGATCTACGACGAGTTCGTCGAACGGCTTGCCGAGCGGACCCGCGGGATCCTCGTCGGGCAGCCACTGGACGAGACGACCGAGATGGGCCCGATGATCAGCGCGGCCCAGCGGCAGACGTCGCTCGACTACCTCGACATCGGGGCGAAGGAGGGCGCCCGGCTCGTCGTCGGCGGCGAAGTGCCGAACGGGCCCGGCTTCTTCCTGCGCCCCGCGCTCCTGGCCGACGTCGACAACGGCTGGCGCGTCGCCCGCGAGGAGATCTTCGGACCGGTCGTGTGCGTCATTCCGTTCGACACGGAGGACGACGCCGTCCGGATGGCCAACGAGTCGCCGTACGGCCTGTCCGGCTCGATCTGGACGCGCGACCTCGGCCGGGCCATCCGCGTGGCCAAGGGCATCCGGACCGGCAATCTCAGCGTCAACTCCTCCGGCAGCGTGCACACGGAGGCCCCGTTCGGCGGCTACAAGCAGAGCGGGATGGGCCGCGAGATGGGGATGCACGCGGTGAACCTGTACACCGAGGTCAAGAACGTCTATTTCTCCCAGGAGTAGCCCCGGCTGGGGCAATTGATAGATTCGTCCCAATGGAACTTCCCGAGGAGCTTCGGGGCCGGCCGGTCCGCAAGCTCAGCCAGAAGCCGAGCGCAACGCTCACCCTCGACGCCTACGGACGTCTGAAGGCGGAGCTCGACGACCTCTCGAGCAACGGACGCGAGCGGCTCGCCGAGCGATCTGAAGGCTGCGCGCGAGCTGGGCGACATCCGGGAGAACGCCGAGTACGACGCCGCCAAGAACGAGCAGGGCTTGATGGAGGCGCGGATCCGGCGTCTGCGGTCGATGCTTCGCGATCCCGAGATCGTCGAGCCGCCGCCGGGCTCGGACCAGGTCGGGCCCGGGATGCTCGTCACCGTGCGGCCGCTCGACGACGGCGACGACGGCGAGGAAGAGACCTACTTGTTCGCCGAACACGCCGAGGAGCGCGCGCCGGGGGCCCGCACGGTCACCACGTCCTCTCCGCTCGGCACGGTCCTCGCGGGCGCGAGGGAGGGCCAGGAGGTCGTCGTCAAGGCGCCCGCCGGGAGCTTCCGGTACGTCGTGGTCGGCTTCAAGCCGTTCACCGGCTGACCCGGCGATGACCACCGCCGGCCGCGACGCGCGCCCCGAGGCCCCGCGTGTCCGGGACATGCCGGCGCCACGGCGGAGCGAGGGCGCGGCAGGCGGCGCGATGCAGCGCTGGTTCGCCTGGCCGTATCGCGCGTTTCTCGCGTTCATCTTGTGGACGGGCGTCCGCCCCTGGCAGCTGACCCTGCTGTCGCTGGTCTTGACGATCGGCGCGGCCACGCTGATCGTCACCGGCTCGTGGTTCGCCGCGGCGTGGGTCCTGCTGGCCGCGGGGCTCTGCGATGTGTTCGACGGATCGGTCGCCCGCCACCGCGGCGAAGAGAAGCGATCGGGCGCGTTTCTCGACTCGGTGCTCGACCGGGTCTCGGACATGGTCCTGTTCGCGTCGCTCTTCTGGTTGTTCTCGCATCGCGGGGAGGCGGGGCTCGCGCGCGCTCTCCCTCGTGACCCTCGTCGTCAGCCTCTCGGTGAGTCACGTCCGGGCGGAGGCCGAGGCGGCCGGTGTGAGCATGACCGAGGGGTACTTCCAGCGGCTCGAGCGATTCCTGGCGCTGCTCGCCGGTCTTGCGATCCCCGGCGCCATGCCCGTCGTGCTCGTCCTGCTCGCGATCCTCGGGGCAGTGACCGTCTTGCAGCGCGCGTGGTCCGCGCTCGTCTCGGTGTGACGCCCGTGGAGTGGATCCGCGTCGGTTCGGTCGGCGAGGTGCCCGACGGCGAGATCCGCGCGTTCGACCATCCGGCGGGCCGGGTCGCGATCGCGCACGTCGACCACCGTTTGCTCGGTGTCTCGGACGAGTGCACGAACGCCGGGTGCTCGCTGGCCGAAGGCGAGCTCGACGGAGCACGACGAGGGCATCCGGTGCATGAGCGACGGCAGCGTCTTCGATCTCGAGACCGGTGAGCCGATCGAGGGGCCGGCGAGCGACCCGGTGCTCGTGTTCGCGGTCAGGGAGATCGACGGCTGGGTCGAAGTCGCCCCGGTAGCCGGAACGGTAGCCGGAACGGTCGCCGGAACGCCGCTGGCACCGGGTGACCCCTCAGAGTAGGCTCCCCGCCACTGTCGCTGACCTGCAGGAGGTCCCGCCATGACCGATGAGCGCACCCGGTTCGACCTTGCCTGGGACGACATCCCATCGGCGTGGTTCAACATCATGCCCGACCTCGCGCAGCGGATTCAGCCGCTGCCGCCGCTCAGCCCACAGACGAAGCAGCCGCTCGGACCCGACGACCTCGCCCCGCTGTTTCCGATGTCGCTCATCGGGCAGGAGGTGTCGATGGACCAGTGGATCGACATCCCCGGTCCGGTGCTCGACGTCTACAAGCTGTGGAGGCCCTCGCCGCTGTTCCGGGCGGTGCGCCTTGAACGCGAGCTCGACACGCCCGCGCACATCTACTTCAAGTACGAGGGCGGCTCGCCGGCGGGCTCGCACAAGCCCAACACGGCGGTCCCGCAGGCCTACTACAACAAGGAGGCGGGGATCCGCCGGATCGCCACCGAGACCGGCGCCGGGCAATGGGGCTCCGCGATGGCGATGGCGTGCAGTTTCTTCGGCCTCGAGTGCACCGTCTACATGGTGAGGGCGTCCTACGACCAGAAGCCGTACCGGCGCATCTTCATGGAGACCTTCGGCAGCGAGGTCATCCCGTCGCCGTCGGATCGCACCAACAGCGGGCGCGGGATTCTCGCGCAGCATCCGGACTCGACCGGTTCGCTCGGGATCGCCATCAGCGAGGCCGTCGAGGATGCGGCGACCCACGAGGACACGAACTACTCGCTCGGCTCGGTGCTCGGGCACGTCCTTTTGCACCAGAGCGTGATCGGTCTCGAGGCGCAGAAGCAGATGGAGATGGCGGGCGAGCAGCCCGACGTCGTCATCGGATGTGTCGGGGGAGGGTCCAACTACGCCGGTCTCGCGTATCCGTTCATGGCCGGCAAGCTGCGCGGCGACACTCCGGACATGCGTTTCCTGGCGACCGAGCCGGCCGCGTGCCCCACGCTCACGAAGGGGCGGTTCGCGTTCGACTACGGCGACACCGCGGGGATCGGGCCGATCGTGGCGATGTACACGCTCGGGCACGGGTTCGTCCCGGCGCCCGTCCACGCCGGTGGCTTGCGCTACCACGGCGACTCGCCGTCGCTCTCGCTGCTGGTGCGGGACGGGTACATGCAGGCAAAGGCGTACACGCAGAACCAGATCTTCGAGGCGGCCGTCCGGTTCGCGAACACCCAGGGGATCGTGCCCGGACCCGAGCCGGCGCACGCGATCAAGGGGGCGATCGAGGAGGCGCTCGAGGCCAAGGAGGCCGGCGAGGAGCGCGTGATCCTGTTCAACCTCTCGGGTCACGGGCACTTCGACATGCAGGCCTACGACGACTACCTCAACGGACGGCTGCCCGAGATCGAGTTCGACCCGGCCGACGAGGAGAGCGCGCTTGCCGATCTGCCGGAGGTGCCGATCCAGGTCTGACGCGCGCCTAGGTGTACGTCGACGGCGCCAGTTCGAACAGGGTCGTTGCCATCTGGGCCACCCGGCGGGCCAGGATCGTGTAACCGTCGCTCGTGAAGTGCAGGCCGTCGGTCTCGCGGATCTGGACCACGGATCCGTTGTCGCGCCGCAGGAACGCCGTGTAGCCGCCCGAGGGGTTGGCGAACGTCTGCCAGGTGTCGAAGTACGCGGAGTTCGGCAGGCTCTCGATCGTGCGCCGGTACACGTCGTTCTGCCGCTGGACGAGCGGCCAGCGGCTGTGGTCGGCCTGGATCGGGAGGCCGACCCAGACGAGGTGCGCGCCCTCGGACGTCGCGATCTGCGCGAACTGCCGGACCCGCGCCTCGTACGCGGGCGGCCAGGCGCTGGTTCCGATCGGCGTCAGGATCTTCCCGTTCACGCTTTGCAGGGGCTGGTTGTCGTTCTCGCCGAGCATCACGATCACGAGGTCGGGATGCAGCGCGTCGACGATCCTTTGCATCTGCGTGTCCCAGTCGAAGTAGTCGGGGCGGGCGAGTCCCGTGGAGATCCGCCCCTGCCTGGACACGTTGACGAGGTTCGGGTCGAAGATCCGCTCGGCGAAGAAGCCGAGACCGGCGGCCAGGGAATCCCCCACGATCGTGATGTGCAGCCGGTGGCCCGGACTCGGCACCCGGATCGTGGTGGTGCCGGGCACGACCGTCGGCGTTGCGGTCGCGGTCGCGGCCGGACTCTCGGTGGGACGTTGGCTGGGGCTCGATGTGGGGGTGGGTGTCCCGCCGGGGAGCGGCTCGGGCTCGGGCACGTCGCCCGCGTCACCCGTCCCCGCGCTCTCGTCCGGACCGAGCGCGCGGTCGACGGCCCGAGCCGGACCGCGCAGCCCGACGACGCGGTTGAGCCAGACGAACGGGCGCAGCACCGCCAGCGCGGAGCTTCGCCGGGTGCCGGGTCTCGACGTCTGGGCATCGTGCTGCAGCGTCGGCGCGAACAGCAGGGCCCACACGAGCAGGCAGACGAGGATCGCAACCAACGCTCGGCCGGCCGGAAATGCCGGGCGGTCGTTCGGCGTCGGGCTCGGGGCCGGCTTCGGCATCAGAATCGGAAGTAGATGAAGGGCGCGACCCCGGTTGGGCCGAGCGCGGTGATGAGCATCAGCGCGGCGCCGGCGACGGCGCCGAACACGGCCGGGTGAAGCCGGGCCAGCCGGTCCTTCAGCTCGTCGGCGGTGGTCGGGGGCGCGTACTGCAGCGCGATCGACCCGGCGATGACGGCGAGCACGAGCGGATTGACGAGCTGGGTCGGCGTCGTCCACCCGGTCACGAGCCGCCCCAGCAGCGACACGGCCGTGTGCACCGAGTCCGCGCGGAAGAAGACCCAGCCGACGCAGACGAGCGCGAAGGTTCCCGCCCGTTGCGACCAGACGCGCAGGGCCGTCTCGACCGCGAATTCGTTCGGGCGGCCCTCCCGCCGGCGGGCGAGCAGGCGCTCGGCAACGAGCAGGGCCCCGTGGTACCCGCCCCAGACGACGAAGGTCCAGGCGGCCCCGTGCCACAGCCCGCCGAGCAACATCGTCAGAAACAGGTTGACCGACGTTCGGCTCGCGGTGCCGCGGTTCCCGCCGAGCGGGATGTACAGGTAGTCGCGCAGCCATCGCGAGAGCGTCATGTGCCACCGGTGCCAGAACTCCCCGATGGAACGTGCGGTGTAGGGCCGGTTGAAGTTCTCGGGGAACTGGATCCCGAGCAGCTTTGCGACCCCGATCGCGATGTCGGTGTACCCGCTGAAGTCCGTGTAGATCACGACCGCGAACCCGATCGCGGCGGCCAGCGCCTCGATCGCGCTGTGTCGTGCCGGGTCGCCGAACACCGGGTCCACGATCGCCGACGAGAGGTAGCTCGCGATCACGACCTTCTTGAACAACCCGCCGAAGATCAGCCACCCGGCGCCGGCGACGTCGATGTGGCGCGCGTCGCGCCGGATGTCGAGCTGCGGGATCAGCTCGTGCGGCCGCACGATCGGCCCGGCGACCAGATGAGGAAAGAACGAGAGGTACAAGAAGACGTCCGTCGTTCCCGCCGGCTCCTGCTCGCCCCGGGCCACATCCACGACGTAGGCGACGGCCATGAACGAGAAGAACGAGACGCCGACGGGCAGAAGCACCTGTGTGAGCGGCAGCGACGCGTGGATGTGCGCAGACGCGAACGCGTTCGTGAGGTTGACGGAGAAGAATCCGTAGTACTTGAACCACGCGAGGGGAGCCAGGACCGCCGCGACCGCGAGGCCGGTGGCCCAGCGCCGGCGCCGGGGATCCTCCCGGCGCGCCACGGCGTGGGCTCCCAGCTGGGCCGCCGCGCTGACGCCTGCCAGCAGGAAGACGAATCGCCAGTCCCACCAGGCGTAGAAGACGTAGCTCGCCGCGATCATGAACGGCTTCCACAGGCGGGGGCTCGGGTTCAGGAGCCAGTGACCCAGGAAGACGATGACGAAGAAGATCGCGAAGTCGGTCGTGGGGAAGAGCATCGGTTGAGGAGACTAGCGAAGCCGCGCGCGCGGACAAGACCGCCGCAGGGGGTTCCCGGCCCGGCGGTCGGGTAGCCTGGGTGACTGACGCTTACTCGTATGGCTTCCGGGAGGAATGATGTCTCGCGACACCGACTGGCACGTCTTCGACAAGGCCGTGGAGATCACGGCCTCCGCTGTTCGCGGCACCATGAGCGGTGACAAGGCCCCCGCGCTCGTCGCCGGCGTGTTCAAGGAGGTGTACGCGGAGCTTCGGCGGACGATGGAGGAGATGCCGAGCCCGGAGAACAGGCCGGGCTTCTAGGCGCGGTCGCGAAGCAGGTCCCGGATCGAGACGATGCCGACCACGTGCCGGTCCCGGACGACGGGCAGGTGACGAAAGCCACGCTTCAGCATGAGCGCCAGCGCCTCCTCGGCGTCCATGCTCGGTGGGACCGTCTCGGGATCGGGGGTCATCGCCTCCCGCATGTGCAACGCCTCGGCACCCACGCTCGAGCCGACGGCGCGAAGGACATCTCGCTCCGTGAAAATCCCCAGCAGCCGCCCATCCTCCATGACGAGCGCCGATCCGACCCCCCTCGTCCCCATCACGGTCGCCGCCTCGGCGACGGTTGCGGTCGGTCCGACGACCACCAGTTCGCTGCTCATCAACGCTTCGACCGTGGTCATGGCTCGGGAGCCTAGACCCCCAGCCGCCGGCCCGCGAACCGCCGCTCGCACGGCGCTTCTCGCCTGGGATCGCGAGCACCGGGTGGACTACGCGTGGCGGCAACCCGGACGGGATCCCTACCGGGTGCTCGTGTCCGAGGTCATGCTCCAGCAGACGCAGGCCGCGCGCGTCGGGCCGGCGTTCGAGACGTTCGTCGAACGCTTCCCGGACCTCGCCGCGCTGGCCGCCGCCTCCCGAGCCGACGTGATCCGCGCGTGGGATGGCTTGGGCTACAACCGAAGGGCGGTCGCGCTGCACGAGGCGGCGAGGGCGGTCGGCGTCGCCGGCCGGCTCCCCGCCGACGTCGGCGCGCTGCGGGCGCTGCCCGGCGTGGGTCCGTACACGGCCGCCGCGGTCGCCTCGATCGCGTTCGGTCTGCCCGTGGCGGCCGTCGACACCAACGTTCGCCGCGTCATGGCCCGGCTCGAGCTGGGGACGACCTCGGCGGAGCCGGCCGCGGTCGCCGCCGCGGCCGATGGATGGCTCGACCGTGACGACCCGGGTGCGTGGAACCAGGCTGTGATGAACCTCGGCCGGGCGCTCTGCCGTCCGTCGCCGCGCTGCGAGGACTGTCCACTCGCCCGATGGTGCCGGTGGCGTGCGGCCGGCGCCGACGACCGCGGTCCCCGCCGGCGGAGCCCCGAATTCGAGGGGTCGGCGCGCCAGGTACGGGGCGCAGTGGTGCGCGTTCTGCGACGGCGGGCAGGGGCGACCGTGCCGGAGCTGGCCGCGGAGACCGGCCACGAGCCGGAGCGGGTCCGGCAGGCCGCGGACGCGCTCGTCGCCGAAGGATTGCTCGAACGAAGCCGCGGCCGGCTGCAGCTGGCGTCGGGATGAGTGCCGGGCCGACCCTATGATGCCGCCCGTGACCGGCGACCGCTCGGCTGCTGGTGCCGAGGGCGCCGGTGGGTTCGGATGGCTCGGCTCCTGGTGGGTGATCGCCGGGTTCGCGATCATCCTGCTCTTCGTCCTCGGCCGGCCGTTCCTGGCCGACCCGTCGCGGTCGGCGCCGACCCGGGATCCCGCCTGGTACACGTGGCGCGCCGACGTCATCCTGCAGAGCGATCCCGCCGCGGTGGTCGGCGACTGGGGACCCAAGGGTCTGTTCTCGGCCGGCTACCGCGTTTCGGTGCCGATGGCCGGGGCGCTCCTGCAGCGCGTGGCCGGGGTGGACTCGTACAGCTTCAGCACGATCCTCATGCTCGGGATCCCGGTGCTGACGGGTCTCGCGCTCGGGGCCGGAGCGTTTCGAAGCCGCGGTGATCCGTTGATCGTGCTCGTCACGATGCTCGCCGCGGTCGCGCTGTTCCTGACGACGCCCTACGTCGGCTACCTCGACAACATCACGGTGCTGTTCCTGTTATCGATGACGCTGCCGTTCCTCCAGGCGGCCAGGACCTCCTGGGGAGCGAGATCGGCGCTCTTTTTGATCGGCACTGCCGCGGCATTCACCCACCCCACGTCGTGCGCGTTGTTCGGCGTCGTTCTGCTGGCGGTGTTCGGGTTCCACGTCCTGACGGCGCGCTTCTCGATCGCGCCGGTGCTCCGGTCGGACGGCCCGATGCTCTCGTCGATCGGGCTCGGGATGATCGCCGGTCTTGCGATGTGGCCGATCGGGATCTGGGGGCAGGCGGCGAGCCTCAAGGAGGCGGCGCTGCCCCCGCCGTACACGAAACGGTTCTTCGTGGACCGTCTCGGGGGATGGATCGGGTCGATGCAGCCGGTCGTGATCGTGCCGTTCATCGTCGTGGCCGTCGTTGCGACGATCCTTCTGGCGCGGCGGACGCGGCGGCCGGCGCATCTGTACGACACGGCGGCGATCTGGTGGATGCTGCCGATGGCCGGCGTGCTCACGTTCGTCGCCGGATCCGAGTTCCAGGTCTCCGGCGACCCCGGCTCGCCCGTCGTCCCGTACTACCGCTTCATGAACGCGACGGCCGCGCCGATGGCGCTCGTCGGGCTGGGCGCGTTCGTCGTCATCAGACGGTTCCTTCGCCCGGGCCGGCGTGTCGCGCCGATCGGCGCGCTCGTCGCCGTGCTCGTCGCCGGCTCGCTCGGCTGGGTCGTGCTCGACGGCCTCCAGCACCGGTGGAGCAGCGAGACGAACCAATGGGCCAACCAGGCGGTCCGGACGTCGCTCGCCGCCGTGCACGAGGTGGTCGCCGACGCGGGCGAGCGGCCGAACGTGCTCGTCGTCAACTACGACGACGTCGACATCCCGTCCCAGCGGACGAACACCGCCTACGGATGGGCCAAGACGTACTCGAACGTCTTTCGCACCGGCTTGCCCGGCGGCACCCAGCAGTACAGCGCCACGTTCCTCGGGACGGTCGAGGACTTTCTCGCGAACCGGCCGACCACCGGGCCGTCCGCGTCGTACACGAAGGCGGCCGCGCAGCACTTCGGGGAGCTCCAGGTTCGCAAACGGACGTATGAGGCGAATCCCGTCGCGTTCTTGATCGGCCAGTACTACGGAGGGCTCTGCAACGAGGCGCCGTCGTGCACGAGCGACGTCGAGCAGCAGCGCCTGGCCGAGGCGACGAAGGACGCGATCGAGATCGGTCCCGACGTCTATGTGCTGCAGGGCCCGGGTCTGTTCACGCCGGCGCCCGGGACCGTCGATCGCGCACGCGCCGCCGGGCAGGAGGCGGCGGACCAGTTCTCGAACCATCCGCCGGCCACCGCGAACCCGGTCCACACACTGCTGGTGCTCGCCGGCATCTTCATGCTCGCCGTGCTGCCCGGGTTGATCGCGGCGCCGTGGTTCGAGCTGAACGACACGCCCAGCAGGATCGCGCTCATCCCGGGCCTGTCGGTCGTGCTCACCGTGTTGTCGGGCATCGCGGTCCTCACCGTCTGGCGCGGCCCGTTCACGACCGCCAAGGGCTGGGCGACCGTCGTCGTGGCGGTGGCGGTCGCCGCCGGGCTCCGCTTCGGCGCCGCAACGATCCGCCGCCCGCTGGACAAGGCCGCCGGCTACGTCGACCGGATGTTCTCGGTCTTCTCCAACAAGGACTTCTCGAGCCTGATGGGTGTGCAGTTCGCGGTGCAGGCCGGCCAGGGGGTCGTGCAGGGCGCCATCGGCAAGTCGATCGCGTTCGGCGGCCAGCAGGGCTTCGACGTCTCAACCGTTCCTTCGGCCGGGTATCTGCTGAAGGTGGTCCTGGCGCTCTACGTTCCCTACACGTTCCTCTCGCCGTTCATCGGCGTCTTGATCGACCGCTTCGAGCGGCGCCGCGTCGTCCGCTGGTCCATCGTCGCCGCGTCGGCCGTGGTTGCGGTGACCGCCGTCGCCGTGCTGCTCCCGCTCGGAGGCGGCACGACGGAGGGGCGCCCCGGCGCCACGGTCGCCCTGGTGGTCGGGCTTCTCGCCGCCCAGGCGGTCGTCCGGGTCGTGCTCGCCGTGAAGTCCGCGGCCGTGCCCGACGTGCTGGCCGGAAAAGATCTGCTGCAGGGCAACGCGCTCTCTCAGGCCGGGGGCGCGCTGTTCCAGGTGGTCGGTCTTGGCGCGGCGCTCGTGGCAACCGTCGCGCTGCCGGCCTGGCTCGTGGTCCTTGCCGGCGCCGGCGTGATGGCGGCCGCGGCGGCGATCGCCGGCCGCCTTCGCCACGTCGAGGCCGGCGAGCACGAGACGACCTTCGCAGTCGAGGCCGCCCGGGTGCTCCGAACGATCGTCGCGGGGATGCGAGAGGTTGCGTCCCGGCCGCGGGCCGCGCTCGCATTGGGATCGTTCCAGATGCTGCGGTATCAGTTCTGGGGGTTCGGCCTGTTCACGTTTGCCCTGTACGCGAAGAACCTCGTGCAGAGCGGCGACGGCAGCGGGCTGGCGCTCGGCCTCTCGGGTGGAGGCGGTCTGCTCGGCGGGGTGCTCGGGATGGTGCTCGCGGAGCGCTGGAAGGATCGCGTCCCTCCGATCCGACTGCTGCTCGTTTCGATGTTCCTGCTCGGTGCGGGCACGCTGGTCTTCGGCGCGCTCGTCTCGCCGGCCGGGTTCGCCGCCATGCTGTTCGTCGGCTTCTTCTCGTTCTTCCTCGGCAAGATCTCCGCCGACACGATCGTGCAGGAGGCGATGCCCGACGACTTCCGGGGGCGGGCGTTCGCGCTCTTCGACATCGCGTACAACGCGGGCTTCATCCTGCCGGCCCTCGTGCTGTCGTGGGTCTGGGTCGAAGGGGATGCCGGGCGCGTCCGTGCGATCCTGGAGATCTCGGGCGGCGCGTTTCTCCTTCTGTCCGTGCTCGTGGCGTCCTGGGCGCGGCGCATCCGCGACTCGGCCGCCGCGGATCCGTCCCCCACGCGAGGCTGAAGGCCGTGCCCGAGGTCGTCACCGAAGACGCGACGCTGCACGTCGAGATCGACGGCTCGGGCGAGCCGGTCACCGTGTTCGCGCACGGCCTGACGAACTCGTGCAACGAGCTGGCGATGCTCACCCCGCTCGCTCCCGGCACGGCCGTCAGGTTCTGCTTTCGGGGCCACGGGCATTCGAGCGTTCCCGAGACCGGCTACGCGTTCGCCGACTTTGCCCGGGACCTGGACGCGGTCGCGACCGCGTACGACGCGACGCGCGCGGTGGGAACCTCGATCGGCGCGGGCGCCATCACGAATCTGCTGGGAACGCGGCCCGACCGGTTCGAACGGATCATGTTTCTCCTGCCGGCCGCGCTCGACACGCAGATCGCCGACCACCATCGGTTCGACTGGATCGCCGACGTGCTCGACGAGCTGCCGAAGGACGAGGCGATCGCGAAGATCGTCTCGAAGTCCGGCCGTGGCGGCGACTACGAGGGCGCGCCCTGGCTTCGGGACATCGACCTCCAGCTGTGGCAAGACCTGAACCCGGCCGGCGTCGCGCGGGCGATCCGTGGGGTCCTGGGCGACGTGCCCATCGCCGACCGCGAGCTGCTCCGCCGCGTCGAGGCGCCCGTCCTGATCGTGTGCCGTGAGGGCGACGCGATCCACCGCGCCGAGATCGGGCGCGAGCTGGCGGCGGTCCTGCCCTCCGCCGAGCTCATCGTCTTCGAGTCCGAGCGGGCCATGTTCGAGGGGATCCCGGAGCTGGTGGATCGCGTCGGCCGCTTCTTGCTGGGCGACGAGTGAGCGGCCGCCGGGCGACCACTCCCAGAGGCGAGCTCGCCGGGTCCGGCCTCTCGGCGTCCATGGCGATCCTGTTCGCGTTCGTCGTGATCTTCGGCAAGCGCGTGCAGGCGGGCCATCTGCCGTTCGGCATGCTCACCATCCGGTTCGGCGGACAGGCGGCGATTCTGTTCTGCGTCGTGGCGCTCATGCGCCGGCCCCTGCTGCCGGCTCGCGGAGAACGCATGCCGGTCGTCCTCGCGGGTCTGCTCGGATACGGAGCCGAGTCCGCGCTCTACTTCTCGGCGCTCAACCACGGCGCGGCCGCGGCCGTCACGCTGCTGTTCTACGTGTACCCGGTGATCGTGATGCTCGCGTCGATCGCGATCGACCGCCGCGCGCCGCAGCCCATGCTGTTCGTCGCCTTGCTGCTCGCCCTTGCCGGCAGCGGGGTGGTCGTCGTGGGCGGGGGGCGCGTCGACGTCGAGCCGCTCGGGATCGCGCTGGCGCTCGCCACGGCCTTCGCCTACTCGGCGTATCTGGTCGCGACCGACCGCCTCGTGACGAAGACCGACCCGCTGACGGCCGCCGCATGGCTGGGACTCGGCGCGTCGGTGGCCAACCTCGTCTACGGCATCGGCTTCGGCGCGCTGATCTTTCCCGCCGCCGGACAGTGGCCGCGCCTCGTCGGCATGTGCGTGTTCTCCGCCGGCGCGTTCGCCTCGATGCTCGCCGGGCTCCAGCTCATCGGCGCGGTCCGCAACGCCATCATCGGCGTCGTGGAACCGCTCACGGTCGCGCTGCTGGCGTTCATCTTCCTCAACGAGCCGGTGCGATGGACGACCGCGCTCGGCGGCGTGCTGATCCTCGGCGGGTCGGTCATCGCGGCGCTCGTCCGCACGACGAGGCGGACGTCCGAGTCGGCAGTCGTGTGAGCCCGGCCGGCTCCGCCGACGCTCAGCGACGTATCTGCGACAACCAGTCGGCCACCTCGCCCAGCCAGCGGCCGGGGGCCTCCATCTGGGGCGCATGTCCGACGTCGGGGAAGAAGCGCGCTCGCCAGGAGGGATGACGCGCGAGCTCGGCCTCCGCGAACGCCGGCCGGACCAGGTGGTCGCGACGCCCGTGGATCACCAGCACCGGACACGCCACCGCGTCGAGCGCCCTGCGCGCCACTTCCGGCCGGCGTCCGAGGCGCAGCATGGAACGCGCGGCGTCGACGAAGGCGGGCACGATCTCGGGATCGTCCATCCGCGCGTCGGCGAGCTCGACCATGGCCGCCACGACGCCGGGAGGAATCCGGTCTGGATGGGCCGTGACGTAGCGAAGTCCCATCCGCACCAGATGCTCGCCGTCGAGCCGGCGGAGGCGTTCGCGCACGAACCACTCGCCGACCCGCGGCATGTCGTACAGCAGGAAGGCCGCCCCGATCGCCGGGTGCGGGATGGATGTCACGAACGGCGCGGGCGGGCCCGGCCACGGGAAGATCGACGAGGTCAGCACGAGGCCGCTCAGCGTGGCGGGTTCGATCGCCGCCTGCAGGATGCCGAGACCGCCGCCGAGCGAGTTGCCGGCAATCACGACCGGCCCCGACGTCGCCTCCGCGATGAACGCAGACAGGGTCCGGCGAAGGTCCATGATCCCGGTGCTCCGGCCCGCGCGGGGCGTGGTCCCGAATCCCGGGAGGTCGAGGGCGACGACGCGTCCGAGCCCGGAGAGCGCCGGAGCCACCTGGACCCAGGTCAGGAGCGACCCTCCGAGACCGTGCACGAGCACGAAGGTGAGGTCGCCGGGCCCGTCCCAGGCCCGAAAGCACACCGGCCCACCGAGATCCCGGGACTCGGCGGTCTGCAGATCCGGCAGTTCCAGCCGCTCGCGCGTCATGCACCGAGGGTAGTCCCCCAGGGGGCGCAGGAATCTTTGCGGGGGAGGGATCGCGGGAAGGTCGGGGGGTTCTTTCGCGTTGCAGAGGGGGAGTCCTCAACGCTCTCGGGTCACCCCCGGGCGATGGGGAGAACGTGAAGTTCTTGCAGGGCAAGCACCATCGCGATTCGGGCCTCGAATGCCGGGCCCGGATCCGTGTGTCTCGTCACAAGACCTTCATCCAAGACGACCCCTCTGAGCTTTACATATGTGCCGAAGACCCCATACGATTGCCCTCGAACGGCCGTGTGGCGGGCGCGTGGGTGACCGCGTCCCGACCTCCCCGAGCTGCCGTTCGTGGGATCTCGAGTTCCCGAGGAACCGGTGCGACTTGGCTGCCCGCTGAGCGCTCGGCCTCGAGGAGGAGCGTGATACGAAGTGCCTGAGCCGGCGCGTCCCCTAGGGACCGACGACGCTGATGACCTGCGCCTCTACCTGGAGGCGGCGGCTCGCGAGCCGCTGCTCACCAAGGAGGAAGAGGTCGAGCTTGCCATGACGATCGAGGCAGGCAAGGAGGGCGAAGAGCGCCTCCGTGCCGGCCGTCTGCGTTCGGAGAAGTCGATCGCCAAGGCTCGCAGGGAGGTGCGGGAGGCCGAGGCCGCCCGCCAGCGATTCATCATGGCCAACCTCCGGCTGGTTGTCTCCGTGGCCCGCAAGTACCAGGGCCAGGGTCTGCCGCTGCTCGACCTCATCCAGGAAGGGAACATCGGCCTGATGCGCGCCGTCGAGCTGTTCGACTGGCGCCGCGGCTTCAAGTTCTCGACCTACGCGACGTGGTGGATTCGTCAGGGGATCACGCGCGCGATCGCCGATCGCTCGCGTTCGATCCGCCTGCCCGTCCACATCCACGACCGGCTTCGCAAGCTGAACCGCACGCGGTTCCAGTTCGCGCAGTCGATGGGCCGCGAGCCGACGCGCGAGGAGCTTGCCAAGGCCCTCGACACGACGCCGGAAGAGATCGACGACCTGACCGAGATGGGCCGGCGCGAGCCGCTGTCCCTTCAGTCGCCGGTCGGCGAGGACACGGAGCTCGGCGACCTGATCGAGGAGGTCGACTCCGACGCCGCGTTCAACGAGGTCGAGGACCAGCTGCTGCGCGACGAGATCGGCGGCGCGGTCGAGCGCGTGCTCGACGAACGCGAACGCCGGGTGGTCGCGCTTCGCTACGGGCTCGAGAACGGCCAGCCGCTCAGCCTGCGTGAGACCGGCAAGGTGCTCGGGCTCTCCGGCGAGCGCGTGCGCCTGATCGAGCGCGAGGCGCTGCGCAAGCTGCGCGACTCGAACCTGATCAGCGCCGTCGCGCTGGGCTGACCCGCCCCGTCGGCGGGAGCGCGCTCAGCTCCCGCGCCCGATCCGCCTGGCGTTGCAGGCTGACGCGCACCCGCGGAAGGAACGCCTCGACGTCCTCGCCGCGTTCGGGGACGACGGGCGTCCCGAACGCGATCGCCAGCACCGGCCGCCTCGCACGCAGGCGGAGCCCCGACCGCGGCCAGGTGCGGTTGGTTCCCCAGATGCCCGCCGGCACGACGGGGGCCCCGGCCGGCAGCGCGATGCGGGCGACACCCGAACGAACGCGCTGAAGCTCGGTCACGCCGTCGTCGTTGACCCGCCCCTCGGGTGCGATCGCGGCAAGCGCCCCCTCCCGGACGGTGGCGATCGCCGCGTCCAGCGCGGCCGCGTCGCCCTCGCCGCGGCGGATGGGGATCTGCTGGTAGCGGCGGAGGATCCAGCCGAGCACCGGCTTGCGGAAGATCTCGGCCGCGACCAGGAACCGGACGGCGCGCCGCGTCCGCCGGGAGGTCTCGATCGCGAGGACGGGTCCGTCGAGCACGCTCACATGGTTGAAGATCAACACGGCGGGCCCGCTGCGCGGCATCTGCTCGGTGCCCTCGACGCGGACCCGGAAGAACAGGGGCACAAACGGTCCGACCACCCGCAGGCCGCCGCGCCACCAGCCGTTTCGTTCATCCGCCTGTTCATCCGGCGCCGGGTCATCCGGCTGGTCGGCGATCTGCTCCCCGGGCACGGCGGGATCGTACCTGTCGCACATGTCGCATATGGGCTGTTAGCGTCGGGTGAGTGGACATGTCTGCCCTGCTCGGACGCGCCGAAGCGCGGTTCGACGAGTTCGTCGCCGATCTTCGCGCGATGGTCGACGTCGACTGCGGCTCGTACACGCCCGCCGGCGTCAACCGGATCGCCGATCTCTGCGAGGTTCGTTTCGGCGCGGGAGGATGGGACGTCGAGCGGCGTCCGCACGAACCTCGTTCGGGGGAGCGGCAGCTCGGCGACCTGGTGATCGGGCGCCTCGCCGGGTCGGGCGGGCCGGACGTGCTGCTCGTCGGACACACCGACACCGTCTTCGACGAGGGCACCGCCGCCGATCGGCCGTTTCGGATCGAGGGAGACCGCGCGCTCGGCCCCGGCGTCTCCGACATGAAGGGCGGTCTGCTGTTCGGTTTCTTCGCCGTCGAGCTGCTCCGGGAAGCCGGGTTCGACGGGTTCGGGACCATCACCTACGTCTGCAACCCGGACGAGGAGATCGGGTCGCCGTTCTCGGGACCCGTGATCCGCGACCTTGCACCCGCGAGCGATTTCGCCTTCGTGCTGGAGGGCGCGCGCGAGAACGGCGACATCGTGAGCGCGCGCAAAGGCGTGACCGACTACCGGGTCGTCGTGACGGGCCGGTCGGCGCACGCCGGGGTCGAGCCCGAACGCGGACGAAGCGCCGTCCTGCAGGCGGCGCATACGACCGTCCGGTTGCAGGAGCTCAACGGACGCTGGCCTGGCGTCACCGTGAACGTCGGCCTCATCCGTGGCGGCACGCGCACCAACGTGGTGCCGGACGAGTGCGAGCTGGAGGTCGACCTGCGGTCGCCCGAGCTGGCCTCGCTCGAGGCCACGGAGGCCGAGATCGAGCGGATCTGCGCCGAGATCCACGTGCCGGATGTGAGCGTGAAGATCCACCGCGACGGCTGGCACCGCCCGATGGAACGGAGCGAGGCCGCCGGCCGGCTCGCGGATCTCGCCGCCGCGGTCGCCTCGGAGCTGGGGTTCGAGCTGCACGACGCGGCCACCGGCGGGGCCTCCGACGCCAACACGACCAGCGCGGCGGGAACTCCGACGCTCGACGGCCTCGGCCCGGTCGGGGGGGACGACCATTCGCCCCGCGAGTGGATCGAGCTCAGCAGCGTCGCTCCTCGTATCGCGCTGCTCGCCGGGATCATCGGCCGCTTGTCGGTCGTCTGACTGGCTTGCGGTCCAAGGGCTCTTCCCCCGATACTCGTTTTCCCCGGACCCACGCTTCCCGGACCAAGGAAGGAGCCCCCCATGGGTGAGAAAGGTGACCCGCTCGCCATGATGGCGGACGCGCCCGAAGTGGCGACCAAGTGGGCGGATGCGTACTCCGCCTATGCGCAGTTCCAGCAGTCGAGGGCCGCCAGGGCCGCGACGACGGTTTCCGAGCCGGTGGAAGAGAGCAGCGAGCCTCGGCCGGACGAAGGTTCGACGACTTCCTGACGTGCCCCGCTCCTTCTTGACCCCCCGCGCGGCGCGCGCGGAGCGGGCTCGAGAGCTGAGCGAGCGATTCCGCTCGCTGCTCGAGCACCCGCAATCGCCGCGTCCGGCCGGCCTGATCGGCGTGGAGCACGAGTTCACCCTGCGCACCGGCGACCGCGTGCTGGACTTCCGCGACCTGATCCACACGCTGCCGGTGGCCGGGCTCCGCATCGACCCCAACGACCCGAACGCGTACCGGTGCGAGTGGGGCGGGACGATCACCGCCGACGGCCGCGAGGCCGAGATCGCGACGCCGCCCGTGCCGGTTGCCGCCGGGTTCTCCGGGGAGCTGACGGCGTGGTCCGACCGGGGCCGCGCCTCGCTCGGCTCGGTGCTCTCACCCTCGATCGAGGTCTCGGGATACTCGACTCACCTCAACCTGCAGATGCCCGATCGTCTGAACGATGCGGTCTGCGACGGCGTGATCCGTCGCTTCGTTCCGGCGCTCATGCTCCTGACCGAGCGAGCCGACTCGCCGGGGGTCCTGGTGCGGCCGCGTCCGGGCCGGCTCGAGGTCGGGACCGAGTTCGTCGACGGTCCGTCGCTACGCGCGGCGGCCGTGCTGCTGGCCGGGGGTGTCCGCGCGCTGGCGGACGCGATCCGCGGCCGCGACCCGGTGCTGCCGGCGTCGCTGGGAGCCCGTGTGCTTCCGGCATCCGAGCGCTTCGGCTGGTTCGTCCCTCGCGACGCGTACGGGGATTCGCTGGAGCTCGGCGCCTGGGATCGGATGCTCGGCGCCGGCCGCGACCGGATCCGCGCGCGCGACCAGCTGGAGGCGGCGTTCGAGTCCGCGATCGCGGCGCTCGGAGACGATCTCGACGAGGATGACCTGGCGGCCGTTGCCGCGGTCCTTGCCACACCGGCGCCGCCCAACCTGGTCGTCCGCGGGTCGGACGGGCTCGCGCCCACACCGTTCTCGGCGCTGCTGGCGCCGCAGGCGCGGCCCGGCTTCGACGTCCGAGCCGCCGTCGTCACGTGGGATACCAGCGTCTTCCGGGTCGGGCACGGGCGCCGATCGGCCTTTGCCACCGTGCCCCGAGACTCGCTGCCGAGCTTCTTGTCGCTGCTGGGTGCCGGCGACCTCGACCCGCTGGTCACCGACTACCTGTCGGTTCGCTCGCAGGACCGCGTCCTGGGCGACCGGGCGGCCGCCGAGCGTCCGGGGATCTTCGACCGGGTCGGGGCGCCCGGCGACATCCTTCCGCCCGAGCGCCAGCCGATGGTCCCGGGCGGTGTCCAGGGCAACCGGCCCGGCAAGCGTCATCGCGACGACGACCGGCAGCGCCGGCCCCGGCGGCCGCGTCCGCGCTGGCAGGTGGCGGCCGGGGTGGCGGCGGCCGTCGTCCTCGTTGCCGGCTCGGCCTTTGCGCTCTCCCACAAGGGCGGCGGCACCGCTGCGTCGCCGGTCGCAACCACGCCGACCGGCTCTCCCACGCCGAGCATCGGCCCGGCCCTGTTCGATCCCCTCTCACTGGCGACGGCGCGTCTCGACGGGGTCTGGTCCGTACCGGATTGGGGAGCGGAGGGCTGGACCTTCGTGGCGTCCTGCGCAACCGGGCCCTGTGGCGGGAGCGTCGCGTTCACCTCGTACATCGCGCCGGACGAGCCGGTGCTGCACGACAGCGAGGTGACCTACGCCTCGTCCGCGGGCTACATGTGGGACGCGAACGTGCTCGGATGGTGCCACCACGGCGACACGTACCAGACCGGGGCGCCGTTCTATCGCGGCGGGGCCGCGTTCCAATGGTCGACCACGATCACCGTGACCGAGGCGCGCCAGATCGACGGCGAGCTGCGCGCGACGCAGATCCAGTGGTCCATGCAGGGAACGAGCGGAGCGGCCGACGCGGCGGCCACCGACTGGGGCTGCCCGGCCGCCCATCCGTACACGCAGAGCGGGACCGGGACGCTTGCATCGCTGTCGACCGACACTGGGTCGTCGCCGAGCGACTCGGTCGCGCCGACGCCCTAGCGGCGGCGGCCGGTCAGTGGGCCGGCGGGAGCGTCGTCGCGACCGGTTCGGTCGCGACGACGAGCAGCGGACGCCCGAAGACCTGGAGGAACCGGTCCGCGACGCCGCGCGGGCGCCAGCCGCCCGGAACCGGAGCCACCACCTCGAACCCGTCGCGCAGCCAGTTCGCCGAGACCGGCGCGGGCGCGTCCTTGCGGATCCGCCGGTTCAGCTCGTCGGCGAGCGCCAGCGCCGTGGCGGCCCGGAGCACCGCCTGGCGGTCCTCGTCCTCGATCAGCCGGCCGTACGGACCGAGACGGATGTCGTCGTCGGCCTGTCGCAGGATCGCGGTGAGAATGCCGAGGTCGGCGTGCGAGAAGCCCGCGAGGTCGGCCGCCGTGGCGACCATGGCCGCGTGCTCGAACCGGTCGTAGTAGTCGATGGCGCGGCCGACGTCGACGAGGCTGGCCGCGTGCTCGAGCATCTCGCGGACGGGGATCGGCGCCTCGGGGTCGAGCGCCTCGTGCAGCCGGACCGCGAGACCGGCCCGCCGCTCGGCGGCGCCGGCGTCCCAGGTCGCAAACCTCGCGGCGAGCGTGGCAACCGAGATGGTTCGGACCCACCGCGGCGGCGGGACGTCGGTGCCCGCGGCGTCCAGAGCGATCCCCTCGCGGAGCCCGCGTCCGGACACGATCAACCGCCGCGCGCCGAGGTGCTGCATCGTCGCGTGCACGATCAGGGCGCCGCCGACGATCGTGTCCGCGCGGTCCGGGTTGAGACCGGGGACCTGGGCGCGGCGCTTCATCGTGCGCTCCGCAAGGTCCTCGACGATCTCGAGCACGCGGCGCTCCGACAGCTCGTAGCCGTGCAGGAGCGGCAGTGGGTAGTCGGTCCGGCGCAGATCGATCTTGGCGAGGTTTCGGACCGTACCGCCGATCCCCACCAGGTCTTCGCGCTTGCGCAGCTCCACCAGCCCCGCGTCGTCGAGCGCAGCGGCGACGGCCTTGCGCACCTTGGCCACGTCGCGCTCGGTCGGCGGGTCGCGTTCGAGGTACTCGTCGGAGAGGCGGAGCGAACCGAGCGGGAGCGACCACGACCCCACGAGCGCCCGGTCGACGAAGCGGGTCAGCTCGAGCGAGCCGCCGCCGACATCCATCGTGAATCCGGTCGAGACCGGCAGGTCGTGGACGGCGCCGAGAAACCCGAGCCGGGCCTCCAGGTCGCCGTCGATCACCTGCAACGGGATGCCGATCTTTCGCGCCCGCTCGACCAGGACCGGCCCGTCCGACGCGTCGCGGACGGCCGACGTCGCGACGGCGATGATGCGGCTTGCACCCGCGCCCTCGGCCACGGCGCGGAAATCGCGGAGCGCCTCGACGGTACGCTCGATCGCGTCCGTGCCCAGGGTTCCCGCGTTCCGCATTGCCCGCGCCAGGCGGAGCGGCGCGCGGGCGTCCTCGATCACGTCGAGATGCTCGCCCTCTCGGAGCCGGAACACGATCATCCGGCCTGAGTTGGACCCGATGTCGACGACGGCGAAGGGCCGGTCGTCGGGCCGCTCGAACGGCTGGTGGGGGGCCGGGTCCATCAGGGCACCATGGTGGCACAGCCGCGGAACCCCCGGCTTCACCCCCCGTCTAGGATGCCGATGATCTCGTAGATGACAAAACCCCTGATCCGGAGGCTCCCGGCCCTGCTCGGGCTTGCGGGGCTGCTTGCAATGTGGCCCTCGGTGGCCCTGGCGCACCCACTCGGGACCTTCACGATCAGCCGCTACAGCGCGATCACCGTCGTCCCCGGTGAGATCCGGATCGGCTACGCCGTCCAGCTGGCGGAGGTTCCGTCACTCCAGCTGTTCCCTTCGATCGATACGAACAGGGACGAGCAAGGTTCCCAAGCCGAGATGGACGCTTGGGCGGCGTCGTATGCGCCGTCGATCGTTGCCAAGCTGAGCCTGACGGTGGACGGCCGGCCCGAAGCCATCTCGATCCGCAGCACCCGCGGCGCGCTCCTGCCGAACGCCGACGACGGATTCTTCACGCTTCGGTTCGACGGCGTCTTCACGGCGCCGGTCTCCGGGCGCGGGACGATCGCCTACACCGACGCGAACAACAAGGGCGAGACCGGCTGGTACGAGATCACCGCCGTGGGAGACGGCGGGGTCACGCTCTCGGGCTCGAGCGCGCCGACGACGAGCCTGTCCGACGGACTTCGCTTCTACCCGCCGAATCTGCTCGTCAACCAGCCGCAGGTCACGTCGATGACGACGTCGTTCCTCGGCGCCGGTCCGGCCGGAGCCGTGCCGCCGCCGCTGCCCTCGCCGTCGCCCGAGCCGACCGTCGGGCCCAACGGCCGGCCCGGGGGCACCGATGTCGGAGCGTTCGCCGGTTTGTTGCAGAAGCGCGGTCTTCCGCTGCTGCTCCTGGCCGGTCTGATCGCGGCCGGGCTCGGCGCGTGGCACGCCATGCTGCCCGGGCACGGCAAGACGCTGACCGCGGCGTACATGACGGGAGCCGGATCGACGGCGCGTCAGGCGGTCGCCGCGGGATCGGCTGTCGCCCTGATGCACACGGCCTCGGTCCTCGGTCTCGGGCTGCTGGTGCTCTCGCTCGAACACACATTCCGTCCGGAGCGGCTGTACCCGTGGCTCGGGCTGACGTCGGGGCTCATCGCCCTCGGGCTCGGGGTCGCCTTGCTGATCTCACGGCTCTCGGGCTGGGCGCGGCTCAAGCGTGACGACGAGGCCGCCGCCCGCCGCCGGCTCCCGACGCGCCGCGTTCGCGGACGCGCACGCGTCCGGGCCCACGAGCACGATCACGAGCGTGGTCACGACCACGGGCATACGCACGGGGGGCTTCAGGGCCATCCCCTTTCTCCGCGCTCGTTGACGGCCCTCGCGCTGGCCGGCGGCATCCTGCCGGCGCCGAGCGCGCTGCTCGTGCTGCTCGGCGCCATCCAGGCCCACCGCACCGTCTACGGGCTCGCGCTCGTGCTTGCGTTCAGCGCCGGGCTGGCGACGGCGCTGATCGTCGTGGCCCTGGGGGCCCTCAAGACGCGGGAGGTCGTGACGGCGCGTCTGTCGTCCGGGCTCGGGAGGCTCATCCCCGTGGCGTCGGCGGCCGCGATCGTCGGCGTCGGCGTGTTTCTCACGACCCGCGGGCTGACCCAGGTCTTCTAGCCCGCCGTCCACCCGGTCAGCGGTTCCTCCGGGGCCGGAGGCCGAACCCGCACGCGGGCGTCGACGACCGCCACCCCATGCTCGAGGACCACGACCGGGTTGCAGTCCATCTCCGCGATCGCCGGATGCCGGTCGGCCATCGCGCCGACCCGCAGCACCACATCCACGAGCGCCTCGACGTCGGCCGGGGGCGCTCCACGGAAGCCGTCGAGCAGCGGGAAGGTCTTGAGCGAGTGCACCATCGAGTCGGCGTCGACGTCGGTGATCGGAGCGATCCGCACGCTGACGTCGCGGATCAGCTCCACCGCCGTCCCGCCGGCCCCGACCGCGACCACCGGCCCGAACGACGGATCCGAGACCGCGCCGACGAGCATCTCGACGCCGCGCGGGACCATCTGCTGGATGAGGAACCCGTCCAGCCGCTCCCCGTGGTCGCCGAGGTCCGCCGCCATCGAGACCGCAGCCTGCTCGACCTCGGTGGGCGCGACGTCCAGGCGCACGGCGCCGGCCTCGGTCTTGTGGACCGGCCCCATCGCCTTGAGCGCTACCGTTCCGCCCATCTCGATCGCGGCCGCCTGCGCCTGCGCCGCGTCGGCGACCAGCCGCTGCTTCACGAGCGGGATGCCGTAGCAGTCGAACAGGCGCGCGAGCGCCTCGGCGCCGAGCCATCCCTCGCCGCCGGCGAGCGCCTCCGCGAGCACCGCCGCCGCCTCGTCGATCCGGACGTCGGGGAGCTCGGGGATCGATCCTGAGGGCGCCGCCCGCCAGGCGCCGTGTTCGGCGGCCCGGGCCAGGGCGATCGCCGCCTGCTCGGGAAACGTGAACGACGGGATGCGAACTCCCGGGGCACGCAGGGCTTCGGGCAGCCCACGCGCGGACATGAAGCAGGAGAGCACCGGGATCCGCCGGCCGAGGCCCTCGATCCCATCGACGAGATGCCGCGCGACGTCGGCCGCTCCGGCCTCGATGGGCGGGATGTAGATCACGATCAGCGCGTCGATCCCCGGGTCGGCGCCCAGCGTTGCGATCGCCCGCCCGTAGTCCTCGCCCGTCGCCGAGGCGATCATGTCGACCGGGTTGGTGACTCCCGCGGAGTCCGGCAGGAACTCGCGAAGGGCCGCCTGGGTCTCGTCCGAGAGCTGCGGAACCTCGAGCCCGTTGGCCGCGCATGTGTCCGCGCACTGGATGGCCAGGCCCCCGGCGTTGGTCACGATGGCCACGCGGCGACCCTCGGGGACCGGCTGGTTCGCGACGAGCGTCGCGATGTCGAACATCTCCTCCAGCGTGTCGGTGCGGATGACGCCGTGCTGGCGGAAGAGGGCGTCGACGGCGCTGTCGCTCGTGGCGAGCAGCGCCCCCGTGTGCGAGGACGTGGCGCGGTGCCCGGCCGCGCTTCGTCCGCTCTTCACGGCGATGATCGGTTTCGTCCGGCCGATGCGCCGGGCCAGGCGGGCGAACCGGCGCGGGTTGCCGAACGACTCCATGTACAGCAGCACGACGTCCGTCCTGGGGTCGTCCTCCCAGAAGCAGAGCAGGTCGTTGCCCGAGATGTCGGCCTTGTTGCCCACGCTCACGAACGTCGAGAGGCCCAGGCCGAGCGCCGCCGCGCGGTTCATGACCGCCAATCCGAGCGCGCCCGACTGGGACATGAACGCCACGCGCCCCACGGGGGGCTCGGCGGTCCCGAACGTCCCGTTCAGCCGGACCTCGGGGTCGGTGTTGACGATGCCCATGCAGTTGGGCCCGATGAGGCGCATCCCCGACGCGCGGCACCGCGCCAGCAGCTCGTGCTGGCGGGCGCGGCCCTCATCGTCGGTCTCGCCGAACCCGGCCGAGATGACGACCAGCCCTCGCACGCCCTTGGCGCCGCAGGCGGACGCCGCGTCGAGGACCCCCCGCGCGGGCACCGCGATGAAGGCGAGATCCACGGCCCCAGGGATCGCGTCGATACTCGGGTACGACGTGACGCCCTGGATCGATGGGGCGGACGGGTTGACCGGGTAGACCGCGCCCGAGAAGGGTGCCGCGACGAGGTTGTGAAAGAGCCGCCCGCCGATCGACGCTGGATCCCGGGAGGCGCCGATCACGGCGATCGAGCGGGCCTCGAAGAAGGCGCGGACGGCGTTCGCGCCGGCGAGGCGCTCCCGGTCCTCGAACTGCTCGATCGTCTCCTTCGTGATCGCGATCGGGAACTCGACCTCCACGACCCCGGGCTTGGCGATGATGGACACGTGGAACCCCGAGTCCCGGAAGACGGAGATCATCCGGTGGTTCTCGGGCAGAACGTGAGCGAAGAACCGGTCGATGCCGATGCGGGTCGCCGCATCGGCGAGCAGACCGACCATGATCGAGCCGAGGCCGAGCTTCTGGAGCTCGTCGGCGACGCTAAAGCTGACCTCGGCGCGCGTGCTCGAGCCTTCGCGGAAGAGCTGGGCCCCGCCCACGACGCGGCCCTCGTCGCCGGGCGTCGCGAGCAGGGTCACGTGGTTCTCGCCGTCCACGTCGACCGCGCGTGCGGCGACGTCTCGGACGTCGATCGAGGAGCCCCAGAATCGGAGCCGCCGCGATTCCGCCGAGAGCCCGATCAGGTAGTCCTCGATCGCGTCTCGATCCGCGAACCGCGCGGGACGAACCCGTACGGTCCGTCCGTCCCGCAGGACGACGTCGGTCTCTGCGAGCGGGCCCTGTGCCACGATGACGAGGCTAGTTCATCAGGTCCTTTGCCGCAGCGCTCCTCGCGATCAGGTACTCGAAGGACGCCCAGATCGTCTTCGAGCGCGGGTAGAAGACCAGCGGCACGGTCACCATGAGCACGATGCTCGAGAGCAGGATCGCGGCGACGGGGACGTCCGGGACCGTGAAGATCAGCCAGATGATGAGCATCACGACCCACAGGCCGGTCGTGACCAGGTAGTTCACCGTCATGGCGCCGACGAAGCCGCCCTCCTCCTTCTCGAAGCGAAGACCGCAGCGAGGGCAGAGGGACTTGATCCCGTACCACGAGCGGAAGATCTTGCGCTCCCCGCAGCGGGGACAGCGCCGGCGCAGCCCGCGCAGCAGCACGATGACGGCGCGGGCCGCCGGGCCGGTCCAGGTGTCGGGTTGCCGATCCATCTCAGGGTTCGCTCGTCGCGCGATCGCGCGGCGCGAACACCGCGCTGTCGATCACCCATGAGAGGTCGACGAGTCCGAGCAGCGCGACGCCGACGATCGGGTGCACGAGCGCAACGATCGTGACGGCGAGATACGAGATGGGCCCCAACCGGTAGCTCCTCGTGATCCCGCCGACGACCTTTGGGTCCGCATCCTCCCGGAGCAGTCGCCGGCCGACCGAGGCGTAGAGCCAGACCACGTTGAACATGACCGCCGTCAGTGTGAGCGTGATCCCGTACAGGACAGTCGCCGCGCGGGCACCCTCGTCGCGGATGTGCTCGGCGACGAGCCTTGTGGGGAACGGGATGAACGAGATGCACAGAAGGAACAGAACGGTGAGGATCAGGAAGGTCCGGTCGGCGCGCTCGATCTGGTGCATGAAGGTGTGGTGGTTGGCCCAGATGATGCCGATCGTGAGGAAGCTGACCGCGAAGGCGACGTAGGAGGGCCAGATCTGCAAGAGGTCCCGGGCCAGATGGTCGGTCGCCCGGATCTGCGAGTCGACGTTCAGGATCAGCAGCGTCGCGGCGATGGCAAGCACGCCGTCGGCGAACGTCTCCACTCTGCCGGTGCTCATCGGCCAGAACCTATCCCAGGGGCGACGATCCGGAGCAGCTCGCCGCCGGTCAGGTCGGTGACGTAGAGCTCGCCGGCATCGTCTTCTCCGAACGAGCTGATCGAGCGGTTCGTCTGCAGCAGGACGGCCGGTTTCGGGTTCGCGCCCTTCGCGTCGAATCCCCAGATCGTGCCGCTGCAGCTGTCGGAGTAGAGATACGCGCCCTGAAGCTCCGGCCAGCGCGTGCCGCGGTACACGAACCCGCCGATCACCGCGCACCCCTGCGTGTGGTCGTACACGGCGACCGGGTCGGTCAGGCCCGCGCGGTCGCACCTCCGCTGCGGGTCGTAGCAGGCGAACCCCTCGGTCCGCTTCCAGCCGTAGTTCACGCCGGCCTTCGTGCTCGGCGACGTGGTCGATCTCCTCGAAGGCGTTCTGGCCGACGTCGCCGATCCACAGATCGCCGGTGACCCGATCGAAGCTGAAGCGCCACGGGTTGCGCAGCCCGTACGCCCAGATCTCGGGCCGGGCATCGGCGCGGCCGGCGAACGGGTTGTCCGGCGGGATGCCGTAGTCGCGGCCGCCGGTTCGCGAGTCGACGTCGATCCGCAGCATCTTGCCGAGGAGCGTGTCGAGCCTCTGGCCGTTGCCGTCGGGGTCGCCCTCGCTGCCGCCGTCGCCCGTGGCCACGTAGAGGAAGCCGTCGGGCCCGAAGGCGAGCCCGCCGCCGTTGTGGTTCGAGAAGGGCTGGTCGATGCCGAACAGACCGCGCTCGGAGTCCGGGTCGGCGCGGTCGGGGTCGCCGGCGGAGACGTGGTACTCGGCCACGACGGTGTCGCCGTTCGTGTCGGTGTAGTCGACGAAGAACCGGCCGTTCGAGGCGTAGTCCGGGTGGAAGGCGAGGCCGAGCAGGCCCTGTTCGCCGCCCGAGGCGATCCGGCCGGAGATGTCGAGGAAGGTGCTCGGCGTGCTGGAGGTGGGGCCGATCTCGAGGATGCGCCCGGGCCGCTCGACGACGAACAGACGGCCGCTCCCGTCACCGGCGTTGGTCACGAGCAACGGGGAATCGAGGCCGGAGACGACGGGGCGCAGAGCCAGGCTGACCGCGCCGGGGTCGAAGCGACCGGTCGGGGCGGAGGGGGGTGGCGACGGCGAGGACACGGCCGGCGAGGTGGCCCGTGCGCTGGGCGCCGGCGTCGAACCGCTCGAGCAGGAAGAGACGAGGAGAACGCCGGCCAGCAAGACGGCTTGCTGGCTCACCCCGCGAGCACCTTTCGGTCGAATGCGCAGCATGTTCCCAATCCCGCAGGAACCGGGACCTCCGGCCCCTGCGTGGCCGCCGCCGCACGGCGAGCATGGAGTCCGAACGTGAGGAGGCGTCCGAGATGAAAGCGCTGGTTCGTCTATGAATCGCTCTACGGCAACACCGCGACCGTCGGCGAGGCGATCGCGGCGGCCATCCGCGGGCGGGGAGTCGAGGTCGAGGCCGGCCCCGTCTCGAAGATCGAACCGGCCGAGGCCGGGGGCGTCGATCTGCTCGTCGTCGGGGGCCCGACGCACGTGCACGGAATGAGCCGCGCGAGCACCCGGAAAACGGCGGCCGCCGACAAGAAGAACGCATATCCGGAACCAACGGTTGCTCCGGGGCTTCGCGAGTGGCTGGTTTCCGTGCCGGCCGGGGCGGGACGGCACGCCGCCGCCTTCGAGCACCCGGCTCGACAAGCCCGCATTCCTCACGGGATCCGCGGCCAAGGGCATCGCCCGGCGGCTCGATCGAAGCGGATACCGTGTCACGGCGGTCGAGAGCTTCCTCGTGACGCCGGCCAACGACCTCGTCGAGGGTCAGCTCGACCGGGCCGGTGGCTGGGGCGCCGAGCTCGCGCCCGCGTTCGAGAGCTGAGCACGGCAGAGCTCGGGCACTAGGCTCCGGCCGTGCACGAGCGCCCCGCCGGTACCGTTCGCCTCGGAACGATCGCCCGGGAGTGGGGGCGCATCGGCGTCACCGGGTTCGGCGGCCCGCCGGCCCACATCGCGCTGCTGCGAACGCTCTGCGTCGAGCAGCAGGGCTGGCTCTCCGACCGGGAGTTCGAGGACGGCATCGCCGCCACCAACCTGCTTCCGGGCCCGGCTTCGACCCAGCTCGCCATCTACTGCGCCTGGCGTCTGCGCGGCCCGGTCGGCGCGATCATCGGCGGCCTGTGCTTCATCGTCCCGGGTCTCGTCGTCATTCTGGCGCTCTCGATTCTGTTCCTCGCCTCGGACCCGCCGTTGTGGGTTCGCGGCGCCGCCGCGGGGCGGGCGCCGCCGTGCCGGTCGTCGCGGTTCACGCGGCGCTCGGTCTCGCACCCGCCGGCTGGCGCCGGAGCCAGGGCCGCCGGGCCAATCGGGCTCGCTGGCTCGCCTATTTCATCGCGGGGGGCGTCGCGGCGGCCGTCGTCGGCCCCTTCCTGGTGCTCGTGTTGGTCGTGTGCGGCGTGTTCGAGGTCGTCGCCTCGCGCCCGGGGTCGGTCTCCAAGCTCCGGCCGCCTGCCTTGTTCGCACCGTTCGCCGTTCCCATCGCGGCCGGCGGGCTGGCCGCGCTCGCCTGGGTCGCCTTCAAGGTCGGGGCGCTCTCGTACGGGGGCGGTTTCGTGATCATCCCGTTGATGCAGCACGACGCGGTCACCACATATCACTGGATGAGCGACGCGCAGTTCCTCAACGCCGTCGCCCTCGGTCAGATCACCCCGGGCCCCGTCGTCCAGACCGTGGCCGTCGTCGGTTACGCGGCCGCCGGGATCGGCGGCGGCCTGCTCGCCGCCCTCGTCGCGTTTGCTCCCTCGTTCGTGTTCGTCCTGGGCGGCGGTCCGCACTTCGACCGGTCTGCGCGCCAGCGAACGCGTCCAAGCGTTCCTGACCGGCGCCGGCGCGGCCGCCATCGGCGCGATCGCCGGTGCGGCCATCCCGCTCGGGCTCGCGCTCGCGCACCTGTGGCAGCTCGGGATCCTCGGGCTGGCGGCGGTCTGGTTGCTCGCGTTCCGAAAAGGGGTGGTGGCCGGGCTCGTCGGCGCCGGCGTCGTCGGCGTGATCGCGGCGCTTGCCGGCGCTCCGGTCAGCCGCTGAACGCCGGCCCGGCCACCATTCAGTCGAACTCGACGACCTGCCGGACCTCGATCGTGCCGTACTGCGCGCCGGGAATGCGGGAAGCCATCTCTTCGGCCTCCTCGCGGCTCTCGGCCGAGACCTTGTAGTAGGCGCTCAGCTGAAGGTTGACCGGATCCGCCGGCCCGGGCTTCGTCTGGGCCTTGCCGTCTCGAACCTCGACGGTGGTGGCGCCGGCCGTCGGGTAGAACGGGTCCCCGTCGAGGAAGTTCCCGCTGGCCACGATCGAGTTCGTGAACACCTCGTACCGGTCGCCCTCCGCCTTCACCTGATCCGGCGTGGCTTCCGCCGCCATCTTCTCGTCCCCGTAGATCAAGAGCGCGAACTTCATCCTGCCCTCCCATTCGGTCCCGGCGCGGCTGGTTCCGCGCCTTTACCCCAACGACGAACCATCGGAGGGCAGATCGACACATGGGAGCGGAATTTCCCCGGCCGCTCAGGGATCGAGGACGGCATAGGCCCGCACCGGGAACGTGCCGAAGCCCACGACCGCGGGAGGCGCCGCCGTGAACCGGAAGCGGTCGGGGGGAGCCGATCCAGGTTGCAGAGGTGCTCGACGATCGGGATCCTCGCGGCGAGCAGCGCGGTGTGAGCGGGCCGTCGGCCGTCGGCCGTCGGGTCGATGTTCAGCGAGTCGATCCCCACCAAGGCGGCTCCGCGTTCGGCCAGCATCTCGGCGGCGTCCTCGGTCAGATAGGGGTGATCGGTGAAGTACGCCTCGGTGCCCCAGTGCCGCGACCAATCGGTGCGAAGGAGCACGGCGCGTCTCGCCACGTGGAGTCCGTCGAGAAGCTCGACGTCGATGGCCGGCAGCTCCGTAGCGTCCACCACGATGGCGTCGAGCTCCACCATCCGTTCCAGCGGCGTCGTCGCCAGGTCGTCCCCGCCGGCGTAGCGGTGAAACGGCGTGTCGAGATACGTCCCCGTGTTGGCCACCATCGAGATCCGCCCGATGTGGAACTCGGTACCGGGCGCGTAGTGCTCCCTCGAGTCCTCCCGGGTCAGGTGATCCGTGATCTCGGGTCCGGGAAGACCCGGGTACGTGACCATGCCGGCCACGATCGGATGGCTGAGATCCACGATCCTGGCCACGCGTTCCTCCTATCATCCTCGGATGGTCGCCTCACAGAACGGAATCTTCGCGCTCGGGACCGGTTCGCACGCGTATCTGGAGTTCGATCTTCTTCCCGGTATGGATCAAGCCGCTCTGGTGGCCTCGGTGGCCTCGCTTCGGGAGCCCCGGACGACGATCGGCGGCGTCAATCTCGTCTGCGGGTTCCGTCCCGAGCTCTGGCGCGCGGTCGTGCCGGACGGCGCGCCCGAAAACGTCGAGGGGTTCAACCACGACCTGGTCGGGATCGATGACTACGTGATGCCGGCGACGCAGCACGACGCGGTGCTGTGGATCTCCGGCAGTTCCTACGACGTGGTCTTCGACATGTCCCGCGACGTCATCGCCGCGCTGCGCGCGCTCGCGTCGGTCGGCGACGAGACGGTCGGCTGGCCCTATCACCACGACCGCGACCTGACCGGCTTCGAGGACGGAACCGAGAACCCGACGCTCGTCGAGGCGACGGAGGTGGCCCTGGTTCCCGAGGGCAGCGCGGGCGCCGGCGGCAGCGTCCTGCTGCTTCAGAAGTGGCCGCACGACGCCGCGGTGTGGGAGTCGATGTCGGTCGAGGACCAAGAACGGGCGATGGGCCGCACGAAGCCGGGAAGCATCGAGCTGGAGGACAAGGCGACGGACTCGCACGTCGAGCGGACCGACCAGGACTCGTTTGGCAAGATCTTCCGCCGGAACCTCCCGTACGGGACGGCGACCGACCACGGCACGATGTTCGTCGGCTTCAGCGCGGAGCAGGGCCGGCTGGCGCAGATGCTCCAGAGCATGGCCGGCCTGACCGAAGGCGTGCGCGACGCCCTCACCTTCATGAGCAAGCCGCTCACCGGCGCGTATTACGTGATCCCGTCGGCCGACGCGTTGCGGCGTCTCGGCGCCCCCGAGTCCTGAAGCGCCTCAGCCCCCGACGTTCGCACGCAGCCATTCGTTGACCGGCTTGGACAACGTGAAGAGCTTCACGATGCGGTCCTTGGCCCGGCGCGTTCCGAGCCACGCGCCGGCCGGCCACTCCTGCCACACGATGAGGCCCTTGTACCGCAGCAGGTCGATGCGGGGATGGTCCTTGGGATAGCCCTTCGGCGCGGTCTTCAGCTCGCCGTGAGCCATCGTCTGGGCCCCGCCGGCTTTCGTCTTCGCGACGATCTTCGCCAGCTTCGCCCCCGTTTCGTCGTCGGCCACCGCCTGCCGGTACCGGTCGAGCTGATCCGGCGTCATCTCCCACATCCCCGAGCCGGCGGCCAGCGCGTCCGCGTTCAGCTGGATGTAGCCGTCGCCGGCGATCGCGCCGATCTGGGTCTTGTACGGGGACTTGTCGCGGCTGAACCGGACGTCGCGATACGGGCGGAAGATCTTGCTCTCGCCCCAGTCGGGCTCGAGCTCGGCGAGCAGCTCCTCCATGGGGCCGCGAACGATCGTCTCGTAGACCGCCTTGTGCTTTTGCCAGAAGTCCTTGGAGTTGTCGGCCTCGAGACCCTCGAAGAACTCGAGCGCCTCGGCCGGCCAGCCACGAAATGCCATCTCCTCTGTCACCTCTCGCCGAGTCTTCCGATAGTAAGTTGTGCCGCCGTGGGTGGCGGATTCCTTTGCGCCTGAGGCTCGCGCTCGGCTCGGTGGTGACCCTGGCCTTCGTCGCCGCGGGCTGTGGCGGCGGCGGACGGCTGGATGCGAAGGCGCTCTCCGATCAGTCGGAGTCGCTGCGATCCCAGGCCGCGGAGGGGGCTCTCCTGGCCATGGACGCCGCCTCCGGCCGGACGACGCGCGTCTACATCCGGCAGCAATCCACCGATCTCGCCGGCGCCGCCTCGCAGGCCGAAATCACGCTTGAGGCGGCAACGACCGATCCGGCGCTGGAGCCGGCGCTGAACAAGCTGGCGGGTCTCGCCGGGACGATCGCCGCCGACCTCGAACGCCTGAGCAGCGCGTCCCCGGACCGGCAACGTTCGCTGGCTCGTGATCTCCAGGCGGCCGCCGATGCGAGCAAGACGATCGGCGACGGGCTCACATGAGCCCGAGGAAGATCCTTGCGATCGCGCTCGGCATCTTCTCGGCCATCGGCGGGTTCGTAGACATCGGGGATCTGGTCTTCAACACTCAGGCCGGAGCGAGGTTCGGTTTCCAGCTGTTGTGGGTCGTCGTGATCGGAGTCATCGGGATCATCGTCTACTCCGAGATGTGCGGGCGCGTCTCGGCGGTCGCCAAGCGCCCGGTGTTCGATCTGGTCCGCGAGCGGACCGGATTCGGCGCGGGGTTGACCACGTTGATCGCTTCGGAGGTCGTCAACTTGATGACATGCGCGGCCGAGATCGGCGGCGCCGCGATCTGCCTCAAGCTCCTCTCGGGTATTCCTTACCGCCTGCTGATCCCGTTCGCGGTCGTGGGTCTGATCCTCAGCTCATGGGTGCTGCCCTTCAGGTGGATCGAGCGAGTCTTCGGCTACGGCGGACTGTGTTTGCTGGTCTTTGCCGTCGCCGCGATCAAGCTCCATCCCGATTGGGGTCAGGTAGCGCACGGCTTCATCCCCGGGTCCCACGCCGGCGGCACCGTGCCGGTCTACCTGTACTTCGTGGTCGGACTCTTCGGGGCCGCGATGACTCCGTACGAGGTCTACTTCTATTCCTCGGGCGCGGTCGAGGACCAATGGGGTCTGGGGGATCTCGGGCTGAACAAGGTGACGGCGACGATCGGCTATGCGCTCGGCGGCACTTTGTCCTTCGCGCTGATGATCGTTGCCGGCGTCCTGTTCCTGCCACGAGGTATCTCGCCGGAGTTCCTGGGCACGCCGGCGCTGGCCGCCGAGCATGTCTTCGGGCAGACGGGCCTGCTGCTGGCGCTCGTTGGCATCCTGTTCGCCGTCGGCGGAGCGGCCATCGAGACGTCGTTCGCCGGCGCCTACAACCTGGCCCAGTTCTTCGGCTGGCGATGGGGAAAGAAGGAACGCCCCGCCGACGCCTCGCGGTTCACCCTGTCGTGGCTTGCGATCTTCGGCCTGGCGCTCCTGGTCGTCATGACCGGATTCGATCCCGTCAAGCTGACGGAGTACTCGGTGATCTTCTCGGTTGTGGCGCTGCCCTTGACCTACCTGCCCATCCTGCTCGTCGCCAACGACCACGCGTACATGGGTGCGGAGGTGAACGGCAAGCTCGCGAACGCCCTCGGCCTCCTGTACTTCCTGCTCATCCTCGCGCTCGCGGTCGCGGCTGTTCCCTTGATGCTGATCACTCACGGAGGACGGGGATGAGCCCGGACATGAGACCGGTCGTCGAGGTCGACATCGCTTTGAGCATCCTCGATCACCAGGTGGTCGACGGCGACGGCAACAACTGCGGGAAGGTCGACGATCTGGAGATCGCCGGTCCGGACGGCGACGCGCCGGAGGTGGTCGAGATCCTGGTCGGCGGAAACGCGTGGCGGGGTCGCGGACGGCTCGGGCGGATCGCGGCGCGGCTGTCCGGGAACGCCGTGCACGTGCCGTGGGGGGAGGTCGACGAGGTCACGTCCGTCGTCACCCTGAAGCGCCCCGCGGGGAAGCTGCGCCTGGACCGGGCCGCCGGCCGCTGGGCACGCCTTCTCCGGAAGGTGCCGAGGTCGTAGATGCGGCTCTCGGAGCTTCTGGGCAAACAGGTCGTGACCGAGTCCGGCGCGCGCACTCGGCCGCGTCCACGATGTCCGCGGGGAGCTCGTCGGAGGACACCTCCACCTGACCGCCCTCGTCACCGGGACGTCCGGCATCCTCGAGCGATTCGGCATCGGAACCCACGGCAGCGGCGGGCCCGGAGAGGTCAAGGTTCACGGCGGCCACCCGATCATCCCGTGGGAGCGGCTCGTTCGCGTCGGCCCGCACATCCTCGTCCGCGACGAGGGCGCGCCGTAGGCTGCCGGCGTGCGTGGGCTGATCGCGGTCGGCATCGCCGCCGGGATCTACGTCATCGTCTGCGCGGCGCTTTACCTCGCGGGCCGGCGAACCTTCGCGCGGCAGGTGGCGACGCTGCTGCCGAACCTCCTGTTGTTGTTCAAGGGTTTGCTCGGTGATCCGCGGGTACCGCGAAGATCCAAGGTCCTCTTGATCGTGGGGGCCGCGTGGGTGGCCTCGCCCATCGACCTCATCCCGGAGTTCATCCCGGTTCTGGGTCCCCTCGACGACGCGGTGGTGGCGGCGCTCATCCTCCGCCACCTGCTTCGAACCACCGGCGAGGAGGTGCTCGCCGAGCACTGGCGGGGCGACCCCGCGACCCTGGCGTGGCTCCTCCGGCTCTTCGATCGGAAGGCAGGGCGGCCCGACGCGGAGCCATGACGCCGACCTCCCGGTGGGTCGAGAGCGAGAACCGCCACCTACTACGGATGGCTAGGCTGCGGCCCGTGCAGAGCGAACCTCGTTCCTCGGGATGGTTCACGCCGGGCGTGCGTGGGATCGGCCTTGCCAGCCTGCTCTCCGACCTCGGACACGAGGTTCCGACCTCGCTTCTGCCCCGGTTCGTCACGAGCACGCTGGGGGGATCGGCCGCGGCGCTCGGGGTGATCGAAGGCGTCGCCGACGCCGTCTCGGGAGTGGCCCGCTTGATGGGCGGCGCGCTGGCCGACGATCCCGACCGCCGCCGGGCGACCGCGGTCGGCGGCTACACCTCGACGGCGATCCTCAGCAGCCTGATCGGAGCCGCCGCGGGCGTCTGGCAGGTGGGCCTGCTTCGGGCCGGGGCGTGGGCGTCCCGCGGCATCCGCCAGCCCTCGCGAAACGCGCTGCTTGCCGATGCCGTTCCCCCGGAGGCGTACGGACGCGCCTACGGATTCGAGCGAACGATGGACAACCTGGGAGCCATCGGGGGCCCGCTGCTCGCGATCGGGCTGGTCGCCGCTTTCTCGATCCGGACGGCCATCTCCATCTCCATCATCCCCGGCCTGCTCGCGGCGCTCGCCATCGTCTACGCGATCCGAAGTCTCCCCGCGTTCTCGGCTCGAGAGCGTCAGCCGATCCGACTCCGGGTCGGGCCGGTGCTGCACGGAAGTCTCGGGCGGCTCATGACCGGAGCGGCGGCGTTCGAGATGGGAAATGCGGCCGCCACGCTGCTGATCCTTCGAGCGACGACCGTGCTCGCTCGCACGCACGGGCTGGCTCACGCGACCGAGATCGCGCTCCTTCTCTACACCGCGTACAACGCAGCCGCGAGTCTGGTCAGCCTCCCGGCGGGCCACATCAACGACCGGCTGGGGTCCGTGCTGGCGTGGGCGTTCGGCGCGCTCTCGTTTCTCGCCGGGTACATCCTGTTCGCCACGGTGGGAGAGAGCGTGCTTCTCCTCGGACTGGCCTTCGTGCTCGTCGGCGTGGGCATCGGGTTCGCCGAGACCGCGCAGACCGCCGCGGTCGCCCTGACGGCACCTGCCGAGATCCGCGGATCCGCGTTCGGCGTCCTGGCGGCCGTCCAGGCCTTCGGGAATCTGGCGGCAAGCGCCGTGGCGGGCGCAATCTGGACGATCGTTTCCCCGGGGGCAGCCTTCTACTACCTGGCGGCCTGGATGCTGATTGCGCTCCTCGCCCTCGCCCGCGTCACCCGAACCGGTACGCTCGCCGGGTGATCGTGCTCGCGTCGATCGGGGGCGGGGCCGCCCACGCGCTCAACATCTCGTTCGGGATGACCTGGGAGATCCTGTGGGCGCTCGTCCTCGGCTTCACGCTCTCGGCGGCCGTTCAGGCCGTGGTGTCGAAGGGCGAGATGACGCGGCTCCTGCCCGGACGACTCGCCGCGGACGCTCGCCATCGCCTGCGGCCTGGGCGCCGCCTCTTCGTCGTGCTCCTACGCCGCGTCGCGCTCGCGCGATCGATCTTCCGCAAAGGGGCGAACTTCACCGCCGCGATGGCGTTCGAGTTCGCCTCGACGAACCTCGTCATCGAGCTCGGCGATCATCCTGGCGCTGCTGATCGGCTGGCAGTTCACCGTGGCCGAGTTCGTCGGCGGGCCGCTCATGATCGTGCTGTCGCCGCTCCTGTTCCGCGCGCTTCTCACGCCGCGCCTGCTCGAGATGGCGCGCAGGGAGGCCGAGAGGGGCAGGCGCGGCTCGATGGAGGGTCACGCCGAGATGGACATGTCCGTCACCGGCGGTTCGATCCTGTCCAGGATCACCTCACCGCGGGGCTTCACCGCCATCAGCCACTCCTTCGTCATGGACTGGGCCGCGATCTAGCAAGGACATCGTCGGTGGGGCTGCTCATCGCCGGCGCGCTCGCGGCCTGGGTGCCGGCGACGCTTCTGGCAGTCCTTCTTCCTCGTCGACCACCCGACTCTCGGCGAAGGTGTGGGGCCCGCTCGTCGGACCGCTGGTCGTCGATGCTCTCAGCTTCGTCTGCTCGATCGGGAACGTGCCGCTGGCGGCGGTGCTGTGGAACGGCGGGATCAGCTTCGGCGGCGTGATCGCCTTCATCTTCGCCGACCTGATCATCCTCCCGATCCTCAACATCTACCGGAAGTACTACGGAGGCAGGGTCAGCCTGTTCCTGCTCGCGACCTTCTACGCGACGATGGTCGCGGCCGGGTACGTCGTCGAGATCCTCTTCGGCGTCCTCGGACTCGAGCCCGACCGGCCGCGCAACGCGAAGGTCGTCGAGGCGAGCGTCACGCTCGAACTACACGACGGTGCTCAACGTCGTGTTCCTCGTCCTCGCGGCGCGCTCGTCATCCGCTTCCTGCGGACCGACGGCCGATGATGCTGCGGATGATGGACGAGCCGATGGAGCACGACGGCTAGAGCGAGCCGGTCCGCTCAGGGCCGATCCCGCCGATCATCGGCCGGTGCAGGTAGCGGTACAGGTCCCGCGCGAGCCCGGCCTGAGCGCGCCGCGCGCCTGCGATAGCGGCGCCGCGTCAGGACGGCCAGGACGTCGCAGTAGGCCCACCAGCGAGCGGCGGATCACGAGTATCCCGAGGAGCGAGGCCGAGAGGATCACGGCGGTCGAGCGAGACGTGAGCGGCTCCGACACCGAGCGCGACGACCGACTCACCGAGCGCGATGATGACGATCAGCCTGTAGCGTCGCGAAGCGGCTCGGCGAGATGTTGCTGGCCCGCCCGCGGCCGATCGCGACGTCGGAGTAACAGGAGAGGTCGTTCGACATGAGCTGCGCGACCTGGTGATCGCGAAGACCACCACGAGGGCGAAGAACATCCCCAGCGGCGAGACGTGCTGTTCGCGCCCGACCGAACGTGAGGCCATCGCTAGGGGCTCGTCGGCTGGGGGACCAGCGTGATCGCGGCTCAGCTCTCGTTGTCGAGTACTTCTCGGAGCTTGCGGGCGAAGGCCTCCGGCTGGCCGGGGAATCCGAACTCGCCGCCCATGAACCCGCCGTGGTGGCTCGGGAACACGCTCGCCGGCCGACCGAGCAGGCCGGCGGTGGCGACCGCCGTACGGCCGGTAAAGGTGTTCCGGGACTCCTCTCCCACGGCGACCACGATCCGTGTCGGCGCCGAGGTGAGGGCCTCGACGTCCGGGCGATAGCTGCTGATCGCCCAGGATCGATCGGACAGCAGCGGGTCCTCACGCGAGCCGTCGTCGTCGACCGGCATCCCGAACTGAGCCGGATCGGGCGGGGCCTGGGCGAGGTAGTCGTCGGTGAACTCGCCCCCCCACGACGTCATCGCGATGAAGGCGGCCATGCCGGCATTCCGCCCCTTCGCTTCGTAGATGTCACGAACGCCCGCACGGGCTCGTTCGGCGGCGGCGGCGTCGGGGAGCACCGGGATGAGGGAGGCTCGTGCGCGACTAGGGTGGTCACGTCCTCGGGGTGGGCGGCCACCAACGCGAGCGCGGTCACCGCGCCGCCGCTGCTGGCGAACATCTCCACCGGCCCGGCGCCGAGCGCAGAGATGAGCGCGTGCACGTCGCCGGCCTGGATCTCCGGAGCATGGTCGACCCTGCCGTCGTTGCGAGTGCTGCGGCCGAGGCCGCGCGGGTCGTAGGTCACCACCGTGCGTTCGGGGAAGAGTGATGCCAGCGTGGCGAATCCGCTCGCGTCCATCGGCTGGCCGATCATGAGCAGCGGTGGACGGCCGTCGGCCGTGGGCAAGGGGCCGTGAACGTCGTAGACGATGTGGGCGTCGGGAATCTCGAGCGTGTGCGTCGTCGTCATGGCATTGGCCTCCTGAGACGGACGGTGATCTCAGCGTATCCGACGCCTCCCGGAGAGTGACGGGAGGCCCGATGGCTATCTTCGCGGC
>CAVYBY010000007.1:0-226462 GCA_963766935.1 uncultured Actinomycetes bacterium | reverse complement strand
AAGATCGTGAGAAGCGTCACAGTCGCTCTTTCGCTTGGGGTTGTGCGATCAGTTATCCCCCGGAACGGGCAGAGCGTGATGGGACGAGGGGTGGATTTCCCGGATCCCCCGGTGGGGTTATGTCCGTAGGAAACCGGGCGGGTTTCTCATCGGCCGGAGCGCGACGATTCGCCCGGCGACGGTGGCCGGACGCGCCGGGTCAGGCGCCGGGTGGGCGGTAGTCGATGGAGATCTTCGTCGCCTGGTCGAACTCCTCGGGCGTGAGCAGCTTCACGGTCGAGAGCGAGATCGCGCCGCTCGCCGAGATATTCAGGCTGAGGGCCGCGGCAGTGGCGTCGTCCGGGAGCTCGGCGACCACATAGATGTCGTCGTCTCCGAAGGCGTAGTTGAACGACTCGAGGGTTCCTCCGGCACTCTTGACGAGGCCCTCGATGTAGGCTCGCCGGCCGGTGCCGGCTTCTTTCATCATCCCGCGGATGCCCTCGGGCGCGAGATTCGCCTTCCACAGGTACTTGGGCATGCCCTTCCCCCTTCGCTCGGCCACGCCGCGCCGCGGCGACGCGGCATGAACCAGGAGGCGACCCTACACCAGGGGCTTCGGCGCGCGCCGAGCTCTCGCCGGGCAGGGCTAGCGTCGCTCCGGCGCCGTCGGGGCCCGGTGGGCGGGCCGGGCTCCGGTAAGCAGCTCTTCGATGTGCCGGTCGCAGAAGTCCACCTCGTGCTCGTCCCCCCGAGGCGTGACCTGCACGAGGACCGTGGCCGTCGCTTGGTCGAAACACCAGGCGCAGCTCTCGAGCTCCCCGTTCATGAACCCTCCATCCCGATCGGGTGCCGACGCCTAGCTCTTGTCTCGAGGGCCCATTTGGGTTCTCGCCGCAGCTACCATGGCCTCATGGCGGTGGTCGCTCGGTTCAACATCACGCCCGTCTCGTCGACGGCACTGCAGCATCCGGACGAGCTCGACCTTCGCGTGACCGGGGCCGTGGGGGATCGCCGGTTCATGATCCTGGAGGCCGACGGCCGGCGGCTGACGACGCCCGCGAAGGGCCCATTCCTCGGTGTGCGCACGAGGTTCGACCCGGCCGCGGATCGCCTCTCGTTCGAGTTTCCCGATGGCGAGCGGGCCGACGGCGATGCCGCAGGCACGGGTGAGCCGCGGAAGGTGAAGCTGTACGACCGGTGGGTCGTGGCCCGGCCGGTGGACGGACCGCTCGCTGCGGCGCTCAGCCGCTATGCCGGCCGCGAGATGATTCTGGCCCGCGTGGAGGAACCCGAGTACGCGGGGGGATCAACCGGCTGACCCTGCTCTCGATCGCATCGGTGCAGGACCTCGGCCGGCGCGGCGGGAGCGAAACCATGCCGGATCCGCGGCGCTTCCGGATGATCGTCGAGCTGGATGGCTGCGAGCCCTACGAGGAAGACGGGTGGGCGGGGCGGCTCGTCCGCCTCGGGGAGGTCGTGGCGCGCGTCGCCGACGTGGTGCCGAGGTGCGACCTCACGACGATGAACCCCGACACCGGCGAGAAGGACTTTCCGACGCTGAAGGTGCTTGGGGGATATCGCCGGCGCGCCAAGGACCTCCCCATGGGCGTGCACGCGGATATCGAGACACCCGGCCGTGTCGCCGTCGGCGACGTGGTCGAACCGATCTGAAGGCGTTTCGTCCCGTAGGGTGACGGAACTCATCGACCTCGGGAGGACACCATGCCGGTTCGGACCGGGCAGGCGCAGTGGAGCGGCACGCTCAAGGAAGGGCACGGGTCGATCCGGCTCGAGAACGCGGGTTTCGAGGGGCCCTACACCTGGCACGCGCGCTTCGAGGAAGCGGAGGGGACCAACCCGGAGGAGCTCATCGCCGGCGCTCACGCCGCGTGCTTCTCGATGGCGCTCTCCGGAGATCTCGAGAAGGCGGGGTTCACGGCCGACTCGATCTCGACGACGGCCGGCGTCCACCTGGGCCGGGTCGACGGGAAGTCCACCATCACGCAGATCGATCTTTCGACCGAGGTTCGCGCACCCGGAATCGAGCCGGACGAGCTGCAACGGATCGCCGAGGGAACGAAGCAGAACTGCCCGGTGTCCAGGGCGCTCGCGGCGGTGTCCGTGATCAACGTCACCGTGACGCAGCTCCCCTGACCGGCGCCGCCGATCAGGGGCTCACCCCCCGGCTGGGCCTGTGAGGTCACTGGGCGACGACGCTTCCGGAGGGTTCGTAGCCGCGGGACGTTCGGCAACCGCCCGCTCGGTCCAGCCGGGCCAAATCCGGCGGGCCGTGTCCTCGCGGAGCCGCCCGCCCAGGTGCATCGAGCGCCAGACTCCCCGATAGCCGGGAAGGACCCCGAACGCCACGATGACGTGGCCGGCCACGGCCGCCGTCACCAGGTACGTCGCCCACCGGTGGATCGCATCCAACCTGGCGAATAACGACCCGCCGTGCACCAGGGTCAGCCCGATCCCGCTTGCGGTGAGCACGAGCAGACCGCCCACGATCGCGATATTGGCCACGCGCTGCCCGGGGTCGACGTCGCCTTCGTGGCGGGCGAACCGCCCGGTGAGGATCCCGGCGGGCCATCGAGCGAACCAGCCTGCGTCGCCCCGGTCGGCTCGGAACGTCTCTTTGAGGAACGTCGCGATCGCCCGGCGCCCGGCCAGAAGCGGCAGCACCGCGATCACCGCAAGCGCCCGTCCCAGCCACACGTGCAGCCGGGCGTCCCCGATGTCGACGATCCGAGCCAGCGGGCTCGGCCGGCCTTCCTCGCCGGTGAGGATCCACCAGCCCGTGAAGCCGAGGGGCAGGGTGATCAGGTAGACGGTGGCGTGGTACCAGCGGGTTCTCCGAGAATGCCGCGTCAGCGGCTCAGCCATAGTCGCGGCTGTACCCGCCGCCCGTGCTCCCTCCGGTGCCGGTTCCCGTTCCCCCCGAACCCGTCACGGTGACGGTCACCGTCGCCGAGGCACCGGCGTCGGAATGATCGGCGTTTCGCAGCGATGCTTCGATCGTGTGCTGGCCGGCGGAGAGGTCCGTGACCTCGATCGAGGACCCGTAGCCGATCGTGTAATCCTTGCTGCAGTCGCCGCCGTCGAAGCAGAGGTGCACGTGGTCGTTGCCCGTGCTCGTCTCGCCGAGTGCGACGTTGGACGAGACCTCGACCTTGAACGGCACTGATACCGAGCTGCCCTCTGCCGGCGAGACGATCTTGATCGTCGGCGCGCCGCCCGATCCGGCTCCGTCGCCCTTCGCACACGCCGTCAGCGAGAGCGCCAGCGCCGCCACCAGCCCCACGCCGATCCGTCCCCAGGATGTCGTTCGCACCGTCGCCTCCTCGTCGGCCGCCTCCTCGTTGCCGATGGTAATACCGGCGCGGGGAGCGATCGGATTGCACGTGTGGGAGACCGGCCGAGAAGCCGCGAAGGGAGGACCGGCGTCGGCCGGCCCCCCCTTCGCCGCGGGCAGCGCGCCGTCAGAGGACGACGCGGGCGGTGCAGACCTCGCCGGTCGCGAGGTTTCGAGCATGTGCGCGGACCAGGTCGGGCCCGTCGAAGTTGCGAGCGGGCCGCCGGATCGTGAACGCCCCGTTGGGTGCCTTCGTGACCCGGGCGCCGGCGAAGAGCAGATGATCCCCGTGCGCGATCCGCACCCGCCAGCGATCGCCGACGATGCCCTCGTGAACGCGGAACACCACGCCGAGATGGTTGCCGTGGTTGAGCAGCAGCAGGGCGCGATGGCTGTCGCCGCTGCAGGAACCACGGTTGACGACGCCGCGAACGGCGGCGGCGGCCGTCGATGACGCCCCGAGCATGCCTGCGATGGCCATCGTCGCGACGACGGCTGCCGACACGCGTCTGATCCTGTGTCGCATACCTCTCCTTTCGTCCGCCGGCCGGGGGGACCCGGGCGTGACGATCGAAACGGTTTCAGCGTTCGAGTCGGAGCCGCAATGCGACTTTGGTCCCGGGACCGGATGTCAGACGACGACGCGCCCTCGGCAGGTCTCCGAGGTGGCGATGTTTCGCGCGGCCATCCGCACGCGGTCCAACCCCGCCCGATCCGCGGTCCGGCGGATGATCACCACGCTGCCGTGCTCGCCGGAGATGCGCGATCCGGCGAAGAACCCGGTGCCGTTGTCGTCCATGTAGATGTTCCACCGCTGACCGGGGCGGCCTCCTTTGAGAGAAACCCGGACCCACAGGACGCCGGGGGACTCCACCCGTACGGCCAGGCGCCAGTGGCTGCGACCACTGCAGGTGTTCCTGGCGATCCGCGCCGAGGTCACGCGCGCGGCCGGAGCATTCACGTCACCGAGCGCCGGACCCGCCCCCAAACAGGCGGCCAAACCGGCAGCGAGCACCAGCGCGGACGCGCGCCGAGCCCACGATCGAACGTCGTCGCGGCGCGCCATGGGTCCAAGGCTGCCCAATGCCGGCCCGGGTCGCAACGAGACCTCCGTCGCGGGACCTCGATCGGCGCCCACGGTCACGGCCCCCCCACCAGGCCGTTTCGCTCCGCCCACAGCGCGGCCTGGGTTCGGTCGGTCACCCCGAGCGTCTGGAAGATCCGGGTGAGGTGGCCCTTCACGGTCTTCTCGCTGATACCCAGGCGCCGCGCGATCTGCTTGTTCGCGTACCCCGCGGTGACGAGCGTCAGCACCTCCCGCTCACGATCCGACAGCGCCGGTGCGCTGCCGGCCCGGGCTTCGAGGACCGCGGCCGCGGCCTTTGGGGCCAGCGGCGCCTCGCCGCGAGCGGCCGCCTGGATTCCTCGGTGCAGCTCGGCAGGGTCGGCGTCCTTGAGCAGGTAGCCGATCGCCCCCGCGTCGAGGGCGCGCAGGATGCGTTCCCGGTCGGAGAACGAGGTGAACACCACGATGTTCGTGCCGGGCGAGGCGGATCGGATCCGGCGTGTGGCTTCGATTCCGTCGGCGCCAGGCATCTCCAGATCGAGGAGCGCGACGTCCGGGAGGTGGTCCTCACATCGCGCGACGGCCTCGTTTCCGTCGGAGGCAGAGGCCACCAGGTCGACATCGTCGAACGTCGCGATCAGCTGCTCGAGCCCGGTCCGGACCACGTCGTGGTCGTCGGCGATGACGATCCGGATGGCTGGGACTGATTCGGAACGGCTCATCCGACCGGCACCTGCACTCGGAGCGTCGTCCCCTCTCCGAGGACCGAATGCACGTCGAGCTCGCCGCCGACCTCGTGGACCAACTCGCCCAGCAGCTCGAGCCCGACGTGTCCGTCGGCTTTGGCGCTCTCCAGGTCCTGCGGCGAGAAGCCCACGCCGTCGTCCTGCACCTCGAGCGCGGCGCGATCGCCGCCGGCGGTGATCCGGATCCGAACCCGGGCGGCGCGCGCATGCGCGGACACGTTGCGGAGCGCCTCTCGCGAGGCGCGGAACAGCAGCGATTCGATCTCCCTCGGCAGCACGAGATCGGCCGGCACGTCGATCTCCGCGTCGACACCGTCGTCGGCAAGTGGCGCGGCGAGGTCGATGAGGGCCGAGGGGAGCCCGGTTCGCTGCAGCGTCTGCGGGTGGATGCCCATCAGGGCGGATCGTAGCGAGCGCATTGCCTGCCGGGTCCCCGAGGCGGCGTCCCGCAGCGACGCGGCCGCTCCGGCGTCGCTCTCGGCAAGCCGGTCGGCCCCCGCGGACAGGGACATCGACAGACCGGCGAGCTGCTGGATCGGTCCGTCGTGCAGATCGGCTGCGATGCGCCGCCGCTCCATGTCCGAGGAGGCGATCGCCCGTTGGAGCAGCCGCTCGCGTGACTGCTGGGACGTGCGAACCCGCCGGGCCAGGCGCACGGCGAGCGGGATCTGCAGGAGCGCGAGCGCAACGAGGGTGACGGCGAGAACCGGGAGGAACCCGCTCCACAGACGCCGGCCGCTCGCGGCCACCGAGTCGAATCGGAGCTCGGCTTCGAACAACAGCTCGTGACCGTCGGGCGTCGAGACGGGAACGGACACCTCCAGAAGCGGACCGAGGTCCTGCTCGAACCGGTTCTCGGGCCGGGTCAGGTCGGTATGGCTCGACTCGACTCGCCCGCTCGCGAACGCCGCACGGGCGCTCCCGTCCAGCGTGAAGCGCATGCCGATCAGATCCGGCTCGTCGGAGTACAGGATCCGGCCGTTCGGCGACCAGATCTTGACGCGGACGATCGGGTCGTGCAGCACGCCGCCGTTCACGAGGGTGTCGATCGCGATCAGGCTCTCGGAGTTCCCGTTGAGGATGCCGTTGCGAAGCCGGGGCTGGACCACGCCGCGCGCCGCGACGGCGGTGATGTCTTCGGCCTCGCGAAGTGCCTGGGTCGTCCCGATCCGGCGAAGGACATAGACGCCCGCGAACCCGACGAGCCCCAGCACCAGCAGCCCGGCGAGCACGAATGCCAGCACCGCCCGCGCGACCGAGGAATCGCGGGCAGGGCTCGGCGGACGGCCCGCGCCGGCGGGTCCATCGAGCGGATCGGGCGCGCTCATGGGCATAGGGAAGCCTTGATCGGGCTCGTTGTCATCCGCCGGATGGGTGAACGCTGGAGCGGAACCCCCGAACGCGGCGCCGCGATAGGGTCGAATCATGTGTCACGAGCCGTCTTCGCGCCCGCCGTTGCCACCGATCGCCGGGGGCGCCGGGCCGGCTGAGGTGGCGGGGACCGAGGAGCTCGAGCTCGAGGCGGGCGACGGCACTCGCTTCGCGGCCTTCGCCGCGCTGACGGCCGTACCCGGCGCGCCGGGCATCGTGATCCTTCCCGACGTCCGCGGGCTGCATCCGTACTACCGCGATCTCGCCCGGCGGTTCGCCGAAGCGGGCGTCCATGCCACCGCAATCGACTATTTCGGCCGGACCGCCGGAACGTCGCCTCGGGACGAGGACTTCGATCACATGCCACACGTCAAGCAGACGACCCCCGACCAGGTGGCCGCCGACGTCGCCGCCGGGGTCACGCACGTTCGGTCGGCGAGCGGTGGCGCCGCCGGTCGCGTGTTCACCGTCGGGTTTTGCTTCGGCGGGCGGAAGTCCTTCAATCAGGCCGGACGCGGTCACGGGCTCGCCGGGGTGATCGGCTTCTACGGACCGCCGCAGGTTCGCGGCGACGACGATCCCGACGCGCCGGTGACCTTGGCCTGGTCCTACGACTGTTCCGTGCTGGGCCTGTTCGGCGGCGCGGACCAGGGCATCCCGGCGGAGGCGGTCGACGGGTTCGACCGTGCCCTCGGCGACGCCGACATCGAGCACGAACTGGTGACCTACGACGGAGCGCCGCACTCGTTCTTCGACCGCAGCTTCGAGGAGCATCGCGACGCCTGCGACGACGCCTGGCGCCGCGTCCTGGGCTTCATCGGAGTGTGAGCCCGCGCCTGAAACCGCGCCGGCACCGGTGCTAGGGTCGGCGGGTCGAGACGGCACGGGGGGAGGGGACGGCGATGGCGGCCAAAGCCAAGGGAACGCGTGAGGATCCATGGGTGCTGACGACCCCTCCGGGAAGCTCCAAGTTCACGGCATTTCGTGACGAGGCGTCGGATCCGCCGGCGCTCGTGGCCCAGGTCGGCAAGACCGAGGTCCGGTACCACCTGCGTTGTGTGGGCGACCTCCACGCGATGCTGAAGGAGCGCGGCGACTGGGTCGCTCTCGGCAGCGCGGACGAGCAGAAGCCGGCGGCCGACGGCACCGTCGAGGCGTGGGCGCGTTCGCCCGAGAATCCGGTCGGTGGCTGGTACGGCTTGAAGAAGGGTCTGCGCGGGCGGTTCGCGAACTACGTTCCGCCCGTGATGGAGGCCCTCGGTCTGGCCGAGCTCGAGCACAACCCCCGAAACAACCGGATGCGCTCGATCTAGGATTGGCTACATGGGTCGTCCCCGCACTCGAGCCGGCGCGGCAGCGCTCGTCGTCGTCGTCGTGCTCTCCGCATGCACGGCAGAGCCGCCGCGCCATGAGACTGCCGGATCACCGGGGGTCACGCCGGTCGGCGGGATGGCGGCGGCTCGCGCGGCTCACACCGCGACCCGGCTGCCCAGCGGCGGCGTGCTCGTCGCCGGCGGGTTCGACGCCGACGGCCGCAGCGAGGCGTCGGCCGAGGTGTTCGACCCGGCCACGAGCTCGTTCACGGAAACGGCGCCGATGTCCGTCGGTCGCCAGTCGCACACCGCCACACTGCTGGACGGCGGCCGGGTGCTGATCGCGGGCGGCTACGAACCCGGCGGCGAGCGGCTCGCGTCCGCCGAGATCTACGACCCTTCCACCGGCCGGTTCGAGGCGACGGGATCCATGTCGGGTCCGCGCGCCGATCACACGGCGACGCTGCTCTCGGACGGACGGGTCCTCATCGCAGGCGGGACCGGCCCCGGGTATTCGTTCCTGTCCTCGGCCGAGGTCTACGACCCGGTCTCCGGCAGTTTTGCACCGACGGGATCGCTATCCGTCCCGCGGGAGTCGGCGACGGCCACGCTTCTGCGCGACGGACGCGTGCTGGTCGCCGGTGGCGACGCGGGGCGGCACGAGGACATCCGGATCTACGCGACCGCCGAGCTGTACGACCCGGGGTCCGGATCCTTCGCGCCGACGGGCGACATGACGATCGAGCGTCACAAGCACGACGCTGTTCGCCTGCGCGACGGACGGGTCCTGATCGTCGGCGGGTCGGACGAACGCGACGATCTCGGGCTGTACGACTCCGCGGAGCTCTACGACCCGGCGACGCGGACCTTTACCGCGGCGGGGAGCCTGAACGAGCCCCGCTACAAGTTCCGCGGGACGACCGTGCTCCTTGCCGACGGCCGGGTCCTGGTTTGCTGCGGGGCGGCCGGCGCCGAGACGTTCGACCCGGCCGCCGGCTCGTTCACCCTCGTCCCGGGATCGGTCGGAACCGGCCCACTGTTCGCCGCCGCGGCCAGGGTGGCGCCCGAGGCGCTGCTCGTGACCGGGGGGTACTCGTCGTCCGGTCCCGCGACCGCGAACGCCTGGCTCGTTCACGCTTGAGCCCTGCTCTGACTAGGCCTTTTGCCGGTCGAGGCGAGCCCTTCGGAGGATGCGCCTTCATGACCCGGCCTCCTACCATCGGGGCACTTGGACCCGCCGAGTAGGGATGGGAGGGATACGCAGATGTCCGACCTGAAGAACCGGCTCGAGACGAGCCGTCGGGACGTGGAAGTGAGCGTCGCCGAGGCCGAGACCGAGCTCGCGCGAATGCGCGAGCGGGTCATGAAGCTGGAGGAGCTCATCGCCGTTGGCCGCGCCATGATGGCCGCCGGTCAGGTGAACTTCGCCGACCTCGTTACGGCCTCCACATCGACGACCACGATGACGGACCGCCCGGACAAGAACCCGGGACTCACCACCAAGATCCAGGACCTTACGGGCCGCAGCGGCCGCTGAGCCGCCGGCACCGGCGACCGAGCGGGGAGGCATCTGCCTCCCCGTTCCGCGCGTCCGGGGTCGCCGGACCGTCCACGGCGCGGCCCTTCGTGTTGAGCATCTCCCGCGGATCTCGCCGCGATCGCGGACCCGCGGAAGAACTTTAGAGCCGGCGCGCGCTCACGTGATCGCCCCAGCCACCCGCTCGATCGCGGCTCGGTCGAGCGCGGGTCCCATCGGCAGCGACAGCACGCTTGCGGCGGCCGCCTCGGTCACGGGAAGCGGCCGCTCGGACGCGAATGGACGGAGCCGATGACACGGCACCGGGTAGTAGATCGCCGTCTGAATGCCACGGGCGGCAAGACGCCCCCGGAGTGCATCTCGGTTCCCCTCGCGAACGCGCACGGTGTACTGGTGGTACACGTGGATTGCGTCGGGAGCCACCGCAGGCGTCTCGACCGAGCGCGCGTCCGCGAGCGCCGTGTCGTACTGCTCCGCCACCGCCCGGCGCGCCAAGTTGGCTTCGTCCAGGTGCGGAAGCTTCACCCGGAGCATCGCGGCCTGCAGCTCGTCGAGACGGGAGTTGTATCCGAGCACCTCGTTGTCGTACTTCGCCTTCGCGCCGTGTGTCCGGAGCATCCTCGCGCGTTCGGCGATGTCGGCATCGTTCGTGACGAGCATGCCGCCGTCGCCGAAGCCGCCGAGATTCTTCGACGGAAAGAACGAGAGCGCGCCCACGTCGCCGAGGCTTCCCAGCTTCGATCCCCGGTAGGCGCCGCCCATCGCCTGAGCGACGTCCTCAACCACCGCCAGGCCGTGGCGCCGGGCGACGTCGAGGATCGGGCTCATGTCGCACGCCTGTCCGTACAGGTGCACCGGCACGACCGCCTTCGTGCGCTCGGTGACGGCGGGTTCGATGAGCCCAGGGTCCAGGTCGAACGTGGACGGATCGATGTCGACGAACACCGGGGTCGCCCCGACGTTGGCGATCGCCTCCGGGGTCGCGGCGAACGTGAACGAAGTCGTGATCACTTCGTCGCCGGGACCGATGCCCAGGGCGCGCATCCCGATGACGAGCGCGTCTGTGCCCGAGTTGACCCCGACCGCGTGCTTCACGCCCACGTACGCGGCGACCTCCTCCTCGAAAGCGCGCACGTTCGGCCCGAGAATGAACCGGCCGGAAGTCAGCACACCTCGAATGGCGCCCAGCAGCTCGTCGCCGAGCCGCCGGATCTCGGGCGCGAGATCCAGGACCGGGATCTCCTCCTCGGCCATCCCAGTCACGGGATCTCCGGCTTGAGCGATTCCGGATCCACTTCGCGGTACCGGCGGTCGCACGACCCGCACACCGCCCGGCCGTCCCGGATCTCGAGCCGCGCTCCACGCTCGCAGACCCATCCCACCCGGCGCGCGGTGCCGGAGATGGTCAAGGTGTTGCCGAGGATCCTCAACGACATGCGGCGCGGGAGTACGACGGGGAAGGGAGCTCTGCCCACAGCGAATGCAGGATATACTTCAGGGCCAACTCTTGCCCCCTCAAGGTGATCACGAAGCGAACGGCTCGCCGTCAAGGTGACTGCGCGCCGGATTAGTCGGCTGCACGAAGAGGCGAGGGTCCATCACAACGGGCACTTCAGCCATCCGAAGCACGTCGGCGACCGAACTCCCAGCGGGGAGCACGTCATCCAGGATGTGAGCGAGACGACGAGCCGCGAGAGTCGGGCCCGGCAAGACGTCCAGCTGGGAGAGCGGCCCGAGTTCGACGACCTCGGGCCGGCTGAGTGAACGACCCCGCGCCCGTGTCCATGTCGGCGCCCGATCTCGACGAGACCGACGAGGCGGCGGTGGTCGCGGCCCTGCGCTCCGGGGTCCTCGGTCTCGGACCGCGTGCCGAGGAGTTCGAGCGCCTCGCCGCGCAGGTCGCAGGGGTCGAGAACGCGGTCGCCGTCAGCTCGGGGACGGCGGGGCTGCACCTCATCGTGAAGGCACTCGGCATCGGACCCGGCGACGAGGTCCTCGTGCCGTCCTTCACCTTCGCGGCGAGCGTCAACGCCTTCCTGTACGAAGGCGCCACGCCGGTGTTCGTCGACGTCGAGCCGGATACCTACAACCTCGACCCAGCGGAGCTGTCCGGGCGCCGCACGGCGCGGACGGCGGCGGTGATGGCCGTCGACGTCTTCGGGCATCCGGCCGACTGGGCCGGCATCGAGCGTCACGCCGGCGACCTGACGCCGATCGACGACTGCTGCGAGGCGATCGGCGCCGCGTGGGATGGACGGCCCCTCGGCGGGTTCGGGGCCGCCGGCTGCTTCGCCTTCTACCCGAACAAACAGATGACGACCGGCGAAGGCGGGATGATCGTCACGCACGACGCGTCGCTCGCCGAACGGTGCCGGAGTCTTCGCAATCAGGGCCGGGGAGCGATGGGCGTGTGGCTTGAGCACGAGCGCCTCGGGTTCAACTACCGGATGGACGAGCTGTCGGCCGCCCTCGGCGTCTCCCAGATCCGCCGCCTTGACGCCTTCCTCGCGCGGCGCGCGGAGGTCGCGGCCGGGTACACGCAGCGGCTGGGCGAATTCGATTGGGTGCGCCCGCCGGTCGTCCGGACGGACGTGACCATGAGCTGGTTCGTCTACGTGGTGACCCTGGCCCCGGATGTGGACCGCGATGCGGTGGCCGGCTCGATGGCTTCCGCCGGCATCCCCACGCGCGCCTACTTCTCGCCCATGCATCTTCAGCCGTACATCCGCGAGCGGTTCGGCACGAGCGAGGGCATGCTCCCGGTGACCGAGGAGGCCGCCCGCCGGACGCTCGCGCTGCCTTTCCACAACCGCCTGGGCGAGGCCGAGATCGACCGGGTGGTGGCCGCTCTGGAGCGCGCCGTCGTCTCGGCGTGAGGCGGGGGGTTCGGCTCGCCGAACCGCTCTCTAGACGCCGGGCGGGGATCCGGTCGCGGCGGCGTGGGCCTTCGTCAGGTCGTGGATCGCCTTGGTCAGGTCGAGGATCTGGTTCGAGATCGTCAGCAGCTGCTCGTTCTGATGCTCCTCGTCCTGGACCAGCTTCCATTCCTGATTGGCAAGCTGGCGCCGCGCCTCGTCCTGGCGGTTCTGGCTGATCATCACGAAGGTCGACAGGAAGATCGCCTCCAGCGAGACGATCATCGTCAGCAGCCCGAACGGGTACTTCTCGATCTTGAACACGATCCACACGGCGAACCACGCGATGTGGATGTAGACGAACCACATCGAGCCGGCGAACACGGTGATCGCGTCGGCGATCCGATTCTGCAGATGCGAGGCGCGTGCCTCGGTGTAGGCGAGCAGGGCGGGGTGCAGCGGACTCGATCGCTCGGGGATGGCCATGGCGCCTCCTTGTTCGGTCTGACTGAACCTGGTGCAGCCTAGGACGGGTGCGGCGCGACCGGAAGTGCCCGGCGCCTCGCGAGCTTCAGGGTCGGACGCTCGGCCGCTCGAACCAGGCGACGTCCCAGTAGCGACCGAACTTGAACCCCTGCTCGGTGAAGACGCCGACCTGCCCGAACCCGAGGCGGCGATGCAGCGCCAAGGAGGCGTCGTTCGGAAGCGCCACCCCCCCCAGGATCCGGTGCACGTCGCCCGGTTCCAGCATCTCGAGGAGCGCGGTGTAGAGCGCCGTGCCGATCCCTCGCCCGACGTGGCCGTGATCCACGTAGACGCTCGTCTCCACCGACGTGTCGTAGGCGGGCCTCGGCCGGTACCGGCTGCTCGATGCGTACCCGCTCACGCGTCCATCGCTCTCCGCGACGAGGGCTCGGTACCGCCCGCCGTCGTGCTCTTCGAACCACGTCCGGCGCCACTCGAGACTCCGCGGCTCGACGTCGAACGTGACGTGAGTCTCCGAGACGTAGTGGTTGTAGATGTCGTTGATCCGTTCGAGGTCCGCGTCGGTCGCGGGGCGGATCCGGTGGCTGCCGGCGTGCATCGCGTCATCCTCCGCGGCCGCCGGCCTTGTGTGGTTACCGCCTCGTGAACTCCACGCGGGCCTCCGCGCCGTCGCCGGGTGCGGCGAACCTCAGCAGGCGGAGTCCCTCGTCCTTCACCTGTTCTCGCTCGCCGGTCGAGATGCGTTCGAGCGGGGTCACCCGAAGCGTCGCGCCGCGGGTTGCCCGCTCGATCTTCCAGGTCGCCCGGTAGCGGCCGTCGACCAGCAGCGTGCCCGAGACACCGCCGTTGCCCGGCAGCAGCGGGATCGGATGCTTGGCCGGGTTCACGCGAGTCCGATCCGCGTGCGAGAAGTGCACGTTGTCGTACTCGGGGAGGAATCGCGGCCGCGCGGGCGTGTCGGCGGCCGGGCGCGGGGCTCCGGGCAGGTCGAACAGCTCGCGACCGCGCTCGTCTCGGAACGTGCGGAGCCCGGGGCGGAGTCGTTCGAAGACCTCCCGGAGCGCCGGCAGCCCGGACCAGGTCTGGGCGTCGGAGACGCTCGCCGGCCCGAAGGCGCCGAGATAGCGCCGGATCGTCTCGTCGGGTGAGGACTCCGCGGCGAGCTCGCGGCCGATCCACGTGTCGGCCGGCGTCCAGGCGGCCGGTCCGCCGCTTCCCCAGATCCCCCGCGGAGTCGCCTGGACGAGCGGCGTCAGCAAGGTGAAGGCGTACGCGAGGTCCTGGGGGTTGCGCTCCGGCCAGTGTTCGGCGAGCAGCGGGCCGAGCTCCGCGCGGGTCTTCGGGCCCAGCTCGAGCATCGCTCTGCCGGCGGCGACCAGAGCATCGACGTCGATCCCCTTGACGCCCTTGCCGAACGGACTGCCGATCCACAGGCCGCGCTCCAGCACCGGCGCCATCACGGGACGCAGGGCCGCGTAGTCGCGCGCCGTGACGAGGTGAAGCGTCACGCGCATCAGCGAGCCGCGAACCGCGTCGCGCCCCGCGACGAGTCCGGACAGCTCGTCGGTGCGGAACCGGTGCAACCGCGACCACAGGCCGACATAGGGCGCGAGCGGCGCCTGAGCCTGCATCCCGACCAGGTGCTCGATCGCCTCCGCCGCGGGCAGCTTCCGCCTGCGCAGCAACAGCTGCCGCGCCAGCAAGGCTCGGTTCAGCTCGCGCGGACTCAGCTCGACGGTTCGCGCCGGCATGTGGTCGCCATCATGGGATCGACGGTAGACCATGCAGGCAAGACCGGTCCGGCCGTGAAGGAGAGGGGAGACGCATGGCGGAGGTTCACGTTCTGAGCGACGGGTACGTGCGCGGGGACGAGGATCGCGTGGGTTCGACGGTGAGCTTCGTGCGCGACGGCGACGCGCTCGTTGTGATCGACCCGGGGATGGTTTCCTCGCGTGGGGCGATCCTGGATCCGCTCGGGGCGCTGGGCGTGCGGCCGGAGGAGATCACCGACGTGGTCATCTCGCATCACCATCCCGACCACACGATCAACGTGGCGCTGTTTCCGAACGCGACGTTGCACGATCACTGGGCCGCCTATCGGGGCGACCTGTGGACGAGCCGAGATGCCGAGGGCGTGCGGATCTCCGACGGCGTGCGGCTCTGGCAGGTGCCGGGTCACACGGAGGAGGACGTCGCGACGGTCGTCGAAACCGACTCCGGCGTGTGGGTGTTCACGCACCTGTGGTGGATGGCCGACGGACCCGCCGAGGACCCATACGCGCCCGACCCCGCGCTGCTGCACGCGAACCGCGAGCGGGTCCTCGCGCTCCCCGGCCTCGCCCGGATCGTCCCCGGCCACGGCCCCGCCTTCGAGCCGGGCGCCGGCACGCCGCGATAGATCGACGGCGCCTCAGATCCTGAGCTCGCGGAAACCGGCCGCAGTGAAGTCGGCGTCGAAGGCGAGCGCGTCCCGGATCTTCATCGACCGCATGAGCGCGAAGCTCGTGGCATCGACGAAGGAGTAAGCCCGCTCGTCGTGCCGGCGGAGCCACGTGATGGCGGTCGCCTCCATCTCGGGGACCACGTGGATCACGCTGACTCGCCCTGAGCGCCCGAGGTCGTCGAGGAATCCGAGAGCCGAGGCGTGTCCCGCCTTCCTTCGGAGGTAGGTCCAGGTCTCTCCGCGGACGTGGTTGGTGCAGACGAGAGGCTCCTCGACGCCGGCGAGAAGCGCCGTCGCCTCCTCGTGGTGCTGGTCCCTGCGGTTTCGGAAGGCGACCCAGAACGACGTGTCGACGAAGATCACCGGTAGACGACGTCGTCCACGGGCTCGGGTGGGTAGTCGTCGGCTCCGCCCATCCCGAAGACCGGGTCGTTCTCGATCGGCGGGAGCGGGGTTACCCGCTCGCGGACGAAACGCCGGATCAGGGCTGCCTTGGAGGTGCGTTCGCGAAGCGCCATCCGCCCGAGGATCGCGTCCAAGTCCTCCTCGATCATGATCTGGAGCCGCTTCACATTCGCGATCTTACATCACCTTCGCTGATACTGACGTAAGCATGACGTCGAGCCTGCGTCGGGGTCAGGGAAGGGCGGGGTTGGGCTTGCCGCCGGACTCGACCACCTCCTTCAGCCGAGCGACGACGAGCGCCCAGACCGAGTTCACGCTGCCGAAGTCGAAGTCGGGCATCTCGTCGGAGAAGCCGTCGTGGCGAAAGACCACCTTCGATCCGTGCTCGCTCGCCTCGATCGACCACCTGACGCTCGTCCCGGCCCAGAACGGGAAGTCGCCGGAGCAGTCCCAGGCGACCTCGCCCGGCGCGTCGAGGCGGGTGACCCTCATCCGCACCGGAACCGGCGCCGCCGCGAAGCCGAAGCGAAGCTCGCCGCCGACCGCGTCGTCACCTTCGACGCTCGGCGTCCAGAACGCGGCGAGACCGGTGCGCGTGGCCACGGTCTCGTAGACGACCTTGGGCTCGGCGTGGATCTCGGTTCCGTGAACGATGTCGCGGGTTCCCATGTGCGTCGGCCTCCTCAGATCGCGAGCGAACGCGGCGACCTTAAGCCATAGCTTAAGCTCGCGTCAAGCAGAAGAATCTGCTTAACTACCCAGCGTGCAAGCCGTGCTGAACGCCATCGCGAGCCCTCGGCGCCGCGAGATCCTCCGCCTGGTCTGGGACCGGGAACTGGCCGCCGGCGAGATCGCCGCACGGTTCGACGTCAGCTGGCCGGCGATCTCGCAGAACCTCCAGGTGCTGCGCAAGGCCGGGCTCGTGACGGAGCGGCGCGAGGCGAACCGCCGCCTCTACCGGGCAGATCCCGCGGCGCTCGGATCGCTGCGAGCGGCGCTCGAGGAGATGTGGGCCGCCGACCTCGACCGCCTCGGCCGGGTGGTGAAGGAGTCATGACCGAATCGCGTCAGACGGTCGAGCTCGAACGGCGGCTCGACGCGCCCCCGGAAACGGTCTTTCCGTTCCTCGTCGATCCGGAGCGATACGTGCGGTGGCAGGGCGTCGAGGCCGAGCTCGATCCGCGCCCCGGCGGCATCTTCCGAGTCCGGGTCGACGCGCGGCAGGTGGCAAGGGGCCAGTTCGTCGAGGTCGAATCGCCGCACCGGGTCGTGTTCACCTGGGGCTGGGAGGGCAACCCCGACGTACCCCCGGGGTCGACGACCGTCGAGCTGACGCTCGAGGCCGACGGCGACGGGACGCTTTTGCGGCTTCGCCATTCCGGGCTGCCGAACGAGGCCGCGGCGATCCTTCACCGGGACGGCTGGACGATGTTCACCCAACGCCTCGCCGTGGTCATCGCCGGCGGCGACCCGGGACCGATGCCGGCCCCGGGGTGATCTGCCGGTCCGGGCTGGAGCCTGGTCACAGGAGCACAGGCGGCGCCGTCCGGTCGATGCACTGGGAGCCGGGTTCGGTGCCGGGATCGTCCACGAAGGCCGCGCGGATGTCGCGGGCGCAGTCGGCGGGGCCCGCGCCGAGCACGTTGAAGCTCTGCGCGGGGAACTCGTAGGCGTACGCGGCCGACAGGCCGCCGAGGTCTTCGGACGAGGGCGCGACCGAGGTCGGGTCGAGCGCGCCGTGCAGCAGCAGCACGGGGACGTCCGACGTCACCGGCGTCGTGGTCTCGGCGGCGTCCACGGAGGAGGTCCACGAGTCGCAGACCGCCAGCCACGGGTTGTGGAGGTAAGCGTCCTCGAGTCCCGCCATCGGCGACCCGGCCTGCAGCGCCGCGACGCCGGCCGTGGACGCCTCGTCCATGCACAGGACCGACAGGACCTCGCCAAGGGCCGTGCCGTCGTCGGATGCCGCGCACGAGACTCGGTATCCGACGCACGTGGCGCGCGCTCCCGCCATGTGAGAGACGACGTCGCCGTCGTTCCCCTTTGCCAGGTCTCGGACGACCGAGGGGACCGCCGAGGGCGTCGAGACGAGGAAGTCTCGCACTGACCGGGCGACGGTCGCCGCGTCGATGGTGACCGAGCCGCCGTCGGATGTCGCCGTCGTCGGGTTGGCCTGCGCGCGCGCGAGGATCTCGGCGACCGTCCCCGGGAGGTCCGGCAGGACGCGGGCGCAGGACGGTTGCTCCCCACAGGCTCCGCCGATCGAATCGATCGCGGCCGTGAGTCCGTCGATCTCCACCCGGAAGGCGCTGCGGCCGGGGAACGCCGGCGAGTCCATGAACGCGGACCTGAGGCCCGCCGGCGATCGGCGAAGCACCTCGAAGGCGATCACTGAGTTGGGGCCGTAGGTGGCCAGGTTCCAGGAGTCGACGCCGAGCGCCGACTGCAGGTCGGCGACGTCTGCGGCCGCCTCGCTCAAGTCGTAGGCGGCGGGGTCGACGCCGCTGGCCTCGAGGCGCGATCGGCAGGTCGTCACCGCCGACAAGAAGGCTTCGGCCATCGCGTTGTCGAGGAACGACGCTCCCGCGTGTTCCTTGTCGACCGTGTCGATTTCGGGACAGGTGAGCGCCGGCTCGCCGTGTCCCGTGCCGCGGGGCTCGATGACGATCACCTCGCGGCCCACCCGGGAGACGAGGGGCACGATGTCCCCCGAGTAGTCGACCTGTGCCCCGAGGTCCGTTCCCCCGATGACGAGCATCGGGTCCTTCTGCGTCGAGCCGGCCGGCGCGAACCTGGCGATGAAGACCCGGATGCTCGGGCCGTTCGGCGCGGCGTGTCGCTCCGGAACCGTGAGCAGGCCGCACGTGACGGTCGTCGCCCCGGTCGGGTCGGCGACGTCGTCGGGGCAGGACGCCTGGTCGAAGCGAACGGTGGCCGTGGCCGGCGCGTGTGAGCAGGCGCTCGCCAGCCAGAGGACCGCGACCAGCACGCCGGCGAGCGCTCGGGACCTCACGACCACCGGATCGTCCCCAGCACATGCTCGTAGGTGGCGACCGTATCGTCGAAGCTCGGCTTCAGGTCGGTCCAGCCGAGGACCATTGTCGCGCCGTCAACATCAACGATGTCGAGCCGCTGGAGGGCGTCCTCGCCGTCGGGCCCGGTGCCCAGGGCGAGCATCTCGCCGCGCGACAGCGACTCCGGCGAGAACGGGTCGTCGGTGTAGGGGACGAGGTTCCAGCACCGCGACCCGTCCTGGTAGTAGCAGTCGGCGGGGAGCTTCACGCCCAGGAGGTCGAGCTCCACGCCCTTGCGTCCGTCGATCCGGACGTTCTTTGGACCGTCGATCACGCGCACGTGGGGGTTGGACTGGAGCCAGGCCGCGAGGTCGTCCGCGCGGCGGATCGTCTTTCCGTCCTTCGGGTCCATCACCTTGCCCGAGAAGGGGAACGCGATGAGCGTCTGCGAGATGCCGATGTCCGTCGGATCCTTGTCGATCTGGACGAACTCGTCGCCCGTGTAGAACGCGAGCCAGTCCGCGTCGATCGTGAACGTGAACGATGGGGTGAGTGACGCCATCTCGTAGGTGCCCGCGGGCATCGCGACCTCGTCGTTGACCGTGTCCGGGACCGCGACCGGTCCCTCCGGGGTCGCGCTCTCGGTCGGGGACGCCGGAGCGGAGGATGCCGGAGCGGAGGAGGCCGAAGGCGATGCCCCGCCGCCGGACCCCGAGCAGGCGGTCAGCACGACCAGCAGGGACACGATCGCCAGCGGCGCGCGTCGAGCGAGCTTCATCTCGATCCCCTTTCGTGTGTCGTCCGGTCTCGTCTCGATGGCAGCGTGGCGGGACACCTTCACTGGGTGCTCACCGTCGGCTCACGGCGTGCGGCCACCCCCGCGGGGGTGGTGGACCCTCCCTCCCACCTGCGGCGATGGGTGCTAGCGTCCGCCGACATGACCCCGCGGGCTCTCGCAATCGGGTTGCTGGGGCCGATCGAGGTCCGCGCGGGGGATCGCCCCGTGGCGATCTCGGGCCTGCGCGAGCGAGCGGTTCTGGCCGATCTCGCATTGCAGGCGGGCCGTGTGGTCTCCGTCGGCCGGCTCATCGAGGACCTCTGGGGCGACGAGCCGCCGCCGTCGGCTCGCCACGCGATCGAGGTGACGGTCTCCCGGATCCGGGCAGCGATACGGGAGGCGGGCGCGAATGCCGAGATCGTTACGGCCGCCCCCGGCTACCGCCTGGAGACTACGGGGGTGGACCTCGACCTCGACCGCTTCGAGCGTGGCGCCGCGAGCGGGAACGCCGCGCTCGACCGCGGCGACCTGCCGGGCGCGACCGAGGCGTTTCGCGAAGCGCTCTCCGTGTGGCGCGGGACGGCCCTTGTGGACCTCGACAGGACGCCGTTTGCGGAACCGGCACGCCAACGCCTGGAGACCGCGCGACTGGCGGCGCTGGAGCGTCGCATCGGCGCCGACCTCGGTCTCGGGCGCCATGCACACCTCGTGGGCGAACTGGGCGAGCTGGCCGCCTCGTTCCCCTTCCACGAGCGGTTCCACGAGCAGCTGATCCTGGCGCTCTACCGCTGCGGGCGGCAGGCAGACGCCCTCGCGGCCTACCGGCGGGCGCGCGACCGGCTCACCGACGAGCTGGGCATCGAGCCGAGATCGACGCTGCGCGAGCTGGAGGGCGCGATCCTGCGGCAGGAGGGCTCGCTGGACCTGCCGGCGGAGACGGCCCCGATCGCCGAGCGCTCGCGTCCGCGAGTAGCGGCTGCACCCCAGCCGCCGCCCGCGGCGGGACGCGAGTCCGCCACGCGCCGGCGCCGCGCCGCGTCGATCGCGGTGGCCCTAGCCCTCGTGGGCGCGGTCGCGGCGGTGCCGATCCTGTCGCGCCGGGGTCTCCAACCGGCGGCGCAGGCGACCGGCGTCAGCGCGCTCGACCCGAACGGCGGCGGCATCGAATGGAGCCTCCCGTTGCCGAACCCGCCGGAACGGCTGGCGGTGGGCGCGGGCGCCGTGTGGGCGACAAGCTCGAGCGCGGACGCGCTCTACCGCATCGACCCGGCGACGAGGACCGCACAAACGGTGGAGGTCGGCGAGGGCCCGGACGCCCTCGCGGTCGGGGGCGGCGCCGTGTGGGTCGCCAACCTCCTTGCCGGAACCGTCACGCGCGTGGACGCCTCGACTTCCCGGCCCGTCCAGACGATCCGGATCGGGTCGCGACCCACGGGAATCGCATTCGGCGAGGGAGCGGTCTGGGTCGCCGACCAGACCGGCGGGACCGTGACCAGGCTCGATCCCGCGACCGGCGGCGTGGTCTCGGTGTTGCCCCTTGATGCGCCGCCGACCGGGCTCGCCGTCGGCGGCGGTTCTCTCTGGGTCACGAGCCGCGGCCGCAACTCGGTGGCGCAGATCGACCCGAGCTCCGGGCACCTCGTCCGGCGGTTGGTGGTCGGCGGCGGTCCCGACGTCGTTGTGTCCGGGTTCGGCAAGGTTTGGGTCGCCAACGGGCTCGACAGCACGCTGTCTGTCGTCGACCCGGCGCGGGGAGCGGTGGTCGCGACGCTGCCGGTGGGGGGCGAGCCGTCCGGGATGGGCGTCGGCGCAGGAGGCGTCTGGGTCGCGAACGGCGACCGGCGGGGGGTCGTGCGCATCGATCCGCGCGCGCTGACCGTCGGCGAGCCGATGCCGACCGGTGGCCGGACGGCCGGCGTGGCGATCGTCGGAGGCCACGTGTGGGTGGGGACCGGACCCGTCGAGGCGGCGGCGCATCGCGGTGGGACGCTTCGCATCGTCTACTCGACGCCTCCGACGACGATCGACCCGGCGAACGCCTACGGCAGGACCCAGCCCTGGCAGCTGGCGCCGCTCTACGACACGCTGGTGTCGTTCGATCACGTTGGCGGTGCCGACGGCCTCCAGCTCGTCCCCGACCTGGCGCTCGCCATGCCGACGGTGGACGACCGCGGGACGACGTACACGTTCGTGCTCCGCCCGGGGATCCGCTTTTCCGACGGAACGGCGCTCGAGCCCGACGACGTCCGCCATGGACTCGAGCGGGCGCTCGCGTTGAACCCGGCGACGCCCACGTTCTTCGCCAACGTGGTGGGTGCGGAGTCGTGCACGCGCACGCCGCCGCGGTGCGACCTGTCGCACGGCGTGACCGTGGACGACAGGAGTCGGACCGTGACGTTCCACCTGATCCGTCCGGACCCGGAGTTCTTGTTCAAGTTGACCCTGCCCTTCACGGCGCCCGTGCCGGCCTCGATCGGGTTCGCCGACGTCACTGAGCCGGTGCCAACGACAGGCCCATACCGGTTCGGCCGGATCGACCTGCCCGCCAGCCTGGAGATCGTTCGCAACGAACACTTCCGGTCGTGGTCGCAGGCCGCGCGGCCCGACGGCTATGTGGACCGGATGGTGATGCGGTTCGGGCAGGAGCCGGAGGAGGAGATCGCTCAGGTGGCGAACGGCCGCGCCGACTGGACACCCGATCTCGCCGGCGACCGGGTGCGGGAGGCGGCGGCGCGCCTGCCGGCGCAGGTGCACGGCCACAGCTGGCAGGTGGTGGACTTCGCATTCCTCAACACGCGGGTGCCGCCCTTCGACGACGTGCGGGTGCGCCGGGCGCTGAACCTGGCGCTCGACCGGGGACGCGTGATCGAGCGGCTGTTCGGCGGGTCGCTGGTGGCGACGCCGACGTGTCAGGTGCTGCCGCCGACGATGCCGGGCTACGAGCCGTACTGCCCGTATACGGTGAACGCGAGCCCGGACGGAGTGTGGCTCGGGCCGGACCTGGCCCGGGCGCGCCGGCTGATCGCCGCGTCGGGGACGGCCGGGATGCGCGTGACGTACTGGTCGCTGCCGGACCTTCCGTGGGGCGCGGGGATCGGGGGCGAGGTCGTGAATGTCCTCCGGCGGCTCGGCTACCGGGCGCGCATGGTCGTGTTGCCGGAGGATCGGTGGGAGCGGGTGATCAACGACTCGCGTCGCGAGGCGCAGATCGGCACGGGCAGCTGGCTGGCTGACTACCCGTCGGCGGCGAACTTCTTCGAGTTCTTCCTCAGCTGCTCGGCGTTCACGCCCGGCGACCCGCTGACGACGTCCAACTCGGCGGAGTTCTGCCACCCGGAACTCGACCGGCTGATGGCCCGGGCCGAGCGGTTGCAGTTCAGTAACCCGATCGCGGCCAACGCCCTGTGGGCTCGGATCGACCGCCGCGTGACCGACTTCGCGCCGTGGGTCTCGGTGGACACCTCACGCTCGATCGACTTCGTGTCGTCGCGGGTCGGCAACTTCGCGTTCAACCCGGTGCTCGGCATCCTGCTCGACCAGCTCTGGGTCCACTGAGCCGGTTCACGCGCTCGGCGCTCGCTTCGCTCCTTTGAAGAACCAAAGACGTGGCGGCCCGGACGCCTCGCCGGCGGCGACCCGGACCCATGCCGCCCCCGGGCTGACCCTTCGCGCGCGGGTTTGTTGGCGCAGGAGTGCGGATGCTGGTGGCAGCACCCATGGCCCGCGCCCGCCCCCACACGGCAGAATCCGCTCGTGAGTGAGTCCGAGGCCCGCGGGGGGAGTCTTGCCCTGACGGCGTGGATCGCGTCGGCCGTCCTCGGAACCGGGGCCATCGTGCTCGCCGTGGCGCAACCCCACCAGGGCGGTCTGCCGGCCACGATCATCGCGAGTCTGGCGGCGGGGGCGGCCTTCGGGCCGATCGGGGCGCTCATCGTGCGGCGGCGCGGCAATGCCGTCGGGTGGGTCCTGCTCGTCATCGGCGCGGGAGTCGCTATCTCGTCGTTCACGCTCGAGTACGGGCTCGTCGCGGCGACCGGAGTGATCGCCTTGCCCGCCTGGCAGGCGATCATGATGATCGGATTCGTCGGATGGGCGGTGTCGGCCGGCGCCGGCGCGTTGCTGTTCCTGTTGTTCCCGACCGGTTCGCCCCCTTCTCCTCGCTGGCGGGTCGTGCAGTGGACGCTCGTCACGGGGATCCTCGGCATCATCGCGCTCAACCTCGTCAACCCCGTCCGGGAGGACGTCAGCGAGTCGACCGCGATCGCCTTCCAGAACCCGCTGGGGATCGAGAGCATGAAGCACCTCATCTCGGTGCTGATCGCCGTCTTCGCGATCCCCGCCATCGTCGCCGGCGCCCTGTGCATCGTGTCGATCGTCGTGCGGTTTCGGCGTGGATCGAGCGACGAGCGAGCGCAGATCAAGTGGCTCGCGTTCCGGCGTGATGGCGGGCACCCGGTCGAACGAGGCCGTGCTGAGCGAGATGGCGCGCGTCGTGGGCGAGGGGTCGGGCGCGAAGCAGACGGAGGTCTGGCTGCACGTCGGCGGGGTTCTGCGGCTTGCGGCCACGTGGCCCGACCCGCTGCCGCAGCCGGCGCCGGCGTTGCCGGTGGCAGGCTTCGACGTGCCGGAGATTTCCGCGGACGTGGCGGTGCCGGTCCGTCAGGACGGCGGGCTGCTCGGCGCACTGGCCATGACGATGCCGCCGGCCGAGCCGGCCACCGACGCGACCCGCAAGCTGCTCTCGGACCTGGCCGGCCAGGCCGGGTTGGTGCTTCGGAACGTGCGGCTCATCGAGGAGCTCCGTGCGTCTCGCAAGCGCTTGGTCACTGCGCAGGACGAGGAGCGGCGGCGGCTGGAGCGCAACATCCACGACGGTGCGCAGCAGCAACTGGTGGCGCTCAAGCTTCGGCTGCGGCTCGCGGAGGGGACCGTCGACAAGGATCCGGTGGCGACTAAGCAGGCGTTGTCGGAGCTCTCGGACGCGACGCAGGCGGCGCTCGACGACCTGCGCGATCTGGCGCGGGGCATCTATCCGCCGCTGCTGGCCGATCAGGGTCTCGCCGCCGCGCTGGAGTCCCAGGCCAAGAAGTCGCCGATCCAGGTGCGGGTGGCGTCCGACGGGATCGCGCGATACCCGCAGGAGACCGAGGCGGCCGTGTACTTCTGCTCGCTCGAGGCGCTTCAGAACATCGCGAAGTACGCGGAGGCGTCGGCCGACCGGTTGAGTGCGCTCGGAGGATCGCTCGAGGTCGAATCCCAGCCGGGCGCCGGCACCACCGTCACCGGCCGGTTGCCCGCGGTCTAGGGGGTATCCCGGGCAACGCGGTGATCGTTCTACGGAACGCCGTTGATCTCGGGGACTCGCCGGCAGGCGTCGAACCTGGCGCAGTAGTAGCCGCCGAACGCGGGGCGGATCTGCACGCCGGTTCCGAGCTTCGGCGTCGGCCAGCCGCCGGGCGACCCCGTGTCGTGCGGCTCGGTGTCCCAGACGAGGTCCCCGGCGGGGTAGCCGGGTGGCGTCTCACCCAGCCACGTCGCCACGTGCTGGTCGGTGACGAAGATGAGGTCGCCCTTGAGGAGTTGTTCGCGCTCGATCTTCACGAGGTGCGGGTCGTCGCGCTGCAGGACCGCCTTGTGCGGGAGGTCGATCCCGGCTACCTCCTGGACCGCGGTTTTGACGAGCCCCGAGCAGTCGACGGCACCGAGCTTGTACGGGTAGCCCTCCATGCGCGCGATGACGTCGATCAGCTGCTGGCCCTTCGAGGTCTCGACAGCGTGCTTGCGGAACAGGAGCCGGAACTCGTCACGAACCGACGTGACCTCGACCACGGTGTCGCCGCCGATCCGATCGAGGCGCGCCTCGAGCACCTCGTCGAGCTGGCGAAGCGGCCGCCGCTCGTGCTCCGGGTGCTCGCCGCGAGTGTCGATGTCGAACTGCTCGCCGCCGTGGAACCGAAGCTGGTCCCTGGCCCACGACCACATCTTCGCGAACTCGGGCTGTCCCACCGTCCAATCCGGATGCCCGTCCGCCCTGGCGAATTGGTAGTGCTCCTCCATCGTTCGGCCCTCCTGCCCGCCGCGTCCCCCCCGATCCTTATCTACGCTCTCCCGCTACATAAGGGAAACGCCATTGCCTTGTGTACCGACCGTTCACACCCCCAGGCTGAGCACGACGAGCGGCAGCGCCGCGATCGAGACGAACAGCGAGACGGTGAAGGCGTACGCGAGCGCTCGGAACGAACCCCTGGCATGCCGTGTCTGTTGCCACACGATTGCCGGGACGACGACCGCGAGCCCCCCGTAGATGATGGCGAAGATCTGGCTGCCCAGGTCGGGCGACGTCCAGAAGGCAATGTAGAAGAGGACGACGCCGTCAAAATAGAGAAACAGGGCCGTCAGGGACCCCAGCACGACCAGGCCCGCGACCGAGCCGACACTGGCGGGCGACCACCTCCACCGCTTCGCGACCTGCGGACTTTCCTCGAGGACCTGCGGCGAAGGTGGGAGGTCAGGCACGGCTGCGCCGGCCGGCTTTGGTTCGGTCCTGCTGGCTGAGCAGGACCTTGCGGAGGCGGACGTTGTGGGGCGTCACCTCGACGGCTTCGTCGGCGCGGATGAACTCGAGGGCCTGCTCCAGGGCCAGCTCGCGCTTGGGGATGAGCCGGGTGAACTCCTCCGATGTCGACTGGCGCATGTTCGTCAGCTTCTTCTCGCGCGTCGGGTTCACGTCCATGTCGTCGGCGCGGGAGTTCTCGCCGACGATCATTCCTTCATAGGTGTCCTCGCCGGGGCCGACGAACATCGATCCGCGCTCCTGGAGCGTCAGCAACGCGAAGCCCGTCGTGGGGCCGGAGCGGTCGGAGACGAGCGAGCCGGTCGGACGCGTGCGGAGCTCGCCGTGCCAGGGCTCGTAGCCATCGAAGACGTGGTGGAGCTGGCCGGTGCCGCGCGTCTCGGTCAGGAACTCGCGTGCGAAACCCGATCAGGCCGCGGGCGGGGACGATGTGGTCCATCCGGATCCAGCCGGTGCCGTGGTTGACCATGTTCTCCATCCGGCCCTTGCGAAGCGCGAGCAGCTGCGAGATGACCCCGAGGTACTCCTCGGGCGCGTCGATCGCCACGCGTTCCATCGGCTCGTGCTTGCGGCCGTCGATCGTGCGCGTCACGACCTGCGGCTTGCCGACCGTCAGCTCGAAGCCCTCGCGGCGCATCGTCTCGACCAGCACGGCCAGCTGGAGCTCGCCGCGGCCCTGGACCTCCCAGCGGTCGGGGCGGTCGCCGGGCAGGACGCGGATCGAGACGTTGCCGACGACCTCCTGGTCCAGGCGCGCCTTCACCTGGCTGGCGGTGAGGCGCGTGCCGTCCTTGCCCGAGAGCGGCGAGGTGTTGATGCCGATCGTCATCGAGAGCGACGGCTCGTCGACGCGGGTGACCGGCAGCGGGCGCGGGTCGTCGGGATCGGCGAGCGTCTCGCCGATCGTGATCTCGGGGATGCCGGCGATCGCGATGATGTCGCCGGGTCCGGCCTCCTCGGCCTCGACGCGGTCGAGCGCCTCGGTGACGTACAGCTCGCCGATCTTCGCGGGCTCGATGGTCCCGTCGGAGCGGCACCACGCGACGGCCTGCCCGCGGCGGATCGTTCCCTGGCGAACGCGGCAGAGCGCGAGCCGGCCGAGATACGGCGAGGCGTCGAGGTTGGTGACGAGCGCCTGCAGCGGGTGGCCCTCGTCGTAGGAGGGGGCGGGGATGTAGGTGCGGAGTGCGTCGAAGAGCGGCTCGAGGTCGTCGGGGAGCGCGTCGGGGTCGGGCCCGCAGTGTCCGGCGCGCGCGTCGCAGTACAGGATCGGGAACTCGATCTGGTCGTGCGTGGCATCGAGGTCGAGGAAGAGTTGGTACACCTCGTCGACGACTTCCTTGGTGCGCGCGTCGGGCCGGTCGACCTTGTTGACGACGAGGATCACGGGCAGGTGCGACTCGAGAGATTTGCGAAGGACGAAGCGAGTCTGGGGGAGCGGCCCCTCGGAGGCGTCGACGAGAAGCAGGACGCCGTCGACCATCGTGAGCCCGCGCTCGACCTCACCACCGAAGTCCGCGTGGCCGGGCGTGTCGATGATGTTGATCTTCAGGTCGCCGTGGCGGACGGCGGTGTTCTTCGCGAGGATCGTGATGCCCTTCTCGCGCTCCAGGTCGGTCGAGTCCATGACCCGCTCGGCCACGTCCTGGTTCGCGCGAAAGGCCCCCGACTGCCACAGCATGGCGTCGACCAAGGTGGTCTTCCCGTGGTCGACATGCGCCACGATGGCCACATTCCGGATGTCAGAGCGTGTTGGCATTCGGCATCCAGAGTAGAGGTCCCTGGTGAGGACGCCCCTCGAAGGTCAAACTCGGCCGGCGGGACCGTACGGCATGTCATTCGAGGGCCGGAGGCGTCACGCCCCGGCGGGCGTCGAGTAGGCCTTCGGTAGACTCCACGATCGTCGAGGGAGGAGCCGGATGCCCCGAGTCATCCTTATCGCGTGGGACGGCGCCGATTGGCGCATCCTTGACCCGTTGCTGGAGGCGGGGGCTTTGCCCAACCTTCAGGCGCTCATCGAGCGGGGGCAGCGGGACATCCTGCGCTCGACCGTTCCGACCCACTCCTGGTCCGCTTGGCCGTCCTTCCTGACCGGCGTCGACCCGGTTGACCACGGCGTCTACGACATCCTCGACACCATCCCCGGCACCCACAAGCAGTTCCCCGTCACCTACAAGTCGATCAAGGCGCGCACCTTCCTCGACGACCTGACCGCGGCCGGCAAGCCGATGCTCCTGCTCGACGTGCCCCTCACCTTCCCGCCGCCCGAGATCTCCGGCTCGCTGCTCGCCGGCGGTGTCCTGCCCAAGGGCCGCACCTTCACCGCTCCCGCCGACCTGCCCGACACCCTCCACAAGGCCGGCCTGGAGTGGCCGCTCAACGGCATGAGCTGGACCACCTATCGCAACCGGCCCGACGCCTACCTCGACGAGGCGCACGACGTCACCGCCAAGCGGATCAAGGTCTCCGAGTGGATGATGGACAACACCGAGTGGGACCTGATGGCCTCGGTCTGGGTCTCGGTCGACCGCACCCAGCACTGCCTCTCCAACTACATCGCGCCCGACCACCCCGACTACCTCAAGAACAAGGACACGCGCCTCGGCACCAAGGTCGCCGACATCTACCGGCAGCTCGACGAGGCGATCGGCTCGTTCGTCTCCCGCGCGCGTCCCGACGACCTGATCCTGTTCATCTCCGACCACGGCTTCCAGTCGTGCACGCGTGCCCTGCACATGGACCACCTGCTGAAGCAGTTCGGATTCCTCGAGTTCAGCGCCTCGAACGTCTTGTTCGGCCCGATGCAGTGGGGCCCGCTTCGCCAGGTGGCGCGCAAGACCTACGACCTGCTCGGCCTGCACGGGAAGGTCTCGCTCCCGCAGTCGGTGAACTGGTCGAAGACGAAGGCCTTCACCACGATCCGCTCGACCGGCGAGGGCGTCTCGATCAACCTCGCCGGGCGCGAGGTCGACGGCATCGTCGACCCGGCCGACTACGACCGCGTCCGCGACGACCTCATGGACCGCCTCGCCTCCTTCGTCGACCCGAAGACCGGCAACAAGCCGGTCAAGGAGATCCACAAGCGCGAGGAGATCTTCAAGGGCCGGTTCGCCGACCAGGCGCCCGACATCATCATGGTCCCGGCCGAGGGCTACTCGCTCACCCACGCGCGCTCGGCGATCGAGGACGCGGACTGGGTGAGCGGCGACCACCGCATGGAGGGAACCATCGTCGCGGTCGGGCCGAACGTGACGCCCGTTCGAGCAGCCGCCGGCGCTGATCGACATGGCTCCGACCCTCGTTGCCGCTCTCGGCGCGCCGACCGCCTCGACCCCGACCGGCCGCGTCCTGCACGAGCTGCTCGCCGCCGACCAGCAGATGACCTCACGCGAGGCCGAGCCCGCCACGTCGATCCCCGGCATGTCCATCCCCGGCATGGGCGAGGACGAAGCGGTCAGCGACACCGAAGCCGACGAGATGGAAGAGCACCTGCGCGGCCTCGGCTACCTCGAGTAGCGCCGTGCGCCGACCGGATTCGGCGGCCGCACGGATCATTCGGGCGGTCTTCGTCCTCGCTGGAGGTGGGGCTGCATTCGTGACGATGCGGCTCTCGATTACCAGTCCGCATGGCGTGTTCAAGGGACAGCCGCTGTTCTGGGCCCTAGTCCTCTTGTTGGTTCTCTCCCCGTTCGTCATCTACGCCGTGTTCGTGAGGTCGAAGTCTGGATCCCTCATCGTGGGCGTGATGCTGCTGATCCCCACCGCGTGGTGGATCGCTGGGGGGGCCAGGAATCTGCAACATCTCGACGATGGGTTGGAACCCCTGTGGCCGATCCTTGGCTCGATTCTTACCCTGCTCGTCGCCCTCATCGGCGCGTTCACGATCGAGAACCCATCCACCGCGACGGGCGGCGATCTGCCACCGCCGCCGCCACCTTCAACTTCATCGGAAGTGTGATGAACGTCACTTCCTTGCCTCTCGGATCGATGCCCTCGGCGCCACTCAGATCTCCGCCCGTATCGACGCCCACCTCGACCGCCACGCCGGCCGAAGGCAGTCGCCGGAAAGAGAAAGGGCCACGCGCGGGCGGGACCCTTTCTCGAACCTCCTGCAGCTTCCGCCCTGCTGAGCCCACCACTACCCGATGGTTCCCTCCAGCACGTGCTGCACGTACTCGGCGGTGCGCCGCTCCCACAGCCCGATCGACTTCGGCGTGAGCACCATGTTGCTGAGGCTCGAGTCCTCGTACATCGTCGCGGCGTTCTTCGGGTGGGTCGTGGAGACCCACGTCGCGAAGGGTTCCCACACCTGCGGCGAGAATTGCTCGATGTCGAGGTACATGGACGCCTTCACGATCTTGCCGTCGGCCACCGTGATGTCGAAGAAGCTGCTCCCGAACGGCCCGAGCCCCAGCTCCCCGGAGCGCAGGGACTGGTAGTCGATCATGCAGCGCACGGTCGTCCCAAATGAGGAGCTCCCGGTCTCGTTGCAGCCGTGGACCGTCTGCTCGTAGCCGACCGCCTCATCCCAGGCCATCATCCGCCGCAGCCCCTGCACCGGTCCCCCGTCCAGGCCCACATCCGACAGGATCAGGCCCGACAGGTTCGCCCCCGGGTCCAGGTAGCCGATCGTGAGGTTCGCGTCGTGGGCACCGTAGGCGGCGAGGAACCCCGTCGCGACCTGCACCGGCGTTCCCACCGGCGGGGCCTGCTCGCCGCCGGCCGGAGGCGCGGCGTGCTGTTCGGTGGCGAGGACCACCGCGACGATCGCGACGATCACCGCCGCGACGAGCGCGAACGCCCCGAGCTTCTTGTTCCGTGTCGATCTGCGCTGCCGTCCCTCCTGCTCGTGCCAGGAGTCGACGTCCGGTTCCATCTGCTTCGTGGTCATCTCGAAGACCTCCCTCAGGTCAGGCATCGGAGCCTCCTCTGGTTCTCAGGACGGCTCTCCCTTGTGTGGCGAGCGCCCGTACGGTCGACGCGCGGACGCCGAGGATCCGTGCGGCTTCCTTGGAGTCGTACCCGTACAGGTCCAGCAGGACGAGGGCGGCGCGCTGACGCGGACTCAGCTCGAGCAGCATCTGCCGGACGTCCTCCCTGAGGTCGATCTCGTCGAACGGATCGGCCGGCGCGGCGATCGGAACCAGCCTGCGCGTTGCCCGGACTGCGGCGCGCATCCGCATCCGGAATCCATTGATCGCCACCCGGAACAGGTAGGCCCGCGGATCGGCGATCCGGTCGACGTGGTCCCACTGCTCCCACACCTTCAGGAAGGCGTCCTGCATGAGATCGGCGGCATCCGCGCGGTTCCCGGTAACGAAGTACAGCAACTTGAGAAGCCCCCGATGCTCGTCCGCGAAGAACGTGGCGAAGTCCTGGGGACGTTCCTCCGCGACCGGGAGCCGCACGACGTCGCTCTCTGCCTGCATACCTGATAGATGCCGCGAGAGGGGCAGGTGCTTAGGGCGTCAAGGATGAACCCATCGAGGCGGGAGCGCACCCGCCCGTCATCACGAGGCTTCCGGTCGATCTCCCAGAGGCGAACCGGCTCCGCCGCCCGCGCGTCGCGAACCTTCCTCGTTGCGCAGACAATCCCCTGAGTGAGGCACGTGCCGGGGCGCGGTCCTCGGCGCGACGGAGGAGGGGGCGGCATGGAGCGACCAGCGGAAGCCGATGACGACCTGCGGCGAAACGAGATCTACCAGCAGCCGACGCTCATCTGCGACCTGGTGATGAAGGGCGGCATCACGAGCGGGGTCACCTACCCCTGGGCCGTGTGCGAGATCGCCAAGACCTACCGGCTGCGAAACGTCGGCGGCACCTCGGCCGGCGCCATCGCGGCCGCGGCCGCCGCTGCCGCGGAGGTCGGGCGGTCCTCGGAGCGCGGCGGCTTCGGCCGCCTTGCCGAGCTGCCCGGGCGAATCTCCAAGCCGAGCCCCGCGGGGAAGAGCTCCGTCATGTTCAGCCTGTTCCAGCCGAGCGCCCGGACCGCCCGCTACTTCGCCATCCTGGAGGTCGCCCTTCGTCGAAAGGGCCAGATCATCCGCCAAGTGCTCGGGATCGGGGCGGCCGCCGTCCGCGCCGCCTGGGTCTGGTCGCTCGTCGGCGCCGCCGCCGGGCTCGCCCTCATCGCGCTCACGATCAGGATTCGACCTGCGCCATCCCGCGCTCCGCCACGACGCGACCGTTGTGTCCTGGCTCGTCCTGGCGCTTCTCGCGGGGCTGCTGCTCACGGTGCTCGGCGCCGCGATCGCCGTGGCCATCCGGCTCGCGCTTCGGATCCTGAAGGACCTCTCCGCAAACAACTTCGGCATCTGCACCGGGTTCGTGCGATCCGCGAGCATCGAGCCCGCGGGCGAGGACACCGAACGGCGGAACGGCCGGCTCGCCCCGAAGCCGCTGACGACGTGGCTCGCCGACGAGTTCGACACGCTGGCCGGACGCGCGCTGGACGGGCCCCCGCTCTTGGTCGCCGATCTCGCCGAAGCACAGGTCAACCTGAAGATGTTCACCACCAATCTCACGGAGGGCAGCCCCTACACCCTGCCGTTCCGCACCCGCAGCTTCTACTTCCACCCCGACGAGATGCGCGAGTACTTCCCCGAGCGGGTCGTCGAGGCGTTGGTCCGCGGAGGCGCGGCCGCGGTCACGCGCATGAGCCCCGAGGAACTGGACGACCACGCCGAGATCGTTCGCCGTCGCCCCGGCCTGTTCCCCCTGCCGGATGCGCAGGACATCCCGGTCGTCGTCATGACGAGGATGAGCCTCAGCTTCCCCGTGCTCCTCAGCGCCGTCCCGCTGTGGCGCCTGTACCGCGCCGACGGTCAGGCCGACCTGCGCGAGTGCTGGTTCTCCGATGGAGGCATCACCAGCAACTTCCCCATTCATTTCTTCGATTCGCCGCTTCCTCGCTGGCCCACCTTCGGGATCAACCTGGGGCCGGTGGGACCGTCGGGGCTCGACCCCGACGAGGAGAAGAACGTGGAGTTCCCTCCGCGGTTCAATCCCTCGCCGAGGTGGACGAAGATCGACGGGTTCGTCGGATTCGCCCACTCGATCCTCGACACGATGCAGAACTCGATGGACAACAGCCAGGCGAGCGAGCCGGGCTATGCCGAGCGCATCGTGACGATCCGGCACTCCGCGGACGAGGGCGGCATGAACCTCGACATGCCGGCCGAGCTGATCGACCGGTTCGCCGGGCGGGGGCGGATCGCGGGCCGCCGGCTGGTGCGGCGGTTCGGGCAAGCCTTGTCGGACATCCCGGACGACGATCTCTCGTGGCCGGTGCACCGGTGGCTCCGGCTTCGATCGTCGATGCCGCTGATCGAGGAGATGCACGCGCAGGTGCTCCGCGGCTGGCGATGGCCGCCCGCACCGGCGGCCGATCCGTACGACCGGATGATCGCCGCGCCTCCGGCGTTCCCATGGTCCGAGCAACAGACGGCCGTCGTCGGCCGTCGCATCGACGAACTGCTGTCCCTGGCCGAGACCTGGACGGGCACACCGGACATTCCGGCACCCGCCGGGTTCGTGCCCGCCGAGTGGTTGTCCGCGAGCTCGAGCGTCGACCTGTCGATGGACCCCGATACCGGCGAGCCGTTCCGGACAGACCGTCCGTTCCTCCAGGGAGCGCCACGTCCGCGCCCCGTCCTTCGGGTCGTCAAGGACTTCTGATGCGCACGCCCCTCGAGCTGGGACTGCTCCTGCGCCACCCGTGGGCGACGTTCGGGGTCGTCTTCGGCGCCGTCGTGCTGACCGGCCCGATCCTTCAGAACGCGGTCGCCGGACGCTTCCTTCGACGACCGGTCGTTCCGCGATCGCCCATCGTGGCGTGGGAGCGAGCCGGCACGAAGCTCCAGATGGACCGGATCCTCGACGCCTGGGGCTCGGGCGGGCGGCGGTGGGCCCGGTTCTCGCTCGTGGCAGACGCGGCGTTCCTCGTCACCTACGGGTCGCTCCTGTCGTTCTCGTTCACCCTCGCCGCGGCGTTCTTCAGCCGGGGGCGCGCCCCGGTGGGCGAATGGATCGCGATCGTCCTCGCGTGGGGAGCGTTCGTGCCGTCGGCGTTCGACATGGCCGAAGACGTCTTCCTCTGGACCATGCTGCGCCCGTATGAGGGCGACCGGCTTCCGTCCCTAATGCATTCGGTTTCCACGTGGAAGTGGAAGCTCGTCGCGGGGGCCGTGCCGCTCGCGGCGATCGCCCTTCTCGTTGCGCTGATGGGCTGTCCCTTCCACTGCTGACGGGCCCGGCCTCGAGTAGCCGCGCTGCGAGTGTGATCTCCGTCACAGCGCGGTGACGGACCGGGTGCTAGCGTCGAATGGATGGAAGCCGCCGTCTGGACCGCGATCGGGCTCGTCGCCGCGACGTCTCTCGGCACGCTCTTCTATCTCGGCGCCAGGATCGACGCGCTCGATTCGAAGCTCGGCGGCAAGATCGAGACGATGGGGGACCGGATCGATTCGCTGGGGGCCAGGTTGGACGAACGGATCGATTCGCTGAGCGCGAAGATGGATACGCGGTTTGACTCCGTCGACGGTCGGTTCGACCGTATCGACGCGCGATTCGACGGCGTGAATGGCCGCATCGACGGTCTCGCGGCTCGCATCGATACCCACCTGGACCGGCACGCCGGCTAACGGCCTGCTCCAGGCAAGCCTCAGATCAAGTGCACGAAGACGGGGACGTGGTGCTCCGCGCCGGAGCCGTTGCCGAGCTGGCCGGAGCGAGCGAACCCCCAGCACTTGACCCGGCCGCTCGTCAGCAGGGCGCAGGCCGACATGGGCTCGAGCGCGACCTTGTCCGCGCCCCGCCCCAGCCCGACGACCTGACGGGGACGGCGGCGGCCGGTCGTCGTGCCGTCTCCGAGCTGGCCGTGGCCGTTGCGGCCCCAGCACTTCAAGCCGCCGAGCCGGACGGCGCACGTGGAGCCGTCGCCGATCGCGACCGACGTCACGCGGCTCTGCATCCCCGCGACGCGCACGGGCGTGTGGCGGTTCTTGATGGTCCCGTCGCCGAGCTGTCCGTTGGCGTTGTCGCCCCAGCAGAACAACGCGCTGCCGTGATCCGGGACGTGCACGAGCGCGCAGGTCTCGCCGGCCAGGCCCGGGCCCGCGTTCACGACGAGAGTGTGATTGCCCAGACCGGTGACCGTGCGGGGCCGGGGCCGGTTCGCCGTCGTGCCGTCCCCGACCTGGCCGTACTGGTTTCGTCCCCAGCACTTAGCCACCCCGCGCTGGACGGCGCACGTGCTCTGGCGTCCCGCAGAGATCCAGGTGATGCCGTGCACCAGTCCCACCACCGCCGTGGGGACGTGGCGTTCCCTCACGGTCCCGTCCCCGATCTCCCCGGAGAGGTTCGACCCCCAGCACCTGGCGGCCCCGCCCACAAGGACGGCGCACGTGTGGTACTCGCCGGCCGCGACGCGGGTGGCGTGCACGATCCCCCGGACGAAGACCGGAAGGCGCCGGTTCTTCGTCGTGCGGTCGCCGAGCTCCCCGTGGGTGTTGCGCCCCCAGCACTTGATGCGTCCGGTGGCGAGGAGTGCGCACGCGTGGTACGTGCCCGCGTCCACCGCGACGGCGCGCGTGACGTTCCGCACGAGGACCGGCCGCAGGCGGTGGGTCGCCGTCGACCCGTTTCCGAGCTGCCCGAACCGGTTGTCGCCCCAGCACTCGACGCGCTGCGAACGCATGAGCGCGCAGCCGAAGTCCCCCCCGGCCGAGACCTTCGTGGCTCTCGGGGCCCGGACGGCCGTCGCCGGACGCGCCGAGAACACGGTCATCGCGACGAGCCCGATCGACAGGGCCGCCGCGTAGCTTCGGGCACGCTGGATCAGCGCTCGCTCTCCCCGGTTCGCGACGCTCGGATCCCGCATCAGGTCGACTGCCAGTCGACCTCGAACAGCCGGACCGGTTCGTCGAACCCCTTGAGCTCCGCGTCGCCGCGGTCGAGGAACGTGAAGCCCTTGCCGAGCGAGAGGTCTTTGATCACGCTCGTCGCGAAGATCTGTCCGCCGTCGGCGCTGGCGCACGCTCGCGCCGCCACGTTGATCACCGATCCGAACAGGCGGTCGCTGGCCGTCACCGGCTCGCCGGCGGACATCCCCATCCTGACGCGGATGGGCTCGGCCGCCGACGCGTTGTGATCGGCGATCGCCCGCTGGATGGCCGTCGCGCACTCGATCGCGCGCACCACGGACAGGAAGCTCGCCATGATCCCGTCGCCCGCGTGATCGATCTCGGTGCCGGCGTGAGCGGAGAGCTCGCGGCGCACGATCGTGTCGTGCTCGCGCATCAACTGGATCGCCTTCGCATCCCCGAGCCGCTGGGTCAGCGATGTCGAGCCCACCATGTCCGTGAACAGGATCGTTCGGAAGGCCGTCGCGACCCAGGGGTCACCGGGGTTGGGCTCCTGGATCTTGCCCAGGAACTCGACCACCGCGCGGCCGTCGACCTCGATGATCTGAAAGGCGATCAGACCGTGCGACTCCCGGTGGACGGTCTCGGCCGCCTCCTTGGTGGGCGCGTCGGCGAGGCAGAACACGTTCGAGGTCGCCGAGTCGAACCAGTACGTCACGTAGCGGACCCCGTAGCGCTCCTGGATCTCGAGATCCTTGGTGTGAGCCGCCGCGACGTCCTCGGCGGTCACCGCCTGCAGATCGTGTCGATCCATGTACAACGGCATTGCGCCCCCCTTGCGGGCCTCGATCCGGGCATGATGTCTCGGCACGCTGATTCCGGCAAGCGGCCTCGAAGGGCCCTCCGGCGCACCGGCGAGCCTCGCCGGTCGCGGCCGCGCCCGATACCGTTCGGCCGTGACGCTTCGGCTTCGGATCGAACGGTTCCTCCTCGGCCTGCACGGGCTCGCGCTCCTGCGGGGATGGCCGTACGGCGATCCCACCGAGGCGGATCGCCGGATCGCCGAGATGGCCGAGCTCGCCGCCCGGGCGGTGGACGAGTCGGCGTCGGAGGTCGTCGAGGTCGAAGACCTGGACCTCGCCGGCGCCTACGCGACGTGGGCCTCGAGCTACGACGCGATGCCAAACGCGCTCATCGAGCTGGAGGAGCCGGTCGTCCGCCGGCTGATCGAGCGGGCGCCGCCCGGCCGCGTGCTCGACGCCGCGTGTGGGACCGGCCGGCTGACCGCCGCGCTTGCGAGCAACGGACGCTCGGTCGTGGGGGTCGACACGTCGCGGGAGATGCTCGCAGTGGCCGCCGAGAAAGCGATCGGCGCCGCATTCGCGCGGGCCGATCTGCAGCTGTTGCCCTTCGCCGACGGCACCTTCGAGCTGGTCGTCTGCAACCTGGCTCTGGCGCACGCCGCGGACCTGACCCCACCCCTGGCCGAGCTCGCCCGCGTGCTGGTGCCCGGCGGGCGGCTCGTCGTGTCCGACGTCCACCCCGTGGCCGTAGCGCTCGGCGGGCACGCCGCCTTCGTCACCGACGAGACGAGGGGCGTCGCGCGCAATCACGTCCATTGGCCCAGCGCCTACCTCGAGGCGTTCGCGGCCGCGGGGCTCCTCGTCGAGGGGTTGTACGAGCCGCTCATCGACGAGGTGACCGTCGGGCTCTTCTCTCTCGAGCGAAAGCGCGCCATCGGCGACGCGCTCCTCGGGTTGCCCTTCGCGCTGGTCTGGGATCTGCGATCGGCCGGCTGACCCGCCGAGCCGGGGTTCTCGCCCCGGCTCGGCCGGCGGCCGCTAGCCCTGCAGCGCCCGGGCGAGCCTCGCCAGGCGCTCTCTCCATTCCGTGCGGAACGCCTCGACCTCGGCTCCGTCCCGCAGGCGCTCGAACTGGATCGCGACGGTCGTCTTCGACGGCCCCTTCGCCGTGAAGCCGGCGGCCGCCCGCACCCGTCCGTCGCCGACGTCGAACCGCGCCGAGCGGCCGGGCTGTGACGTCCGGACCTTCAGCACGCCCGGCTCGAGCCAGCGCCGGCGCGCCTTGGCGTCGGTGAAGGCGGCCGAGAGCGTCATCGCGTCGGCCGCCACCGTCTTGGAGACGCTGACGCTGAACCCGTCGGGCCGCTGGTGCGCCGCGCGCATCCCGCGTGCCCGCTCGTAGCCGACCGTCACCGTCTGGGCCCACCACCCGGGAACCCCCAACTCCGCGTTGACGTGCCGGGCGATCTCGGTGTGCGTCCGCTCCTTCGCGCCCCAGGCGTCGAGGATGGCGATCCACTCGTCCCAGCCCTTGCCCGAGCCGGTGCGGATCGACGCGTCGGTCTTGCCGAGGTCGTCGGTGGCCCAGGCCTCGGATGCGGCCGGCTTCACGACGTTTCGCCGCGCCGCCGTGTAGCGCTCGCCGGTCTTGGTCATGCGCGTGCGAACCGCGCGCTTGCGAGCCTTGTCGGTCGTCATCTGCCGTTCCTCCTCGCAGCCGCCGACCGGGACCCACGCTCTCACGGCCGCCGGCCGACGAAGCGGCAGACGCCCCTCGAGGCTGAGCCCCTTTGCCTTCGTCGTGCCGGCTGCGTGGGCGCCGGGCCGAAGGTTCGGCGTGAGGAATCGCCGCGGCGACGATAGCACCGGTCCGATGGATCAGTCGACCGGGCGCCCGCGGACCCGCAGGTAGTGATGCCACAGGATCCTCGCCGCCACCGCCCGGTGCGGCCGCCACGGTTCCGCCATCCGTTCGAGCTGGGCGAACGACGGCCGCGCAGCGAGGCCGGCGACCTCCGCCGCGGCCGTCGCCAGTGCCTGGTCGCCGTGCGGCCAGACGTCCGGCCGGAGCAGACACATCGTCAGGTACACGTCCGCGGTCCATCGACCGATCCCGCGCAGCGCGACGAGCGCGGCCCGCACCTCGTCGTCGGGGAGCGCCGCGAGTTCGTCTGCGTTGAACCCGCCGAGGAACGCCTCGGCCAGATCTCGCGCATACCCGGTCTTCTGCCGGCTGAAGCCGATCGCGCGGAGCTCCGCATCGCTCAACTCCAGGAGGCGGCCTGGCGCCGGCGGGCCGATCGCGGCCGTCAACCGGTCGAACGCCGCCTGTGCCGACGCGAGCGAGACCTGCTGCTCCAGGATGAGATGCACGAGCGTCGGAAACCCCGGCTCGCGTGCCCACAGCGGCGGGGGTCCGAACCGCTCGACCGACGCGGCCAGTCGCGGATCGGTCCTCGAGAGGGTCCCGACCGCGGCCAGAAGCGATCGGCGAGTGAGCGGCCGCGGCGGCCGGGTGCCGAGGATCGCGGCCCGTCCCATCGACGGAGAGTTTCCCGTGTCGCGGGTAGCCTTGCCGGAGCACGTCTTGCGGCAAGCGAAAGGACCGGCGATGGAGATCAAGGAGCTTGGGCATCTCGTTCTGTACGTCCGCGACGTCGCGCGATCGCGCGCGTTCTACCGCGACGTGCTGGGCTGGCACGAGGTGATGGAGTCGCCGATGCCCGGGACCGCGCTGTTCTCCTCGGGCCGCACGCATCACGAGCTGCTGCTGATCGAGGTCGGCGCCGACGCCGCGCCGATCCCGACCGGCCGCCGCGTCGGGCTCTACCACTTCGGTCTGAAGGTCGGCGAGACCGACGACGAGCTGCGTGAGGCGCTCGCCTCGCTCGTCGAGCACGGGGTGGAGGTCGTGGGGACGGCCGACCACACGGTGACGCACAGCCTCTACATCCGCGATCCCGACGGGAACGAGATCGAGCTGTACATCGACGTCCAGCCCGAGGTCTGGCGGGAGGACCCGGCGGCGATCCTGGCGCCGATCCGCGCGCTGCGGATCTAGAGAGCTCGCTAGGAGGTGCCGGCGGCCCGCGCCCGGCGCGCGGCTTCCGCGGCGCCGTCGGTCCACGGCTCGCCGTGGCCCGGCAACAGCAGGTCGGCCGGCAGCTTCTCGATCACCCCGAGCGAGCCGAGCGCCTGCTGCGAATCGCGATTGAGCGCGGCCGGCATGATCTGCGGTCCCTGCCGGCCCGTCATCGGGTTTCTCGTCACGACGACGTCGCCGGTCAACGCGATCCGGCGGTCCTCGAGGAGCACGACGCAACTCCCCCGCGTGTGACCGGGCGCGTGCACCACCCGCGGGCGGCCGGGGACGTCGATGGCCTCTCCGTCGGCGAAGGCCGAGACCACGTGGATCGGGACGATCTTGCCGGCCCCACGCCGGACCAGCGACACGACGGTTCGGTAGGCCTCGGGGTGCAGAAGGTGCCGGTAGAGAGTGCCTTCGTTCTTGGCGGTTCGTCCGGTCTTGGCGGCGGCGGCGTCCGCCCCGTGGACCCACACCTTCGCATTCGCCTGGGTTCGAGCCCGCTCCGCGAAGCCGGTGTGATCGCTGTGCGCGTGGGTGAGCAGGACGGCGTCGAGGGCATCGGGCGTGAGGCCGATCCGGGCGAGCGTGCCCACCAGGACGTCCCAGTCTCTGGGCGTGCCCGCGTCGACCAGCGTCACCTTGTCCTGCTCGCGGATCAAATAGAAGTTGACGACACCGCGCTTGGACAGGCGGTGCACTCCCTCAGCGACTTCCACCTGCGCCCCCCTCAGATCGCGCGAATCCTAGCGCGGGCGCGGGCCGCCGCGGTTTCGTTTTCAGGCTCCGGGGGTCCGATCAGGAGCCCGCTGTGGCTCCGCGACCGAAGATCGAGATCAGCTCGTACGTCAGGTGCGACGCGGCGATCGAGGTCAGCTCCGCGTGGTCGTACGGGGGGCTCACTTCGACCACGTCGGCGCCGACGATATTCACCCCGAGCAACCCGCGCAGGATCTGGAGCATCTCCCGGCTCGTCAGACCGCCGGCCTCGGGCGTCCCCGTCCCCGGGGTGAACGCCGGGTCCATCACGTCGACGTCGATCGAGATGTAGACGGGGCCGTCCCCGAGCCGCGTCCGGATGCGCTCGACCGCGCCGGCCGCGCCGAGATCGGCGACGTCCATCGCCGTGAGGATCTTGAAGCCGAAGCGCGCGTCGTCGGCGAGGTCCTGCGGCTCGAAGATCGGCCCGCGCGTTCCGACGTGCATCGAGGTCTCCTCCAGAAGGAGCCCCTCCTCCCACGCCCGGCGAAACGGCGTGCCGTGCGTGTAGGCCTGACCGAAGTAAGCGTCCCAGGTGTCGAGGTGGGCGTCGAAATGCAGGAGCGACAGCGGCCCGTGCACGTCCTTGATGGCCCGCATCAGCGGGAGCGCGATCGTGTGGTCGCCGCCGATCGTGACGATCTTCGTGGCCGATCCCAGCAGCTCGCGCGCGCCGGCCTCGATCTGCGCGATCGCCTCGGGGATGTCGAACGGGGTGACGGCGATGTCCCCGGCGTCGGCCACCTGCTGCACGGCGAACGGCTGCACGTCGAGCCCGGGGTGATAGCCGCGCAACAGGCGTGAGGCCTGCCGGATGGCGAGCGGGCCGAACCGGGCGCCCGGGCGGTAGGAGGTGCCGGCGTCGAACGGGATGCCGACGACGGCGACATCGGCGCGGCCGACCTCCTCGATCGTCGGCAGTCGCGCGAACGTCGAGCGCCCGGCGAACCGAGGCACCACCAGCGGATCGATCGGCCCGACGGGCTCGGTCACGGCAGCCTCCCTCCGGTATCCATCCGGCGTCTGTGCTCGCACCAGCATGCCTGGTCAGAGGCCACCCCGCGCCGGTCATACATGATGTGTTATGTATTCCAGCCTACCGGAGCCGAGGAGGACACGCGTGCCCGAGGAGCCCTGGCACACCGATCGCTGGTTCACGAGCCCCTGGAACTTCCTTCCCGAGATTCGCGCGGACCTGAGCCTGCCGGCCACCGTCCAGGTCCACGACGTGACGCTGCGCGACGGGGAGCAGCAGGCCGGCGTCGTGTTCACGAAGGACGACAAGCTCCGGATCGCCGAGGCTCTCGCAGAAGCGGGCGTCCACCGAATCGAAGCCGGCCTGCCGGCGGTCTCGGCCGCCGACGACCAGGCGGTCCGCGAGATGGTGGCGATGGGCCTGCCGTCGAAGATCTACGCGTTCAGCCGGTGCATGACCGACGACGTCAAGCGCGCCGCGGACTGCGGCGTCGAGGGCGTCGTCATGGAGATCCCCTCCAGCCACCACCTCGTCGAGAAGGCCTACCGATGGCCGGTGCAGCGCGCGATCGACGCGTCGGTCGAGGCGACGAGCCTCGCTCACGAGCTGGGACTCAAGGTCTCGTTCTTCCCGATCGACGCCACGCGCGCCGGGCTCGTCGAGTACCTCGATCTGCTCGAGAAGGTCGCGACCGACGGCCACGTCGATGCCATCGGCCTGGTGGACACGTTCGGCGTCCTGTCGCCCCACGGCGTGCGGATGTTCGTCCGCCAGACGAGGGAGCGGCTCGGCGTGCCGCTCGAGACCCACTTCCACATGGACTTCGGGCTCGGCGTGGCCAACACGCTGATCGCCGTCGCCGAAGGGGTCGAGGTGGTGCAGACGACCGTCACCGGAATCGGCGAGCGCGCGGGCAACACGCCGATGGAGGAGACCGTCCTCGCGCTGCTGACGATGTACGGGCTCGACACCGGGATCCACACCGAGCGGTTCTTCGAGCTGTCCAAGCTCGTCATGGAGATCGCCGGGGTCGAGCAGCCGTCGAACCGGCCGGTCGTCGGCGAGCGTCTGTACAACGTCGAGTCCGGGATCATCAGCACCTGGGTGCGAAACGTCGGGGACGAGCTCACGGAGTCGTTCCCGTACCGGCCCGAGCTGGTCGGGCAGCCCGCCCCGAAGCTCGTGCTGGGCAAGGGCTCCGGGCTCGACTCGATCGCCGGCGGCCTGGAGCGGGTCGGCCGGAGCGCGACGCCGGAGCAGATGGAGGCGATCCTGCTCGAGGTCAAGGAGCGGTCGATCGCCACGAAGGGCCTGATCGACGACGACGCGTTCGCGGCGATCGTCGACGGCATCACCGGCTAGGGCCGGGTCCAGGGGAGGCCAAAGGAGGAAAAGGATGAAGGAGACCTTCGGCTACGCGAGTCTCGAGTGGAAGGAAGGCATCAACTGGGCGAGGGTCCGCGACTATCGGCTGGAGCGGGCCCAGGCGGCGATGAAGCGCCACGGCCTGGGCGCGATGCTGCTGATGTACGACGAGAACGTCCGCTACGTGACGTCGACGCTCACGCCCGGGGTGGAACCGCCTGAAGCCGGGCCTTCGCTACGCGGTCCTGTGCGAGGGCAAGGACCCGATCCTGTACGAGCAGGGCGACATCGGGATCCACATCCTCAAGAACTCGCCGTGGATCCCGCCGGCGAACGTCCGCCACTCGTTCGCGTGGATCAAGGGTGCCGCCGGCGGAGCGTCGGCGATGCAGGTCGAGAAGTTCACGAAGGCCCTCCTGCAGGATCTTGAGGACGCCGGCGTGAAGGACAAGCCGCTCGGCGTGGACTTCATCGACATCAACATGATCCGGGCGTTCGAGTCGGCCGGGATCTCCTGGACCGACGGCATGACGCCGATGATGGAGGCCCGCTCGATCAAGAGCCCCGACGAGCAGAACGGTCTGCGGATCGTCGGCGCCATCTGCGACGGGATGCACTACGAGCTGTCCCAGTTCCTGCGGCCGGGCATGACCGAGAACCAGGTGGCCGCGTTCGGCTTCGAGTACCTCTACAACATCCCCGGCGTCGAGGACGTCGAGGACGTGATCGTTTCGTCCGGCCCGAACGCGTGGCCCAACTGGCGGAACTTCTCCGACCGGATCATCCGGCCGGGCGAGCTCGTCATCATCGACATCGCCGCCCTGACGTGGAACGGCTTCAAGTCCTGCGTCTACCGCACGTACTGCGTCGGTGGCCGGCCGACCGAGGAGATGAAGCAGTACTACGACATCGCGCTCAAGTGGCTCCGCGACTCGATCGACGCCGTGCGCCCAGGAGTCACGACGGCCGACATCGCCTCGAAGTGGCCCTCGGCACAGGAGGCGTGGGGATACGCGGACGAAGACGAGGCCGCCGCGAACCTGTGGGGGCACGGCCTCGGGCTCGCGCAGTACGACCAGCCGGTCATCTCCCGGATCTGGTCGCTCGACCACCCGGTCGAGATCCAGCCCGGGATGGTGTTCGCGCTCGAGACCCAGCACGGCAAGGTGCACGAGTTCGGCGTGCGCCTGGAGGAGATGCTGGTCGTCACCGACGACGGGCACGAGCTGATCACCTCGTTCCCGATCGACGAGATCACCGTGGTCGACTGAGTGCGACGGCTCGTCTCGCTCGAGGACCCGCGCGCCCGCGACGAGGGCACGGCCGGCGCCAAGGCCGCCGGTCTGGCCCGTGCGCGCGCCGCCGGCTTGCCCGTGCTTCCCGGATGGGTGCTGCCCTCCGGGGAGGCTGGTGACGCGGCGGCGGCGGGGTCGGCCGCCCTGGCGCGATCCGGTCCCGCGGCCGCCTGCCTCGCCGTCGCCGGTCTGAGGCTCGACGCGGATCTCCTCGCGGAGCTCGCGCGAGCGACGGACGAGCTCGGCGGGAGCGTCATCGTGCGGTCCTCGACCTCGTTCGACGACGACGCGCGGTGGTCCGGGGCCTTCGCGACGTATCACGAGGTGACGGAGAAGGATCTGGCCGCGGCCGTGCTCGGCTGCTGGGCGTCGGCGTTCACGCGGGACGTCGTGGCTCGTGCCGATCGGATGGGAACCTTGCCCGAGTCGGCCGGCATCGCGGTCCTGGTCCAGCCCTGGGTGGCGTTCGAGACGGGTGGGACGGCTTCGCGCCGTCCGGACGGGAGCACGGTCGTCGCCCTTGCCCCCTGTGGTCCGGCCGGCCTTGCCGGCGGTGGGGCGTCGGGGGGCCGGCTCGAGGTCTCGGCGGACGGGGTCGTCGCCGGCGTCGCCGACGCCGGGAGGGCGGAGATGGCCGTGCGCGTCGCCGCGCTCGCCGCCGCCGTCGCGCGCGAGACCGGTCATCAGACGATCGAATGGGGAGCGGCGGCAGATGGGCCGGTGGTGCTCCAGACGCGCCCCGCCGGGATCGAGGCCGCGCGATCCGCTCGCCGGCCGAGCGCAGGCGTGCCTGACGCGGCCGCCGAGACCCTCGCGCGCGCCGCCTCCAGGTTCCCCGCTCCGCTCGGGGAGGCATTCGTGCTCGCGTGGTCCGGCTCCTCGGAGATCCCGGTGGTCCCGGCGATCGAGGTCGACGATCCCCGCGCAGTCCACGCCGAGTTGCTCGAGCTGGCCCGGCGCCTGACCGCACAGGCCTGGTCTTTTTCCGGCGCTCCCATCGAGCCGCGCGCCGCGGCTCGCCGCGCCGCCGATGCCGTTCGTTCCGTGCTCGGGGACGGGACCGGGCGCGGGCTCGAACAGCTCGCCTCGCTCCGTCCGGTCGACCGCGCGGACGCCCGGCGGCTGCTCGGGCTGCTTGGTGGCATGGCCGACGCGTTCGTCCGCGACGGCCGGCTGCCGCACCGCGACCTGATCTGGCGCATCTCGCCCGAGGAGCTGGATCGGGCGGTCTGGTCCGACGTTCCGCCGCCGATCCGCCTCGGCCCGGACCGGTGGGAGCCCTTCGTCCGCCGGGTGATCGAGGGCGCCGGCCGCGAGGTGCGGGGATCCGCCGCTTCGCCGGGCGGCGGCGCCGGCCGGCTCGTCGTCGGCAGGGCCGGCTCGCCGTCGTGGGTCCCCCGGCGGGTGCTGGCGCTCACCGATCCGGTCCCTCACGCGGCGCCGCTGCTCTGGGGGGCGGCCGGGGTCGTCTCGGTGCGGGGCGGGCTCGGGGCGCACCTGTTCGAAGTGGCTCGCTCGCTCGGCGTTCCCGCCGTCGCGGGCGTGGACCTGACCGGGGTGGCGCCCGGAACCCTCGTGACCGTCGACGGCGACGAGGGATCGGTCTGGGTGTGGGACGAGGCGACTCCCGTTCGCCGCGGGGCGAGCGCATGAGCGCGGCTCCGGGCGGCGTCGTCGCGGTGACCGACCACGTCTTCCCGAACCTCGACGTCGAACGGGCTCTGCTCGCCGAGGCCGGGTACGAGCTTCGCTACGACGGCGACGCGCGGACGCCGGAGGAGGTCCGTGCGCGCACGGCCGGCGCGGCCGGCGTCTTGAACTGCTACGCGCCGATGCCGGCGGAGGTCATCCGCTCGCTGGAAGGATGCCGGGTGATCGCGCGCTACGGCATCGGGCTCGACACGATCGACCTCCCGGAGGCGACCGCGCGCGGGATCGTCGTGACCAACGTGCCCGACTACTGCATCGACGAGGTCTCCGATCACGCGCTCTCGCTGATCCTCACGCTCGCGCGCGGGATCACGCGCCTCGACGCCGCCGTGCGCCAGGGGGCGTGGTCGCCGACCGAGGCGAAGCCGTTGCACCGGATCCGCGGCCGGACCCTCGGCCTCGTCGGCTTCGGGCGGATCGCCCGGCGCCTGGCGGAGAAGGCCGCGGCCATTGGCTACCGGGTCGTCGCCACCGACCCGTTCGTCCCGGCCGAGGCCATGGCGCAAGCCGGTGTCGAGTCGCGCTCGCTCGAGGACCTGCTCTCGGAGGCCGACGTCGTCTCGCTTCACGCACCGCTCACCGAGGACAATCGGCATCTGATCGGCGCCGCGGAGCTGGGGCGCATGCGCCCGGGCGCGATCCTCGTCAACACCTCGCGCGGGCCGCTCGTCGACACCGCCGCCGTCCTGGAGGCGCTCGTGGGCGGCCCCCTCGGCGGCGTCGGCCTCGACGTGCTCGAGACGGAGCCGCCCGCGCCCGACGACCCGCTCATCCACCGCAACGACGTCGTGATCACGCCGCACGCGGCTTTCTACAGCGAGGAGTCGATCGCCGAGCTCCAGCGCAAGGCCGCGGAGCAGGTCGTCGTCGCGCTGTCCGGCGCCCGTCCGCCGTACGCGGTCAACGCCGCCGAGCTCGGTCTCACGTAGGCCCGGTCAGGCCGGGACGACACCGAGCCTCTCGACGTCCAGCACGGCCCGGCCGGCGACCTCCCCACGTTCGAGCGCCTCGAACACGTCGTTGACGTCTTCGAGGGGGCGGACGAGCCCGACGACCGGGCGGACGGCGCCCGAGGCGACTAGGTCGATCCCTCGTTCCAGGTCGCTTCGGCGCGCGAAGCGAGAGCCGACGAAGGCCAGCTCGCCGAGCACCAGCCGCGCGGTCGCGACGACGAGCGCGGTGTCCGCAAGGTAGCCGACCCCGACAACTCGTCCGCCCGGCCGGACGAGCCGGGCCGCGAGCGCGAGTGTCTCGTTGCGCCCGACCGTGTCGATGACCACGTCGGTCTCCCCGGCGCCGGCGTCTTCTCGGGCGCCCGGGAGATCGTCCGCGCTCCGGTGCGCCTCGAGGCCGAGCGAGCGCGCGGCGCCCAGGGCCACCTCGCTCACGTCGATGCCCGTCACCTGCGCGCCCGCCGCTCGCGCGACCTGGGCCGCGTGGATGCCCACACCCCCCAGCCCGAGGATCGCGACCCGGTCGCCGGACCGGACGCCGCCGCGAACGAGCACCGATCGGACGGCGGTGCCCAGGGCGCAGGTCATCACCGCCGCCGCCGAAGCTTCTATGCCTTCGGGAACGGGCAGCAGCCGGTCGACCGGCGCCGCGAGCCGCTCACGGAACCCGCCGTGCGAGGTGAACCCGACCCACCCGGCAAGGTCGGAGCAGAGCGTCTCGTCGCCGCGAAGGCAGCTCGGGCACCGGCCGCACGGCCAGTAGTGGTGCACGACCACTCGCTCGCCCTCCGGCAAGAGCCCGGCCGGGTTCGTCCCCAGCACGCGACCGAAGATCTCGTGGCCGGGGACGTGCGGCAGGCGGAGGTCGTCGCTGAACGGCATCCGTCCGCGCGAGGTCTTCACGTCGCTGAAGCACACGCCGCAGGTTTCCACCTGGATCAGGGCGTACCCGTCCGGCACGTCGGGCTCCGCCAGCTCGATCGGCTCCAGCGGCTCGCCGTAGGCCGTGACCGCCATGGCGCGCACCTAGGAGACCTCCACCACGACCTTGAGCGCGTCCGGGCCGCCGGCGACTCCGACCGCGGCGGCGGATTCGGCGAGTGGGAATCGGTGTGTCACGAAGCCGTCGAACCGCACGCCGCCGGACCGGACGGCCTCGATCGCCGCCGGGAAGTCGGCGGGCCGTGCCGCGCGCGGGCTCGTGAGCACCAGCTCCTTGTGGTACAGGTCGTAGAACGGAAACCGGCCCTCGGTCGAGGCGATCGTGCCGAACGCGAGCACTCGTCCGCCCGTCCTCGACGCTCCCACCGCGAAGGCAAGCGTCTCCACGGTGCCGGCGCACTCGATCACCAGCTCCGCTCCTCCCCCGGTCGCGTCGCGGGCTCGCTCGATGGCGTCGTCGCCGGTCGCCCGTACGGTCGTGTCGGCGCCGAGACTGGCGGCGAGATCCAGCTTCCACTCGCTCCGCGAGACGCAGACGAGGGGGTGAGCTCCGGCCGCCTTCGCGAGCTGGAGATGAAGCAGGCCGGTCACGCCCGCGCCGACCACGATCGCCGGCTCGCCGGGCGCGACCGCGCACATCGACTGCGCGTGCACGCACGTCGTCAGCACCTGGAGCAGCGTGGCCGAACCGGGGTCGAGTCCCGCCGGCACCTCGTAGAGGTTCGCCGTGGGTACGGCGATCCGTTCGCTCAGCCCCCCGTCGCGGTCGCGGCCGAGCAGCCACCCCGACTCGCAGAGGTTCTCCCGGCCCCGCCGGCAGAGGTCGCACCGTCCGCAGGAGACCGTGGGGTCGACGAGGACCGAGCGGCCCGCGCCGGGGCCGTCGAGCACGTCGCCGACGATCTCGTGGCCCATGACGCGCGGGTACCTCGACCGTGGATCCGGCCGTCGAAGATCCGCAGGTCGGAGCCGCAGATGCCGACGGCGCGGACCGCCACGACCGATTCGCCCTCGGCGGGAACGGGCTCGGGCGCGTCTGCGGCCTCGAGCCGGCCCGGCGCCGTCAGCGCGACGGCTCGCACGCGGCCTCCCCGCGAGGCATCGTCAGGCGACGGCCGCGCGGGCGAGCACGTCGGAGATCTCGACCGCCTGCCCGGTGGCCGCGCTCTCGACGACCGCCTCGAACACGGCGGCGACCTCGATCCCCTCGGGGCCGCCGGTCTCCGGGCGGCCGCCGTCGCGGATGCACCGGGCGAACTCGGCCAGCTCGTCGATCGACCGTGTCGATCTGCTCGACCGGCTCCTCGCGTCCGAGCCGCCTCGCCGATCCGCTGCACGTACAGGTGCGTGCCGTCGCCCTCGTTCCAGACGTTCGCCGCCCATGCCGTAGGCGGCGACCGTCACGACCGAGGGGGCGAAGTAGGTCGTACCGAGGTAGCCGAGCGGGCCGCTCTCGTACTCGATCACGATCGCGGTCGCCTCGTCGATGGCGGTCCGGCCCACGAGCTGCTTGCTGAACCCCGTGACCCGCTTCGCCCGGCCGACGAAGTAGTTGAAGGTGTCCACCTCGTGCGCCCCGAGGGCCGCCATGCCCCCCGCGGGGCTCTCCGCGGGATCGAGCCGCCAGGGCGCGATGGCGTCGCTCATTGCCGCCGGGGCCGAGTGGCTCGCCTCGAGCTGCACGACCGTCCCGAGCTCGCCGGCGTCGATCATCGCCTTGATCCGGCGGTTGGCCGGTTGCCGCCGGCGGTTGTGCCCCACCTGGAGCACGACCCCGGCGGCGTCGGCGGCCGCGATCGGCGCGCAGCGCGTCGGCCGTGGTGAGCGTCAGCGGCTTCTCGACGAAGAGGTGCTTGCCGGCCGCGGCGACCTGCCCGATCAGCTCCGGATGCGTGGAATGCGGGGTCGCGACCAGCACGCCGTCGATCGACGGGTCCCCCAGCAGCGCGTCGAGGCTCTCGGCGGCCTCGCAACCCTGCTTCTCGGCGAACGCGGCGCGGGCCTCGGCCGAGCGGGCGAAGCACGACACGACCTCCGCGACGCCGGTTGCCCGGGCGCTCGTCGGCGAGGACGCCCCCGAACCAGCCCAGCCCGACGAGCCCGAGCCGAACCGCTCGCTCCGCCACGCTCAGCTCCGGCGCTCGTCGGGGTCGGTCATCTCGATCGAGCAGGCCGACGTGGCCTTCGAGGGCCTTGCGCGCCGCCGCGACGTCGCTTGCTCCGGCAGGCGGCGACATAGGCGCGGTGCTCCTCGTTCGCTCGCCGCCGGATCTCCGGGTGCCAGCGCTGGGCCTGCGCGACGTAGACGGCCGCGGCCTCCTCGAGTCCCTTCAGGATCGCCGTCAGGCGCGGCGCGCCCGTGGCGTCGTGGAACAGGAAATGGAACTTGCGGTTGGTCTCGACCCAGTCGGCCAGGTCGGCTGACCCCGTCCATCTCGGCGCAGAGCGACTCGGCCTGCTCGAGCTGGGCGTCGGTCATGCCCTGGACGGCGAGGTCGATCGAGAGCGGGTCCAGCGAGTCGCGGATCCGCCGGATCTCGTCCATGTCGTCCCAGTTGAGCTCGCGGACGACGCCTCCCCGGTGCCGGTCGAGCGTGATCAGCCCCTCGGTGGCGAGATCGCGCAACGCCTCTCGGACCGGGGTCGTGCTGACCTCCAGACGCGCGGCGAGGTCCGCCTGGATCAGCCGCGAGCCGCCGGTCAGGTCTCCCCGAAGGATCGCCTTGCGCAGCGTCTCCCTGACGAACTCGTGGGCGGTCCGCCACTCGTCGGCGATCGCGTGAAGCTCCACGTCACCTCCGCCTTCCTTCGCCGTCGACGAGGACATCATCCCTGCTCACGCGGTCCAACCGCACGCGGACGCCCTCCGGGAACGCTCCGACAGGATGTATGATACATGCTGCTGAGCGCGGCTTCGAGCCGCCGAAGGAGGGCTTCATGAGCGGGTACGCCCGAGGACCGTTCGGCGTCGACTGGGAGGACCGGATCGACTTCGCCCGCCTGCGGGCGGACCGGGTCGCGGCGGTCCGGTCGGCGCTCGAGGCATCGGAGATGGACGCCCTCCTGCTGTGGAAGGACGAGAACGTCCGGTACCTCACGTCGCTTCGCGCCCAGCTCATCGCCGGGAAGATGACGTCGCTCAACGGCGTCCTCATGACCGCCGACGCCGGGCCCATCCTGCTGTGCTCGGGAGGCGAGATCGACAAGGCGAACTCCGGCATGTCCTGGCTGGTCGGCGCCCATCCGATCCCGATCATGGAGCAGGCCGAGCTCGTGGACGCGTTCGTCAAGACCACGCTGGTGCCGCTCCTTTCCGACATGGGCGTCTCGGCCGGACGCATCGGGGTGGACCAGGTCAATTTCTCACTCGTCGAGTCCATGCGCACGCACCTGCCCGATGTCGCTCCGACCGACGGCGACTCGCTCATGCAGCGCGTCCGGCTGGTGAAGTCGCCCGACGAGATCGCCATCATCGAGGAAGCCTGCGCGATCGGGGACTCGGTGACCCAGCGGGCGATCGACGGGACCCGCGCCGGCCGCCGCGAGAACGAGATCGCCGGCGACGCCATGCAGACCCTCTACTACCTGGGTGGCGAGATGGCGCACGTCATCACGCCGTTCGTCGCGTCGGGTGAGCACATGTCCCCGCCGCACCGGATCTGCACGGACAAGATCGTCCGCAACGGCGACGTGTGCTTCATCGACATCGGCGCGATGTGGAACGGCTACTTCGCCGACATCGGCCGCACGATGATCACCGGAAAGCCGTCGCAGATGCAGAAGCGGATCTACACGTCGGTCTACGAGGGCCTGATGGCCGGCATCGCGGTCATGCGGCCGGGCAACACCAACCAGGACGTCGCGGACACGATCATCGCCAAGATCGCCGACCACGGGTTCGGCGAGCACATGTTCAGCCTGTTCATCGGGCACGGGATCGGCATGGGAGCCAACGAGCCGCCCTACATCGGCGAGACGCTCCCCGGTTCCACCGTCGTCGAGTTCAAGCCGGGCATGGTGTTCGCGGTCGAGCCGCTGGTGTGGGTGCCGGACGTGCGCGGCGGCGGCGGAGTTCGGATCGAGGACATGGTCCTGATCACCGAGGACGAGCCGCGGATCCTCTCGCGTGTCGAGTACGACGAGCAGATGCTCGGCTGACGCCGAGCCCTAGTGCCCGACCATCGTGTGGGACAAGCGCGCGGTCCACTCGTGCTTCGTGACGCCGGCGAGTGACTTCATGGCCTCCGCGTAGGCGGGCCCTTCGAGGAGCCGCCCGGCGGATTCCTTGTCGTCGATCCGCAGGTCGATCAGCCAGTCGTAGTCGGTCGTCAGCGTCCCGACGTTCTGCCCGATCGTGAGCGAGCGGACGCCCGGCTCGCCGGCGAGTGAGCGAACCGTCGCCTGCGCGGCTTCCTTCGCGGCGTCGTCGACCTCGTCGTCCCACACGAACATCGCCGAGTGCCGGACGAGCCCCGCCTCGGTGAGCGGATCGCCGTCGTACCACCAGTCGACGCGCGCGGTGAGCTCGCCGCGGCAGATCGACGCGTTGTACTCGCCGACCTCGTGGTGGACGTCGTCGTGGTTGTACGCATCGAGGCCCGCCTGGTCGTCGAAGTCCAGGTGCAGCGCCACGTCGTAGTTGCAAGGGGGACCTTCGAGGCGGCCGCGCCACCTGGGCGTCCGCTTCCAGGGCTTCACCTCGGCCAACGGCGCCGAGCCGCCGAACAGATCGGTCCCGAAATCGAGGGAGCGAACGCTGGAACAGGCAAAACGCATGTACGCGAGACCCTTGAGCATCCGCAGCCGTGCTTCGTCGTCGACGTCGGGCCGAAACAGGAAGAACGCGGTGTGCCGCAGCATGGACCCCCCTCTGGCTCGAAAACGGCTGCACAGGGTCCCTGGACCCCGATACCAAACATCCTATATCGTACGTGACCGGTGAACATCAGCGATGCGGCGAGGGGACTCCGCTGGATGAGCCTCCGGTCGCAACGCCGGCCCGTGGGAGCGCGCGAGGCGCGCGGGGGGAGGGACGCATGAGGCGACGTCGGTCGGTTCACATCCTGGCGGCGGTGACCGTGGGGTTCGCGCTGGTCGCGACCGCTTGCAGCAACGGCAACGGCGGCGGCGGCGGTGGTGGCAGCAAGGGCACGATCCGCTTCGTCTTCTCGCCGGACCCGGTCTGGAACTGGATCGAGGACCAGGGCATCCTCAAGAGGATGGAGGACGAATCCGGCTACACGATCGACCGGAACGAGTCCGAGGACGAGTTCGCCTTCTTCGCCGGCGGGCACGCCGACGTGGTCTCGACCGGCAGCTACGAGACTCCCGTCCTCGAGGCGGAGAACGGCGTCGCGACGGTGACGATCGGCAAGTACAACAAGGCCAAGGACATCGTCGTCGTCAAGGCCGACTCCGGCTACAACTCGTTCGGCGACCTGCCGGCCGGGTGCAAGGTCGGCGTCGAGTCGTTCGAGGGATCGTCCATCGTGTGGCAGGCGCTCGCGAAGGACCTCGACGGCCGCGACCTCGCGCCGGACTCTCCGGACCTCGCCATGGCGATCACCGACTTCGACGTCTCGCCCGGACTCGTCGAGAAGGGCGACCTGTGCGCCGGCGTCACATCCATCTACAACGCGATCCCGGACCTCATGTCCGGCAAGGTCGTCGGGCTGTACGACAACAAGTCGGCCTCGCAGCTCTACGCGGAGAAGTACGCTCCCGGGCATGAGGGCATGAACAGCAACAACTTCGTGGTCCTCAAGAGCTGGTACGACGATCACCCCGGTGAGGTGGCGTTCTTCCTGAAGGTCTGGCAGGCCGGGCTGGACGCGTGGGCGAACGACAAGGACGCGATCCTCAAGGCGTACCCGGACGACTTCGGGTACAAGAACGACGCGGAGCTCTCCTACCTCGAGAACTGGTACTCGACGCAGTTCGACGAGTTCGTCGATTCGGTGTATCTCGATCAGGACTGGATCAACGGTGAGGCGGGCGTGACGACGCTGCTGGCCAAGGCGGGGCTCATCCCGGCGGATCAGCCACAGCCGCTGCACGTCTGCATCGATCCGACGAGCGGTGACGAAACCTGCAGCATCCCGTCGCAGGCGTAGGCCCGCTTCGGTAAAGGAGGACGATGGCCCCGGAGGCGCCGGCGAGGATCGAGACGACCGCCACGGCGGACGCAGCGCCCGTCGACGTGGCCAAGCAAGCTGCGAGGAGCCGGCGGAAGGCCGCCGGCTACTCGCTGCTTGGAGCGCTCGCCCTCGTCGGCATCTGGCAGGTCGCGCACGTCGTCACCCAGACCGAGTTCAACCTCCTCCCGAGTCCATGGGAGGTCGCCCAGCGGATGTGGGGATTCGTGGTGGGCGACCCCGAGCGGCACGTCAAGGCGGGCTACGTCTTCCTCAACTTCTGGGAGACGTTCCGCAAGACGCTGATCGGGTTCGTGGCAGCGGTCGTCATCGGCGTGCCCATCGGCATCCTGATGGGGCGGTACCGGTACGCGAAGAGCTTCTTCTTCGACATGGTCTACCTGGCCGCCAACGTGCCTCTGATCGTCTACGCGATCCTCGCGCTCTTGCTGTTCGGTCTGGGTGACGCGGGGCCCGCGTTCGTGGTCACGCTGCTCGTCCTGCCCGTGATCTGCCTGAACGTGGCGGCCGGGGTCGAGAACGTCGACCGGAACCTGCTCGCGATGAGCCGGGCCTATCACCGGCCCTCGAACGAGGCCCTGCGCCACATCGTCGTGCCCACGTTCCTTCCGTTCCTGTTCGCCGGCTCGAGGGCGTCGTTCGCCGCTTCGTGGAAGCTCGCGGCGCTGGCCGAGACCTTCGGCGGGACGACGGGCGTCGGCGTGCAGATCCGGAGGGCCTTCCAGGGATTCTCGGTGCCCGACATGCTCGCGTGGATGATGTTCTTCGTCATCTTCGTCGTGTTCGTCGAGCGCGTCGTCCTCATGCGGGTGGAGCGCTACGTCTTCCGCTACCGGCTCAAGCGCGGTGAGGATGTGCTCCGCTACTGATGCGGCGCGACACCGACCTGATCCGGCCTACGAGGTCGATCGCCCGCGCACCGTCGCCGGCGGTCCCTCCCTCCACGAGGAGGAACCCGGTGCTGCGGTTCCTTCTGGCCGACCGAACCGCCCGCTGGACCTCGAGGATCGTGCTCGTCCTCGTCTGGCAGCTTGCCGGCGGGGTGAGCGAACGGTTCCCGACCCCGCTGCAGACGTTCATCTTCATCGTGGACGAGTTCCACCGCGCGTACGGGTCGGGGGACTGGTCTCTGTACAACAACGAGCTCGTCTTCAACCTGGTGGAGAGCATTCGCCGGACCGCGATCGCCATGGTCTTCGTCACGATCTTCGGCGTCGCCATCGGATACGCCATGGGCCGGTGGTGGCGAGCCCAGGCGTTCTTCACCGACATGGTGACCGTCGGCCTGGCGCTCCCGGCCTTCATCTGGGCGCTGCTCGCGGTGATGTGGTTCGGCTTCGGCAACCGCGCTCCGATCTTCTGCGCGATCGTCTCGGCGACGCCCGGTCTCGTCATCCACGTGTTCCAGGGTGCGCTCGCCGTTCCGCGCGAGCTGCGCGACATGTCCGATGCCTACGGGGTCCCGTTCCGGCGGCAGATCAGGGACCTGGTCCTGCCCTCGATGGCGGATCAGCTCCTGGCCGGGTTCCGCCTCGCCATCGTGGCGGCCTGGGGATGCGTCGTGCTGGTCGAGTGGTTCGGGAACAACATCGGCGCGGGGTTCCGTGCCCGCTTCTGGTACCTGGCCGTGAACTACAACGGGCTGATGGGCTGGGGTGTGATCGTCCTGGTCATCGTGATCACGGTCGACCGGGGGATCCTGGAGCGGCTGGATCGCTACGCGCACCGCTGGCGCCCCGAGGTCGGAGGGTTCGGCGTGAGTCGCAGGAAGTCATCGACGTGAGCAGCTCGGCCGGGCCCGGGCGGATCCGGGGGGAGGAGACGGCATGGCCATCCTGAAGGCGACCCACGTCGTGAAGGAGTTCCAGCCGCCCACCAAGCACCAGCCCGTGGTGCGGGCGCTCGACGGCCTCCACTTCGAGATGCAGGGCCAGACGTTCGTCTCCATGGTCGGCCCGTCGGGATGCGGCAAGAGCACGTTCCTCAACATCGTGTCGGGGATCGAGGCGCCGACGTCGGGCAGCGTGGAGACGACGGCCGACGACGGGAGCGCCGCCCGGCTCGGCTACGTGTTCCAGGATCCCCGCCTGCTGCCGTGGCGAACCGTGATCAACAACCTGATGTACGTCCAGGGCGACAAGAGCGAGGAATCGAAGGAGCGGGTGGCCCGATACGTCGACCTCGTCGGGCTGACCGGGTTCGAGCAGATGTACCCGGCGCACCTCTCCGGTGGGATGCAGCAGCGGGTCGGCATCGCCCGCGCGTTCTCGGTCGAGCCCGATCTGCTGCTGATGGACGAGCCCTTCAGCCATCTCGACGCGATCACCGCGCGGAAGCTTCGGCTCGAGCTTCAGGGGATCTGGGAGAAGACGAAGAAGACGGTTCTGTTCGTCACCCACGACGTGATGGAGGCCGTGCAGCTGTCGAACCGGATCATCATCGTGGAGTACGGCGGCCGGAACTTCGCCGACCTCACCATCGATCTGCCCTATCCCCGGCAACAGAGCGATCCCGAGGTTGCCACCGTGCAGGCGAAGATCCTCGAGGTGTTCGAGGAGATGGAGCGCCGCCGGACGGAGCTCGACCCGCGGATCGCCCAGCCGGCGGCGAGCGCGGGGCCTCAGCCCAGCTCGCGCTGAATCGCGGTTTCTACGAGGGCCACGAACTCGTCGAGCAGGTGCGCGCCGATCTCGGCCGTCGCCCGGCGCGGCGAGGACAGCGCCCCGGAGGGCGGAACCCGGGAGACGTCGGCCGGGTAGACGTCGTAGGGCGGAAAGCTCGCCGGCCCGTCCTCGGGCGCGGCCGCGAGGTCGACCAGATCGGGCGCGAGGTGCAGCATCATCGACGTCTCCATGAGCGCGGCGTGCTCGAGCGCCATCCCCGGGTATCCGTCCGGCCACAGCAGCTCGATCGTGGCCGGGCTCACGTCCTCGAAGTAGCGCAGCTTCACGATCCGGACGTCCTCGATGCCCGCGGCGCGCATCTGCCGCCTGGCGAGATCGACGCCCTCCGTGAGGAACATCTCGTTCTCGAAGTGCCCGTCGACGATCGCGAGCTTCTTCGCCCCGTGATCGGCCAGCCGGCAGAGCACATCGCGAACGACGGCGGTCAGCGTCGAGCCGTCGAGACCCGTCGTGCCGGGGAAGTGCCCTCCGCCTCCCGTTCTCGGCTGGGACTTGTAGCCGTAGGCGACCGTCGGTGCGACGATCCCGCCGATCCGGCCGGCGACGCGGCTCGCGACCTCCGTGGCGATGGTCGCGTCCACCGACAGCGGGAGGTGATGCCCGTGCTGCTCGGTGGCGCCCACGGGCAGGATCACCACCGCGCCGGCCTCGATCCGCCGGCGGTACTCGACCCAGGTGAGCCGTGCCATCTCCACCTGCATGCTCACGCCATCACCAGCCCGCCGTTGACGCCGAGCACCTGGCCGGTGATCCAGGACGCGTCCTCGCTGCAGAGGAAGGCGACGGCGGCAGCGATGTCCTCGGGCGCCCCCACGCGGCGAAGCGGGATCGACTCGGCGAGCGCCGCGAGGGCCTCGCCGTCGAGCATCCGCGTGCGGGTGGGGCCCGGCGCGACGGCGTTGACCCGGATCCCTTGTGGACCGAGCTCGCGGGCGAGCGAGCGGGTGAGGCCCACGACGCCGGCCTTCGCGGCGACATAGTGCGCGTGATGAGATCCGCCGATGGCGACGAGCTCCGAGGCCATGTTCACGATGGCCCCACCGCCGGAGCGGAGCATCCGCGGCACGCTCGCCCGGGCGCACCGGTAGGTGCCGCCGAGCGAGACGTCCAGGGTGCGAGCCCACGCGGCCTCGTCGATCTCCAGGAACGGGCGGCGCTCCAGCAGGCCGGCGTTGTTCACGAGCGTCGTGAGCGGGCCGAGCTCCTCCTCGATCCGCGCGAGCGCCGCCTCGACGCTCGAGGTGTCCGTCACGTCGCACGCGACGGCGATGCACGCGGCCGCGCTCTCCGAGAGCGTGCCGGCGAGCTCCCGGGCGCGCTCCTCGTGCTCCACGAACCCGATGCCGACCCGCGCCCCTCCGGCGGCGAGCCGCCGGCTCACGGCCTCGCCGATGCCGGTGTTGCCGCCCGTCACGAGGGCGACCTGCCCCTCGAGCGGTGGGCTCACAGCCCCAGCAGGCTCGTGGCGTTCGTCGAGAGGATGGCCTGCTTCTCGTCGGCCGTGAAGCTCTCGAGGCCGTTCACCCAGTTGACGGCGTCGTCGAGGATCATCGGCGCAGGGTAGTCGGTGCCGAGCATCACGCGATCCGACCCGACGGCGTCGACCAGGAACCGAAGGGTCGCTTCGGTGTAGGTGCAGCAGTCGTAGTAGAAGGCGCTGAGGTAGTCGCTGGGAGCCTTCTGGAGGTAGGTCCGCGCGTCGTCGAACTCCGGCATGTTCTCCATGGCCCCGGCCGTCCAGCCCTTGTCCATGCGAGCCGCGCCGAACGCCGTGTAGCCGCCGGCGTGACCGAGGACGAGCTTCAGGTTCGGGAACTCGTCGACGACGCCGCCCAGGACGAGCGTCCCGAACGTGAGGGCGCGCTCCACGAGGTTGCCGATCGTGTTCGGCAGCCCGTAGCGGGTCGTGCGCTCCTCGACGAGGGTCTTGCCGCACTGGTGGAAGAAGACGACGGCGCCGGCGTCCTCGACCGCCTTCCAGAACGGGCGGAACTTCGGCTCGTCCAGGGTCTCGCCGTTGATGTGGTCGGCGATCGTGATCCCCCGGCAGTCGAGCTCCGACATCGCGTGCTCCATCTCCGCGATGGCCCTCGGGACGTCCTGCATCGGAACGGTTGCGAGACCGGTGAACCTGGTGGGGTTGCCGCGGATCGTCTCGGACTGCTCCTCGTTGCACTCCCGCGCGATCGCCGCGGCGGTCTCCGGGTCGAGGTCGTACTTGAAGAACCCCGCGTTCACCGTGAGGCAGTGGACGTCGACGCCCATCTCGTCCATCTCCGCCATTCGCTCCTCGGGCGGGATGAGGAACTTCGGGATGTGCAGCTCGCCGACGTCGGAGCCGAGCGTGTGCCACGTGCCGGTGCCGCCGTCCCCACCGACCGCGTCGGCGAACCGGCGCGGCGTCCAGTGACAGTGGATGTCGGTGACCGGCATGTCAGAACTCGAACTGGACCCTCGCCGTGATCTCCTTCTGCGTGACGGAGGCGGTGAGGTCGGATGCCGCGTTCATGACGGGGTGGGCGAAGTACGCCTCGAGACCGGCGACGTCTTCGAAGTCCGCGACGAGAACCATGTCCCAGTTGTTGGGGTTGCGCTCGATGTCGAACCCGACCGTGTACTCGACGACGCTCGGCACCGTTCCCTTGAGCGCGGCGAGCGCGTCACGCGACGAGCGCTTCTGCTCGTCGGTCATCCCCTCTTTGAACTTGAACATGGCGACATGCCGGAGCATCTGCATCTCCCCTTCCGGACGGCCGAAGGCGCCCCATCGAGCGCCCCTACTTCATGCATCACGCAGGATACATCATCGGCCGGGGCGTTCATTTGCGAGTTGCCCGAGCAAGGAACACGATGGCGGCGTTCCCGACCCGTGGAGGTGCAGGATGCGTACTCGTCCTCGATTCGTGCATACGGCGACCCTCGTGGTCGCCTCCCTTGTGCTTGTCCTTGCCTGGGTGAGCAGTGCCTCGGGCAGCGCGGGCCGGGCCATGAAGCTCGGACGGCACAATTGCTCGGGCACGGCGAACAACGCGAAGTGCTCCGGGAATCAGGCCACGACGAGCCTCAACTGGGACACGACCTTCGGATCGGTCCCGGCCACCGGTGGCTTCGTGGCCCAAGGCGACCCCGCGATCATGGGTGTCACGAACCCGGAGTACCGCATCGACCCGCACGAGATCGTGGCGGTCGAGGGGTACGGTTCGGACTGGGGCGGCTACTTCCTTGGGGTCGACGGCGGCGTGGCGGCCACCAACATCGGCGACGGCGGATTCGGCGTCAGCGGCACCGGGACGGTGGGTGTCCAGGCGGACGGCCGTGAGGTCGGGGTCGACGCGACGGGACCGGTGGGGGTGCATGCCGCAGGCGACGTCGCGCTGCAGGCCGAGGGAGCCGTGAACTTCAGCTCGGCAGGCCTTGTGGGCATCCCGGCGGGTCAGGACAGCAAGACCGTGACCCCAGGTCTCGATATCAATCCTCAGAGCAAGGTCCTGGCCACGGTGCAGTCTCCGACCGGCGACCTCGACCGGGTGATCCGCCACGACGGCACCGACTCGTTCACGATCCGTCTGAAGGCTGTAGCCACCCAGACCGTGACCGTGGCGTACTTCGTCATCAGCTAGCGACCATTCATCGGAGATACTGAGTCCTCGTGACGACCGAGGACCGAGCCCCGTCGTCGCCGCCCGGCGGCGGCGCGTCAGACCATCGCGTCCTCGCGGCCGGCACCGCGCAGAACATCGCCGGGCTGGTCGTGTTCGTCATCGGGACGTTCGCCGCCAACGTGCTCGTGTCCCGCGCGTTCGGGGGAGCGACGGCCGGCGCGCGGGCGCTCGCGCTCGTCACCATCGGCACGCAGTTCGCGTTCATCGCGGCGGCCGGGAGCCGCGTCGGGATGGACATGGCCGCCGTCCGCTACGTGGCGATCGAGATCGGCGCCGGGCATCCGGGCCGGATCCGCGGGGTGGTCTCCCGTTCGACCGCGATCGCCCTGGGCGTCTCGGCCGGGATCGCGGTGCTCGTCTTCGCCTTCGCCGGGCCGCTCGGCGGTCTGTTCTCCGAGCCGGGCCAGGAGGCGAGCGTCAGCGGCGTGATGCGGGCCGCGGCCCTGTCGCTTCCCTTCGTCGCGGTGACCTTCGTGCTGCTCGGGGCCGGGCGCGGGCTCAAGATCATGCGCCACACGCTCTACGTGCAGTGGGTCGGCCAGCCCATCGTCTGGATCGCGCTGATGCTCCTGCTCTGGCGGGTCGACAAGACGCCGGCGATGGCGGTGTACGCGTACGCCGGGTCCTGGATCCTCTCGGCGGCCGCCGCCGCCTGGTTCTGGCGCTCGATCTCCGGTCCGTACGGACGGGAGCCGGTCGAGCCCGATCTCGTCCCGCATCTCGTCCGCTACGGCGCTCCGCGCGCCCCGGCCGCGCTCTTGTCCCAGGGATTGTTCTGGGTCGACTACTTCGTGGCCGCCGCCTTCGCGGGAAAGGTGACGCGCGACGAGCTCGGCGTCTACTCGGCCAGCGTGCGGGTGGCGCTCGCCCTGGTGCTGTTCCTCACCGCCGTCTCGTACGTGTTCAGCCCGTTCGTGGCCGACCTGCACGCGCGGGGAGAGCGAGCGCACCTCGACACGCTGTTCAAAGCGATCACGCGCTGGACGGTCGCCGGCACGATCCCCGTCCTGCTCGTGATGATGGTGGTGCCGGGGCCGCTGCTGCGGATCTTCGGGGGCGAGACGTTTGCGGCCGGGGGGACCACCGCACTTCGCATCCTGCTCATCGGGCAGGCCGTGAACGTGAGCGTCGGGGCGGCGGGGTTCGTGCTGATCATGGCGGGCCGCACGGGATGGGATCTGACCGTCTACGCGCTGTCGTTCCCGCTGGACCTCGTGCTGTCGCTGATCCTCGTCTCGGCGTTCGGGATCGAGGGCGCGGCGATCGCGCAGACCATCACCATTGCGGCTTCCAATGCCTTGCGTCTGACGCTCGTCTATCGATTCGTCGGGATCCAGCCGTACGACCGGCGATACGTGCGTCTGCTCGTTCCCGCGGCCCTGTCGGCCCTTGCGATGATCGGCATCCACGCGGCGATCTCCGGGGCCGGATGGCCGGTGGATCTCGGCGGAACGGCGATCGGTGGCGGGCTCGTGTACGTGGTCGCCGTCGCCCTGCTCGCACTGACGCCGCAGGAGAAGACGGTCGCGCGCGCGTTTGTCTCGCGGCGCCGCGCGGGCTAGATCCCGGCTTCGGTCTCGTTCGTTTCGGTGGCGGTGACGGTGGCCGGCTCGGTCGCGTCCACCATCCCGTCCACGTCGGAGTCTTCGTCCGCGTCGGGGACGAGCACGAGGTCCTGAACCGTCGCGCCCTCGCCGGCGCTCGCGATGGCTTGTTTCATCAATCGTGCCTGATCCCGGAGCTTGCGCGTGCGGATCCGATTGTGGTCCATCTCCTCGATCAGCTCCGTGCGCTGGGATTCGAGGTCTTCGATCTGGTTCTCGAGCTCGCGTGCGCGCCACGTGAGAAGCTCGTTGCGGGCCTCGAACCCGGCGTTTCGCTCGGAGATCTGTTGCCAGCGCCCGTCCAGCTGCGCGGCCATGCGACGCTCGAGGCTTCGTCCGCGGAGCGTGGCGAGCGACGTGGCGAGCGCGGCCGCGAACACCGCGACGAGGCCGACGACGATGTAGACCCCGCTGTGTCCGGTGGCCGTGTGGACGTCGTTGCCGAACAGTGTCAGCTGGGTGAGCCCCGATTGAGCGCTCTCGATCGCGAGGTCTCCCGCGACGACTGCCCCGATCCCGGACACGATGACGAAGACGATGGCGATGACCACAGACCCTCCCTGGCGGACAGCATGGCTCCCCGAGCGGCCGGGGGTCAACCCGACCTATGATCCGCATCCGGAGAGCCGCGCCGAGCCGTCCGAGGAGGTGCTTCGCAATGGCCGAGAGGAAACCGGCAACGAAGGGCACTCAGAAGTCCGCCAAGCGCACTACCGCGATCAGCAAGCGGTCCAAGGGATTCACCGACGAGGAACGAGCCGCCATGAAGGCTCGCGCCCAAGAGCTCAAGGCGGAAGCTCGCGCGGACAGGGGCAAGGCGGACGGGGAACGCGAGGCGCTCGCAGCGATCGCCGCACTGACGAGACCGGATCGGGCCTTGGCCAAACGGGTGCACGCGATTATCAAGGCCAGCGCGCCGGCACTCGCGGCGAAGACCTGGTACGGAATGCCCGCCTACGCCTTGGACGGCAAGGTCGTTTGCTTCTTCCAAAGCGCGCAGAAGTTCAACTCGAGGTACGCGACGCTCGGCTTCAGCGACGCCGCGAACCTCGACAAGGGCGCGCTGTGGCCGGTCGCCTTCGCGCTGAAGGAGCTGACCGCGGCCGAAGAGGCGAAGATCGCCGCGCTGGTGAAGAAGGCGGTGAGCTGAGGACCGAGCCGGTCACCGGGCCCCGCCCCGGCGCCGGTGTTCGCCGGGCGGGCCGGGCAACCCCTCCAGGGCGGCAGACACGGCTCCGGCCGGTGTTTCCGCGCGAACGAGCGGGTCGGGGACGCCGGTCCGGTCCAGCTGCCACGTGCCGAGTCCGACGACTCGGATCCGCATCGCGAGGGCGAGGCCGATCTCACTGAGCGTGCCGAACTCGCCGCCGACCGCGATCACGGCGTCCGCGGACCGCACGACGAGCGCGTTCCGCGCCTCACCGAGACCCGTCGCGATCGCGACGCTGAGGTAGGCGTTGGCGCCTTCGCGCGTCGCGCCCGGCAGGATGCCGACGGTGGTGCCGCCGCGTGAAGCGGCGCCTCGAGCCGCGGCCTCCATGACGCCGCCGAGCCCGCCGCAGACGAGGATCGCCCCGGCATCAGCAAGCCGGCGGCCTACCTCCTCGGCCGCCGCCAGGTCGTCGGCGCTTGCGTCGCCGCCGCCGATCACCGCGATGTATGCATTGCCACGCATGCCTTGTGCTCTTACGCCCCCGGAGGCGCGAGGTCAACCGCGGCAGCGCGCCGGCTGAGGATCGCGGCGAGCAGCGCCACCGCGCCCGGCCTTGTCGAGGGGCTCGTTGCCGTTGCCGCACTTCGGACTCTGGACGCATGAGGGACACCCGTGGCTGCAGTGGCAGGTCCGGACGGTCTCGAGCGTTGCCTCGAGCCAGCGCTCGGCATCCCGGAACCCGCGCTCCGAGATGCCCGCACCACCCGGGTAGCCGTCGTAGACGAAGATCGTCGTGAGGCCCGTGTCGGGATGAAGCGGCGTGGACACCCCGCCGACGTCCCACCGGTCGCACGTGGCGACCAGCGGGAGCAGCCCGATCGCGGCGTGCTCGGCCGCGTGGATGGCGCCGGCGAGCGATCGCGGCGCGACACCGGCCCGTTCGATCACCGTTTGGGGGATCGTCCACCACACCGCGGTCGTCTCGAGGGTCACGGGTGGAAGTGCCAGCGGCAGCTCGTCGACGATCTCGTTCGACGCCACCAGGCGTTTCACGTAGCCGGTCACCCGGTTCGTGACGCGGACGATCCCGAACGTGGTGACGGTCTCGCCGAACCGGTCCGATTGCTCGGTCCTGCGGTCGACAGCGATGTCGGTCACGCTTCGCGACTGCGTGAAGAACTCGGGGTCGGCGCGGCCGGCGGCGGCCACCCGCCCGGCCAGGTCGAGCTCGCGCACGAGGTACTGCTCTCCCTGATGCAGGTAGACGGCGCCCGCGTGCAGCGTGCCGAACGCCCGCGACTCGTCGGCCGTCCCGACGACCTCGCCCGTGTCGGCGTCGACGATCGCGTAGACGTGGCCCGCGCCGGCGCGGATGTCGACGGCGCGATGCGGCGAGCCGGAGCCCTGGTCGTGCAGCCGGTCGCGGCGCCGGACCAGCTCCCCTCGCTCGGTCATCCGCTCCGCGGCCGCGGCGGCCGTCGGGTCCGAAGATTTCGAGCTCGTCGTCGCGGATCGGCAGCTCCCGGGCCGCGCAGCCCAGGTGCGGCTCGAGCACGTACGGGTTCGACGGGTCGATGACCGCGGCCTCCGGCCGGCCGGTCGAACAGTCGCCTCGGGATGCTGCACCAGGTACTGGTCCAGCGGATCGTCGCTGGGCGACCAGCACGGCCAGTGAGCCCTCCGCGCGGCGGCCGGCCCGTCCGGCCCGCTGCCACATCGAGGCTCGCGTCCCCGGATAGCCGGCGAGCACGGCAGCGTCGAGCGAGCCGATGTCGATCCCCAGCTCGAGCGCGGACGTCGAGGCGACCCCGAGCAGCTCGCCGGCGGCCAGCTGCCGCTCGAGCTCCCGCCGGTCCTCGGCCAGGTAGCCCGCCCGATACGCCTTCATCCGCCGCGCGAAGATGGACGTCGTCGAGGTCGCGGCGGGCGAACTCCGCCAGCAGCTCCGCGGCGCGTCGCGACCGCGGTGAACGCGATCGTCCGCGCGCTCCTCCTCGCACCAGCCGGCAGACCAGCCACGATGTCTCGAGAGCGCGCTTCGACGCAGTCGCCGGTCTCCTCGTCGACGAGCGGCGGGTTCCACAGGGCGAAGAGCTTCTCGCCGCGAGGGAGAGGCGATCCTCCGCCACCGCATCGAACGTCAGACCGGTGAGCCGCTCGGCCAGCTCGCCCGGGTTGCCGATGGTCGCGCGAAGCCAGGCACGAGACGGGGTCTGCCCGCCGTAGTGGGCGATCAGCCGGCGCAGCCGCCGCAGCGCAAGCGCCACGTGGGAGCCGAACACGCCTCGGCCACGTGGGCCTCGTCGACCACCACGAGGCGACAGGCGCAGCAGGAAGTCGGCCCACCGCGTGTGATCCGGCGAGGATCGACGCGTGCAGCATGTCGGGGTTCGTCATCACGAGGTTCGCGTTGCGCCGGATCAGCGGCCGCTCGGGCTGCGGGGTGTCGCCGTCGTAGACGGCCGCCCGGAGCTCCGGCAGCTTGAGCTCGCGGACCTGCCGGAGCTGGTCCCGCGCCAGCGCCTTGGTCGGGAACAGGTACAGCGCCGTCGCCTTCTGGTCGCGGAGCGCCGCCTGCGGCGAACGCGAGGTCGTAGACCAGCGTCTTGCCGCTGGCCGTCCCGGTGGCCACCATCACGTGGTGTCCGGCGTCGCAGCCGTTCGAGCGCGCGTCGCCTGATGCGGGTAGAGACCCTCGATCCCGAGCAGCTCCAGCCGTCCGACGAGCACGTCCGGGAGCTCCGGGGGAACGGTTCGATCACCGGCCTCGCGGGCCGGCAGCTCGCGCACGCCTACGAGAGAAGCGGCAACGTCGGGATCGGCAACCAGGGTGTGAGGAACGCGCGCGGGTCCACAGCGGACAGGCTAGTGCCGAGGAGTGTCGCCTCGTTCGGCGAGCAGGGGTCCGGTCGGCCGAGCCTCATGGCCCTCCGGCTGAGAAGATGCCGCGACCGATGGACTGGTTCGCGCTCGCCGTCTCGCTCCTGATCATCCTGTCCGGCGCCGAGCTGTTCACGAACGGCGTCGAGTGGATGGGCGAGGGGTTCGGCCTGTCCGAGGGCGCCGTCGGGTCGCGTGCTCGCCGCCGTCGGAACGGCGCTGCCCGAGACGCTCCTGCCCCTGGTCGCGATCCTGTCCGGGCCACGAGCCGGGCGAGGAGATCGGGACCGGGGCGATCCTGGGCGCCCCGTTCATGCTCACCACGCTGGCCATGTTCGTGATCGGCGTCACCGTCCTCGTCTCCGCCCGCGGCGGCCGGCGCTCGCTCGACCTTCGCGTCGACACCGCCGTCCTCAACCAGGACCTCGGCTACTTCCTGGTGATGTACACGCTCGCCCTCGTCGCCGGGCTGCTCAACCTCAAGCTGTCGACGACGTGCTCGCGATCGCCCTCTTCGCCGGCTACGGCTCTACGTGCCGGCGGCACTTCCTCGCCGCGGGTGAGGTCGGAGGAGCCGAGGCCGGCGGCGAGATCAAGCCGCTCCATCTCTGGCGGTGGTACCTGCGGGCGCGGCCGGAGGCCGGGACCTGGTCGAAGGACCGCCCGGTGGCGGCGACCATTCGTCCAGGTGGGGCCCTCGCCGCGCTGATCCTCGGCGGCGCCGGGCTGTTCGTGACGGGTATCGACGCGATCGCGCGGGCCCTCGGTTCTCCGCGCTCGCGTTCTCGCTGCTGCTGGCGCCGCTTGCGACCGAGCTGCCGGAGAAGTTCAACTCGGTGATCTGGATCCGGCGCGGGAAGGACACCCTGGCGCTCGGCAACATGACCGGGCGCGATGGTCTTCCAGTCGTCGTTCCCGGTGACGGTCGGGCTGCTGCTCACGCCGTGGAAGCTGGAAGGCACCGCGCTCGTCGCGGCGCTGGTCGCTCTTGCGGCGGGCTCGGTGCTGTGGATCACGCATGAAGGTGCGCGGCCGGCTGTCGGGCCCGCTCCTGCTGTTTCAGGGCGTGTTCTACGTGGGCTACGTCGCCTACGTGATCGCGCGCCTGTAGCGGCTACCCGTTCGCGGTCGGGCTCGGCGGGATGTTCGCCTTCTTGAGGGTCCCATCCGGCTGCGCGTCGGCGAAGATCGCCCGCGCGCGCGCCATGTCGACGTAGACCACCGAGAGCCCGCCGGCCATGGCCGCGGATCCGGGCAGGACCACGTTCAGCACCCGCGCCGGCGCGAGACCGCGCGCCGTAAAGGCCAGCTGGAGCATCTCGGAGATCGGGACGTCGGTGCTGATGTTGCGGAGCCCGCCGCCGAGCCACGTGAACAGCCGGCTGGGGTCCTTCCGGTACTCCTTCTGGAACTGCGTCAGCGCCGCCAGGATCACGCGACCGCCGTTTTCCGACCGCCCGAAGTCCCCCTGGTGGAGGCTGTGACGATCGCGCGAGAACGCCAGCACCTGGCCCCCGTTCAGAAGCTTCACCCCGGGCTCGAAGTCCGCCCGCGAGAGGCTGTCGTGCATCGAGAACGGGATCTTGATCGTGAGCCCGCCGACGTTGTTGATCATCGCGGTGAGTCCCCAGAACGTCGTCAGGGCCCAGTAGTCGATCGTGACCCCGAAGTTGGACTCGATCGTCTGTACGAGGAGATCCGGCCCGCCTCGGACCATCGCCGAGTTGATCTTGCCCGTCCCACCGCCGGGGATCGGGACGTAGGAGTCGCGCGGGATGCCGACGATCGTCGCGCGGCGCTTCGCCGGATTCAGCATGATCAAGTGCAGCGAGTCCGAGAGGGAATGCAGGACGTCTTCGCCCGGGCGGGCGCCGGACCCGATCAGCAGGATCGCGATCGTCTTGTTGCCGTCGAGCGCGGGGGTGAACGACGCGTGGGCCTTGCCGAGCACGACGCCCGCGTCCTGGGCTCGCGCCGGGACGACCGTGCTGAGCGAGCCGAGGATCGTGCCGCCGCCCCAGGCGAGGAGCGCGGCAACCGCGACGACGGTTCGATGCCTCACGGGGTCGCCGTCCCACCGGCGCTCGAGGTGGCCGAGGTGGTCGGGGTGGCCGAGGAGGTGGCCACGTCGTGGCGGCGCACGTCGAACGAGACGATCCTCCACGCCCCACCCACCCGTTCCAAGAAGTACTGCCCGTTGCTCACGAATTGGACGCTGCCCGTCTCGCCGGCCGCGTCGGCCGAGAAGTCGACGACGCCGACGACCGAGACCGCCTTGCCGTCCGGCCCGAGCAGGACCTTGAGCCGCACGGTGCCGTCGGTGGGGTTGATCGAGCGAAACGTGGAACCCGCGTCGGGGCCGGCGGTCAACACGTCGACGTGGTCCTGCGCCTCGGTCTTTGCGCCTCCCGAGAAGAAGTCGAGCGTGCGCGAGTAGTCGCCGCTCGCCACCGCGCCGGCGTCGAGGAACCCCGCCGTGTACAGCTTCTCCAAGAGTGAGACCACCTCGCCGCCCGCCTCGTCGGCGGTGGCCTGGCTCGCCTGCACCTTGGCGTTGGGGTTCGTCGGGACGGGGAGAGCCCTCGACACCTTCCAGCCGAGCGGCGAGATGGAGACCGTCGGGCTGGGCGGCGAGCCGCCGATGCCTACGATGCCGCCGATGCCGCCGCCGCGCGTCAGAAGGAACGCCACCAACCCCACTGCCAGGGCGCCTGCGACGCCCACGGCGATCCACAGGGGTGTACGGGAGCTTGCGGGCGTGTGCGGGCCTTCCGACAAGACTGCCAGAGCCTACCGGCGCGCCTAGAACCCGCCAACGAACGACCCCTGGGGGCCGAGGAAGGGCGCCGGAAGGGGGCCGGAAAGGGGCCGGAAAGGGGCCGGAAGAGGGAATGGTAGCGTGGTCGACATGGCGGGTGAGGCCGAGCGCGCGGACGACGAACGACTCTTGGCGCGGGCCGAGGAGGCCCTCACCGAGATCAAGGTGTCGAAGGGACTCTCGGAACGGCACGTCGCCGTCCTGGCCGCGCTTCGGATCCGCTTGAAGGGCGATGCCGGCAAGAGTCTCGACGAGCTCGTGGCCGCCGCCGGAGACCTCGAAGGCCCGAAGCTCGACGACGTATTGGAGCAGGCGCAGCACCAACCCGCTCGATCGCTCGACGATCTCTTGTCCAAGGGCGAGAAGCCGAAGCGCTCGCTCGACGACCTCTTGGGGTAGCGCAAACCGGCCACGCGAGAGCTGAGGCCAAGAGCTTACGGAAGGTCGACGAGGCTCCAGCCGCGGGCTCCGCGCCGCAGGGTGACGACCGAGGCCGTCGGGATGTCGAGTGCCCACACGGCCGGTCCGTCCACGCCGATCACGCCCGAGACGAGGAGCTTGATGGGCGCCTCGTGCGAGACGGCCACGACTTCCTCGCCCGCGTGCGCCGCGGCCAGCGCCTCGACGGCCGATCGGATCCGCGACTCGACCTCGGCCAGCGCTTCTCCGCCCGGGGTCACCGCCGACCGTGGTTCGTGAAGGTACCGGCGGTACAGGTCCGGGTCGCGCTCGGCCGCGTCGGCCGCCGTGAGTCCCTGCCAGCGCCCGACATCCAGATCGAGGAGCCCTCGGTCGATCTCCGGCGTCAGCTTCGTCGCTTGGGCGACGGCCGCCGCCGTCTGAACGGCCCTGCGCAGCGGCGAGGTCGCGATCGCGGCGAGCGAGCGGGCCGCCAGGCGAGCCGCCGTCTCGGTGACCTCGGCCTTGCCGACGTCATCCAGGTCGGGATCGGCGAGCCCGCGAAACCGACCGCCCGCGTTGAGGGCGGTCCGCCCGTGCCGCACGACGTGGACGACGGTCGCGGAAATCTCGGCGCTCATGCTTCCTTATACGCAGGTCCGTGCCCAGGTCGCCGCCCCGGTCGGTCGGATATCCTCTGCCGCGTCCCCGGTCTGCGCGGGTCGACGAGAGGGTCCATCCCCCACACACGAGGAGGTTCGATTGCGCGGCATCCTTGCCCAGGAGGGCGGCTCGCTCGGCGTGCTGTTCGGGTCGACGGAGAAGACGTATCTCTGGGTGATCCTCGTGATCTCGCTCCTCGCGCTCGTCTTCGCCTACTACCTCAGCCGCGAGGTGCTGAGCGCCTCCGAGGGCACCGAGAAGATGAAGGAGATCGCCCGGGCGATCCAGGAAGGCGCGAGGGCGTACCTCAACCGACAGTTCCGCACGCTCGGGATCTTCATCGGCCTCTTGACGGTGATCCTGTTCTTCGTGCTGCCGGTGCCGGCCGACGCCGCGCACTCGGACATCGTGATCCGCATCGGACGGTCGCTGGCGTTCATCCTCGGAGCCGGCTCGAGCGCGCTGACCGGCTACACCGGGATGTGGCTCGCCGTCCGGGCGAACGTCCGCACGGCCAACGCGGCTCGGGAGTCCGGCCTTCGCCGCGCGCTTCGCATCGCGTTTCGCGCCGGGGGCGTCGCCGGAATGTTCACCGTCGGACTGGGGCTGTTCGGCGCCACGATGATTCTGCTCATCTTCCAGCAGGACGCCACCAGCGTCCTGGTCGGGTTCGGCTTCGGCGGCGCGCTCCTGGCGATGTTCATGCGGGTGGGTGGCGGGATCTTCACCAAGGCGGCCGACGTGGGCGCCGACCTGGTGGGCAAGATCGAGCAGGGGATCCCCGAAGACGATCCGCGCAACGCGGCCGTCATCGCCGACAACGTGGGGGACAACGTCGGTGACTGCGCCGGGATGGCGGCGGACCTGTTCGAGTCCTACGAGGTGACGCTGCTCGCCTCGCTGATCCTGGGTGCCGCCGCGTTCAAGGGATCCGAGGTCGGGGCGATCGCCGGCGTCATGTTCCCGCTGTTCGTCCGTGCCGTCGGCGTCATCACGTCCATCATCGGGATCCTTTCGGTGTCGCCGCGTTCGGAGGAGGAGCACGGGATGCGCGCCATCAACCGCGGCTTCTTCCTGTCGGCGATCCTGTCGGCCGCGGCCGTCTTCGTGATCTCGGGCGTCTACATGAAGGGCTACCGGCCGGCGGTCGCCGTCGCGATCGGGCTGGTCCTGGCGAGCATCATCCAGGTGCTGACGCAGTACTACACGGATACGAAGTTCAAGCCGGTCCAGGAGATCGCCGAGTCGACCGTGACCGGCCCGGCGACCACGATTCTCTCGGGCTTCGCCGTGGGACTGGAGTCGACGGTCTGGTCGGCGCTCGTCATCGCCGGGGCGATCATCTCCGCGTTCTACCTGGGCAACTCGACCGCGGAGCGGCTCTACTTCATCTCGCTCACGGGCATGGGGATGCTGACGACGGTCGGTGTCGTGGTCTCGATGGACACCTACGGACCGATCTCGGACAACGCCCAGGGCATCGCCGAGATGTCCGGGGAGTTCGAGGGGCGGCCGGCGGAGATCCTCGGAGGGCTCGACGCCATCGGCAACTCGACCAAGGCCATCACGAAGGGCATGGCGATCGCGACCGCGGTCATCGCGGCCACGTCGCTGTTCGGCTCGTTCGAAGAGGCCGTCCTGGGAGCGCTGCATTCGAGCGCCGCCGAGTTCCCGATCCGGGTCAACCACCCCGAGGTGCTCGTCGGGCTGCTGCTCGGCGGGTGCGTCGCGTTCCTGTTCTCCTCGCTTGCGATCCGGGCGGTGGGCCGGGCGGCTCAGCAGGTCGTGATGGAGGTCCGCAACCAGTTCCGGGACCACCCGGGGATCATGGACTACACCGAGAAGCCGGACTACGGGCGCGTCGTCGACATCTGCACGAGGACGTCGCTCCGTGAGTTGCTGACCCCCGGGCTCCTTGCCGTGCTGAGCCCGCTGATCGCCGGGTTCTTCCTGAAGGCCGAGGCGCTCGGCGCCTTCCTCGCCGGCGCGATCCTCACCGGGCAGCTGCTCGCCGTGCTGCTGTCGAACTCCGGCGGCGCCTGGGACAACGCGAAGAAGTACATCGAGGAGGGCCACTACGGCGGCAAGGGAAGCGAGAGCCACAAGGCCGCCGTCATCGGCGACACGGTCGGCGACCCGTTCAAGGACACCGCGGGCCCCGCGCTCAACCCGTTGATCAAGGTCATGAACCTCGTGGCGCTGCTCATCGCGCCCCTGGTCGTCGATCACGCCGACGACGTGGGCCTGCGGGCCGTCGTTGTGGTGGTCGGAGCCGGCGTGCTCGCGGTCGCGATCTGGGTGTCGAAGACCAGGAAGTCGGGGCTCGAGGCCGAGCTTCGAGCCGCGTCGTAAGACCCGGGAGGCTGGATCTTCGTGGGTGCGTTCCGCCGGTTTCTCCGGCGGGTGGCCGAGAGCGACGAGGCCCGCCTCGCCGCCGAGATCGAAGCGTGGTCGGCGTCCATCCCGGGCACGGTTCGGATCGCCGACGCCCCGCTTCGCGAGCCCGTGCGCGTCGCCGGGGTGATCAAGCGGCTGACGGTCTTTCCTGTCGAGGGGCAGGAGTCGCTGGAGGCGCTTCTGTTCGACGGGACCGGCGAGGCGACCGTGGTGTTCATGGGGCGGCGCGGCATCCAGGGGCTGACGCTCGGAACGCGCCTCGTCGCCGAGGGCGTCCTGGCCGAGCAACGCGACAGCCGGCGGATGGTCAACCCTCGGTTCGAGTTCACCCAGTAGCCGGCGGGCTCGCTCTAGGCGACGGTGCGGACGATCGCGTCCAGGATCACCCGGGTGCCGGCCGAGTGCGGGTTCCTCGTGCCCAGCACATGAAGCTCGACGGTATGCGCTCCGCCGCCGAGGCGCCGCGCGAAGACGATGGTTCGTTCCACGGGGTGTGCCGCGTAGAGGTCGATCGTTCCGATCGGATGGCCGTCGAGCAGGATCTGCGCCTTGCCCTCCCGAGGTCCGCGGAGGCCGAGGATGCCGATCGCGCGGGTCCCGGCGGGAATTGAGACGACCGCACGCGCGCCGGCGCGCGAGGCGGCATGCACGCTGCGTCCGCGGGCCAGCCTGTCGCCGCGGCGAACCCAAGGGCCGCGGTAGTCGATCTTCGGCCAGTGGTCGTCCTGCACCGTGATGCCGAACGGCGCCGCGGTGGCCCATGGGCTCTGGATTCCGAAGCGGTCGATCGCCTTGACCCTGAACCGGTACCGCGTGCCGGTTCTCCCGCTGAACCCGGTGGATCGCGACGTTCGGCGCCGCAGCTCGAGGGCGGTGAACCCCACGCGTCCCTGGTGGTTGACCTCCGCCAGGTAGGCGTGGATCCCATCGCGGTCACGGGCTCCCCACCGGACCGAGAGGGGCACGTGGGATCCGTTGAGCACCCCGTGGCGTGCGGGCAGCTCGACCGGCGCCGAGACCTCGGGCTGCGACAGCTCCTGGAGCGCCGCTGCGACGTTCAACCGGCCGCCCGTCAGCAACTGGCCCTTGAGAGCTTTGACCCGGTTCGTCCCGGCGAGCAGGACGGCCTTGAGCCGGGTCGCGCGGAGCCCGGGATGTTGCGAGAGCAGGAGTGCGGCCGCACCGGCCACATGCGGGCTCGCCATGGAGGTCCCCGAGGCGGCGGCATAGCCGCTGGGGAACAGCGCGGTCGGGACCGTGCTGCGGATGTGGGTTCCGGGTGCGGCCAGGTCGACCCGGGTCGCGCCGTAGTTGGAGAAACTCGCCAGCTTGTCCTGGGGCGTCGTGGCGGCGACGGCGATCAGGTTCGCGTTGGGGAAGTTCGCCGGGTAGCTCGGCTGCCGATCGTTGTCGATCCCGTCGTTGCCTGCGGCCACGACCTCCAGCTGTCCGGCCGCCTCGGAACGGTCGAATGCCCGCGCGAGCGCCGCGCTCCGCTGGGGTCCGCCCCAGGAGTCGTTGACGATCTGGGCGCCCATCTCGATGGCGTAGTCGAGACACCGAGCGGCATCCGACGTCGAACCGATGCCGTTCTTGTTGAGGAACTTGAGCGCCATGATCTGGACGGTCCAGTTGACGCCGGTGACGCCGATGGCGTTGTTGCCGACGGCGCCGATCGTCCCGGCAACGTGCGTCCCATGTCCGTTGTCGTCCATCGGATCGCCGTCGTTGTGGAGGCAGTCGATCCCGTGGACGTCGTCCACCCAGCCGTTGCCGTCGTCGTCCATGCCGTTGCCGGGGATCTCACCGTGGTTCGTCCACATGTTGGCCGCCAGATCCAGGTGCGTGTAGTCGACGCCCGTGTCGAGCACGGCGACGATCACCGACGAGCTGCCGGTTCCCGAGTTCCATGCCTGCGGTGCATGGATCTGCCGCATCCCCCATAGCTGGTTCCACTGCGGGTCGTTGGGGATCACGTCCGCCGAGACGATCCGATCCGGCTCGACGAACGTCACCGCGGCGTCGGCCCGCAGGCCGGAAACCGCGGCGCGCGAGGGCGCGGTCACGACGAAGAACTCGCCCCGCCGGATCGAAATCGAGGACCCTGGCTCCGCCGGCGACGATCGCCCGGCGCGCGACCCATCGGCTCCCCGGCGCGACCCCGACGATCCATCGATGAGCCATGGCCACCCCGCGGCGCCGGGCCGCGGAAGCCGCCCCCGCGGACACCGGTGCGGAGGCGCCGGCCGCCGTCACCAGGCACACCGCAACCACGACTCCTCGTGCGCTGGCGCGTCCCATCGACGCCATCGACCTCATTCTCTGCCTCTCACGGTTGGTTCTCGGAGCTTCGAGGGGGGAACGCGTGCTAGGGGTGTTGGATGATGAGGGTCACCTCGGAGCCCGACGGTACGGACGTCCACGGTCCGGGGGATTCAGACAGAACCGAACCTGGAGGTGGATCAAGCGTCTCCGAGTGATGTCGTTGAACCACCACCCGATATCTCAAGCCGACCGCTCGTAGAGCCAGCTCGGCCGCGGCTTCCGGCTCGCCCACCACCCGTGGGACCCGCACCATGTCGTGTCCGCGGGAAGCGGACAGGAGGGCCAGGACCGTGGCGAGCACCGCCCCGCGGCGGGAACCGAGTCGAGATGCATAAATCGCAGAATAGTCCCTGGACTACGCGGGCTCTGGTTGTCCTGCGCTTACGCGGGCTCCGGTTGAAGAACCCATCGGTACCCGACGCCGGGTTCGGTCAGGATGATCGAAGGGCGGGCGGGGTCGGGCTCGACCTTGCGGCGGAGCTGGCTGACGAACACGCGCAGGACGTCGACGTCCTCGGCGTAGCCGTCACCCCAGACGCGGCGAAGCAGCCACTCCTGGGTGAGGAGCTTGCCGGGTGCGCGGCGAATGCTTCGAGCAGCGCCCACTCGGTCTTCGTGAGCCGGACGTCCGCTCCGTCGCGCTCCACTTGCCGACGCGCCAGATCGATGACCAGGCCGTCCGACCGGAACGTCGAACCGGCCGCCGCGTCCCGGTCCTCCGCGCGGCGCAGCAGCGCTCGTACGCGAGCCAGCAGCTCGTCGATCCCGAACGGCTTCGTCAGGTAGTCGTCGGCTCCAAGGTCGAGCGCCTCGACCTTGTCCGACTCGTCCTCCCGGACCGACAGCACGATGATCGGGACCGGGACCAGGCGCGGATGCGCCGGCACACTTCGAACCCGTCGATCCCGGGCAGATTCAGGTCGAGAACGACGACGCCGGGCTCGAGCCGCGCCGGCGAGCGTCAGTGCCTCCTCGCCGTCGGCCGCGACGTCGACGGCGTAACCGCGGGCGGTGAGCGCCCGCTCGACCGCCCGCCGGATCTGCTCCTCGTCGTCGACGACGAGGATGCGTTCCTTCTTCAGGCCGCGCTCCCGACACGCGCGGCGGGCAGCGTGAAGCGAAGCGTCGCGCCGCCGCCCGGGTGTGTCCTCGATCCAGATCTCGCCGTCCTCAGCGAGAGGAAGCCCTTGCAGATCGGGAGCCCCAGACCGGTTCCGAGCCGCGGGTTCCGGTCGTCCATCTGGTAGAAGGGATAGAAGAGCTGCTCGCGGACCGCGGCCGGGACCCCGGCGCCGTGATCGATCACGCGAACCACCACCGCGCCCTCGGTCGCCGCGCTCCACCTCGATCGGAGTCGCGTCCGCCTCGGCGCTCGCCGCCTTCGCGGCGTTGTCGAGCAGGTTGGTGAGGACCCGGTCCAGGAAGACCGGATCGGCCTCGCACCAAGCCGCTCCGGGCTGCGACGCGCACGGACACGTCGAGGCCGGGCCACTGGCGCCGCGCCCGGTCGACCGCATCGGCGACGATCTCGGCCAGGTCGACGGTCTGGACCGCGCCTGCAGGACGCCGCGACTCGATCCGGGACATGTCGAGCAGGTTGGCGATGAGCGCGTTCAGCCGGTCCGTCTTCCTGGTCGATGCCTGCGAGCGCCTCCGGCGTCGTCGCCGCCTGTCCCCGGTGCCTCGTCGAGCAGGTCGGTGACCGACGCCTTGATCGCCGCAAGCGGGCTGCGCAGGTCGTGCGAGACCGCGGCCAGAGCGATCGCCGGATCCTGGTCGGTCTGGCGGTACACCTCCGCCTCGGTCGCGGCCCGCAGGAGCCGGTCGCGCTCGAGCACCAGTGCGAGCTGATCGCAGAACGCCCGAAGGACCCGGCTCTCGGCAGGGCGAAAGCGGCGCCCGCTCCCCCGTCAGCACGACGAGCCCGAGGTTCCGGCCGCCCACCGACAGGGGCAGTCGCTCCGGAGCCCGCTCCGTGCGAGCGCGGATCCCACGTGCGTTCGATCGATCCCGGTGGGCGCGCCGACCGTGACCTGCTCGACGAGCCCGCGAACCTCCTCGGTCTGCTCGACGAAGAGCGCCGCCGCCTCGTAGCCGAACGAGCCCATCACGGTCGACAGCGCGAGCTCGTAGGTCTCCCGGCCCGGTACACGCGGTGACCAGCTCGCGGGACAGCTCCTGGATCGTCCGGAGCTCGGCTTCTCGAGCCTCCGCCGTGTGCGCCCGCTCGGTCGCCCGCGCCAGCAGCTCCGAGATGAGGAGTGACAGGCCGAGGAACACGAACAGAACCACGACGTACTCGCCGCGGCCGATGGTCAACCTGCCGTACGGCGGGATGAAGAAGAAGTTGAAGGCGACGAACCCGGAGACCGAGGCGAGAACGCCCGGCCCGAGCCCGCCGATCGCGTCGGCCACGACCACGACGACCAGGAACGCGAACCCTTTGCTGAGCGGTGTCACCGTGTCGCGGCTCGGCAGGAAGGCGAACGTCACGGCCGCCGTGCCGAGGACGGCGACGCCATACCCCGAGATGTGCAGCCGGCGGTTGGTCCCGGCGAGGCGGCTGATCACCGCGACGCCGTGCGCGCGCGTCGACGTCCCGGGCGTGGCTCCCTGCTCATCCATCGAGCCGAGGATAGTCGTGGCCGCGCCGATCCCGAACCCCGCCGGCGCATGTTTGAGACAACCCATACACCGAGCGTCGGTTCCTTATGAGTCCCTTATCCCGCCGTGCCTACGCTGCCGGTGTGCTCGATGTCGTGATGGTGATGCTGATCGCCGGTTTCTTCACCGCCGCCGGCGCCCTGGTCGTCTGGCTGGACTGGATATGAGCGTCGCGGACGTCCTCGAGCTGGCCGTGTCGGTGGCGTTGCTCGTCTACCTGACGATCGCGCTGATCCGCCCGGAGAAGTTCTGACGTGACCACGATCGTCGTCTACGTCGCCGTTCTGACGGCGCTCACGCCGCCCCTCGGCACCTACATCCACCGCGTCTACACGTCCGAGCGCATCGGGCGGATCGAAGGCATGGTCTACCGCGCCATCGGCGTCGACCCGAAGGCGGAGCAGAGCTGGCGCCGGTACGCGGCGTGCACCATCTGGTTCAGCCCGTCGCCGGGACGCTGTTCACGTATGCCGTCCTCCGTCTCCAGAACCACTTGCCCCTCAACCCTTCCGGCGCTCGGCCAGGTCGGACCCGTACGTCGCGTTCAACACCGCCGCCAGCTTCGCCACCAACACCGATCTGGCAGACCTATGGGGGCGAGACCACGATGAGCTACCTGAGCCAGATGCTCGGCCTGACGTTCCAGAACTTCGTGTCGGCGGCCGTAGGCATGGCGGTGCTGATCGCCCTGATCCGCGGGTTCGCGCGTTCGGGCACCAGCGAACTGGGCAACTTCTGGCGGGACGCGGTGCGCGGCGTCGTCTACATCCTGCTGCCGCTCTCGATCGTCGCTCGTCTTCCTCGGTGACCCAGGGGGTTGTCCAGACGATCGCCGGTCCGGCGATCGCGCACGGGATCCAGGGTTTCGAGCAGACGATCGCGCGAGGTCCGGTGGCCGTCGCAGATCGCGATCAAGCAGCTGGGCACCAACGGCGGCGGTTTCTTCAACGTGAACTCCGCCCACCCGTTCGAGGGCGGCGGCCCCGCCGGGAACTTCGTCGAGCTGTTCGCTATCCTGCTGATCCCCGCGGCGCTCACCTTCACGTTCGGCCGGATGGTCGGCAACGTCCGTCAGGGATGGGCGCTCTTCGCCGCGATGATGGTGCTGTTCCTCGGCGGGCTCTGGCTGACGGCCCCCAGCGAGCACACGCTCACGCAGGCGATGCGAGGCGGCGGGCATCTCCGCGTCCGCGCCCAATCTCGAGGGCAAGGAGCTCCGATACGGACCCGACCAGTCGTCGCTGTGGGCCGTTGCCACGACGGACGCGTCCAACGGCAGCGTGAACTCGATGCACGACTCCTACAAGCCGCTGGGCCATGGTTGCGCCGATGTTCAACATCGGCATCGGCGAAGTCATCTGGGGCGGCGTCGGCAGCGGCCTCTACGGGATGGTCTTCTTCGTCGTCATCGCCGTGTTCATCGGCGGGCTGATGGTCGGTCGGACGCCGGAGTACCTCGGAAAGAAGATCGGGGCGCGCGAGGTGAAGCTGTCCGCGCTCGCCGTCCTGGTGCCGTTCCTGGTGGTGCTCGCGCTCACGGCCGTCGCCGTGGTCGATCCCCGCCGGCACCGGCCCGCCGACTGAACGCCGGCCCGCACGGGTTCAGCGAGATCCTCTACGCCTTCCTGTCGCAGGGCAACAACAACGGCTCGGCGTTCGCCGGACTCACGGCGAGCGGTCCCTTTTACGCGGTCGCCGGCGGCTTCGCGATGCTGATCGCCCGGTTCGTGCCGCTGCTCGCGGCGCTGGCCCTGGGGGGGAGCCTCGCAAGGGCGGGTTCGGTCCCGGTCACGCCCGGGACGCTCGCGCACCGACACGCCCCTGTTCGTCGGCCTGCTCGACGGCGTGGTCGTCGTGATCGGCGCGCTGACGTTCTTCCCGGCGCTCGCGCTCGGCGCGATCGTCGAGGGGCTCATCGAAGGGAGGCTTTCCTGATGGCACCGGCTCCCACTGGTCGACGGGGCCGTCGCGGTCGCGCGCCGCTGTTCGACCCGCCCATCGTCAGGCGCGCCCTGGTCGACAGCCTCGGAAGCTCGACCCGCGGACGCTGCTGCGCAATCCCGTGATCTTCGTGGTCGAGGTCGTCTCCGTCGTCGTGATGATCCGGATCGCGGTCGACGTCGCCGGCGGCGGACCGGTCGCGTTCGATACGGCGATCGCCCTCGGGCTGTGGTTCACGGTGGTGTTCGCCAACTTCGCCGAGGCGATGGCCGAGGGGCGAGGCAAGGCCCAGGCCGACGCGCTGCGCGGACGCGGGCAGACCTGGTCGCGCAGGCGCCTCCGGACCGACGGCACCGAGGAGACGCATCCCCGCCTCGGAGCTGCGGGCGGGCGACGTCGTGATGGTCGAGGCCGGCGAGCTGATCCCGGGCGACGGCGACATCATCGAGGGCATCGCCTCGGTCGACGAGTCGGCCATCACCGGCGAGTCGGCGCCGGTCATCCGCGAGTCGGGCGGGGACCGCTCGGCGGTCACCGGGGGCACGAAGGTGCTGTCCGACTGGATCAAGGTCGGGATCACCGCCGACCCGGGCGAGACGTTCCTCGACCGGATGATCGCGCTCGTCGAGGGCGCCGAGCGACAGAAGACCCCCAACGAGATCGCCCTGTCGATCCTGCTGGCGAAGTTCACGATCATCTTCCTGCATCGTGTGCGTGGCGCTGCAGCCCTTCGCGATCTACGCGGGCCAGCCGGGTCTCGCGACGCCGTCCTCATCGCGCTGTTCGTCTGCCTCATCCCCACCACGATCGGGGGGCTCCTGTCGGCGATCGGCATCGCCGGGATGGACCGGCTGGTGCAGCACAACGTGCTCGCCATGAGCGGGCGCGCGGTCGAGGCGGCCGGCGACGTGTCGACCCTGCTCCTCGACAAGACCGGCACGATCACGCTCGGGAACCGGCAGCGCGGTCGCCTTCATCGCCGGCGCCGGGCGTCGGCGAGCCCGAGCTGGCCGAGGTCGCCCAGTTGGCCTCGCTCGCCGACGAGACGCCGGAGGGCCGGTCGATCGTCATCCTCGCAAAGGAGCGCTACGGGATCCGCGGAGCACGACCTGCTGGAGGCTGCGCGCGACGTTCATCCCCTTCACCGCGCAGACGCGCATGAGCGGCGTCGACATCGACGCGTCCGAGATCCGCAAGGGCGCCGTCGACGCCATCGTCGGATGGGCGGGCGACGACATGCCGGCGCGAGCTCGAGGCCGAGGTCGAGCGGATCGCGCGAGCCGGCGGGACGCCGCTGGCGGTGGCGCGCGACCGCCGGCTGCTCGGCGTCATCGAGCTGAAGGACATCATCAAGGAGGGTCTGGTCGAGCGGTTCGCCCAGCTTCGCAAGATGGGCATCCGCACGGTCATGATCACCGGCGACAACCCGCTGACGGCGGCCGCGATCGCGCAGGAGTCCGGCGTGGACGACTTCCTGGCGCAAGCCACTCCGGAGACCAAGATGGCGCTGATCAAGCGCGAACAGGCCGGCGGCGTGCTGGTCGCGATGACGGGCGACGGAACCAACGACGCGCCCGCGCTGGCGCAGGCCGATGTCGGCGTCGCGATGAACACCGGCACGAGCGCGGCCAAAGAGGCCGGCAACATGGTCGACCTCGACTCCAACCCGACGAAGCTCATGGAGATCGTCGAGATCGGCAAGCAGCTGCTGATTACGCGCGGCGCGCTGACCACGTTCTCGATCGCGAACGACGTGGCGAAGTACTTCGCGATCATCCCGGCAATGTTCACGGCGACGTTCCCCGTGCTCGACCGGCTGAATGTCATGGATCTGCGTTCGCCCGAGTCGGCGATCCTGTCGGCGGTCATCTTCAACGCTCTGATCATCGTGGCGCTCGTGCCACTGGCGCTTCGCGGAGTCCGGTACCGCCCGGCCGCCGCCGTCGCGCTGCTCCGCCGGAACCTGCTGATCTACGGGCTCGGCGGGCTCGTCGCTCCGTTCCTCGGCATCAAGGTGATCGACGTCGTGCTCGCGGCGGTGCGGTTCCCATGACGAGGATCGCCCTCCGGGCCCTCGTCGCGACTCTCGTCTTGGCCGTCCTGACCGGGCTCGCGTACCCGCTCGCCATAACCGGGATCGCCCAGCTGACGATGGGAGACAAGGCCGACGGTTCGCTGGTTCGGGTCGACGGCGCCGTCGTCGGCAGCTCGTCGATCGGACAGCATTGGACCGGGGACCGGTGGTTCTACGGCCGCCCGTCCGCGATCGACGACGATGCCTCGACGTCTTCGGGGTCCAACCTCGGACCCAATTCGGCCGATCTCTCCTCGGCGATCAAGGATCGCGCCGAAGCCATCCTGGAGGTGGAGTCGCCCTACCACGAGGGGCTACAGGTGGCCGATATCCCGGCCGATCTGCTGACCTCCTCGGCAAGTGGGCTCGACCCCGACATCAGCGAGGCGGCCGCGATGCTGCAGGCTCCGAGGATCGCCGCCGTCCGTGGCCTCGACGAGGACGCGGTCCGGGGCTTGATCGAGGATCACGTGCAGGGCAAAGACCTCGGCTTCCTGGGCCAGCCGCGGGTGAACGTCCTCGAGCTCAATCTCGCGATCCACGACATGAGCTTGCCGTAGCGGTATGAGTGCTACCTGGCGCGTCGCGCAATGACATGGATGTCGATCTCCGACGCCTTGCGGATCACCTTGTTGACGAAGGAACCGCGGATCAGCTCCTGCCAGGGCGGCCGCAGCGGTGCGCCGACCAGGATCTGCGTGACGTGCTGGCGGTAGGCGTAGCCGACCACGCCGTCGACCGCCGAGTCGGCGCGGATCACGTCGAACTGGCCGTCGAGGTTGGACGTGAGATCTCGGATGCCGGGGAGCCACTCGGGTTGGCGGCGCTCCTCTCCATGTCCGACGTGGACGACCAGCAGGTCGCCCCTCGCGCGCTGAGCGAGCAGCGCGCCACGCCGCACGAGCGCTTCCGCCAGCTCCGGACGAGAAACGCAGACGAGGATGCGCTCCCGGGCGCCGGGCGCCGTCTCCTTGGTCCAGCGCGACAGGAGATCCTCGTCGACCTGGTTGGCGACGCGCATCAAGGCGAGGTCGCGAAGTGCGGTGAGGTTTTCCTCGGTGAAGAATCTCCGCAGCGCCAGCTCGGCCTTGCGGGGGTCCGGATAGACGTTGCCGTGCATCATCCGCCGCCGCAGCGCGTGCGGCGACATGTCGACGAGCTCCACCTGATCGGCGAGATCGAGAATCCAGTCGGGGACCGTCTCGCGCTGGCGGATGCCCGTGGCTTGGGCGACGAGGTCGTTGAGGCTCTCGATGTGCTGCACGTTCAGCGTGGTGATGACTTCGATCCCGGCGACGAGCAGATCCAGCACGTCCTCCCAACGCTTGGCCCTCCGCGTCCCTGGAACGTTCGTGTGGGCCAGTTCGTCGACCAGCGCGACCTCGGGCTCGCGCTCGAGCAGCGCCGGCGTATCCATCTCGTCGAGCGTGACACCCCGGTACTGGATGGCCCGCGCCGGAAGCACCTCCAGCCCCTCGACCATCTCGGACGTCTTCTGCCGCCCGTAGGTCTCGACGGCGCCGACGACCACGTCGCTTCCGCGCTCACGCCGGCGTTGCCCTTCGGAGAGCATCGCGTAGGTCTTGCCAACGCCGGGCGCCGCGCCCAGGTAGATCCGCAGCGACGCGCGCTTCTCGGCTTCGGCCTCGGCGTGGGCCCAGGTGGTCTCGGCCGTCGACTCGACGTCCGGTTTGCCGGCGAGGGATTCGACCGACTCGATGCCGCTGGTCGTCGGGGCGGTCCCCGCGTCCATCCGAGCCGGCGTTAGCGCGCCACCGCCGAGCCGGCCGGCCCGTCGCCCGATGGGTTGTCGGTCGCGTGCTCGCCGACGACCGCGGTGCGCAGGCCCAGCTCGGAGCCGGGGGAACAGATGGCGAGCACCTCGTCCCGTACCGAGAACACGGTCTCGGGCTGCGGGATGACGACGTGTCCGTCGCGCAGGATCGCGACGACGGCCGAGTCGGGCGGCAGCCGCAGCTCGTACAGCGGGTGGCCGACGCTCGGGGCATCCTCCGGCAGCGTCATCTCGACGATCGAGACCTTGCCCCCTTCGAGGCGGACCAGGCGAACCAGGTCGCCGACGGTCACGGCCTCCTCCACCATGGCCGTCAGGATGTGCGGCGGCGAGACGGCGGCGTCGATCCCCCATTGCTCGGTAAAGAGCCATTCGTTGCTGGGATGGTTCACCCTGGCGAGCACCCGGGGGACGGCGAACTCCTGCTTCGCAAGGAGCGACGTGACCAGGTTGTCCTCGTCGTCTCCGGTGGCGGCCACGACGACCTCTGCCTTGGAGAGCTCGGCTTCTTCCAGCACCCACGGCTCGCACGCATCACCCAGGATGATGTTCACGTTCTTCGTCCACGACCGGAGCCGCTCGACCTCCGCTTCGTTCTGCTCGATCAGCGACACGTTGTGGCCGCGATCGGCGAGGTCGATGGCGAGATGGCGGCCGACCGCACCGCCGCCGGCGACCACGACGCGCATCAGTGATGCTCCGTGGTCGGGTCGGTCTGCTCGTCGAGCAGATCCATCGCATCCTTGTCGATCATGGCGATGAGGAAGTCTCCTTCTTGCAGTGTGCTCGTCGCGGTCGGAATGAATCCCTTGCCGCCCCGCGACACCCCGGAGACGAGGATCTTGCCTTCGACGTTGAACGATTCGGCCGGCCGGCCCGCGAGCGTCCCGGTGATCGGCACGCGCACGCGGAGGAGGTCGCCCCCGCCGAAGCTCTCGCGCACCTCGTGCCGGTCGTGCAGCAACATGAGCTCGATCTGCTTCACGCCCCACGTGGTCGTGGCCACGGTCGGGATGTTGAGCCTCTGGTAGATCTCGGCGCGCCGCGGGTCGTAGATGCGCGCGACCACCTTCGGCACGTGGTAGTGCTCGAGTGCCACGCGCGCCGACACGATGTTGGAGTTGTCGCCGCTCGAGACCGCCACGAACGCATCGGTCTCCTTGATCCCGGCGGATTCGAGCACGTCGCGATCGAACCCGAGGCCGACGATCTCCGTGGCCCCGTCGCCGGGCGGGTACTTGACGAAGGCGGCGGGTTTCTTGTCGATGACCGTCACCTGGTGCGACCCCGCGAGGAGCGTATGGCTGAGCGAGGAACCGACACGGCCGCAGCCCATGATGATCACGCGCACGGCAGCGAAGCCTACTTGACTGCCTCGGGCGCGGCCACGGGCCGAACGGGCGTCCCCCGATGGGCGAAGAAGTAGGGAACCGCGGTGACGTCGACGTGCGGGTACCGCCCCAGCGCCCGCGCGATCTTCCGGCTGGTCCGGTCGTGCAGCAGGCGCTGCCGAAGCGTCGGGAAGTCTCTGCGGGGCATGACGACCGTGACCTCGCTCCCGCTCCCGGCCATGCGCAACACCTGCTGCTCCAGCGCGCGGGCCGCGTTGCGGTCCCAGCACTCGACGACATCGAGCGGGACCGGCAGGGCATAGGTCATCCAACGATCGACGAGCCGTGCGGCCTTCTCCGGGTCGACCGCGGCGTGCAGCGCCCAGACGTCCGCCGTCCCGAGGGTGAGCGCGTAGCGGACGGCTCGCAGGACGGCCCGGTCGAGCCGGTCGACGAGCACGACGACGGTGTGCGTCCCGCGTGGGTTGAGCCGGATGATGGGCCGCCCGCCGGCGTCGTGCGACAGTGGATGCACGCGGTCGGGATGGTCCCTGACGAGCGTCACCCGGACCTGCGAGTACGGCAGCATGGCGCGGGCGAGCCTGGCACCGTCGCGCGCGTCGGAGAGCCGCTCGAGCGCGCGGACCTCGTGCTGGACCGGGATCAGGACGTTCACGTCGCGGTCTTCGGGAAGCGAGCCGACGAAGCCGCCGAGCCGGACCCCCCGGTCCCCCCGGCCGCGCAGGATCCGCAGCGGAACGCCGCGCAGCGCGGGAGTGGAGGACCACGCCGCCTCGAGCGCCGCCGCCTCGTCGGGATCCTCCTCCAGGTGCACGGCGACGATCTCTTCGGCGCGGCACGTCTTCGCGTACTGGAGGGCGTGCACGGTCTTGTGATCCAGCGCCTCGACGAGGAGCACCGTCACCGGCCGCCGGACACCCGCCGCGTCGAACCGGCCCATCGCGCCCTCGAGCTCGTCCTCTTCGCGCTCGTAGTGCCGGTTCATGCGAACGAGGACGAAGACCATCACGGGGACGAAGACCATCACGGCCCAGGCGCCGTGGCGGAACTTGGTGATCCCGATGACGACGGCGACCACGGCCGTCGTGATCGCGCCGAGCCCGTTGATGAGGAGGCCGTGCCGCCATCCGGGCTCCCGCAGGCGCAGATGGCGCTTCGACATCCCCGCCTGGGACAGGGTGAAGGACGTGAACACGCCGATCGCATAGAGCGGAATCAGCCTGGAGACGTCGGCCCCGAACGCCACGACCAGGACGGTGGCCGCGACCGCAAGGCCGACGACGCCGTTGGAGAACACGAGCCGGTGTCCGCGAACGGTCAGCTGATGCGGCATGAAGTGGTCGGCCGCCTGGAAGTTGGCCAGACGCGGGAAGTCCGCGAACGACGTGTTGGCCGCCAGGATCAGGATCAGCGTCGTGGCGACCTGAAGCGTCAGGAACAGACCGAACCCGAGGGGGCCCCCGCCGAAGATCACGCGGCCCACCTGGGAGATGACCGTCTTCGTCTCGGTCGGCAGCACGTGGAGCTTCACCGTGAGGAACGACAGGCCCAGGAACATGATCCCGAGGAGGCTTCCCATCCACATGAGCGTCGTGCGGGCGTTCCTCCACTCGGGCGGCTTGAACGCCGGTACGCCGTTGGAGACCGCCTCCACGCCGGTGACCGCCGCCCCGCCGGACGCGAACGCATGCAGGATCAGGAACAGGCCGACGGCTCCGGTCGTCCGCGCGACCTCGGGCGGAACCGCCGCCGGGTGCAGACCACCGGCGAAGCTCCGCACGAGGCCGATCCCGAGCAGCAGGAACATCGTCCCGATGAACAGATAGGTCGGGATCGCGAACATGCGCCCCGATTCGCGGACGCCGCGCAGGTTGCCCCACGCGATGAACCAGATGAAGAAGACGGCAAGCTCGACCCGGTACGGATACAGGCCCGAGAAGGCGGAGGTCGTGGCGGCGACGCCGGCCGCGACCGAGACCGACACCGTCAGCACGTAGTCGGTCAGCAGCGCCACGCCGGCGAACTGCGCCGGCAGCAGGCCGAAGTTGTCCTTCGTGACGACGTAGGCGCCGCCGGCGCTCGGGTAGGCGCGGATGGTCTGGCGGTAGGAGAACAGCAGGATGGCCAGGACGGCCAGGATCCCGGCGGTGATCGGCATCACGACCCCGAAGGCCGCGATCCCCACCACCGGCACCGCCACCTTGAGGATCTCCTCGGTGGCGTAGGCGACCGAGGAGAGGTTGTCGGACGCGAAGACCGCGAGCGCCGTCGGCTTGCCGAGCCGCTCGTGGATCAGGTTCGAGGTGGGAAGCGCGGGCCCGAGGATCAGCCGCTTGATCCCGTACCCGAGGCCCTGGGGGAACGCGTTCTGCCCGCCCGGGGACCCCGGGGGACGCGGCGCTTCGATTCGCGGGTCCACTCGCCGTTCGACCTTCATGTCCCTGAGTGTCGGCGCGGCGCCGTAAAGGTCCCGTGAAGGAATGCCGCGAGGGCGTGAAGATCGCGTGAAGGGCTTGCCGAGCGGCTAGCGTGAGTTCGTGAAGCTCTCCGCTTGGGTGGCCTCCCCGCGGCAGGCGTCGATCCCCCGCGCGGTGCTCGCCGCGGTCGTCGCCGTGGGCGCCGCCACGGCGGTCGCCCAGCCGTTTCGCGAACGCGTCTCGATTGCCTCCATCTATCTGCTCGCCGTCGTCGCATCCGCCGCCGTGGGCGGGCTCGTCAGCGGCTTGTCGGCGGCGCTGCTCGCGTTCGCCTGCCTGAACTTCTTCTTCACCCCGCCGAGGCACACCTTCTGGGTGCAGCGACCGGAGGATCTCGTCGCCCTGGTCGTGTTTCTCGTGTCCGCCACCATCGTCGGGACGCTTCTGGCCAGGGCGATCGAAGATCGAGCCAGGGCGACCCGCCGTGAGCGCGAGACCCGTCTGCTCGGCTATCTGTCGACGAAGCTGCTCTCCGGCGACCCGATCGAGCGCGTGCTGACCGACTTCGCGACCGCGCTCCTCGAGCCGTTCGGGCTCGAGCACTGCGAGGTCCGCGCGATGCTCGACGACGAGGAGGTTCGCGGCGCCGCCGGCGCTCGCGTCGCCTCCAACGCCGCGTCGCCGGAGGTGGTTCCGCTGACGCTCGGGGCCGAACCGTTCGGCACCTTGTCCGTGACGCGCCCGGCCGGCGCGCCGGTCCCGTCCGGGGAGGAGCGCGCCTTGCTCGAAGCCGTCGCGCAGCAGGCGGCGATCGCGCTCGAGCGCGCCCAGCTCGCGGGCCGCGTTCGCGGGGCGCAGGTCGACGCCGAATCGAACCGCCTTCGAGCGGCGCTCTTCTCGAGCGTGTCGCACGACCTGCGAACGCCGCTCGCATCGATCAAGGCGGGGGTGACGAGCCTGCTGGACCAGACCGTGTCGCACGACGCCGGACAGCAGCGCGAACTGCTGACGACCATCCTCGAAGAAACCGACCGGTTGAACCGACTCGTCGGCAACCTGATGGATCTGACGAAGATCCGCGCGGGCGTGATGTCGCCGGCGCGCGAAGCCGTCGCTCTCGATGAGATCGCGGCGTCGGTCGTCGCGCGGATGCGCTCGCAGTTGGACGGGATCTCGGTCGAGCTCGCCGTCCGTCCGGATCTCCCGGACATCCTTGCCGATCCGGTGCAGATCGATCAGGTGCTGACCAACCTGCTGGAGAACGCCGTGCGCCACTCGCCGCCCGGCGGCGCCGTCCATATCTCCGCGGCGCGGTTCCGCGACGTCGTGCAGGTGCGAGTGGCGGATCGAGGGCCGGGGATCGCGCCCGAAGACCGTGAGCGCGTGTTCGAGGCCTTCTACCGGGGCGACACCGAGCCGCCCCGGCCCGGGAGCGGGCTCGGGCTCGCCATCGCGCGCGCGATCGTCGTGGCCCACGGCGGCACCATCCGGGTCGAGGGCGCGCCGGGCAGCGGCGCCGTCGTCGTTTTCGAGCTGCCCATCGCGGGTGTCGCCGGGACGGGGGCGTCGTGAGGATCCTCGTCGTCGACGACGAACCACAGATCCGCCGCGCGCTCCGGACGAGCCTGGAGGCGCACGGCAACGAGGTGACGACCGTCGGGACGGGGGGTGAGGGCGTCGTCGAGGTCGCCGAGCGGGCCCCCGATCTCGTCTTGCTGGATCTTGGCCTTCCCGACATCGATGGAACGGAGGTGATCCGGCGCGTCCGCGCGTTCTCGGAGGTCCCGATCATCGTGCTGTCGGTCCGCGAGACCCAGCGAGACAAGGTGTCGGCGCTCGACGCCGGCGCCGACGACTACGTCACGAAGCCGTTCGGCATGGACGAGCTGCTGGCGCGAGCGCGGGCGGCCATGCGGCGTCGGAGCCAATCGCGGCGAAGCGGCGCCCTCGCGGATGCGGTTCGGCGGGCTCTCGGTCGATCTCGCCCGGCGGCTCGTTGAGCTGGACGGCGATCCCGTGCACCTCACGCCGACCGAGTACGGGCTGCTGGAGGCCTTCGTTCGCAACCCGGGAAAGCTGCTCACCCACCAGTGGCTCCTTCGCACCGTGTGGGGACAGGGGTACGGCTCCGAGACCACCTACCTGCGAACCTACGTCCGTGCCCTTCGCCGCAAGCTGGAGGACGAGGCCGCCAACCCGAAGCTGATCACGACCGAGCCGGGTGTCGGATACCGGTGGATCGCGGAGGGGTCCGGCTAGGATCACCTGGTCCATGGCAACGTCTGCCCCGCCCTCGACCTCCGGCCGCGGCGTCCTGAAGCGGATGCTGGTCGGCCGAGCCGTCGCCAGCAGCCACCTCGAGCACACGTTCCTGCCGAAGATCCTCGCGCTGCCGGTCTTCTCCTCCGACGCGCTGTCCTCGGTCGCGTACGCGACCGAGGAGATCCTCATCGTCTTGCTGGGCGCGAGTCTGGCCGTGAAGCATCTGGCGTTCCCGATCACGACCCTGATCTGCCTGCTGATGGTCGTCGTCATCAGCAGCTACCGCCAGACGGTTCGCGCCTACCCCGGAGGCGGCGGCGCGTACATCGTGACGAAGGAGAACCTGGGCGTCGGGTTCGGCTTGGTGGCGGCGTCGGCCCTGCTGGTCGACTACATGCTCACGGTGGTCGTCTCGACGGTGGCGGGCGTCTTCGCGATCGTGTCGGCGGTTCCGGGTCTGGCGCAGCACAAGGTCCTGCTTGCCATGGGCTTCGTGCTGCTCATCACGTTCGCCAACCTCCGCGGCGTCCGGGAATCCGGAACGCTGTTCGCGATCCCGACCTACGGCTTCATCTTCTGCATCCTGCTCATGATCATCGTCGGCTTCTGGCGATGCCTCGGCGGCTGTCCTCAGGCCGAGCACATCCAGAGCATCACCGAGCTCGCGACGGCGGGTGGGTCGGTGAGCCTGTGGGTTCTCCTGCGGGCGTTCTCGTCGGGCGCCACCGCGCTCACCGGTGTCGAGGCCATCTCCGACGGCGTCCCGGCGTTCCGCCGGCCGCAGGCGAAGAACGCCGCGCAGACGCTGCTCGCCATGGGGGTGATCTCGATCACCATGTTCCTGGGCATCCTCCTGGCTCGCGGTCCACATCGACGGCATCACCGTCAGCGAGCACCGGTCCGTCGTCGCGCAGGTCGCCCGCACGGTGTTCGGCGACGACTGGTTCTTCTACGTCGTCCAGGGATTCACGGCGGCCATCCTCGTGCTCGCGGCGAACACGGCGTTCCAGGACTTCCCGCGCCTGTCGATGATCCTGGCTCGCGACCACTACATGCCGAGACAGTTCATGAACCGCGGCGACCGGCTGGTGTTCTCCAACGGCGTGATCGGGCTCGGGCTTGCGTCGTGCGTCGTCATCTACGCGTTCGACGCCAACCTCACGAAGCTGATCCAGATGTACGTGGTCGGCGTCTTCACCTCGTTCACGCTCTCCCAGACCGGAATGGTGCGCCGGGGGATGGCGCTGCTTCGAACCGCCCCCGGGTCCGTCAAGGGTGGACGGCGGTCGATCATCGTCAGCGCGATCGGCGCCACGACCACGGGCGTCGTGCTGGTCGTCATCACCGCGACCAAGTTCGTGCGTGGGGCGTGGCTGACCATCACCGTGATGGCCCTCGTGATTCCCGTCCTGATGGCCATCCACCGCCACTACGAGTCCGTTCGCGCCCAGCTTCGCCGGGGGTCCATCCAGCCGGGCGACGTCGGCGCCAACCGGGTCGTGCTGCTGGTCCAGGAGTTCTCGGCTGCCACCGCGGAGGCCCTCGGCTACGTGAGGTCGCTGCGACCGACGGAGGTCCACGCGGTCTATCCGACACAGGGGAGCACCGTTCCGCCGGACGTCCAGGACCGATGGCGGGCGATCGCGGGCGGCGGCCCGGACCTCGAGGCGCTGCCCGGCGGGCTGGGCGTCCCCGCGGTGCGCCGGTACCTGGCCGCGCTGCCGCGAGAGCCCAACGACTTCGTCACCGTGGTCGTCCCCGAGCTGGTCCGGGGCCGGCTTCTCGCGTACCTGCTGCGCCGGCGCGACCTCGTGCGGTTGAAGTCGGGCCTGCTGGCCCTGCCGAATGTCGTCGTCGCCGACGTCCCGGTCACCGAGGAGGACGGGCGTCCGGTGGGGGTCGACGCGAAACCGCTGATCCCGCAACGGACGGTGGCGCTTATCTTCGTCTCGGGGGTGAACGACGCAACGATCCGGGCGGTGAACTACGCACAGTCGCTCGAAGCGACCGAGACGCGCGCGGTCACGTTCGAACTCGACCCGGAACTGGCCGAGGCGGTCGAGATGGACTGGTTCAACCGGCGCATCGGCGTGGCGCTCGATGTGATCGAGGCGCCGTTCCGCGATCTCACCGGTCCGATGCTCGGCGAGGTCCGCCGGTTCACCGCGCGTCCCGACACCGTCGTGACCGTTGTCATGCCCGAGGTCATCGTCGCGAAGTGGCGGCACTTGCTCCTGCACAACCAGAACGCGCTCTTCGTCAAGCGGCTGCTGCTGTTCGAGGAGCGCGTGGTCCTTTCCAGCGTGCCCTTCGTGTTGCAGACGCGGCCGGTCGCGGAGAAGCCGGTGACCGCATGATCGAGCGGGCGGCCGCCATCGAGCTCTGCCGGCAGCACTGCTTGAAGGAGACCACCGTTCGCCACCTGATCTCGGTGGAAGGCGTGATGCGGTCGCTGGCGGATCGGTTCGGCGAGGACCAGGACCGCTGGGGGATGACGGGCCTCTTCCACGACCTGGACCAGGACCACACCGGGGACGACGCGGCCGGCCATGCCCACATGGCCGCCGGCTGGCTCCGGGAGGCCGGTGTCGAGGAATCGATCGTCAACGGCGTGCTCGCCCACGCCCATCCGCAGTACCGGACCGACCTCATGTCGCGCGCGGTGGTGCACGCCGATGCCATCGCCGGGCTGCTGGTCGCGGCGGCGCTCGTTCGGCCCGAGCGCGCGTCCGGGATGAAGGTCTCCTCCGTGAAGAAGAAGCTCAAGGAGAAGGCCTTTGCGCCGGGGGTGAATCGCGAAGAGGTGACCGATGTCGAGACCTCGATCGGGTTGCCGCTCGAGGAGTTCCTCGCGGTCTCGATCGAGGGCCTCCAGCGGGTCGCCGCCGACATCGGCCTCGCGGGCTCCGAATCGCCCGCGGCGGGCTAGGCTTGCCGCGAGGAGGCGAAGCGTGAACATCCGACCGGCCACCGAGAAGGACGTCGAGTTCCTCAAGACGATGGTCTACGAGGCCGCCCGCTGGAGCCCGGACTGGCCGCGGGAACCGATGGAGCAGGTCTTGGACGAGCCGATGATCCGCCGCTACCACGAGGAATGGGGCACCCGACCCGGCGACGGCGGGGTGATCGCCGAGCTCGACGAGGAGCCGGTCGGCGCGGCCTGGTACCGGGTGTTCTCGATCGAGGAGCCGGGCTACGGCTTCGTCGACGACAAGACACCCGAGCTCTCGATCGCGGTCCTGCCGCTGCACCGGCGCAAGGGCATCGGTCACGCGATCCTTCATTCCTGCCTGGTTCAGGCGCGTGAAGAGGGCTATCAGGCCGTCAGCCTCTCGGTCGCCGTGCACAACCGGTCGCGGATGATGTATCAGGCGGCCGGGTTCCAGCAGGTCTCGGAGCAGGGCGACCACTGGACCATGGTCGTCAACCTCTGACCGCTACGCCCCGATCGGGCCGCTGCCCCGGGCGGCGTCGAGCGCCGCGTACTCCGCGCGCACCTGCCGCCAGCGCCGTGCCACGTACCAGACGAGGCCCGCCACGCAGATCGCCGCGATCGCCCACGACACCGGGCGCATCACCTGCTCGACCCGGTTCCACCGGCTCCCGAGCGCCAGCCCGAGCCAGGCGAGCCCGAGCGTCCAGGGAAGGCATCCGAGCAGGGTGTAGAGCGTGAACCGGCCGAACGGCATCCGGGCGACGCCGGCGGGCAGCGAGATGAACGTGCGAACCACCGGCAGGAGCCGCGCGAAGAAGACCGCGGCGGGCCCGTGCCGCTCGAACCAGACGTGCGCCTTGTCGACCTCGTGCGGCCGGATCAGCAGATAGCGGCCGAACCGATCGACGATCGGTCGCCCCCCCGCCACACCGATGCCGTAGGCGACCCAGGATCCGGCGAGGTTGCCGAGGGTTCCGGCCGCCACCACCCAGGGCAGCGAGAGCTGCTCGCCCGCGGCGGCGAAGCCGGCGGCCGCGAGCGCGCCGCCGAACACCATCGTGACCTCGCTCGGGATCGGAACGAGGCACGATTCGAGCACCATCAACAAGAACACGGCGAGATATCCGTGATGTCCGACCGTCGAGACGACGGCGTGCTGCAACCACTCGAGCATGGGGGCCGGGCTCCCGGACCCGGCGGGGTGCCGGGAATACCCCAGGCTACCAGGGCGTTCTCCGGCCTTCGGACGCCGTTTCCCCTCCCGCCCCGCCCGCCGAGACCCCAATTGGGTGGTACGGTCGGCGCCGCAGCCCCAGCGTCGGCCGCATCGACAGGCCCGCCCTTCCCCTGGTAAGGAGTCCACCCGTATGCCCGGAACGCTCGTCGTCGTCGAATCGCCGGCGAAGGCAAAGACCATCGAGAAGTACCTGGGCGGCGACTACGCCGTCCGAGCTTCCTATGGGCACATCCGGGACCTGCCGAAGTCGAAGCTCGGGGTGGACGCCGAACACGACTTTGCCCCCGAGTACATCGTTCCCGAGGATTCCAAGAAGCACGTCACCGAGCTGAAGCGCGCGCTCAAGCAGACGGGCAAGCTCATCCTCGCGACCGACTACGACCGCGAGGGCGAGGCCATCGCCTATCACGTGGCCGAGGCGCTCGGGGTCGACCCGGCGCTGGCCCAGCGGATCACCTTCACCGAGATCACGCATGACGCGATCCTGGAAGCCGTCAGCCATCCGCGTCTGATCGACATGAAGCTGGTCGACGCCCAGCAGGCCCGCCGCGTCCTCGACCGGCTGGTCGGCTACCGGATCAGCCCGATCCTGTGGAAGCGCGTCCGCCCGGGCCTGTCCGCCGGCCGGGTGCAATCGGTCGCCGTGCGGCTGATCGTCGAGCGCGAGCGTGAGATCGACGCGTTCAACCCCGTCGAGTACTGGTCGGTCGACGTCCGGCTCACGCCGGAGGGCGACGAGCAGCCGTTCACCGCCCACCTCGTGGAGATTCCCGACGGCCGCCTCGCCACCTCGCCGGACAAGAAGGGGATCGTGCTCGGCGCGGAGACCGAGACCGTCGCCCACGTCGAGCGGCTTCGCCGCGCCGGTTACCGCGTGGCGGCCGTGGAGAAGAAGGAGCGCAAGCGCTCCCCGGCGCCTCCGTTCACGACCTCGACGCTGCAGCAGGAGGCGGCGCGCAAGCTCGGGTTCGGCGCCCGCAAGACCATGACCCTTGCCCAGCGCCTGTACGAGGGTGTCGACCTGCCCGGCGAGGGATCGGTCGGCCTCATCACGTACATGCGAACGGACTCCGTGACCGTGTCCGAGACGGCGCTGCGCGAGATCAGCGAGCTGGTGCAGCAGGACTTCGGCAAGGACTATGCCCTCGACGAGTTCCGCCGGTACAAGACCCGGTCGCGCAACGCGCAGGAGGCCCACGAGGCGATCCGTCCGACGAGCGCGTTCCGGACGCCCCAGCGTGTCGCGGCGGCCGTCGACCGCGATCAGCTGCGTCTGTACACGTTGATCTGGCAGCGGACCGTCGCGACCCAGATGGCGGATGCCCGCTTCGATCAGGTTGGGGTCGACGTCACGGCGACCGCTTCGGTGGACGGCGGCGCCGACGCGCGGTACGGGCTTCGCGCGACCGGCCAGACGATGACCTTCGACGGGTTCATCAAGGTCTACCGCGAGGGTCGCGACGACGAGCCCGACGAGGACGCCGAGCACACCCTGCCCGAGCTGACCGCCGAGCAAATCTTGAAGATGCTCGAGGTGCTCCCCGAGCAGCACTTCACCCAGCCGCCGCCACGCTTCACCGAGGCATCGCTCGTCAAGAAGCTGGAGGAGCTCGGCATCGGCCGGCCCTCGACGTACGCGTCGATCATCTCGACCATCCAGGACCGGGGATACGTGCGACTGCAGGACAAGCGCTTCTTCCCCGAGGACGTCGGCATGGTTGTGACGGACAAGCTGGTGGAGCACTTCCCCGACGTGGTCGACGTCAACTTCACGGCGCGGCTGGAAGAGGAGCTGGACGAGATCGCCGAGGGCCAGCTCGGGTGGACGCAGGTTCTGCACGAATTCAACGGGCCGTTCGAGCGTGCCCTGGAAAAGGCGGAGCACTCCTTCGAACGCTACGAGGAGAACCTCGACGAGACGTGTCCGCTGTGTCCGCAGGAAGGCCGGGAGCCGGGCAAGCTGCAGATCAAGCTCGGGCGCTTCGGCAAGTTCATCGGCTGCACGAACTATCCCGAGTGCCACTACATCCGCAACATGGACGGAACCGAGCGCCCCGAGCCCGAGCTGCTCGACGAGCTCTGTCCCGAGTGCGGGAAGCAGCTCCAGCGGCGCGTGGGCCGGTTCGGACCGTTCGTCGGCTGCAGCGGCTATCCCGACTGCAAGTACGTGAAGAAGGAGCCGCCGACCTCGATGGGGGTCACCTGCCCGCAGTGCGGTGAGGGCGACATCGTCGAGAAGCGAACCCGGTTCGGTCTGTTCTACGGCTGCGACCGGTACCCGGCCTGCGACTTCGGTGTGAACCATCCGCCGATCTCGGATCACCCGTGTCCCGAGTGCGGAGGCCTCCTCGTGCGCCGGCCCAAGTCGATCAAGTGCTGGCGCTGCGGGGCCGAGATGGACGACGCGTTCGTCGTGACGAAGTCCGGGGACGTCGAGGCCGAGGCGGAGGTGCGCCGGGCGAAGGCGGAGGCGAGGGCGCAGCGCGCGGCGGCGCGCAAGACCGCGAAACCGGCGGCACGCCGAGGGGGGGGCAAGAAGTCCACCGCCAAGAAGTCCACCGCCAAGAAGTCCACCGCCAAGAAGTCCACCGCCAAGAAGTCGGCCGCCGAAACGACCGAAGCCGGCAAGAGCACGGCCGGTACGACGGCGGAGCCGCCGCCCGCGGAGGGATAGGCGCCGGTGTCGTCCGTTGGCGACCAGGTTGCCGCACTGCGCGGGACCCGCTCGGCGACCTTCAAAGACCTCCTGACCCATCCGTCGTTCGGCCGGCTGCTCGCGGCGATGTCGGTCTCGTCCTTCGGCGACTGGGTCGGATTCGTCGCCGTGACCTGGCTCGTCACCCATCTCGGTGGCGGCCGGCCGGAGCTTCGCGTATCCGGCGTCATGATCGCCCGGACCCTTCCCGCGTTCCTGTTCGGCCCGCTCGCCGGCGTGCTCGTGGATCGTCTCGACCGAAGGCGGTTGATGATGATCGCCGACATCGCTCGCGGCGGGATGTACGTGTCGATGGTGTTCGTGAACCAGCTGTGGGCGATCTACCTGCTGTCGTTCTCGATCGAGTGCCTGGCGCTGGTGTGGAGCCCGGCCCGCGACGCGTCGCTGCCCAACCTGGTTCCTCGGCGGCAGCTGGCCAATGCCAACTCGCTGGTCCTCGTCTCGACGTACGCGACCCTCCCGCTCGGCGCCGCCGTCTTCACCCTGCTCTCGGCGATCGGCGAGCGGCTGGGAACCGGGCTGTCGATCTTCGAACACCATCCGGAACGGCTCGCTCTGCTGCTCGACGCGGGCACGTTCATGTTCTCCGCGCTGATGCTCACCGGGATGACCTTCCCGGCGCCGGCGTCGCGGCTCAGGGTTCGGCTCGATCTGGCGCGCGTGTGGCGCGACATCCGCGAGGGGGTCCATTTCCTGCTGGAGGACTCGCTGGCCTCGGCCATGACGGCGGGGATCGTCGTCGCGTTCTGCGCGGTCGGCGCCGTGCTGGCGCTCGGGCCGGTCTTCGTCGACCGGACGATCGGGGCCCCGGCGTCGGGGTGGGGCGAGATGGTGACCGCGTTCGGGATCGGCATGGGGCTCGGCATGGCGGCCTCCAACCAGGCGGCCCGGGTGCTGCACCGCGAGCGGACGTTCACGCTCTCGCTGCTCGCCGCCGCGCTGACCCTCGCGGTGCTGGCCGGGATGCCCACGCTGGCGCTCGCCGCGGTGGTCGCCGTGTGGCTCGGAGCGTTCTGCGGCGGCGCGTGGGTCAGCGGGTACACCTTGCTCCAGGAGAACGTGTCGGACGAGTTCCGTGGCCGCACGTTCGGGGCGCTCACCACGCTCTCGCGGATGGGTTTGTTCCTGTCCCTCTCGCTGTTCCCTATCCTGTCGACGATCTATGGCGACCATCAGTTCTTCGTCGGGACGTTCCGCTTCGACCTGGCCGGGACGCGGCTTGCGCTCTGGACGGCTTCGGCGGCCGCGGCGGCGGCCGGCGTCGTCACGTGGAGGCGTCTCGACCGGCAGCGGTTCTCGCGCCCTCAACCCCTCGCGCTCGTGCCGAAGCTGAAGCGTCCCCCGGCGACGGGATGGTTCGTCGCCTTCGAGGGCGTCGAGGGATCCGGGAAGGGCACGCAGATCGAACGCGCGGCCGAGTACCTTCGCTCGCTCGGCCGGGACGTGATCGTGACGCGCGAGCCGGGCGGCACGGCGCTCGGCGAACAGGTGCGCGAGCTGCTCCTGGACCCGAAGACCGGACGGATCGACGCGAGAACCGAGGCGCTGCTCTTCTCGGCCAGCCGCGCGCAGCTCGTCACCTCGGTCATCCGCCCGGCCCTTTCCGAGGGAAAGGTCGTGCTCTGCGACCGGTACGTGGACTCCTCGCTCGCGTATCAGGGCTGGGCCCGCGGTCTCGGAGAGCAGGACGTCCTCACGCTGAACGTGTGGGCCACGCAGGGCCTCTTCCCGGACCTGGTCGTCCTGCTGCACCTTGAGCCCGAGGAGGGGCTGCTTCGCTCGACGGAGCCGCCCGACCGGATGGAGATCGAAGGACAGGACTTCCACGCGAAGGTCGCAGACGCCTATCTCAAGATCGCCGAGGAGCATCCGGAGCGCTTCGTCCTGGTCCCCGCCGACCGCGGCCAGGACGAGGTCTTCGAGGACGTCAAGGTGGCCCTGCACCGGGTCCTCGACGACCACGACCGCGACGTGGATCGAAACGTTCCGTCCTGAGCGCGCGGTAGCCTTCCCGCCATGAGTGACCCCGTGCTCGATCGCGTTCCCGGTCAGGATCTGGCGATGCGCTTCCTCAAGGGCGCGGCGGACCGCCCGCACCACGCGTACGTGTTCGCCGGGCCGGAGGGCTCCGGGAAGTCGCTCGCCGCGCGCGCGTTCGCCGCCGCGCTCCTGTGTCATCAGGGCGGGTGCGGGGAATGCCGCGACTGCCGGCTCGCCCTCGAGGATGCCCACCCCAACGAGTTCCTGATCGAGCCCGAGGGACGCGACATCCACGTCGGGACGATCCGCGAAGAGGTCTGGCACCCGGCGTACCGCACGGCTCCCGAGCCGGGCCGAAAGGTCTTCGTGATCAAGGAGGCGGACCGGCTCTCGCCGCCGGCCGCCGACACCTTGCTCAAAGTGCTCGAGGAGCCGCCGGCCGACGCCGTTCTCCTGCTGATGTCGGCGCGGGCCCACGAGCTTCCCGAGACCGTCGTGTCCCGATGCCACGTCGTGACGTTCGCCGCTCTTCCGGAGCGCTTCGTCCTCGACCAGCTGACCGCCGAAGGCGTTCCCGTGGAGCGCGCGACGCTGGCCGCGCGGCTGGCCGGTGGGAACCTCGGACGGGCCCGCCGGCTCGCGACCAACGAGGACGGCCTGCGCTTTCGCGACGCGGCCCGCGAGGCGATCGAGCTGGCCGCCGCGGGCGCCACCGGTGCGCTCGGCGCTGCCGGCGTCGTGCTGGACGCGGCCGGCGATTACAAGTCCGGCCTGGGTTCGGAGCTCGCCGGTGAGCTTGCGCCGTTCCTGGACGAGCGCGGCCGTCCCGAGGAGTCCTACCGCGGCGCCATCACCCGCATCGAGACCCGGTTCCACCGAAAGGAGCGGCGCGCCGAGCGTGACTACGTCGACTGGGTTCTGCTGGCGGTCTCCTCGATCCTTCGGGACCGGATCGTCCGGGCCGTCGGCGGGGGACCGGCGATCCTGATGAACCCCGACGACCCCGGACCTGCGGATCTGGCGGTCCCGCAGGCCGCCCGGGGGCTCGCCGCGGTCGAGGCCGCCCGCGCCGCCGTTGCGGAGGATCTCAACCTGAACCTGCGGCTGGTGCTCGAGACCGCGTTCCTCCAGATCGCCGGCCGAGCCGCCTGAGCCGCCCGCCACACGCGGGCAGGACCTGCCCCGAGCTGTGGTGCTAGCACTACTGGAGCCCGCCTACCGGTTTGGGAGGCTGATCGGTGGAGGATATTTGCGTGAGTGTCCGGGTGCTCATCGTCGACGATCAAGAGCCGTTTCGCATGGCCGCCCGTCTGGTGGTCGAGGCGACGGACGGCTTCGAGATCGTGGGCGAGGCCGAGACCGGCGAGGACTCCGTCCGGATGGCCGGTGAGCTCCACCCCGATCTGGTGCTGATGGACGTCAACCTGCCCGGGATCAACGGGCTGGACGCCACGCGGCAGATCCTCACCGACTCCGACGCGGTGGTCGTGCTGTTGCTCTCGACCTACGAGGAGGAGGAGTACGCCCCACGCGCCGCCGAGTGCGGCGCCAAGGCGTACATCCCGAAGGCCGTCTTCGGACCGGACCGGCTCGAGTCCGCCTGGGCGACGGCCTCGGAGACGTCGACGGCCTGAGCCGTCATCGTCCCCGGACGCTCAGCTCCGACATGTCCATGAAGGAGGGGTTCCCCCGGTTGTTCACCAACGTCAGACGGACGAAGACGACGCGGCGCCTCCCCTGATGCGGGATGAGCCGGTTGAGCCGCCCGACCCGAAGCGCAACGGTTCTGGAGAACGCGGTCGTCCACGGTCCGGTCGCCGTGCGCGTCTGGATGGTGAAGGCTCTGACCGACGCGTTCAGCGGATCCCCGCACGCGGCGTGCGGGTCGAATCCGAACGAGACGATGTTGACCGGTTTGGGCAGGCGCACCACGACCGATCGGGGTCCGGTGACGTTGCTCCCGAACCGGCTGCCCGGCGCGTCGCTGCCCCAGCCGTTCTCCGAGGTGAGGTCGAACGCGTTCGCCGGTCCGCAGCCGAACACCGAGTAGTTGGGCGGCGTGGCCCTCACGACGCGCGCTCCGCCTTCGGTCGAGGCCCAGTCGCGGTAGATCCGGCGCAAGACATGCTCGGTCCCGTTGACGAGCACCCCGTGCAAGCACCAACGGCTCGTACGACCGTCTTCGTCACGACGAAATCGGCGTATCGGTGGTGCGGCACCTCCTCGATGCGGAACCGTCCGTTCGCGTCGGTGCGATCAAGCAGGTCGGTGCCCGGGAAGGCGGACGTCGCGGCGGCGCCGGAAAGGTGCCCGCCAAACCCGACCAGGACGCCGGCGAGCGGCTGGTGCGTCACCTCGTTCGTGATGCGGCCGACGACCGGGCTGCAGGCCGCCGGACAGGCCGGCGGCCCCGCGAAGTTCTGCGTGGGGGTCACGTCGTCGCCGCTCTTCGCCGAGGCGAAGAACCCCATCCCGCGGCTCTTGAACACGCCCCAGATCGTCGCCTGGTCGTCGGTCTAGCCGCACGCGGACAGGTCGGCCTGCAGGATCGCGTTGCGCATGTCCAGGAACGACGGGTCGGGCGGCGACAGCTCCATGGCGCGCGTGACGAGGCACTCGGTTTCTTCCTCGCCGGCACGCCCCCCTTGGCACCGCAGCGCGTCGCGGAGCTGCCACAGGGTCTGGAGCCAGATCTCGCCGTCGGAGTGCACTTCGGGGCGTCCGAAGATCTTGCCGAAGTCCCCGTACGTGAAGCCGCCCGGGCCCGAGCGCGCGTGGCCCTTGCAGTTGGTCCGGCCGGGAGCGCCGAACTGACCGGACAGTCCGCCGCCTCGTAGCGGATCCCGTCGCCGCCCGTGATCTCCGGGGCGACCAGCACGTCGGCCACGTCCGCCACGTCCACCTGGTAGCCCTGGTTCACCATGTAGTCGAGCGCGTACCAGTCGCTCCACGCCTCGCCCATGGCGCCGGACTGCCACGTGTTGAGCGCGCTCGTGCCGTTGGGGTAGGTGATGAGACGGTTCGAGAGCCCGTGCGTGTATTCGTGGTAGACGATTGTGGCGTCGTCCGCGGCGTTCGCCGACGGGTAGCCGGGCTGGCTCGAATCCCGGCGGAACAGATACATCTGCATGATCGGCTTCTGGCCGTCGGGCGGCGTGTACATGTTCGCGTTGTTGTAGTGGTACGGCATCCGGGCAGCCCGCTGTTGGTGTTCGCTCCGTCCAGGATCTGGCCCTGCACGGGGTCGCCGCCGGCGCCCGTGCCGGTCGTGTTCGTCTGCTGGAAGTTGCCGGCGGCCTCGGTGAAGCCGATCGGCGAGCCCTCAGGTGATCGTGGTACTTGTTCAGGTAGTAGAAGAGCTGGACCGCGTTCTGCTTGCGGTTGGTCGTCCAGCTTCCCTTCGTCCGGCGGTCCCAGGTGCATTCATGCGGGCCGTCGAGCAGTTCTGGTTGACGTCGTTCGTCGTGAACTGATGGTCGAAGGGGAAGTTCCACTCGAATGCCCCTGGGTTGCTCGCGGGGATCTCGTCGACCGCGGTCGGCCGGTCGTCGTCGTTCACGTCGGAGTAGACGTGGGCGAAGTTGCCCATCAGCTTCGTCGTGTTGGAGACGTCGAACGACACGTCTTTCTGCGTGCCGCTCTGCGGACCTCGTCCGACGGGTAGGACTCCCACGCGCTGCCCGGTCGCCGGTATCGGCCCGGACCTGGTTCGCGCGCCACAGGACGGCCCCGGTCCGGGCATCGACGACGGACAGGTCGATCTGATCCGGATCGATGAAGGTCGTCGTCCGCCACGCCAGGCGCGTGCCCCGGCCGGTGTGGAACAGGACGAGGCTCGCTTGGTCCTGGGAGCTCGCGGTCGTCACGCGGGCGCCACCCGCGCGCCGCGCCGCGGTGAACGCGGTCGAGGCGGTCACGACGGGGCGAGCTCCCGATGTCCGCAGGCCGTGGACGGGGGAGCCCGAGACGTTGATCAGCCGGCCGTCGGCGGTCACGTTGGCCTTCAGCCCGTTGTCGAACTCGATCAGGCTGCCCGAGCCCTGGACCCAGCTGACATGGTGGCCCCCGTCGATGTCGACGTAGTCGCGGTCGAACCGCAGCGTCGTCAGGTCCTTCGGGGTCAGGCCGAACGCGGTCAGGTTGGCCCGGACGAAGCTCAGCGCGATCGACCGGGCGCTGTGCGCGCTGGTTCCGGTGAGGAACCCGTCGAGCTTGGCCACCATCCGCGGCGTGTGCGTCAGCGGGTCGATCGCCATGATCCCCTGGTTCCCGAGCTGCCTCGAGAGCTGGACCCTCGCGTTCAGAACCCGCGCGCTCGGGACGGCGGCGCTCGACGCGGCGGCGCTCGAGACCCGGCGAGAGTCGAACACGCCGTCTCGCCCGCCGAGCGCCGCGTGCCGGACGGGAACCGGACGTTCGTCGCGGATGCCGGTTCCGCTTGCTGGGACCGGCGACGAAGCCATGGCGAGCAGAAGGGCACCCACGATGGGCGCACCAAATCGGTGGCGCGCGACTGCACGCGGTGTGGGGGGATGGAACATCTATCTCCTTGCGAGCGACGAGCGGTACTGCGGGCGATGCTCGGGCATGGAACCTAGCACTCGGCGCGGCCGGCCGTCGGCGAATCGTGGGTCGTCTTTTGCGGCGCTGTCGGTCGATCGGGTGTGGGCCGTTGGCCGGTGGCTCAGCGGTTCGCCGCGACGAGCGACGGGATGGGGATCCGGCCTCGGACGGTCGTGCCGTGGCCCGGTTCGCTCCCGACCTGGAGCGTTCCGCCGAGCGCGTCGGTCCGGTCGCGCATGATCGTCGTCCCGGTCCCCTCCGGCGTGGTCGCCGCGTCGAAGCCGGGCCCCTCGTCACGGATTTCGAACACCAGCGCCTCTTCGTCGGTGCTCAGCTCGATGTGGACCGGAACCTCGCCGGCGTGGCGCTTCACGTTCTGGATCGCCTGAAGGCAGCAGAAATAGACGCACGTCTCGATCTCGGGATCGAATCGCGACGACGAGACGGCCGGTGAGATGTCGAGGGTCGCGTCCACGCCGACCTTTCGCACGTGCGCTTCGAGTGCGGCCGCCGTGCCCTGGTCGGAGAGCAGCGGCGGGAAGATGCCGCGCGCCAGCTCCCGGAGGCGATCGAGCGTCTCGTTGGCCTGCTCGCCGAGGCGGTCGAGCGCCGGCGCGATCCCGTCGGACTCGTCCGGAGCCTCGTCGACGAGCCTGCCGAGCTCGGCGGTGATCGACTCGAGGCCGGCCCTCGGGCCATCGCTGATCTCCCGCTCCAGCCGCCGCCGCTGCTCGTCGCGGACCCGCACGATCCGATGCCGCGACGTTTCGAGGGCGGCCGCCGTCACCGTCAGGTCCTCGGCGCGCGCGGCGAGCTCGTCCGTCAGCCGGGCATTGTGGAGCGCCAGCCCTGCTTGTCCCGCGAGGTCCTCGAGGAGCGCGCGCTCGGCGGGGCGAAGTGCGTCTCCCGCCGGCTTGGCGACGGCGATCTCACCCACGGGGTCCCCTTGGTGCCGGACCTGCACCGTTGCGGCCCAATCGGCCGGAGCCTCGGCGCCCACGGGCGCGAATGCCGTTCGCCGGGCGCCGCCGGGCAGGAACAGGGTGACCCGGGCAACCGAGGCCGCGACGCCGGATCCCGCCGTCTCGGCCAGTTCCGGCAGCGCGCGGTCGATCTCCAAGGTTCCGGCCATGCGGCGGCTGAGCTCGGCCATCACCTCGTATGGGGTCGCGCGCTTTCCGTAGACGAGGCGGTTGGCGAACCGACGGACGCGATTGCGCGCCGGTTGGAACAACAGGGCCACGATCGCCGTCGCCGCGATCTGCAGGCCGGCCCCCCCGTCCCCGGTGCCGATCAGCCGTCCGACACCGACCACGATGGCGATGTAGACGATCGTGATGAATGCCGCGAGGCCGGCGAAGACCACGGTCTTGCTGATGACCACGTCGATCTCGTAGAGACGGTATTTCAGGACCGCGAACCCGATCGCGATCGGGATGAGGGAGAAGCTCAGGAGCGAGATGTCCTGCATGTACTGAAGCCAGCCGGGCGTCGTGTCGGTCTGGAAGCTCGCGGCAAGCAGGGCCGGAAGCATGACCAAGAGGAAGATTCCGGCGACGGTGCCGGCCGCCGTGGCGAGCCACTTGAGCTGGAGGCGCTCCACGCCGGCGGAGCGGCGGAACCGCAGGACGATGGAGACCGCCGCGCCGATCATGCAAACCGGGATGAAGAAGATGAAGAACTGAAAGGCGTCCAGCACCGGAGCCAGCGCTTGGATTCCGAACGCGTTGCGCACGCCCGGGAACCCGTCGAGGATCCCCGGGCTGAGCAGGACGGAGACGGCGCTGATGGTCAGGACGATGGCCGTGAACCGTGCGAACCAGCGCCAGCGCGGGCTCGGCAAGTGACCGTCCGGGAAGAGCAGGATCAGGAACGTCGCCGCGAGGCCGATCGCCGGGACCCACAGCCACGCGTCGAAGCTGGCCGCGGCGCCGGCGCCCGGTGACCCGGGTCTGACGAATACCCCATACCCCCCGTACCCGCCCAGGAGGCTATCGAGGTTCCAGACGAGCCCGATCGAGAGCGTCAGCCAGCCGATCGCGTTGCCGGGCTTGCGCGTGGTCAGGACGTAGCCGACGAGGGGGAATGTCACGAGCAGCGACAGGAACGCCAGCTGGCTGAAGATCCCCGTGCCGCCCCAGCTGGTTTGCTCCACGTTTCGCCCGAGCCAGGAGAAGGCGGCTCCGCCGGCGAACATGACACCGGCGAGAACGGCCATCACCCGGGCGAGAGCGCGAGGCTTCGCGGCCGTTGCGGTCATGCGACCGCACCTTCGGTCAGGGGGATCGTGCCCCGGACCGATGTCCCGCGACCCGGGGACGATGTCACGCTGACGGAGCCGCCCAGCGTGCTCGCGCGATCGGCCATGTTCCGCAGTCCCGATCCGGGGGGCGTGACGGCGGGGTCGAAGCCACCGCCGTCGTCGGCGACCTCGAACGCGATCGAGTCCCCGTCGCGCCCGAGCTTGACCGTGACGCGGGAGGGCTCGGCGTACTTCGCGGCGTTCTGGATCGCCTCGAGACAGCAGAAGTACACGGCCGCCTCCGTCTCGATCGGGGCGCGCCCGACGCCGCCGGCGTCGACGGTGACGGGAATGCTGCCGACGCGCGCCTGCGACTCGATCGCGGCCGCGATGCCGCGTTCCTCCAGGATGGGCGGGTAGATGCCGAGGGCGAGCGACGTCAGGGTCTCGATCGCGTCGCCGATCTGCGCCTTGAGCTCCCGAAGCAGCGCCGACGCCCTCGCCGGGTCCTTCCCGATGATCGCTTTCGCAAGACGGAGCTTCACCGCCAGCGCGACCAGGTGCTGCTGCGCCCCGTCGTGGATGTTCCGCTCGAGCCGGCGCCGCTCGGTGTCGTGGGCCAGGACGATCCGCCGGCGTGAGTCGCGGAGCTCCTCCGTCCGCCGGGCGAGCGCGTCGACGCGCTCCTGGAGCTCCGCCGTGAGGCGGGCGTTCGACAATACGAGCCCGGCTTGTCCGGCGAGATCTTCGAGGAGACCGACCTCGGCCGGTGTGAGCGGCTCGCTCGCCGGCTTGCGGACCTCGATCGCTCCGAGCAGCTCGCCGAGGTGGCGAACCTCGATCGAGCCGGCGGAGGGCGCCACCGGACCGTCCGAGGACCGCGGCCCGCCGGACCCCGGCGCATGGTCGACGTCGGCCGGCCACACGGCGCCGGCGCGCCATGCGTCGCTGCGATGCAGCCACACCTCGACACGCTCCGCGCCGGTTCCGTCCGCGACCGTCCGCGCGATCCGCGGCAGCACGTCCTCGCTTGCGTAGGTGCCGGCGACCCGATCCCCGAAGCGAGCCAGCACCTCGTACGGGGTCGCGCGCTTTCCGTAGACGAGCCGGTTCGCCAGGCGGTTGGCCCGCTCGCGGACCGGTTGGAACGCGACCGCGACCACGGCCGTCGCGGCGATCGATAGGGCGAGGTTGCGCTGGTTGCCGATCGTCGTTCCGATGCCGACGACGATCGCGACGTACACGGCCGTGACGAACGCCGCCAGCGCCGCGTAGACCACCGCCTTGCGGATGACGAGGTCGATGTCGTACAGGCGGTATCGCAGGACGGCGATGGCGATCGCAACCGGAATCAGCGTCATGGCGCCCGACGTGATGGCGTTCTGCACGCTCACGGCGAAGTCCTTGGACATGCCGGCCGTGATCGGGCCGGAGGCGACCGCGGAGAGCGCGACGAGCACGACCGAGAACAAGAGCCAGCGAAGCTGCGCCCGCACCTGCGGGTCGCCTCGGCGGAACCTGACGACGAGCGAGGCGAGGCCGAGGACGCCGGCGACGAAGATCAGGATCAGCCCGACGAGGCGCAGGGCCGGGAAGATCGTCCCGCCGATGCCACCGACGCCGAACGGGTTGGTCGTGCCCGTGTCCCCGATGGCGCCGGGAGCGAGCGCGGCTCCGACGCCGTAGCCCGCCACCGCGACGACGGCGAGCCACGCCGCCGGCCGCCACCGCGCCGACGGCAACGTCCCGGTCGGGAACAGCAGGACGGGGAGCGTGAGGGCCAGCCCCAGGCCGACACCCCAGGCCCAGCTGCTCACCCACTGCGCCACCGCGTTCGTCTCGTCGGGGTCGAGGGTGACGCTAACGCTCGCGACCGCATAGCAGACGTCCGCTCCCAGCAGGAGCCACCCGATCGGGTTGGCGGGGCGACGCGCGGCGAGCAGGGCGCCGACCGCGGCAAACGCCAGCAGGAGCGCCATCGTCGTGAGCGTCGGCGCGAGATCGCCCGGCGTGTGGCTCGTCGGACCGGGACCGATGACGAGCGCCACGGTGACCGAGACGAGACATGCGGCCCCGATCGGCCACGCGATCCACGCGGCCGCGCGCTCGCTCACGGGGCCCCCTCCCCGGTTGCCGGGACGACGCCGCGAAGCGTGGTTCCCGACCCGGGTGCGCTCTCGACCTCGAGGTGACCTCCGACGGCGGCGAGCCGGTCGGCGATGCCCTGAAGCCCCGTCCCGTATCCCGTCGAGGCCGGGTCGAAGCCGCTCCCATCGTCCGTGACCTCGAACCGCAGTGTGCCGTTCGCCTGCGCGAGCCGGATCGTCGCTGAGGTCGCCTCCGCGTACTTCGCGACGTTCTGGAGGGCCTCCAGGACCGAGAAGTAGACGGTCGCTTCCACGTCCTGGCCGTAGCGGGCGATTCCATCGGTCTCGACGACGGTCGGCACGGCGGCCTTCCGCGCCTGCGCCCCGAGCGCGGCGGCCAGCCCCTGGTCGGCTAGGAGCGGTGGGTAGATCCCGCGCGCCAGGTCGCGAAGGTTCTCCAGGGCCTCGGTCGTCTCCAGCTGGAGCTGGGCGGCCAGCTCCTCCGCCTTCGCCGCGTCGCGCCCGGCGAGGTGGCCGAGCAGCCGCAGCTTGACCGTCAGGGCGACGAGCTGCTGCTGCGCGCCGTCGTGGATGTTGCGCTCCAGCTTTCGCCGTTCCTCGTCCTGCGCGCGGACGATGCGCGTGCGTGCCGCCTGGAGGTCCTCGAGCCGGGCCCTGAGATCCTCGGTCAGCCGGACGTTCCGCAGCACCAGCCCGGCCTGGTGCGCCAGATCCGAGACGAGCTCTCGGTCCGACGGCGTGAGGGGCTCGTCGGCCGGCTTGCGGACCGAGAGCGCGCCAAGGAGCTCGCCCTGGTGGGTGACCGGATACGCGGCGTCGGCGCCGGGAATCTCGAGCGCGAGACCGTCCGCGACCGGCAGCCGGGACGTCTCGGCCGTCTCCTCCGGCCAGGCGGCCGCGGCCCTGAGCTCCGCGCCGACGCGCAGCCAGACGGTCGCGCGCTCGGCCGCGATGCCCTCGGCCAGCACGCGGCTCATCCTCGGCAGCACGTCCTCGTCGTCGTAGGCGCCGGCCATCCGGCCGGAGAACTCCGACAGGACCTCGTAGGGCGTGGCGCGGCGGCCGTAGACGAGCCGGTTCGCCAGCCGCTCGGCCCGGGTCCGGACCGGTTGGAACCCCACCGCCACGATCGCCGTAGCCGCGATCGAAAGCCCCAGGTTCTGCGAGTCGCCCGAGCCCACCAGCGCGCCGACCCCCACCACGATCCCCACGTAGACGGCCGTGATGAAGGCGGCGAGGAGCCCGTACAGCAGGGTCTTGCGGACGACGAGACCGAGGTCGTAGAGATGGAATCGCAGGATCGCGATCCCGATGGTGAGGGGGAGCACCAGATAGCCGACCCCGGCGAGGATGGATCCGAGGAATGTCTCGTTGCCCACGAACCCACTCACGACGAGCAGCACCAGCGAGAGCGGGAGCCCGAACGCCACCCACTTGATCTGCTGGCGTTCCACGCCGCTCGATCGCCGGAAGCGCCGTACGAGCGCGAACACGGACAGGCCGAACAACGTGGGGAACAGCACCGCGATGAACGGGTCGATCGTGACGCTGCCGATGGCATGCACGTACAGGGGGTTGCGGAGTCCGCCGACGTCGCCGTCGCCTCCGTTGCCGAGCCGCGCCTGCCCGAAGAGAAGGCTGATCGAGACGAGCGTGACGAACGCGCCCACGCCCCAGACGAACGGCCGCCACCGGCTCGACGGCAGCCGGCCGTCCGGGAAGATCACCGGCAGCAGGAACAGCGGCGTCAGCAGCCCGAACAGCCATCCGAGATTGGTCACGAGCGCCGGCACGGCCGCCGACGGTCCCTGCCACCCGCGGTCGATCGCCCATTGGGAGAAGTCGCCGGCCGAGCTGCAGGCGACCATGATCACCGAGCCGACGAGCAACAGGAGCCCCACCCGGTTGCGTGGGTCGCGCGTCACGACGACAAGCCCGACCACGGCGAACATCGTGAAGGCGATGACGAAAGGGATCGTGCCGGCGACGTCGAGGCCGTCGAGGACGTGGAATACCATCCCCGGAACGAACGTGAGGACGAAGACCGCGAAGACCAGCCACGGCCAGCGGGCGTTCGCGCCCCGTCCGCCGGGCACTTCGGATCCGGTGATCGCGCTCACCGTCCGTCCTCCGGGCCCGCCGGCACGCTGCCCTCGACCGAGGTTCCGGCACCCGGGGCGCTGCGGACGGTGACCTCGCCCCCGATCGCCGCAAGGCGATCGGCGATCCCGTGGAGCCCGGTGCCGAATGCGGTCGCCGCCGGATCGAAGCCGCGGCCGTCGTCGGTCACGGCGAACCACAGGGTCCCGTCTCGTTGCGCGACGCGAACCTCCGCGTGCGAAGCCTGCGCGTACTTCGCCACGTTCTGGAGCGCCTCGAGCGTCGAGAAGTACACGGCGGCCTCGACGTCCTGGGAGTAGCGCCCGACGCCGTCGACGTCGACCGTGGTGGGAACGGGAGACTTCCGCGTCTGCGACTCGATGGCCGCGCCGAGGCCCTTGTCGGCCAGCAGCGGCGGGTAGATCCCGCGCGCCAGGTCGCGCAGGTTCTCGAGCGCTCCCTGCGCTTCACCTCCCAGGTCGTCGAGCATCGCGGCGGCGCTCGCCACGTCCTTCGACAGGAGGCTCTTGACGAGCTTCAGCTTGACCGCCAGCGCGACCAGCTGCTGCTGCGCGCCGTCGTGGATGTTGCGCTCGATTGCCCGCGCCCGGTCGTCCTGGGCCGCGACGATGCGCTTGCGTGAGGCCCGCAGGTCCTCGACGAGCGACACGTTTCGAAGCACGAGTCCGGCCTGGGCCGCGACGTCCTGGACGAGTCGCTCCTCGCTCGGCCCGAGCTGCTCACTCGGCGGCATCTCGATCGTGATCGCGCCCAGGAGCTCGTCCTGGTGGACGACGGGCACGGTCAGGTCGCCCGGCAAGAGGGACAGGTCGCCGCTCGCGACCGGGATCGGCCCCGGCCGTTCGCGGTCCGGTGGCCACGCGCCCGTCGGTTGCAGCGTGCCGCCCACGCGCAGCCAGACGAGCACGGACCGTGCGCCCGTTCCCTCTACGAGCACTCGCGCGAGCCGGGGGAGCGCGTCGTCGACCGAGAAGGTGCCGGCGAACTTGACCGAGAGCTCCGAGAGCACTTCGTACGGCGTCGCACGTTTGCCGAAGACAAGGCGGTCGGCGAGCCGCTGCGCCCGTCGGCGCGCCGGCTGGAACGCGAGGGCGACGACCGCCGCCGCCACGGCCGAGAGCAGCGCGTTTCCTCCCGTGCCGGCGACGGCGCCGATCCCGGCGACGATCGCCACGTAGACGACCGCGATGAAGACGGCGAGCGCCCCATAGACGACCGCCTTGTTGATCACGAGGTCGAGGTCGTAGAGGCGGTACTTGAGGATCGCGATCGCGATCGAGACCGGAACGCCGAGCAGCGCCAGGATCGTCAGGTACTCGACGAACCACAGACGGTCGGGCAGGGTGTCGCCGCCGAACAGCACGATCACGCCGTACAGGACGAAGGAAAGGCTGAGCGCGACGGCGGCAACGGCCAGCCACCGGAGCTGTTGCCGTTCGTCTCGATCGGAGCGCCGGTACCGCACGAACAGACTCGCCGTCGCCAGGGCGAAGGCGAGGATGAACAGCGACTCCACGCTGTTGGCGGCGTCGGTGCCGACCCCCGTATGCCCGAGCGGATTGGGCAGGCCGCCGTACTGCGTCATCGGATCGGGAAGGGCGTTCACGATGGTTGCGACGGCGATCCCGAGGATCGATCCGGCGAGTGCCGGCCGCCAGCGGACCGACGCGAGCCTGCCGTTCGGGAAGAAGAAGAAGACGACCGCGAGACAGCCGGTGAGCGGCATCCACAGCCATGCCGTCACCCAGACCGCCCAGCCGGCGAGCACGGGGTCCGCCCCCCGGCCCAGCGCCCACGTGCCGAGGTACGTGGCGGTCCCCAGGGTGGCCGCCACGATCGACATCGCGAGGAACAACCAACCCGTCGGATCGCGCGGGCGGCGAGCCGCGACGATCGCCCCCGTCGTCGCGAAGACGGGGCCGATCACCTCCGTGTAGCCACGGAAGCCGAAGAGGAACGCAGGGAACGGCGAGCCGAGCGAGACGACGAGCGCCACGACCGACGCGGCCGTGCACGCCATCGCGAGGCCCCAGAGGGACCAGGCGAGGCGGGCGGCGCTCCGCTCGTTCAACTGAGGGTTCCTCCCACCGGCACCGAACCGGTGACGTGGGTGCCGGCTCCGACCGCGCTGCTGACGGAGACCTTGCCGCCGACCGCGGCCAGGCGGTCGTTCATCCCCTGGAGGCCGCTGCCGCGCGCCGTCGTCGCGGCGTCGAAGCCTCGTCCGTCGTCGGCGACGTCGAACCGCAGCACGCCGTTGGTCTGTTCGAGGTGCACCGTGACCGACGACGCGGCCGCGTACTTGCCGACGTTTTGCAGCGCCTCCATGACGGAGAAGTAGACGGCCGCCTCGACCTCCGGTCCGTAACGGCCGACCCGATCGGCCGCGACCGCCGTGGGTACGACGCTCTTTCGCGCCTGTGCCTCGAGCGCCGTGGCGAGCCCTCGGTCGGCGAGAAGCGGAGGGTAGATCCCGTGCGCGAGGTCCCGGAGCGTCTCGAGCGCCTCGGTCGCCTCGGTCTGCAGTTGCGACGCCATCGAGGCGGCCTTCGCCGGGTCTCGCGGGACGATCTGCTCCAGAAGACGGAGCTTGACGGCCAGCGCCACGAGCTGCTGCTGGGCGCCGTCGTGGATGTCCCGCTCGAGCTTGCGCCGCTCCTCGTCCTGGGCGGCCACGATCCGCTGTCGTGAAGCCCGGAGCTCATCGACGAGCCCGACGTTGCGAAGGACCGGCCCGGCCTGGGCCGCCAGGTCGGCGACGAGCTTCGCGGTCGCCGGGTTCATCGGCTCGGACGGCGGCATGAGCACGGAGAGCGCGCCGAGATGCTCGCCGCGATGCCGTACCTCGACCGCGTCCGTCGGTGGGTCGGCGGGCGCCTCGGCGCCGGCCGGCCACGTCGCCGCCGGCAGCAGCTCGGAGCCCGAGAGCGTCCAGACCGTGGCGGCGACGGCGCCCGTCCCCTCGGCCAGCACCTGGGCCATCCGTTCGAGGACGTCGTCGGTCGTGTAGGCACCGCCCACGCGTCCGGAGAAGTCCGCGAGGACCTCGTAGGGCGTGGCGCGCTTGCCGAAGACGATGCGGTCCGCGACGTTCCTGGCCCGGTCGCGCGCCGGCTGGAACCCCACCGCGAGGACGACGGCCGCGACGAACGATGCCGCGGACGAGTCGAACAGCCGAGAGCCGAGACCGACCACGATCGCGTAGACGAGGCCGATGAACGCCGCGGCGAGCCCGACGACCACCGTCCGGCGCACCACGAGGTCGAGGTCGTACAGGCGGTACCGCAGGATCGCGACGGCGACCGCACCCGGGACGCCGACGACGAGAGAGACGATGAAGCCGAACCACCCGATGTCCCCGATCCAGGCGGGCAGGCCGAGCTGGGCCACCCCGGAGATCGCGAAACATGCCACGGCCAGCCCGCCGGCGGTGGCCAGCCATCGGAGCTGCAGGCGCTCCTCCGGACCGGCTCCCCGGATCCTCGCGAACGGCGCTGCGACGGAGGCCAGGGCGCCGAGGAACAACGCCCAGCCGCCGGCGAGAATGAGGCCTCGGGACAATCCGTGCAGCGCCGCGACCCCGAGCGGGCTCGTGAGGCCGGGTCGGTTGTTCGCGCCGAGAGCGGTTGTTTGCATCGCGATGCCGGCGACGAGCGTGGCGCTCGAGCCGACGAGGATCCACGAGACGGCGTGCCAGCGACGGGAGGCCGTCCGCCCGGTCGGAAACCACAGAAGGATGAACGCGAAGGCGGCGACCACCGGAAGCGGCGCGATCGTCATTGCGAGCGCGGCCGTACGCACGCCCGGCAGGTCGTGGCCGAGCGAGAGGAACAGGTAGGCCTGAGCCCCCGCCTCCAGGAGTCCCACGGCCGTCACCAGCTCGAAGAGCCGGCCGATCCGGTTTCCGGTCCGGACGACGATGAGTGCCCCTATCGCCGCGGGTGCCAGGATCAGCAGCGCGCTCACGCCCTGGTCGCGCCACCCCAGCGCCATGATGCAGACGGCAACCACCGCCGCGACGGCCAGCGGCGCCCAGCCGCGCCCGCCCACCGGTGACGGGGCCGGCCTCTCCTGCGCGAGCGCTTTCTCGTTCACCAACGGATTGTCGCTCGCGGAGCCGCCCGGGGCGATGGTGTGCGCTCCACCCTTCGCGGGCGTGCGACCTTCGCCGCCGGGGGTGGTGTCACCGCACCCGGGACCGTGGTGGCGGCCGGATGGTGCCGGTCGGGCCGCCGGCCTAGCCTCCGGTCACGAAGGAGGAAGACGATGCGAATGATCCTTGTGGGAACGGACACCTCGGCGGCCGCCGATCTGGCGGTCGAGGACGCGGCACGGCTGGCGCGAGACCGTGGGGCCGAGCTGCTGGTGCTCTACGTACGGCCGGAGGGGGAGCTGGCGTCGGTCGTGGACCCGGACCGGGCCGCCGATCCGGCCGGCTACCTCGCCCGCATGCCCTCTCGGTTCCCGGACGTCGCGACTCGGACACGGGTCGAGGCGGGCGACGTCGCCGAGCGGATCTGCGAGGTGGCGGCCGAGGAGCAGGCCGAGACGATCGTGATCGGCAACCGCGGCGCCCGGGGCAGCCGTTGGCGGGTTCGCGACAGCTTGCCGAACATCGTCCTGCGTCACTCGCCGTGCAGCGTGTTCATCGTCGACACGCGCAGGGCTCAGTGATCAGGTGCGATCAGACGTCGTGTTCGCGGAGGAACGCCAGCACCGCCATGACACGGCGGTGGACGTCGGGCTCTTCCGTGAGGTCGAGCTTGTGGAACAGGGAGTTGATGTGCTTCTCGACGGCGCGCTCGGTCAGGAACAGCGACTTGGCGATCGCCGAGTTGTTCTGCCCCTGGGCCATGTGGGCGAGGACCTCGCGCTCTCGGTCGGTGAGGGTTGCGAGCGGCGAGTGCGCCATGCGGTCTTTCGCCGCGACGAGGGACTCGACGACCTTCGGGTCCAGGACGCTGCCGCCCTTGGCCACCGTGGTCAGCGCGCGGACGACCTCCTCGACGTCGGCGACCCGCTCCTTCAGCAGGTATCCGAGACCGGCGGCTCCGTCCTTGAGCAGGTCGTACGCGTACTCCTCGTCGGCGAACTGACTCAGCACCACCACGCCGATCTCCGGATAGCGCGTCCTGATCTCGCGCGCCGCCTCGATGCCCTCGCTGGTGTTCGTCGGCGGCATCCGGATGTCCGTGAGCACGACGTCCGGGCTCAGCCGCTCGACCTCGGCCAGCAGGTCGTCCTTGGTGGCCGCCGTGCCGACGATCTCGATCTCGGGGATCTCCGCCATCAAGGCGGTCGTCCCTTCACGCACGAGATAGTTATCCTCGGCAAATACCACCCGCAACATGCGCGGATGGTACACGCGCGGTTCCTTCGAGAGGTTGCGGCATGACGATCAAGGTGGTGCTGGGCGAGGACAACGTGCTCGTGCGCGAGGGCGTCCGGGCGCTGCTCGACAGCTACGACGACGTCGACGTCGTCGGGGTCGCTACGGACGCCCCGTCCCTGCTCGAGGCGGCCGCCGAGCACGTGCCCGATGTCGTCGTCACGGACATCAAGATGCCGCCCACCTTCCAGTTGGAAGGCATCGACTGCGCCCACGCGATCCGGGACCGCCATCCCGACACGGGGGTGGTCGTCCTGTCCGCGCACGACGACGAGGAGTACGCGATCGCCCTGCTCGGCAAGGGCCAGAGCGGCCTCGCGTACCTGCTCAAGGACCGGATCGCGCAGGGCGACGAGCTGGTCCGGGCGATCCGCGAGGTGCACCGGGGCGGAAGCGTCGTCGACCCATCTATCGCCGAGCGGCTCTCCGGCCGCGGCGAGACGGCGAGCGGCGAGCGCGAGCTGCTCGACATGATGGCGAAGGGCCTCGGCTACGCCGAGATCGCCGAGGCGCTCGGAACCACGCCGGAGTCGGTGGACAAGCAGGTGACCGGGCTGTTCCGCAAGATGGCCGGCGGCGGGGGCGGCGCGGGCCTGGTCGACGAGTTCAAGCGTCTGCACGCGGCTGTGATCGAGCAGGCCGCGTCGAGAAGGACGCTCGCCGAGTTCGTCCCGCAGCAGCTGGCCGAGCGGCTGGCCGCGCAGCCGGACTCCCCGATCGAGCCGCAGGAGGTCGAGGTCTCGGTCCTGTTCTCCGACATCCGCGGGTTCTCGACGCTCGCCGAGCGGCTCGCCACGCGGGACGTGGCCGCGGTGGTCGGTCGCCACCTCTCCGCCATGGCCGAGGTGGTGCTGGCGCAGGGCGGCACGATCGACAAGTTCCAGGGTGACGCCGTCATGGCCATCTTCGGAGCCCCCGAGCCGTTGGCCGACCACGCGGACCGCGCGCTGCGGTGCGCGCTCGAGATGCAGCGACGCCAGGCGGAGCTCAACGCGGAGGGGTGGGACGCCGACGTCTCCGAGCTGGGGATCGGCATCGGGGTCAACACCGGCATCGTGATCGCCGGCACGCTTGGCGGCGGCGGACGCCTCGAGTACACGGTCGTCGGCGACGCGGTGAACATCGCCCAGCGCCTTCAGTCGGAGGCGGCCGGCGGCGAGATCGTCGCCTCGGCCTCGACCATCGCCGCGGCGCCGGAGATCGCATGCGAGTCCATCGGCCCGCGGCAGGTCAAGGGTCGCGAGGAGCCGGTCGAGGTCTATCGGATCTTGGTGGACCTGGCGGCGGACGGAGTTCCGTGACGGAGGGATCCGTTCACGTGCCCGGCCGCGATCGCGCATACCGGATCGTGGCCGGATTGTTCGGGGCCGTCGCCCTGCTGATCACCCTCGTGACCATGGCCACCGCGCTGTTTTCCTCAGACCCCGCCGGAAAGGCCCATCGCTTCCACAACACGGCGGGTGGGGTCGGGTTCTTGCTGCTCGGCATTCTGCTCCTCGTCTGCGCCCGGTGGCCTGCGACGACCGGAGCGCTCGCCGGTGTCTGCGCTGCCGGTGCCGGTTCGCTCGTCGGCGGGTTGATCGCCGGCGACCTGTTTGCCGGTCTCTGGTTCGTTCCGGTCGTGCTCGCCGTGGTGCTCGTGCTCCTCAGCCGCGAGCGAAGCGCGGCCACCCGCACGCTGGATCTGCGGCTCCTGTTGCTGGGAGCGATCGCGCTCGTCCCGACGCTCGCGTATGCGTTGACGCAGGGCCAGCTGCAACGAACGGCCCACGACATCCACTCGGAGGCGCACCACTACGGCGGGATGGCGGTGGCGGCGCTCATCGTTCCGATGGTCCTGGTCGCCGCGTCGCTCCGCACACCCGGCTGGCGGCTGGTCGCGTTGCTCGCCGCCGGAGCGGCCGTGCTCGGCGGCGTCTTCTCGATCGCGTTTCAGGACGCGCCCAGTGCGCCCGATGTCGCGTGGGCCTGGGTGGCGATCGCCTGGGCGGTTGCCGTGGCCATGCTCCTGCGTCTCGTCCCGGTTCCGGCGGAGGCGTAGGCATGCGCCCGCAGCGCCGGCGCCCGAAGAACGTCTTCCGGCGCTTCGAACGCTGGCTCGTCGGGCTCGTGATGGGCGTCATCGCCTTCGTGCTCGAGAAGGTCGTCATGCGCTCGGTCAAGAAGGGCGGCGCGTCTGCCCCACCGGCCGAGCCGACTTCGCTCACCGCGCGGGGCGGGGACGTCGACCTGCCCGAGCGCTGAGGTCAGTCGCCGCGGCGCAGAAGGTCGACCACGAGGCCCAGCGTGAACAGCCCGCCGACGACGCCGAACGCCGCCGGCAGCCATCCGGGCACGCGGTCCGAGAGCGCCGAGAGCGACGTGGCCAGGATCGCCGCGCCGGCCGTGAGACCGAGAGCGAGCCGCCGTCCCGCGCGCCGGATCGTCGACTCGAGCGATGTGGCGCGAAAGTTGACCTCGAGCTTCTGCCCGGGGCGCGCGCCGATGAGCCGCTCGATCGCCTCGACGACGCGCAGCGCGCGCACCTTCATCTTCTGCACCTGGTAGAAGAGCGTCTTCGGGTCGAGCTTGCCGCCCATGCTGCGCAGGACGCTGCCCATGAGGAACTTGCCGGCGACGTCGAAGGGGTCGAGCTCGGGGTCGAGCTCCGCCGCCGCGAGCTGCATCTGCGCGAGCGCCTTCGCCGTGAGCGTGAGCGACGCCGGCAGCGGCACACCGTGGCGGAGCGAGACCTCGGTCATCTCCTGGAGCACCGGGCCCAGCTGGATGTCCTTGAGGGAGGCCGTCCGGTACTTCGCCATCATCGCGCCGATCTCCTCGGAAAATGCCGCCACGTCGAGGTCCGCCCGGTCGATCGCGTTCGCGAGCATGAGCGAGACGTCGGTGAGGAACCCGACGTCCTCCTGCCAGAACGCCATGAGCAGCAGCATCATCTGCTCGCGCATCTCGGGGCCGACCTCGCCGACCATGCCGAGGTCGAGGAAGTAGAGGATTTCCTCCTCGGGCTGCCACATCAGGTTGCCCGGGTGCGGGTCGGCGTGGAAGAAGCCGTCGACCATGATCTGCTTGTAGAAGGACTCGAGGAGCTGGCGGGCGGCCTCGCGGCGCGGCTCGCCCTCGGCCAGGGCGATGGGTCCGCCGCCGACGTCGTGCATGACGAGGAGCCTCGACGTCGAGTAGTCCCCGTACACCTCCGGCACGCGCAGGCGGGAAAACGGCTCGATGACCGTGGCCATCCGCCCCATGTTCAGCGCTTCCAGCCGGAAGTCGAGCTCGCGGTGCAACGAGTCCGACAGGTGCTCGAACACGGCTTCCATGTCGAGCACCTGTTTGAGCCCCGGACGGCGGCCGACCTTCTCGGCAAAGACCTCGAGCAGCGCGAGGTCCTGCTCGATCTCCTCCCTCGCATCCGGACGCTGCACCTTCACGACGGCACGTTCGCCGTTGGCCAGTGTCGCCCGGTGCACCTCGGCGATGGTCCCGGCCGCGAGCGCCTCGGGCTCGATGTGGTTGAACACGTCTTCCCACGGGACGCCCAGCTCCTGCTCCATCACGCGCACGACCTGCTCCTCCGAGAGCGGAGGCACGTGATCCTGCAGGGTGGCGAGCTCGTCGATGAACTCCGGCGGCACGAGGTCCGGGCGCGTCGAGAGGATCTGGCCGATCTTGGCGAAGGTCGGCCCCAGCTCCTCGAGCGCCTGGCGCAGACGCTTCGCCTGCCGCTTGCGCCCGACCGCGCCCTCTTCGTCGGGACGGCCGAAGAGCTCGCGGATCCCGTGCTTGGCGAAGACCGTGGCGATGCGGGTCCCGCGCGCGATGAGGTGCGGCTCCGTCTCGGTTTCGGCCTCGCCCGAGCGGATCGGCGCCGATCGCCGGGCCGGACGGACGTCCACCTTCCCGTCGAGCGCCGTGTTGACGATGATCACCGTGCAGCGGGCGTTGTGGCTGATGCGGTTGGGGACGTTGCCGAGGAGGAACTCCTTGCGCCCGGCCATGCCCGCGTTGCCCACGACCAGGACGTCGATCGCCTCTTCTTCGGAGGACCGCACGATGGCCATCGCCGGGTCGTCGTCGATGACCACGTGGGCGTACCCGCGCTCGCCGGCAACCTGGGTCGCGTAGGTCTGGAGCTCGTCGGCGGCCCCGCGAGCCCGTGTTCCCTCCGCGGCGCCGAACTCCGTGTCCGCCGGGTTGCGCGGGATGATCACCTGGACCACGTGGAGCTCCGCGTCGTACAGCTCGGCGAACGACGCAGCCCAGCGGACGGCACGCTCCGCGGTCTCGGAGCGGTCCGTTCCGACCATGACGCTCCTGACCGGCCCGTCGATCGTGGTTGCCATTGGTCAATCATGGCGGCTCGCGCGGCCTTGCGACAGGTGGAGAACGCGAACGTCCCGGAGTGGGCGGGCGAACCACGCGGAGGATGCCAGCACCCCCGCTTCGCCGGGCAAGGGAGGTGAAGGGGCATTGGTAGACTCGGCCGCGCCGTCGCCGGAGTAGCTCAGTCAGGTAGAGCAACCGCCTCGTAAGTGGTAGGTCAGGGGTTCGAATCCCCTCTCCGGCTCGTCGCTTCTCGGGACTGCCCAAAGAATCCTGAAAGGCTCGTTGCTAGGATGGCGTTCGAGATGAAGCAGGCCGCTGGGGTTCTTGGTCGGGTCGTTGCCGTGCTCGCGGCCACCACGCTCCTCATCGTCACCACCACCGCCGTCGCGGTAGCTCAGGTCTCGGTCGACCCCTCCGTCGTGCCGGAGAAGAACACGGGCGAGTGGACCTGGGGCATGGCCTGGCTGCTGACCGTTCTGTCGGGCTTGGCGGTGGTCGGGATCGTCGTCACGTATCTGCGGTATGCGTCGCGCTTCTCGAGCGACGAGGAGAACCTGAACGTCGTCCGCGCCGATCGCGTCCTGCCCGGCAAGGAGCCGCCGCGCCGATCCGTCGACCTGTCCCAGGCCGCGCCGGTCGTCGTGGCGCCGCCGGTCCCCGCGGGTGTGGCCGTCGCTGCGGCACCCGTCGCCGTCGCTGCGGCTCCCGTCGCTGCGGCTCCCGTCATCGCCGGTCCGGCCGCTGCCGCACCCGCCGCACCTGCCCCGGCCGCCGCACCCGCCGCACCTGCCCCGGCCGCCGCACCCGCCCCGGCCGCGCCTGCCGCGGAGCACGTCGAGGTCACGATGGACCAGGCGGTCTACGAGCAGACGCTGAAAGAGATGATCGACCAGGGCACCGACCGCCGCATCGCAGAGGGCCGGGCCCGCCGGGCGGGCATGATCGCCGCCCGCAAGAAGGCTGAGGGCGGCGCCTAGGGGTGGATGCCAAGGGGGCGACCCATGTCGATTGGTCCATGGGTTCGCGGGCTACCCGCCTCGCCGATTGGGACACCGCGCTTCGGGTGGGCCGGTTGGTCGCCGGGCCCGGTGAGCCGGTTGCGGCCGCCGAGCGCCGCGCCATGCGCGAGGACTTCGCTCGCCTGGTCCCTCGCGCCGAGGAGCTGATCGCCGGGTTCACCGGTCTGTCCGTGCGGGGATTCTCGTCCCGTCCGTGGGTGATGGGCCGGACCGAGTGGATGCGGGCCAACTGCGCGGGGCTGCAGCGCGCGATCGAACCGCTTGCCGAGCGCGTCCTTGCGGCCAACGGCCGGCGCGGAGCCGTGCGGCGGAAATCGATGGGGGCCCAGGCCGGCGCGCTGCTCGGGTACGCGGCCAAGCGCGTGCTCGGTCAGTACGACGTCTTCCTGCCCGCCGACGACGGGGGCCTGCTCTACTTCGTGGGTCCCAACGTGGCGCAGATGGAACGCCGTTTTCAGCTCGATCCCGAGGCGTTTCGTCTCTGGATCGCCCTGCACGAAGTAACGCACCGCGTGCAGTTCGACGCGGCCCCGTGGCTCGCCACGTCGATCAGGGAGATGCTGAACCGCTATCTGGCGACGGTCAGCCTCGATGCCCACGATCTGCTCGATCAGCTTCGCCGGGCGGTCGACCGGGCTCGTGCCGGCCGCGTCGAGGGGTACGACCTGGGCCCACTCGGCCTGCTGCTCAACGACGAGCAACGAGAGATCGTCCTGTCGATGCAAGGGGCGATGTCGCTGCTCGAGGGCCACGCCTCGTTCGTGATGAACGGGGTCGCCGCCGAGCAGGTAGAGGGCGTCGACCGGATGCACGCGGCGCTCGACGCTCGCCGGCACCCGGCGGGCCTCAAGGGTGCGGTTCAGCGCGCCGTCGGCTTCGAGCAGAAGATCCGCCAGTACCACCAGGGAGAGGTGTTCGTCCGCGGGGTCGTGGGCCGGATCGGGATGGCCGGTTTCAACCTCATCTGGGACCGGCCGGAGCACCTCCCCTCCGTCGACGAGATCGCCGACCCGGACCGCTGGATCGCGCGCGTCGCCGGTCCCTGACGCGAAAGGGGCGCGTGCGCCGCCCGCCTGCCGTCGCCCGGGTGCTGCGAACCGTCACCCAGACGATCCGTCGTCACGAGATGGTCCGGCCCGGCGATCTGGTCCTGGTGTCTGTCTCCGGTGGTCCCGACTCGGTGTGTCTGCTCTATTCGCTCTGGTTCCTTCGCCGGCTGCTCCAGATCCGTCTGGCCGTGTTCCATCTGGACCACCGGCTCCGCCCCGGCTCGCCGGCCGATGCCGTCTATGTGCGCCGGCTCGCCGCCCGCCTCGGACTCCCGTGCCACCTGCGAGTCGCCGATGGCGCTCCGCCGCCCGGCTCCTCGGTCGAGGCCTGGGCCCGGGACCAGCGGATCGCACATCGCGCCGAGGTTGCTCGCGAGATCGGCTCGGGCCGGGTCGCCGAGGGGCACACCCTCGACGACGACGCCGAAACCCTGCTGATCGGATTGATCCGTGGCGGCGGCATGGAGGCGCTCGACGGGATCGCGCCCGTCTCCGGACTCGAGATCCAGCCGCTGATCGAGGTTCGCCGAAGCGATGTGGAGGCGTTTTGCCGGGCGCTTCGCCTGCGACCGCGGCTCGACCCGACCAACGAGGACCCCAGGTTCCTGCGAAACGCGATCCGCCTTGGCGTGATCCCCGAGATCGAGCGCGCCGTCGGCCGCGACGTGCGCGAGCCGCTTGCGCGCACCGCCGGGCTGTTGCGGGCGGATCAGGCCGAGCTGATGCGCCTCGTCGTCGACGCGTGGGCGGACGTCGTGGACGGTGGATGGCGGCCGGATGTCTCCGACGGCCTCGCCCTGAGAGCCGAGCCGCTCGCACGCCTCTCCGATCCGATCGCGGGCCGGCTGATCGGTCAGGCGATCTTTCGGTTCGGGATCCCGGCCACCCGCGCCGACGTCCGGTCCGTCGCCGACCTGGCCCGCGGACGCCCCGGCCGCCGGTGCGACCTCTCCGGCGGTTTGAAGGCTCGGCGCGAGCGGGAGTATGTTCGTCTCTCGCTTCCGAGGACCCGGTCCGGACGCGCTTGAGGGGGAACGGTGGCGGCCAGGGAAGACAGCTCTGTCGATACGGTGACGGCTCACGTGGCTGCCTATGAGCGCGACATCGAACGGATTCTCTTCTCCGAGGACGAGATCCGGGCGAAGCTCGCCGAGATGGGCGAGCGGATCACGAACGACTACCAGGGCAAGAGCCTCCTTTTGATCGGGGTGCTAAAGGGCGCGTTCGTGGTGATGGCTGATCTCGCGCGGCACGTGAGGCTTCCGCTCGAGTTCGACTTCATGGCGGTGTCGTCCTACGGCGCGGCCACGCGAACGAGCGGCGTGGTCCGGATCCTGAAGGACCTCGACCACGATCTCGAGGGGCTCGACGTGCTGCTCGTCGAGGACATCGTCGACTCGGGCCTGACGCTCAACTACCTGCTGAAGAACCTGCGGGCTCGCCATCCGGCTTCGCTCGAAGTGGCGGCGCTGCTCCACAAGACCGGGCTCCAGAAGGTCCCGCTCGACATGCGCTACGTCGGCTTCGAGATCCCGCCGGAGTTCGTGGTCGGCTACGGGCTCGACTTCGGCGAGCGATTCCGCAACCTGCCGTACATCGCGACGCTCAAGCCTTCGGCGTACGGCGGCTGACCCGCCGGCGTCCACCCATCGGGGGATTCCCGCGTCGGTGGCCGGTGCTACCATCGCCGACGAGCTCGCCCTCGCGGGCCCACCCCCACTGCACAAACGGTGCCGCACCAACGCCCAGGAGCCCGGCCGTTGAACCCGCAGGAGTCCCCGCTTCGACGTCTCGCCCGCACACCGACGGTGTGGATCCTGCTCGGCATGTTCGTCCTTCTCACCATCCTCTCGGTCGCCGGCCACCACCCGAGCGCGGAGACGATGAAGCTGGGGACGTTCGAAGCAAACCTTGCCGATCGTCAGGTGAAGACCGCGACCCAGCTCGACGGCGATCAGGCCATCACCGGTGAGCTCAAGAACGGCGTCTTGTACAAGGTGGAGTACCCCGCGGAGTACGCCGACGAGCTCACACAGGAGATGCTCGACGCCGGCGTGAACGTGACGGCCGATCCACAGCGGCCGAACGCGTTGCTGACGACCTTCGTGTCGGTGGTCGTGCCGCTGCTCCTGATCGGCGGGCTTCTCATCTTCTTGATGAACCGGTCCCAGGGCGGCGGCGGGCGCGTGATGCAGTTCGGGCGCAGCCGCCACAAGCTGGTGTCCAAGGACATGCCCAAGACGACGTTCTCCGACGTCGCCGGTGTCGACGAGGCGATCGAGGAGCTCCAGGAGGTGAAGGAGTACCTCCAGCATCCGGCCAAGTTCCAGGCGATGGGAGCGAAGATCCCCCGGGGGGTGCTGTTGTTCGGTCCTCCCGGCACGGGCAAGACGCTCCTGGCCCGCGCCGTCGCCGGCGAGGCGGGCGTCCCGTTCTTCGCCATCAGCGGATCGGATTTCGTGGAGATGTTCGTCGGTGTCGGAGCCGCACGAGTCCGCGATCTGTTCGAACAGGCCAAGGCCGCGGCACCGGCCATCGTGTTCATCGACGAGATCGACGCCGTCGGGCGCCATCGCGGCGCCGGTCTCGGCGGCGGACACGACGAGCGCGAGCAGACGCTCAACCAGTTGCTCGTCGAGATGGACGGTTTCGACCAGCGAACGACGGTGATCCTGATGGCCGCGACGAACCGTCCGGACATTCTCGATCCGGCGCTCCTTCGCCCGGGCCGGTTCGACCGGCAGGTCGTGATCGACCGTCCCGATCTCGAGGGTCGGAAGGCCATCTTGAGGATCCACGCTCGTGGCAAGCCGTTCGACCGTCGAATGAGCCTCGACGTGCTCGCGCGCCGAACGCCGGGATTCACCGGCGCCGATCTCGCGAACGTCATCAACGAGGCCGCCCTGCTCGCCGCGCGGCGCAACCGGCGCTCGATCGGCATGAGCGAGATCGACGAAGCCGTCGACCGGGTCATGGCGGGACCCGAGCGCAAGACCCGCGTGATCAGCGAGGAAGAGCGCCGTCTCATCGCCTACCACGAGGGCGGGCATGCGCTCGTCGCGCACGTGCTGCCGAACACCGACGAGGTTCACAAGATCACGGTCATCCCGCGCGGCCGCGCGCTCGGCTACACGCTCACGCTGCCCGAGCAGGACCGCTTGCTGATGACCCGCGAACAGATGCGGGACGAGCTCGCCATGATGATGGGCGGCCGCGTCGCGGAAGAGATCATCGCCAGCGACATCACGACGGGGGCGGCCAGCGACATCGAGCGCGCGACGAAGGTCGCCCGCCAGATGGTCACCGAGTACGGGATGAGCGACACGATCGGGCCGCGGACGCTCGGTCAGAAGCAAGGAGAGGTGTTCCTCGGCCGCGACTGGGCCTCGACCCCCGACTACTCCGACGCCGTGGCCTTCGAGATCGACCGCGAGGTCCAGCAGCTGATCGACGAGGCGCACGACGTCGCGCTCGAGATCCTCACCGACAACGGTCCGAAGCTCGATGCGCTCGCGACCCTGCTCCTCGAGCGAGAAACGCTCGACCGCGAGCAGGTGGAGAAGTTCTTCGCGGACGTGGAGCGCCGCGCGCCGCGTGCGCCCGAGTTGCGCAGCGCCGGCCTCGCCGTGTCGCGGCGGGCCCTTCGCCCCAACCTCGACCCGCCCCCCGCCCCCGCCTGAGCCGCGGGCCGCTGCCTTCGTCTCGGTAGCATGGCTGTATGGACGGGGATGGCTTCGACGACCAGAAAGTCGAGGAGGGCGTCCGGCTCATCCTCGAGGGGGTCGGCGAGGACCCCGACCGCGGCGGCTTGCGAGAGACGCCCGGCCGCGTCGCCCGGATGTACCGCGAGATCCTCGCCGGCATCGCCGTCGACGCCAGCGAGATCGTCACGGTCGTCGAGGGCGCGGACCACGACGAGATGATCATGGTGCGGGACATCCCGCTCTACTCGCTCTGCGAGCACCATGTGCTCCCGTTCGTCGGGAGGGCGCACGTCGCCTACATCCCGAACAAGTCGCAGCAGATCACCGGATTGTCGAAGATCGCCCGCGTGGTCGACATGTTGTCCAAGCGGCTGCAGGTGCAGGAGCGCCTGACCACCGAGATCGCCGATGCGATCGACCGGGCGCTCTCGCCGCGCGGCGTGTTCGTGGTGATCGAGGCCGAGCACCTGTGCATGACGATGCGCGGGATCAAGAAGCCCGGGTCGATGACGATCACCTCCGCGGTTCGTGGCCTGTTCCGAACCGACGCCCGCACGCGCCAGGAGGCGATGGACCACATCCGGATGCGCTGAGACGGGCGCCGCGCCGCTCGGCGCTACGATGCCCGCCGTGGCCACCCCGCGGATCTGGCGCTGCGGCGATCGCGAGATCCGATGCGGCGAGCGCACGCTCCTCATGGGCATCGTCAACGTCACGCCGGATTCCTTCAGCGACGGCGGCGCGTTTCTCGGGGCGGACGATGCGGTGCGGCACGCGCTCACCCTCGCCGCCGGCGGCGCGGACATCCTCGACATCGGCGGAGAGTCCACGCGTCCCGGTTCCGAACCGGTCGCCGCCGCCGACGAGCTCGACCGCGTCATCCCGGTCATCGAGGGCGTCGTGGCCGCCCTGCCCGGCGCGCTCGTCAGCGTGGACACGCGCAAGGCCGAGGTCGCCCGTGTCGCGGCCGGTGCCGGCGCGGCGATCGTCAACGACGTGACCGCGGGGCGGGATCCGGAGATGTTCGGCGTGGTGCGTGAGACCGGCGCCGGCATGGTCCTCATGCACATGCTCGGCGACCCCAAGACCATGCAGGAGGATCCGACCTACGCCGACGTCGTCGCCGAGGTTCGCGGCTTCCTGGCCGGTCGCGCCGCGGCCGCGGTCGAGGCCGGTATCGGCCGCGAACGGCTCTGCATCGATCCCGGGATCGGGTTCGGCAAGGGGCTCGAACACAACCTCGAGCTGCTCCGGCATCTGGACGTCCTCTCGGACCTCGGTCTGCCGGTGCTCGTCGGGCCCTCTCGTAAGCGGTTCATCGGGGTCCTGACCGGATCGGACGATCCCGCCGGCCGGCTCGAGGGTACGGCCGCCGCCGTCGCATGGTGCGCATCCGCCGGGGCCGACATCGTCCGCGTGCACGACGTCCGCGCCATGGCCGCGGTCGTCCGCGTCGCCGACGCGATCGCGCGGGAGGTTCGGTGAACGGCGCCCGCGGCGAGAACCCGCCGAACGTGACGGAGACCGGCGAGGGACCGGCCGTGCTCCTTCTGCACGGCGTCGACCGCACACCGTCCATGTGGGACGAGCTGCTGCCGCTGTTCGCCTCGCGGTTCCGAGTGATCGCGCCCGATCTCACCCCGCTGGCGGCGCCTCCGCCCCCGGGTGCCGACCCGCTTTCGGTTCGTGCGGATCATGTGCGCGAGCTTCTGGACGCACTCGACGTCGAGCGCGTCGCCATCGTCGGTCACGGGTCGGGCGCCGGAGTGGCGGTCCTCATTGCCGAGCAGGACCCGCGGGTCGACGGGCTGGTGCTGATCGACGCGATCGGTCCGGAGCCGGACTCCGCGCGAGAGGCCCGGATGGCGGCGTGGGAGTTCCCGGTGCTGATCCTGTGGGGCGAGGACGACGCCGTGGCGCCGGTGGCCGAGGCGGAGCGGCTGAACGAGGCGATCCCCGCCTCGACCCTCGGCCTCGTCCCGGAGAGCGGCCATTTCCTCGTCGAGGATGCCGGTGCGACGATCGGACCGATCATCCACGAGTACCTTCGGGCCCGGTACGCGCACCAGCCGCACGGCCACGATGCGCCGGCGGAAGGGGTCGTGATGCTCCAGCTCGAACGCCGCCCGCCATGGGTCGATCTGGAGGAAGACGAGGCCGATCCCTGGTTCGACGTCGACGACGAGGAGGATGAGTGAGCACATCCGCGAGGCTGTTCCTGACCGGGATCCACGCCGACGGTCGTCACGGGGCGCGAGCCGGGGAGAAGGACGAACCGCAGCCGTTCGTCGTGGATCTGGATCTGGAGGTCGAGATCGACCGGGACCGGATCGACGGGACGGCCGACTACCGCGAGATCGTCGAAGGAGTCCGAGCGCTGGTCGAGGGCGGGTCGTTCGACCTGATCGAGTCGCTCGCGAGCGCGATCGCCCACGACGTGGCGGCGATGCCCCACGTCGTGTCCGCGCGCGCCGTGGTGCACAAGCCGCACGCCGCCGTCCGGCTGGGGATCGACGGCGCCGCCGCCGCGGCCGACGCGTCCCGGCCCAGTTGATCATGTCGCCGACCCTGAGGCTCCGTTCCAATCTTCGCGACCGTCTCGGGTCGTCTCCGGGTTGATGCCGACGGCGACCCTCGGACTGGGTTCCAACGTCGGCGACCGGCTGGGCACGCTGCAGTCCGCCGTGGACCTTCTTGCCCTCGAGGGCGTCCGGGTCCTCGCCTGCTCGCGCGTGTGGGAGACGGATCCGGTCGGCCCGCCGCAGCCCGACTTCCTGAACGCGGTCGTCCTCGCCGAAACCAACCTCGATCCGAACGATGTGCTCGCCGCCTGTCAGAGAGTGGAGTCGGCGCTCGGGCGAGTCCGCGCCGCGCGTTGGGGCCCTCGCACCATCGACGTCGACGTGCTGCTCTACGACGATCTCGTCCTCGATGAACCGAATCTCGTGATCCCCCATCCCCGGCTCACGGAGCGGGCCTTCGTCCTGCTCCCGCTGCTCGAGGTGACTCCGGATCCGGTGCTGCCCGACGGCACCCGGCTTCGGGAGCTGCGGCTCGGCCCGGGAGCCGTCGGCGGCGCCCGCCCGTTCGCGCCGCCGCTGCGGCTGCCGGCCGGGTGACGGTCCGGCGATACTCGCTGCATGCGGATTGCGGTGCTCGGCGCGGGACGCGCGGGGACGGCGGTGGCCGTCCTGCTCGCGAGGGCGGGCCACGACATCGTCGCCGTCTCGGGGCGAGAGGCCACGCGGGAGCGCGCCGCCGCCTACCTGCCGGGCGTTCGGGTGCTCGATGCCGCCGGCGCGGCCCGCGCCGCCGAACTCGTGCTGGTGGCCGTCCCCGACGACCAGATCGCACCCGTCGTCGACGCCGTGGCCGCAGGCGGCGGCTTTCGTGCCGGACAGTGGGTCGCACATCTGTCCGGGGCGACCGGGCTGGACGCGCTGGACGCCGCTCGCGCACAGGGCGCCGCCCGGCTCGGGATCCATCCACTGCAGACCTTCCCGGATGTCGCCGGGGCCGTGGATGTGATCCCCGGATGCACCGTCGCGGTCGCGGCCGACGACGACGCGGGGGAACGTCTCGCGTTCGGGATCGCCTCCGATCTCGGCGGGGTGCCGTTCCGCCTCGACGAGGAGCTCCGCCCGCTGTATCACGCGGCGGCGGTGTTCGCCTCCAACTACCTGGTGACGACGGTCGGCGTCGGCGAGCGGCTCCTCGAACAGGCCGGCGTCCCGGATCCGCGAGCCGCGATCGGCCCGCTCGTTCGGGCGACCGCCGCGAACCTCGAGCGGCTCGGCCCGGGCGAAGCGCTCACCGGGCCGGCCGTGCGGGGCGACGCGGGGACCGTCCGCAAGCATCTCGAGACGCTGGCCGAACGTGCTCCGGATCTCGTCGCCGCCTACGTGGCGATGGCCGGGCTCGCCCTGGATCTTGCGCAGTCGTCCGGCCGGCTGACGGCGGAGCACCGGGCCGCGGTCGACGAGGTCCTCGCTGCCTGGGTTCCACCGGTCACCTGATGGAGGTGATCCGGACCGCCGCGGGGCTTCGCGCCGAGACCGACTTCCGCCGCGCCGTCGAACAGCGCGTCGGGCTGGTCCCCACGATGGGCGCATTCCACGAGGGACACGCCGCCATGATCGCCCGGGCCCGTGCCGAGACCTCCTTCGTCGTGGTCTCGATCTTCGTCAACCCGGCACAGTTCGGACCCGGTGAGGACTTTGCGGCCTACCCCCGGGACGAGGACGGAGACCTGGCCGCGTGCGAGGGGCTCGGCGTGGATCTGGTCTGGCTTCCGCCGCAGGACGAGGTGTACCCCACGGCCATGGAGCTGGCGTCGCCGGATCCCGGCCCGATCGGATCGATCCTGGAGGGTGCGGCCCGCCCGACGCACTTCCGCGGCGTGCTCCGGGTCGTGCACCGGCTGTTCTCCGTCACCGGGCCGTGCGCGGCCTACTTCGGGGAGAAGGACGCCCAGCAGCTCTTTCTCGTTCGCAGGATGGTGCACGAGCTGGAGCTGCCGGTGGACGTCCGGCCGTGCCCGACGGTTCGAGCCCCCGACGGGGTGGCGCAGTCCTCGCGCAACTCGTACCTGTCGCCCGAGGAGCGCGAGCAGGCCGGTTGTCTGTTCCTGGCGCTTTCCGAGGCGGCGGAGCTGGCGCGTGGTGGCGAGCGCGATGTGGCGGCGCTCGTCGCCGCCATGGTCCGCGAGATCGGCGTCACGCCGCTTGCGCGGCTCGACTACGCGGCGGTGGTCGACGAGGCGACGTTCGAGCCCGTCGAGCAGGTGAGCGGTCCGGTCAGAGCCCTGGTGGCCGCCCGGTTCGGGGGCGTCCGGCTCATCGACAACCTCCGCCTGCCCGAACCGGCATGAGACGATGACCCGCATGCTGCTTGCGGCCGACGTCGGGAACACCGAGATCGTCCTGGGCGTGTTCGACGGCGCCGATCTGCTCCACACGTGGCGCCTCTCGACGCGGCCCGAGCAGACCGGCGACGAGCTCGCGCTGCAGCTGGCGGGTCTGCTCGCGAGGCGGGACGTGTCGCTCGCCGGCGACGTCGACGCGTTCGTGGTGGCCTCGGTCGTCCCGGACGTGACCGGTGCGTTCCGCGAGATGGCCGAGCGCGAGCTGGACTTCGAGCCGACCATCGTCGGGCCGGGGACGAAGACCGGTGTTCCCATCCGCACGGACAACCCGCGAGAGGTCGGGGCCGATCGCGTCGTCAACACCCTGGCCGCCTTCACGCGCTTCGGTGGCCCGTCGGTCGTCGTCGACTTCGGCACGAGCACGAACTTCGACGTCGTCTCGCCCGCCGGGGAGTTTCTCGGAGGCGTGATCGCGCCGGGACTTCAGATCTCCGCCGCAAGCCTGGTGACGCGCACGGCGCGGCTCACCCGCGTCGACCTCGTTGCGCCACGCTCGCCGATCGGTACGAGCACCGTGGAAGCCATCCAGTCGGGACTGATCTACGGAACCGCGGCAGAGGTGGACGGCGTCGTCGACCGCATCCGAGCCGAGCTCGGCGCGCCGTCGGCGACGGTGATCGCGACCGGCGGGCTCGCGCCGGTGGTCATCCCGCACTGCCGCACGATCGACCACCACGAACCATGGCTCACGTTGGAGGGGCTCCGGCTCGTGCACGAACGCGTCGCCGAGACGGCCGATGGCTGATCCGGATGGAGGCGCCGGCACACCCGGCGCGCCGGAGGGGGGGCGCGAAGCCGAGGTCATCGCGGCTCGCAGGGAACGTGTACGCCGGCTTCGCGAAGCGGGGATGGAGCCATTCGCGCTCAGCCTGCGATCGGCGCTCGGCGTCGACCGCCCGGTCCCGACGACGGAGATCCTCGCCGAGCTCGCCGACGCGGAGCCGGACGTCGCTCGCAAGGAGCGCCGCGCGGTCGCCGGCCGGGTGGTGCGCAAGCGCGACATCGGGAACCTCAAGTTTCTGGTGATCCGCGACCAGGGCGGCGACCTGCAACTCGTGTGCGACGCGGCCACGATGGACGAGCGGCTGTTCGGGCTGCTTGACGAGGTGGATCTGGGCGACGTGATCGGCGCCGAGGGCCGGATCGGAGCGACGAAACGCGGCGAACGGTCCGTCTTCGTCGAGCGGTGGGCGATGCTGACGAAGAGCATCAGGCCGCTGCCCGAAAAGTGGCACGGCCTCAAGGACCCGGATCTGCAGCAACGCCGGCGGGAGCTGCATCTGGCGACCGATCCCGAGGCGCGGCGTCCGGCGATCGCGCGGGCGGGGGTCCTGCGCACGATCCGCGGCGAGCTCGACGGACGGGGGTTCATCGAGGTCGAGACCCCGGTCCTGCAAGACGTCGCGGGCGGCGCGCTCGCCCGGCCCTTCACCACGCATCACGAGGCGCTCGACGTCGATCTGAAGCTCCGGATCTCGCTCGAGCTCTACCTGAAGCGGGTGCTCGTGGGCGGTCTCGAACGGATCTACGAGATCGGGCGCAACTTCCGCAACGAGGGCATCGACCGGGAGCACAACCCCGAGTTCACGATGCTCGAGCTCTATCAGGCCTATGCCGACTACGACGACATCATGGCGCTCACCCGCGATCTCGTGATCGCGTGCGCGCGCGAGCTGCACGGGGGATCGGCCCGGGTCACGTTCCGCGGCGCCGAGCTCGATCTGGAAGAGGAGTGGGATCGGGTGACCGTGCTGGGCAGCGTCGCCGAGACCATCGGCGAAGACATCACCCTGGCGCGAACGGATCTGCGGCAGCTGGCCGCGAGTCACGGGGTCGAGGTGGACCCATCCGCGGGTCCGGGAAAGATCGCCGCCGAGCTCTTCGACCGCCTGGTCCAGCCCACCATCGTGCGGCCGACCTTCGTGTGCGACTTCCCTCGCGAGGTGTCTCCGCTTGCCCGCGCGCACCGCGACGATCCCGGGCTGACCGAACACTTCGACCTGGTCATCGGGGGGGTCGAGCTGGGGACCGGATTCAGCGAGCTGACGGACCCCGACGACCAGCGAGCGCGATTCCTCGACCAGATGGCTCAACGGGAGGCCGGCGACGACGAGGCTCATCCGCTCGACGAGGGCTTCTTGCGCGCGCTCGAACAGGGGATGCCCCCGACCGGCGGCGTGGGGATCGGGATCGACCGGCTGCTGATGGTCCTCATCGACGCCGTCAGCCTTCGCGATCTGATCCTTTTCCCCCAGCATCGCCCGGAGTAGCTCCGGCGAAACAAGCCCGCGACAGGCGGAAACGTTCCTCGGTACCCCTTGCCAGGGTAGGGCGATCTGTGTACGTTTCGCGCTGTATCTGCGCCATTGGGCGTAGTTGAATCGAGGGAGGATCTCGGATGGCCGCGTCGAAACGGTTCCGCCCGATTCATCTGTTGGTCGCGCTGTTCTTGATCTCGGGGGTGCTGGTCCTTGCCGCCGGACCCGCGCTGGCCGATGCGAACATCACGACGACCGGACCGCTCACCAGCGTGTTCACCAGCAACGACCTCAACTGCGCCGTCAACCACACGGGCGATACCTCCGCGGAGTTCTATGGGGGAACCGCCTGCGCGACGCTGATCGCAACCGGCGGGACCCTGTACGGCCCGGCCAATATCCCGGCCGGCGACAACGCCTCCCCCAGAACGACCTTCACCATCGTGTCGCAGTCGGAAGTCAGCGGCGCCGGGACCTCCGCGAACCCGTACAAGGTCACGACCGTCGTCCAGGCGGGCACGAGCGGGTTGACGCTCACGCAGACCGACAGCTACGTGGTCGGCGAGGAGTCGTACACGACCGACGTCGCGATCCACAACACGAGCGGAGGGTCTCGCAGCGCGATCCTCTACCGGGCCGGCGACTGCTACCTGCAGAACTCCGACACGGGCTTCGGTCGCATCGACGGAGCGGCCGTTTCCTGCGTCGCCAGCGACGGCCAGCCCACGCCCGGGCCGGGCACCCGCATCGAGCAGTGGTTCCCGATCTCGCCCGGCAGCCACTACATGGAGGACTCCTACAGCACGATGTGGGCCGCGATCGGGACGCAGGCGAACTTCCCCGACACCTGCACCTGCGCCACGCTGCTGGACAACGCCGGCGGTATCAGCTGGGGCGTGACGGTCCCGGCCGGCGCCACCGAGACCCGCTCGAGCATCATCACGTTCTCCCCGCTCGGCAACCTGCCGCTCGCGACGTCGAAGACGGCCGACCAGACGTCGGTCGCGGCGGGGGGGACGGATGGATACACGATCACCGTGTCCAACCCGAACAGTGCCTCCGTGACGCTCAGCTCCATCCAGGACACCCTTCCGGCCGGCTTCACCTACGTGCCGGGGTCCTCGAGCGGGGCGACGTCGTCGGATCCCTCGATCTCCTCCGGTGTCCTCACCTGGACCGGCTCGTTCTCGGTCCCGGCAAACGGCCAGCGGACGCAGCATTTCTCCGTGACCGCTTCGTCCACGACGGGGCAGTACTACAACGAGGCCACGGCGACGGCGGTCGGCGTGACCGTGGCTCCGACGGGCCCGACGGCGCCGGTAACCGTCACGTCCGAGGGCGGGGGCGGCACGACCACCGGGACGATCCCGCCGGGTGGCGGAACGGTGGCCTCACCACCGCTGGGCGACGGCGTGACCCAGCAGGTGATCGTGCGTGCCAAGCGCGGGACGCCGGGCGGCGAGGTCGTCATCCAGATCCCGGATCCGGAGCCCCAGCCCTGCCCGTACGTCTGCTACGGGATCCCGATGCAATTGACCGCGTTCGACACCGGCTCGGCGTCGAACCCGCTCATCCTCAAGTTCATCTTCGCGGACGGGGTCTTCCCTCATGGTCTCAAGCTCTCGAAGATCCACATGTTCCGTAACGAGATCAACGTGCCGCGATGCACCGGCCCCAAGGGAACGGCCATGCCGGATCCATGCATCAAGCGTGTTTCCCGCAACTCGAGCGGCGTGATCAAGATCGTCGCTCTCAGCAGCGACGAGACCGACCCGAGGTGGCGCGGGCACTAGGACGACGGTGAGATGCGCGCCGGACCGCCTCTCGCGGCCCGGCGCGTAAGCTCACCACGTGCAGATCTGTCCGGGCTGCGGCGAGGAGAATCCGGACAAGTTCCGGCTGTGCGGAATCTGCGGCACGCCGCTGCACCCCGAGTCTCCCCCGCCCGAGGTCCGAAAGACCGTCACGATCGTCTTCTCGGACCTGAAGGGCTCGACGGATCTCGGTGAGCGCCTCGACTCGGAATCGCTGCGAGCGGTCCTGACGCGCTACTTCGACGAGATGAAGATCGTGCTCGAGCGCCACGGAGGCACGGTCGAGAAGTTCATCGGCGACGCGGTCATGGCTGTGTTCGGGCTGCCACGGCTCCACGAAGACGACGCGCTGCGGGCCGTCCGCGCCGCGTTCGAGATGAAGGGCGCCCTGGCGACCCTCAACGAGGAGCTTCGCGAGCGCTGGGGGGTCACGCTCGTCAACCGCACCGGCGTCAACACCGGCGAAGTGGTGGCGGGGGACCCCGTCGGCGGGCAGCGCCTCGTCACGGGCGACGCCGTCAACGTGGCCGCGCGGCTCGAGCAAGTCTGTCCCGAGACCGAGATCCTTCTCGGCGAGCCCACCTACCGGCTGGTCCGCGATGCCGTCGAGGTCGATCAGGTGGAGCCGCTGGAGTTGAAGGGAAAATCCGAGCGCGTCCCGGCCTACCTTCTGCGCGCGGTGCGGGGCGGAGAGATGCTTCGCCGCCGGCCCGATGCCCCCTTCGTCGGCCGCGCGCGCGAGCTCGAGGTTCTTCGTGGGGCGCTCGAGACGGCCGAGCACGGCCGGACCTGCGGCCTCGTCGCCGTTCTCGCCCAGGCCGGCGTCGGGAAGTCCCGTCTGCTCGGGCAGTTCGTGGACGAGGTGGAACCCGGCGCCTCGGTGTTCGACGGACGGTGTCTCTCCTACGGAGACGGCACCTTCTGGCCGCTCGCCGAGGTCGTCCGCCAGGCCGCCGGGATCGAGGGCGACGACCTTCCCGAGCGCGCGATGGAGCGGCTGCTCGATCTCGCCGGGGGCGATGAAGGCGTGACCGGCCGGGTGGCGTCGCTGATCGGCCTGGGCTCCGAGCCGTTCCCGATCGAGGAGTCGATCTGGGGCGTCCGCCGGCTGCTCGAGATCCTCGCGACCGACCGTCCGATCGTCGTTCGCCTCGAAGATCTGCATTGGGCGGAACCGGGGCTGCTTGACCTGCTGGAGCAGATGCTCGATTCGGTCCGGGCGCCGGTCCTGCTGCTGTGCAGCTCGAGGCCCGAGCTCCTGGAAGAACGCCCCGACTGGGAGGGGCGGTTCGGCGTCACGGTGCTTCGTCTGGAAAAGCTGTCGGCCGCCGACACCGAGCGGATCGCGGACGAGCTTCTCGACGGCGAGTTGGACGAGCGCGTGCGAACGCGCGTGTCCGCGGCGGCAGAGGGCAACCCGCTGTTCGTGGAGCAGATGGTCTCGATGCTCGTCGACGACGGGGTCCTGCGCCGTGAGGGCGACCGGTGGGTGGCGACCGGCGATCTCGCGGAGATCGAAACACCGCCGTCGATCTCCGCGCTGCTCTCGTCGCGTCTTGACCGGCTCTCCATCGCGGAGCGGGCGACGGTGGAGCCCGCCTCGGTCATCGGACAGGTGTTCTACCGGGGCGCGGTTGCGACCCTCACGTCGGGGCCTCCGCCGGTCGACGTCGATGCGTCGCTGGATGCGTTGGAGCGTAAGCAGTTCGTCGAACCGAGCGATGAGCGGTTCTCGGATGAGGACGTGTTCCGCTTCCATCACATCCTGGTTCGCGACGCCTCGTATCAGGGCATCCTCAAGCTCCGTCGCGCCGAGCTGCACGAGGGCTTCGCCGACTGGATGGACCTCGTCGCCGGTCCGCGGGGCGACGAGTACGAAGAGATCGTTGCGTACCACCTCGACCGTGCATGGGAGTACCGGCGGCAGCTCGGGCCGCTCGACGAGCACGGTCTTGCGATCGGAGCGCGCGCCGCCGAACGGTCGGTCTCGGCCGGACGCCGGGCCGCGCGCCGGGGCGATGCCGCCGCAGCGGCGCGGCTGCTTGCCCGCGCGACCGAGCATCTTCCCGCCGGCGAGCCGCGGCGCCCGCGGCTGCTCGTGGAGCTGGCCGAGGTCTTGCTGGAGGAGGGCCGTTTCGAAGAAGCGGAGAAGGCGATCGGGGAGGCGATCGAGGACGCGCGCGCGGCCGGCGACACCTTGCTGGAGACGACCGCCGAGATGACGCGGATCGCGGTTCGGTTTGCGACGGACCCCGAGGAGCTGGGAGACCGGGTCCTCGGCGAGGCGGAACGAGCGATCGCGATCTTCGAGCGGGCCGGCGACCAAGCCGGGCTTGCGCGCGTGTGGCGCCTCCTCGGTCAGGTGCACGGCACCGCCGCCAGCTACGCCGAGGCCGAGCACGCCATCGAGCGCACGATCCATTTCGCCCGGCTGGCGGGGGACGCGCAGCTCGTGATGCGGAACCACGCGCCGTATGCGATCGCCGCGCTGTCCGGCCCGCGGCCGGTACCGGTCGCGATCACGAGGTGCGAGGAGCTTCTCCGCGAGACCCACGGCGACCGGCGCACGGAGGGCGTGGTGCTCTGCGCCCTGGCGCAGCTGCGGGCGATGCAAGGCGAGTTCGACGAGGCGCGATCCCTGTACAAGCAGGCCCGGTCGCTCCTGGACGACCTCGGTGTTCGCGTTCTCGCCGCGTCCGTGTCGCTCGATTCCGGCCCCGTCGAGATGCTCGCCGGAGACTTCGCCGCCGCCGAGCGCGAGCTCCGGCGCGACCACGACGTGCTGACGTCGCTGGGAGAGAAATACCTGCTCTCGACCCTGACCGCGTATCTCGCGTTGGCGGTCGGATTCCAGGATCGTCCGGACGAGGCGATGAAGCTGGCCGACGAGGCCGGGGATCTCGCCGTGGAGGACGACGTCGAATCCCTCGCCATCATCCGGCAGGTGCGCGCGAGGGTCCTGGCCGCGCGCGGCGAGCACGAGGCCGCCGAGCAGCTTGCGCGCGAGTCGGTTGCGCTCGTCGAACGAACGGACTCGCCCGACATGCAGGGCGATGCCTACGCCGCGCTGGGAGCCGTGCTCGCCGCCGGCGGGCATCCCGGGCCCGCAGCCGGGGCGTACCGCGAAGCCCTGGCGAGGTTCGAGGCGAAAGAGAACCTGGTCGCCGCCGCCGCGACTCGGGCCGAGGTTGAGCAGCTCGAAGGGTCATAGACTCGCCCGCGATGAACTCCGAGCGGGTCGTCGAGCTCCTCGCGCGCGCGCCGCTCTTCGCCGGGCTCAGGGGGGACGCGCTGACCGCACTCGCCGGCCTCGCGAACCCCCGTCAGTTCCGCAAGGGTCAGGTTCTCTTCTATGCCGACGACCCGTCGGACGCGCTGTACCTGCTGGCCGAGGGGACGATCAAGGTGTTCGTCACGTCCGGCCGCGGCGACGAGCTCGTGCTTGCGACGCTTCGTCCGCCCGAGACGCTCGGTGAGGTCAGCCTGCTCGACGACGGCCCCAGGTCGGCGTGTGCGGAGGCCCTCGACGACGTGACGGCGCTCGCGTTCGCGCGATCGGCCGTGATGGATCTCGCGATGACGCACCGGGCGGTGCTGGATGCGCTGATGCGGTCCGCCGGTGTGCTCCTGCGACGCACCACGACCCACACGGCCGACTTCGTGTTCCTGGACCTGGAGGGCCGGGTCGCGAAGCTGCTGGTCGAGATGGCCGAGGCGCGGGGCGTCCCCACGGACGAGGGGGTCCAGCTGGAGCTGGGCCTTACCCAGGCCGATTTGGCCTCGATGGTCGGAGGTTCCCGCCAGAGCGTGAACCAGATCCTGCATGCCTTGGCGGGCAGGGGGTTCGTGGCATTGGAGAGCGGCTCGGTCACGATTCTCGACCATGAGGCGCTGCAGCGGCGCGCCGGCCTCGCCTGAGCCTGTCGCGAATCCGACAGCCGGCGTGTCCGGTGCCCGACAGTCGCGGGACTTGCGCTCCGCCATCATCCCGTCAAGAGTTGCCGGACGAGAGTCGGGCAAGAAAGGAGGCCCAACGTGGCCGACGAGGAGAAGAACCAGGAGCAGGCCGACGACGTCGAGGGACAGCGCAAGACGATCGGCGAACGGAAGACGACGCCGAGGGCCAGCGCTTCCGCAAGCACGGGCTCGAGGAGGACGACACCGAGGGCCAGCGCTTCCGCAAGCACGGGCTCGAGGAGGACGACACCGAGGGCCAGCGTTCCGCAAGCACGGGCTCGAGGAGGACGACACCGAGGGCCAGCGTCTCCGCAAGCACGGGCTCGAGGAGGACGACACCGAGGGCCATATCCGCCGGAAGGCGTAGCCACTCGTTTTCTTCACGACGTACGGGGAGCCGCCTCCGGGCGGCTCCTTCGTCGTAGGATGCGGCCCGCCCGGGGAGGGGATCGCGTTGGCCGAAGTCGCAGGGTCGAAGCGGACGGGCGCCATCCGGTCCGCCCTTCGCGGCCGCGACTTCCGTCTGCTCGCCGCGGCGCAGGCCGCTTCGTCGACCGGCGACTGGCTCTACTCGATCGCGCTCATCGTCTATGTGCTCGACCGAACCGGCTCGGGGGCATGGGTGGCCGCCACGAGCGTGATCCGATTCCTGCCGTTCGTGCTGCTGAGCTCGTTCGGCGGTGTGATCGCCGACCGCTACGACCGCAAGGTCGTGATGATCGCCACCGATCTCGGCCGGACCGGTGTGATGCTGGCGATGGCGTTCGCGGCCGCCGCCCACGCGCCGGCGCTCGTGATCGTCGGCCTCGCCGCCTGCTCGACCGCCGTCGCGACCGCCTACTTTCCGGCGGTCGGCGCCTCGACCCCCGCACTCGTCGACGAAGACGACCTGGCCGCGGCGAACACCATCGTCGCGACGATCGCCAACCTCGCGCTTGCGCTCGGGCCGGCCCTGGGCGGCATCCTGCTCGCCGTCAGCACCCCGGTGACGGCCTTCTCGGTGAACGCCGCCACGTTCCTTCTCTCGGCCGTGCTCACGTCGCGGATCCGGGCGCCGCTGGCCGCGGCGACGTCCGAGGACGACGAGGGGCAGCCCGCTTCGTTCGCGGCCCGCCTCGGCGAAGGGATTCGGGCGATCACGTCGTCGAGCGAGGTGATCCTCCTGCTCGGTGTCTCCATCGCGTTCACCGTCTTCTACGGCGAGGAGATCGTGCTGTACTCGCTTGCGGCGACCGAGCGGCTGGGTCTGAGTGAGGCCGGAATCGGCTACATGTTCGCCGCGACCGGCATCGGCGGGATCCTGGCGGCCGGGCTCACGAGCCGGATCGGGGGCCGCTCGCGCCAGGGCTTCGCGCTGGCGATCGCCGCGGTCATCTCGGCGGTGCCGATGATGATCATCGCGTTCGTCACTTCTCCGATCCTCGCCTATGCCCTGCTGCTGGTCGAAGGGGTCGGCTTCATCCTCGGCGACGTCCTCGGGATGACGATGCTGCAGCGGCTCCTTCCGGGCGACGTGCTGGGTAGGGTGCTCGGGGTGCTGGACTCGCTGATGGTGGCCGGCATCCTGATCGGCTCGGTGCTGGCGCCGGTGCTCGTTCACACGATCGGGCTCGAGGCGGCCCTCGTTGTGGGCGCGGCCCTGCTCGCGGTGCCCGGGGTCCTCATTCTTCCGTGGGCAAAGGCCATCGACCGCCGCACGGCCGTGCGGTTCGCGCTGCTCGCACCGAGGGTCGCGCTGCTCGAACGTGTCGGCATGTTCGAGACCGCGAACCGCCAGACGCTGGAAGCGCTGGCCGAGGTGGCGAACGAGGAACGGGTGGCCGCCGGAGCCGACGTCATCCGCGAGGGCGACGAGCCCGAGTTCCTCTATGTCGTTGCCGCCGGACGGCTCGCCGTGACGGCGGCGGGGGAATCGGGCGGCGAGCCGAAGCGGATCGCCGAGCTCGGGCCCGGCGTCTGTTTCGGCGAGATCGGTCTGCTGCGCCGGATCCCGAGAACAGCCACGGTCACGGCGCTCGAGGGCTGTGACCTGCTGCGCATCTCGGGAGAAGACTTCCTGCGAACGGTCAGCGAGGGCGCCGGTCTGTCGGCGTCCTTTCGCGCCGGGATGGCGACGCGCCTGGCGACGACACATCCGTCGGAGGAGCTGGGGCTGGCCTGACCGAACGCATCGACGCGCCGCCCGGAGCGAACGCGCTGCCACGCTACGATCGGCGCCGCAAGGCTCGGTTCGCGTAAGGAGATCGGATGCCGGACGAAGACGTGCTTCGACAGCTGGCGGACATCGCGGCGGACCTCGGGCCGGCGATCCGCCCGGGGGGGCACGACGAGCTCCTGCAGTCGATCGTCGGCACCGCCCGCCGGCTGTTCGGTGCGGCCGCCTGCTCGCTCGCGCTCCTCGACGACGAGCAGGAGAACCTGACGTTTCACGTCGCCGACGGCCGGGGCGCCGACGACGTCATCGGCCGGACGATCCCGGTTGAGCAGGGGATCGCCGGGTTCGTCGTCCGCTCGGGCATGCCCCTTGCGATCGAGGACGTCCGGCGCGACCCGCGGTTCGCCGATTCCTTTGCCGAGGACGTGGGCTACGTGCCGACCCGGATCATCGCCGTTCCGCTCGAGACCGACCGCGACATCCTCGGCGTGATCGAGATCCTCGACCCGAGCGAAACCGGAGCACGCTCGCAGGAGATGGAGATCGTCGGTCTCTTCGCGCAGCAGGCGGCGCTCTCGATCGAAAGCTCGCGGGTGTTCACCGATCTCGGCCGGACGCTGCTCGCCGCCGTCGCCCGCGCGGCCGCCGAGTCGGCTCCGGACGTCGCTCGCGCACTCGACGCGGTGGCGGAGGAGGCCGAGGGCCCGGATCCCGAGCTGGCCGAGCTGGCGGCCCTCTTCGCCGAGCTCCGCGAGCTGGGTCCCGAGGAGCAGGGCACGGCGGCACGGCTGCTGTCGCTGTTCACGACGTACGCCCGCCGGGCGAGGCGGATGTGAAGCCGGCCTGGTCCTGGCAGTTCGAGCGCGGCGCGCTCGGCGACGCGCCCGACCTCGGTTTGGACGGGCCGATCACCAAGGACTGGGCGTGGGGCGGCGCGACGGGAGAGGGCGTCAAGGTCGCGGTCATCGACAGCGGCGTCGACGCCTCGCACCCGAGCGTCGGCCGCGTCGACGGCTATGTGGCCCTGGAGTACGACCCGGACGCGCCCGAGGGTTTCCGATCGGTCGAGGGCCCGCACGAAGATCTCTACGGCCACGGGACGGCGTGTGCGGCGATCGTCCGGTCGCTGGCGCCTCGATGCGAGATCTACTCGGTGCGCGTGCTCGGCAAGCGGTTGTCCGGGAAGGGCTTCATCTTCGCCGAGGGCATGCGGTGGGCGATCCGGAACGGGATGCACGTCGCGAACCTGTCGCTCTCGACCGGGCGGCGCGACTACTACTCGTGGTTCCACGAGCTGGCCGACGAGGCGTACTTCTCCAAGACCATGCTCGTGGCGGCGATCAACAACGTCCGGCGGACCAGCTACCCGGCGGAGTTCTCGTCGGTCTTCTCGGTCGCCGCCCACGACGGCCGGGATCCGTTCTGCCTCGACTACAACCCGAACGGCCCCGTGGAGTTCGGCGCGCCGGGGATCGACGTCGAGGTCGCGTGGGCCGAGGGCTCTACCATCACGGCCACCGGCAACAGCTTCGCGACGCCGCACATCGCCGGACTCGTGACGCTCCTTCTCTCGAAGCACCCGGGCCTGACGCCGTTCCAGGTCAAGACCGTGCTGGCTGCCGTGGCGGACAACGCGGTCTCCCGTCCGTAGGGGCCGGGTCTCGCGCCCCGAGGACCGGAGTCAGTCGGTGGCCGGCTCCGCCGCCTCGTGAAGGACGATGACGATGTCGTCGAGCGTCGTCCCCTTCGTCACCACTCGCCGCGCGCCGGCCTCGAGCGCCTCCCGCTCGACACCCGTGTCCGCATGCGCGGTCAGCAGGACGATCGGAAGATCCGGTTGCGTCTCGTGGATCCGCTTCATCGCATCGATGCCCGATCCCTCCGGCATCGAAAGATCCATCAGGACCACATCGGGGCGCAGATCCCGCGCCTCGGCGTACGCCATCTCGCCGTCGGCGGCCTCGCCGACGACCACGATGTCCTCGATCATGCCGAGCGCATCGGACAGGGCCTGCCGAAACGAGGGGTGGTCGTCCACCACGAGCACACGCATTGCCCAATCGTGCCCTGCCGAGTCTTCCGCCGCCCCCTGCCGATCGGGGGAGTTCGCCTAGTCCGAAAGAACGATGTCTGTGAAGAGTCGATTCTGGGCTCATCCCGACGTGCTTTGCGTCCGAATACCCTTATGTGATGAGAGATCGCTCATCGGCGTCTTCGTTCCGGGGATCTCGGGGGTCCTGGGTATACTCGGGTGCGAAGGGCGCTGCAGCCGGAGATCGGAGGCAGCGCCCGGGGTGCCTCGGGGGGAGGACGTGGTCTTTGGATCTCCGAGGTCCGGCGAGATACGGGCGACGGCCCGGAGGGCGCTGAGATGTTCGAGCGATTCACCGACCGAGCGCGGCGAGTGGTGGTTCTGGCGCAAGAAGAAGCCAGGATGCTCAACCACAACTACATCGGCACCGAGCACATTCTGCTGGGTCTGATTCACGAGGGCGAAGGCGTCGCCGCCAAGGCGCTCGAGAGTCTCAACATCTCGCTCGAGGCCGTTCGCCAGCAGGTCGAAGAGATCATCGGTCAGGGCCAGGCCGCTCCGACCGGACACATCCCGTTCACGCCGCGCGCCAAGAAGGTCCTCGAGCTCTCCCTCCGTGAGGCGCTGCAGCTCGGCCACAACTACATCGGCACCGAGCACATCCTGCTCGGCCTCATCCGCGAGGGCGAGGGCGTCGCCGCCCAGGTCCTGCAGAAGCTCGGCGCGGACCTCAGCCGCGTCCGGCAGACCGTCATCCAGCTGCTGTCCGGCTACACCGGCGGCAAGGGCGAGCCGGCGGGTGTGGGCGAGCAGACCGGCGGCCAGAGCTCGATGGTGCTGGATCAGTTCGGCCGCAACCTCACCCAGCTCGCGCGCGACGGCAAGCTCGACCCGGTCATCGGGCGTGAGCGCGAGATCGAGCGGGTCATGCAGGTTCTCTCCCGTCGCACCAAGAACAATCCGGTGCTGATCGGTGAGCCCGGCGTCGGCAAGACGGCCGTCGTCGAGGGTCTGTCGCAGGCGATCGTCAAGGGCGAGATCCCGGAGACCCTCAAGGACAAGCAGATCTACACGCTGGACCTCGGCGCCCTTGTCGCCGGGTCGCGCTACCGCGGCGACTTCGAGGAGCGCCTCAAGAAGGTCCTCAAGGAGATCAAGACGCGTGGCGACATCGTGCTGTTCATCGACGAGCTTCACACGCTCGTCGGCGCGGGCGCCGCGGAAGGCGCCATCGACGCCGCCTCGATCCTCAAGCCGATGCTTGCGCGCGGAGAGCTGCAGACCATCGGGGCGACGACGCGCGACGAGTACCGCAAGTACCTCGAGAAGGACGCCGCGCTCGAGCGCCGGTTCCAGCCGATCCAGGTCGAGGAGCCGACCGTCGCGCACACGATCGAGATCCTCAAGGGACTGCGCGACCGCTACGAAGCGCACCACCGGGTGAACTTCACCGACGAGGCGCTCGTCGCCGCGGCCAACCTCGCGGACCGCTACATCAGCGACCGGTTCCTGCCGGACAAGGCCATCGACCTGATCGACGAGGCCGGCTCGCGCATGCGCATCCGCCGGATGACGGCGCCGCCCGATGTGCGCGAGATCGACGAGAAGATCGCCGAGATCCGTCTGAAGAAGGAATCCGCGATCGACGGCCAGGACTTCGAGCGCGCGGCGTCGCTGCGCGACGAGGAGCGTCAGCTCCAGGAAGAGCGCCAGCGCCGCGAGCAGGTGTGGAAGGCCGGCGAGATGGACGTGTTGTCGGAGGTCGACGAGGAAGAGATCGCCGAGGTGCTGTCGATCTGGACCGGCATCCCGGTGTTCAAGCTCACGGAGGAAGAGACGGAGAAGCTCCTTCGCATGGAAGAGGAGCTCCACAAGCGGATCATCTCGCAGAACGAAGCGATCTCCGCCGTCTCACGCGCGATCCGCCGCACGCGGTCGGGTCTCAAGGACCCACGCCGCCCCGCCGGTTCGTTTATCTTCCTCGGCCCCTCGGGTGTCGGAAAGACGGAGCTCTCTCGCGCGCTCGCCGAGTTCCTCTTTGGTGACGAGGACGCGCTGATCCAGCTCGACATGTCCGAGTACATGGAGAAGCACACCGTCAGCCGTCTGATCGGCTCGCCCCCCGGCTACGTCGGCTACGAGGAGGGCGGCCAGCTCACCGAGGCCGTTCGCCGCAAGCCGTTCAGCGTCGTGCTCTTCGACGAGATCGAGAAGGCGCACCCCGACGTGTTCAACACGCTGTTGCAGATCCTCGAGGACGGGCGCCTGACGGACTCGCAGGGCCACACGGTGGACTTCAAGAACACGATCATCATCATGACCTCGAACCTGGGCACGCGGGATCTGCAGAAGAGCGGCGTGGGCTTCGCGTCCCGCAGCGACAACGAGTCCACGTACCAGAAGATGCAGGAGCGCGTGATGGAGGAGCTCAAGCGCTCCTTCCGTCCCGAGTTCGTCAACCGCATCGACGAGGTCATCGTCTTCCACGCCCTCACGCAGGAAGACGTCACGGAGATCGTCGACCTGCTCATGGTCCGAGTGCGCGAGCAGTTGAAGGCCAAGGACATCGAGATCGAGCTGACCGACGCCGCGAAGGTGCTGCTGGCCGAGAAGGGCTACGACGTCTCGCTCGGCGCCAGACCGCTGCGGCGGACCATCCAGCGTCTGCTCGAGGACCCGCTGTCCGAGAAGATCCTCTACCGGGAGTTCCGTGCGGGCGAGACGGTGATGGTCGACGCGCGCGACGGCGAGATCACGTTCGAGCACGGGGCACTCTTCCCGCCGCCGGACGCCCCCCCGGTCGAGCTCGCCGGCTCGACCGAGTAGCGCCGCCGTTCCGCGGGCTGGCTTTCGGATCACATCCCGTCGCCGGGCAGGTCGGCGAGACCTCTGAGCTCCTGTGGAACCAGCTCGGCGAGGAGCCATCCCGACCACAGGTCCGCCGCGATCCGCTCGACCGGCGTGTCCGCGCCGAGCCGTTCGAAGTAGCGGCCGATCCGCTCGAGGTCGCGGCCGAGCAGCGCCTCCGCGTGCCGGTTCTTCTTGGGGTCCACGGCCTGCGGGAAATCGATCACGGTGATCCGGCCTTCCCAGACGAGCACGTTGTATGCGGAAAGGTCGGCGTGGACGACGTCGTGGAACAGCATCCGCTGGACGGCATCCACGACCTGCTGGAACAGCTCCTGCGCCTCGTCCGGGCTCCCCGGGCGGTAGCTGCGAAGCTGAGGGGCCGCGGTGTCGAGATCGCCCACGTACGACATCAAGATGGCGTCGCTCGTCGCCTCGATCGGCCGGGGAACCGGCGCGCCGGCCGCGGACAGCCGTTGCAGCGACTCCAACTCCCGGTCGACCCAGATCGCGCCCTGGACCTGGCGCCCGAAGCGGGTTCGCTGTTCGAGCGCCGAGCGGACCCGGCGTTCCTTGATGAACTCGCCGTCGCGGTAGAGCGACTCGTCGCGGAAGTCCCGCCGGTCGAGCGGGTGGTAGACCTTGAGCGCGGCGAGTTCCGCCCCGGCCACCCGGGGGTTGGCCCGGCAGAGGAAGACGGCAGCCTCCTTGCCGGTCTTGAGCGGGCGCAAGACCCGTTCGATCAGTCCTTCGTCCAGAAAGTGTTCGAACGCTTCTTCGTGCACGACATGCTCCTTCTCGAGCGACGGGATCGAGACATGCGGGAACCCCGTCCCTCGAAGGAGCCGCCGGCGAGACCGGCTAGGTGCGCCCGGAGGGACGCGGCGCGAGAACGAACACCGAGACGGCATCCATCGGCACATCCCTCCCTTCGGGCTCCGCGGGCGCCGGCAGCGCCCGAGGGCGGCGATTCTAGCAGCGGGGTCCGGCGTGTCGGTGGCTGCCGGTACGGTCGGCGCGTGGCGCGGGCCAAGGTGATCTACACGTGCGCGGACTGCGGGCAGCAGGTGGCCCGCTGGGTGGGGCGCTGTCCGGGGTGCAACGGCTGGGGAACGATGCAGGAGGTGGCGAGACCCGCCGCGCCGGCCGGCCCGTCCGTGGAGCCCGTCTCGCTCGCGAGCGTCACCGACGTCCGAGCCCGGATCTCGACGGGATCCGCGGGCATCGACCGGGTGCTGGGGGGCGGGCTGGTTCCGGCTTCGGTCGCCCTGCTCTTCGGACCGCCGGGCATCGGCAAGTCGACGCTGCTCCTGCAGATCCTCGGCTCGGTCGCCGCGTCGGGCCGCGACTGTCTCCTGGTCTCGGGTGAGGAGTCCCACGGGCAGGTTGCCGCCAGGGCCCAGCGGCTGGGTATCGGCGGCAACCCGGTTCGCTTCGCGCCGGGCCGGGATCTCGGCCTCGTGCTCGAGACGGCGCGGGCGGCCCGGACGGACATCCTCGCCGTGGACTCGATCCAGACGATCCGCGATTCCGCTTCGGGTCAGGCGCCGGGCGGTGTCGCTCAGGTCCGGGCGTGCACGGACGCGCTGGTCGGCCTTGCGAAGGCAGAAGGAACGACGATCCTGCTCACGGGTCACATCACGAAGGGAGGGGACGTCGCCGGGCCGCGTGCGCTCGAGCACGAGGTGGATGTGCTGCTCGGGGTCGACGGCGATCCTCGTTCCGGGCTTCGAACGCTGTCCAGCGGGAAGAACCGGTTCGGAGCCGAAGGGGAGACCGCCTGGTTCGAGATGGGGAGCGCCGGTCTGGCCGAGGTGGATCCCGCCGACCTGCTCCTGACGGGCTCCCGCGTCGCCGGGGCGGCCGTCGGCCTTCCACTTGCCGGCAGGCGGGCGCTCGCCGTCGAGATCCAGGCGCTGGTGACCGACGCGGAGGGCCCGCCGCGGCGACAGGTGACCGGACTCGATCTGCGGCGGTTCCAGCTGGTTGCCGCGGTGCTCGGTCGCGCTCGGATCCCGCTGGGGGGCTACGACCTGTTCGGTGCGACGGCCGGCGGTGTCCATGTGGACGACCCGGCCTGCGATCTGGCCGTGGCGGCCGCCGTCGTCTCGGCCCGGACCGGCGTGCCCCTTCCGGAGCGGACGGCCTTTGTGGGGGAGGTGACGCTGACGGGCTTGGTCCGGCCGGTCCCGGGCATGCCGGCTCGGATGGCCGCGGCCCGCGGTGCGGGGTGCACCACCGTGGTGACCCCGCCAGGAGGCGAGGACGCGGCGCCGCCCGGCATGGGCGTCGTCGCGGTGGCGGACGTCGCCGAAGCGGTGGCCCGGGCCCTCCGACCTGCGGGAATCTCCTCTGTTGTCCGCTGATCTTCGTAGGTCGTTCGGACTGCATCAGATCACGAATCAGCCCTCTGACCTGCACGTTTGGCTTGCGCTGCAACCATGCTTCGTGCTAAGCTGCCCGAGTCACCGCTCTGTTCAGTTGCCGATTCGTCGTGTTCCGAAGGGGGTCTCGTGTTCCGTAAGGGCGATACCGTAGTGCATCCGGAGCATGGGGCTGCCGTGATCGAGGAGCTTCGGGAGAAGGATTTCCTGGGGGAAACACGGACCTACCTGGTCCTTCGGGTGGCCTACGGCGACCTGACCCTCATGGTGCCCGTGGACTCGACCGAGCAGGTGGGGCTGCGATCCGTGGTCAGCCGGAACGAGGCGAAGAAGGTGCTCAAGGTCCTCACCGAGGACGAGTCCTCGATGGCGGCCAACTGGAGCCGGCGATTCAAGAACAACATGGAGAAGCTGCACTCCGGCGATCCCTACCAGGTGGCCGAGGTGCTGAGGAACCTGGCGATCCGCGAGCGCGAAAAGGGTCTTTCCGCAGGTGAGAAGCGGATGATCCACAAGGCCAGGCAGATCCTGATCTCGGAGATCTCCCACGCCACCAACAAGAGCGAGGAAGAGGCCGAGCAGCTGATCGACGCCACCCTCGACGAGGCACACGGCATGAAGGTGGCCGCCGAGGCCTGATCCCCGCCGCTTCGAGCCCTGCCGTTTCCTCCAGGCGCATCTGTTAGATTCCATCGAGTTCCGCCGTTCCCCTCAGCATCCGCCCCGTATGGGCCGATGCCCTTTGGGGGGCAAGGACGCGGCCTCGGCCCCGAGTGGGCCGTAGGCTTGCCGGGCAGGAGCGACGATGAACGAAACCGAGAGCAGGAAGCGGGTCCTTCGCGGGCGGCTGGTCGAGGCCGTCAGGCTGCTGTTCATCGCCCTGCTCGCGACCGGCGGCTACCAGCTCGGGTCGTCCACCGACGTCGGCCTGCAGCCCACCACTCGCTCGCTCGTGTCCGTGTTCCTCGGAGCCGCGATCGGGTACGTGATCGGCGGCATCGTCGGGCGCCTCACGCTGCGGGCCGTGGTCGGGATCGAGAAGGAGCTCCGCCGGACGCCGGCGCCCCAGTTTGCCGGCGGTGTGGTTGGGGTCGTCGTCGGGCTCCTCGTCGCCGCGCTTCTGATGCTGCCGCTGCTGTTCCTGCCGTTGGGCATCACCTGGCCTGCGATCGTCTTCATCTACTTCGTGCTCACGGCGCTCGGCTTCCGCCTGGGCGAGGCCCGCTACGAGGATCTCTTCGCCCTGGTCGGGATGAAGCCGCGTGTGATCGCGTCGGGCCGGGGCGACCTCCACGTGCTCGACACCAGCGCGCTGATCGACGGCCGTGTCGCGGACCTCGTTGCCACCGGCTTCGTCTCCGGGACCGTGCTCCTGCACGAAGGCGTGCTCAAGGAGCTGCAGGCGATCGCGGACTCCTCGGATCCCAAGCGCCGGACCCGCGGCCGGCGGGGGCTCGACATCCTCGCGGAGCTGCAACGGGCGCCGACGGTCCAGCTCCAGCTTGTCGAGGAGATGGGGATCATCGACGTGGACGGGGCGCTCGTGCGTCTGGCCAACGAGCGCGGTGGGAGCCTCATCACCGTGGACGCGAATCTGGCCAAGGTCGCCGCCGCGATGAACGTCCCCGTCGCCTCGATCAACGCGCTCGCCTCGAAGTTCCGGGTGCCGTTCACGGCGGGCGACGAGATCTCCGTGTCGCTCGTCAAGGTAGGCCGCGAGCACGGTCAAGGGGTCGGGTACCTCGACGACGGCACCATGGTGGTCGTCGAGCGCGCGGACGACCACATCGGTTCGGATGTGGAGATTCGCGTCACGAACGTGATCCAGACCGCCACAGGCCGGATGATCTTCGGGGCGATCGCCGCCGATGTCGCCGGTGCTCCGGCCGTGGGGCACCCGGCCGAGTAGATCCACTCGGGTCTCTGGCATGCTTCGCGTGTGGTCACGCGGAGCGACACCGTCGGTGCGGCAGCGATCGTCCTGGGCGCCGGTCTCGGCCGCCGTCTCGGGGCGAGCGAACCGAAGGCGTTCCTCACCATCGGTGGCCGGCCGATCCTTGGTGTCGCGGCCGGTTCCGCCGCCGCCGCGCGCTCCGTCTCCTTGCTGATCGTGACCTGCCCGGCCGGCAGCGAGGACCGGGCCAGAGGGACGCTCGAGGCGCTCTCCGTTCCCGTCGTGGTCATTCCGGGAGGTCCCACCCGCCAGGACTCGGTGCGGGCGGCGCTCGCCGCGCTTCCCGACGGGATCGAGCTGGTGGCCGTCCACGACGCGGCCCGGCCGTTCGCCTCCCCCGAGCTCTTCGACCAGGTGCTCGGCTCGGTGTCGGCCGCCGGACCCGAGCCGGCGCAGGGGGTCATCCCTGTTGTCCCGATCCCCGACACGGTGAAGCGGATCCACGACGGGGTGGTCCTCGGAACCGAACCCAGGGAGGAGCTGGCCGTGGCCCAGACGCCGCAGGCCTTCCACCTGCCGGCGCTGCTCGACGCCCACGCCCGGGCGCAGGAGACAGGTCTCGGGCTGACCGACGACGCCCAGGCGCTCGAGGCGGCCGGGTATGTCGTGCGCGGAATCGCCGGCGACCCGATGAACTTCAAGATCACCACGCTGTTGGATCTGGCCCGCGCCGACTCCCGGATGAGCCGGGCCGATGCCTGAGGTTTCACGCGTCGGCCTCGGGTTCGACGTTCACCCACTCGAGGCCGGCCGTCCGATGTGGCTCGGCGGCGTCCGGTTCGAGGCCGAGGCCGGTCTCGCGGGACACTCCGACGGCGACGCGGTGTGCCACGCGGTGGCCGACGCCGTGCTCGGTGCGGCGTCGATGGGCGACATCGGCGAGCACTTCCCGGACACCGATCCGAGCATCGCCGGCATCGCGGGTCTCGAGCTGCTCGCGCGAACCGTGAAGCTCGTGGCCGAACGCTCGAACCTGCGTCCGCAGTCGTGCGACCTGACCGTCCTGTGCGATCGGCCGGCGATCGCGCCCCGGCGCCCGGAGATGCGTGAGCGGCTCGCGGGAGCGCTGGGGATCTCGGTCGAACGCGTCTCGGTGAAGGCCACACGGCCCGAAGGACTCGGTCTCACCGGCGACGGGGTCGGGTGCATGGCGATCGTGGTGCTCGCGTGACGGACCGGCGAGACGGCCGGCCGAAAGGGCCACCGCGGGACGGTTTCCGGTCCGATCTGGTGCTCGGCCGGCGTGGGGCGTTGGAGGCGGTGCGATCCGGCCGGGCGGCCGAGATCCTCGTCGCCTCGGGTGCGCGTGAGACCCAGGGGCTGCGCGAGGTGCTGGATGCGGCGGAGCGGGCGGGGGTCCCGGTGCAGCGGGTTCCACGCGAGCGGCTCGACGCGATCGCCCCGGAGCATCGGGGGGTGGCGACGAGGCTTGGTGCCGCGGCGCCGGCCGCGCTCGACGAGCGCGGTCTGAGCGAGATCGAGTTCGACCAAGACGCGATGGTCGTCGTGCTCGACGGCGTGACCGATCCGCAGAACCTCGGCGCGTGCGCGCGAACCGCCGAGGCGGCCGGTGCCGCGTTGCTCGTCACTCGCGTCAAGCGCGCGGCGGGCGTGACGCCGGCGGCGGTCCGGGCGTCGGCGGGCGCGTTGCTCCACCTGCCGCTCGCGAGGGTCGCGAACATCGGGCAGGCGATCCTTCGGCTTCAGGCTGTGGGGTTCTTCGTGGTCGGCTTGGACGCGTCGGCGGCGGGGTCCGTCTACGACCGGCCGCGGCCGCCGGGCCGGCTCGCCCTGGTCGTCGGCGACGAAGGGGAGGGGCTCTCGCGCCTCGTCCGGGAACGTTGCGACGACCTGGTCTCGCTCCCCATGACGGGGCGGGTCGCGTCCCTCAACGTCTCGGCGGCGCTCGCGGCGGCTCTGTATGCCTACGTGCTCCCAACCGGCGCCCGGCCGCCGCTAGACTGAGCACCCGCCGGCGTGGCGCAGCCTGGCAGCGCAACCGACTTGTAATCGGTAGGTCGTCGGTTCGAATCCGACCGCCGGCTCCTCACTCGGGTCGTCCGTCCCGGCCTCAGGCGCGGACGTGGAGGGCTTCGAGACCGCGGATGATGTAGCCGGGTTTCCAGCGCGGCTCTTCGACGAGCTCCAAGTTGGGCATCCGTTCCAGCAGCGCGCCGAAGGAAGCCCGGAGCTCGACTCGCGCGAGCGGCGCGCCCAGGCAGAAATGGATCCCGGCTCCGAACGTCATGTGCGGGTTCGGGTCGCGGCCGAGCTCCAACTCGTCGGGACGGTCGAATACGAGCGGGTCCCGGTTGGCCGACCCGAACACCAGGCCGAGCTCGGCCCCACGCGGGATCGGGACGCCGCGCAACTCGACGTCCTCCAGCACCCACCGTTCGAACAGCTGCAGCGGTGTGTCGAACCGCAGCAGCTCCTCGACTCCTCGCGGCAACAACGAAGGATCCTCGCGGAGCCGCGCGAGCGCCTCGGGGTTCCGCAAGAGCGCCCACCATCCGTTCCCGGTCGAGTTGACCGTTGCCTCGTGCCCGGCGTTGAGCAGCAGCACGCACGTACCGATCAGCTCGTCCTCGGTGAGCCGTTCGCCCTCGTCCACGACCTGGGCGAGCTCGCTCACCAGATCGCCCGTCGGATGCGCGCGGCGCTCGCGAGAGAGCGCTCGCAGGTACTCCGAAAACTCGACCGAGGCGGTCACGGCGGCGCGTGCGTCCTCATCGGTGGGGCGCAGCTCGTACATCCGGCAGATCTCCGCCGACCACGGACGGAGCAGATGCCGGTCGGCCTCGGGCACTCCCAGGAGCATCGCGATAACCGCCACCGGCAGCGGCTCCGCGATCGCCGAGATCAGATCGAACGTCTCCCCGCCCGACACCCGGTCGACCAGCTCCCCGACGAGCTGCTCGATCTGCGGGCGGAGCGACTCCACCGTTCGTGGTGTGAACGCCTTCGACACGAGACGGCGCACGCGCGTGTGGTCGGGCGGCTCCATGTCGAGGATGCCGCTGCGGATCAGGTGCCAGAACGGCGCGTGCCACGCCGGTTCCTCCGGACGGCCCATCTCCGCGTTGCTCGCCAGGTGGTGATAGGTCCGTCCGAACCGGCGGTCACGAAGCAGGGCGTTGACGTCCTCGTGGCGCGTGACGAGCCAGTGGTCGGTCGCCTCGTCGTAGACGACCGGTGCGCGGCGGCGAAGCTCCTCGTATGCCGGGTACGGATCGGCCACGAACGCGGCGTCGTCCGGCCGGAAACCGATATCGGCAGGGACAACATCCACCCGGCGAGCCTACGGGGTGCCCGGCGACCGCGCCCAGCCGCGCCCGCCGAGCGGGTTGTCCGGCGGTTTGCGACCGGTAGGATGGTCCGGATGAACCTCGGGATCGCGCGCGTCGTCATCGTGGTGGCACTGGCGCTGGCCGGTATCGGGCTCCTGTCGAGCGGGTTCCCCTCGACGGTGACGAACGCCGGCCCAGGGGGGACGTCCACGAGTCCGACGCCGACCTCGCCGGCCACGACGCCCAGCGGCACGCACACGAATGCTCCGGTTCCGGATCCCAACACGTCCGGTGTCACGTTCGCGGTCTTGAACGGCACCAGCGTCAACGGGCTGGCCGGCACCTTCGAGACGCTGCTGAAGAGCAAGGACGACATCATCGGCAAGCCGGCCGCCGACTCGCCGATCAAGCCGATCACGACGACCAGGGTCTACTTCCGCGGCGGCGCCGATGCCGCGCAGAATCGCTCCGACGCGAGGTACCTTGCGAAGGAGTTCGTCAACGGGCCGGGCGTGAAGGCGAAGATCTCGAAGCTCGGAGCGGAGTTCGCCAGCACGCTGACCGGCGCGGGCGACGACAAGATCACGCTGCTGATCGTCCTCGGTCAGGACTACGCGACTGCCCATCCCGGCTGATCGATTGCTCGGGCGGCTCTCAGCCCGGCCGGAGCGCTCCGGCATCCTGCTCGATTTCGACGGAACGCTCGCACCGATCGTGCGCCGTCCCGAAGAAGCCGGTCCCGCGGCCGGAGCCGCCGAGGTGCTCGCAGGGCTCGTGGAACGATTCGCGCTCGTCGCCGTCGTCTCCGGCCGCCCGGCTCGAGAGGTGCGCGAACGGCTCGACGTCCCCGGCCTTCGGATTGAAGGCCTCTACGGCCTCGAGGGTCTTGGTGCGGTGCACACGGCTGTCTCCGTTCCTGCCGATGTCGTCCGGGCGGTCGAGGCGGAGCTCGCCGGCATCGAGGGGGCTTGGCTCGAGGACAAGCGACTCTCGGTTGCCGCGCACGTTCGCGAGACGGCCGATCCGCAGGATGCGACACGCCGTCTGCGACCCCGTCTCGAGGCCATCGCCGGCCGGTCGGGGATGCGGGTCGTCGAGGGCAAGCGAGTCCTCGAGCTGGTCCCGGCCGGCCGCCCGCTCAAGGACGCCGCCGTCCGCAGACTGCTGGAGGGCGCTTCCCTCGAGGGTGCGCTGTACGCGGGCGACGACGCGGCCGACGTCGATGCCTTCGAGGCGCTCGAGAGCGAGGTTGCCGTGTGTGTCCGCGTGGCCGTCCGAGGACCGGAGACTCCCGAGGCGCTGGTGGACGCCGCGGACATCGTCGTCGACGGGCCCGCCGAGCTCCTTCGCCTGCTGCGCGAGCTCTGACGCTAGCGTGCCGGCCGCCCGGCAGCCGGGCGCCGTCGTTCCAGATCCGACAGCTGCCGGGCGAGCCACCTGGCGGGCGTGTCGGTCAGGATCGTCCGCGTAAGCCCGCGTGCGCGGCGGGCCCGTTCTTCGGCCGGCATCTCGAGCCCGCGATGGATCGCATCGGACTGCTCGAGCAGGTCGAAGGGGTTCACGCCGACGGCGTAGCGACCCAACCGCCCGTACGCGCCCGCGTTTCGCGACAGGACGAGCACCCCGTACTGCCGATTGACGAGCGGGCCCTCCATGGCGACGAGGTTCATGCCGTCGTAGACCGGGTTCACGAACAGCACGTCGTAGAGGTCGTAGGCGGCGATCGCCCGGGGGCGGTCTTCGCGGACGTCCATCACGATGGGCTGCCAGGTGAGGGTCCCGAAGTGGTTGTTCACCCGGGCGGCCTCGTACAGCACCTCCTGTGTGTAGGTGCGGTACTCGGGGATCTCCTGTCGCGAGGGACTGAGCAGAGCGAGAAAGGTCACCCGCTCCCGCCACTCGGGGAACCGACGCAAGAACACTTCGTAGGCCTTGAAACCGCGAACGATGTTCTTCGAAAGCTCGAGGCGGTCGACACGAAGGATCAGCTTCCGGTCGCCGCGGACTTCGGAGATCGTTTGCCGCAGGTCGCGAACCTCGGGTGTCTGGGCGAGCTCGCGGATGGGACCGGCTTCGACCGAGATCGGATAGACGCGCACCACGGTCTCCCTGCCGTCGTACAGCACTCGAGACCGTGCGAGATCGACGCGCGCCCCCGGCAGCGTGCGTGCCGAGAGCAGGAAGTTCTCGGCCCATGCCGGCGCCTGAAAGCCCAGCGCGTCGGCTCCGAGAAGCCCACGCAACAACGCCTCCCGGATCGGGTTCGGCAGCGACCGGATGTACACCGAGCCCACGAACGGCGTATGCGAGAAGTGCGAGATGGCCGCGTCGGGGCGCAGGTCGCGGAGCATCCGGGGGACGAGCGACAGGTGATAGTCCTGCAGCAGGAAGACCGGGTCGCCGCGAATCTTCCCGAGCGCCTCGGCGAACATCTGGTTCGCCGCCTCGTAGTCCTCCCAGGCGCGCTTCGTCTGGTCGTCGAACATCGCTCCCCGCACGACGTCCCAGAGGTAGTGATGCAGGAACCACAGGACGCGGTTGGAGATGTCGTTGTAGTAGCGCTGGTATCGCGCCTTGGGAATGACGACGAACCGCGGCTCGATGGGCAATGCCGGCACCTGGGCCCCGGCCGCGACCGCTCGGTCGCCGGCGGTCATCGCGGCGGAGACCCAGGTGGCTCCGTGGGTGGGGAGCGCTCCGACGAGCGCGGTGACCAGTCCGCCCGGCCCGACGTCGGGCACCGGATTGCCGTCAGGGCCGACCCGGAAGGTCACCGGACCCCGGTTCGACGCGACGACGATTCGGCGGGCTGCCTCGGTCATGGGGTGATCGAGAACGAGTCTATGCCCCGCCCCTGCTACCCCGTCCCCGGCGTGAATGCGGCCCCGTCGGCGAACGCGGGACCGTCGCTGTCGAACGGTGCGCCGCCCCACACGATCATCTCCCGATCCGCCCACACGGCGAAGGGGTTGAACCGGTGCCCCAGCGGCGACTTGGGCAAGAGCGTCCACGAGTTGGTCGCGGGGTCGTACATCTCACCGCGAGGCGGGATTCCCGGGTGGTTGAAGGCCCCGGTCGCTCCGCCCCAGACGAGCATCGCGCTGCCCGTCCATACCGCCGCCGCTCCATCGCGCGGGTAGGTCATCGCCGGCAACTGTCGCCAATGATTGGTCTGCGGGTCGAAGGCCAGGCCTCGGACGGCCGCCACCATCCGGCCGGCGAGCATCGTCCGGCCACCAACGACGAGCAGCTCGGTCCCATCCCAGACGCTCGTGGCGCCGAAGCGCGCCTCGGGCATGGCCGGGAGCTTCCGCCAAGACTTGGCGGCCGGGTCGTAGGCGGCACCGTCGGCGAAGACCTGTGGCGGATCCGACTCGGGACCGATCCCCCCGGCCACGAGCATCTCGGTGCCGGTCCACGCGCCGGCCACGGCGGTTCGAGCCGAGATGGGTGCGGCGGGCAGCAGCTTCCACGAGTCGGTTGCCGGGGTGTAGATCGCTCCGTCGGCGACCGCGCCGCCGCAGCATCCGCCGCCCCATCCGATCATCCGGCGGCCGGTCCATACGACGATGGAGGGCCCGCCACCGCCGGCCGGAGGAGCCGGCAGATGACGCCATGTGTTCTTGGCGGGGTCGAAGGCCGTGTTCGTCACCCCCCACAGGAGCATCTCCGTTCCGTCCCACACGGCTTGGTCGCCACCCTCGAAGCACCCCTGCGGCCCCGGAGCGGGGGGCAGCCGGTGCCAGGTCCCGCCGGAAGGGTCGAAGGCGGCGGCGACATCCACGCAGTACGGAGCGTGGGAGACGCTGACCCGCTCGGCGATGAGCATCTGCGACCCGTTCCACACGCCGGTCGCGCCGTAGTCGCCCCGCATGGGCGCGTGCGGCAGGGTCTGCCAGATTGCCGGTGAAGCGGAGATCGTGGGACTCGGGCTCGGACCGACGGTGGGTGTGGGCGAGGGCGCAACCGTGGGAGTGATCGTGGGCGAGGGCTTCGCGCGACCGCATCCTGGGAGCGCGGCGGCGGCCAGGGCGAGTGCCACGATCAGGCAACGGCCCCCTCGGAGACCCCGAGGTCGTCCGGGACCCGCGTTGACGCTGGTCGGGGGCCCTCCTACGCTGCGGTTGTGCTCAAGATGTCCCAGAAGCTCGAGTATGCGATGCGAGCGATGATCGAGCTGGCTTCCCGGCGAGGCGAAGGCGGTCTGATCCCGGCTCGCGAGATCGCCGAGCGCCAGCAGGTGCCGGTCCGGTTCCTGGAACAGCAACTCGGCGCCCTGTCCAAGGCCGGTCTGGTGGAGAGCTTCCGGGGCGCGGGCGGGGGGTGCCGCATCTCGCGGGCGCCCGAGGAGATCACGGTCGCCGAGATCGCGGACGCGATCGAGGGTCAGATCTTCCCGATGTTCTGCCTCGAACCGTCCGATCACACGTGCTTTCAGGACTCGCAGTGTGGGTTGCAAGGCTTCTGGGCCGACGTGGCCAACGCCGTCCAGGACGTCTTCCGCACGACGACGGTGGCCGACCTGGTTGCCCGGCACGGTCTGATACGCCCCGGCCGCGTCCTGGTCGACCCCGAGGAACTGCTCTCGCGGCTGAGCTGAGCGGTCGCTCGGCAGGGACCTACGCGGTCCAGCCCCGGGCCTTGGCGTCGTCGCCGCCCAAGATCCTCGTCAGCTTGGTGCCGCACACCGGGCAGGAACCCTGAGCTGCGGGGCGCCCGTTCTTGAGCGTGTTGACCTGGCCCTCGAACTGCCGCTTCTGACGGCACTTCATGCAGTAGGCCTCGTCCATGGCCGGCCGCCTCCCTTCTGCTTCGAGGCCGCCCCGATGGGCGGCCTCCGCGTAAGGGTGGTGCCGTTGCGCCCCCGTTGCAAGCACCCTCGCTCGGTCGCGCCCGCAAGGGATCCTGCGTACCATGACCCCGTCCATCGAGCGCCGGAGACCGAGATGAGCGAAACCCCACCCAACATCGACGCCCTCTTGTCGGAGCGGCGGGTCTTCGAGCCGTCCGAGGCGTTCCGCGAGCGGGCCGTCGTCGACGATCCGGACATCTACGAGCGGGCCAGTGCCGACCGCATCGCCTTCTGGGCCGAGCAGGCCGACCGGCTGTCCTGGTCCCGCAGGTGGGACACGGTCTTGGAGTGGAATCCGCCGTGGGTGAAGTGGTTCGTGGGCGGGACGCTCAACGTCTCGTACAACTGCCTCGACCGCCACGTGGAGGCGGGGGGCGGTGACAAGGTCGCCTACTACTGGGAAGGCGAGCCCGGCGACACCCGCGTCATCACCTACCGGGATCTGCTCGAGGAGACCTGCCGATTGGCAAACGCGTTGAAATCGCTCGGCGTCCGCCGGGGCGACCGTGTGGCGATCTACCTCGGCATGGTTCCCGAGCTCCCCGTCGCGATGCTCGCGTGCGCGAGGATCGGCGCCCCCCACTCCGTCGTGTTCGGCGGGTTCAGCGCCGAGGCGCTTCGGGACCGGATCAACGACGCCGAGGCAAAGGTCCTGATCACGGCGGACGGGGCCTATCGGCGTGGCCAGGTCGTCCCGCTCAAGGCCAGTGCCGACGAGGCGCTCGCCGAGTGTCCGACGATCGAGAAGGTCGTGACCGTCCGGCGCGTGGGCAACGAGCACGGGTTCACGCAGGGCCGCGACGTCTGGTACCACGAGGTGATCGCCGACCAGCCGGCCGAGTGCAAGCCCGAGGAGATGGACGCCGAGGACTTCCTGTACCTGCTGTACACGAGCGGGACGACGGGAAAGCCCAAAGGGATCGCGCACACGACCGGCGGGTACCTGACCCAGGTGGCGGCGTCGCACCGGATGATCTTCGATATCCACGAGGACGATGTGTACTGGTGCGCAGCCGACATCGGCTGGGTCACCGGGCACAGCTACATCGTCTACGGGCCGCTCGCGAACCACACGACGGGGATCATCTACGAAGGCGCGCCGGACTGGCCGGAGAAAGACCGGCTGTGGGCCATCGCCGAGCGATACCGGGCGACGATCCTGTACACCGCGCCGACCGCCATCCGCGCCTTCATGCGCTGGGGGCCTGAGTTTCCGGACGGCCACGACCTGTCCTCGCTCCGGTTGCTCGGTTCGGTCGGCGAGCCGATCAACCCGGAGGCGTGGGTCTGGTACTGGACCCACATCGGGGGCGGAAACTGCCCGATCGTCGACACGTGGTGGCAGACGGAGACCGGCGCGATCCTCATCACGCCGCTTCCCGGGATCACGTCGCTCAAGCCCGGCTCGGCCACGTTCCCGTTCCCGGGGATCGAGGCCGACGTCGTGGATGACGCGGGGGCCTCGGTGCCGCTCGGCGGCGGCGGATACCTCGTCCTCACGCAGCCCTGGCCCGCGATCGCCCGGACGATCTGGGGCGACGCGGACCGGTATGTCGAAACGTACTTCGCCAAGTTCGGTCCGAGCGTGTACGTGGCCGGCGACGGGGTCAAGCGGGACGAGGAGGGCTACTTCTGGCTTCTCGGCCGGATCGACGACGTCATGAACGTCGCCGGCCATCGCCTGTCCACGTATGAGATCGAGAGCGCGCTCGTCGACGACCAGAAGGTCGCGGAAGCCGCGGTCGTCTCGAAGCCGGACGAGGTCGTCGGTGAGGCGATCGTCGCGTTCGTGACGCTGAAGAGCGGCTACGAGGGCGACGATCGGATGGCGACCGAGCTCCGGGATCACGTGGCCAAGGTGATCGGGAAGATCGCGCGTCCGCACGGGATCATCTTCACCAACGACCTTCCCAAGACCCGCTCGGGCAAGATCATGCGCCGGCTCCTGCGCGACGTGGCGCGCGGCCGCCCGCTCGGCGACGTCACCACGCTGGCGAATGCGGAGATCGTCGATCAGATCGAGTCCATGGTCGAGGCCGGAGCCGGAACGGAGGACTAGCCGGTGGAGGGCGCCAGGTTCACGGCCGCGGAGGCCATGTTCGTGGAGCGGCTGCGGACCGCCCATCTCGCAACGGTGCGGCCCGACGGCATTCCCCATGTCATCCCGGTCTCGCCGGTGCTCGATCTCGACCGGCTCGTCTTCGCGACCGAGACGGAGACCCAGAAGGTGCGAAACATCCGGTCGAACCCGGCCGTGGCCGTCTGCTTCGACGAGTACACGGAGGTCTGGAGCGCCCTCAAGCAGGTCGTGGTCTTCGGACGCGCATTCCTGATCGAGACCGGCTTCGAGTTTCAGCGCAACCGGGACCTGCTGTATCGCAAGTACGCCCAGTACGAGGTGGACTCGCCGATCGAGGAGCGGACCTCGGTGATGGTCGAGATCCAGGTGCAGCGCGTCGCGAGCTGGGGACTCGACCGCTCCTAGCGCCGGCCGGCGCTCAGCCGGCGCCGACGGGGGTTCCGTCGGAGACGTCGACCACGTCGGTTCCCGCGTCCGGGAGCCACGCTTCCACCGTCGTCCCGTCCGGCGTGCTGTCGATCCGAAGCTGACCCCCGGCCATCTTTGCGCGCTCGCGCATCGTCGTGATGCCGAGGTGGCCGGGCGAGAGGGTCTCCGCCTCATCCATGCCCCGGCCGTCGTCACGAATGCGCAGCAGGACGCCCTCTCGCTCCGACTCGAGGGTCACCTCGAGGTGGTCCGCGCGTGAGTGCTTCACCGCGTTGGTCACGCCTTCGAGCGCGATGCGGTAGAGGATCGCCCGGACATCCGGAGACGGTTCGCGAGCGAGCTGGTCGTTGAGCTGGGAGCGAATCAGCGAGTCGTGCCCGAGATCTTGCAGGTAGGTCCGAAGGGTCGAGACCAGCCCCTCGGTGTCGAGCTCGCGGGGATGCAGGACGAACAGAAGGCGTCGAAGCCGCTTGATCGCTTCCTGCATCGTCCCTTCGAGCCGCCCCAGGATCACGAGGTGGTCCGCATCCGAGATCTGTTCGCGAAGCAGCTGCAGCCGCATCAGCGCCGCCGTCATCACTTGGACCGAGTCGTCATGAACCTCTCCGGCGATCCTGACTCGCTCTTCGTCCTGCGCCTTCACCACCAGCTTGATCAGCTCGCGCTGGACCTCCTCCTCGCGGATGGCGGCCTCGAGCTTGCGCGACCTCCGCTGCGACTCGCTCGCGCTCGATCACGTCCCGGACGAAGGCAACCACCAGTGGCCCCTCTTCGGTGTCGAGCGACGCGAGACTGATGTCGACGGGGAACTCGGTCCCGTCGACGTGCCGGCCCTGCAACTGCAGCGGCGGTCCGACCGGCTGCCTCGTTCGCTTCTGAAGGTAGGCATCGCGGTGGCCCACGTACGCCTGGCGAAATTGCTCCGACAGCAACTGCTCGACCGGTTGGCCCAGCAGATCCTTGCGCTCGATGCCGAACATGCGCTCGGTCTGCTCGTTCACCAGGACGATCCGACCGGTGACGTCGGAGGCAACGACCGCGTCGGGAGCGAACTCGATCAGGTCCAGGGCCGGCTTCTGGCTCCGCTGCGGCTCGACCGCGGGCGGGTTCAGATCCGGCACCTCCGGCTCGAGCTGGCCGACGAGCTCGGAGAGCATGTCGACCGAGAGGCTCGCCTGGCGGCGCGTGGTGCGCCGGATCGACTCGAGGATCTCCGAGGTCGAAACGCCCTTCACCACGTAGCCCGAGGCTCCGGCGAGAAGCATCTCGAGCACCGATCTGCCGTTCTTCGAATGCGGAGAGCGCGAGGATGCTGCATGCGGGATGTTGCCGGCGGATCGCTTCGACGACGGCGGGTCCACCGCCGGGCATGTGGACGTCCACGAGGGCGATGTCCGGCCGCGTCGCGGTCGCAGCCGCGATCGCCTCGTCCGCATCGTCGGCGATGCCGACGAGGTCGAGGTCGGGCGCTCCGCCGATGACGTCTGCGAGCGCATCGCGGATCGCCGCATCGTCGTCGACCACCAGGACGCGGATCCGATCGGATGCCCCAGGCGTCAAGCGACTCCCTCAGCCACAAGCGGAGTTTACACCGAAAGGCATCCCCGGGCCCGCATTTACCTGCGATGACGATCGAAGAAGGCCAGGATCGTCGCCATTTGGCGCACCTGCTCGGCGATCTCGTTCTCGTGGTGACCCGCGGGGTACGTCACCAGCTCGACCTCGATGCCGCGTTCGAGAAGCCGGTCGACCCAGGGCTGTACCCCTTCCATCGGGCAGCGGCTGTCGTGCTCTCCCGCGATGACGAGGACGGGAGCCATCACCCGTCCACGTACGTCATGGGTCGCGCTCGCGGTACAGCTCGGGAAGCTCCTCCGGCGTTCCCCCCATGACGGCGTTGTCCCACGCTTGGATCGGCGGCGCGCTCGCGTAGTGGGCGCCGAGATAGTCCCCGGTCGGGATGCCCGCGAAGACGGCGCGCCAGCGTTCGGGATTCAACCCGGCGTTCAAACAGGCGAGATAGCCGCCCCAGGACCAGCCGGAGATGAACGCCCGGGCGGGATCGGCCACGCCGTCGGCGACCAGCCGGTCGAGACACGCGACGATGTCCTCGCTCTCGGGGAATCCGATGTTGCCGTGGATCGCTTGCGAAACGGGATGCCGTAGCCGGTGCTGCCGCGGTAGTTCACGAGCGCGACCGCGATACCCCTCGTCGACGAACGCCTGGGTCTCGGCGTCGAAACGGTTCCGCTCGTGCCACTCGGGTCCGCCGTGGACCGACATCACGATCGGGAACGGCCCGGACCCCTCGGGTTCGGCGACGAAGGCTTGGAGGCGTTCCTGACCGGGACTCGAGAACCACACCGACCGGTACTTGCGGCCGGCCGGAGGCTGGGGCCCTGGCAGCCCCAGCACCTCTCCGTCGCCCGCTTCGAGGGTGCGGGCCGGCTGGACGCTGTCGCTCGACGAGGTACCAGACCCGCCCGTCCGGGCGCACGGCCGCGTCGGTGATCTCGCCCGATGCATCCGTCACGATCGTCGTCCGGCTCGTCGCCGGCTCGATCCGGTACAGCGAATCGACTCCCTCGTGCTCGTGCCGGACGAGCACCGATTCGCCGTCGGGCCACCAGTCGACGGCGTAGACGCCGCCGGGCAGATCGGGGGCGATCTCTTCGACGGCGCCGGTCCGCGGGTCCCAGATCGCCGGCCGCTCGAGCTCGCCGGGCTCGCGGTCGACCAGCAGGCGCCCGTCGCCGGGGACCGGTGACCAGGCCACGCCATCCACGCGTCTCCCTCGTCGCGAAGATCACCGACGACGGCCGCCGTGGAGACCTCGAGGACGCGAAGCGCCGGGTGCAGGATGTCGCCGTCCTCGCCGTGCCACACGCGAGACGAGGCTCGCGTCGGCGGACAGCCCGGCCGGTCCGTTCGGCCACTCGCGGCCCACGCCGGCCACGTGCTTCGTTCGCCACAGCTCGCGCGCGGGCTCGCCGGCGCGTGCCACGTAGATCCGGTAGTCGTCGTCCGTCGCGAGACCGATCGCGACGACATCGCGCGCCATCCCTAGGCCCATCGTCCAGCCGTCGGGGACGCCGCGACATGAGGGGCTCTGGGTCGCTCGCCGCCGAACGGCGCGGCCAGCCAGTGACCTCGCTCGTTCCCCGGTCGGGTCGTGCCACCAGACCAGGCGCCCGTCCGGAGCGACGAGCACCTCCTCGACCCCGATCCGCTCGGCGGTCACGGGCCGGCGCGTACCGTCGGGGTCGAACGTCCACGCCTGCCAGCTGCCGCCCTCGTTCGACACCGCGGCCAGCCGGTCCGGCCGCCGCGGATCCCAGCGGGGGAAGCCCCTCGCGGGGGCGGTGAAGCGGCGCGCCCAGCCCCGTTCCGTTCCCATGAACCCGATCCTTCCCCGTCTTTCGCAGTGGCCGGAGCCTAGCTGCGTTTGCCACCCCCGCGCTCGGTTGCCTACAATCGTTAGCACTCGACACGACGTGAGTGCTAGCAGTCGGCGAGGCCCGGCTGAGAACGAACGGCACGCGACGACACAAGGAGGCGATCACATGGCAGCGAAGCTCATCAGCTTCGACGAGGAGGCGCGGCGTGCGCTGGAGCGGGGCATGGACCAGCTCGCGAACGCGGTGAAGATCACGCTCGGTCCCAAGGGCCGAAACGTCGTCCTCGAGAAGAAGTGGGGCGCCCCCACCATCACGAACGACGGCGTATCGATCGCCAAGGAGATCGAGCTGGAGGAGCCGGTCGAGCGAATCGGCGCCGAGCTCGTCAAGGAAGTCGCCAAGAAGACGGACGACGTCGCCGGTGACGGAACGACGACGGCCACGGTGCTGGCGCAGGCGATCGTGAAGGAAGGCCTGCGCAACGTGGCGGCCGGCGCCAACCCCATGTCGATCAAGCGCGGCATCGAGCGCGCCGTCGAGCTGGCGGTCGAGGCGATCAAGAACCAGTCCAAGGAGGTCGACACCAAGGGCGAGATCGCCCAGGTGGGCGCCATCTCCGCCGCCGACCCCGAGATCGGCGAGGTCATCGCCGAAGCCGTCGACAAGGTCGGCAAGGACGGCGTCATCACCGTCGAGGAGTCCAACACCTTCGGGATGGAGCTCGAGTTCACCGAAGGCATGCGGTTCGACAAGGGCTACATCTCCCCGTACTTCATCACCGACCCCGAGCGGATGGAGGCGGTGCTCGACGAGCCCTACGTGCTGATCGCCAACTCCAAGATCTCGGCGGTCAAGGACCTGCTCCCGGTTCTCGAGAAGGTCATGCAGGCCGGCAAGCCCGTGCTCGTCGTGGCCGAGGACGTGGAGGGAGAGGCCCTCGCCACGCTCGTGGTGAACAAGATCCGCGGCACGTTCAAGTCCGCGGCCGTGAAGGCCCCGGGCTTCGGCGACCGCCGCAAGGCCATGCTCGGCGACATCGCGACCCTCACCGGCGCGACGGTCGTTTCCGAGGAAGTCGGCCTCAAGCTCGAGAACGCGACCCTCGACCTCCTGGGTCAGGCGCGGAAGGTCGTCGTCACGAAGGACGAGACGACCATCGTCGAGGGCTCCGGCAAGGATGCCGACATCCAGGGCCGGATCAACCAGATCAAGTCCGAGATCGAGAAGACCGACTCCGACTACGACCGCGAGAAGCTGCAGGAGCGGCTTGCGAAGCTCTCCGGCGGCGTGGCCGTCATCAAGGTCGGCGCCGCGACCGAAGTGGAGCTCAAGGAGAAGAAGCACCGGATCGAGGACGCGGTGCAGTCGACGAAGGCTGCGGTCGAAGAGGGCGTCGTGCCGGGTGGCGGCGTCGCGCTGCTGAACGCGCAGACCGCGCTTGACAAGGTCGACCTCGAGGGCGACGAGCTGACGGGGTCGGTCATCGTCCGCCGCGCGCTCGAAGAGCCGCTGAAGCAGATCGCGTTCAACGCCGGTCTCGAAGGTGGCGTTGTGGTCGAGCGGGTCCGGGCTCTGGATCCGGGCGAGGGCCTCAACGCCGCGACCGGCGAGTACGGCGACATGATGAAGTTCGGGGTCATCGACCCCACCAAGGTCACGCGCTCGGCGTTGCAGAACGCGGCCAGCATCGCGGCCCTGTTCCTGACGACCGAGGCGGTCGTGGCCGAGAAGCCGGAGAAGGAGAAGGCCCCCGCCATGCCCGGCGGCGGCGACATGGACTTCTAGTCCGGCAGCGGTACGGTTCGTCGACGGGACCCCTTCGGGGGTCCCGTTCGCGTCTCGCAACACGATCGCAACGAATCCGGCGCGATCCGGATGAACCGCGGGGCTGAGTCCGCCGAAAACCTCGTTGGAGCCCTCTCTCCATATCGGGGGCCCCGGACCCCTCCCCGGTCCGGGGCCCTCGTGCCATTGGGCCGTCGCGCGCGTGGCAGGATGGGTTCGTGATCGAGGTGCGGCTCCCCATCCGGTGGCGCGACGTGGACGCCTACGGTCACGTCAACAACGCCGTCTACCTCAGCTACCTGGAGGAGGCCCGGGACCGGCTGGTCCAGCAGCTGTTCGGCGAGCGAGCCTGGGACTTCGTGCTGGCTCGCGTCGCGATCGACTACCGGGCAGAGCTGACGCAGGACGATCGCGAGGTGGTCGTGCGTTGCGGCGTCTCGGGCTACAGCAGGTCCAGCATCCGAACCTGGGAGCGCGTCGAGAAGGCGGACGGCACGCTGTCCGCCGAGTCGGAGTCGGTCGTGGTGCCTCGGGATGCGAAGGCCGCCCGCAGCCGCCCGCTCACGGACGTGGAACGAACCGTTCTGGAGGCCGCGGTCGCCGCGGGACCGGGCCCGAGCTGACCCGGTGCGCCTAGTGCGCGCTGAGATGCCGGCCCGAGACGAAGTGGTCCCGGTACCAGCCGTCGCCGATCCACATGAGCGTGACCCCGCCGGCACCACCGGAGGAGTCCAGGGCCCACCCGCTTCCCACGTAGACATCCACGTGGTCGACCGTGCCATCGCCGTCGCCGTCGTAGAACGCCATGTCCCCGATGCGCAGCTCGTCGAACCGGCGGAAGTTGGACTTGGTCGCCATCTGGGCCGAGCTTCGCTCGGCGATGTTCCAGCCCGCGTAGGGCCTCGGCGGCGCGACGTCCCACGCCCCGCCGTCATCGGCCTTGAGCGTCCACCAGGTCAGACCTGAGCAGTCGAAGCCGGGCACCGGCTGCGAGCCGAACCCGCCGGGCGGAGTCGTGTCGAAGCCCCACTCGCCCCCCCAGACGTACGGGTAGCCGACGTAGCGAAGGCCCCACTCGACGATGGCGCGCCGCGTCGGTCCCATTCGCGGCAGCGTGGCGTGTTCGTACTGGCCGCGGATCCAGGAGATCGTCCCATCGTCGAGCGTGGCGGCCCGCCACAGCGAGTACGCAACCTGCTTGCGAACGAGCGGCGTCCTCGGCCCGACGTCCTGGCTCTCGTCGTCGTTGTCGAACCGAAGACCAAGGCGCATCCCGAGCAACAGCGGTCCGAACCCGGCCGGCTTCGCGAACACATAGCCGTTGGTCGTCGACAAGGCATTCAACTGCTTGGCGACGTCTCGCAGCCCGAGCACGTCGATCAGCGCCCGGTGGACCACGATGGTCGTGACCGGTCCGTTCGGGTTGAATCCGCCGGAAGCCGTTCGTCCCATCCATCCGAGTCCGACGGCGATGTTCGCCCACTGCGACAACGGCAGGGATCGCTTGAAGTCCGGAAAGCGGATGGACGGGTCCACGGTTCGCTCGGACGGTGGCACGAACGCACGGACGAGCGCGCGGGCGAACAACGATCGTCGTTCGAGCGAGTCGGGGCGAAACCTTGCGACACCCTGCGCATCGGGGGCGGTGTCGCGCATCCATTTCTCCGCTCCGGCGACCGCATTGATGGCCGGGCGAGCCCACGCGTCGCCGGCGTCGAGGTCGGACCAGGTGATCGCCGACTGCGCCGTCACCGCCACGCTCCCGGCGTGCGGCAGCGGTGGAGGGCCCGAGCCGGCGTCGCCGGCCGATCGGCCCGTTCCGCCGGAAGCTGCCGCGCGACCTCCGAACGACGTGAGGAGCAGGAGGACTGTGGTGGCGGCAACCAAACCTGGTGCGCGGACACGCATGCCTAGACCACCCCTCGGACGCATACCTGCTCCATCGGCAGGTGGCGCCTCTTGCTTGAGGCCCGCCGGACTCGGCCGGCCATCTCCGCCGGCCGATACGCTGGGCTGCGATGCAACCCTTGCCGAACGCCGCGGAACGCGCAAGCGGCGCACCAAGCGTTGCGCCGGGAGTTGCAAGTGACGAGGCCATCGCGCAGGCGGTGGCGTCCGAGACCGATTGGATGACCGATCTGCTGGCCCGGCTCGTCTCCGTCGACACGACCCTCGGAAACGAGGAGGCGGGCCAGATCGTCGTCCGCGACGCCCTGCGAGAGATCGGTCTGGTCCCGGTCGACGTCGCGATGGACGCCGCCGCATTGCGTTCCCATCCCGGCCACTCGCCCTTCGACTGGGACGTGGACGGCAAGTCGAACGTCGTGGCGACCTGGGAGCCGCTCGACGGTGCCGCCGGACGGTCCCTGATCCTCAACGGCCACATCGACGTCGTCAGCCCGGAGCCACGGTTCGCCTGGACCGGCGATCCCTTCGTCCCTCGCGTCGAGGACGGATGGCTCGTCGGGCGCGGTTCCGCGGACATGAAGGGCGGCCTCGTGGCGATCCTCGGGGCGATCAAGGGCCTGCGCGCGCTCGGTCTGCGACCGCACGGACCGGTCCACGTTGAATCGGTCGTCGAGGAGGAATGCACCGGCAACGGCACGTTGCAGACGCTGCTTGCGGGGTACACGGCCGATGCGGCGGTGATCGCCGAGCCGTTCGGAGCCGGGATCACGACGTCACAGGTCGGGGTTCTGTGGTTCCGCGCTCGCATCCGGGGCGTGCCCGGTCACGGGGCGGAGGCCGATGCCGGGCAGAACCCGATCGAGCGGAGCTACGGGGTGATCCGCGCGCTTCATCTTCTGGAGCAGGAGCTCAACGCGAACCCGCCCCCGCCCTACGACCAATACGAGCATCCGATCGCGCTGAACGTCGGCGCCATCCACGCGGGGGACTGGGCGTCCACCGTTCCGGGCGAGTGCCTGGTCGACTTCCGGATCGCCCTGTACCCGGGGATGCGCGTGCGTGATCTTCAGGACCGGATCGAGGCGGCGATGGCCGCGCTCGTGACACCGTCGGCCGGTCCGCCGGAGGTCGAGTACCGGGGCTTCGCCTGCGAGGGATATGCGATCGATCCGGCGCATCCGCTCGTGACCACGCTCGCCGACGCGTTCGCCCGCCAGAGCGGTGGTCCGCCCTCGCTCCTGGCGACGACCGGCACGACGGACGCCAGGCTCTTCGGTCTGTATGGAGGCGTTCCGGCCGTATGCCTCGGACCACTCGCGGAGGGCGCCCACGGAGGGGAGGAGCGGACGTTCCTGCCGAGCGTGGTTCAGACGGCGCAGGTTCTCGGGACGTTCGTGCGCACATGGTGCGGTCTGTCCTTCACCTGATCGCCGTTCTCGTGCCGCTCGGCGTGCTGCTTGCGGGGCTCGCGCTCCTCATGCGACGCTTGCGCGCCGCGCCGCCACTGCCGGTCGACCCGTTCGGCTCGGACGGCCTCGAGCGCTCCGATGTGCGCGCGGACGGTGGTCGCGGCGACGGCGAGGAGGTGGGGGCCGCGAACCTGGTGAGAACGGCGCCGCTCGACGGGATCCCGGCCATCCGCCGCTTCTTTCGTTCGAACGAGGTTCCCGTCTACTTCGTGAGCGCCACCGCGTTCAACCTCCTCGGGATCGACCGCTGGGTTCGCAACTTTCGCTTCGTGAACTACTACGACTCGTTCGACGGCCGGCATCCGAACGTGTTCGTTCCGAAGGAGCGCCCGCCGCGCGCGTTCTCCTCGATCGAGGAGATCTGCAACTACCTGCTCGGCCACAAAGAGGTCGTCGACCTCGTCCACGGGCGTGGTCCCGGCGGGCGGGTCGCGTTCCTGATGTTCGACGAAGAGACCGAGCAGCTCGCCGATGCGCTGGGACTCGAGGTCTCGTTCCCTCCGGCGTCCCTGCGGACCCGGCTCGACTCGAAGATCGAGACGACGCGCCTCGGCAACGAGGCCGGCGTGCCGAGCGTGCCCAACACGATGGGGCGCGCGTCCTCGTACGCGGAACTCCTCGCGCTCGCGTCGAGCGCCGGGCTCGGCGACGACCTGGTCGTCCAGACGCCGTACGGAGACTCCGGCCAGACGACGTTCTTCGTGCCGGATCTGGCGGGCTGGTCGCGCAGTGAGCGGAAGATGGCCGGCCACGACCTCAAGGTCATGAAGCGGATCGAGCCGCGCGAGCTCGCGATCGAAGGCGTGATCACGCGCCACGGAACGCTCGTGGGTCCGCTCATGGCGGAGCTGACGGGATTCCCGGAGCTCACGCCCTACGACGGCGGGTGGTGCGGCAACGACGTATCCCCGAACGTTCTGACCCACGAGCAACGAACCCTCGCGCGGAGGTGGACGCAGGCGATGGGAGAGCGTCTGCGGCAGGAGGGCTACCGTGGGTACTTCGAGCTGGACTTCCTGCTCGACGCGACGACCGGCGAGCTCTTCCTCGGCGAGCTCAACCCGCGGGTCACCGGGGCCTCGAGCATCACGAACGTCACCGCCGTGGCCTACGGGGACATGCCGCTGTTCCTGTTCCATCTGATCGAGTTCATGGACGTCGACTACGAGATCGACGTCGACGCGCTGAACGAGCGATGGGCGCAGGTGACCGATCTGGACGAGTGGACGCAGTTCATCCTGAAGCAGACCGACGATGCGGTGGAGCTGATCACGGAGGCGCCGGCATCCGGGATCTGGCGCGCGGACGACGCCGGCGGGATCGCCTATGCGCGCTCCGACACCGACTGGCACACCGTCTCCGACGAGCGCGAGGCGTTCTATCTGCGGATCGCCGGAGCGGGCCAGTACCGCTACCCCGGCGCCGACCTCGGGATCCTCGTCACGCGCGGCCGGTTCATGAACGACGAGCACGATCTGTCGGACCGGGCTCGAACGTGGATCACGGGGATCAAGGGCGCCTTCCGCGGCGTTGCCCCAACCGAGCAGCCGCCGCCCGTCGCGCCCGAGCCGTTCGGCTTCAAGATGCTCTGATGCCGCCCGTTCTGGTCACGTTCCGCGCCATCGAAGAGCTCGAGCTCGGGCCCAAGTGGCAGGCGGAGTTCGAGCGGCGCTGGCCCGCCTATCGGGAGTGGTTCCTCCAGGAGGGCGACGGGGCCCGGCCCGGTTACGTCACGAGCCTGCAGATGCTGCAGGATCACATGCCGGAGCTCGTGCCCGTCTACGAGCGGCTGGTGGAGCTTGCCGGCGGCGGCGATCTGGCCGCGAGGATGCTCGCGCTCTACAGCCCGCCCCCGTATCTGGCGGCGTGCTCGCAGGGCGTGTGGACCGGCGAACCCGGCCCGCTGCTCGTTCGCAACTACGACTACTCGCCGTCGCGGTTCGAGGGCACGATCTGGTCGACGCGGATGGTGAGCCGCCGGGTCATCGGGACGGGCGACTGCCTGTGGGGCCTGCTCGACGGCATGAACGAGGCCGGCCTCGCCGTCTCGCTGACCTTCGGCGGCCGCCGGGTGCTCGGCGAAGGGTTCGGCATCCCCATCGTCGTGCGCTACCTGTTGGAGGTGTGCGAGACCGCGGCCGAGGCGCAGGGCGTGCTGGGACGGCTTCCGTACGCGCTCAGCCACAACCTGACCGTCGCCGATCGCCGGGGCGCGTTCTTCACGGCGTACTTGTCCCCGGATCGCCCGCCGGTGTTCCGGCCCATCCCCGCGGCCACCAACCACCAAGGCGAGGTCGAATGGCTCGAGCAGGCGGTCGCGACCCGGACCGTCGAACGGGAACGATGCGTGCTCGATCTGCTCGGTGATCCCGCCATGACCGCCGAGGGCTTCGTGGACGCGTTCCTGCGGGAGCCGCTCCTCAGCCGCGAGTACGCCGGCGGGTTTGGCACTCTGTACACGGCGGTGTTCCGCCTGGCCGAGGGCAGGCTCGACTATCGCTGGCCGGGCTACGTCTGGCCGATGTCGTTCGCCGAGTTCCACGAGGCCGAACACACCGAGCTTCCGGGCGGCCCCGCCGCTTGAGCGAGCGAGATTGATCGAGGGAAGAAGATGGCGCACGCGCGAAGCGACGTTCGGCGAGGTCCGTCCGCCCCCGAGCTGGTCGCGATCCTCGGAGGGGCAATGCTGGCACTCGGATCCTTTCTGACGTGGATCTCGGCCTCGATCAGCCTGCGGGCGCTCGCCGCGACGCTGGGCATCGACGTCTCGGTCTTGCACGGAGCGAACATCCCGACGCACATCTCCGCGACGGGTATCGCCATCACCGACGGCAAGGTCACGCTCGTTGCCGGGATCCTCGTGTTGATCGGAGCCACGATCGCCTACCTGGTCCCCCGGTGGCGCATGCCGGTGGTGGTGCTGATCGCGCTCGGGGGAGCCATGGGTGCGGCGAGGGCGCTTACCGACCTCCGGCAGGTCGACGAGACGGCGTTCGTTCTCGCCCAGCGGCTGGCGCGGGATCTCGGAGCCCTCGGATTCACCAAGAGGGATGTGGACCGGATCGCATCGAGTCATGCTGAGCTCGGTGTTTGGCTCTGTTTCGTGGGAGGGGTCGTGGGCTTTGTGGGCGCGCTGATGCTCGTCCGCGGCGTGTTGAGGCCGCCCGTTGCCGGCGGGGCCGCTGGGGCCCTCGATCCGGACTGATGCGCTCGTCCGTGTTCGAGCTGGACACGAGCGGGGCGCTGGTCTTCGACGTGACCGACCGGGTCGCGGCGTTCTGTGCGGAGGCCGGGGGCGATGGGCTCCTCGACGTGTTCGTGCCTCATGCGACCGCGGGCGTGGCGCTGATCGAGACCGGATCGGGAAGCGAGGAGGATCTGGCCGAGGTCCTCGGTCGCCTGTTGCCGCGCGAGGACCGCTACGTCCACCGGCACGGCTCCACCGGTCACGGAGGCGACCACCTGCTGCCCGCGTTCGTCGGCCCGAGCCTGGTGATCCCGGTGCTGGGCGGCCGTCTCCAGCTCGGAACCTGGCAGCGCGTCGTGATCGTCGACCCCAACCGGGACAACAACCGGCGCCACGTTCGCCTCAGCCTGCTGAGCGGCTGAGCAGCCCGGCTACAGGTACTGGCCGGGAACCCGGTCGTTCCTGCCCTCGACCGCCGGTGTGACGGCCTGCACGTCGCGCTCGCGCAGCAGGATGAGATCCTCGCCGTCGAGCTCAACCTCGAGACCGGACGAGGGCAGGAACAGGACGCGGTCGCCGGTCGAGGCGGCGCGGACGTCGGGGCCAACCAACCGGACGTCGGCCCAGACGAGGCGTTTCGGCGCCGGCATCGCGGTCGCCGGGATCAGCAGCCCGCCGGCCGTCTTGCGCTCTCCGTTGCCCGGAAGCTCGACGATCAGGCGGTCCCCCGTGAGCCGGACACCCGGCGCCGTCAGCGCCAGTTTTCGACGCGCCGTCGCCCGCTTGGACGATTCGGTCGCGTTCGTCTTCGGTTTCTGGCTCGGCGTTTGGCTCGGCTTTTGGGGCGCCATGGCAGCGAGTGTAGCGAGCGCGACGGGTAGGATGAGCGCTCCATGGAGGCGGGCAAGCTGCTCAATCGCGCGGTCACGAAGCTCAAAGCGTCGCCCGCAATCGACCATTGGCAGCGGGGTCGCGAACGCATCGAGTCCGAAGACCTGCTGATCCACATCCTCGGAGAAGAGCCCGATCCTCGCGACAAGGTCTCGGTGTCCGATCGCCGGAAGTTCGAGGAATTGGTCACGCGCCGCGCGGCCGGAGAGCCCATCCCGTACATCAAGGGGTACACGGAGTTCCGAGACCTCGAGCTGCTGGCCCGCCCGGGCGTCTTCGTCCCACGGGACTCTTCGGAGTTCCTTGCCGAGCAGGCCATCCGACGGCTCCGGAAACGCAAGCGGCCGGTCCACGTCGACCTGGCGACCGGCGGCGGCCCGGTCGCGCTGGCCGTCGCGAACGAGGTCGAGAAAGCGCGGGTCTTCGGCACGGATCTCTCGGCCGACGCGATCAAGCTTGCGAAGAAGAACGCGAAACGCCTGGGCCTCGACATCCGGTTCGTCCGCGGCGATCTGTTCGGCGCGCTCCCGCGTTCCCTGCAGGGTTCGGTCGACGTGATCACCCTGCATCCCCCGTACGTGGCGAGCCACGAGGTGGAGGACCTGCCCGACGAGATCCGCCACTGGGAGCCGGTCGACACGCTGACCGACCACAGCGACGACGGGCTCGGGCTCGTGTCGCGAGCCGTCGACGAGTCGCCCACCTGGCTGAAGAAGAGCGGCTGGCTGCTCGTCGAGGTCGACCCCGACCGAGCGCGCGATGTGAGCCGGCTCGTTCGCGCGGCGGGATATCGCGACGTCCGCAGCACCAAGGGCGGGGAGCTCAAGGTGACGCGCGTCGTCGTCGGACGCCGACCGGCCTGACCTTCGGCCGTTCCGTCGAAAGAGGGGGTCGCGGGGGACCGGATTGCGTTCCCGGCCCCCCGCGCCGGAGAGGGGGCGCGACCTCCCGGTGGCTGCAGCCTCGCATCCGGATGTGAACGGAGCGTGGCCGGGATCCCACCGGTGAATGAACGAAGCAAAGGATCGGCCGGGCCGAAAAGCGGTCTCAGCCGCCGATCATCGACATGCTGCGAACCGGTTGGATGAAGTCGTGCTGCCCGATGCGGTGCCCCGACCACTTCGTCCAGAGCGACGCGCGGATCAACTGCTCGAGCTCGGCGTCCGACGCGCCGGACCGCAAGGGCTCACGCAGGTCGGTTTCCTCGAGCGCGAACAGACACGTCCGGAACTGACCCTCGGCCGTGATGCGGATCCGGTTGCAGGTGTCGCAGAACGGCTCGGTCACGCTCGGGATCACGCCGATCGCACCGGGCGCTCCGTCGGCGAACCGGAACGTGGTCGCCGGTTCGTTCGCATGGCCGGCCCGTTCGAGCGGATACGCGTTGCCGATCGCTTCGAGGATGGACGCCGCCGGGATCACCTTGTCGCGGTCCCAGCGATGCTCGGCGTCGAGCGGCATGTACTCGATGAACCGCACTTCGTACCCGGTCTCGCGCGCCCATCTCGCGAAGTCGACGATCTCGTCGTCGTTCGTTCCCCCGATCACGACGCAGTTGATCTTGATCGGCGTGAGCCCGGCGTCGACCGCTGCCCGCAATCCTTCGAGCACGGTGTCAAGCGCGTCGCGCCGCGTCATCTCCAGGAAGCGGTGCCGGAGCAGGGAGTCGCACGACACGGTGGCGCGGTCCACCCCGGCATCGGCCAGCGGCCGGGCCAGGCGCGGCAGCAGCACGCCGTTCGTGGTGATCGAGATGTCGAGGTCGGGGCCGACCGACCGGAACATGCGGACGAGGGTCGGCAGGTCGGCGCGTACCAGCGGCTCCCCGCCCGTGACCTTGAGCGACCGGACACCGAGCCGAACGAAGAGCGCGAGAAGGCGCGTCAGCTCCTCGAAGCTCAGGATCTCGGACTTCGGCAGCCACGCGAGGCCCTCTGCCGGCATGCAGTACGTGCACCGGAAGTTGCACCGGTCGGTGACCGAGATCCGCAGGTCGTTCGCGATCCGTCCGAACGAGTCGACGAGCGGACCCTCGCTCGGGGGCGAGGTCGGTGGGATCGGCATCGACCCAGCGTATCCCCTCGCCGCGCGTGGCGCCTATCCCGGGTTCTCGGCGGGGTCCTCGGCCGGGTCCGGGGGAAGCGTCGAGCGCAGGGCCGCGACGGCCCCGGCGACGGCCCCGGCGCGATCGGATTCGCCTCCCGCCCCGACCGCGACACCCAGCAGGAACGTCGAAAGGGGGGTCACCCGCCGCTCCACGCGGTGGGCGACGTCGCGCGCCGCGTCGAGCAGGGCGGTCGTCTCGGCAGGCGACAGCGGCTCGAGCTCGAGCGATGCGGCGTAGTCATCGATCCAGGTCATGTGGCGTCCTCCCGTCGTGAGCGCTTCGGGCCGGGTCGGGTGCCGGGCCCGCGTATAGGCTGCCCCTCCGGTGAGCCGATGTCGATGAAGGTGCTGCCATGAGAGTGCTGATCGTCTATGACAGCCGCCGGGGAACGACCCGGGCGGTGGCCGAACGCATCGGCCGGGTGGCGCTCGGATGGACGCCGCGGGTCGAGGTCCGATCCGTGCGCGAGACCCGGCCCGGACGGGCCGAGACGGCCGACGTGCTGTTCCTCGGTTGCTGGGTCCATGGGCTGATCGTGGTTGGCGTCGGACCGTCGGCCGGCGCCTCAGAGTGGGCCGAGTCGCTGCCGGCGCTGGGCGGCACGGTCGCCGGCGTCTTCTGCACGTACGACGTCAAGCCGAAACAGACGCTGCCGGTCCTTGCGGCGGCGCTGCGAGCCCGCGGCGCCGAGGTGGTCGCCGGCCACGCGTCGCGCCGCCGGAACCGGTTCGCCGGCGTCGACGCGTTCGCCACCGCGGTCTTGGAGGACGCCGCATCCCGGTCGCCTGCCGCGCCGTCGCGCGGGCCGGCGGCTCGTTGAGTTCTTGGACTGAGGTCTGCCAGGATGTCGAGCGTGGACGGGGCGGAGCGAGCGGCGGTGCTCACCGTCTCCGACGGGGTCGCCGCGGGGACCCGCAAGGACGAGTCGGGCGACGAGGCGGAGCGGCTGCTGGGCGAGGCCGGTTTCGCGGTGACGTCCAGGTCGACGGTCCCCGACGAGCACGACGAGATCGTGACGGCGCTCCGAGCGCTCGTCCGCGACCATCGCCTCGTCGTCACGACCGGCGGGACCGGTTTCGGTCCGCGCGATGTCACGCCCGAGGCGACGCGAACCGTGATCGAGCGAGAGGCCCCCGGGATCGCGGAGCTGCTTCGCTCGGCGGGTCTGGCCAAGACGCCGATGGCCGCGCTTTCTCGCGGCGTTGCGGGAACCCTCGGTTCCTCGCTCGTCGTGAACCTGCCTGGAAGTCTGGCGGGAGTCACGGAAGGGCTCGCCACGATCGCACCGCTCCTGCCGCATGCGACCGAGCTGCTGGCCGGACGAACGGGCGAGCACCCGACCGGGCACGATCACGCGGCCGGCCACCTCGAGGACGCGCCGGCGGCGGGACCGGTGGAGCCGCCCCCCGGTGCGGGCTGGGTGGAGGCGCGCGCGGTGAAGGTGCACGGCTCCCCACCGTGCCGCGTCGGCAACCGCATGTCGATCGTGCCCGGCGGTGAGGTGCACGGGACGCTCGGGTGCGCGGAGTTCGACGCCGGAGCGGTCGCCGCGGCCGGCGACGTGCTGGCGCTCGACGAGCCCACGACGCGAACGCTGCACCACGAGCTGGGTGACGTCGAGGTGTACTTCGAGCCGCATCGCCGGCCGCCACGGGCCCTCGTGGTCTCGGCGACCGACGTGGCCAGGTCGCTCCGCGGCGAGCTCGAACGGCTCGGGTTCGACGTGCTCATGGTGGAGTCCCGGCCCGACCGCCTGACGGCCGGGGACGAACCGCATGCCCCCTCGGTGGACGACCTCGAGCTGGCCACGTACGACGTGGCCGTGCTCACCGACCACGATGCGCCGGGAGTGGCGGCCATCCTCGCCGCGCTGCTTCGGTCCCCGGTCAGCTTCATCGGCGTGATGGGGAGCCGCCGCCACGTCGGTCCCTACGTCGCCGATCTGGTCGACGCCGGCTTCGACCCGACCGATCTCGCGCGGATCCGTTCGCCCCTGGGGCTCGATCTCGGCGGCCGCCGGCCCCAGGAGATCGCGCTGTCGATCGCGGCAGGTGTCGTCGCCGCCCGAAACGCTCGCGAGGGTGGCTGGCTCGACCGAGCCGGGAGCTAGACTGCGGCCGTGCAACCCCAGCGCCCGGTCGTCCGCCCGGCGTCGGTCGATCGGCGTCGGACCCGCCAAGCGATCGCGCGCTTCCGCGCCGTGGTGTCGTTCGTCGTCGTCCTGGGACTGCTGGTCGGCTGGCAGGTGGTCTGGGGTTCTCCGGGCGGGTCCGGCACCGCCGCCGGACCAGGCTCGCCCTCCGCCCAGTCGACCGGAACCACCCCACCGGCTTCGACGTCCACGGCCACCGGTCCGCCGCCGAGCAACCCTGCGGGCGTCATCGTGCCCGGCCAGAACCCGATCAAGCACGTCATCTTTCTGATCAAGGAGAACCGGGCCTTCGACCAGTACTTCGGTCTGTATCCGGGCGCGGACGGCACGACGCAGGGCAAGACCCTTCAGTGCGACAGCGACTACCCGAAGAAGCCGGGTCCGACCGTCCCCCTGACGCGCGCGCCGTACGTCATGCCGCACGACCTCGGCCACTCGTTCTTCCCCGGCCTCATCTCGATCGACGGCGGGAAGATGGACGGCTTCAACTGCGTGGTCAACGGCGAGGACATGAGCGGGTACACGGAGTACTCGCGCGACCAGCTGCCCGCGTACTGGGCCTACGCCGACCGGTTCGTCCTGGCCGACCACTTCTTCACGTCGATGTTCGGTCCGACGTTCCCGGAGCACCTCTACACGGTGGCGGCGCAGTCCTACGGCATCGTCGACAACAAGACGACGACGGATCACCCGGGCAACTATTGCGACGACCCGACCGAGCACACCCGCCGGTTCCCGATCGAGAGCCTCAGCAAGAGCGACGTGAAAAGGATCATGAAGCTGGAGGACAACTTCACGGTCGCCCCCGAGAACCAGTTCGCGATCGCGCACTACTGGGTCGACACGTCCACGTGCATCGATATCAAGGTGCTGCCCGACGAGCTCGAACAGGCGGGCATCACGTGGCGGTACTACTCCGCCCCGAACCACTGGATGAACGCGCTCCAGGCCGTCCGGCACGTGCGGTTCGGGCCGATGTGGCAGAAGGTGCAGGAGTCGCCCGTCTTTCTCGACGACCTCCACAACGGGCAGCTCCCCGCGGTCTCGTGGCTCGTCCCGCCGGAGGGAAACCCGAACGAACATCCGGGCTCGGGCACGAACGTGTGTGAGGGCGAGAACTGGACCGTCCAGTACCTCAACGAGATCATGCAGTCGAAGTACTGGTCCTCGACGGCCGTCGTGATGGTCTGGGACGACTTCGGCGGCATGTACGACCACGTCGTGCCGCCCCACTACGACGTCATGGGGCTCGGCCCCCGCACCCCGGCGCTCATCATCTCGCCGTGGACGCGACAAGGCAGCAACGCCGACGGCGGCTACATCGACTCGACCACGTACGAGTTCTCCTCGGTGCTCCGGTTCATGGAGGACCTCCACGGGCTCGCCCCGATGACCGATCGGGACGCGCAGGCGAACCCGCTCCAAGGCGCGTTCGACTTCACGCAGGAGCCGAGGCTCGACCCGCTGATCCTCAAGGAACGCGACTGTCCCTCGTCCTGAGGCGGGGCGCCCGGGCGGCGCTTCTGATCGCCCTCGTGCCGGTGCTCGTCGCGGCCGCCGATCCGTCCGGGGACTCCACGCGGTGCGGAGGAACCGGGGCCGGTCGCGGCAACCCCCCGGATCTGGTCTCCGCGAGCGGGAGCATCGTCGAGCTGGGGACGTCGGCCCTGTGGACGCTGCGGTTCGCCGAGCCGCTCACGGTGCCCGACCGCGTCGGCCGTCCGTTCCGGGTCGACATCTTGCTGCACGACCCGAACGTGCCCGCGTTCAACGTCGGCTTCTACCACGACGTCAACCGGATCGTTCGCTACGACGCGGTGCGCGACGCGCAGACCCAGATCATCCTGATCCCGGAGGCGGGCTCGGATTCCTTCTCGCCGCCGCGGATCGACGGCCGCACCATGCGGATCCAGGTTCCCGGGCGGATCCTGAGCGAGGAGGAAGACCCGAGCGGAGCCTCGCCGGGTCTTTCGACCCTCGACTGGACCGTGGTCGTCCGCGACGAGAACACGTGCGACGTCCTCGGAAACGGCAGGCCCCGGCATCCGCTGGTCCCGGCGGCGGAGACCCCGACCGCGACCCCGGGCGCGAGCATCACTCCCGCCTCGCCGTCGCAGCCGCCCGGCGGCGACGGCTCGAACGGGCCGCCGTGGTCCCGGATCGGGCTGATCGGAGGCGCGGCGGCGGTCGTGGCGATCGGAGTCGGGGCCGCGAGCTACCTGCGCCGGCCGCGTCCCCGGTAGGCCTCGAAGACCGCGGCAGGAGCGTCCTGCTCGAACTGCCGAAGCGGCCTCGTGAGACCGCGCGTGCCGTGCTCCCGGACGGTGCGGACGCGGGCGAGGTCGAGGACTTCGGAGAAGAGCTCTTGTCCCGAGCCGCCCTCGAACAGAACGCGGCCCTCAGGGTCGACGCCGATCGACTGCCCGCCACCGACCGTCAGCGACGAGTTCACGTTGAGGACGTAGCACTGGTTCGCGATCGCGTTCGCGCGCGCGAGCACGAGCTCCTCCTCCCGGTCGGGCGTGGAGGTCAGCGTCGGATGAAGGATCACCTCGGCTCCGCGGAGCGCCAGCGCCCTGGGCACCTCCGGGAACCAGCCGTCGTAGCAGATCATCACGCCGACCTTGCCGACACGCGGAATCTCGAAGACCGGCGGTGGGGCATCTCCCGGCGTCGTGTGCTCGAACGGCATCCAGGGGAAGAGCTTGCGGTAGGCGGCGACCAGCTCGCCGGCCGGCGACAACGCGATCGCCGTGTTGTAGATGCGGCCTGCCGAGGCGCGCTCGTAGATCGATCCGGCGAGGATCCACCGCTTCGTTCGCCGCGCGACGGCCGCCACCCGCTCGGTCAGCGGTCCCGGGACGGGCTCCGCCAGGTTCTCGGGAGGGGTCGAGCGATGAAACGGATGGTCGCCGGTCAGGAACAGCTCGGGAAACAGATACAGCTGCGCTTCGGGAATCGAGGTCCGGATCGTGCGGCAGGTTTGCTCGAAGACGTCGAAGGTCGCGACCGGGTCGCCGGGCACGGGCGCCACCTGTGCCGAGACGACGTGGAGCAGGCTGCTCACACGCGCTCGGGACTCAGCTCGGCGATCAGCTCGTCGACGCCGCGGGCCACCTGCTCACGCCACCAGGTCTTGCCCTCCTCGGGGAGGGTCGAGATCGGATCGAAGTACTGGTACGTGCGCGTGAGCGCCTCGGCATCGCCGTCCTCGATGCCGGTCCGGTAGTTCTTGCGCCACTGGCTGATGCCGGTCGTGCGGTCGTACGACAGCGATCTGGTGGACCCAGCGCTTCCCGACGAACGGCACGTCGCAGACGACGCGCGGCGTCGCGAAGCCGGGCAGGTAGCCCATGATCCCGAACTGCAGGTCCTGGGCCTCCGCCACGGACAGACGCCAGTGCTCGGCGTTGGGGATCATGTCGCACATGTAGAAGTAGTAGGGCATCACCTTGGCGTGGTCGAGCAGCATGAAGCACAGCTCGAGAAGCTCGTCGACCGTGGTGTTGACGCCGCGAAGCAGCACACCCTGGTTGCGCACGTCGCGGAACCCGGCGTCGAGGAAGACCCCGGCCGCCCGCGCGACGAGCGGCGTCACCTGCTGGGCCGCGTTCACGTGCGTGTGGATCGCGATGTCGACGCCGCGCTCGCGCGCGCGTCGTCGCCATCCGCTCGGCCGCCGCCCGCACGTCGTCCTGGAGGAAGTGCTGCGGGATGCCCATGAGGCCCTTGGTGGCCAGACGGATGTCGCGGATGTTCTCGATCTCGAGCAGCTTCATCACGAAGTCCTCGAGGCGCTTGATGGGAACGTTGGCCATGTCTCCGCCGGAGACCACCACGTCGCGCACCTGTGGCGTTCTCTCGCAGGTACTCGAGCATCTGGGTCCACCGGTCGTTCTGCTTGACCTCGAACTTGTACTTGAGAACCTGCAGCGTGTCGTTGCCGACCAGGTCCATCCGCGTGCAGTGGCCGCAGTACTGGGGACAGGTCGGGATGAGCTCGGCCAGGACCTTGGTCGGGTAGCGATGGGTGAGGCCCTCGACCGCCCACATGTCCGCCTCGTGCAGGGAGTCGCGCGAGGACAAGCGGGTGCGACGGGAACTCGACCTCGCGATCCGAGAGCGCCGGCGCCATGTAGCGGCGGATCGGGTCGGCCCACAAGTCCGCCTCGTTCATCGTGTTGATCATCTGCGGCGGGATGAGCATGGACATCGTGGCCCGCTCGCGCTGGTCGGCATCGATGTCGGCCAGGAGATCCTCGGGAAGAAGCTTCCCCGAGGGCGTCGGCGAACTGCTTCAGGTTCTTCACGCTGTGGGCGCGCTGCCACTGAGCCGACAGCCACTCCGCCTCGGTGACGTCGCGGTATCCGGGGATGCCGGGTCCAATCGGGCTCGCGGAACTCGCGCCGAAGCGGATAGGGAAACGGCTGCCGTGCCGCATGGGCGTGTGGCTCGCGGTGGGCCGGCCGGTCGTGCCCGTCGAATCCCTGAGCGCTCATCCCACGAGCGTATCGCATGATGTCCGGAGGAAGCTAGCCCCAACCGGATGATATTCGGATCGGTCGGCCTTCAGGCGCGGTTCGTCCGGCCTAGCGCCGCCCACGCCCACGACCGCCGGACCCGCCGGGTCCGTCGCGCCTCGGGCGGCGTTCGATCTTGACCTCGGGCCCGCGTTTGGGGATCCGAGCCTTCATCGGAGGGTGTCCGGTCCGCTCGAAGCGGAGCATCAGGTGGTCGGCGAGCTGCTGGCGCTCGACCTCCCGCCATCCGACGGCTGCCAGGTGCTTGAGCCGGGCCGCCGCCGTCTTTCGGAGCCGGTCCGTTCCCGGTTCCCGAAGGTAGAGGCGCTCGTGCAGGATCTCGCGATAGTCCGCCATGACTGGTGAAGGGTAACAGGGCGGGAGCCTCGCCCTGTCGGTGATTCGGCGGCCGCCACCCGGCCGGGCGGCCCGGGTCCGCTGCCGAGCACCCCCCTCTGCCGGTCGACGCCCAGCCGGCTGACTCCAGGGGCCCCAACGGGTGGCCGATAGGAAGGCGTATGGGGGTGCCCGCGGGACGTGGTGAAGCCGTGCTCGCCGCAGCTGGGTTCGCAGCGGAGCGGCTGTTGAAGGACGCCGGCTGGCGGACCCGAGTGGACGAGGCCCTCGGGAATCTGGGTGCGTCGGTGGGCGCCGATCGCGTCTGGCTGTTCGAGAACGTCCGGGGTCCCGACGGCCGATTGTGGATGAGTCTTCGTGGCCACTGGCTGGCCGAGGGCGCCCGCCCCTTCTCCTCGGACTCGATCGGCGAGCTCAACCCGTATCACCCCTCCTTCGTCCGGTGGTTGAACGACCTCTCGCGTGGCGAGGTCATTCACGGCCCCGTGACGACGTTTCCCGACGAAGAGCGGACGATCCTCGAGCGAGGTGGCACGCGCTCCCTGATCCTCGTTCCGGTCCATCACACCGACGGCTGGTGGGGCTTCATGGGTTTCGAGGACGCCCACGTCGACCGGCTGTGGACGGGCGTCGAGATCGCCATCCTGCGCTCCGCGGCGGGTACGTTCGGCGCCGCGCTGCAGCAAGAACGCGAAGAGGAACGGCGCGAGTACGAGTCCGACAAGTTCCGGGCGATGGTCGAGCACGGACCGGCGGTGACCTACATCGACGCGGTCGACGCTCAGGCCTCGTCGCTGTTCATCAGCCCGCAGATCGAGCAGCTTCTCGGGTACACGCCCGAGGAGTGGTACGCCGACCCCGAGCTCTGGCCGAAGCTGTTGCACCCCGACGACCGCCAGCGCGCGATCGCCGACAATCTCCGTCACAACGAGACCGGCGAGCCGTTCTGGATGGAGTACCGCCTCTTCCACAAGGACGGCCACACCGTATGGATCCACGACGAGGCCGCGATCGTGCGCGACCAGCACGATCAGCCCCGCTACTCACACGGCGTGATGCTCGACGTCTCGAATCGCAAGCGCCGCGAGGACCAAATGGCGTTCCTCGCCTACCACGACGAGCTGACCGGACTGCCGAGCCGCGCGATGTTCGAGGAGCTCTTGGAGCTGTCGATCTCGCGCGCGCAGCGGCACGAGGGCTCGGTCGCCGTCGTGTGTGTGGACCTGGACGACTTCCGGCTGGTGAACGACTCGCTCGGCCACCAGAACGGCGACGTGCTGTTGCGGATGGTCGCCGAGCGCCTTCGAGAGGCGACCCGCGAGACCGACCTGGTCGCTCGCCGCGGCGGAGACCAGTTCCTCCTGCTGCTGGCCGATCTCGAGCGCGAGGTCGGAGACGACCTGGAATCGGCGATGTACCGGGTGGAGTCGATCGCCCAGCGCATCCACGAGTCGATGATGGCGCCGTTCATCGTCTCGGGAACCGAGCTCTTCGTTCCCGTCAGCATCGGTGTCAGCTTCTACCCGCAGGACGCGATGGATGCCCCCGCGCTCGTGCGAAACGCGGAGGCGGCCATGTTCGAGGCAAAGAAGGGCGGCGGACGCGCCTACGCGGTGGCGTCGGGTGGAAGCGACGACTCGACGGCCAAGCTGCGGTTCGTCACGCGGCTGCGCAAGGCGGTCGAGAGCCAGCGCTGGATCCTTCACTACCAGCCGGTCGTGGAGCTGGAGACGAGTCGGATGGTCGGCGTCGAAGCGCTCATCCGATGGGTCGAGCCCGACGGCACGATGGTTCCGCCGGCCGAGTTCATCCCGATCGCCGAGGAGCTCGGGCTCATCGAGTCGATCGGCGACTGGGTCGTTCGCGAGCTCCTCTACCAAGTCCAGGCCTGGCGCGACCTGGGGATCGAGCTCGATGTCGGATTCAACCTGTCGGCGCGTCAGTTCTGGCAGCCCGATCTCGCCGAGCGGATCCTCTCCCGGATCCGTGACGCCGGGGTCAGCGCGGAGCGTCTCATCGTCGAGATCACCGAGTCCTCGGCGATGATGGACCCCGACCGGGCGCAGGAGATCCTGTGGAGCCTGCGCCGCGGCGGCCTGCAGATCGCGATCGACGACTTCGGAACCGGCTACTCGTCGCTGTCACGGTTGCGGCAGATGCCGGTCGGTCTGCTCAAGATCGACCGCTCCTTCGTCCAGGACGTGCACGCGGATCCGCAGGCCGCCAGCATCGTCTCGGCATTCCTCCAGCTGGCCCATGGGCTCGGGATGACGACGCTTGCCGAGGGGATCGAGACCGAGGACGAGCTGCGGTTCCTCAAGGTGCGCGGCTGCAAGCTCGGGCAGGGGTACCTGTTCTCGCGACCGGTTCCACCGGAGGAGATCATCTCGTTCGCGCTTGCCGGTGTGCCGACTCCCAAGGGCGCGCTGGCGATCTCGTAGCCCGCAGGGGGGCTCAGCTCTCCAGCTCGGTGCGAACCCGCGCCGCGATCGAGGCCGCGTCGATCCCCGCCCATGCGCGGAGCTCGGTCGCGCTGCCCGACCCCGGGAGCTCGGTGACGGCGAGCATCACGACTCGGCCGCTCAGCTCACCCCCGGCGGCAAGCGCCGCGAGGACCGCGTCGCCCAGTCCGCCCTCGGGCCGGTGATCCTCGACCGTCACGACGAGGCCGGTCTCGGCGAGCGCAGTGCGAAGCGTCTCGGCGTCGACCGGCTTCACCGAGTACGCGTCGATCACGCGCGCGGCGATGCCGTCGGCGCCCAGCCGGTCTGCGGCTTCGAGGCACTGGTGCAGCGTGATCCCCGCTCCGACGAGCGCCACGCGGTCGTCCTCGGACGTTCGAAGGGTCTTGGACCCGCCAACGGGGAACGTCTCGGCTGCGTCGTAGAGGGCCGGGGTCGCCTCGCGGGTGCTGCGCAAGTACGAGATGCCCTCCAGGTCGGCCATCGTCGCGGCCAGTTGCACGGTCGAGTTCCCGTCGGCCGGGTACAAGACCGTCGACCCGGCAAGCGCGCGGAACGAGGCGAGGTCCTCGACCGCCATCTGGGACGGGCCGTCCTCGCCGATCGAGACGCCGGCGTGCGACCCCGAGATGCGAAGGTCCGCGCGCGAGATGGCCCCCATCCGCACCTGATCGTGAGCGCGGGTCCAGAACGCGCCGAAGGTCGCGGCGAACGCCGTCTTGCCCATCGCCTGCAGACCGGTCTGAACCCCCAGCAGCGATTGTTCCGCGATGTACATCTGGATGAAGTGCTCGGGGGCGACGGCCCGCACGTCCTCGGTGTACGTCGAGTTGCCCACCTCTCCGTCGAGGACGACGAGGTCGGGGCGGTGTCCGGCCAGCCAGGCGAGGGCCTGGCCGAATGCCTTTCGGGTCGCGACCGGGCCGTCGTAGGTGGGCGCCTGGGCGGGATCGGCGCGCCGCAGGTCGACCGGCTGCCAGGGCGGCGGAGAGGGCGGCGTCACGGACAGATGGCGCTCGCCGCCGAGCTCCGTGATCGCCTTCTCGGCCTGTTCGTCGTCGAGAGCCTTGCCGTGCCACCCCTCCTTGTCGGCGAGAAAGCTGACGCCGTGGCCCTTCTCGGTCCGGGCGACGATCAGCGTCGGGCTGGTGTTTCGTTCCGCGGCCAGATACGCGTCGTGGATCTGCGACACGTCGTGCCCGTCGATCTCGAGGGCCTCCCAGCCGTAGGCATGGGCGCGGCGCGCGAAGACGTCGGAGGCCCAGCCGTGCATCGTCGGACCCTGCTGGCCGAGACGGTTGAGGTCGAGGATCGCCGTCAGCTGCGAGGCGCCGTGAAACGCCGCCGCCTCCGCCGCCTCCCACACCGAGCCCTCGGCTACCTCCGAGTCGCCCATCAGCACCCAGATCCGGCCGGGTGCGCCGTCGAGGCGCTTTGCGAGCGCCATCCCGAGGCCGACGGCGAGACCTTGCCCGAGCGATCCGGTCGCCACGTCGATCCACGGCATCTCGGGCAGCGGCACCGGGTGTCCTTGGATCGGAGACCCCATCTTGCGAAGCGACAGGAGCTGCTTGTCGCTGATCGCCCCGACGGCTTTCAACACGGCGTAGAGGGCCGGCGCGGCGTGACCCTTCGACAAGACGAACCGGTCGGCCTCGAGGCGCTTGGGATCCGAGATGTCGGTTTGGAGGTGGTCGGCATACAGCACCGACAACAGGTGGGCCATCGACATGGAGGACGTCGGGTGGCCCGATCCCGCCGCGGTGGTCGCCCGGATGCTGTCGATCGCGATCTGGGCGGCGAGTTCGTTCCAGAGCTGCGTGTGGTCGCTCATCCTCGTTCCCGTCGGTTGGATTCGTTCGGGACTGAGAGGTTACCCACCGCGGGAGCTTTCCGAGAGGCGTTTCGGCGGTAGCCTCTGAGACGTGGATGCTCCTTCGACCTTCACCGACCTGGGTGTCTCCGATGAGGTCGTGAAGGCGCTCGCCGAACGCGGCATCGTGATGCCGTTCCCCATCCAGGCGATGGTGATGGCCGACGCCCGCTCCGGCAGGGACACGCTCGCCCGGTCGAAGACCGGCTCCGGCAAGACCCTCGGCTTTGCGATCCCGATCGTGGAGCGGCTCGATGCCGGAGCTCCCTGCCCTGGGGCGCTGGTTCTCGTGCCGACGCGCGAGCTGTGCGTCCAGGTTCGCGACGACTTCGTCGAGATCGCCAAGGCCAAGGGTCTGCGGGTCAAGGCGGTCTACGGCGGAACGCACGTTCGCCAGCAGGCGGAGGGCGTCGACAAGGCGCACGTCCTGATCGCGACGCCGGGGCGGCTGGACGACCTCGCCGAACGGCGGCTCGTTCGTTTCGACGGGATTCGGATTCTCGTGCTCGACGAGGCCGACCGGATGCTCGACATGGGGTTCCAGCCCCAGGTCGACCGGATCGTCCGCCGCCTGCCGAAGGAGCGACAGACGATGTTCTTCTCCGCGACCCTGGACGGCGCGGTCGGCCGGATCGCCACCGCCTACACGAAGGACGCGGTGCTGCACGAGGTGGCCGGCGAGGATCGTTCGGTCGTCGAAGAGGCCGATCACCGCTTCCTGCCGGTGGCCGCTCAGGACAAGCTCACGACGCTGATGCAGCTCGTGCAGGCCGAGCAGGGTCTCGTGCTCGTGTTCGTCAACACCAAGCGTGCCGTCGACATGCTGGCCCGGCAGCTGCGAGGCGAGGGGCTGACCGTCGCCGCCCTGCACGGCGACATGAACCAGCAGGCTCGCGAGCGGGCGCTGTCGCGGTTCGACTCGGGGAAGGTCGGCGTGCTGGTGGCGACCGACGTCGCCGCGCGGGGCCTCGATCTCGATTCGGTGACGCTCGTCGTCAGCTACGACCCGCCGCAGGACGACAAGGGGTACGTGCACCGAGCAGGCCGCACGGCCAGGGCCGGGCGCACCGGGACGAGCATCGTGCTGGTGACGCCGCAGCAGCAAGGCGACGTCAGCCGGCTGGCTGCGCGGCTCGACCTCAACGAGGAGTTCGAGGAAGAGGGCATGAAGGTCGCCCCGCCGCGGATCGTCTTCAGCAAGGGAGCCGGCGGAAAGCGCAGCGGGCTTCGCGCGCGCCGGCGCCGCTAGGAAGCCGGCGCCGCGGCCCGGGCGCGCAGTCCGGCGATCATCAGATCGAGGCCGAACTCGAACAACGCGTCCGGGTCGCACGCGTCGAGGCGGGGGAGCGCGTCGACGAGACAGGGAAACTCCTCGCGCGGGAGCTCGTCCGCCAACTGATGGTGTGCATTGCGGTGCTCCGTCTTGTCCTCGCCGATCAGCGGGTTCATCTCCATCATGACCGACCCCTGGATGTAGCCGCCGAACGCTTGGAACGCCTGCACGGTGTCGTCGTCGTTCAGACCGGTCTGCCGAAGCACGCCGAGCGCGAATTCCATCGGCCGCAACGCCCGGGCATTGCTCGTCGGTCTCTTCCGCTCGGCGAACAGCCGGATCGTCGCTGGGTGCGAGCGGAGCAGGTCGCGCCAGGCTCGCGCTCCCGCCCGGACCATTTCCTCCCAGTCCTGCGACGGCTCCGGGAACTGGAACTCGCTCATGACCATGTCGCAGATGCCGTCGAGCAGGTCGTCCTTGTCCCCGATGTGGTTGTACAGGGACATGGCCTCCACACCGAGCTCGTGTGCGACCCGGCGCATCGAGACGGCGTCCAGACCCTCCCGGTCCATGATCGCCAGGGCACCCGCCACGATGCGTTCACGAGACAGACGCTCCCTCGCCGCGGATTTCCGTTGGGTCATCGTCGATCCTTTTGTATCGTCGATGGGTCCCGGCGATCCCGGGATCCGGCGTCTTTGGGTTGACGCCTTACGGTGTACGTGTACACTGCCGTACGCTGTAAACATACATCGTACGTCTTCGCGGAGCCACAGCGGCTTCGATCAAAGGGGGGTAGGGATCGATGAAGCTGAATCCGGAAGCGCTCGCTCGCGCGAGCAGCCGTCACCCGTGGCGCACGATCGGGATCTGGGTCGCGGTGCTGGTGTTCATGGGGGCCATGTCCAGCACGCTGCTGAGCGGCGTCCTCACGAACGACATCCGGTTCACGAACCGTCCCGAGTCGATCAAGGCTCAGGACCTGATCGACGCGCAGTTCACGCCGGATCAGGGCGGCAAGGACATCAAGGACACCGAGTACGTCATCGTCGAGTCCGACGCGGCGACCGTCGAGGACGCCGACTTCAAGGCCTACGTGCAGGAGCTCCAGGGCGCACTCGCCGGGGCGAAGGACGCCGACGGCGCGGTCATCGCCGCGGCGCCGCCCACGACGTACTACGACGCGGTTGCCAATGCCCCCGATCAGGCCGCCGGGCTCGTCTCGACCGACAAGAGCGCGACCCTCATCACGGTCCCCCTCACCGACGACGGGACCCCGATCGTCGAGGATCTGCGTGACCTCCTGGCCGCCAACGCGAAGGACGGGTACACGGTCCAGCTGGCGGGTCAGGCCGCGATGAACGCCGACTTCACGACGATCGCCGAGGAGGACGCCCGCAAGGGCGAGGGAATCGGGATCGCCGTCGCGCTCATCGTGCTGGTCGTGGTGTTCGCCGCGGTCATCGCCGCGCTGGTTCCGATTCTCGTGGCCATCCTCGCGATCGGAATCGCCCTCGGGATCGTCGCGCTCGTGGGTCAGCTGGTCGAGTTCAACCTGTTCGTCACCAACATCATCTCGATGATCGGGCTGGCGGTCGGGATCGACTACTCCCTGTTCATCGTCTCCCGCGTTCGGGAGGAGCGGAAGAAGGGCTTCGCGATCCTCGAGGCGATCGGGGCCGCGGGGGCGACGGCGAACCGCGCCGTCTTCTTCAGCGGCATGACGGTGGTGCTGGCGCTGCTCGGCATGTTCATCATTCCCACGACGATCTTCCGGGCCCTCGCGGCCGGGGCCATCTTCGTGACCGTGGTGTCGCTGGCGGGTTCCATGACGCTGCTGCCGGCCCTGCTGGCCAAGCTGGGTGACCGGATCAACTGGCCGCGGCTGTCAAAGCGGGCCAGGCTCGACACGCCGCACGACGTCCCGGGGGGGTTCTGGGACCGTCTCGCGCGCCGCGTGATGGCGCGCCCGTGGGTGTTCCTGGTCGCGAGCGTGCTCGTGCTGGGGGTCCTGGGATCGTTCTACTTCCAGATGCACAAGGGGAGCTCGACCTCGATCGCCGAGTTGCCCGACGTTCCCGCCAAGGCGGCCTTCCTCACCCTCGAGCAGAAGTTCGCCGGCGGGCTCACCGACCCGGCCCAGATCATCGTGACCGGCGACGTCCAGAGCTCCGAGGCCACGGCGGCCATCTCGGCGTTGCAGACCGAGATCGCGTCGATGCCGGCGCTCTCGCCGAAATCCACCGTGACGACATCGGCCGACGGGAAGTCGGTCGAGATCTCGACCTTCTTCAAGGGAGAGACGCAGGACGACGCTGCGTTCAACGCGATCGACCAGCTGCGGTCCACGGCGGTTCCCGCGGCGTTCGGCTCGGTTCCGAACGTGGAGGTCTTCGTCGGTGGGAACACGGCGATCTACTTCGACTTCATCCACCAGACGGACACGTACCAGTGGATCGTGCTCGCCTTCGTGCTCGGTCTGTCGTTCCTGCTGTTGCTGGTCGTGTTCCGTTCGCTGATCCTGCCGATCAAGGCGATCCTGATGAACCTGCTCTCCGTGGGCGCGGCCTACGGCGCCGTGACGCTCGTCTTCCAAAAGGGCGTCGGGATCGGGTTCTTCAACGCGATCGGGTTCGACTTCCATCAAAGCGATGCGATCGAGGCGTGGCTGCCGTTGTTCCTGTTCTCGATCCTGTTCGGGTTGTCGATGGACTACCACGTGTTCCTCCTGTCGAGGATCCGGGAGGAGTACGACAAGACCCACGTCAACACCGAGGCCGTCGCCTACGGCCTGCGAACAACGGCCGGGATCATCACCGGAGCGGCCCTGATCATGGTGGTGGTCTTCACCGGGTTCGCCTCGGGACGCCTGGGACCGCTCCAGCAGATGGGCTTCGGCCTGGCCGTCGCCGTCTTCATGGATGCGACGATCGTCCGGACGCTGCTGGTCCCGGCGGGGATGCGCCTGCTCGGTGACTGGAACTGGTACCTGCCGTCGTGGCTCGAGTGGCTCCCGAAGCTGAACGTCGAGGGTCACGAGCCGGAGATGGTCTCCATCCCCGATACGCCGGCCGAGCTCGTTCAGGCCGGCGAGCACGGATCGGAGTAGTTACCTCGTTCTCGGCCGGGGCGGGTGTCCGCCCGCCCCGGCTCCAGAACGCGCAGACGAACGCAGCCGCTCTTGCACCGCTTCGCTCTTCAGTTCGCGAAGCGCGTCGCGTCCGACCCAGCGAGCACTTCGGGAGTCGAGCTCGATGAGCCGGGCGGCCGTCCCGGCCGCGGCCTCGTTCAGCGCCCGGTTCCGTTTCCCGATCTGGCGCAGCGCCCAGTTCACGCCCTTCTTCACCTCGTTGCGGTCGTCGAGTGCGCCGCGTTCGATGAGCGGCAGGTACCGGCGGAAGGCCGCGTCGGACGCATCACGATCCGAGACGGCGCGGCGCGCGATCATCGCGAACGCCGCACGCCGGACGAATCCCTCCGGGCGTCTCGCCCAGGCGCGGATCCGCTCCTCTCGTCCCGGGAGCGCCCAGAACAAGTCCGCCGCGGCGTCCCCCACGTCCCAGGAGTCGATGTCCCGAACCCACCGGTCGGCCTCGGCCGCCGTCATGGCTGCCGGATCGGCCACGAGCGTCGCGAGGATTCGCGCTTCGTGCACCCCGGACCGCCACAGTCCGAGCGCCAGCCGGTGATCCGTTCCGAGGCGCCGCGCGATCTTCCGGATCGAGGGGAGGCTCACGCCCAGCGCGCGCTCGACGCGGATCCCCACGCGTGCCATCCCGGGGATGCGAGCGGAATCTGCGGCCGCGAGAAGCTCGTCGAGGACCGCGGCGAGGCCCGGCGGCTCAGTAGCGGTCGTCGCGACCCGGTGGCGTCGTCAGCTGGCTGCCGATCCGCCGCATCTGGTGTTTGAGCACGTACCAGGCAATCGCCACCAGCACGGCGATGGTGAGCAGGATGGTGAGCACGATGAACGCGACCACCTTCACCACCGCCGCGAGGATGCCGAATGCGGCGGCGAGCAGCAGCAGGATCAGGATGAACCAGCCCATCTGTCTCAGCCTACGATCTCGGACGCGAAACGTTCGATCCCTCGCGCCAGGTCTGCCGGGTGCTGCAGCGGGAGATCGTGGATCCCTCGCATGAACGACACGCGCAGCAGCCCGTCCGGCGCGGCGCGCTTCGCCTCGGCGGCGATCCGGCGGGCCCAGGCGGTGGGCGGGCCGTCGCCGGTTGCGAGGATCGCGAGTGCCGGGGTTCGGAGCGAGGGCAGGAGCGCGGCCGGGTTCTGACGCCAAATGGCATGCAGGATTCGGAAATGGTTGGCGCGGGACAGCCGCGGATGGATGCCCCCCCTCCCGTCCACCCGAACGAGCGACCGGGTGACCGCCTCGATCTCCGGCGTGACGTCGAGGTCGGCGCCGAGGTGCCGGCGCACGTGCCCAAGGAACTCCTCGAGCGGCATCCCCGCGAGCGGCGGCGGGGCGAGCCGCGCTTTCGTCTCGGCCCAGGTGGCGCCGTCAGAGGCAAGCGACACGAGGCCACCGTCGACGAGCACGGCGCCGGCAAGCGACCGGGGGTGCCGGGCCACGGCGGCGAGGGCCACCGACGCTCCCCACGAGTGCCCGACCACGACCGGGCGCCGAAGCCGGGTCGCGCGCACGACCGCGAGCAGGTCCTCGACGACGTGGTCGAATCCGAAGCCGCTCGCCGGCTTCTCGCTCAGCCCGTGGCCGCGCGCGTCATAGGTGACGATGCGAAAGCGAGCCGACAGCGGCGCGAGCATGAGGTCCCAGATCCGCTGCGACGAGGCGAGCCCGTGGTGCAGCAGCAGCGCCGGCGCGCCGGGCGACGGGCCCTCGACATCCCTCACCGACAGGCGAACGCCACCGGCGCCCTCGACGTCTCGCCGATGTCCGGGCAGCAGCTCCTCGGCCATACTGCGGCGCATGGTAGAGCAGCCGTTCCGATCGCCGCTGCGAGACGACGCGAATGCCGGTCGCGTGGCGATCGTCACGGGGGGTGGCACCGGCATCGGCCGAGCGACGGCCCGCGAGCTCTCCCGGACGGGAGCGAGCGTCGCGATCTGCGGCCGGCGGTCCGAGCCGCTGGAGGCGGTGCGGGCCGAGCTGGAGGAGGCAGGGCGAGACGTGCTCGCGGCACCGTGCGACGTTCGTGAGCCCGAGCAGGTCGACGCCTTTCTCGACGCGGTCTCCGGACGCTGGCCCGCGGTCGACGTGCTGGTGAACAACGCGGGCGGGCAGTTCTCGGCTCCGCTGGAGCAGACCTCGCTGAAGGGGATGCGCGCCGTCCACCGCCTGAACGTCGACGCGCCGTGGTACCTCACGCAGCAGGTCGCGGCCCGGTGGATGATCCCGAACCGGGGCGGATTCGTCGCGTTCGTCGGCCTGAGCCCACGCCGCGGGATCCCGGGGATGGTGCACTCGTCGATGGCGCGCTCCGCGCTCGAGACCTTCGCAGCCGGGATCGCGCTGGAGTGGTCGAAGTACGGGATCCGGGCCGTATGCGTCTCGTGCGGGCTGATCGACACCGAAGGGCTCGCGCAGTACGGCGGTCCGGATCTCGTCGGCGAGCTGGCCGCGGAGGTCCCGGCCGGACGCGCCGGCTCCGCGGATGAGGTGGCCGCGACCATCGCGTTTCTCGCGTCGGCCGGCGGCGGATACATCACCGGCACCACGGTCGTGGTCGACGGTGGCGCCGATGCGTGGGGTCTCGCGCAGCGACCGCCCGCTCGGTCGTAGCAGTGCGCCCCGCGCGCCGGGGCGATACCCTCAGATCTTCCTGTGAGCTTCAGGAGTACCCGGCCGATCCAACCGCTTTCGAAGGAGAAACCCATGGCAGACGCTCTGCAGAACTACGTGGACGGCAACTGGGTCGACGCGGCCGACGGGTCGCGCTTCGACGTCTTCGACCCTTCGACCGGTGAGGTCATCGCGACCGCGCCCGACTCGAAGCCCGCCGACGTCGACGCGGCGGTCGCCGCCGCCCGGCGAACCTTCGACGAGGGGACGTGGTGGCCCGGCATGCCCTCGCGCGAACGCGGACGGATCCTCCTTCGTGCGGCCGAGATCGTCCGTCGCGAGTCGGAGCGTCTTGCCACGCTGGAGTCGCGCGACTCGGGCAAGCCCATCGGCGAGGCGCGCGAAGACCTGATCGAGATCGCCTTCATGTACGAGTACTACGGGGGCTGGGCCACGAAGATCGACGGCGACGTCCACCAGGGCGAGGCCGACGCGATGTTCATGGTCTGGAAGGAGCCCATGGGAGTCGCCGTCGGGATCACGCCGTGGAACTACCCCATGGCGATGGCGTCGCAGAAGCTCGCGGCCGCGCTCGCCGCGGGATGCTGTTTCATCCTCAAGCCGCCGGAGCAGACGCCGCTCACCTGTCTGGAGATTCCGAAGATTCTCGAAGAGGCGGGTCTGCCCAAGGGCGTCCTGCACGTGCTGACGGGATTCGGCGAAACGGCCGGGGCCCCGCTCGTGGCGCACCCCGGCGTCGACAAGGTCAGCTTCACCGGGTCTCGCGAGGTGGGGAAGATGATCATGCGGAGCGGGGCGGACACGCTGAAGCGCGTGACGCTCGAGCTCGGCGGGAAGTCGCCGAACATCGTCTTCGCCGATGCCGACTTCGAGGCCGCGGTCGAGGGGTCGGCCAACGGGGTCTTCTGGAACCAGGGCGAGATCTGCTCGGCCGGGTCGCGGGTCTTCGTCGACCGCGCGATCTACGACGACGCGCTCGGTGCGATCGTCGAGCGCGCCCGGTCCGTGAAGCTCGGCGCCGGCCTCGACGAGTCGACGACCATGGGCCCGCTCGTCTCCCGCGAGCAGCAGGAGCGCGTCGCCCGGTACATCGAGATCGGCGAAACAGAGGCGAAGCTCGCCGCGCAGGGCGAGCTGCCGTCGGACCCGAAGCTGGCCAACGGCTACTTCGTGCCGCCGACCGTCTTCGCCGACGTCGACAACTCGGCGACGATCGCGCGCGAGGAGATCTTCGGCCCGGTCATGTCCGTCATCCCCTTCACGACCGTCGAGGACGTCGTCGCGATGTCGAACGACAACGAGTACGGCCTCGCGGCGGCGGTGTGGACCAACGACATCAAGAAGGCGCTCACGACGGCCCGGGCCCTGCGGTCCGGCATCGTGTGGATCAACGACACGCAGCCGGCGCCGACCGAGATGCCCTGGGGCGGCTACAAGCAGTCCGGGATCGGCCGGGAGCTGGGCAAGGAGGGCGTCGAGGACTTCCTCGAGCGCAAGTCGGTCTACGTGAACCTGGCCGACTGAGGGGCGTTCCGCGAGATCGCACCTTGACCGGCTCGGGCGGGGTGCGGATAGACTTCGCGAACATGGCTGGAGGGCAGGTTCGGCTCGTCGACCTCGTAAAGCGGTTCGGCGAGTTCACGGCGGTGGCGGGCATCAACCTCGAGATGCCCCCGGGCGAGTTCTTCTCGCTGCTGGGGCCCTCGGGCTGCGGCAAGACCACGACGCTGCGGATGATCGCCGGCTTCGAGCGCCCGAGCGAGGGGCAGATCCTGCTCGACGGCGTCGATGTGGCCCAGACGCCGCCCCACAAGCGAAACGTCAACACGGTGTTCCAGAGCTACGCCCTCTTCCCCCATCTGACGGTCGCCGAGAACGTGGGGTTCGGGCTTCGCTATCAGGACGTCTCGAAGCAGGACGCGAACGAGCGGGTCGGCCGCTCGCTCGAGTTGGTCCAGCTGAACGGGTTCGAGAACCGCAGGCCGAACCAGCTCTCGGGCGGGCAGCAGCAGCGCGTGGCGCTCGCCCGTGCTCTGATCCTGAACCCCTCGGTGCTGCTCCTGGACGAGCCGCTGGGGGCGCTCGACGCCAAGCTCCGCAAGCGGCTGCAGATCGAGCTGAAAGCCCTACAGGAGGAGGTCGGCATCACGTTCATCTACGTGACGCACGACCAGGAAGAGGCCCTGACGATGTCCGACCGTATCGCGGTGATGTCCCAGGGCCGCGTCGAGCAGGTGGGGCCGCCCAAGGAGATCTACGAGGAGCCGGCCACGGCCTACGTCGCCGACTTCCTCGGGGTGTCGAACCTGATGGAAGCGCGCGCCGGCGGGCGCACGACCGGTGGCTGCCGGGTGACGCTCGGCGAGTTCGAGCTGCTTGCCGGGGTCGGGGACATGGACACGGTGGGCGAGGCGAAGATCACGATCCGTCCCGAGCGGGTCGGGCTCCAGCCGCAGGGGTCCTCGGGCGACAACCGGATCCCCGGCATGGTGGAGCGCGTGGTCTACGTCGGCTCGGTGCTCCAGGTGTTCCTCAATCTTGCGCCCGGCAGCCGGATCCAGGCCTGGGTCCAGAACGAAGGGGGCGCGCTTCCCTACCACTCCGGCGAAGCCATCAGCGTCCACTTCCCGCCCGAGGCGCTGCGGGTCCTTCCCGAGGCGGGGACGCCCGTGCTCCTGGCGTCGGAGATCGAGGAAGCGCCCGGCTAGATCTGGGCGAAGGTGGACACGTCGTCACCCTGTCCACGGCTGAATCGCCGGAACAGCAGCAGTCCGAGACCGACGGCGATCAACGTGGCCACGAGCATGACGGTCGCGGCGGCGTTCACGGCCGGCGTCGGCGACGCCTTCGAGGCGGAGTAGATCTTCACCGACAGCGGCTCCGTCGACGCGACGCTCGACAGATACCGAACCGTCACGAAGTCGTCGACCGTGTCGGCGAACACAAGCGCCACGCTTGCGAGGATCGCCGGCCACAGCAGCGGCAGCAGGACGCGACGAAGCGCCTGGTTCGGCTTGGCGCCCAGATCCATCGCGGCCTCTTCGAACTCCGGCCCGATCGACAGTAATCGCGCCCGGACCACGATGAACGGGTAGGACAGCTGGAAGGTCACGAGCCCGAGGATCTGGGCCGACGTGCCGAGCGGCAGGATGCCCTTTACCAGGTTGGTAAAGAGCAGGAACAGCGAGACGCCCAGGATGATCTCGGGCACGACGAACGACAGCAACATGACGAAGTTCGCCGACGCCGCGGGGCGGCCGCGCCACCGGTCGATCCCGATGGCGAACGCGGTTCCGATCGGGACGGCCAGGAACACGGTGATGATCGAGAGCTTGAACGTCTGGATCATCGCTGCGTGAAGCGACGGCTCGTGCCAGAGCGAGTCGAAGGGGTCCTTGTACCACCAGCGCAGCGAGAAGCCCTGCCACGTGCTGCGCGACCGGCCGGCGTTGAACGAGAAGACGATGGCGATGATGACGGGGAGCGTCGACCACAGGAGATAGGCCCACGTCGTCGCCTCGAGGAACCGGGGTTTGCGCCACGGATTGCGCAACCACCGCGTGATGCCGGATCCACTCGCGGCCTGGGACTCGGGCTGAAGGACGAGCTCGCTCATGTTCTGGCCGTCTCTCGTGAGGTGGCGCGCAGGTAGTAGATCATCGGGAGGAGGACGAGCACCATCAGGATGAGGACGAGCGAACCCGCTTCCGGCCCCTGGTTCGGCTGGTTGATGGCACCGTCGACGAGGTTGCCGAACATGGAGGTGCTCTGCGAGCCCAGCAGGTCGTTCGTGTAGTAGTCGCCGAACATCGGCAGCGAGACGATGACGAGTCCGGACAGGATCGCGGGCTTGGACAACGGGAGGGTGACGCGCCGGAACGTGTCGAACGGACCCGCGCCCAGGTCTCGTCCCGCCTCGAGCAGGCTCTGGTTGATCCGGTCGAGCGACCCGAACAGCGGCAGGATCATGAACGGGATGTACCCGTACACGAGGCCGAGGACCATGGTTACCGGCTTGCCGGCCAGCCAGTCCACCGGGGACATGTGGAGCCAGTGGAAGATGGTGTTGATGTAGCCGTCGGGCTGCAGGAGGCCCTGCCACGCGTAGATGCGCATCAGGTAGCTGATCCAAAACGGCGAGACCAGCAGGATCAGGATCAGCCCTTTGCGCTTTCCCGCGTACCTGGCCGTGTAGTAGGCGACGGAGTACCCGATCACCAGGCAGAGCAGGCTGGACAGCGCCACGTACTCGAGCGTGCGCACGAACGGACCCAGATAGATGTGGTGGCCCACATAGAACTTCTGCAGCGTCGTGGAGAAGGTGGAGAAGCTCCACCACCACGGTTGATAGACGGGGAGCGGCGTCCGGAACAGCGGATCGACCGTGCCGAACGCGACCGAGACCACGACGTAGAAGGGGAGCACGAACATGACGAGCAGCCAGATGAGCCCCGGTGCGGTGAACGACGGCCAGTACCAGCGGGGAAGCTGGGCGCCCTCACGTTTGTCCGAGCCGGAGCCGGAGCCGGAGCCGGGATCGGGAAGATCCTGGCCCGGCGCGATGCCGGTGGCCTCGCTAGCCACCGGCCTTGATCTCGCTCCACGCGTTGCCCCACAGCGTGTCCACGGCGGGATCCAGCTCGCCCTGCTGCAGGCCGGTGGTGAAGTTCTCCTCGTCGACGACGGCGGTTGACAGCGACTTCGGGACGATGCCGTCGGAGACGAGCTTGCTCGGAACGATCGAGTTGAACGGCGGCTGGTAGCCGTTGTAGTCGACGAAGTTGAGATATCCCTGCTCCTCGTCGAGCAGCCAGTTCAGGAACTCGTGGGCCAGCCGCGGGCTCTTGGCGGTCGTCGGGATCGCGATCGTGTCGTTGCCGACGAGGCCCTTCTTGTCCGGCGGATACCAGTATCCGAGCACCGACGCCGGCACGCCCGGTTCGAGGTAGCTGATCGAGCCACCCACGATGTCGCCCGACCAAGACTGCGCCAGCGTGAAGACGCCTCCCGGCAGCTTGTCGTACGCACCGTTGATCGTGAGGCGTGCGCCCTCGTCGTGGATCATCTGAAGGATCGCTTCCTTGGCCGCGTCGATGTCCGCGGGATCGCCGGAGTTGGGGTCGGCGCCGTTGCGGAGCATCATCATGCCCAGCGCGTCGCGATAGGAGTTGTAGTAGCTGATCGAGTCCTTGAACTGGGAATCGAAGAACGACTCGTAGCCGGCGTTCGAGATGACGTCGTCGTCGACGCGATCCCGCCGGTACGCGATGCCCGTCGTGTAGATCGTGTAGGGGACCGAGTACTGGGCGCCGAGGTCGTACCAGGGCCCCGGATCCGAGAAGACCGGCCAGACGTTGCGCGGCCAGGTTCGGGATCAACTCGTGGTTGAGCGGCTGGATCAGGTCGCGGGCCTGGAGGCGGCTGATGTAGTCCACCGTCGGGAAGAAGACGTCGGCCTCCACCTGGCCGGAGAGCATCTTCTGGATGCCCTCCTCCATGTTGTCGAACGTCGTGTACTCGATCTTGCAGTTGAACTCGGCCTCGAAGTTGCGCAGGACCTTCTTGTAGAAGTAGTCGGCCCAGTTGTAGACCTGCAGGGTCGCGCCGCTCTCGATGGGCGTCTCGGTCGGGATCGGCTCGCGGGTGAGCGGCAGCGTCACGGGGGCGTCGGGGCGAGCGAGTGGACGCTCGGCCGGACCGCTTGCGCTGGGTCCTCCGGACGGACCGCCCGTCGTGGTCCCCGGCTTGGTGCAGGCGGCAAGGATCGCAGCCATGCTCGGAAGCGATACGGCGACACCGCCCGCACGCTGGAGGAAGGCTCGGCGTGACATCCCCGAACGCTGACGTTCCATTGCCATGTCCACCAACTCCTCACTGCCGATCGACGCACCATACGCTTGACCGGCCGTTCAATCCGATACCGCTGCGTACCATAGGTCGCCCGCGCGGTGCAAGGGCGGGCGGCGCGAGGGTCCTCTGCCCATGAATACGTCTCCCACCGTGACCGTGATTGGCGCCGGCCTTGCCGGCCTCTCGGCCGCGCTCGTCCTGAGGGACGCCGGGGTCGCCGTGGAGGTGATCGAGTCGCGGGATCGGGTCGGCGGCCGCGTGCGCTCGGCGCACCTGGCCAACGGCGCCGTGGCCGAGATGGGCGGCGAGTGGATCTTCGACGACGCCCGGCTGTTCACGGGGCTCTGCGAGCGCTTTGGGCTCCGCCTCCTGCCGATGGGCGTCGACTTTGCGCGGCGAGACGGGCGTGGCTCGGCGGGATCCCGCCTCGCCGAGCAGGACGAGTTGATCCGGGCGGCGCGCGCTCTCGCCGAGCGCCTCCCGCCCGGCGAGGTCGACGGGTGGAGCCTCGGCCGGCTCCTTGCCGAGACACCGGGTCCGTCGCCGGCGCGCGCGACCGTCCGGGCACGGTTCCAGGGGACGTGCGCGTTCGACATCGACGAGATCGCGCTTCGGACGGCGCTCATGGACGGAATGCTGCGCGAGGGCGGAGCGGGGCCGTCGGTCCGCGTCGAGGGCGGGAACGACCGACTCGCCTTTGCGATGGCCGCGGCGCTGCCGGTGGTTCGTCTCGGGGTGCGGGTGGACTCGATCGAATGGGACGCGGCCGGGGTCGAGGTCCTCGCAGGGTCCGAGCGTGCCCGGGCCCACGCCGCCGTGGTGGCGGTGCCGGCGCCGGTCGCGGCCGGCCTCACCTTCTTGCCGGCGCTTCCGCCTCCCCAGGACGAGGCGCTGCGCGAGCTCCCGATGGGGGTCGCGGCAAAGCTCGTCGTGGCGACCGCCGGACCGGTTGAGCCGCTCGCCGTCCAATCCTCGGACGCGCCGTTCTGGTGCTGGACGGCGCTGGGCGAAGGCGGCGTCCCACGCTCGTGCCTGACGTCGTTCGCCGGCTCGCCGCGGGCGCTCGCGCGGGTGCGACCCGGCGGCGAGGGCGGGTCCGCCTGGCTGGGGGCGCTCGCCGGCCTGGTTCCCGAGGTGATCCTCGAGGGGGCGCCGCTCGTGGCGTCCTGGGGCGAGGATCCCCATGCCCTGGGTGCCTACTCGGCCTGGGATGCGGCCTCGATCGGCCGGACCGAGCGGCTTCGCGAGCCCGCCGGCCGGATCGCGTTCGCCGGCGAGCACACGGCCCCCGACGGCTTCCACGGCACGATGGAAGGAGCGCTTCGAAGCGGCCGGCGTGCGGCGGGGCAGGTGCTGGGGATCCTCGAGTCCGGGCCGTGACGGTCGTTGCTAGCATCCGCACTCCGGGCACCGTGAACGAAGGGAGCGCGCGTGAGTGAGGCAGCCGGCGATCCGGTCGTGCTCGTCGAGGACGTCGGGTATGTCCGCAGGCTCACGCTCAACCGGCCCGACGCGGTCAACGCTCTCTCGAGCGAGCTGATGCGGCAGCTCGGGTCGGCGCTCGACGACGCGGCAAGAGACGACGGCGTCCGCGTGCTGATTCTCCGGGGTGCGGGCCGGGCGTTCTGCGCCGGATACGACTTGAACGAGGACGCCCGCGAGGGCGTGCTGGATGCGGCCGCGTGGCATGCCGGGCTCCGCGCGTCCACCCTGCAGCTGCTCTCGATCCTCGATCACCCGAAGCCGGTGATCGCCAGCGTCCATTCCTACTGCCTGGCCGGCGGGACGGACCTGATGCTCGCCTGCGACCTGGCGGTCGCGGCCGACGACGCGAAGTTCGGCTACGTGGACGTGCGCTTCGGCTCCGGCGTGGTCTCGATGTTCCTACCGTGGGTCGTCGGGGTCCGCTCGGCGAAGGAGCTCATCTTCACCGGCGAGGACCGGGTTCCCGCCGACGAGGCGCTGCGGCTCGGCCTCGTCAACCGGGTGGTCCCGCGGGACGACCTCGATGCGGCGACCATGGCGCTCGCCGAGGAGATCGCCAAGAACGAGCCGTTCGTCATCCAGACGATGAAGCGGTCGCTCAACCGGGCCTGGGACGTGGCCGGCTTCCGCGCGGCGATGGAGGCCAACATCGAGCTCGACGTCATGATCGAGACGGCGAACCTCCCGGCGCGCGACGAGTTCCGCCGCATCACGCTGGAGCGCGGGCTGAAAGAGGCGATCGCATGGCGGGACGCGCAGTTCCGCGGCGACCGCGCATGAAGGCCTGGAACCTCGAACCCCTCCTCGCGCCGCGCTCGATCGCGGTCGTCGGCGCGTCGGAGTCGCCCGACTCGTGGGCGCCGGAGATCGAGCGGTCGCTTCGCCACGTCGGGTTCACCGGACAGCTCTACCCGATCAACCCGAAGTACGAGACCGTGTGGGGCCGCCCGTGCCTTCACTCGATCCGCGAGCTGCCGCCGGGCGTCGACCTCGTCGTGTTCGTGGTGCCGGCCCGCGTCGTCGCGGGGTCGATCGACGACTGCGGCGCGCGGAAGGTCCGGGGGATCATGGTCGTGTCCTCGGGGTTCGCCGAGGCCGGCGACGAGGGGCGCGCGCTCCAGGAGGAGCTGCGGCAGGCGGCGCTCCGCAACCGCATCCCGGTGCTCGGCCCGAACGTCGAGGGCTTCGTCAACTACGTGGACCACGTCGCGCCGTACGGGACGACGCCGCCGCCCGAGCCGGTCGCCGGCTCGATCAGCGTGATCTCCCAGAGCGGAACGGTGGCCTGGACGATGAACCAGATGGCGTCCGACCGGGGCGTCGGTCTGCGGATCATCCTCGGCGTCGGCAACGAGGCCGTGCTCGGGCTGGGCGACCTGTTCGTCTGGGCGGCGAGCGACCCCCATACGAAGGTCGTCACGAGCTACGTCGAGACGATGCGCGATGTCGGGCGGATCGGTGAGGGACTGGATGCGCTCCGGGCGGCGGGCAAGCCCGTGCTCATCTGCGCGCCCGAGGGCCGGAGCGAGGCCGCCCTTCGTTCGATCGTCGCCCACACCGGCGCGCTGGCGGGGAACACCGCGCTGCGCGACGCGTGGCTCCGCGGCCGCGGTGTGGTGCTCGTCGAGGATCCGGTCACGATGTTCGAGGCCGCGCTGCTGCTCTCGTTCACGCGGCGCGTTCGCTCCGACGGCGTCGCCGCGGCGCTGCAATCCGGCGGCGCCTGCACCCTGTTCGCGGAGGCGGCAGGCGCTCAGGGGCTGCGGCTTCCCGAGTTCTCGGCCGCGACCAAGCGAAAGCTCCGGCGCGTGCTGCCGCACTTCGCGTCGCAGAACAACCCGCTCGATGTCACCGGTCAGGCCGCGGTCGAGACGGAGATGTTCGTGGGGGCGCTCGACGCCCTGGCGAGAGACCCGGCGATCGGATTCGTGGCCTTCGACGCCTTCCCGCCGCGTCTTGCCGGCGAGCAGCCGTGGGCCGGCAAGGTGTTGGAGGCGGTCCGGCGGCTGCGCCGCGAAACGGGCGTGCAATTCGCCAGTGTGGCCATGAGCCCGCTCGCGTACATCCCCGCCGCCAAGGCGTTCACGAAAGCCGAGCGGTTGCCGTTTCTCCAGGGGCATCGCGCGGCCACCGGTGCGATCGCCGCGCTCGTGCGCTATCAGGGTGTGCGTGCGCGAGCCGTTCCGGCGGTCGGGCCGCATCCGAACCGGCCGGCGGCGCTGCGTCTGATCGCCGGGCAATCCGGACCCGTCGACGAGATCCGCGCGGCGAAGCTCCTCGAGCTGTACGGAGTCCGGCGGCCGAAGGAAGCGATCGCCTCGACGCCGGCCGCCGCCGCCGAGGCATCCAGGCGGCTCGGCTTCCCGGTGGCCGTCAAGGCGCTGGCGCCGGAGATGCCGCACAAAGCCAAGCTGGGCGGCGTTCGCTTGCACCTGGGCACCCCCACCGACGTCGAGGTTGCGGCGGCCGAGGTGCTCGCGGCGGCAAGGCGGGCCGGTGCGGCCCGCCCCCGCGTTCTGGTCCAGCGGATGGCGAGCGGACACGAGGTGCTGGTCGGCGCGGTCGTCGACGAGCGGTTCGGCGCCTGCGTGACGATCCGCGCGGGCGGAGCCCTCGCCGAGCAGGGGGAAGCCGTGTTCGTCGCCTGCCCCATGTCGCCGCGGCAGGGTCTCGAGCTCGTCGAGTCGCAGGCCGGGTCGGCGGGCCTCGATGCCGGACGTCACGACTTGAGGGCCGCCGCGTCGGCCGTGGTCGCCATCTCGCGCGCAGCGCACGACCTTCGCGGCCGGCTGACCTCGCTCGAGGCAAACCCCCTGCTCGTCGGGGCCCGCGGCGCCGTCGCCGTCGACGCGCTGGCGGAGGCGCGGCTCGTCTGAGGTGGGGGTAAGGTTGCTCGGCGCGGCGCAGGAGAGGAGCGGGATGGACGGCGACGATGCGTTCGAAGCCTCGGTAGGTACCGTCCGCGAGGCGAACGAGCGCGGGATCCCGCTGAAGCTCGTCGGCGGCCAGGCGGTGCGGCTGCTGTGCCCCCTGTTCCCGCACCGCGCCCGCGACGATCAGGACATGGACTTCGCGTCGGTCTCGTCGGCGAAGAGGCCCGTGATGGACTTCCTGGGGGAGAAGGGATTCCTCGGCGACCAGCGGTTCAACCTGCTCCACGGCGACCGGCAGATGTACTTCACGACGGCCGACGGCGCGACGAGCGTCGACGTCATCATGGACCGCCTCAACATGTGTCACGTCCTCGACTTCAAGGACCGGATCGACCGGCTGCCCCACACCCTCGATGTCGCCGACCTGCTGCTCTCCAAGCTCCAGATCGTCGAGCTCAACCGCAAGGACGTGCACGACATGCTCCACCTGCTCTCGGCGCACGAGGTGAAGCACGGCGACGAGCCCGGGACGATCGGGCTCGGTCGTATCGGTGGGATCGTCGCCGAGGACTGGGGATGGTGGCGAACCGTCACCGGCAACCTGGACAAGCTGGCGGCGCTCGCCGACGGCGAGCATCGCGACCTGGTGCCGGAGGCGAGGCGCCACGATCCGATCGCGCAGATCCAGACGATCCGCGAGCATTGCGACGCCGTGCCGAAGACGGTCAGGTGGAAGCTGCGCGCCAAGGTCGGCGACCGCGTGAAGTGGTACGAGCTGCCCGAAGAGGTCGGCCACTAGGCCGACGACCGCGGCCGCGTCAGCCGGTGTGGCGGTAGAACTCGATCGGCTCGACGGGAAGCGGCGTCGTGCCGGCGATGAGATCGGCCGCCTTCTCCGCAAGCATCATCACCGGCGCGTAGATGTTGCCGTTGGTGATCAGCGGCATCGCGGACGCGTCGACGACGCGCAGGCCCTCGGTGCCGAGCACGCGAAGGCTGGTGGGGTCGGTCACGGCATCCGGGCCCGTCCCCATCGCGCACGTGCACGACGGGTGCAGCGCCGTCTCGCCCTGGGCGCGGACCCAGTCGAGGATCTGCTCGTCGGTTTCGACCTCGGTTCCCGGAGACAGCTCGCCGCCGTTGAACGGCTCGAATGCCGGCTGACCGAGGATCAGCCGTGCGGTCCGGATGGCCTCGACCCACTCGCGAAGATCCTGATCGGTCGAGAGGTAGTTGAAGCGAAGCTCCGGGTGCACGTGCGGGTCGGTGCTGACGGTCTTGACGCTGCCACGGGCGTCGGAGTTCATCGGACCGATGTGGACCTGGTAGCCGTGGTCGCCGGCCGGCGCGGAGCCGTCGTAGCGGATGGCGATCGGAAGGAAGTGGAACATCAGGTTCGGATACGCGACCTCGTCGTTGCTGCGCGCGAACCCGCCGCCCTCGAAGTGGTTCGTCGCGCCCGGTCCCGACCGGAAGAACAGCCAGCGGAAGCCGACCCACGGCCGGTACCGCCACTTGAGGTACGGCGCGACCGACACCGGCTGCGTGCTCGCGTACTGGACGTAGACCTCGAGATGGTCCTGGAGGTTGGCCCCCACGCCCGGCAGATTCTCGACCACGTCGATCCCGAGCGCTTCGAGATCGGCTGCCTTCCCGATGCCCGAGAGCTGAAGCAGCTGGGGTGAGTTGATCGCTCCGCCGCACAGGATGACCTCGCCGGCCTCGACCCGGTGCTCCGAGCCGCCGTGGGTGAACTCGACGCCCGTCGCACGGTTGCCGCGGAAGAGAATCTTGCCGACGAACGCGCGCGTCTTCACGTGAAGGTTCGGGCGGGATTGGACGGGGTGCAGGTACGCCCGGGCGGCCGAGAGGCGCCGCCCCCGGTGGATGTTGCGGTCGAAGGGCGCGAACCCCTCCTGCCGGTAGCCGTTGACGTCGTCGGTCAGGCGGAAGCCGGCCTGCTGTACGGCTTCGAAGAACGCGCCGAACAACGGGCTCGTCGCCGGACCACGCTCGAGGACGAGCGGGCCCGAGTGGCCGCGGAACGGATCGTCGAGCGCGGCCGCCAGACAGGTCTCCATGCGTTTGAAGTACGGCAGGCAGTGGGCGTAGTCCCACGTCTGCATACCCGGCGCCGACGCCCACCGCTCGTAGTCGAGCGGATTGCCTCTCTGGAAGATCATCCCGTTGATGCTGCTCGATCCGCCGAGGACCTTGCCCCGGGCGTGGTAGATCCGGCGGCCGCCCATGTTCGGCTCGGGCTCGGATTCGTACTTCCAGTCGTAGAACCGGCTGCCGATCGGGAACGTCAGCGCGGCGGGCATGTGGATGAAGACGTCCCACAACCGGTCCGGGCGCCCCGCCTCGAGCACGAGGACCGTGGTCGACGGGTCGGCGGAGAGTCGGTTGGCCAGGACGCTTCCGGCGGAGCCTCCGCCGACGATCACGACGTCGTAGGAATCGCTCACGCCCGGAGTCTGCACCACCGCGGGCCGCCGTGGGGAGCGTCCCCGGCGCTACTGCCGCATCGGTGTTGCGGATCCTGCAACCGTTCCTTGCGCGCGTGTGGCGTGAGGGCGATCATCGCTCCTCGAGTGGGGATGGAGTGCTGAAACTCTTCTTCGTGACGGACCTGCACGGGTCCGAGATCTGCTGGAGGAAGTTCCTCAACGCGGGGGCCTTCTACAAGGCAGACGCGGTCATCCTGGGCGGCGACGTGACCGGCAAGGCCATGGTGCCCATCGTGCAGAGGGCCGACGGCACCTGGGAGGCCTCCCTGCAGGACTTCCGCGAGACGCTCGAGACCTCAGAAGAGATCACGGAGTTCGAAAAACGCGTCATGAACCGCGGCTACTACCCGATCCGGGTCTCCGAGGAGGAGTACCGCGCCATGCAGGAGGACGCCGACCTCGTCGACAAGCGTTTCAAGGAAGTCATGCTCGAGGGGACCGAGCGGTGGATCGCGATGGCCGAGGACAAGCTGGCCGGCACCGGGATTCGCGTGATCGCCTGCCCCGCAAACGACGACATGTTCGAGATCGACGACCTGCTAACGCACGCGAACGTCGTTGAGACCGGCGACGAGGACCACCCGATCGATCTCGGCGGCTACACGATGATCTCGATGGGCTGGACCAATCCGACGCCCTGGCACACGTTCCGTGAGGCGGAAGAGCCGGAGATCGCGACCCGGATCGAGCACGCGCTCGAGCACGCGTCCGATCCGGCGACCACGATCCTCAACTTCCACGCGCCGCCGTACGGCTCGAAGCTCGACAACGCGCCGGCGCTCAACGACGACCTGACGTACAAGTCGGGCGGGCAGGCGCTCGGCCCGGTCGGATCGACGTCGGTGTTGGAAGCCGTCCAGCGGTTCCAGCCGGTGTTGTCGCTGCACGGGCACATCCACGAGAGCAAGGGGGCCGCGCGGATCGGGACGACCCTCGCGCTCAACCCCGGCAGCTCCTACGAAGAGGGCATCCTGCAAGCCGCGATCGTGAACATCGATCCGAAGAAGGGGAAGATCAAGAACTACCAACTGGTGAACGGCTGAGGCCGTTCCGACCCGGGAGGGGGTGCAGATGGCAGCGGTAGGCGAGGCTCCCACGTTGTTCCTGCGCAAGGCGACCGGCTTGGTCAAGGGCTGGTCGAAGTTCGACTCGTTCCTCTACTCGTTCATGTCGATCAACTTCGTGACGCTCGGGCTGTTCTATGCCCTGTCGGTGCTCGGCTTCGTCACGACCGGGCAGGTCCTTCCCGCGCTGCTGATCTCCGGCGTGTTCGTGTCCTTCCTCGTCGTCACCTACGCCGGTCTCATCTCCGTGATGCCGCGCGCCGGAGGCGACTACGTCTGGCAGAGCCGCATCCTGGGCGGCGGGATCGGGTTCGTCCTGGCCGTCACCGGGTGGTGGTTCATCCTGTGGTACTGGGCGCCCGTCTACGGCGGCATCTTCAACGTCGAGGTGCTGCAGCCTCTCGCCGCCATCCTCAAGTGGCAGGGCGCGCTCGACTTCCTCGGCAAGGACATCGGCCTGTTCACGGTGATCGTCCTGGTCGTCGTTCTGGCCGGCGCGCTCGTCTCGCTCGGCATGGAGGGGTACGCGAAGATCCAGAAGTACTGCTTCTACGTCGGGATGATCGCGCTCGGCATCGTCTTCCTCGTGATGCTGTTCGGGTCGCGCAGCGGCTTCGAGAGCGCCTTCAACACGGAGTCCTCGAAGCTGTTCGGCGTCGACAACGCCTATCAGGGCATCATCGACGGGGCCGGCGGAGCGTTGCCGGCAAAGCTCGGGTTCTCGCCGTTCCTCGGGGACTCGCTCCTGCTGATCCCGTTCCTGTGCTTCTGGATCCTCTGGCCGAACTGGGGCGCCACGCTCTACGGCGAGGTCCGCGGCGCGAGCGACTTCAAGCGCGTCATGAGCGGCATGATGTGGGGCCTGTGGGTCACGATCGCCGTCGCGGTCGCCTTCCTGCTGCTCTCGTCCAAGTTCTTCGGCTGGGACTTCTTCAACGCGGCCAACCTCGACTACTGGAACGGCACCGGCACGGTCCCGGTCTGGTCGTATCCGCCGCTCCTCGTGAGCTTCTTCTTCCACAACGCGTTGGTCCAGGCGATCCTCGTGCTGATGTTCGGCGCCTGGTTCCTCGGGTGGGCCGGCACGCTGTTCCTGTCGTCGACGCGGGTCATCTTCGCCGCGGCGTTCGACCGGATCCTGCCGGAGAAGGTGGCCGACGTGACCGAGAAGCGCCACGTCCCGGTCTGGGCGCTGATCCTGATGCTGGTGCCGTCGCTCATCGTCGGTTTGCTCTACGCCTACACGGACAACTTCGCCACGTACATCCTGGATGCGACGCTCGTGATCGCGGTGACGTTCTTCGGGACGTCCATCGCGGCGATCATCCTGCCGTGGCGGAAGAAGCACCTGTACGAGAACTCCGCGATCGCGCGATACAAGATCGCCGGGATCCCGTTGATCACGGTGACGGGGACCATCAGCGCCCTGTTCCTGGGCTTCAACCTGTACGAGTGGTTCACCAACGACGTGTACTACGTCAACAACTCCACGTCGCTGTGGTTCATGGGCTCGATGTACCTGCTGGCGGTGGTCGTCTATGTGGTCGCGAAGATCTACCGCAAGAGCCAGGGGATCGACCTGAAAGCCATCTATCAGGAGATCCCGGTCGAGTAACACGCGGTTCGGCGCGACGGGTTCGACGGGGCGGCCTCCGGGCCGCCCCTCGGCCGTTTCGGCCTAAGGTGAGCGACGTGGCGGACGAGCATCGGCTGTGGATCGGTGGGGCGTGGGTGCCGGCGGAAGACGGCGCCACGTTCGAGGCGTTCTCGCCCTCGACCGGCGCGGTCATCGGGACCGTCGCCCAGGGCTCCCGGGCGGACGCGCACCGGGCGATCGCCGCCGCCGCCGACGCCCAGCCGGGCTGGGCGAGTCGCTCGGCGTTCGACCGGGCCGCCGCGATGCGCCGGATCGCCGAGGCGATCGACGCGCGCCGCGAGGACCTGGCGGCGACGCTCGCACTCGACCAGGGCAAGCCGCTCGAAGCGGAGGCTCGCGACGAGGTCCAGGAGCTGATCGCCTACTTCGACATGGCCGCCGCCGATGCGACCCGCATGGAGGGACTCCTTCCGCCGTCCATCGACGCGAACAAGCGGGTGCTGCTGCAGCGCGTCCCCCGCGGCATCGTCTCGATCATCAGCCCGTGGAACTGGCCGTACACAATGCCGGGCGAGATCCTCGCGCCGGCGATCGCATACGGAAACGCGGTGGTGTGGGTCCCCGCGCCGACGACCGCGGTCTGCGCCGTCCGCTTCGCCGAGTGCCTCGAGGCGGCGGATCTTCCTGCCGGCGTCGTGAACCTCGTGACCGGTCACGGCCCGGTCGTCGGCGACGAGATCGCCGCGAACCCGGGCACGCAGGCGATCGGGTTCATCGGCTCGATCGCCACCGGCCACGCGGTTGCCGCGCGGGCGGCGGGAAAGGAGCTGCTGCTCGAGATGGGCGGCAACGGGCCGCTCGTCGTGCTCGAGGACGCCGACCTGGACGCCGCCGTCGGAGCCACCCTCGTCGCCTGCTTCCTCAACGCCGGCCAGAGCTGCACCGCCGGGGAGCGGATCCTGGTGCACGAGGACGTGAAGGACGACTATCTGGCCGCCCTGACGGCCGCCGTCGAGCAGATTCGCCTCGGCGATCCGTTCGATGCGGCCACCACGATGGGCCCGCTCAACAACGAGCCGACGGCTGCCAAGAGCCAGCGTCACGTCGAGCAGGCCGTCGGCGCCGGCGCCACGCTCGTGTCGGGCGGCCACCGCGCGGCCGAACACGGCAGCGACCTCTTCTTCGAGGCGACGGTGCTCGACGGGGTCACCGAGGACATGGAGATCGCGCGCGAGGAGACGTTCGGGCCGGTCGCCCCGATCACGACGATCCGGTCCGAGCAGGAGGCGATCGAGCTCGTCAATCGTTCGTCCTACGGGCTGCTTTCGGCCGTGTTCACGCGCGATCTCCGGCGCGGCCTTCGGTATGCCGAGGCGGTCCGGACCGGCTGGGTCAACGTGAACGAGGGAACGAACTACTGGGAGTCCCACCTTCCCTTTGGCGGCGCGTCCGGATCGCAAAGCGGCGTCGGCCGCGTCGGCGGCCGCTTCTCGATGGAGCGGCTCACCGAGCTCAAGACGATCGTCATCGACCTGGGGTGAGGCCATGCCGCTCGGGCGTCGGCGACCTCGGCCAACCCGCATCTTCTTTGCCGCCGACATCCACGGTTCGCAGGTCGCGTTTCGGAAGTTCCTGAACGCGGCGAAGTTCTACGGCGTCGACGCGCTGGTGTTCGGTGGGGACCTGATGGGCAAGGCGCTCGTGCCGATCGTCAGGAAGAGCGGCGGCTATCGCGCTCACTTCCAGGGCACGGAGCACTCCCTCGAAGGCGAGGACGAGCTCCTGGCGTTTCGCGCGAGCATCGAGCGGACCGGCTTCTACTGGGTCGTCGTGGAACCGGACAGGTACGCGGAGCTGAGATCGGACGCACTCGCCGTCAAGGGCCTCTTCCACGAGACCGCCAGCGCGCGCCTCGCCGAGTGGATCCAGCTGGCCGAGGAGACCCTCGCCGGAACCCCCGCTCGGATGTTCCTGACCGGCGGGAACGACGACGAGCCGTCGGTGCTCGAGACGCTGGACCGGCACCACGGCGACCGGGTCGTCGGCTGTGAGGGCCGCCTCGTCGAGCTGGACGACCAGCACACGATGATCACGGTCGGTCTCTCCACCTTCACGCCCTGGGACACCCCGCGGGAGGCGAGCGAGGGCGAGATCGCGGAAGCGATCCGGCGCGAGGTGGCCCGCGTCCCCGATGTCGGCCGGTGCGTCTTCAACTTCCACTGCCCGCCGAAGAACACCCCCATCGACACCTGCCTCAAGCTCGGTCCTCCGAAGGAACCGGGCGGGTTCCCGGTCCCGGTGAGGGAAGCCGGCCGGTTCGTGACCACGGGGGGTGGAAGCGTCGCGGTCCGCGAGGCCGTGACGGCCTATCAGCCGGCCGTCTCATTGCACGGCCACATCCACGAGTCGGCCGGCCGCTTCCGGATCCGCCGGACCCAGTGCTTCAACCCCGGCAGCGAGTACGTGCAGGGAACGCTCGAGGGATGGATCGTCGCTCTGCGCGGCGGCGATCTGGTCGCCTACCAGCACACCTCGGGCTGACCGGGCGTCCGCCGTCCGTCTTGACAGGGCATCGCCGCCGGTCATAGCGTCGGTTGCGGAGAGCCCACTGTTGTTGCGCCTTGAGCAACGCAGCCCCCGGCCACGGAGAAAGGAGCCTGTCCCGTGCCTGAGGTGATCGAGAACCCCGGGATCCTGCTGTACACGCGGATCCGCAAGTCGCCCTACTTCTACGCCTCGCGCCAGCACGGCGTGCACCGCTACAGCGTCTACAACCACACCTACCACCCGCGTCACTACGGGGACCCGGTGAGCGAGTACTGGTCGCTCGTGAACAACGTGACGCTCTGGGACGTGGGAGTGGAAAAGCAGATCCAGATCAAGGGGCCCGACGCGTTCGACCTGACGAACATGATCGTGCCGCGCGACCTGCACAAGTGCGCCGTCGACCAGGCGAAGTACGTGTTCATCACCGCGCCCGACGGCGGCATCCTCAACGACCCGGTTCTCCTGCGCGTGGCCGAGGACGAGTTCTGGCTCTCGCTCGCCGACAGCGACGTGAATCTGTACGCGCTGGGCATCGCGCACGCGAAGGGCATGGACGTGACGGTGAAGGAGATCGACGTCGCGCCGTTGCAGATCCAGGGACCGAACGCGAAGCAGGTGCTGACGAACCTGTTCGGCGAGAAGATTCTCGACGTGCCGTATTACGGCCTCATGCAGACGACGCTGGAGGGGATGGACGTCGTCATCTCGCGCACCGGCTACACGGGGGAGGTCGGATACGAGATCTACCTGCACGACGCGAGCCAGAACGGGCAGAAGTTGTGGGACACCGTTCTCGAGGCCGGCAAACCGGTCGACCTGCGCGTCATCGGGCCGTGTCACATCCGGCGCATCGAGGGTGGCATTCTCGCCTTCGGAGCGGACATGTGGTACGAGAACAACCCCTACGAGGTCGGGTACCACTACACGTGGATGGTCGACCTCGATCAGGAGGCCGACTTCGTCGGCAAGGAAGCGCTCCGGCGCATCCGCGACGAGGGCGTGACCCAGAAGCTGGTGGGCGTGGACATCGGCGGCGACCCGGTCGGCAGCTACATCGACAACGAGATGGTCGACTTCTTCCCGGTGTTCGCCGACGGCCGGCAGGTCGGCCGCGTGACGAGCGCCTGCCACTCGCCGCGTCTGGAGAAGAACATCGGCCTGGCGATGGTGCCGATCGAGTTCGCGGAGCTCGGGACCGCGTTGCAGACGGAGACCCCGGCGTCCGGACGTGTGGATGCCACCGTCGTCGAGATGCCGCACTGGGATCCGAAGAAGGAGATCCCGAAGTCGTGAGCCCAAAATCATGAGACAAGAGCTGTGAGCAGGCAGGCCGGTTTCGGCTCGATGCGGCCGGGTCTGGGCGAGCTGCTGGCCCGGGCTCGGTTCGAAGTCATCCCCATGGGCGGCATCGAGTCCAAGGTGACCGAGGCGCTGCCGAAGGGCTCGGTCGTCACCGTCACGTGCTCGCCGCACAGGGGCCCCGATCCGACGCTCGATCTCGCGGAACGCCTCCACATGGACGGGTACGAGGTCATGCCGCACGTGTCCGCCCGGACCGTTCGCAGCCGCGAGCACCTCCAGGAGATCCTCGGCCGCCTCGACGCCGCCCGGATCTCCCGGCTCTTCGTCATCGGCGGCGACGGGCACGACCCGCTCGGGCCGTATGCATCGGCGGGCGAGCTGCTGGCCGCGATCGCCGACGCCGGTCCGCGGCCCTCCGAGATCGGCGTGGGCGGGTATCCGGAGGGCCATCCGCTGATCGACGAGGAAGTCCTGCTCGAGGCGCTCGCCGACAAGGCGCAGGTCGCCTCGCACGTCGCCACCCAGATCTGCTTCGAGCCTCGCGTCGTGGCCGCCTGGATCGCGCGGATCCGCGATCGGGGCATCGAGCTCCCGGTCGTGATCGGCATGGCGGGGGCGGTCAACCGGCGGCGGCTGATCGAGGTGTCCCTGCGGGTCGGCGTGGGCCCGTCGGTGAAGTACGTGAGCAAGTACGGCGGTCTCGTCGCCCGGCTGATGAAACGGGGCGGCTACCGGCCCGACGCGTTCGTCGCCAACGTCGCGCCGTTCGTTGCCAACCCCGGCTACGGCATCGCCGGGTTCCACATCTACACCTTCAACCAGGTCAAGAGCACCCAGGACTGGCGGCGGCAGCTCGTCGAGTCCTACGGCCGGGCCGCCCGCCCCGTCTCCTCCGACGGGGTCTCCGAGGAGGAAGGCACCGCCTCGTAGGGCGGCGGACCGGCATGCGCGATCGAGCCCAGGTCGTCGTCATCGGGGCCGGGATCGTCGGCACGAGCGCCGCCCATCACCTTGCCGAGCTCGGGCTCACCGACGTGCTGGTCCTGGACCAGGGGCCGCTGTTCGAGACCGGCGGCTCGACGTCGCACGCCCCCGGCCTCGTTTTCCAGACCAACGGTTCGCGAACGATGTGCCGGATCGCGCAGCAGACCGTCGAGCTGTACGCCTCGCTCGAGCTCGACGGCGAGCCCTGCTGGTACGGCGTCGGCGGCATCGAGGTGGCCACGACCCCCGAGCGGATGCAGGAGCTGAAGCGCCGGATGGGGTTCGCACGGTCCTACGGGATCGAGGGCGCCACCCTGCTCTCGCCCCAGGACACCGCGGCGCGGATCCCGCTGCTGGACCCCTCGGAGATCCTCGGCTCGTATCTCGTCCCGAGCGACGGGATCGCCAAGGGCGTGCGGGCCGCAGCCGCCCTCGCCCGCGCGGCCGAAGCACGCGGCGTCGGGTTCGAAGGCGGCGTGACCGTCACCGGGTTCGACATCCGCGACGGCCGCGTCCGAGGCGTTCAGACCGATCGCGGAAACGTCGAATGCGAAACGGTGCTCGTGTGCGCGGGCATCTGGGGGCCGCGGATCGGCGCGATGGCCGGCGTTCCCATCCCGCTGGCGGTCGTCCAGCACCAGCTGATGTGGACGCTCCCGCTGCCGGAGCTCGCCGGCGAGACACGCGAGGTGGTCCACCCGATCCTGCGGCATCAGGACATGTCGCTGTACTACCGGCAGCAGCAGGACCGCTACGGTGTCGGCAACTACCGGCACGAGCCGATCTTGTTCGACCCCGCCGACCTGCGGCGACCCGGTGGCGACCGGATGCCCTCGATCGAGCCCTTCACGCCGAAGGACTTCGAGGTGGCCGAGGAGGCGAGCGTCAGGCTCCTTCCCCCGATCGAGGGGCGGATGGATCCCTCGACCGCCATCAACGGGATGTTCTCGTTCACGCCGGACATGGGCTCGATCGTCGGCGAGTCGGCAAAGGTTCGCGGCGTCTGGATCTGCGAGGCGGTCTGGGTCACCCACGGCGGCGGGATGGGCCGGCAGGTGGCCGAGTGGATGGTCGCGGGGGAGCCAAGCTTGGATCTGGCCGAGGCCGACGCGAACCGCTTCTACCCGTTCATGACGACGCCGCCGTACGTGCGAGCGCGCGGCGCGCAGCAGTATCGGGAGGTCTACGACGTCATCCATCCGCTCCAGCAGATGTCGCACCCGCGCGGGCTTCGGCTGACGCCGTTCTCCGGCGCGCAGGCCGAGCTCGGCGCCGAGTTCTTCGTCGGGGCGGGCTGGGAGCGGCCGCAGTGGTTCGAGGCGAACCGGCCGCTGCTGCGCGGCGAGCCGTGGGAGCGAAGGGATGGATGGGCGGCGGCGAACTGGTCGCCGTGCGTCGGCGCCGAGCACCTCGCCGTTCGATCCGGTGTCGGGGTCCTCGACATCACGGCGTACGCGAAGTTCGACGTGACCGGGCCCGACGCGCTCGGGTTCCTCGAGCGGATCTCGGCCAACCGCATCGACCGCCCGGTCGGAACGATCGTCTACACCCAGATGCTGACCCCGAAGGGCGGCATCCGATGCGACCTGACCGTCATGCGCCTGGCCGACCGGTTCCGCGTGGTGACCGGCGGCGGGTCGGGGCAGCACGACCTCGCGTGGCTTCGGTTCCAGATCCGGGAGGGGGAGCGCGTCTCGATCACCGAGCGGACCGGGTCGCTGTTCGCGCTGGGTCTGTGGGGTCCCCGCGCGCGCGACGTGCTGGAACAGGTGACCGACGCCGACGTCTCGAACGAGGCGTTCCCGTACCTGCGGGCGCAGCGGATCAACGTCGGCGAGGCCGACTGTCTGGCGGCTCGCATCAGCTATGTCGGCGAGCTCGGCTGGGAGATCTACGGACCGTTCGCGATGGGCGGGCGCGTCTGGGACCTGTTGTGGGAGGCCGGGCACGATCTGGGGATGGTGGCGGCCGGCCTCGGCGCGTTCGACTCGCTTCGCCTGGAGAAGGGCTACCGGCTGTGGGGCCAGGACATCGGCACCGAGCACGACCCGTTCGAGGCGGGACTCGGCTTCGCCGTGCGCATGGACAAGGGCGACTTCCAGGGCCGGGAAGCCCTGGAGGCGATCCGCGAGCGAGGGTCGGCCCACAAGCTCAGCTGCATCACGCTCGACGATCCGTCGGCCGTGGTCATGGGGAAGGAGCCGATCCGGGCCGGCGGGAATGTGGTGGCCTACGTGACGAGCGCCGCGTACGGCTACTCGATCGGGCGCGGGATCGTCTACGGCTACCTGCCGGCCGAGTTTGCGGCCGCGGGGACGCCGGTGGAGATCGAGTACTTCGACGAGCGCCTTCCCGCGACCGTCGCCGCCGATCCGCTGGTCGACCCCGCCGGCGAGCGGCTCAGGGCCTGATCGCCGGACCGGCTACGAGAAGGCCGCTCCCGGGCGCCAGATCATCAGCAGCACGATGACCAGCACGCTGACGGTCAGGTAGATCCCGCCGATCGTGAGCCTCTTCGTCAGCGCCGCGATCGCCGGGGGTGGTCCGGTTGCTCCCTCGGGCGGCGGACCGGGCGGCATCGACTGAAGGACGCCGATCAGCTTCTCGGCCGTCGGCGCCTGGACCGCGATCGAGAAGCCCACCGCGCCGACGTAGACGACGATCGCGATGATCAGCCATTCGGAGCCCCACAGGTCGACGTGGCCGGCGAAGATCAGGCCGACACCGGTGACGGCCATCGACAGCGCAACCGGGATGACGACGTTCTTCGAGATCATGTGGACGAGGCGTGTGGCGAACTCGGCGTGCATCGGCTCCTTCGCCGATTGCGCGCCGATCAACCCGAACGTGAAGGTCGGGCCGAAGGCGACGATCGCGCCCAGGATGTGAAGAAGCAGCCAGAACGTGAACCAGGACCACATGTGATTGCCTCCCAAGTCGAACCGGTCAAGTGGAACCGGCAAGAATCGTCCAGTGCGGCCCTGCCGCTGTCAATCGCCCGGCGGGGAAACCTGGGCCAGAAGCCGGTCGATCACGTAGTCGGCGAACGACGGCCGCACGAGCACGGCGGTGGCGTCCGATCGTTCGTGCAGGATGACCGGCGCCCGGCCGAAGAGCGTCTGGGCGCACCGGCCGGGGCCCCACGCCCTCGGATGCAGATCGATCGGGCATCCCGTCGAGAGCAGATCCAGCCGCTCCGGACCCGACAGCTCCAGGACCACCCGGTTGGCCGAGACGTCGACGATCGAGCGATGGAGTCCGTCGAGCGCCCGGTCGAGGTCGGCGGCGATCCCTGCCGCGCTGTCCGCGGGGCCGAGGACGAGCCACTTGTCGGGACCGAGCCAGAGCGCCGCGCGCGGTCCCGCCTCCTGCGCCGTGTTGGCTTCGAGCGGCAGCGGGATGGGCGAGCGTCCCGCATGGGCGGGGTCCAGGCGGAGGTCGACCTGGGCGAAGAAAGGAATCGTCCGGCAGTCGACGCCGCCGCCGGTCGCCCGCGGCAGGTCGATGAGGTCGCGGGCCCGTCGGGCGATGGGATCCAGCGCGGGCGATTCCATCAGCCACCCTCCGGATCGCCGTCGCGCCTGCGTCCGTCCGGATCCCAGAACACCGGCGACGTGACCTCGGCGGCGACCGTCCCGCCGGGGTGCGAGGCGAACACCGTCGACCCGTGGAGCGCGCGGCCGTCGTTCAGCATCGCCAGCGCGAAGGTGCGGCCGAGCGCCGCGCTCCGGTAGCTCGAGGTGACGTGTCCGGCCATCGGCATCGGGATTCGTTCCGTCTCTTCGAGGACGAGTTGCGCTCCCTCCGGGATGAGGACGTCGCGGTCGGCCGGCAGGAGGCCGACGAGCTGCTTGCGTCCGGCCCGCATGGTGTCGGGCCGCCGGAGCGAGCGCCGCCCGACGAAGTCCCCCTTGTCCATGTCGACGATCCACGACATCCCGAGGTCGTCGGGCGTGACCGTGCCGTCCGTGTCCTGGCCGACGATCGGGAAGCCCTTCTCGGCGCGAAGGACGTGCATCGTCTCGGTTCCGTACGGCGTGATGCCGAGCGAGGCACCGGCCTCCATCACCGCGTCCCAGACGTGGCGCCCGTGCCATGCCTCGACGTTGATCTCGTACGACAGCTCGCCGGTGAAGCTGACGCGCGCGACCCGGGCCGGGACGCCGGCGACGGTTCCTTCGCGCACGGTCATGAACGGGAAGGCCGCGGGATCGAGGTCGAGGTCGGTGCCGGCCGACTCGAGCACGTCACGCGCCCGGGGTCCGCCCACGGCGACGTCGGCCCATTGCTCGGTCACCGACGTGCAGTAGACGCGCAGATCGGGCCACTCGGTCTGGAGCCATTCCTCGAACCGGTCGAGGACGGCCGCGGCGCCGCCGGTCGTCGTCGTGACGAAGAAGTGGTCGTCGGCGAGGCGCATCGCGACGCCGTCGTCCATCGCCATGCCGTCGAGCCCGAGCATCAGTCCGTACCGGATACGGCCGGTTCGCAGGCTGCTCATCCGGTTCGTGTACATCCGGTCGAGAAAGACGCCGGCGTCCGGTCCGACGACGTCGATCTTGCCCAGCGTCGACGCGTCGAGCACGCCGGCGCCGGTTCTCACCGCCAGACACTCGCGCCCGACCGCGGCGTCCAGATCCTCGCCGCCGGTGGGGAAGTAGCGCGGCCGCTTCCACTGACCGACGTTCTCGAAGACGGCGCCGCGCTCGGCGTGCCATTCGTTGATCGGCGTCGTGCGCACCGGGTCGAGGAGCACCGGGCCGCGATCCGGCCCCGCGAGCACCGAGTAGGACACCGGCGCATACGGCGGACGCGCGCTGGTCGGCTCCACTTCCGGAGAGGCCGATGGCAGACCCACACGAATCAGGTCCTCGAGCGGATGCGCGAGGAAGGCGCTCACGATCGACGCGGTGACGACGCCCGACGTCCGGCCCTGATCGACGGCCGTGCCGATGTAGGTGGCTCGCTTGACGTGCTCGACCGAACGCAGACCAGCGAGAACCGCCTCTTGGACGGCGAACAGGGAGGCGTCGCGCTGCAGATCGACGAAATGGTCGTCGAGCAGACCGTTGAGGACGAACGGCACCTCTTTCGAGGCGGGCAACCCGTCGCCGGACGCGTGACCGACGACCGAGAGCCACGGCGGCCCGGCGGCAAGAGCGGGCACGAACGCCGCGCGCTCCTCGTCGTAGTGAAGTCCACCCCCGGCCGCTCTCCACAGCTGGGCGACCGGGTTCCAGCCTCCGGAGACGAGCAGCAGATCGGCGAAGGACACACCGGATCGTTCCGACGACCGGATGTGGACCGACTCGACACGGAGTTCGCCGTCGACGCCGGTCACCACTCCGGGTCGCACGTCGAGACCCCGGCTGCGTGCCTCGTCGTGGATCGGGCGCCCGTCGCGCGGATCGGCGATCGCCACGATCTCCAGGCCGGCGTCGGCGAGGGCGAACGCGCTTCGGTAGGCGGCGTCGTTGGTCGTAAAGACGACGGCGCGCTCGCCGGGAAGAACGCCGAACCGGTCGAGATACAGATGTGCGGCCGAGGCGAGCATCACGCCGGGGCGGTCGTTGTTCTCGAATACGATCGGTCGCTCGTGTGCGCCGGTGGCGAGCACCACGTGCCCGGCTCGCACGTGCCAGAGACGTTCGACCCGCTGCGATCGCTCGTGCAGCACGACGTAGCCCTCGTCGTAGACGCCGAGCGCCGTCGCCCGGACGAGCACGTGCGCGTCGGCTGCTCCGTCGAGCTCCGCGACCGCGCGCTCGATCCATCCGTATGCGGGCTCTCCCTCGATCTTGTCGAGCGAGGTGGCGGACCCGCCGAAGCGGTGGTGTTCGTCGACGAGCAGCACGCGGTCGCCACGGCGGACGGCCTCGAGCGCGGCTCGCAAACCGGCGACGCCAGCGCCCACCACGAGGGTCTCGACGTGCGCGTGACGGTGCTCCGACCGGGCCACCGGCGCGCCGGCCGGATCCTCGGGAAGCCGCCCGATACCGCTCCGAGACTCGGTCACGAGCCCGGGGACCAGCTCCACCATCGTCGCCGGCGCGATGAGGTCGAACCGTGGCGCCGACACCTCGGCGAAGGCGTTCGGCTCCTCCACGCCGGCGGAGAACACGCCCCGCGGCCGTCCGCGGATCGGGCTGCGGAACGGCGCGTCCATACCGCTCGCCAGCAGCGCCGACGCGAGCGTGTCGCCGGCGAACCCTTCGTACGCATGTCCGTCGAAGGCAAACCCGACCGGCGTGGTCCGGTCGATCCATCGTCCGCCGGTCTCCAGACGCCGCCCGGACATCAGCCCGTCTCCGGCCGTGGCTCGCCCATGCGGTACGTGACGAGGATCCGGTGTGTCGTGGTGTCGCGGATCGCGTTGAACCACCGCCGGCACCCCGCCGTATGCATCCAACGTTCGGCGAACGGGCCCCTCGGGTTCTCGCGCATGAATAGGAAATCGGCCCACTGTTCGTCGGTCAGCGCGTCCGGGTCGGCCGGATACGCGAGGTGCGCCTGTCCGCCGTAGCGGAACTCGATCTCCTCGCGCGGACCGCACCACGGACATCGGATCAGGAGCATCAGCCCTGCTCCTCGTCGAAGGCCCGTACGGCCTGCTTGGTCGCCGTCATCCGCCAGGCCTCGACGATCAGCTCGCGCATCTCGTCGCGGTCGGCCGTTGCGAACCGCACGCCGACCCAGCCGCTCGGACCGACGTACGGCGGGCGGAAGAACGTGTCCGGGTCCATCGCGATCAGCGCCTGCTGCTCGTCGTGCATCGACTTGACCCACACCTCGCGTCCCCCGCCGGCGAACATCGCGAAGATCTTGTTCCGGACGCGGAAGGTCGGGGTGTCCCAGGTCTCCAGTTCCTCCGCTCCCGGGAGGGAGAGAGCCAGCTTGCGGACGGTCCTCGCCTGCATGGAGGCATCAGTGCGCATTCATCATCGCGCGCATCAGTGCGCGACCGCCGCCGCGCCGTGTTCGTCGATGAGGGCGCCGGTCGTGAAGCGTTCCAGCGCGAACGGGCGCGCGAGCTCGCTCGCCTCACCCTGCGCGACGGTCTCCGCGTACGCCCATCCCGCGCCCGGCGTCGCCTTGAACCCGCCGGTTCCCCATCCGCAGTTGAGGAAGACGCCGTCGACGGGCGATGGGCCGATGATCGGGGACGCGTCGGGGCTGACGTCGACGATGCCGCCCCAGGTCCGGAGCAACGCTGCGTGAGCGAAGATCGGGAACAGCTCGACGGCCGCGGCCATCTGGTGCTCGATCACGTGGAACGAGCCGCGCTGCGCGTAGCCGTTGTACGGGTCGATCCCCGCCCCCATGACCAGCTCGCCCTTGTCGGCCTGGCTCACGTAGACGTGCACCGCGTTCGACATCACGACGCAGTCGAGCACCGGTTCGAGCAGCACCGACACCAGGGCCTGGAGCGGATGCGATTGCAGTGGGAGGCGGATGCCGAGCATCGACGCAAGGACGCTCGTGTGCCCGGCGGCGCAGAGCGCGACCGTTCGAGCGCGGATCGGACCGCGCGAGGTCTCGACGCCTTCGACGCGCCCGCCGGCGCCGCGAAGGAACCCGGTCACCTCGCAGTGCTCGACGATGTCGACGCCCGCCCGGTCTGCGCCCCCGGCGAACGCCCATGCGACCTTGTCGTGGCGGGCGGTTCCCCCGCGCCGCTGCAGGGTGCCCCCGAGCACCGGATAGCGGACGTCGGACGAGACGTTCACGATCGGGCAGAACGCCTTGACCTCGGCGGGCTCGAGCCACTCGGCGTCCACCCCGTTCAGCCGGTTCGCGTTGACCCGTCGCATGCTCGATCGGATGTCGCCGAGGTCGTGCGAGAGGTTCAGCACGCCCTTCTGGTCGAACTCGAGGTCCGACCCCGAGCTCGTCGGCGAGCCCTTCCCAGAGCTTCAGGGAGTGCTCGTAGATGGCCGCGGACTCGTCCCAGAGATAGTTCGAGCGGATGACCGTGGTGTTGCGGGCCATGTTGCCGCCGCCGAGCCAGCCCTTCTCGAGGATCGCGACGTCGGTGATGCCGTGGTTCTTTGCCAGGTAGTAGGCCGTCGCCAGGCCGTGACCGCCGCCGCCCACGACCAGCACGTCGTACGCGGGCTTGGGCTCGGCCGCACGCCAGTACCGTTCGTTCGCTTCACTCATTGGGTGCCAATCGGTCCGGCGGACCCCACCGCACAGCCTAGTGCCACGATTGACAGGGTCCGGCCGGTCACTCTAGCGTCGCCGTTGCGGAGAGGCAGACCATGTTGCGTGATGCGGAACGGGAGCCGATGGCAAACGGGGCGGAGCTGCAGTCGGTGTCGCGGGCGCTCCGCGCGCTCGAGCTGATCGCGGACGCCGGTGAGCTGGGCGTCAGCGAGCTCGGTCGCCGTCTGGGCGTCCACAAGGCGACCGCGTCCCGGTTGATCTCGACGCTCGCCGAGCGCGGGCTCGTCGAGCGAGACGCCACCTCGGAACGCTACCGGCTCGGCCTCGGCCTGGTCCGCCTCGCCGGCGCGGCGATCGCGGGCCTGGACCTCGTTCGGGCGGGACACCCGGTGCTGGAGGAGTTGGCGGAGCGAACCCACGAGACGGTGAACCTCGGCGTCATCTCGGCCGGTGAGGTCGTCTACGTCGACCAGGTGACCGGGGCGCAATCGGTCGTGGTGGTCAGCTGGGTGGGCCGCCGGACGCCGCTGCATTGCACGTCCAACGGCAAGGTCCTCCTCGCCTGGCTCGACGCCGACACGTTGGATGCCGTGATCTCCGAGCCTCTTGCCAAGCTGACCGATGCAACCATCGTCGACCCGGATGTCCTGCGCGCCCAGCTCCAGGAGGTTCGCGCGCGTGGGTACGCACAGACGATGGAGGAGCTGGAGGAGGGTCTGAACGCGGTGGCGGCGCCGATCCGCCAAGCCGACGACCGGGTGATTGCGGCGCTCAGCGTGTCGGGCCCGGCGTTTCGTATGGGGCCTGCGGACGTGCCGCGATTGGCAAGGCAGGTCGTCGAAGCGGCGACACACCATCTCGCGGCGGCTCGGCTACGTGGATCATGGGCGATCCGCGACCGCGTGAACAGGAGGCGGACGTGACCATCGACTGGGATGCCAACCGGCGTCCGGCGGACACGCTCCTCGACGTCATCGGGCGCACACCGCTCGTTCGGTTGTCACGGGTCACGCCGCCCGGGATCGAGGTGCTCGCGAAGATCGAGTGGTACGGCCCGACCGGGTCGGTCAAGGACCGGATCTACCCCCACATGCTGGCCCGGGCCGAGGAGCGCGGCGAGCTCCGGCCGGGGATGACGATCATCGAGTGCTCGACCGGCAACGCCGGCATCGCGTGCTCGGCGACCGCGGCGATCAAGGGCTACGCGTGCATGATCGTGATGCCCGAGGGCATGAGCCCGGAGCGCAAGGCGATGATCCGAAGCTACGGCGCCGAGCTCGTGGAGACGCCGGGCTCCGGAACCGACATCGACCTGGCGCTCGCCCGCATGAAGGAGATCGTCGCCGCCGATCCCGACCGGTACTACTTCCCCGGAGAGTTCCAGAACCCCGACAACCCCGACGCCCAGATGGCCTCCGGCGAGGAGATCTGGGAGCAGACCGGCGGCGACGTCGACGCGGTCGTCGGCGCGCAGGGGACCGGCGGCTGGATCACCGGCGTCGCACGATCGCTCAAGGCGCACCGCGAGGGTGTGATGGCCTTCGCCGTCGAGCCCGCGGAGTGCCCGCTCATCTCCGAGCAGCGGTGGGGAACCCACGGCGTGCCGGGGATCGGCGACGGGATCGTGGCGCCGAACCTCGACCTCTCGGTCATGGACGGCATCGTGACGGTCTCGACCGCCGACGCGCTGCACACCGCCCGGCGGCTCGCCGCCGAGGAGGGAATCCTGTGCGGTCCGTCCTCCGGGATCAACGTCGCCGCGGTGATGAAGGTCGCGGAGAAGCACCCGGCGCTCCGGCGGATCGCGACGGTCATCCCCGACACCGGACAGCGGTATCTGTCGGGCGAGCTGTTGGGCGAATCGCCCGAGGTCGAGGAGCCCGACCGCGACCACGCCATGGATCCCGAGTCGATCGAGCGCCTGGCGGAGCACCGGGACCGCCTGGAGTTCATCTCGTGATCGTCTCCGTTGCCACGGACGAAGCGCGATCGAGGTGAGCAGCTCGCTCTCCGACACCGACCGCGAGATCCAGGAGCGGACCCGCCGCTTCGTCGACGAGGACCTCATCCCGTGGGAGGTGCACGCCGAGGAGCACGACGGACAGATTCCCCCGGAGATCAAGGCGGCGCATCACGACAAGGCGATCGAGCTCGGGCTCTACGCGATGAACATGCCGGTCGAGCTTGGCGGAACCGGCATGACGATGCTTCAGCAGGTGCTCGTCTCCGAACAGATCGGACGGGTGACGAACGCGCTCGGGTGGTGCGTGCACACGCCGCCTGCCTGGGCTCCGGATGTCGTGACGCGGGATCAGCTCGAGCGGTGGATCATTCCGTCGATCCGTGGCGAGCGGCACGAGTGTTACGCGATCAGCGAGGCCGGCGCGGGGTCCGACGTCGACGCGATCGAGACGACGGCGCGCCGCGACGGCCAGGACTACGTCATCTCGGGCGAGAAGATGCACGTGACCTCGTACAACACCGCGGATTTCTGCTTCGTGCAGGCAAAGCTCGCCGGTGGCCCGCACGCCGGCGAGCACGCGATGTTCTTCGTCGACAAGGACGCGGCCGGTGTCCGGCTCGTTCGCGAGCCGCGGTATATGCACACCTACCCCGACACACACGCGATCGTCGCGTTCGACGACGTGCGCGTCCCGGCTTCCAACCTCGTGGGCGAGGAGGGAGACGGGATGAGCTTCACCTACGAGTGGTTCCGCTACGAGCGGCTGATGATCGCGGCTCGCTGCTGCGGGGCGGCCGAGCGCCTGATCGACGAGGCGACTGCGTTCGCGAAAGAGCGCGTGCAGTTCGGCAAGCCGATCGTCGAGTTCCAGGCCATCCAGCACATGCTGGCCGACTCGCTGACCGAGCTCTGGGCGGCGCGGTTGATGACCTACGAGCTGGCCCGCAACATCGACCGCGGCGTCGACGTGAAGGTGCAGCACGCGCAGTGCTCGATGGCCAAGCTGTACGCGAGCGAGATGGCCGGACGCGTCGCCGATCGCGCGGTGCAGATCTTCGGCGGCCGCGGCTACATGCGCGAGAACGTCGCCGAGCGCTTCTACCGCGAGCTGCGCGTCGACCGGATCTGGGAAGGCACGTCGGAGATCCAGCGCAACATCGTCGCCGACCAGCTGGTCAAGCGCGGAACGTCGGACCTCATCGGTTGATGGCCGGCGGCCGGCTCGCGTTTCTCGGGGTGCCGATCGACTCGGTGGAACGGACCGGCGGCGGGGCGGAGCATTCGCCGGGGGTGCTGCGGGAGCTCGGGCTCTCGGAGGTGCTCGGTGGCTCGGATCTCGGCGACCTCGATGTCCGGATCCGAGGCGACGAGCGCGACGCGCAGACCGGGGTTCTCGGCAGCGCGGACGTGCTGGCCACCACGGCGGCCGTCCGTTCGGCGGTCGCCGATGCCGTGAGGCGGGGCAGACGGCCGTTCCTGGCCGGCGGGTGCTGCGCGCTGGTTCCGGGAGCGGTGGCCGGGGCCCGCGACGCGCTCGGCCGCGTCGGGCTCGCCTACGTCGACGGTCACCTCGATCTGTACGACGGGCTCACGTCGGCCACCGGAGAGGCGGCCGACATGCCCGTCGCCGTCGTGATCGGCCGGGGTCCGGCGGCCTGGGTGGATGCGGCCGGTGGGCCGGGCGCGGCGCCGGCGGACGTGGTCGTCGTGGGTCACCGTCACCGCGAGGAGACGGTCGAGCTGGGCGCACTCCAGCCCCAGGACGCCGGCATCTCCGAGCACACCGCGGACGCCGTTCGATCGGCGGGGCCGCACAGGCTTGGTGCGGAGATCGCGACGGCGCTCGCCGCCGGTCCCGGCCGGCTCTGGCTCCATCTGGACGTCGATGTGCTCGACGAGGAGGTCTTTCCCGCGACCGACTATCCGCAGCCCGGCGGTCTCACGTGGGAGCAGCTCGTCGAACTGATGAAGCCGATGGCGTCCTCGCCGGGCCTCGTCGGCGCGTCGATCGGCTGCTACAACCCCGACAAGGATCCGGATCGCCGCCACGGCCGCGCGCTCGTCGAGGCCTGGCGCGCCGTCCTCGCCGCGTCCGCCTGACGCCTCCACGGAGGCGCCGGGGTTCAGGTGTAGGCCTCAGTCCCGGCGCGCCGCTCGCTGTAGTGCAGCCCGACTCGCTGCAGGACGAACGAGGTGAACCAGAGTGGCTGTGCGACCCTCGTGCTGATGAACGCGACCGGGATCGTGACGATGAACACCGCGCTCACGACGAGCCCGCGAAAGACGTAGTAGCGGGCGAGCGCCGGGTGGACCGGACCGGCAAAGTGCCTGTGGATCACCGTCCACCAGGTGAGGCCGGCGGAGGCCAATGCCGCGGCCGAGATCGCAACCGAGTAGAAGACGACCGCGCCGACGTCGTCGCCGTGCTCGCTCAGGATCGCGCTGGGATACGGGATGAACGCGATGCAGAACAGCAGGATCAGATTGATGACGATCAGTCCGTGGTCATAGTCGCCGACATAGCGAAACAGACGGTGGTGCCCCAGCCAGAACAGCGCGATGACCCAGAAGCTGATGCCGTAGGCGAGGAACTTCCCGGCATCGTTGGTCGTGAGGAACGCGGTCACGTTTTCGCCGGGCGCCGGCCTGGGGATGTTGAGGACGAGCAGCGTCATCGCGATCGCGAACACGGCGTCGGAGAAGAAGACCAGCCGCTCCAGCGCCTTTCCCTGATCGTGGGGGACCCGGTCCGGCGAGGCGGGTCCAGGTTCGGGTCGGGCCCTCACTCGTCCCGCTCCCAGACCGAGACGTGCGTCCAGGTGGGCGACGGGAACGCCTCTCGGCCCCATCCCGCCCAGCGTTCCTTGAGACGCAGACCGGCGAGGCGCGCCATCAGGTCGAGCTCGGAGACGTAGGCGTACCGGATGCGAACCGGGTACATCCGGATCCCGTCTTCCCGGAGCACCACGTACTGGCTGTCCGTTCGCTGCGCGACCGGGTCGTGGCTCGACGTCTCCAGCGTGACCTCGTCGACGCCGACGGTCTCCACGGATACGCGCTGCTGATGGCTGTCGAACCTCGAGGTGTCGGGGACGAACGCCTGCATCACGAAGACGCCGCCGTCGGCCAGGTGACGCGCCGCCGCCCGGAAGCACGACACCTGTTCGTCCTGGGTCAGGAGCGAGAAGAAGGTGTTGAAGACGACGTAGATCACGCCGAACCTCTGATCGAGCGTGAAGTCGGCGAAGCCGCCCAATGTGACGCCGATTCGATCGCCACCGGGCTTCGCCCGGAGCTGGGCGACCATTCCCTGAGACGCGTCGATCCCGTGCACCTCGACGCCGGCCTCGGCGAGCGGCAGCGCGACGCGCCCCGTCCCGATCCCGAGCTCGAGCGCCGCCCCGTCGCCGGCGGCCTCCTTCAGGAACGCGACCGCTCCCGCCGTGTCCTCTTCGAAGGATGCGAGGTAACGCGTGTCGTAGACGTCGGCGATCCGATCTCCGTACGTCGCCTCGTTGTAGTCGTCGGTCATGACGTCATCGCCTCTCGATCTCCTCGCGCGTCGGCATCCCTTCGCGGGCGCCTTCCTTCGTGACCGAGAGCGCGGCAGCCAGGCACGCTCGCTCGGTCGCTTCCAGCAGGTCCAGGCCTTCGTAGAGACCGGCGGCCAGCACGCCG